>NZ_MCGB01000086.1 GCF_001699815.1 Ralstonia pickettii | reverse complement strand
TGTGTGGGCGATGAGGGAGCGGCGCGCTCCAACTAGCCTTGCACCAGTGGCAGGGTGGCGCGGCTATATTGCTTCACCAGAAACGTGACCTCGATGGCCGACGTAGACAACTCAGGCGCATGGCGACAACTCCGACCTTCTACCCCTACAGCCCGGAGCCGCATCGGGGCATCGCGCAGTCAACGCCCGTTGCGCAGGATGTCATCAAGCTGGCGATCGACGCCGATGAGGCGGAAGCGTGGTTCTCAGAAACGCATGCGTGCCAACGGCTGCGGGAATTGTTTCCGGCAGCCATCGCGTTTTTTGTTTGAGGATGACTACCTGGGCGAGAAGCAAAAAGCGTCGATCGAACAGGAGCTGGCGCCCGCGAAGGTGACGTGGGAGCCCGGGTATCGGATTGATGGGCGTCACGGGCGTTGCTCGTCCGCACGCGGCTGGGAATTGTTTAACGTACGACAAGAACAGCGTTACCCAGTTGCACACCGACGCTAGCGCTGCTCGCTCTGTTGCGGCTATCGCCCTTATGCAGCGCGCAGCCGCAACCCATTGATGCTCCTCGATGAAGCTGGAAGCTAAAACTCCACGCCAACCTGCGCCATCACTGCTGGCTGTTGGCTGCGGAAGCCGGCTGGTCTGTACAACGGCCAACCAAACGACACGTCGTAGTTGAAGGCCATGTAGGGCCCGGATGGCACGCGCCCTCGCACACCAACGACGGCACCCACCAACTTGTCGCCGAGCAGAAATTCCGCACTGGGGCCGTGCACCTTGCCCATATCGACCCCGGCATAGATGGCCTGTCCTGCAACGCGCCATGCCAGTTCATTGCGCCAGAACCATCCGTCTTCAGCCGCCAGCGTCAATTGACCGTCGAAGCCGCGCACGGTGTAGCGGTTACCGATGGTGAAGTAGTCGCTGGGCAGCACACGTGTGCGAGCGTGCTGGATAGACCAGTTGCTCGTGTACTCGAACATCTGGTTAGCCAGCTTGAACGGCCAATACAGGCTTGCGTTGGCCGTTTCAACTTGTGAGCGCCCGCCGTAGCCAGGGTCACCGACCACCACGCCCGGCACGTTGGAATGGTCGGGCAGCGTCTCTCGCCACGCAAACCCGCCATCGAGCACCACCGGGCCGAGATAATGGCGATGCGACATCG
Source organism: Ralstonia pickettii (assembly GCF_001699815.1). Classification (GTDB taxonomy): domain Bacteria; phylum Pseudomonadota; class Gammaproteobacteria; order Burkholderiales; family Burkholderiaceae; genus Ralstonia; species Ralstonia thomasii. The sequence continues at coordinate 178,647 of NZ_MCGB01000086.1, read as the reverse complement.
ACGCCTCATAGCCCACGACGTCACGACGCTGGACCGCAATCTCCGTGTCTTCCAGGTAGTTGCGGTTGATTTTGCGGAAGAGCTTGAACTGGGCGCCGGTGCGCGACGTCGCGTCGCGATGCAGCACGCCACTGATGCCGGCATTCACCTCCGAGCTATTGCCGCTGTAGACGATGGGCTCCTCGAAACCCGCCACCGTCTGGTTGTAGCGCGAGCGATTGGCGCCGACGAAGAGCGTGGCATAGCCGACCGGCACGCTCCAGTTGATGGAATAGGAACGCGTGCCTGCTGCGGTCGAACCGCGGTCTGTATTGGACGACGCTGAAATCGACAGTTGGTCGTAGAGGTGCAGCGGCGAGTCGATGACCAGCGAGCCGCTCATCTGGTACTTGCCGGTCGACTTCAAGCCCGTGTTATCCGCTGACAGCGATGCGTGCCAGCGCTTGTCAGTACCCGGCTTGAGCACGATGTCAGATTCACCGACGCGCTCGCCAGGAACGATGTCAAAGCTTGTCTGCGACTGACCCGGCAGGCGGCGAATGCTTTCCAGCGCCTGGTCCAAGTCGCGCTGGTTCAACAAATCTCCGGGGCCAGCGAGCAACACCATCCGTGCCCAGCCGATGTTGTTATCCGAGGCATTTCGGATGGCCCCAATGCGCCCCGCCAACACCTTGAGTTGCAACGTACCGCCAGCCAAGTTCTGCTTCGGGATCAGGACCCGCGAAGTGACGTAGCCCCGCTCAATCAGCGCGTTGTTTGCCTGCAGCTCGATCGCCTCCAGCCCCTGCTTGCCGACACACTGGCCATTGACGGGCTTGAGCAGGTCGGGCAACCACCAGAAGACGTTGTCCTCCAACGTGATGCCGTTGATTTGGAAGCATGGCGTTTCCTTCGGCAGCGCGGACAGCGAAATCACCTGCGCGGGTGCGGGTGGCGTGAAGACATCCGGGCGGGCGTTGGCACGCTCGCGCGCCTGCTCGGCTTGCTGCTCTTGCAAGCGCTGCACGTCGGGACCAGGGCCGGTGAGGGGTGCAGGCGCGACTTGCGCGAAAACAGAAGAAGTCATGCCGCTCGCTAGCAGCGTGCGCAATAGAAACGTTGTCCGCATCACTCAACAAGAAATTGGGGGAGTAAAGACGCCAACTATGAGCGCCTCCAATGGGGAAATACCCCCGAATCAATCAACTTTCCTAAGCGCTACGTCGCTTATTCTCTCTCGGTAGTCCAGAACAAATGACATCCTGTATCCTCCAGGCGCGACCGTCATCTGTCTTGCGGGGCCTAGCAAGCCACCAGACGGCTTTGGAGGATAGTTCTCCCCGTCAGGACGCTGTGCTATCCAGATATATGGGAACTCACTGGTGAAGACGGGGAACGAGAATTTTCCGCACTTAATCCCAGCGGCACCCGAACTTAGTTCGCAGGAGTGCGGGCTGAAGACATCAACCTGTTTGCTATCCCGGTAGTAGAACTTAAAGATTGGCTTTCCGATGGAACTCCGCGAGATTTCCACTGCGCTGACACCTCGTGCCAGTCTCTCGGCATCCGTCACTTCATATCTTCCATACAGCGACTCCAATTGCGATACCTCGCCAGTAAGCTCGGTGTCGTGCTGTCTTATTTCAGAGCCTCCACTCGCACAGCCGGCCAACCAGCCGCATACCAACATCGACAGAATTATCTTTTTCATTTCTATTTAAAATCCATTACTCCATGACCATCATTAAAATTCGCGTCGATGGCGCGACAAATTGAAAAATAAGCGGAATAAAATTTCACCGCAATTTATTGCCATCTTTCGGCTTTCCGCATCGTGATAGCGAGAGGCTGCTGAACTCAAAATCCACAACCACTACACTTGATTTTTCGCCGATGTTCTCCGCTGACCTAAGTGTCGCCATAGTTCCGTTCTTGCAGTAGGCCTGCCGCTTATCTGGCAGCGTTGACCAACCGTTCAGTTTCATTGTTTCGCCCAAATCAGAATACGCATCAGGTCCATATCCATGAGCCGGCAATCTCGCGGTGAGCCAAACTCCGCCTGGCTTTACCAAGCGTCCTTCCTCGCTTTTTCCAATGCTATGACCAAGGATGCGTTCAATTTCGGCAACAATGATGGCAGCGTGTTTTTTTGCTTGTGCCTCGTCAACTGCGTAACCACCCATGAATCGGCTGACCGCCACAAGTGATATGGCAATTGCTCCAGCTGCCAGGTAATGTTTGAAATTCATTTCAGTTCTTGTAGCCAGGTACAGTGAACCAATGAGAAGCCCCTCCCGCACCTCCGCCCGCTCCCGTTGATGGAGTTCTGCCGCTGCCAAGTCCGACGCCGAACTCCACGGCCGTAAGCCCGCCGGAAGAATGTGTGATTCCACCGCACAGGCCCGTGTAGCAAAGAGAGCCGCTACCGGATAGCCCGTCCAAAAAGGAACCAATGGTTGTACCGCGGGTGCTCCAATCGATGTTTGGTATCTGGCCATACATCACGGAGAAGCCCCAGCCCGCTGGGGCCCCTTTCGTTGGGCCACCGTAGACATCACCCGTCACATTGTTGAGTGAAACTGACCCTCCGCCGTAGGGTGTCGAGATGCTTGCGGTGACATAGTCGACTCTCAACCCTCCACCGTATCCAATCCCCGCATTGCAGTTTGCAGCCCCCGCTGTGCAAGGCGCGACACTAGCAGTGCTATCGGCAGGCGCGCCGTTGATGGTTCCGTTCCTACCGTACTGCGAGATGCCCGTGGTGGCGGCAAGGGAGTCCGTGAGCTTGGCAACCGTTCCGTACTGGAAATACCCTTGAGTCTGTTGGTCTTTGACCCAGGAAATCTCCTTGCTGAGAGATTGAGCATCCTGGTCGCTCACAAAGGCTGCCTTATAAAGAGGACTTCCTTCTGGGAACTGTGCCCAACATTGAACCGCATAGCAGCCGGCCTTAGTTAGACGGTCACTCGCTGACGCATCGCCATGAGATGCGGCTCGAATCAGTTCCTTCTCGTCATAGTCCAGCATTCGGTTGAAGCGGTCGACGTTGTAACCGGCGACCGCCCCAGCATTCCCTCCAGCCGTCCCGCCCAGCGCCGTAGCCACAGCGTTGGATACGATGTTACCGAGAGCTTGGTCGACATCGCTGTTTCCTGTTGGCTTTGAATCCTTGACAGTAGCAGCAAGCTCGTTGAGCTTACCTGCCGCGAGTGAGGTAACGCCTGCGCCCGCTGCTGCAGCCAGAGCATTGCCACCGCCCAGCCCGCCGACGATAGCCGCGCCAGCAGCCTGCATGCCCGCCCGGGCCCAGCCGCCTTCCTTCCACGCTTCCACCCCGGCCGCGTCGCCAGCCGCGTCCGCCGCCGCCTTTTTTGCATCCGCGTACGAACCGATGTCCCTCGCGATGGCTGCGCCTGCCGCCTGCGCTGCCGCCATAGTGTCGGCTTGGTTGTTCAGCAGGTTCTGTAGATCAGGCGCCTTTCTGACGGTGCCGTTCGTGTTGGTTGTATCGCGGCTCAGGCTGGCGATGTCTTGTTTTTGCTTGTCCTGATTGCTAATCGTGATGGTGCCTTGCGAGACAGCACTGCGAGTCGTCGCATTCTCACTGCCGCTGTCGTTCTGGGACAGCATCGGTGCGCCACCTGCAACGCTCTTGCCAGATGTCTGGTTGTAAGTGCTTCCGCCGTTACCCATGGAGCCGCCCAGGCTGAAACCGCTGCTGCTCGCGTTGTAGTCCGAATGGTTCTGAACATCCGAGAACGTAAGCGTGCCCGTGGTCACCTGATTCTTGTCGGGTGTTGCGGTACTGGCGATGACCGCGCCCTTGAGGTCCGTGTTGCCTTTGACGTTGATGTCAAAGCCACCGGCACCGGCCTGGATGCCAGACTGCTCGTTCACGCCCGCGTAGTTGCCGCTGGCGTTACCGTTGCTATGACTGAAGCTACCGCTGGCACCACCTTGGCTGATGCTGAAGCCACCACCTGAGCTTTCCTGGTGGGCAGCGCTACGGCTGGAGTCCTGTGTGCTGGCAAGATTCAGGTTGCCACCAATATCCGCGAGAACCTTGTTGGCGTTCACATTCGCGCCAACGATATTGGTATCACCGCCGCTAACGATAGTCAGAGTGTCGCTGGCATTGATGTGCGAGTTGTTCTGCGTCTGGGCGTCCGAGTTTGCATCACCGTGCGCCTTCGACATCGACGCCGACACGCCAAAACCGCCGGTGCCGTAAGAGACACCGATGCTCGCACTCTTGGATTCGTTGGTGCTACGCGTGCTGTCCGTATCCGTGCTGCCCTTCAGGTTGACCTGATTATTGGCTTGCAACATCACGTTCTTCGCGTTGATGTCGGAACCGACAATGTTGATATTCCCGCTACCCGGCGTCCCGTCGCCCGTTGCAACGAACGCCGTCGCACCCCCAGCCTTGATGCTGCTGCCTTTGTTCTGCGTGCTGTCTTCTGTGAACGTTGTCTTACTCGACGAAGAGCCCCAGCTCAGCTCCACCTTAGCCTCTGGCTTCTTACCATCAGCCAATGCACCCGCCGCGCCCTTCGCTGCTCCAAAGACATCGCCAAGACCGTCAACCGCGGCAATCGCGTGCAATGTAGAGGCACGACTGCTCTGGCTGTTACCAGATGCCTCAGCCTGCTGCTGAACGTTCTGGATGGCGTCAATGACTGGCGACTTGATTGCCAGCGTGAAGCCTGAACTTTTGATTTCGTGGGTCTCGTCGTGGTGGTGGTCGGTAGTCGCCGCGTCGATGGTTACGTTCTGGGCAACGCCCGTGACGTTCTGTGCTGCCACGACATCAGAGCCGGTGATATGCAGGTCTTTGCCGGCCTGCATGTGAACGCTGCCGTCCGTGCTGCCCACCAAGCTGCCTTGCGAGCCGCGCACCGTATCGTTGGTCGTATCAGTCGTTTGGTGGGTGCCATAAGAGATGCCGGCGCCCGCGCTTCCCAAGCCCGACTTCTTAACGTCCCTGAAGTGAGATTCGCTGGTTGCCGTATCTGCAGTCGTGATGGTCAGGTTGTTACCGGCTGCCAGATTCACGTCGCCCGTGCCAGCGATGGTCGCTGCCTTCGCCGTTAGGTCACGGCCCGCAGCCGCGGTCACCGTGTCGCCAGACAGTGTGGTGCCCACAGCGTTGGTCTGACCCGCCGAATCAATGGTGTGCGTGGTCTTGGACGACAGGAAGCCAGTTTCCTTCTGATAGTGCTCGTCACGAACGTCTTGATGGCTCTGGCCGGCGTTGAGGTTCACATCCCGCCCCGCAGCCACCTGGATGCCGCCCGCCGTGGCGTTAGCGTACGCGGCCGTAGCGTTCACATCCTGGCCCGCACCGATAGCGAGGTTCCCGCCGGTCTGGATCTGCGTCCCCGCATCCGCATACGAAGAACGGTCCGAGCGGTTCTTATCCCCCCACACGACATGTTCTTCGTTCGACTGCCGCACCGCCGTCAGGTTGACATCGCGGTTGGCGGTGATGGTGGCATTGCCCGTCGTGTTGATGGCAACCGCCGCCAAGTTGGCATCACGACCTGCCTGGATGGACAGCGCACCGGCATCGATGCTCGCCACCTGATTGATGTTCGTACCGGTGGTGGTGATGTTCTTCGTTTGGACCGTCGTGCTGGTCAGGTTCACATCCCGGCCGGCAGACAGCAACACCTGGTCGCCCTGGATATGGCCGCCGAGGTTATTGATGTCTTGCGTGGCTTGCGCCAGCAGCGTGCTGCCCGCCAGCGTGCCGGTGTTGACGATGTTGTCAGCGGTGACCACCGTCACGTTGCGGCTGGCGATTGTGCCGGTGTTCGTCGCGTCGCCCTTGGCGTTGAAGCTGACGTTGCTGCCCGCCATCAACGTGCCGCCACCGGTGATGTCGGTGTCCTTGGCGCGCAGATAGACCTGCGGCACCAGCACATCCTGCTTGCTGCCGTCGGCCAGCGTCACGGTCTGCTTGACCATCCAGACGATGTCGCTGGTGAGCTGCGCCATCTGGGCTTCGGTCAGTGCCGTGCCAACGTTCAGGCCAAACGCCTTCCCTGCAGCGGTGCCGTTTGCCAGCAGTGCCTTGTACTCATCTTCGTTGCTGGTGTAGTCGCCAACAAAGCGCTGGCCCGTGGCGCGGATGATTTGCTGCTGAATAAGCTGCTGCTCATAGAAGCCATCGCCGATGCGCTTGAGCGTGGCACCCGGGTCATTGCGGAACTGCGACAGCATGGTGTCGCTCGATGTCCACTGCCGGAAGTTGGTAAAGCGCGGGTCGGTTTCGACCAGCACGCTGCTGCCCGGGTCGCTGATGATGCGGTAGAGGGCATTGTTCGGCAGCGTCAGGTTCGGCACCACGGTACGGATGACCACGTTGCCGGGCAGCGTCACAGAGGTGGTCGCGGCACTGACGGAGCCGCCAGCAGGTGTGGCAATGGACGCCGTCTGAATATGCATGACCCCGCTGTTGGGCACCGTCACCGATGCACTGCCAGGCTGCACCGTGTCGCCGCCAATAGCCTTGTAGTCCGCAACGGCCGCGCCGCCGCCATTACCCAGGCCCGCCTTGGTCGACACCGCAACGGATTTGACCGTGGGCTGGCTATTCGGACCGGAGCCGTTGGTGGGGCTCACATCCAGCTGGTAGTTGGTCTGGATGGTCTGCCCTTGCCATGGGCTGGTGTTGTACTGGCGGTGGTCGGACGAGAATGCGCCCCCCCCGCCGACGTAGGTGTATTGCGCAGTTCCGCTCGTCGTGACGGTTTGCGTACCCTGCATCCCAACGTTGACTGGTCGGGTGCCAATCACGTTGCTGCCCGTCAGGTCGCCACCGGCCACCATCTGGCTGGCCACGTTGTTCACCACGCCGGCATTCAACGTCATGTTGCCGCCGGATGTAATCATCCCCGGGTCGCTTTGCGTGACCACCGTGCGGGTAATCTGCTGCGTGCCGTCGTAGATGGTGAAGCTCTCGACTTGCCGGTTGCGAAGGTCCTGGTTGAACGCGGTGATGGCGTTGTTCAGCACCTGGTATTGCGCAACGGCAGCGTCATGCCGCTGCTGCCAGGCGGTCAGGTCTGCTTGATACTGCGCGTACTGCTGATAGGTGCTCGGGTCTGGCTGCGTGCCAATTTCCTGCGGCGGCGCGATGCCAAATACACCCCAGATGGTGTCCGTGGTCTTGTAGAGGAACTGTTCCGGATAGCTCGACACCGTGCAGGAATCCGCGCTGCAGGGCGTCTCCGGCACATAGGCCACGGTGGGCTGACGCCCATCGTTGGTGTAGTTAAACGGGGGCCCGAAGCGATTGAACGGATATTGCGTGGACGGCAGCACCATGACGCCCAGACGCGAGTCGCCCAGCCACTGCCAATCCGTCCCAGGCGCGCTGGTACCCGGGCCCGTCTGCATAAACATGACTGTGGTCGGGTCGATGTCCTGCGTCGACCCATTCAGCCGATACGACACGACATGCGTACCCGGCGACGTCTGGTTTGTCGTCGCGAAGTGATTGTTCTGGTTGTTGATTTGCGCGGCCGCAATCGTCAGGTTGCCGTCGGCGTTGATGGTGGCCGAACCGTTGACGACATTCTGGGCTGAGCCAGTCGCGTGGTTGCTCGCGTCGAGCGCCCCGCCAACACGCATGTTGCCAATCGCGTAGATAAGCGCATGCTCCTGGTTGTTGAGCGTCTGCACACCCAGGTCCATGTCGCCACGGCTGGCGATGACGCCCGCCACGCCACTGCCGTTGACGGTGTTCGTTAGCGTGTTGGCAGCAATCGAGACCGAATCCCCGTACAGACGGCCCGTGTTGACGACGTTGTTCGCCCGCACGACGGTCGCGCCACCGTCGATAAGGCCGTCGTTGGACAGCGCGCCCTGCGCTGTCAGCGTGTTCGATACGGTGCCAATCAGTTGGCCGCTCTGCGTGTTGGTGATGTTGTTGGCCGACACCGCGAGGTTGCGGCCGGCGGACATCGTGCCCGAGTTGGTGACGTTGCCGGTGGTCGTCACCGACACGTCTTGCCCGGCAGCCAGCGTGCCGCTGTTGTTGTAGTCGGACTGCAGGTTCAGAGACACACTGCCTTGCGACTGCACCGTGCCGTCGCCGCTCATCTGGCCAGCCGTCACACCCACGCTCTTGGTGCCGTTCAGGTTGCCCTGGGTGTTCGTCAATGCAGCGGTCGCCTTGGCACCCACCGTGCCTGCCGATTGGATCGAGCCCTGCGTGTTGTTGATCGACGGTGCCGTGAGCTGCGTGTTGAGGTCGGAGCGGATGGCACCAGCTGTGTTGTCGAGCGACGTCGTGGCGGTGAGCGCTACATTTGCGCCCTCCATGCCGGTCGTGGCCGTATTGGTGTTCTTGTTGAGCAGGTTGGCACCGGATACCGTCAGCGTGCCACCGGAGTGCATCAGGCCGGCGGAGTTGTCGACCGTCGCGCCATTCACCGTCACATCGCTGTTGGAGGCGACCTGACCGCCGGCGTTGGTGAGGGTGCCGGTATTGACCGTCAGCGCACCGTTGGAAACCAGCTTGCCCTGGTCGTTGGTCAAGGTCTGGCTCTGCACGTCCAGCGTGGTGTTCGCTGAAATCGTGCCTTGCTGGTTTGTCAGCGTGTTGGCGTTGACCGAGACTGCGTTGCCGATCACCGCGCCTTTGGTATTGGCCAGCGATTGGCTGTGGGTTGCCAGTGTCGTACCCGCCTGCATCACGCCGCCGTTGGCGTTCGTGATGGCGCCCGCTGTTGCATCGAGCGCGGCCGTAGACGCGATGGCACCGCCGGTGTTGTCCAGCGCCCCTGTGCCGGTGTTGACCGTCACATTGCGACCGGACACCGTGCCGCCCTGGTTGCCCAGGCTTGCCGCCTGAAGCTGAATATCTTGCGTGGCGAGGAGCTTGCCGCCGGCATTGGCGACGTTGCCCGTGCTGGTGAGGGTGAGCCCACCCTGGCCGGAGCCGAGGATGCCACCGGCGGTGTTGTCCAGACTGGCTACCGTGGCGTGCACATCGCCAGTCGCGGCCAGCGTGCCGCCCTGGTTGGTGACCGCGCCGGCGGTCAGCTGCAACGCATTGGCAGCGGACACCTTGCCTGCCGTGTTGTCGAGTGCGCCCGACCCCGTGTTGAGGGTGACGTTCTGACCCGAGACCGTACCCGCCTGGTTGCCCATGCTGGTTGCCGCGAGCGTGACATCTTGAGCAGCGAGCAGCTTGCCGCCCGCGTTGCCGATATTGCCCGTGCTGGTGACGTTGAGGGCGCCAGCGCTGGAACCCAGTACGCCCGAGGTGTTATCAAGGCGCGCCACGTTTGCTGTGACATTGCCCGCACCGGCCAGCGTGCCAAGTTGGTTCACCAAGCTGCCGGCTGTTACGTTGGCCACGCCCGAGGCGGACACCGTACCGCTGGTGTTGTCGACCGCGCCCGACCCGGTGTTGACCGTGAGGTTGCGCGCAGAGATGGTGCCGGCCTGGTTGCCAAGGGACGCCGCATTGAGCGTCGCATCCTGACCGGCAATGAGCTTGCCGTATGCGCTGGCGATATTGCCGGTGCTGTTGATGACGAGGTTGTTACCGCTGGAGCCAAGTGCGCCACCGGTGTTGTCCACGCTCGCCACGGTGGCGGTCATGTCCGCGGCAGAAGCGAGCGTGCCGCCCCGGTTGACGAGGCTGCCCGCCGTCACGTCTGCCGTGCCGGAGGCGGAGACTTGCCCATTGGTGTTGTCGACCGTGCCAGCGCCTGCGTTCACCAACAGGTTGCGCGCCGAGATGGCGCCACCCTGGTTGCTCAAGCTGGCGGCGTTGAATGTGGCGTCTTGTGCGGCAATCAGCTTGCCGTTCGTGCTCGTGACGGCACCGCTGCTGTCCACCTTCAGATTGCCGGTGCTGGAACCCAGCACGCCCGACGTGTTGTCCAGGCTCGCGACGGTCGCGTGCACGTTGCCGTTGGCGGCAAGCGTGCCGCTCTGGTTGATCAAGCTGCCAGCCTGAACGTTGGCCACGCCCGATGCCGACACCGTGCCATTGGTGTTGTCGATGGCCCCCGCTCCGGCGTTGAGCGACAGATTGCGACCAGAGACGGTGCCCGCCTGATTGCCGATCGTCGCGGCATTCAGGGTGACATCCTGTGCAGCGACAAGCTTGCCGCCACTCGCGTTGGCAATCGAACCCGTGCTGTTGACGATCAGGTTGCCGGTGTTGGAGCCGAGCGCACCGCCAGTGTTGTCCACGCTGGCCACCGTCGCGGTGACATCGCCGGTAGCGGCGAGCGTGCCACCACGGTTGACGAGGTTGCCGCCCTGGATGTTGGCCGTACCCGAGGCGGCCATCGAGCCGCCCGTGTTGTCGATGGCGCCCGTGCCCGTATTGAGGGAAAGATTACGCGCCGAGATTGCACCGGCCTGATTTCCCAGGCTCGTGCCCGCAAGCGTCACATCCTGCGCTGCGACCAACTTGCCGCCCGCGTTCGTGATGGCGCCGCTGCTGTTGACGTTCAAGGTGCCACTGCCGGAGCCGAGCACACCTGAGGTGTTGTCCAGGCTGGCCACGTGGGCAGACACATTGCCGGCGGCTGCAAGCGTGCCGCCTTGGTTGACAAGGCTACCGGCCGTAACGTTTGCCGTGCCCGCGGCGGAAACCGTACCGCCGGTGTTGTCTACCGCGCCAGTCCCTGTGTTGAGCGACAGGTTCTGAGCCGACACCGTGCCACCCTGGTTGCCCAAGCTGCCGCCAGTGATGGAGACGTCTTGCGCAGCAACCAGTTTGCCCTTGGCATTGGTGATGTCACCCGTAGCGTTAACGGCGAGGCTGCCGCTATTGGAGCCCAGTGCTCCGGAGGTGTTGTCCAGCGAGCCAGTGGTGATGCTCGTGTTGCCGGTGGAAGCCAGCAGACCACCCTGGTTGACGACGCGCTGAGCGCCAACCTGCAGCGTGGTGTTGGACGAGAGGCTGCCGGCTGTGTTGTCCAACGTGCCGCCGGCCTGAACGGTTACGCTGCCGCCCGAAATGGTCGCGCTGCGCGTGGCCACATCGCCCGTGGCGGACAGCGAGACCGTGCCTTGCGTGGCGACGTTGCCGTTGCTGGCGTCAATGCTTGCACCGGTCACGCCAATGCTCTGACCGGCCAGCAGATTGCCGCTGTTGCGCACTGCGCCTGTTGCATTCAATGCCACTGCCCCCGGCTGCGTGACATTGCCGTTCGTATCGACACCCGCGCCGATCGTGCCGCTATTGGTGACTTGCGGGCCGGTGATGGTGGCGTTGCCGCCGGCAACCACGGTGCCGCTGTTGGTCGTGCTGCCAGACACCGTCACGTTGCCAGGGCTGGTGATCACGCCCTGGTTGTTGATGTTGGGTGCCGAGATGTTGGCATCCGCCGCGCTTTGCACGCGGCCGGTCGGCGTGATGGTGACATCGCCATTGGCCGCCAGGCTCAGGCTGCCGGTGAGCGCAGCGAGGTTGCCGCCGATGTTGACGCCCAGCCCTTGCTCGGTGCCGATCAACCGCGTGGCGCCACCGCCGTACATGCTGCCCAGCTGGCCAACGTCGATGGCGACCTGCGGTGCCGCGCCCACGCCCGCAATCGCGGTTGGCGTGACGCTGCCGTAGTCGACGCTATTGGCACCCGCTACCGCATTGAGACGTTCAGCCCACACTTGACCATTGATGGCCATGGCGCGAGACAGCAAATCAAGCTGCGCGCCGCGCGCATCAAGGCCTGCGCCGTTGACCGTAATTTGACCTTGTTGGACCGAGATGCTCGAGATGTTGCCCAGCGCATCGAAGTTGGGCGTGCCGGTGGTGAGCGTGACCCGAGGCGCCTGGATGAACGAACAACCGGCACACGTGATGCCCGCGGGGTTGGCAACGATGAGGCTGGCTTGGTTGCCTGCGATTTCTGTGGGGCCTGCCAGCACGGACGGATTGCCGCTGGTCACCTGGTTCAGGATGACGCGCGCCGCGCTGTTGCCCAGGAATGGGTTGCCCTGCACCCAGCCCGCGATTTGCGTCTGAGAATTCTGACCACTGTTGTTGAGCACAACGCCGGCCTGGCCCACGTTGTAGTTCGTGAACGCGTTGGAACTGACGCCAGCAGCCGAAGGCGCATTGATGTTCACCACCGGCGTGCCATTTGCCGCCACCCCCACGACGGGGTGGGGACCAGGAACATTGCGGTCTGGTGTAAGTGATTGCGCATTCAGGCCTGGCGCTGCCAGCGCGGCCACCGTACTCAACGTCAGCGCAGATGCCCGGCGGCTGGCGCGGCTTCCCGTGTCACGCCCCTTGCCTGTGCTTCTGGCCGTTTCCTCCACGGCAACCAGCATGCCGCGCACGGCGTTGAAGACAGTTCGATAACACTTGGCGTTCATGATGTTTCTCTACTGGCAATGGAGACGGCAAGTGCCTGCTGACGACCGGGCGCGATCGCAAGCAGGCGAGGAAAGACGACGACAGGCAAGCCGCTCGCACTGGAGCGGCAAGATCGTTTCACTTCAGGGAAGAGGCAGGTCAGCGTATGCGCCGACGGAAGACACGCCGAGCGGATGTCCAGCGCCTTGAAGACACACGGCGGCGCGCCTGAGATGTCGTCTCATGCGAAAGCACTCCCTGCCCCGTCTGAAATGGAACAACCCCGACGGCCTCACTCGACTGACGGAGGGAGTGCCTTTTGCTGTTTGCGCGGATGATAATCGAAAGGACCAGCTCGAAGATTAACAACCGTAAATTCGATGCAAATGCGCGACGTTCAATGATATTTACATCTGCATTCGGTGATATTGAATTCAGATTAATTGAGACTTTGCAGCGCGATTCCGGCAGTGGCATCGGTGAAAACGTCAGCCGATCGCGGGTAGTTCGCGCTTGGGCCACCTCGGGCTGGGCACCCCTACCATCTCCATGCCCCCACCCCGCGACTTGGGGATGGCGGCGGCAATGCCTGCCGCCTACTGTTGCCGTGCGCGCTCTGCGCGACCACAGGGAGGGATGCATGAAGCGAGTGATTGCACTGCTGACCATACTGACCGCCGCATGGGCGCATGCTAGCGACAGCGTAAAGCCGGTGAGCCCGGGCACGAAGTCAGGGACATCAACCTCGGGAAACAAGTCCGGTGGTGGCGGCGACTCCGGGGGACGCACATCTGGTGGCGGCACAGACAGCGGCGGCAAAGCGCACGACCCCGCCACACGGGTGGACATCTCTGGAAATCGCCCGGAACGTCCTGGCGGCTACAACAGCAAAGGTGAAAGCCTCGAGCGACCAAAGGACAACGCTGGCCCCATCCGATCGGGCGGAGGCGGCGGCCCTGCGCTTGGGCCTAAGCCTAAGGAAACCAAGGACGGAAGCTGACAGCCGAGCGCATCCGCGCCGCCGTTCGTCACTGATACTCCATCAGCACCGACATGGCGCCATTCACAGTGCCGGGCGTGACCTTGGCTTCGGTCTGAACGTATGACACGCGCATCGGGATAGAAAACGAACCGCCGGTGTCTTTGCTGTAGGCATCGATTCTGTTCGACGTATCGAATGCAACAGGCGCCCCCGCACTGTCAGTTACCCTGATCCTCACGCCTTTGGCAGTCGATTCGGCGGAAAGCGGCAATACCCCCGCTGACGTCCCAACGGTGTCGCCCACCGGCTTGAGCCTGTAGAGAATCTTGTTGTATCCCTTCGGGCAGTCGTCAATGTTGATCTGGAAGCTACGCTCGCCAGCCGTTGCGCCAACACCAGTCAGGCGTCCCACGCGAGCGGGTTGCAGCTCTACGGTCCGACTGGGTACCGAGCAGCTTCCTTCGATTCTGGTCAGCCTCGTGTTAAGGCGGATGTAGTTATCGATCCTGTTGGTTCCCGACGTTGTCTTTGTGAAAAACCAGAACTGAATTGAATCGGCGGTTGTTCCGTTGCCCAACTCTGGGGAAGCGTCCCTCAGCAATTGAATTTCGATCGGCGAAGAAAATTTTATGGACGGTTGATTTTCATCCAGCCTTGTCTGTGGTTCCCCATTGACGAGGACTTGCATCCGCAAGCCTTTGATTTCTGTGATGACGGTCGGTCCGTTTGATACAAAGCCCGGTACGTCACCCGAGGCGACATTAACATGGCTAATAGGACGGAAATTCACCAACCTGCATGTGCCCTCGCCACATAACGTTTGAGGCGTCAAATAGGCTCTCGCCACAACGGTATTAGCCGCAACACCCCGGGGCAGTGAGAGTGCGGTAGGAAAAGGGCGGAAGTCTGCGCCGAAAGCGGACGTGGCCGCAGTCAAGCCCAGCGACGCCGCTACTGCCCGTTCCACCACGCGCATGGCTTTCAGATCCAGCCGGTGCATCTTCATTAGTCTCTCCTCCATATGCTCGGTAGTTTTGGAACCGCGTGCCTGGCGCATCGGCCTATTGCACGCTTCCTCCACCGAAATTTGGTACACGTTTCAGTCGTTACGGGATACCCAGGATGTGCCCGGCTATTGCAAACACAGCGCTACGTAGGTTCGCGCGATAACGGCTGGGCACATGGAGGTTGATTCTGTGTATCGAGGGATGTTGGCGGTATCAGACCAATCCTAAGACCGTAAGCGCCCGGTGAACCCGCCTTGCCAGTTAGATGGCCTAGGTGTCCAGCGATGCGGAATGGGTGTTGTTGATTCTTGAAGTACGTGTTCACGCACGGAATTTGCCGATCAACGACATGGCGGTGGCACATTGCCATGACGAGGCAGTGCGCAACGTCATTGAACCGATTTGCCCCCAGCGGGGGCACCGGGACCCCGAATACAAGAACCGGATGATCTTCGACCGGTTTCGGGAAACTGTGCTTGAAGAATGAGAGAGAGGTTGGAACGCCAATAGCGCCGCTGTGACGGCGGGCGCGGGAAGTGTCGGGCGTGATCTATAAAACCTTGGCATTCCCGCCCGTCACGGGAATGCGTCAATCTGTTGTTATTGGCTGTAGCCCCGCCGCTCTATGGCGGCCAATACATCCCACGCCTGCGGATCAACATCGCGGCCCCCAAGCGACATCGAAACGTACGCATCAATCGCATCCACAAAGCCTTTGATAAATGCCGGGGGGAATGCGTGCGCGGACAGATGTTGAAGCTGCTCGCGCAGCATGCCCGGGCGGCATTGGCCGTGTGAGCGCATGGCGGAGCGCGTGCGCTTGAGATACGCCTGCGCTGCGATGGCGCCGTTCAGGTAGGTGCGGTTTTTGGTGAGCGTACCTGTGTCGGATGACGTGGGCGCGTGGGTGGGTGGTTCGGGTGGAGATGGGTAAGACGCGGGGCGGTGCCCGCTTTGGTTGCTTGGCATGATGGCCTCTTTGGGGTTGCAGGAGGCTCACCACTCCGTCGCCAGACGAGGGTGGCAGGCCCGACGGCGGGGCTGGCGAACCGGTCCCCAAAGAAAACCGGCAGACCCGAAGGTCTCCCCACCCGGCCTGCCATAAAGCTAGCGCGAGCGTGTACGGACGCAACCGCATCAGCAGCTGTCCGTCTTCTTTGAGTGTTGCGCGGTCGGATCGCCAGACCCGGCTGCCGTTGGTGCGACAGCGGGCCAATTATAGCGATGGGGGCACCTTCCAAGTTCCGATTCTCTGCCCCGGGGCCCCTCGCCCCAAGGGCCGAGAGCGCACCGCGCATTTCGGCTCAATGCGTGCTGGGATCGAGCCTGCGCGAAGCAAGCTTGGGCTGTTGCGCCGCGTCGCCTTCCTTCAGCGCGCCGAGCGACGCAGTTTTAGATGCGTGCGTCGATGTCAAACATTCGATTTCGGCAACCTGGGAACGGAGCTCGGCCATCACACCGCCACCCACGGCCCTCAGAGGCACGAACTCGGCTCAAAAACATTCGATACATCGGAGCTCCGAGAGCCGTGCTTGGCCATCAAAGCCCCGACGCCGACGCGTTCGGACTGGCGCGCCACCGTCGGGGGTTCAAAGCCCGCTGTCGAAGCTCGAAAATTTCGAGCTTGACAGCGGAATACGAGTGTTTGGGGCTCGCGATCCGCCTGCAACGGTTCGAGATCGAATCCGAAGGCCCCGCCCTCGAGCAAGAGACATGCGTGCTCGGCGATTTGAGACCTGCGCTCCGACCTCGAACCTCTGCGCAGGGACGCCGCCGCCCTGGGTTCTGTCAAAAGTGGTGACTTGCCTTGATATCGGCCCCGTAGCAAACCAATCTCGCCCGGTCGTGCCAATTGACGCGACCTTGTTAATACGTAGAGAAGGAATGCAATGTCACAGAACCTGATTTTGAAGCTCGCGGGCCTGATCGATCTGTCGATCGAGCAGCGCATGACCATCACGAAGATGGGCGACAAATCGGAAGCGTTTTGCCGTAAGGCCGTTGAAGTGCTGGGCAACAACCCCGGCGTGCTTTCGGTGAACTACAGCCTGGCGGAAGTGAAGCGTGACTTGGCGGCGTTTGATGCACTGCGCCCTCGCGTCGTTCGAGTGGAGAAGCTACTTGAAAAGATGCACGACTCGCAGATGGCACTGGGTAGCGACTTGATGACGGCCTCGCTGGAGGGGTATGCGTATCTCAAGGTGGCTGGCAAAGGGGAGGCGTTGGATACGGCTCGGGCGGCGTTGTCGGTACGGTTTAGTCGGGGGGCGCGGAAGAAGGTGGAGGTTGCTACGGAGTAAGTTGATCGATAGTTGTTAGGAACCAAAGCCGCTCCTTGGGCGGCTTTGTTCGTGTTTATGCAATCGATTGTAGGCAACCAGGCCAAACGACGCGCCGCCGAAGACTAGTGTTGCGATGTGCGCATGGCCATTCACTCGTTGGTGCGACAACGCGCTCCGCGCTCAGTGACATCTACCGGTGACATCTTTCCTCAGATCGCACGCTTTACGGTCTTCCGGACAGACCCACCGTCGCCGTTCTCAAGTGCCATGTCAGGTGAGTGGTGGCGTGGAGCCCGCGTTACCCAGTTCTTAAGTCTTGGCGCGAGGAACCACCAGTATGGTTGTGCACGAACTGCTGCGACCATGAACTGGATATCGGGAACTCCTGGCCGTTTCTCGGGGAGCTCTACGAGCGTACGCCCCAACTTCGCGCGAAAGCACTTGCGATAGTAGGAAAATCGCCAACGCTCAGAATTCAACTGGGCCTGAATAAAAATAAGGGCCTCAACAGGAAGTGGCGCGCCGCCCTGCTCCCGAGCCACGGCTACTGCCACATCATCTTTTGCCCCAAATTCATAGGGGTGCAGTTTGGTGGTCAATGGACTCCCGTTGAACGCAATCGTAATTGCGTTTGCATACGCCATACGCCTAGGAATTTCGTAGAAACCGGCAATTCCATTGTTCCCATCCGCGCACGAGGCCACGGGAATACCCCCCTTCCAGCGAATTTAAATTGTGGTAGTCGCCCGCCTCGAGTTCAAACAAGGAATTTAAAGAATACTCACCGAATTTTGAATAGCGCTTTGGAAATTCCTCGGAGATCGGAGAAAGTCCCACCGCCGCATCCACGATACCTCCGGAGCCCACCGACGTGCTCTTGAGATCAAGAGATACGAGTGCAGCGATATTTTCCCTGACCTGCACATCCAATCGGGATTGCAACTCCTTGGAAGTGGGGACCTGACTGTCAAGATAGGCTTCAGGCGCAAGCTCCAGGATAGGGTCGCTTAGATCAAGGGGGGAGATCTTTATGCGTGCCGGCTCCCCTTCGATAGGCTCATCGGGATCTGCAATAAATGCCCGAAGCTTTGGTTTGAGGGCGTCCAGATCGTTCACGCCTGGCACTGGCAAGCGCTTACCTTTGGACTTCCGATAACCATCATTGACGACCCGCGCCCAAAGTACCGGCTGCTCAGCCCTGTGCGGCACACCTTTTCGGAGAATGATCGCCACCGCTTGTACAGCCACGGGGTAGAACAATTCCTCTGGCAGACTAACAACGGCAACTACGGAATGATGCTCAAGGAGCGGGCGTCTCCACGCTCCAGCGCTGCCGCCCTCCGAGACGACAGACATAGGAACGATGGCCAGCAAGAGAGCTCCATCCGCCATCGATTTCAGTGCAGTTTCCACAAACCGCCATTCATGCTCGTCCGACTTCTTTAAGGCGAATGGTGGATTCATAAAAACACGCGTAATCGGCTCCTCACCCAATTTGGGTTTCGCTTTCACATACTGCGCTGTTGCGTGACCGTCATTTGTGGATCGAGTAAGAAATCGATTAAAACAGTCTGCCTCTACTATGTTGTTCTTTCCATCGCCGCGAAAGATCATGTTGACGATAGCCAACGCGGCAACCGATGATTCCTGTTCGATACCAAACAAGCCAAATCTCTTGAATCTCTCAAGCGGCGCCCCCTTGGTTTTTGCTCGAACATGATCGAACGCCGCTACCAAGAAGCCTCCTGTCCCACAGGCCGGATCAAAAACCAGATCACTTGGAGAAACGCCAACTGCATCGACGGCGAACCGAGTAATGTGCCTGGGCGTCAAAACAATGCCTATTTCCTTGGCACCATTACCGTAGCGCAAGAAGACCTCGTAGAACTTACCCAGGACATCGGTCCCAGAATTCATAGCGGACTTGATGTTTAGGTCAAGCAGTTGCTGAATTGTTCTAACTATTGCTGCCTTATATTTGACGTGACTATCCGGATTTGTTGGTGGTTCAATTTTTACAAACGGGTGAAATTCCCGCTTCCCGTGACGACGAAGCGCGGAATCCGTACGATTGTTGATGTCACCAATAAGAACCGGCAAATCGCCCTCAAGATCAAGCGATGCGGTCTCCACCAGGGCTAACAGCAGCGCTGCCATAACTCGGGACCGATCATTCTTATTGATCCCACCGTTGTGGAGTGTCGCGTTGATTTGCTCTGCGGCTCGAAGAAACAGTTCTTCGTTAACCTGATAGTCAGCAATATCCGGACTACCCGAAATAAGTAGCGTTTCAACGGTACGCGGATCAAGTAGGCCTGTAGCCTCTACACCGTTAATCGTAACGCTCTCGTAACGACCGCGCACGAGCATCTTGGTGCGCACTTCGTAGCCAGACTCGTCGTTTCCAGCCACACCGCTTATGAGTACAGCTTTAATGCCTCGACCTTTGTTAATAGGTGCAGCATAGTCGTTCTCCGCCTCTTTGAGCGCTTGTCCCAAAGCGGCTTTCCGACTCTTAGCTTCAATCACCCATACCTTGGTTTCCGAGAGTTTTACGATATTCTCGGGACGCATTAATTTGAGTGCAGACTTTAAAACAGGATGTTCAAAACATTGGTTCTGCGTCCATACCTGTCCTTCGCTATAGCGTGAAGGATTTTTGACGACCCAGCCCACCTCTTTCAGGTTTTCTCGGATGAAGTGATACGCTTCGACCTCGCTTTGAGGCGAGGCTGCTACAAGTGGCTTTAGTTGGGAGCGAGCCCGCTTTCCGGTTGCCATTGTTCGACTATTTCCTAAGACAGTATAAAAGTTACGTGTTATCGCCTACACCCGCGGAATGTACCCGACATGTCGCATACCCACTAGTGTTAGTAGTAACCAATGCATGCCAGCACGGTTAGCACTCCGGCTCGCTCTTGCTTCCATCGCAGCAAGAGAGATCCCCACATCCAGATTTTCGCTGCATGAACAGCGAAAGCAGTTACTTCGACTACCCGCTTCAACTCCAGCCGGAAACGCCTCGTTGGTGCTGTGCAAAGCAAAACGCCGGGAAGTAACCCCCGGCGTTTTGTATCTATGCGCGGCTACACCCCTCAAACATCAATATTCCGCGCCACCAACGCATTGCTCTCAATGAAGTTCCGGCGCGGTTCCACGTCGTCGCCCATCAGCGTGGTGAAGATCTGGTCCGCGGCAATGGCGTCTTCAATCTGCACGCGCAGCAGGCGGCGCTGGGTGACGTCCATGGTGGTTTCCCACAGCTGCTCGGGGTTCATTTCGCCCAGGCCCTTGTAGCGCTGGCGGCTCACGCCGCGCTCGGCCTCGCTCAGCAGCCAGGTCATGGCGGCGTGGAAGTCGGCAACGTTCTGCTCGCGCACCTTGTCGCCGGTGCCGCGGCGCACCTTGGCGCCGTCGCCAATCAGGCCCTGGAAGGTGGCGGCGGTGCTTGAGAGCGCGGTGTAGTCGGCGCCGGCCACAAAGTCGGCGTCGATGTGGCTGAGGCGCTGGTTGCCGTGCTGGCGGCGGACGACCATGATGCGGTACTTCTCGGTCTTCTCGTCGTACTGCATGAAGGCGTCTGCGGTGGCGCCGCCGTTGGCGCTGCTGGCGTTGCCTTGCATTTCCAGCAGGCGGGCCTTGAGCGTGCGGGCGCTGGCTTCGGCTGCGGCTTCGTTGGACAAGTCCAGCGACACGCCTTCGGCAATGGCGCGCAGGGCGTCGGCGTCAATCACGCGAGACAGGCGCTCGATCACGCCGCGGCTGAGCTGGTACTGGCGTGCGAGTTCGGCCAGGGCGTCGCCGGCAATCTCGGTGCCGTCGGGGCGCACGAGCACGGCGGTGTCCAGCGCCTGGCGCACGAGGTAGGCGGCCATCTCGACATCGTCTTTGATGTAGCGCTCTTCCTTGCCGTGCTTGATCTTGTAGAGCGGCGGCTGGGCGATGTACACGTGGCCGCGCTCGATGATCTCGGGCATCTGGCGGTAGAAGAACGTGAGCAGCAGCGTGCGGATGTGCGAGCCGTCCACGTCAGCATCGGTCATGATGATGATGCGGTGGTAGCGCAGCTTGTCGAGGTTGTAGTCGTCTTTGCCAATGCCGGTGCCCATGGCGGTGATGAGCGTGAGCACTTCCTGGCTGGAGAGCATCTTGTCAAAGCGCGCGCGCTCGACGTTCAGGATCTTGCCCTTGAGCGGCAGGATTGCCTGGAACTTGCGGTCGCGGCCCTGCTTGGCCGATCCGCCTGCGGAGTCACCCTCGACGATGAAGAGTTCAGACAGCGCGGGGTCTTTCTCCTGGCAGTCGGCCAGCTTGCCGGGCAGGCCCATGCCGTCGAGCACGCCTTTGCGGCGCGTCATTTCGCGGGCCTTGCGGGCGGCTTCACGCGCGCGGGCAGCTTCAACGATCTTGCCGCAGATGATCTTGGCGTCGACGGGCGTTTCCAGCAGGAAGTCGCTCAGCGCCTTGGCGACGACTTCTTCCACCGGCAGGCGCACTTCCGACGAGACGAGCTTGTCCTTGGTCTGCGAGCTGAACTTGGGCTCGGGCACCTTGACGGACAGCACGCAGGTCAGGCCTTCGCGCATGTCGTCGCCCGAGGTGTCGACCTTGGCTTTCTTGGCGATCTCGTTGTCGGCGATGTACTTGTTGATGACGCGCGTCATGGCGGCGCGCAGGCCCGTGAGGTGGGTGCCGCCGTCACGCTGCGGGATGTTGTTGGTGAAGCAGAGCACCTGTTCGTTGTAGGCGTCGTTCCACTGCATTGACACTTCCACGGCCACGCCGTCTTTCTCGCCTGCGGCAAAGAAGATGGTGGGGTGCAGCACGGTCTTGTTCTTGTTGATGTACTCAACGAAGCCCTTCACGCCGCCCGAGAAGGCGAAGTCTTCTTCCTTGCCGGTGCGCTGATCGGTCAGCCGGATGTGCACGCCGTTGTTCAGGAACGAAAGCTCGCGAATGCGCTTGGAGAGGATCTCGTAGTGGTATTCGACGTTGGTGAAGATCTCTTCGTCGGCCAGGAAGTGCACTTCGGTGCCGCGCTTGTCGGTGGTGCCCAACACGCGCAGCGGCGAGACCTCCACCATCTGACCGTCCGGCCCTTGCACCGTTTCGATCAGGCGGTTTTGCGGAACGCCCTGTGCAAACTCGATGTAATGCACCTTGCCACCCTGGCGCACCGTCACCTTCATCCACTTCGACAGACCGTTCACGCACGACACGCCCACGCCGTGCAGGCCGCCCGACACCTTGTAGCTGTTCTGGTTGAACTTGCCACCGGCGTGCAGCTCGGTCATGGCGATCTCGGTCGCGCTGCGCTTGGGCTCGTGTTTGTCGTCAAACTTGATGCCGGTCGGGATGCCACGGCCGTTGTCGATCACGGAGATGGAGTTGTCCGTGTGGATGGTGACCTGGATCTCGGTGCAATGCCCGGCCAGTGCTTCGTCGATGGAATTGTCCAGCACCTCGAACACGAGGTGGTGCAGGCCGGTGCCATCCGAGGTGTCGCCGATGTACATGCCCGGCCGCTTGCGTACCGCCTCCAGGCCTTCCAGGATCTGGATCGAGGCGGCGTCATAGCTGTTGGCCTCGGCGGGGGTGGATTGCGGTTTCTGCTCTTCGGTCATGTCGTTCTGCTCGCTGCCATGGGCGCGGAAATGGTTATCTCAACGCACACAGCGGGGTTGCTTAAAAACGGCGAAGGGGCGGATCGTCACGATCCAGCCCCTCGTCTTGCTCTGGGTGCAGCGGTGCGTCAAATGCGCATCGGCATGACGACGTACTTGAAGGTGTCGTCGTCGGGCAGGGTGATGAGTGCGCTCGAGTTGGAGTCGCCCAGGCTCACCTGCACTTTTTCGGCCTTGAGGTTGGCCAGCACGTCCAGCAGGTAGGTGACGTTGAAACCGATATCCAGCGCATCGCCCTGGTAGTCGATTTCGAGTTCTTCCTGCGCTTCTTCCTGGTCAGCGTTGGTGGAGCTGATCTTCAGGACGTTGGTGTCGAGCATGCAGCGCACGCCCTTGAACTTGTCGGTGGTCAGGATGGCCGTGCGTTGCAGCGCCTGCTGCAGGAAGGCACGGTCGATCGTGAAGCTGTTGCGGTAACCCTTCGGGATCACGCGCTGGAAATCCGGGAACTTGCCTTCGACCAGCTTGGAGATCAGCTCGATATTGCCGAAAGTGAACTTGACCTGGTTCGATGCCAGTTGCACCGAGACGGGATCGTCCACGTCTTCCAGCAGGCGTTGCAGTTCGAGGATGGTCTTGCGCGGGATGATCACTTCCTGGCGGCCGCCGGCTCCTGCCGGTTGCTCGCCGGTTTCCACGCCGCAGTAGGCCAGGCGGTGGCCGTCGGTGGCGACGGCCATGACTTGCTTGCCGTCCACCACCAGCAGCATGCCGTTGAGGTAGTAGCGGATGTCTTGCTGGGCCATCGCGAAGTGCACCATCGCCAGCAAGTGCTTGAGCGTCTTCTGCGGCAGCGTGATGCGGGCACCGAAATCGGTTGCCTCTGCAACGGTCGGGAATTCTTCGGCGGCCAGCGTCTGCAGCGCAAAGCGGCTCTTGCCGGACTGCACCGTCATGCGCTTGTCGTTGAGCGTGAGGGCGACTTCGCCGTCAGGCATGGCACGCAGGATGTCGACCAGCTTGCGGGCGGCCACGGTGGTGGCAACGTCGCCCGCGCCGGCGCCGCAATCGGCGTGCGTGGTGATCTGGATTTCGATGTCGGTGGACAGGAAGGAAACCCGTTCACCTTGCTTGGTGATCAGCAGATTGGCCAGGATCGGCAGCGTGTGTCGGCGTTCCACGATGCCGCTCACGATTTGCAGCGGACGCAGCAGGTTGTCTCGCGAGGTTTTGACCAATTGCATGAAGGCGATCCTTGGCTTGAGAGGTGACACCGCGCGCGCCCCAGCCTCGGCCACATGGCCAGGTGCCTGCAGGAGCATTCGCGATTAACCCAAAGTTGTTGTAAATCAAGGGGTTAATCACAAATTATACCGCAAATAAGGGGGCGCTGGATAGCGTCACGCGCGCGGCAAATATGTCTATTGTGCATGAAAAGACGCCCGCATTCGAGCGGGCGTCTGTCGAGGCTTGATTCAGGGCGAATGGCGTTGCCATGCGCTCTGCTGACCATCGCGCGGTCAGCCCTTGAGCGTTTGCTCCAGCACGTGCAACTCGTGGTTGAGCTGGGCGTCTTTGGTGCGCTCGTCGGCGATCTTGCGCACGGCGTGCAGCACCGTGGTGTGGTCGCGTCCGCCGAAGAGCTCACCAATCTCGGGCAGGCTCTTCTGCGTGAGTTCCTTGGCCAGATACATGGCGATCTGACGCGGGCGCGCGATGTTGGCCGGCCTCTTCTTGGAGTACATATCCGCGACCTTGATGTTGTAGAAATCCGCGCAGGTCTTCTGGATGTTTTCCACCGAAATTTGGCGGTTCTGCACCGTCAGCAGGTCTTTGAGCGCCTCCCGCGTGACCTCGATCGTGATCTCTTTGCCGTGGAAGTTGGAGTACGCCAGGATCTTGCGCAGCGCGCCTTCCAGCTCACGCACGTTCGAGCGCAGGTGCTTGGCCACGAAGAAGGCCACCTCTTCCGGCACGGTCACGTTCTCTGCCTGCGCCTTCTTCATCAGAATCGCAACGCGCATCTCCAGCTCGGGCGGCTCAATGGCCACGGTCAGGCCGGAGTCGAAGCGCGAGATCAGGCGGTCGTCGATGCCCGTGATCTCTTTCGGATACGTATCGCTGGTGATGATGACCTGCGCGCGATTGGCGATCAGCGCCTCGAACGCGTAGAAGAATTCTTCCTGCGTGCGGTTCTTGCCCGAGAAGAACTGGATGTCATCGATCAGCAGCAGATCGAGCGAGTGGTAGTAGCGTTTGAAATCATCAAACGCCTTGCGCTGGTACGCCTTCACCACATCCGACACGTACTGCTCCGCATGGATGTAGCGGATGCGCGCGCGCGGGTTCTCCATCAGCATGAAGTTGCCGATGGCATGGATCAAGTGCGTCTTGCCCAGGCCCACGCCGCCGTACAAGTACAGCGGGTTGTACGACTTGCCGGGGTTGTTGGCGACCTGGATAGCCGCGGCGCGCGCCAACTGGTTCGCCTTACCGGTGACGAAGTTGTCGAACGTCAGGATCTGGTTCAGCCGCGAGCGCTCATGCACGGAATCGTCCACGTGCGCCTGCGGCGGCGCAGCCAGGGTCGCGACCACGGCAGGCGCCTGCGGCGGCATGCGGTACGACCGGGCGCTGACCTCGGCGGCGTCCATCACGGGCACATCGATATCGGCGGCGGCATGGCTCGCCGTTGCGAGCGCGGTTTCGCGATACACAGACGGCGCGGGGCGCAACGTTGCGGCGTCATGCGAGACACCGTTGCCGGCCGGCATGGCCTGCCGCGGTTGACCTGCTTGCGCCCCAAGGGGTTGCATCGGCACTGGCGCGAGCGCCGGCTGAAGCGCCGCCTGGCGCTGGCCGGCGCTCGGGTCGAGCACGAACTGCACGTCGACCGTTGCCTCCCAGTAGTCGCACGCGAGCGACTGGATGCGGCCCGAGAACTGGCTCTTGACCCAGTCGAGCTTGAAACGGTTGGGCGCGGCAATCCGCAGCGTGCACGCCTGCTCGTCAAACGACAGCGGCGTCAGCGGCTTGATCCACGTCTTGAATTGTTGCGGCGTCAGCTCACTCTCGAGTTGAGCGGACGCCGCATGCCAGAAATCCTGCATCGTTATCGTTAGGTGTTTGACCGGCGCCACACGCGTCTGATGACGTCCCCGGGAGGGCCGGCCGCCGGGCTCCTGGCTGTGGCCAGAAACCGGGTGGCTTTCGTTATTGGAACGGGATTGTACCCCTGGCCGAAAGTTATCCACAAAGGATAAGTCTGTGGATAACCTGTGGACCCGCTGTGAGTAGCGGTGGACAACCGATTTTATTGACCTCCCGCAAACCCAATCCCGGCAAGCCTTTGCGCAGAGGACCCCAAGCCGCACAAGGCGCTGGGGACAACTCGTCGCCGGGTGGATTTCGGTCGCGGGGCGCACGTTATCCCCAGTCAGTCAGGCTTGACAGAAGTGGAAAATGCCGTTTAAATGCCGGGTTCTGCGATGCGCAGCAGGGGAGCGCACGCTTGTTCGTGTCAGATGCGGGGCGAGAAACACTTCGTCGCGACTGATCCGGCTTAGGCCCGATGCCCTCGGTGCCCGATGTTCCGGTGACACCCTAGACCTGAACAACACAGCGCACGGCGGTCTGCGTGGGCGATTTCTCTGACTGAATCGACACCAGGCCGCAGGGGCAGCCCTAGGCCCGGCGCGTGCGGCGATGTCCGCACCACCCATTAACAAGAGAGTGCATCATGAAGCGTACCTATCAACCTTCCGTTACCCGTCGCAAGCGCACCCACGGTTTCCGTGTCCGCATGAAGACCCGTGGTGGCCGTGCCGTGCTGAACGCACGCCGCGCCAAGGGCCGTAAGCGCCTGGCCATCTAAAGACGGCCGCGCCGAGGGCGGCGGCTCATGGCCGTTGTCCGTGGCTTTGCGGCACGCTGGCGATGGGCCTGCACGCCTACCCCAAGGCCGCGAGGCTGACAAAAACGGATGAGTTTTCATCCGTTTTTGCTTTGCGGCCGGTCCGGCGTAGTCGTCACTTCGTGCTGTATGTGCGCGCCAACGGCGATCGCCCGGCGCGCCTGGGCGTGGTGATCGGCAAGAAATTCGCCAAGCGCGCCGTCGAGCGCAACCTCATCAAGCGCCAGTGCCGCGAGTTGTTCCGCCTGCGGCAGCCGTTGCTGGGCGGGCGCGACGTGCTGATCCGCCTGCAGGCTAAGTTTCCGCGCCAGGATGTGCCCACCGTGGCCGCCTTCAAGCGCATCTGCCGCGAAGAGCTGGCGCAGCTTTTCGAGGTTGCCACGCGGCCACTGTCGGCGCCGCCTGCCGCAACACCTCCCCAGCCCACCGCTGGGAGCACGCCATGACGCGCGTGCTGCTGTTTCTGCTGCGCATCTACAAAGTGGCGTTCAGCCCGTTTGTAGGGGCGCAATGCCGTTTCCTCCCGACCTGCTCCGACTACGCGCGCGATGCCGTGCTCACTCACGGGCCCGGTTACGGCAGTTATCTTGCGGCAAAACGTCTATGCCGCTGCCATCCGTTCGCACAAGGCGGGTATGATCCTGTGCCGCCCGCTGCTGGCGACGCTGTGCCCCGCTCCACCGATCCCGCATCGACCGACGCGACCGCAGCTGACTCCCAGCCTGCGCGGCCGTCGATCCAGGCAGTGCCGGAAAACGTAGCGAGCAGCCCGAGGTTGGACCGAGAAGCGCAACCGTACAAGGGTACGGTGAGCATCGCAGGTTCAAGATCGGGCTGCGCAGCCGTTTTTCGGCGCTGGCTTCACCTTCCCAGACCGTAATCCGACATGGATATCAAACGCACCATTCTCTGGGTGATCTTCTCGCTGGCGGTTGTCCTGCTGTTCGACAACTGGCAACGCGCGAATGGCCACCAGTCGATGTTCTTCCCCACGCCGCAAACGGCCACGACCACGGCCGCCGCGCCGGGCAGCACGCCCGCAGGCGACGTGCCAAGCAACGCCTCTACAGCGGCAGCCGCCGGGTCGCAAGCCGCCCCGGCCACGGGTGCCGCTTCGCAGGCCCCGGCTTCGGAAAAGATCGTCATCTCGACCGACCTGCTGCGCGCCACCATCGACACCGACGGCGCCATCGTCACCAAGCTCGAACTGCTCGACCAGAAGGACCACGACGGCAACCCGATGGTGCTGTTCGACCGCAGCGTCGAGCGTACCTATCTGGCACGCTCGGGCCTCATCGGCGGCGACTTCCCGAACCACACGACGGTGTTCGCTGCATCGCCCGGCCCGCGTGACCTGGGTACCGGCAACGATGTCTCCATCACGCTGACGGCCGACAAGGGCGGCGCCAAGCTGGCCAAGACGTACGTCTTCAAGCGCGGCAGCTACGTGATCGACTCGCGCTTCGACGTGACCAACGACGGCACCGCGCCGATCAACCCGACGCTGTACCTGGAACTGGCCCGCGACGGCGGCGCTGTGGAGCAATCGCGCTTCTACAGCACGTTCACCGGCCCGGCCGTGTACACCGACGGCGACAAGTTCCACAAGATCACTTTCGCCGACATCGACAAGGGCAAGGCACAGGTGCCGGCCCCGACCAATAGCGGCTGGGTGGCGATGGTGCAGCATTACTTTGCATCGGCCTGGATTCCCGCCGACAACGTCAAGCGCGAGTACTACGTCAACCGCGTCGACACCAACTTCTACCGCATCGGCATCCAGGAGCCGCTGGGCACCGTCGCGCCGGGCGCCAGTGTGTCGACCACGGCGCGCCTGTTTGCCGGCCCGCAGCAAGCGCGCATGCTCGAGGCCATCACCCCGGGCCTGGACCTCGTGAAGGACTATGGCTGGCTGACCATCGTCGCCAAGCCGCTGTTCTGGCTGCTCGAGAAGATCCACGCGCTGCTGGGCAACTGGGGCTGGTCGATCGTCGCGCTCACGGTGCTGATCAAGCTGGTGTTTTTCCCGCTGTCGGCCACGAGCTACCGGTCGATGGCCAAGATGAAAGACCTGCAGCCGCGCATGACGGCCATCCGCGAGCGCCACAAGGGCGATCCGCAGAAGATGAACCAGGAAATGATGACGCTGTACCGCACCGAGAAGGTCAATCCGCTCGGCGGCTGCCTGCCGATCGTGATCCAGATTCCGGTGTTCATGGCGTTGTACTGGGCGCTGCTGTCGTCGGTCGAAATGCGCGGTGCGCCCTGGATCGGCTGGGTGCACGATCTGTCCACGCCCGACCCGTTCTACATCCTGCCGGTGCTGATGGCCGTGTCGATGTTCGTGCAGACCAAGCTGAACCCGACCCCGCCGGACCCGGTGCAGGCCAAGGTGATGATGTTCATGCCGATCGCGTTCTCGGTGATGTTCTTCTTCTTCCCGGCCGGCCTGGTGCTGTACTGGGTGGTGAACAACTGCCTGTCGATCGCGCAGCAGTGGTCGATCAACCGCATGCTGGGCACCAACAACAAGGCAGCACCCGCCAAGTAAGGCGAATTCGCTTCAGCAAAGAGGGCACTTCCGGGTGCCCTTTTTTGCGCCCGCCCGAAACGCGTCAACCGCTTCAACCGGGTGCGTGGCAGACGGCCTCGATGTTGTGGCCATCCGGGTCGCGCACGAAGGCGCCGTAGTAGTTCGGATGATAGTGTGCGCGCACGCCGGGCGCGCCATTGTCGGTGCCGCCTGCAGCCAGGGCCGCGGCGTAGAACGTGTCCACATCGGCACGCGTGTCGACGCGGAAGGCCACATGCACCGGCGGCTTGTTCGACCCCTGCCCGGCCGTCGCCGCTGAAATCCAGAATTCCGCCTTGCCCGATGGGCCAAAGCCCGCCACATCGGTGTGGCCCGTGACAGCCGCCGGAAACTCCCGCAGCTTGCCCAGGCCAATGGCGCCGAGCGCCCGTTCGTAGAACCGCTTGCTGGCTTCGAAGTCGCTGACGACGACGCCGGTGTGATCGATCATCCGAATCTCCTTGGTTGGAAACTGGCGCGCAACGGCGCGGCTGCCGCACAATACCGCCCATGACCGCTGCTGACCATCCCACCACCTTGCCGAATGCGTCGGCCGCGCCGCACGCGCCCATCCTCACGATCCCGATCGCGGCGATTGCCACCGCGCCCGGGCGGGGCGGCATCGGCGTGGTACGTGTGTCAGGGCCCGACGTGCGCGCTGTCATGCACGCCGTGTGCGGACGCCTGCTGACGCCCCGCCAGGCAACCTATCTGCCATTCCTCGATGCCGACGGCAACGCCATCGACCGCGGCATCGCGCTGTGGTTTCCCGCGCCGCATTCGTACACAGGCGAAGACGTGCTCGAGCTGCAGGGCCACGGCGGCCCTGTCGTGATGCAACTGCTGCTGCAGCGCTGCCTGACCGCCGGCCGCGAGATCGGCCTGCGCGTGGCCGAGCCCGGCGAGTTCACGCGCCGCGCCTTCCTCAACGACAAGATGGATCTGGCGCAAGCCGAGGCCGTCGCCGATCTGATTGAAGCCAGCACCGAAGCCGCCGCACGTTCGGCGGCGCGTTCGCTCGATGGCGCGTTTTCGCAAACGGTGCATGCGCTGGTCGAGCGGGTGATCCATCTGCGCATGCTGGTGGAAGCGACGCTGGACTTTCCAGAGGAGGAGATCGACTTCCTGGAAGCCTCCGACGCGCGCGGTCAGCTCGCCAACATTCGCACGGCCGTCGATGGCGTGCTGGCGCAGGCGCGCCAAGGTGCGCTGCTGCGCGAAGGCCTGCACGTGGTGCTGGCGGGGCAGCCGAACGTCGGCAAATCGTCGCTGCTTAATGCGCTGGCCGGAGCGGAACTTGCCATCGTCACGCCCATCGCTGGCACCACACGCGACAAGGTGCAGCAGACCATCCAGATTGAGGGTATCCCGCTGAACATCGTCGACACGGCGGGCCTGCGCGATACGGAAGACGAAGTCGAGCGCATCGGTATCGAGCGCACCTGGGCCGCCATCGCCCGCGCCGATGTCGTGTTGCATCTGCTGGACGCGACGGACTATCGCGCCAAGGGCCTCTCGCCCGAAGACACCGCAATCGACGCCCGCATTGCCGAACACGTGCCTGCCGGCGTACCGACCCTGCGCGTCATCAACAAGATCGACCTCTCGGGCGTAGCTATACCGTGCCGCGTGGATGCCGAACCGCCCGAGGTGTGGCTCTCGGCGCGCGATGGCCTGGGCGTCGAACTGCTGCGCGCGGCGTTGCTGGAGATTGCCGGCTGGCAGGGCGGCGGCGAGGGGCTTTACCTCGCCCGCGAGCGCCATCTCGCGGCGCTGCGCACGGCCCGCGAACATCTCGCCACGGCGGCGGAGCACGCGGCACAGCAAGCGCAATCGCTGGATCTGTTTGCCGAGGAACTGCGGCTTGCGCAGGAGGCGTTGAACAGCATTACGGGGGCGTTCTCCAGCGATGATTTGCTGGGGGTGATTTTTAGCCGGTTTTGCATCGGCAAGTGAGCGCCATGTCCGCCTACCCCGTCTCCATCAAAGGCGTCCTGCGCGCGCCCGCGGGCGAGGTCGTCCTGCTGCTCAATGAACGGGAAGAGTGGGAACTGCCCGGCGGCCGAATCGAACTCGGCGAGTCCTCCACCGAATGCCTCGTACGCGAGATTGCCGAAGAGCTGAACTTGCACGTTGAGGTGGGCGCGCTGGTCGACACGTACCTGTTTGAAGTCGTGCCGAGCAAGCATGTGTTCGTTGCCACGTATGCGTGCGCGCTGCTCAGCCCGTTTGAGCCGACCGTCAGTCATGAGCACAAGCGCCTTGGGCTGTTTGCGCCCGATGCCTTGCCGGTGAATTTGCCGGCGGGCTATCGGGCGTCGATAGCGGCGGCGTGCAATACGGCGATACCGCCGGATTAGCACGCATGGGCAGAGGGCGCTATTACAGCTGGTGGCGGCGCGCCGGCGAAACGGCCGAAGGGCTCTTCCACGCCAATGGCTGGGCAGCGCACGTCGCGCACGCACTCCGTCTTCAAGGACAGCTGCACGTTGATCGCCGTGATGTGACTTTACCCTTGAGTGCGCCGCTCGCGGAGCCGCTCAAAGTGGCCTTCGCTTCAGACTTCCATGCGGGGCCGTTGACCGATCCGCGCTTGCTGGATGCCATGCAGCGGGCGATTGCAGACTTCGCACCACACGTGCTCCTGCTAGGAGGCGATTTTGTTTCACTGCATCACCGCCACATCAGTGGCTTAGCTGCACGCTTGCAGGAACTGCCGGCGCCCGTGGGCAAATTCGGCGTGTTCGGCAATCACGACCTCTGGGTAGATGACACGTTCATCCGGGCGCGGCTGGAAGCAGCGGGCGTGCAAATGCTTGTCAATGAGTCCGTACGTCTTGCACCGCCGTATGATGAACTGCATGTTTGCGGGCTAGATGAGCCCGGTGTAAGGCAACCGACGCTGGACGCACCTTCAATGGCACCGGTCCGCGCAGACTGCTGCTGATGCACTCACCGCTAGGCTTGCGGCACGTGCAGGCGTATCCATTTGATTTGGCGTTCCGCGGGCACACGCATGGCGGACAGATTGCTCGGCCAAATGGTCGTGCCATCGTGCTGCCTTCGGGCTCGGGCGAACGGCGCTTTGCCAGCGGCTATTTTGAATTGGCGGAGGGTGGACGGTTGGTGACCAGTCGAGGCATCGGCATGAGCGATTTGCCGATTCGTTTGTTTTCACCGTCGGAGGTCCATCTCTATACCATTCAGGCAGCCAGCTAGGCGCGACCTCTCCGAGATCCAATCCCCTCTACCGCAAACGCGGCGCCCCGCCCACAGCACCGCAACTTGCACCGGCTCGATACAAGAGTATTCCCGCATACGTGGCGATCCACACGTGTTCATCCGATTTATGGACCGCTTAGCCCCGTGCGAGAACTGACCGCGGGATTCCACGCATCAAATCTGATACATCCAGCCCGTCTGGCGCGCTCACGATCCGCGACCGCGATGGAAACCGCCCGCCACCACTGGATTTGCGCCCGATGGTGCGCTCCTTGCAGTTATCCCAACGCGACCGGTACGAGCATCTACGAAGCAATGTCGGCCATCGCACGAAGGCGGTGGAACACGGCGCAATCAGGGATTGGATCGAGTAAGGGCGCGACAGACTGCAGTGGCTATGCCGCACCCCGTAGGGTTATTTGCGATCCGATAAATAGCGAAAACAACAGGGGAACGTTGCGCGAGTGAAACGTCGAGTGCGTTGCGGGGACGGACCCAACCGCTTAAGTCGATACGCCCTCGGCCTGGCACACGTCTGGGGAGAGGCCCGTGAAAAAGACAATCTATTTGTGGGTAGCAATGGGCGAGATCTTCGTTGGCAGCACTCAGGCGCAGGAGATATTTTTGCAAGGTGGTACACAGGGTGCAGGCATTGGAGCGGCGATAAGCTTCAACTCGATGCTTGGTGCGCATATCGATTTCAACGCGATCAACCTGTCGCACAACTTCAGCTTCGGCGGCAATCGCTATCAGGACGACATTCGACTTCGCCAGGGGGGGATTTACGCCGATATCTTCCCCTTGTGCGGCAGCGGCTTTCGAACAACCGCTGGCGTACGATTCTCCGACGACGAGCTCAGCGGCACCTCGGTGCCGACCAATGGCACATACACGTTCGCGGGTAGAAAGCTTCTGGCATTGCCGGGCATGTATGCCGTTGCAAAAGCCCGATATCCAACCGTGATGCCATATTTCGGCATCGGCTACGGCCATCGGCCGGCCTCAAAGGGGTTCGGCTTCATTGCGGACATCGGTGTCGCTTACGGCATACCAAAGTCTTCCTACACCTTGTCGCCGCAGTTGGCCGCAAAGGTCGGCCCCGTGAATAGCCACCTTATTGCAACGAATGGCCTGCAGGAGTTGCAACGCGAGATGTCGCGTTATCGCTGGTATCCGGTAATACAAATCGGGGTGTCATATCGGTTCTGAGTGAGGCCCCTGTTACACCGGCGCGCCAAAACGGCGCGCTGAAACGACTTGAGGCTTGCAACAGCAGAAAACACGCGATGGCGTTCGAGGGCGCGCAGGTGGGCGGGATGTCCGGGCCTGCGGCAGGCAGCGCCGAGAAGTCGGACAAGAACGCGTTCGCACCAAATCCGGTATGAACGAGGCCATGCGTCACAAGGGCCGGTTTGAATTCCAGCGCCGCTTGGGCTACAAGCGGGCATAGAACGGAGGCTGGCTTATCGTCCAGCCGCAGAATACGAGCCGGACTGGCGCCCATCTAAGTTGCTAACTGTTGACCCCTCGCTCAATCCCGCCCCCAACGCCAGCGCGGCGGCTCGCCCTTCCACCAGCAAACCAACACCAGCAGCGCCGTCACACCCATCACGTAAACCACGAAGCTCCATTGCGTGGTGCCCGGGTGCAGCCCGACGATGCCCGCCAGCAGCAATACGGCATAGATGGCGAGCACCACCCAGCCCTGCCAACGCGAAGGCAAGCCCCATCCCCAGCCGTAGCGCTTGGCGGGAAACCAGTACTCGTTGGAGTTAGTAGGCATTGTTGTCGGGGAAACACGAGCAGGGGATGCTCGCTAATGTACTCCCGCGCAGGATCGGCGCAACAAACGCCAACAGCCAGCCGGTCAATTACCGCTGGCGGATGTCGTTGCAACAGAGAAGGGCGCGCGCTGGGCGCACCGAAGCAGCGGACAATGGCGCACAGGCCATCAACCGCATCTTGCTAGCTTCTGCATCGGGGAGTGGAGCGTTGGTTGAATCCGGAAAGGCTTCCGGTACGCGCTAGGCGCTACAAACCAAGCTCGGCGGAACGGAGGTCGATTGACTTCACACCGCCAGCGGCAGCACCCGATTGGTGCTACCGAAACAATCGCGCGATCTTAGTAGAGCTTCTTCGGCAGCATTTGCGAACGCAGGCGTTTACGCGTACGCGACACAGCGGCAGCCTTCTTGCGCTTGCGCTCGGTCGTCGGCTTTTCGTAAGCGGTGCGGGCGCGCAGTTCCTTGATCAGGCCAGTGCGCTCGATTTCACGGCGGAAGCGGCGCAGTGCAACTTCGACCGGCTCGTTTTCTTTCAGACGGATGGTGGTCATCGGGTCCCTTGCTCAGTATTCGGGTGGACGGCGAAACAGCGGATTATATACCGCCCAGAGGGCGTGCAGTGTAGTTGAATCTGTTTACCGATGCAAGGCACTTCCGATTGTGGTGAGAATGCCATTTCTTGCCGCAATTTTGCGCAGAGGCGTGGCCTTGATACTACGCCGTGAGCGGCCAGCCAGCGGAAGGAGCGAGGAAGGAACGCCGCTTGCTCAACGCGAGCATCTCTCCAGGTCCCTACTGTGGAACGCGTTCCCAAGTCTGCGCCCGCGCCGGTTGCCGCAAGCACCACCACCCTCGCCGAAGCGCTGCCCGAACGGCTGCGCTATGTGGACGACACACGCCCGGGCTACACCCGGCGTCGGCTGCGCGGCCGCTTCGTCTATTTCGACACGCGCGGCGGGCGCATCCGCGACCCGGCGGTGATTGCGCGCATCAACAAGCTGGCGATCCCGCCGGCCTATACCGACGTCTGGATCTGCCCACACGCGGGCGGTCATCTGCAGGCGACGGGGCGCGACGCGCGTGGGCGCAAGCAATATCGCTATCACGCCGACTGGCGCGCCTTTCGCGATGCCGACAAGTACGGGCGGCTGCTGGCCTTCGGGGCAGTGCTGCCGTGGGTGCGCGGGGCGATCACCGCCCATTTGGAGGCGCCGGGCCTGTCGCGCGAAAAGATGCTGGCGACGGTGGTCTACCTGCTGGACGTGACGCTGGTGCGCGTGGGCAACGCGGCGTATGCGCGCGACAACCGGTCCTACGGGCTCACGACGTTGCGCAATCGGCACGTCGAGGTCCACGGCAACACGGTGCGCTTTCAGTTTCGCGGCAAGAGCGGTGTGGAGCACGACGTGTCGGTATCGGACCCGCGCCTGGCGCGCATCATCCGGCGCTGCGTCGATCTGCCGGGGCAGGAATTGTTCCAGTACATCGACGAAGCTGGCGAGCGCCGTGCGGTCGATTCCACAGATGTGAATGCCTACTTACAGGAGATTTCCGGCGCGGATTTCACGGCGAAGGACTACCGCACCTGGGCCGGCAGCGTGCTGGCGCTGGATCTGCTGCGCGGGCGCACGCCGACGAACGTTACCGAGGCGCGCCGGCAGGTGGTGGAGGTTGTTGCTGCCGTGGCCCAGCGCCTCGGGAACACACCGGCCGTCTGCCGCAAGTGCTATGTGCACCCGGCCGTGGTGGACGCGTTCCTGGAGGGCGAACTGGAAGCATTGCCCCCGACCCGCGCGCGCAAGGGCCTACGACGCGAAGAGGTGGCGCTGCTTCGATTTCTCGAGCACGCCGCCGGCGCAAAGGGCACAGGCGAAAAAAAGCCCGCCTGAACAAGGCGGGCCTTCGAGCGAACAGACGCAAACTTACTTCGATTGCTGCGGCGTCATGTCCGGCGTGGCGGGCGCAACGCCCGGCGCGGCCGTCGGCCGTGCCTGCTGTGCGGCCACGGTGGTGCTGTGCTCCTGCAACCCGCCGCCCAGCGCCGTGTACAGATCGATGGCGTTGGTCAGGCGGGCCAGACGCGTCTGCACCAGGGTCTGGTCGGCGCTGAACAGATCGCGCTGCGCGTCAAGCACATCGAGGAAGCTCGACACGCCGTTGCGATAGCGCTGGTCAGACAGCGTCAGGCGATCGGCCGTGGCATCGCGGAAGCGCTTCTGCGCGGCCACCTGCTCTTCCAGCGTGCCGCGCGCAACGAGGGCGTCGGACACCTCGCGGAACGCGGTCTGGATCGTCTTCTCGTAGTTCGCAACCGCAATCTTCTGGTTGGTCTTGGTCAAGTCCAGGTTGAAGATGTTGGTGCCCCAGTTGAAGATCGGCAGCGTCAGGTTCGGCACGAACGACCAGAACTGGGTCCCACTCTTGAACAGGTCATGAAGCGCGCCGCTGGCCGTGCCTACGTTTGACGTCAGCCCGATGCTCGGGAAGAACGCTGCCCGCGCCACGCCAATGTTGGCGTTGGCGGCAATCAGCTTCTGCTCAGCCTGGCGGATGTCCGGACGTTGCTCCAGGAGCTCCGACGGCAGACCCGGCGGAATGTCGGCCACGATCTTCTCCGACGACACCATGGTCGGCGCGGGCAGATCGGCCGGCAGCGGCGCGCCCACCAGCAGCACCAGGGCGTTGGTCGCCTGGGCGTACTGGCGCGTCAGCTGTGCCACCGACACACGCACCGATTCCACCAGCGTCTCGGTCTGACGCAGATCCAGCGCCGACGAGGCGCCGACGTCAAAGCGCTGCTTGGCAAGCTTGTAGTAGTCCTCGCGGCCCTTCAGGGTCTGCTGGGCCAGATCGAGCTGTTCGGCGTAGGCGCGCTCGTTCAGGTAGGCCTTGGCCACCTGCGAGATCAGGCTGATCTGCGCGGCACGCCGGCCTTCGTCCGTCGCCAGATAACTTGCACGCGCAGACGACGTGACGTCGCCCACGCTGAACAGGTTCACCTGGTAATTGCTGATGCCCACGCCAAGCTGGTACTGCTTGGTGTGGATGTCGCCGCCGGTGGTCGAGATTGACGGCGGTGTATGGCTGCGCGTGTACGTGGCAGACGCGTTGACCGGCGGCAGCAGGTCGGCGATCTGCAGGCGGTACTGCGCACGCGCGGCCTCGACGTTGAGCATGGCCACGCGCAGGTCTCGGTTGTTCTCGAGCGCCAGGCCGATCAGCTTCTGCAGGCGCGCATCGGGGAAGAACTCGCGCCAGCCCAGTTCGGTCGCGCGGGGCGCGTTCTCGCCGGGCTTGGCGGAGTCCGCCGGCACGGCATAGCCGGCCGGTGCCTGCGGGTACGTGCCCGTTATCGGAGCGTCCGGGCGCTCATAGGTGGGCGCCAGCGAGCAGCCGGACAACACGCCGGCAGCCAGCAGGAGCGCCGGCAGCAGCGCGGGGGTTCGAAAGGTCATCGTTTTCTGCATGTTCAGATTTCCTCGTCCAGCGGACGGTGCGCGGCATCCAGGCGGCGTTGACGCTCGCTGCCCTTGAAGATGCGGCGGACCACCACGAAGAACACGGGCACCAGCACCACGGCCAGCACCGTCGCGGTGATCATCCCGCCCATCACGCCGGTACCGATGGCGCGTTGGCTGGCGGAGCTGGCGCCGGTGGCAATCGCCAGCGGCAGCACACCCAGGATGAAGGCGAACGACGTCATGATGATCGGGCGGAACCGCAGGTGCACGGCCTCCAGCGTCGCGTCGATCAGGCTCTTGCCTTGCGCCTGCAAGTCCTTCGCAAACTCGATGATCAGAATCGCGTTCTTGGCGGACAAGCCCACCACCGCAATCAGGCCGACCTTGAAGTACACGTCATCCGGCATCGCGCGCAGTGTCACGCCCAGAAGTGCGCCAAGCACACCCAGCGGCACCACCAGAATCACCGCAGCCGGGATCGACCAGCTTTCGTACAGCGCCGCCAGCACCAGGAACACCGCCAGCAGCGACAGCGCATACAGCGCCGGCGCCTGCGAACCCGAAGCCTTTTCCTGCAGCGACTGGCCCGTCCACTCGTAGCCGATACCGGCCGGCAGCTTGGCGGCCAGGCGTTCCATCTCGGCCATGGCGTCACCCGAGCTGGCACCCGGCGCGGCTGCACCCGAAAGGCGGACAGCCGGATAGCCGTTGTAGCGCACGAGCTGCACCGGGCCGACGATCCAATGGCCCTTGGCGAACGTCGACATCGGGACCATGTTGCCCTGCGCGTTGCGCACGTACAGGTTCATGATGTCTTCGGGCTGCATGCGGTTGATCTTGTCCGCCTGCACGATCACACGCTGCTGACGACCATAGTTCGGGAAGTCGTTGGCGTATGCCGAGCCCAGCGCCGTCGACAGCACGGCGTTGATGTCGGTGAACGAGACACCCAGCGCATTGGCCTTCTCGCGGTCGATATCCACCTGGTACTGCGGCGAATCTTCCAGGCCTTCTGGGCGCATGCCGGTGATGACCTTGCTTTGCGCCGCCATCCCCAGCAGCTGATTGCGAGCTGCCATCAGCGCGTCGTGGCCGAGGCCCGCGCGGTCCTGCAGACGGAACGTAAAGCCCGTTGCGTTACCCAGTTCCGGAATCGGCGGCGGATTCAGCGGAAAGACGATCGCATCGCGAATGCCACCGAACAGCGCACCAAAGGCCCGGCCGACCACGGCATCGGCGGTTTGATCCTTGCCCTTGCGCTCGCTCCAGTCCTTGAACGGGGTGAACACGATACCCGCGTTCGGCCCGTTGCCCGAGAAGCTGAAACCCTGGACAGCCACGATGTTCTCGACCGCCTTTTCCTGCTTGTAGTAGTTCTCGACCTGCTTGATCACTTCCAGCGTGCGGTTGGCCGATGCACCCGGCGGCAGCTGGATGTTGGTCACGATGTAGCCCTGGTCTTCGGTCGGCAGGAACGAAGACGGCAGGCGCAGGAACAGGAACACCACCGCCACGATCAGCGCAACGTAGATGACCATGTAGCGGAAGGTTTTCTTGAGCATGCGCTCCACGAAGCTTTGATAGCGGTTCGTGGTGGTGCTGAACATGCGGTTGAACCAGCCGAAGAAGCCCTTCTTCTCGTGGTGCGAACC
Organism: Ralstonia pickettii; assembly: GCF_001699815.1. Taxonomy (GTDB): domain Bacteria; phylum Pseudomonadota; class Gammaproteobacteria; order Burkholderiales; family Burkholderiaceae; genus Ralstonia; species Ralstonia thomasii. Next base: position 139,832 of record NZ_MCGB01000086.1, on the reverse strand, counting down.
CTTCTCGATCGGCTTGAGCAGCGTCGAGCACAGTGCCGGCGTGAGCGTCAGCGCCATGAGTGCCGAGAAGAAGATCGATGACACCATCGACAGCGAGAACTGGCGATAGATCGCGCCGACCGAGCCCGAGAAGAACGCCATCGGGATGAACACGGCCATCAGCACCAGCGTAATGCCGATGATGGCGCCTGTGATCTGGCCCATGGCCTTGCGGGTCGCTTCGCGCGGGGGCAGGCCTTCTTCGGCCATGATCCGCTCGACGTTTTCCACCACCACGATGGCATCGTCAACGAGAATACCGATCGCCAGCACGAGGCCGAACATCGTCAGCACGTTGATCGAGAAACCCATCGCGTTCATGGTGGCGAACGCGCCCAAGAGCGAGATCGGCACCACGATCGACGGCACCAGCGTGTAGCGGATGTTCTGCAGGAACAGCAGCATCACCAGGAACACCAGCGCCATGGCCTCGAACAGCGTCTTGACCACTTCTTCGATCGAGATCTGGACGAACTTGGAGGTGTCGTACGGCACCTTGTATTCCACGCCCGCCGGGAAGTACTTCGACAGCTCTTCCAGCTTGGCCTTCACGGCCTTGGCAGTGCCCAGCGCGTTACCCGTCGGCGAAAGCTGCACACCAATCGCCGAGATCGGCTGGCCGTTGATCCGTGCAGACGTCGAGTAGGTCTGGCCGCCGAGTTCCAGGCGCGCCACGTCCTTCACGCGCACCAGCGAACCGTCCGGCTTGGCCACCAGCACGATGTTGCCGAACTGCTCGGTGGTCGTGAGCTGACCTTCCACCACGACCGTTGCCGCGAGCGGCTGATCGGAGACGGACGGCAGATCACCGATCGTACCGGCCGAGACCAGCGCGTTCTGCGCGCGGATGGCGTTATAGACGTCCGTGGGGGTCAGCTTGTAGCCGACCAGCTTGGCCGGATCGATCCAGACGCGCATGGCGCGTTCCGTGCCGAACAGAATCGCCTGACCGACACCCGGCACGCGCTTGATTTCATTCAGCACGTTGCGCGAGATGTAGTCGCCCAGCGCCACCGGATCCATCTTGCCGTCGGTGGATGCGAGCGTCGCGAACAGCAGGAAGTTCGAGCGGGCCTTGTCGACCTGCACACCCTGCTGCGTCACCTGCGAAGGCAGACGCGCTTCCACGCGCTTCAAGCGGTTCTGCACGTCCACCTGCGCCAGCGCCGGATCGGTACCGGCCTTGAACGTCACGGTGATCTGCGCCTGGCCGTTACCGCCCTGGCTGACCGACTCCATATAGAGCAGGCCGTCCGCACCGTTCATTTCCTGCTCGATGATGCTCGTGACGGATTCGTCCAGCGTCTTCGCGTTTGCGCCCGGATACGTTGCCGTGATGATGATGGACGGCGGTGCAATGGTCGGGTACTGCGAGATCGGCAGCTGGGTGATCGAAATCGCCCCAGCAAGGATGATGAACAGCGCGAGCACCCAGGCAAAGACTGGGCGATCGATAAAAAACTTTGCCATGCGATGGCTCCTTGTTTACTGCTTGGCTGCCGGTGCGCTGGCAGCGGGAGTGCTTGCAGCAGGCGCGCTGGCTGCCGGTACGGGTGCTGCGCCGCTACCCTGGCCGCCCTGACCTTGCGGGCCCTTGCCCTGGCCTGCCGACATCGGTTGCCACGGCACGGCCTTGACCGGAGCTCCCGGACGCACCTTCTGCAGGCCGTCGACGATCACCTTGTCGCCGGCCTTCAGGCCGTTGGAGACGATCCATTCCGTACCGGTCGAGCGGTCGGCCTGGACCTGGCGCACGGCTGCCGTGCCCTTCTCGTCGACGACCATGACGGAGGCGCCGTCCGGGCTGCGCGTCACCGCTTGTTGCGGCACCGTGATGGCTTGTTCGTCCACGGCCTGCTCCAGGCGGGCACGCACGTACATGCCCGGCAGCAGCGTGCGGTCAGCGTTCGGAACAATCGCGCGCAGCGTGATCGTGCCCGTAGCAGGGTCCACCGTCAGGTCCGAGAAATAGAGCTTGCCCGTTTGCGCGTAGGCGCGACCGTCTTCCGTCACGAGCGTGACCTTGGCCGCATCACCCCCGGCCTTGGCCAGCTTGCCGTCCTTGAGCGCCTGCTGCAGACGCATCACTTCGGTGCTCGACTGCGTGAAGGTCAGGTAGATCGGATCGATCTGCTGCACGGTCGTCAGCAGCGTCGCCTCGCCCTGGCCCACCAGCGCGCCTTCAGTGACCTGCGCCAGACCGGCACGGCCGGAAATGGGCGATGTCACGCTGGCGTAGCCCACGTTCAGCTTGGCGGTTTCCACGGCAGCGCGGGCGGCGGCCACGTCAGCGGTGGCTTGCTTGGCGGCGGCGGTGGCGTCGTCGTAGTCCTGCTTGCTGATGGCGTTGGTGGCAACCAGCGGCTTGTAGCGCTCGGCCTTCAGTTGCGCCTGCGTTTGCGTGGCTTCCGAACGCGCCAGCTGTGCCTTGGCGCTGTCCAGCGATGCCCGGTACTGCGCCGGATCGATCTGGAACAACTGCTGGCCGGCCTTCACGTCACTGCCTTCTGCGTAGGTGCGCTTGAGCACAATGCCCGCGACCCGTGCGCGCACCTGTGCCACACGCGTAGCCTCCAGGCGGCCCGGCAATTCGCTGGTCAGGCCAACAGAGTGCGGCTGCACGGTCACAACGCCGACTTCGGTCGGAGGCATGCCGGCGCCGCCCGGCCCTTGTGCCTGCTTGTTACCGCAGGCTGCAAGTGCCACCACCATAAATGCGGCGGCAGCGAGTTGGTGATAACGGCGGGTGTTCGTCATAGATGACCCCATGTGGCGATAAGCGGAATGCCGGGTGCCGCATCGTCGCGCAAACGAGTGCGACGCCGGCAAACCGTCAGCGAAACCAAAAAAAACACAAAAACGAAAACGTCCGATGCTAGCTGCATCTGGCGGCATGCGATATGGCCTTCGCGACGAACTCGCAACAACTCGGACCAGAAAGCTAAGACGCGGGAGCGATCGGCAGTCGATCTCCGACCTGGTCGCCGACAGACACACAGTCTGCCCCAGCGCACCTGCCCGGGATGGATGTGGCGCGTACGGCCATGGGCAAGGGACGGAGTGCGCGCTATTATAGATACGTTCGCGTATGTATGTAAGTGACGCCATTGAGGAATAGGGACTCCGTTGACACCTTTCCGGAGTTCGTAGCGATGACGGCGATCAAGCGAACATGCAGCGGATACCGCGCTGCGACAAGGATTGTCAGCCAACCGGCCTGCTGCCGCGTTGTGCGAAGCGCAATAGTGCGTTGCCTTGAATTGTGCATTGCACAAAAGCCAATCGAAAGAACGCCGCCTGGGGTGGCACGGCGTTCCCCTGGAAGATCATGGTCAGACGAACGAAGGAAGAGGCACTGGAAACACGTAACCGCATCCTGGATGCGGCGGAAGACGTGTTCTATGCGCGGGGCGTGGCACGCACATCGCTATCGGATATCGCGCAGGCCGCGGGCGTGACACGCGGCGCCATCTACTGGCACTTCCGCAACAAGGCCGACGTGTTTGCCGCCATGTGCGAGCGCGTGAAGCTGCCCATGGAGACCATGTGCACCCCGCTGGGCGTGGAGGCCGATGATCCATTGGGCGAACTGCGCACGGTGGGCAACTTCCTGCTGCGGCAACTCGTGGAAGATGCGCACTGGCGCAAGGTCTTCGAGATCATGTTCAACAAGTGCGAATTCGTCGAAGACACAAGCCCCATCCTCAAGCGCCAGCAGGAATCGTTTGAAGAAGGCATGGCCCATCTGACGAGCATCATCGAGCAGGCGACGCGGCGCGGGCAGCTGCCGGCCGACCTCGACATCCCACTGGCCGTGGCGCATTTCCATGCCACGTTCAACGGCATCATGGGCGATTACCTCTTCTACCCGGACGTCTCCAGCCTCGCCACCAAGCGTGAGCGACTGCTGGATGCGTGCATCGACACGCTCAAATACGCGCCGTCGCTGCGGCTGGAGCCGGCAGCGGCCGCTACCGTCCGCACCGGGGCCCCGGCATGAACGCGCCCGAGTTCGATCAGATGGTGTTTGCCGGCGGCGGCAACCGGTGCTGGTGGCAGGCCGGCTGGTGGGACGTCGTGCAGCCCGAACTGGGCCTGGCGCCGCGCGTGATTGCCGGCATCTCGGCGGGAGCTTCGACGGCGTGCATGCTGCATGCGTGGAATTCCGCCGAGCTGATGGATTACTACGGCGAGGCCCTGCGCCAGAACACCCGCAACGCCCATTGGGGCAACCTGCTGCGCGGCGAGCGCGTGTTTCCGCACTACGGCATGTACCGCACGGCGCTGCTGACGGTCTTCAGCGAGGGCCGCTTCGGGCGGCTGGCACAGGCGCCCGAGATCCGGATCGGCGTGGCGCATATCCCGCGCTGGCTGGGCGCACGCTCGGCGGTGGCAGCAGGTCTGATTGCCTACAACATCGAAAAGCACGTTCGCAAGACGCTGCACCCAACGCTGGGCAAACGCCTCGGCTTTACGGCGGAAATCGTGCGCGCGCAGGACTGCGCCACACCCGAGGACTTGGCGGATCTTCTGCTGCAATCAGCCTCCACCCCGCCGTTCACGCCGGTGCTGCGGCGCGCGGGGCGGCCGGTGCTTGACGGCGGCATGGTCGATAACGTGCCCGTGCACGCGCTGGACGCCATCCCGGGCGACGCGCTTGTGCTGGTCACGCGCCTGTACCCGCGCCCAACGTATTTCCGCATGGATGTGCCGGTGCCCGACGGCGTGCAGCGCCGCTTTTACGTACAGCCCTCACGCAAGGTCCCCATTTCGAGCTGGGATTACACCCGTCCGGGCGCCATGCGCGACGCGTATGCGCTGGGCCGTCATGACGGCGAAACCTTCCTGCGCGAACTTCCACGCGGGTTCACCACCGCAGTGGCTGCGTAACCACCTCCTCCAAGACAGGCGGCGGGCGCGCCGCTTGCTGCGCATGGCGCGCCCGCCGGCGCGCCGCCAAGGTCGTCCGGCCGATACTTCTTCGACGGACACCTCATGCCCGCAAACCCTGCACATGCGTTTGACCTGATCGTGATCGGCGCCGGTTCGGCCGGGCTCGCGGCTGCGCGCCGATCTGCGGAACTTGGGGCCCGCACGCTGCTGATCGACCGCGCGCAAATCGGCGGCACCTGCGTCAACCGCGGATGCGTGCCCAAGAAACTGCTCGGCTACGGCGCCGCCTGGTCGCAGACGATGGCTCGGTGCTTGCGCGCCGCACACACCTCGGACGCCTGGGCCGATGCCATCGCCCGCACGCGCACCGAAGTCGCGCGGCTGCACGAAACGCATTTCGCCCGCCTGGCCGATGCCGGCGTGCAATGGCTGAGCGGCATGGCCTCGCTGCGCGGCCGCGGCATCGTCCGGGTGCAAGCCGAGTCCGGCAAGACCACGCTGCGTGCGCGCCAGATCGTGCTGGCCGCCGGCACCCGCCCCACGCCGCTTCCCGTACCCGGCGCGGAGCTGGCGTGCACGTCCGACGACGTGTTTGGTTGGGACACGCTGCCCGCATCGCTCATCATCGCGGGCGGCGGTGTCATCGCGGTGGAAATGGCGTCCACGTTGGCGCGCTTCGGCGTGCGGGTCACCGTGCTGACGCGCGATGCGCGCGTGCTGCCGGAATTTGATGCCACGGTGGCCGAGGCCGCCGCGCTGTCGCTGGCTGGCTGCGGCGTCGACCTGATCCTGAACGCCGACGTCGTCCGCATCGAACGCGATGCCGTGAACGGCGGCGGCGTGGCTGTCTACGCGAGCACCGAGGGCAGCGACGTTCCGCGCGTGCTGCGCGCCCAGCGCATGCTGAGCGCCATCGGACGCACGTCGAACATCGCAGGCCTTGGCCTGGAGGCCGCAGGCGTCACGCTCGATGCGCACGGGCGCATTGCCGTCGACCGCCACTTCCGTACACGCGCCCGCGGCGTCCATGCAGTAGGGGACATCTGCGGCGGCAGCCCGCTGCAATTGACGCCCGTGGCCGTCGCGCAGGGCCGCTACGTGGCCGAACGCCTGTTCGGCAAAGGGATCAAGCTGCCTGACATGAACACCGTGCCGATGGCCGTGTTCTGCGATCCGGCCATCGCCGGCGTGGGCCTGACCGAGGCCGACGCGCGCACGCGCTGGCCCGAACTTGGCAAACGCGGGCCGGACACCGACAAACGCGCCCTGGCCGACCGCATCGACATCGTCGTCCGCCGCTTTGTCTCGCTGGAGCAGCGCTTTGCGGGCTCGGGCATGGAATCGCTGATCAAGCTGGTGTGCAACGCGCGCAGCGGCCGCGTGCTCGGCGCGCACATCGTCGACAACGCCGCGCCGGAGATCATCCAGGCGATGGCGGTGGCCGTGCGCATGGGCGTACGGCTCAAGCATCTGCAGTCGACCGTCGGCCTCCACCCGACGGTGGCGGAGGAATTGCTGGGCATGTAAGCGCACTCGTTCAATTTTCCTGATCCCGCCCTGCAAATCCATGCACGTTACAGGTGCTGCATCGGCGCACAATGACAGACACTTTCTTCAGGAAATTTGACATGCTCCCCGTGCTCTATCTGTCCCATGGATCGCCCATGCTGGCGGCCGATCCGGGCCCCGTCGGCAAGATGCTTGCGGCGCTCGGGCAAGAGATGGCAGCCCTCAAGCCGCGCGCCATCGTCGTGGTTTCACCGCACTGGATGACGCGCCGGCCGGCCGTCACTGCCCGCGCGCAGCAGGAGGCCTGGCACGACTTCGGCGGTTTCCCGCCGCAGCTCTACGCCCTGGAATACGCCCCGCCGGGCGCGCCCGACGTGGCAGAACGCATCCGTGCGCTGATCGACGGCAACATCGTCCCCGGGCTGGAAGAACAGGCCTCCACCGTGCTGGACCCGCGCCAGCCGCTGGACCACGGCGCGTGGGTGCCGCTGATGCTGATGCTTCCCGAGGCGAAGATCCCCGTCGTGCAGGTGTCGTTGATGCCGGGCTTGTCGCCGGCGTGCCAGATGGCGATGGGGCGCACCCTCGCGCCGCTGCGCGACGAGGGTGTGCTCATCGTCGGCTCCGGCAGCTTCACGCACAACCTGCGCGCGCTGATGCGCGGCCCCGGCATGGCGCAGCACGGCGTGCCGGTCGAGCCTTGGGTGACGGCCTTCCGCGAATGGATGATCGAGACGATGACCGACGGCATCCGCAGCGGCGATTTCACCCGCTTCTGCGATTACCGCGCGCAAGCCCCGAACGCCGCCCACGCCCACCCGACCGATGAACACCTGATGCCGCTGTACGTGGCGCTGGGCGCAGCCATGGGCCAGCCGAGCCAGGCCACGCCGGGCGGCGTGCAGGCTCAGCACGTGGTCGATACGGTGACGTACGGATCGCTGGCGATGGACAGCTTCCGCTTTGACGGCGCGGGCGCCAATCAGCCGCAGCTGCGCGCCGCGGCTTGATTAACGGAAACGACGGGTAGAACGACTGGCGTTATGCGCGGATCAGCGCAGGCGCCAGTGCCGTCGGATTGACCACGCTGTCGACGTTGCCCTGCAGAACATCGAGGATGTTCTGGAACGCGACGCTGAAGTACAGCTCGTAACCTTCGCGCTCGACGTAGCCGATGTGCGGCGTGCAGATGCAGTTCTCCATGCGCAGCAGGGTGTGGCCCTGCAGGATGGGCTCCGTTTCAAACACGTCGATGGCGGCCATGCCCGGGCGCCCGCGGTTGAGCGACGTCACCAGGCCGTTTTCTTCCACCAGCTCGGCGCGGCTCGTGTTGACGAAGAGGGCGGTCGGCTTCATGCGCGTGAGGTCGGCCACCGTGACGATGCCGCGCGTTTCGTCGTTCAGGCGCAGATGGACGGACAGCACATCGGACTGCTCGAACAGCGCGTCCTTCGAATCCGCCACGGCAAAGCCATCAGCGCGAGCCCGCTCTTGCGAGCCTTCGCGGCCCCACACCAGCACATTCATGCCGAAAGCGCGGCCGTAGCCGGCCACGAGCTGACCAATCTTGCCGTAGCCGAAGATGCCCAGCGTCTGGCCTTTCAGGACGCGGCCAATGCCAAAGTTGGGCGGCATCGTCGTGGATTTCAGCCCCGACTGCTGCCACGCGCCGTGCTTGAGGCTCGCCACGTATTGCGGAATACGACGCTGTGCGGCCATCACCAGCGCCCAGGTCAGCTCGGCCGGCGCCACCGGCGAGCCTTTCCCCTCCAGCACCACCACACCCTTGTCGGTGCAGGCATCCAGATCGATATGGCCGCCCGAGTCGCGCGATACGCGGCCCGTCTGGCTGATGATCTTGAGTTTGGGCAGGCGATCGAGCAACTGACGCGTCACGCGCGTGCGCTCCCGGATCAGCACAATGGCTTCAACGTCCGCCACGCGTGCGGCCAATTGCCCCACACCTTTGACGGTGTTGTTGAACACTTTGACTTCGTGGTCTTGCAGCAGGCTGAAGCAATCCAGCTTGCGAACAGCGTCTTGGTAGTCGTCCAGTACGGCAATCTTCATCGACATCTCACTTCGAACAATGGTGCGCAGCAAAAAACAGCGATCCCTCGCGGTGGTATTCTTCCCATCCCTCGTCGCACGACAATCCGTGTCGACGTTTGGAATTGCCCGCCGCGGGCACGCAATTTGCGCAGCCTCGCTGGTGACGAGTCCTTGTTCTACGGTCTGTTGACCTCGGTCCCGCCACTTTAGCGCACGCGGCCCTCGCTGCCCGGAAAAACCCACCTTCCGTCAGTGCACCGCTTTGTAACTGAATGTGAAATCAGCACGGCTCCCGTCCCTCCGCCTGCCTCACCTCTCCCTCTGGAAACCGCTGATCCGGCTCGCTTCCGATGCGCCGTCGATCGCTTTCCACCCCGCCGCTGGGCGCGGCCGCCGTGCTGATCCGACACCGATTTCTTTCTCACTTCCATTGGAGTTTTGGTCATGAATCAACCCGTGATGCAGGGCGTGCCCGCATTGAACGTGCCCGATTACGTGAAACACCCGCGCCTGGTCGCGTGGGTGGGCGAGGTGGCGGCGCTCACCAAGCCGGAGCGCATCGTCTGGTGCGATGGTTCGCAAGAGGAATACGACCGCCTGTGCGCCGAGATGGTGGCCGCCGGCACGATGAAGCAGCTCAACCCGGCCAAGCGCAAGAACTCGTACCTGGCGCTGTCGGACCCGTCGGACGTGGCACGCGTGGAAGACCGCACCTTCATCTGCTCACAGAAGAAGGAAGACGCCGGCCCCACCAACAACTGGACGGCCCCGGCCGAGATGCGCCAGACGCTGAACGGCCTGTTTGACGGCAGCATGCGCGGCCGCACGCTGTATGTGGTGCCGTTCTCGATGGGCCCGCTGGGCTCGCCGATCGCGCACATCGGCGTGGAGTTGTCGGACAGCCCGTACGTGGCCGTCAACATGCGCATCATGACCCGCATGGGTCGCGCGGTGTACGACGTGCTGGGCACTGACGGCGATTTCGTACCGTGCGTGCACACCGTCGGCAAGCCGCTCGCCGCCGGCGAAAAGGACGTGCCGTGGCCGTGCAACCCGACCAAGTACATCGTGCATTTCCCGGAAACGCGCGAAATCTGGTCGTTCGGCTCGGGCTACGGCGGCAATGCGCTGCTGGGCAAGAAATGCTTCGCGCTGCGGATCGCCTCCACCATGGGCCGCGACCAGGGCTGGCTGGCCGAGCACATGCTGATCCTGGGCGTGACGTCGCCGGAGGGCAAGACGTACCACGTGGCTGCGGCCTTCCCGTCGGCCTGCGGCAAGACCAACTTTGCGATGCTGATTCCGCCTGCAGGCCTGAACGGCTGGAAGGTGACGACCATCGGCGACGACATCGCCTGGATCAAGCCCCGCCAGGACGCCAACGGCAAGACGCGCCTGTACGCCATCAACCCGGAAGCCGGCTACTTTGGCGTGGCTCCGGGCACGAGCGAGAAGACCAACTTCAACGCGATGGCCACGCTCAAAGAGAACGTCATCTTCACCAACGTGGCCCTCACCGACGACGGCGACGTGTGGTGGGAAGGCATGACCGACACGCCGCCGGCGCACCTGATCGACTGGCAGGGTCAGGACTGGACGCCTGCGAGCGCCAAGGAAACCGGCCGCAAGGCAGCGCATCCGAACGCGCGTTTCACGGCGCCCGCCGCGCAATGCCCCTCGATCGATCCGGAATGGGACAACCCGGCCGGCGTACCCATTGATGCGTTCATCTTCGGCGGCCGCCGTTCGACCACCGTGCCGCTCGTTACTGAAGCGCGCGACTGGACCGAAGGCGTGTACATGGCCGCGACGATGGGCTCGGAAACCACCGCTGCCGCTGCCGGCCAGCAAGGCGTGGTGCGCCGCGACCCGTTCGCCATGCTGCCGTTCTGCGGCTACAACATGGCCGACTACTTCGCACACTGGCTCAAGGTTGGCGAGAAGCTGGCCGACAGCGGCGCAACGCTGCCGAAGATCTTCTGCGTGAACTGGTTCCGCAAGGATGAAAACGGCAAGTTCGTGTGGCCGGGCTTTGGCGAGAACATGCGCGTACTCAAGTGGATGATCGATCGCATCGAAGGCCAGGCGCAGGGTGAGGAACACGTCTTTGGCGTGTCGCCGCGCTACGAAGAACTGAGCTGGGATGGCCTGGACTTCACAGCGGAGCAGTTCGCCAAGGTGATCTCGCTGGACGCGGACGCCTGGAAGCAGGAACTGGCGCTACACGACGAGCTGTTCACGAAACTGGCGCACGGCCTTCCGCAAGCACTGCCCGATGCCAAGACCCGCCTGGAAGAACGCCTGGGCGGCTGACGCCCGTAGCCTCCTCGGCACCAGGAAAAGAAAGCCCGCCTCGCGCGGGCTTTTTTGCGTCCGCCCACAACAGGTTGCCCAAACAACGAGCAGTAATCCTAAAGTTTTAAATCGCGCGAATTACCCCTGCCACAAAACAGATCAATTGATTTTTAGCAAATCCGATTGTTTTGTAAAAAATACCGGCGCACACATGAAATCAATCATTATGCCGGCGCGAGCATAATCGTTATGCATTTATGCCAGACTTGAATTATTGCACGCATGATATCCGCCAAGAACGTTGCCGGGCTTAGCTTTATGAAGAATGAATGTCAACCGCGCCATCCCAGTTCACGGGGAATTCAATGAATTTCGAAATTTTAAAATTCCTGCGTGACGAATCCCTACGGGATTCTTATAATCCGGCAAAACGGAATCCTTTCTCTCTGAGCCAGAGGGGGTTCATGACTAGAGGAAACGGGAAAGGGCGAACAAGCCTTATGCCAACGGAGGTGGGGGATCCCTGCTTCACCGGCGCTCGGGGGGGCGCCGGCTCGGATTGCGCGTAAGCGATACCGCACACTGTGCAAACGATTGCATGGTCCGGCACGCTGCGACTGGCACCGAGGGGCTTGCAGACCTTTCTCAGGACCACCCTGGACACCACCCAGGAGGCTCCGCTGGCGATCGTCGACGGGAACAGCAGCATGACGATCCGCGCAAGGCCAACGGCCGGGCAACAGCGCCCGCAAGAAACGACATGCGAGCACACGCGCAATTGCCCGCATGGCACTCATAACAACGCGCACCGCAGACTGCAGAGCGCAGCCGCAGGGCTGCTCGCCGGAGTGTGTCGGCTGGTTAGACGGGAGATATTACAAAGTGGGTATTCAGATCTTGCTGGTCGAACACGACCAGGCAGAGGGGGAGCGTCTGTCGTTTTCCCTGCGTGATGGTGGACACGATGTTCAACGGGTCAGCCATCCGAGCCAGGCGCAGCCTGCCATCCTGGCCGCCATGCCGGAGCTGCTCCTGATGGAGTGGACGTGGCCCGAGCGCGAGTCGATCGACATGCTGCTGGCCTTGCGCGCCAACATGCAGACGCGCGGCCTGCCGGTCATCGTGCTGTCCCGTCATGGCGATGCGCGCGCCAAGATTGCCGCGCTCGACGCCGGCGCCGACGACTACGTCGTCAAACCGTGTGACACGGGCGAGCTGCATGCCCGCATCCGCGCCGTACTGCGCCGCCGCGCGCCGCACCAGCATGGCGACGACATCCTGCAGGTCAACGGTCTGCGCCTCGATCCGCTCACGCTGGGTGTGACTGCCCAGACCGAAACCGGCCCCCGCGCCATTGCGCTCAGCCCGCTGGAATTCCGCCTGCTGCACTTTCTCGTCGCGCATCCGCAACGCGTGCATTCGCGCACGCAGCTACTGGACCGCGTGTGGGGCAACCATGTCTTCGTGGGTGAGCGCACGGTCGATGTGCACGTGCGCAAGCTGCGCGTGGCGCTGGCCGGTACGCCTTGCGACGGCCTGATCCAGACCGTGCGCGGCGGCGGCTATCGGCTCGTGGCCGGCACTGGCGGCACGACGGCCGCGCATGCTGCCGAAGCGATCGGCATGCAACTGGAAGCCGCAACCCGCAAGGCCGAACTGCCGGCATACGGGCGCGTCCCCGCGACGCGCTCGCTCGGCCCCGCTCAATTGGGCGCCTGACGAGCCTCTGCGCCGGAATCGACCGCCGCTTGCGCATCGCGCAGCGGCGGTTTTCTTTTGCGTCAGCGCTTGGCGATGCGCACCCCAGCCCGGGCAGATCGCCGCCGTTCGTTCTTGTGGTGCAGCGTCAACGCTGGCTCTCACGCCAGCGTCTGAGCCAGCCAAGTCCTTCGCTTGTACCGGCACGCGGCCGATATTCACACCCGACCCAGCCGTTGTAGCCAAGCGCATCCAGCAGCGCAAAGAGGTGCGGATAGTGGAGTTCACCTTCGTCCGGCTCGTGGCGATCGGGCACGCCGGCGATCTGCACGTGGCCCACACCATCGACGTACTGCTTGAGCTTGACCGATAGATCGCCCTCCATGATCTGCGCGTGGTACAGGTCGAACTGCACCTTGACGTTGGCGGCGCCCACTTCCTTGCACACCGCATGCGCCTGCGCTTGGTGCGTGAGGAAGAAGCCCGGCATGTCGCGCGTGTTGATGGGTTCCAGCACGATGGTGACGCCCGCACCGGCAGCCTCGCGCGCAGCGTAGGCGACATTGCTCACGTAGATGGTGTGATGGCGTGCGCGGTCTGCTCCGGCGGGCAGCAGGCCAGCCATCACGTGCAGACGCGTGTTGCCGAGCACCTGCGCATACTCGAGCGCTGTCGCAATGCCGCGCTTGAACTCCTCTTCGCGACCGGGCAGCGAGGCGATGCCGCGCTCGCCGCCCGCCCAATCGCCCGGCGGCGCATTGAACAGCGCCTGCGTGAGACCTGTATCGTCAAGACGGGCGCGGATATCCGCCTTGTCGAAGTCATAGGGAAAAAGGAACTCCACGCCCTCGAAGCCATCCTTTGCCGCAGCGGCAAAGCGGTCGAGGAACGCGTGCTCCTGGTACATCATGGACAGGTTGGCGGCAAAGCGCGGCATGACAGACCTCTGAATACGATTGCTTATTTATTGACCAGCTTCGGCGGCGTGCGCAACACGGCAATGCAGCCGAGCACCAGCACGCCCGCCAGCGCGTACATGCCGGCGGATGTGCTGCCCGTCATGTCCTTGAGCGCACCGATCATATAGGGGCTCACGAAGCCGGCCAAGTTGCCGACGGAGTTGATGGCGGCAATGCCGGCCGCAGCAGCGGTGCCTTGCAGGAACGCCGTCGGCAGGGACCAGAACAGCGGCGCGCACGTCAGCACGCCCGCGGCGGCCAATGACAGGAACACGATCGACAGGGCCACGTTGTGACCCGCCGTTGCCACCACGGCAAAACCGACTGCGCCCATCAGCGCCGGCACAACCAGGTGCCAGCGGCGCTCGCGGCGTGCATCGGCGCTGCGGCCGATCAGCACCATGGTGATCGCCGCACATACATACGGAATGGCGGAGAGCATGCCCACCATGAAGGTGTCTTTCACGCCGGCGCTCTTCACCAGCGTCGGCATCCAGAACGTCAAGCCGTATTGGCCCATGACGAAGGCGAAGTAGATCAGGCTCATCATCCACACGCGCGGATCGGAGAACACCTTGCCGATGCCGGGGTGCTCGGTCTTGCCTTTGTTGTCGGCCGCAATGTTGGCTTCGAGGATCTGCTTTTCGTCTTCCGACAGCCACTTGGCCTTGCGGATGCTGTCATCGAACTTCCAGAGCACCAGCAGCCCAACGAGCACGGCAGGGATGGCTTCGATCACGAACATCCACTGCCAGCCCTGCCAGCCGCCGGCTGCGCCCGCTCCGTGAAACGCACTCATGATCCAGCCCGACAGCGGGTTGCCGAAGATGCCCGAGATGGGAATGGCCGCCATGAACATCGCCACGATGCGCGCGCGGCGATGCGACGGATACCAGTACGTCAGGTACAGGATGATGCCGGGGTAGAAACCCGCTTCCGCCAAGCCCAGGAGGAAGCGCATCGCGTAGAACTGCGTGGGCGTCTGCACAAATGCAAACGCGCCCGAGATCAAACCCCACGTGATCATGATCCGCGCGATCCAGATACGCGCGCCGATCTTGTTCATCAGCAGGTTGCTCGGCACCTCGAAGAGAAAATAGCCGAGGAAGAAGATGCCGGCGCCCAGCCCGTACACCGTCTCGGAAAAATTCAGCGCCTGCGACATCTGCAGCTTCGCAAACCCGACGTTCACGCGGTCGAGATAGGCGACCACGTAGCACAGCATGATGAGCGGGACGATGCGGCGCGACACGCGCGCGTAGACACTGTCCTCTTTTGAAACGGCGTGCGAAGGCAACGCCGCCGTGGTGGCGGTCGAGGTGTTCATTTTGTCTCCGGTGTAAGTGTTATATGGGCCGAGCGGCGGGCACTACCGATCTGCTGCCGGTTGCTCTACCAACGGGCCCCGAACGTCTGGCGCAGTTCGTCGATCTGCGCGTCGGACAGCGGCGCCGGCTTGGGTTCGGTCATCAACCAAAGCCGTGCGGTTTCTTCCAGTTCTTCCAGCGCGTAAGCCGCAGTCGACACCGAGCCGTGCCACACCACGGGCCCCAGCCGGTCGAGCAGCACGGCGCGCACATCATTGGCCAGCGCGGCAATCCGCGCGGCCACATCCGGATGGCCCGGTCGCCGATACGCGATAAGCGGCACGTGGCCGACCTTCATCACGTAGTACGGCGTAATGGGCGGCAGCACGTCGGCTTCGTGCCAGACGCCCGCCAGCGTGAGCGCCACGAGATGCGTCGAATGCGTGTGCACCACGGCATGCGCCTCCGCATTGCGGTCGTAGATGCCGCGATGCAGGGCCAGCGTTTTCGACGGCTTGTCGCCGCTGACCCATTCGCCCGTCGCCAGCACCTTGGCGATACGTGCCGGGTCCAGCGTGCCGAGGCAGGCATCGGTGGGCGTGATGAGCCAGCCGTCAGGCAGGCGCGCGCTGATGTTGCCTGCCGTGCCGACGGTGTAACCGCGCGCATACAGGCTCTGTCCGACGCGGGTGATCTCTTCACGTAGCGCGCTTTCGTTCGTGGTGGTCATGCGATCGGCTCCGTGGTTGCGTGCGCCAGTTGCGCGAGCGCCTTCTCGAAGAAATCCACCGTGCCGAAGTTGCCGGACTTCAATGCCAGCGCAAGCGGATCGCTATCGATGGTGGCGGTCCAGGGCACACCGGGGTCGATCTGCGGACCGATGCGCAGCGCACGCACATCGAGCGCCTGCACCACCGCGCCCGAGGTCTCGCCGCCAGCCACCACGAAGCGGCGCACGCCATCGGCATGCAGCGTGCGGGCGATGCGGCCCAGTGCGTCTTCCACCAACTTGCCCGCGCGCTCAACGCCCAGCGTCTGCTGCACGCGTGCCACTTGCTCCGGCGCACTGGTGGCGTATACCAGCACCGTCTGACCTGCATGGCGGTGCACGAAATCGAGCGCCTCGACCACCACCGGTTTGCCTTCGGCCAGCGCCAGCGGATCCACCTGGAACGCCGGACGCGATGCTCGCCAGTGCGCCACCTGCGCGTTCGTCGCACGTGAACAGCTGCCCGACAGCACGATCGCCGAATCGGCCACGATCGGCAGCTGCGCCGTATTGCCATGCGCGGTGATCAGCCCCGCGCGGCGATATTGCGCCGGCAGGCCAAGCGCCAGGCCCGAGCCGCCGGTGAGCAGCGGTAGATCGGCAAATGCCTCGCCCAGGACGATCAGGTCGTCGTTGGATATGGCATCGGCAATTGCCAGCTTCACCCCGTCGGCGCGCAATTGCTGGGCCCGATCGCGAGCGGCCTGTGCGCCGCGCATGATGGTGTCGTAACGCAGCAGGCCGACTTTGCTCGCACTCTGGCGAGCCAGCACCGGCACGAGATTCGGATCGCGCATCGGCGTCAACGGATGGTGCTCCATGCCCGACGCGTTGAGCAGCACATCGCCCACAAACAGATGGCCTCGGAAGATCGTGCGGCCGTTTTCGGGAAAGGCGGGACAGGCCAATGTGAAATCGGTACCCAGTTCAGCCATCAACGCCTCGGCCACAGGCCCGATGTTGCCGGCGTCGGTGGAGTCGAAGGTCGAGCAGTACTTGAAGAAGAAGCGCGAACAGCCTTGCGCGCGCAGCCAGCGCAGTGCGCTCAACGACTGCGCCACGGCATCGGCCGCGGCAATCGTGCGCGACTTGAGCGCGACGACGATGGCATCGGCATCCGCTGCGATGGCCTCGCCGCCGGCCTGCGGCACACCGATGGTCTGCACCGTGCGCATGCCAGCGCGCACGAGCATGTTGGCGAGGTCGGTCGCACCGGTGAAGTCGTCGGCGATGCAACCGAGGACCGGGCGGGACGTGGGCGCTGCGCTCATTTCGGTTGGCCCTCCGGCAATGTGATCCCCGGGAAGATCTTGATCACGGCGGAGTCATCTTCCCTGGCGTAGCCGGCGGTGGACGCCTGCATGAACATCTGGTGCGCGGTGGCCGCCAGTGGCAGCGGGAATTTGCTCGCGCGCGCGGTATCGAGCACGAGCCCCAGATCCTTGACGAAGATGTCGACGGCGGACAGCGGCGTGTAGTCGCCGGCCAGCACGTGGGCCATGCGGTTTTCGAACATCCAGCTGTTGCCCGCGCTATGGGTGATGACTTCGTACAGCGCGTCCGCTGCCACGCCTTCGCGCAGGCCCAGTGCCATGGCTTCGGCGGCGGCGGCAATGTGCACGCCGGCCAGCAGCTGGTTGATGATCTTGACCTTGCTGCCCGCGCCCGCCTTGTCGCCCAGGCGATAGACCTTGCCAGCCATGGCATCGAGCACGTCGCCCGCCGCCGCATACGCCTCGGGCGTGGCCGAGGTCATCATGGTCATCTGGCCCGAGGCGGCCTTGGCAGCGCCACCGGAGATAGGGCCATCCACGTACAGAATGCCCTGCTGCGCGAGACGCGCCTCCAGCGCTATCGACCAGTTCGGGTCCACCGTTGAACACATGACGAACGTGCTGCCCCGTCGCATGGCGCCCGCTGCGCCTGCCTCGCCGAACAACACGGCTTCCGTCTGCGCAGCGTTGACCACCACCGAGACCACCACGTCCACACCCGCTGCCACCTCGGCAGGCGTTGCACAGGCCACGCCGCCTTCCTTGGCGAAATCTGCAGCAGCGCCCGGGCGCGCATCGCAGGCATACACGGTGTAGCCGTGATTACGCAGGGTCTTGGCAATGCCCAGACCCATGGCGCCGAGTCCGATCACGCCAACCTTCCGGTCAGCCGCCGATTGCGTCATGAATGGCTCCTGAAATCAGTCTTGCGCTGCATCGCGGCCCTCGGCCAAGCGACGTGCGGCATTGAACATGTGGGTCTGCGCGGCATTGCGTGCAGCGAGTGCGTCGCGGTGGCGGATCGCTTCGACCATCGCGCGGTGCTCGTCGCGGACCTGGCGGGCGAAGTCTTCGCGGCGCGCTTCGTTGCTGCGCGTCACGCCGATCGCTTCCTCCAGGTATTGGCTGAAAAAGCCGAGTGCCTGCACGAGGAACGGATTGCCGCTGGCGGCCGCGATGGCGCGGTGAAAACGCAGGTCTTCGGTCACGCCGTCACCGCCGGCCGCCACCGCAGCGTCGATGCTGTCGAGTGCGGCGTCGATCTCGATCATCTCGGCGTCGGTGCGGCGCTGGGCCGCGAGGGCGGCGCCTTCAGCCTCCAGCGCACGGCGCAGTTCGATGATGTGCAGCACGGCATCGATCGAGCCGGCTTGCGCCGCGTCGATCCGCAGCGGCTTGAGGCCAGCCTGCTGAGTGACGTACACGCCGCTGCCCTGGCGCGCTTCGACCACGCCTTCGTGGCGCAGACGCGAGATGGCCTCGCGGATCACGGTTCGGCTCACACCGAATTCCTGCCCGAGCACGGTTTCGGACGGCATGCGTTCGCCGCGGCGCAGTTCGCCCGCGTCGATCTTGTCCATCAGGGTCTGGGCCACGCGGTCGGACAGGGAGGGCGCGGCGTCGAGTCGTTCAAACATGGTGGCAGGGATGTCTTGGCAAGCGTAAATTCGTCGTGTCATCATACAAGTTGAGTCGTAGCGCTTCATCCCTGTTTACCCTAGGCACCGATCAAAACGCCCGGCGGCTTACGTCAGGCAAGAAGGAGACACCATGAATATCGTCATCACCGGCGGCGCCGGTTTCCTGGGCCAGCGCGTGCTGGCGGCACTGCTTCAGCAACCGGGCCTGCCGGCTGCGGACGGCTCGGTGCAGCCCGTTGAGACCTTCATCGTGCTGGACCAGGTGGCCGGTCAGATTGCCGATGCGCGCGTGCGCTACGTGACCGGCGATGCCTCCGACCCCGCCCTCATCGCGCAGGTGATCGACGAAAATGTGGGCGGCGTGTTCCACCTGGCCGCCGTGGTGAGCGGCACCGCCGAGGCCGACTTCGACCTCGGCATGCGCGTGAACCTGGACGGCACGCGCGCATTGCTCGATGCGCTGCGCGCGCAGCACGCCAAGACCGGCCGTGCACCGCGCGTGCTGTTCGCCAGCTCCGTGGCGGTGTTCGGTGGCCAACTGCCGGCCGTTGTCACCGACGACACGGCGGCCACGCCGCAGGCCTCGTACGGCGTGCAGAAGCTGATGGGCGAATTCCTGGTCGGCGAGTATTCGCGCAAGGGCTACATCGACGGCCGCGCCGTGCGCATCCCCACGGTGTCGGTGCGCCCGGGCAAACCGAACGGCGCGGCCTCGAGCTTTGCCAGCGGCATCATCCGCGAGCCGCTGGCCGGCGAGGAAGCCATCTGCCCGGTGGAAGCCGAGACTGAGCTGTGGCTCGCGTCGCCGCGCCAGGTGGTGGCGTCGCTGCTGCACGCGTACACGCTGCCGGCGTCGGCATGGGGCAATCGCCGCTCACTGAATCTGCCGGGCATTACGGTGCGCGTGGGCGAGATGGTGGAAGCGTTGCGCAAGGTGGCGGGCGATGCGCCGGTCTCGCGCATCCGCTGGGAGCCGGACGCGCGCATCAAGGCCATCGTGCAAAGCTGGCCGGCGCGCTTCGATACCGCGCGCGCCGATGCGCTGGGCTTTGGCCGCGACACCTCGTTCGAGGCGATGGTGCGCGATTACGTGGACAGCGCGAAGGGCGCCTAACGGCCCTTGCCCAGCTCCACCGCAAACTTCACCAGTTCTGCCTGCCCCTCGATGCCGAGTTTGCGCTTGAGGTTCAGGCGGTGCGATTCCACCGTACGCACGGACAAGCCCAGCTCGTCGGCGATGCGCTTGTTGGCATAACCCTTGGCGATGCCCTCGAGAATGTCGCGCTCGCGCGGCGTGAGCGCCTCGACCGGTGTAGGCATGACAGCCTGCTCCGCCATGCGCATCGCCAGCTGCGCGCTGTAGAACGGCCGGCCGGCCAGCACGGCGTCGATGGCCTCGACCAGCTCGCTGGCGGGCGCATCCTTGAGCACGTAGCCACGCGCGCCGGCGCGGATCACCTGCCGCACGTACTCCAGGTTGTCGTGCATCGACAGCACCAGCACGGCGATCTCGGGAAATTCCTCGGCAAACTTCTCGGTGAGCGCAATGCCGTTCATGCCGCGCATGCCGATGTCCATCAGCGCCAGATCGGGTGACAGTGTGCGCGCGGCCTGCAGGGCGGCATCCGCGTCACCGGCTTCACCCACCACTTCGAAATGCGGCACGGCTTCCAGCCGCACGCGCACGCCATCGCGCACGAGCGGGTGATCGTCGACGAGGAGCAGTTTGACGGGCGTGGGTGGTCGCATGTTCATACGAGTGGAGAAGAGGGGGCCGAAGCCAGTTGGGCGATGACGACATGCGGCAGCACGGCGCACACCTCGGTGCCGTGCGGGCCGGAGGCGATCGCACAGGTGCCGCCCAGGGCGGCCATGCGCTCACGCATGTTGCGCAGGCCGATGCCGTGCTGTGGGTCCACCTGCACGGATTCCACGTCGAAGCCGGGGCCGTTGTCGCGAACGGACAAGCGCACGGCATCAATATCGTTTTCAAGCAGCACGCCGATGCGCGTGGCTTGCGTGGCATGGCGCTCGATGTTCGAGACGGCCTCTTGCGCAATGCGGAACAGCGCGGTGTTGCACGCATCCGGCAATTGCACCGGCGGGCCGACAAGTTCAAGCGCAATCGCAGACCCCGGCTGGCTGTCTTCATGTGCCTCGCGCGTTTCGCGCACGAGCAGCTCCAGTGCGGCAGCCAGGCCGAGATCATCCAGCAGCGCAGGGCGCAGGTTGTGCGACACGCGCCGCACCTCGCCCAGCGCGCCGTTCAACCGGTCGAGCGCCCGGCGCAGCATGCTGCCCGCCCGTTCGATCGACGTCGGCGATGCCGCTGACGCTTCGAGATGGCCATGCGCGGTTTCCAGCAGCAGCTTGGTCGAGACGAGCACCTGGCTGATGCCGTCGTGCAACTCGCGCGAGACACGCGCACGTTCGTCTTCCTGCGACTTCACCACCTGCTGTGCGAGCTGGCGCAGCTTGGCATCGGCCTGGCGGTGGTCGCTCACGTTCAGCGCCAGCCCGCTGCCGGCCACCAGCAGGATGCTGATCGCGGCGATGCCCACCACCCAGGCCAATGTCTGGTCGATGTTCGCTTGCGCGCGCCGGTCGATCTCACGCAAGGTTTGTTCGATGTCGTCCAGGTACAGGCCGGTGCCCACCATCCAGCCCCACTGTGGAATCGGTTCGACATAACCGAGCTTGGGCACGCTCTGGTGCGTCGATGGCTTGTCCCACATGTAGCGCACGAAACCGCCGCCGGCCTGGGCGGCAGCCACCAGTTTCTGGATGGTCGGCTGGCCGCCGGAGTCCGTCAGGTCCCACAAGTCGCGCCCGACAAGTTCCGGCTGGCGCGGGTGCATGAGGTTGCGGCCGCGCAAGTCGTAGAGGAAGAAGTAGCCATCGGTGCCGAAGTCGAGGCGGGCGAGCGTGCGCATCGCTTCGTCGCGCGTGGCTTCGTCCCGGGCCGGGTCGCCACTTTGGCCGGACGCAAGCAACGGCGCGATGGCACTCTGCGCAAGCTTGACGTAAGACCGCAGCTCGGTCTCCTTGGCCTGCAGGTACGCCGATTCCACCAACTGTCGTTCGTGCCGCGCCAGTGCAATCGACTGGTGCCGCACGGTCAGCATGATCGCCAGCATGGCGATGGTCAGCGGCGCGACGGCGAGCAGCAGGATCTTCTGGCGGAGCTTCATGGCAAAACGCGGCGTACGTTGCGGCATCGCAAGGTGGCGCCGCGGTCTCGGTCGGGTGTGGCCCCTGCGTAGAACTACGGACCTGTGCTGCGTAGTCCTCCGCTTGTGGCGCGGGGCGAGGCTGGCAAATACTACACGCCCCTGTCACGGGGCAGGACTTACCGCAGGGATGAACCCACATCCCGCGTTCAGCAAATAGCTTCGACCAAGGTTCGAGGAGATCGACATGAGCTTCGTCAGGCAACACCTGATCTGGCTGGTCGTCGCCATTCTTGGCGCATCTGCTTTTGCCACCGTTGCGCTTGCGCGCGGCGAGGCAGTCAGTGCGCTATGGGTGGTGGTGGCCGCCGTATGCATCTACCTGATCGCGTATCGCTACTACAGCCGCTTCATTGCCGACAAGGTGCTCGGCCTGGACGGCACCCGCAAGACGCCCGCCTGGCGTTACAACGACGGGCTCGATTACGTTCCCACCAACAAGCACGTGCTGTTCGGGCACCACTTCGCGGCCATTGCCGGGGCAGGCCCGCTCGTGGGCCCCGTGCTGGCCGCGCAGATGGGCTATCTGCCCGGCATGCTCTGGATTCTGGCCGGCGTGGTGTTTGCCGGCGCGGTGCAGGATTTCATCGTGCTGTTCATCTCCAGCCGCCGCGACGGCCGCTCGCTGGGCGACCTCGTGAAGAGCGAGATGGGCACCGTGCCCGGCGTGATCGCGCTGTTTGGCGCGTTCCTCATCATGATCATCATCCTGGCCGTGCTGGCGCTGATCGTGGTGAAGGCGCTGGTCGGCTCGCCGTGGGGCACCTTCACGGTGGCCGCCACGATCCCCATCGCGCTGTTCATGGGCGTGTACGTGCGCTACGTCCGCCCGGGCCGCATCGGCGAGATCTCCATCATCGGCTTCGTGCTGCTGATGCTGGCCATCATCGGCGGTCAGGCGGTGCACGAAAATGCCGCGCTGGCGCCGCTGTTCACGTTCGACGGCAAGGCCCTCACGTGGATGCTGATCGGCTACGGCTTTGTCGCCTCGGTGCTGCCGGTGTGGCTGCTGTTGGCCCCGCGTGATTACCTGTCGACGTTCCTGAAGATCGGCACGATCATGGCGCTGGCCATCGGCATCCTGATCGTCGCGCCGCAGATGCAGATGCCTTCGCTCACGCAGTTTGCTGGCGGCGGCGGCCCGGTGTGGTCGGGCAACATGTTCCCGTTCCTGTTCATCACCATTGCGTGCGGCGCGGTGTCGGGCTTCCACTCGCTCATCGCGTCGGGCACCACGCCCAAGTTACTGGAGAACGAACGCCAAGCACGCTTCATCGGCTACGGCGCGATGCTGATGGAATCGTTCGTCGCCATCATGGCGCTGGTGGCCGCTTCGGTCATCGACCCGGGCGTGTACTTCGCGATGAACAGCCCTGCGGCACTGGTGGGCGCGACGCCCGATACGGTGGCACACACGCTGTCCACCTGGGGCTTCGTCATCTCCCCTGACGTGCTGATCCAGACCGCCAAGGACGTCGGCGAAAACACCATCCTCGCCCGTGCGGGCGGCGCCCCGACGCTGGCTGTGGGCATGGCGCACATCCTGCACCAGGTGGTGGGCGGCCAGGCCATGATGGCCTTCTGGTACCACTTTGCGATTCTGTTCGAGGCGCTGTTCATCCTGACCGCCGTGGACGCAGGCACGCGCGCCGGGCGCTTCATGCTGCAGGATCTGCTGGGCACGTTTGTGCCGGCACTCAAGCGCACGGATTCGCTCGTCGCCAACCTCATTGCCACGGCTGCGACCGTCGCACTGTGGGGCTACTTCCTGTACCAGGGCGTGGTCGATCCGCTGGGCGGCATCAACACGCTGTGGCCGCTCTTTGGCATCTCCAACCAGATGCTGGCCGCGATTGCGCTGACGCTCGGCACCTGCGTGCTGGTCAAGATGAAACGCGACCGCTACGTGTGGGTGACGCTGCTGCCGACCCTCTGGCTGCTGCTCTGCACGCTCACCGCCGGCTGGCAGAAGCTGTTCGATCCGGACCCGAAGATCGGCTTCCTGGCGCACGCCAACAAGTACGCCAGCGCGATTGCCGAAGGTAAGCTGCTGGCCCCCGCCAAGTCGATGGCGCAGATGCAGCAGGTGGTGCTGAACGACCGCATTGACGCGTTCCTGTGCGGCCTGTTCATTCTCGTGGTGGTCAGCATCGCGTGGTATGGCCTGCGCACGGTGCTCAAGGCGCGCGCCGCGAGCCGCCCGACCGCCAACGAAACGCCGTACGAAGCGCTGGGCGCGTGAGCACGGGCATGCGCGAAGAACTCGAAAACTTCGGCCGCTACCTGGGCCAGACGCTGCGCCTGATGGTCGGCGTGCCAGACTACGACACCTACGTGCGGCATATGCAGGAGACGCACCCCGGCCAGACCGTCATGACGTACGAAGACTTCTTCCGCGAACGCCAGGACGCGCGCTACGCCGGACGCGTCGGCCGCTGCTGTTGATGAACGGTTGAACACGCTCCCAAACAAAAACCGCCGGTGCATGCAGCCATGCCCGGCGGTTTTTTCTTGCGTGCCCTACATGGACCGACGTGCCGCTGTGGGCGGATCGCCGTGCTTGGCCCGATAGGTTTTCTCCACCAGTTCACGCAGCTTGCCGAGCGCCCCCACATCACCTTGGGCGGCCGCCCTGCCGTACCACTTCTTGGCCTGCTCGATATCCTGCGGCACGACACCAGGCTCGCCGCGCTCGTAATAGCTGCCGACGATGTACTGCGATGGCGCATCGCCCCCTTCGGCCGCCTTCTTGTACCAACTGAATGCGCGCCCGTAGTCGCGTGGCACACCGCGCCCGGTGAAGTAATCGGTGGCCAGCGCACGCTGCGCCTCGACATGCCCGCCGGCGGCGGCACGCTCGTACCACTTGTTGGCTTCTTCCAGCGAGCGCGGTACCAGTTCGCCGCGTTCAAACAATTCGCCGTAGGCAAACTGCGCGTGGGTCATCTGGTTGTCGGCGGCACGGCGCAGCCATTTGACCGCTTCGTCGGGCCGGGCGACGGTGCCTTCGCCGCGCATCAGCATCATCGCGTAGTTGAATTGCGCGAGCCGGTTGCCGCGCTGGGCTGCCTCGGCAAATTCATCGAAGGCGTGGCCGAAATCGTTCTTCTCATAGTGCGCGATGGCGATCTGGGTGAGGGCGTCGGCGTCGCCTCGCACAGCTTGCGGCGAGGTTGCGGCAAGTGCAAAAGGCGCCGCCATCCCCATCGCAATCACCAACACCGTCTGCAGCATGCGCGGACTACTGCGCCTGGTCTGTCTGCTCATCGCACGCTCCTCACCGGAAGAGGGTCCAGTGTAGCGCGCCACTGTGCTGCGTGTGGGCGCGCACAAACCAGCACACAGCAAGTCCATCGATGCCAGGGCAATCAGCCGGCGCGCACCCGGTACACCGCTACGCTGCCACGCCAGTTGGCGCCCCAGCGCACCACGTTGCCTTCGTGCAGCACCACACGGTCGAGAATCACCAGCCCAACCTTGGGCGCCAGCGCTTCAAAGTCGCGGATGGTCAGCACACGCACGTTGGGCGTGTTGTACCACTCGTACGGCAGCGACTTGGACACCGGCATGCGCCCGCGAAAAATCGAGAGCCGATGCGGCCAGTAGCCGAAGTTCGGAAACGACACGATGCACTCGCGCCCCACGCGCAGCATCTCGCGCAGCACCTGCGCCGTGTTGTGGATGGTCTGCAGCGTTTGCGAAAGGATGACCGTATCGAAGCTCTTGTCCTCGAACAGCGCCAGCCCGCCTTCCATGTTCTGCTGGATCACGTGCACGCCCTTTTGCGTGGAGGCCAGCACGCCCGCATCGTCGATCTCGATGCCGTAGGCCAGCACGTCGAGCTCATCCTGCAGCACGCGCAACAGGCTGCCGTCGCCGCAACCGAGGTCGAGCACGGTCGAGCGCGGCTCGATCCAGCGAGCGATGGCACGAAAATCCGCCCGGTCCGCCAGGACGTTCGGCACCGCCGACGGTGCCGCGGGGTTCAGCGTTTGCGTTGTCATGCGCCGATCTCCTGGGCGATGCGTTCGTAATAGGCGCGGACCAGCGCGTGGTAGCGCGCGTCTTCCAACAGGAAAGCGTCGTGACCGTGCGGCGCGTCGATCTCGCCGTAGGTGACGGGATGCTTGTTGTCGAGCAGCGCCTTGACCAGTTCGCGGCTGCGCGCAGGGGCGAATCGCCAGTCGGTCATGAAGCTGACGACGAGGTAGCTCGCCTTAGTATGCGCGACGGCCTTGGTCAGGCTGCCGCCGTAGGCCAGTGCGGGGTCGAAGTAATCGAGCGCGCGCGTGATCAGCAGATACGTGTTCGCATCGAAGTACTCGGCAAACTTGTCGCCCTGGTAGCGCAGGTAGCTCTCGACCTGGAACTCGACGTCGAACGAGAAGCGGATGTCTTCCGCCTTCAATTCGCGGCCGAATTTCGCGGCCATGTCTTCGTCCGACAGATACGTGATGTGGCCGATCATCCGGGCCACGCGCAAACCGCGCTTGGGCTTGACGTTGTGCGCGTAGTAATCGCCGCCGTGGAAATCGGGGTCGGACAGGATCGCGCTGCGCGCCACCTCGTTGAAGGCAATGTTCTGCGCCGACAGCTTGGGGGTGGACGCCACCACGACGCAATGCCGCAGCCGGTCCGGATACATCAGGCTCCAGGCCAGCGCCTGCATGCCGCCGAGGCTGCCGCCCATCACCGCCGCAAACTGCTCGATGCCGAAACGATCCGCCACGCGCGCCTGGGCGTTCACCCAGTCTTCCACCGTCACCACAGGGAAGCGCGCGCCATAGGGCAGGCCGGTTTCCGGATGCGGGCTCATGGGGCCCGTCGAGCCGAAACAAGACCCAAGGTTGTTCACCCCGATGACGAAGAAGCGGTTGGTGTCGACCGGCTTGCCGGGGCCGACCATGTTGTCCCACCAGCCGACTTCGCCCTCGGCGTGCACGCCCGCCACGTGGTGCGAAGCGTTGAGTGCGTGGCAGATGAGCACGGCGTTGGAACGGTCGGCATTGAGCGTGCCGTAGGTTTCGACCATCAGGTCGTAGCCGCAGATCTGCGAGCCGTTGCGCAGTTGCAGCGGCTCGGCAAAGTGCATGCGCTCGGGCACGACCAGGCCGATGGCGTTGGCCGGCTTGCCCTGGTGTGCCGTCGGAGAGGAAGTATCGGCCTGCGCCGCATCGGCTGCGGTGACCGCGGGGTCAGCCTGGATGTCTGTCATGGCACCAAATAAAAAACCCGACCGGCAACGCTGTTCACGCAACCAATCGGGTTCTCATGTGGCGCACGTGGGGCGCTTGCTTTCACCACCCCCGCTCTGACCGAACCTCTTTAGCCGCATTTGTAATGAGAGCCCAGAGCCACAATCGTGCAGCCTGGACTCCCGCGCGCCCGCAAGCCAGTCGTCAAATCGGCGCGCCAGAGAAGCGTGATTATAGAGCAAGCGGCGGCGGACGCATCATCGCAGCGTGATGCGCCCGATCCTCGCCCATACGCCGGTCAGAGGCCGGCCATGTTGATGTACTTGATCTCCAGGTACTCGTCGATGCCGTATTTGGAGCCTTCGCGGCCCAGACCCGATTGCTTGACGCCGCCAAACGGCGCTTCGGCCGTCGAGATCAGGCCCGTATTGACGCCGACCATGCCCGACTCCAGCGCATCCGAAACGCGCCACGCCCGGCCCAGATCGCGCGTGTAGAAATACGCAGCGAGACCGAACTCGGTGTCGTTGGCAGCGGCCACGGCTTCGTCTTCCGTGTCGAAGGGGATGAGCGCCGCCAGCGGGCCGAACGTTTCTTCATGCGCGACCAGCATGCCCGGCTTCGCATCGACCACGACGGTCGGCTCGAAAAACGCGCCGCCCTGCGCCGACAGGGCATGCGGCTTGCCGCCCACCAGCACGCGGGCGCCCTGGCGTACGGCGTCGTCCAGATGCTGCTGCACCTTGTCCATCGCGCGCATGTGGATCAGCGGCCCCTGCTGCACTCCGGGCTCCGTACCGTTGCCGACGCGCAGCGCACGCACGGCGTCAGCCAGCTTGGCAGCAAACGAGTCGTAGATGCCACGCTGCACGTAAAAGCGATTCGCGCACACGCAGGTTTGGCCTGCGTTGCGGTACTTGGCGATCATCGCGCCTTCCACCGCCGCATCGACGTCGGCATCATCAAACACGATGAACGGCGCGTTGCCGCCCAGTTCGAGCGACAGCTTCTTGATGTCGTCCGCGCACTGGCGCATCAGCAAGCGGCCAACGGCGGTCGAGCCCGTGAAACTCAGCTTGCGCACAATGGGGTTCGACGTCAGCTCGCCGCCAATCGCCTGAGAATCGCCGGTGACGATCGACAGCAGGCCCGCCGGCACACCGGCGCGCACTGCCAGCTCGGCAAACGCCAGCGCAGAGTAGGGCGTTTCCAGCGCGGGCTTCACCACCATCGAACAACCGGCTGCCAGCGCCGGGCCGACCTTGCGCGTCATCATCGCGATGGGGAAATTCCACGGCGTGATGGCCGCGCTCACGCCAATCGGCTCCTTCTGCACGACGATGCGGCGATCGCCCTGCGGCGAGGGAATCGTGTCGCCGTAAATGCGGCGCGCCTCTTCCGCAAACCATTCGATGAACGAGGCGGCGTAGGCAATTTCACCGGCGGCTTCCGGCAGCGGCTTGCCTTGCTCGGCCGTGAGGATCGCCGCAAGGTCCTGCTGGTGCTCGATCATCAGATCGGCCAGCTTGCGCAGAATCTTGGCGCGATCGCGTGCGCTCACCTTGCGCCAGGCACGTTGCGCAACCTGTGCGGCTTCGATGGCGCGGCGCGTTTCGGCGGCGCCCATGCCGGGCACAGTGCCGATGGTGCGGCCGGTGGCCGGGTCGGTCACGTCACGTGTGGCGCCGTCATCGGCATCGGCCCAGGTGCCGGCGACGAACGCTTGCGTGCGCCACAGGCCGGGGTCTTTCAGTGCGATCGGCGGCGTAACGGGCGCGCTCGGCAAGTCGGTGCGGGTCATGGTGTCAGCCCTCCAGTGCGCGTTGCAGGATGGCAAGGCCCTCTTCGAATACCGCGTCTTCAATCGTGAGCGGGAACAGGAAGCGGATCACGTTGCCGTACACACCGCACGACAGCAAAAGCAGGCCGGCTTCGAGCGCCCGTTGCTGCACGAGCTTGGTGAAGTCGGCGTCGGGCTTGCCGTCCGGCGTGTTGAATTCGACAGCAACCATCGCGCCCACGCCGCGCACTTCTGCAATGCGTGGCTGCTTGGCCTTGGCAGCGTTCAATGCATCGACCAGACGTGCGCCCAGGGCGGCAGAGCGCTCACAGAGTTTCTCGCCGGCAATGATGTCGAGCACCGCATGTGCGGACGCCACCGCCAGCGGGTTGCCGGCGTAGGTGCCGCCGAGCCCGCCCGGAGCAGGCGCGTCCATGATCTCTGCGCGGCCCGTGACGGCCGACAGCGGCAGGCCGCCGGCCAAGCCCTTGGCCATCGTCGTGATGTCGGGCAGCACGCCGGTGTGCTCCATGGCAAACAGCTTGCCGGTGCGGGCAAAGCCGGTTTGCACTTCGTCGGCGATCATCACGATGCCATGCTCGTCGCACAGCGCCCGGATGGCGCGCACAAAGTCGGCGGGCATCTGATAGAAGCCGCCCTCGCCCTGCACAGGCTCGAAAATGATGGCCGCCACCTGGCGCGGATCGATATCGGCCTTGAACAGGCGCTGAATGGCGTCAAGCGCATCCTGCGTGCTCACGCCGTGCAGCGCGACGGGCGCCGGCACGTGATAGATGCTACCCGGGAACGGTCCGAAGCCCGTCTTGTACGGCACCACCTTGCCCGTCAGCGACATGCCCATGAACGTACGACCGTGGAACGCGCCCGTGAGTGCGATCACACCTGGGCGGCCCGTGTGCGCCCGTGCGATCTTGATGGCGTTTTCCACTGCCTCTGCGCCAGTGGTGAAGAACGCGGTCTTCTTGGCGTGCGTGCCGGGCGTGATCGTATTCAGGCGCTCGGCCAACTCGACGTATGAGCCATACGGCACGATCTGGAAAGCGGTATGCGTGAAGTGATCCAGCTGCTCGCGCACGGCCTGCACCAGACGCGGGTGGCGATGCCCCGTGTTGACCACGGCAATGCCGGCCGCGAAGTCGACGTAGCGTCGGCCTTCCACGTCCCAGAACAGGGCGTTCTCGGCGCGCTCGGCGTAGCGATCGGTCATCACACCGACACCGCGCGGCGTAGCGGCGAGGCGGCGGGCATTCCATTGGGCGTTCTGTTGCGGGTCTCGGGCGTTCATGGCGGTCGTGTGCGTTGGGTCAAGAAAGAGGTGATGCGAGCCAGTGTGGCCTCATTGGCTCTGTACAATAAGACCCAATTAGGATTTTCTTTTGGAACCACTTTGGCTCCATCGCGCACCATGGCAGACCACTCACCCACACACCGCGCCAGTATGCTGGTCGACTACCTGCAACGCCGCTTCGACCGTGCAGAGCCGGGGGGCGAGCCCGACCACCGCCGCCTGTATCGCGTGTTGCAAGAGGGCATCCTGCGCGACGAGCTGCAGCCGGGCACGCGCCTGCCGTCGTCGCGGCAGCTGGCCACGGAGCTGGGCATCGCGCGCAACACGGTCATCCACGTCTATGAACAACTCGGCGTGGAAGGCTATGTCTCGGCGGGCGTGGGCAGCGGCACCTTCGTCGCCGATACCGCGCCGGACCGGTTGGACGCGGCGCCTGCACCGGCTGCAGCCGTGGCCGCAGTGGCAGCAGTGGCAGCAGCGCCGATAGCCGAGGCGGCCGCCCCGTCCGCGCCGATCCTTTCCACGCGCGGCCGTGCCCTGGTGCGCGATGCAGGCGCCAGTTCGCGCCAATGGGGCGCCTTCATGCCGGGCGTGCCCGAAGTGCGGATGTTTCCGGCGCGCATCTGGTCGCGCTTGCACAACCGGCTGCTGCGCAAGCCGTCGCCCGCACTGCTGACGTATCCCGTGGGCGCGGGCTACCTGCCGCTGCGCACCGCGCTGGCCGATTACCTGCGCACCGCGCGTGGCGTGCGCTGCGAGCCCGAGCAGATCATCATCACAGCCGGCATCCATCCTTCGCTCCAGCTCATCGCGCAGTTGCTGTGCGACGCCGGCGACAGCGCGTGGATCGAAGACCCGGGCTACTGGGGCGTGCGCAGCGTGCTCACCGCTGCGGGCGTGCGCACGGTGCCGCTGCCGGTGGACGACGAAGGCATGCGCTTCGACCTCCCCACGCGCGGGCGCCAGCGCAGCAAGCCGCCGAAGCTCATGGTGGTCTCGCCCTCGCACCAATATCCGCTCGGCTCGGTGATGAGCCTGGCGCGACGCCGCGCGCTGCTGGCCACCGCGCAGGCAACCGATGCGTGGATCGTCGAAGACGACTATGACAGCGAATTCCGCTACGGCAGCCGCCCGCTGCCTTCATTGCAAGGACTGGATGAGGGTGGGCGCGTGCTTTACATGGGCACGTTCTCGAAAGTGCTGTTCCCCAGCTTGCGGATTGGCTATCTGGTCGTGCCGCCGGCGCTGGCCGATGCGTTTGCGACGGGGCTGTCGGAGATGTTCCGCGGCGGCCAGATTCTCACGCAGGCCGTGCTGGCGGACTTCATTGCGGAGGGCCATTTCGTCTCCCACATCCGGCGCATGCGCGGTGTGTATGCGGAACGGCGCGAAACGCTGCTGGCTTCCATCGCCCACGAGTTTGGCGACGCACTGCCCGTGCATGACGGTGCGTCGGGCCTGCATCTCGTGCTGGGCTTGCCGGCCAGCACCAACGATGTGGCCGTTGCCGACCTGGCGCTCGCCAATGACGTCGTCACTCGCCCCCTCTCACGGTATTACCAGGACGATGCGCGTCGCCTGCCTGGGCTGCTGCTTGGCTATGGCCATGTGGAGACGGAGCAGATTGCGGCGCGCTTTCATACGTTGGCGGAGGCGGTACGCACCATCGGCTGACCCACGCGGCACACAACAAGAAAGCCCCGCATCGCGGGGCTTTTGCTTGGGGGGAAGCCCACTCAGGCCAACAGCACCCGCAACTGCGCGTCCGCGCCTTCCACCGGAGACTTCCGGAAACCGCTCTTGGCATACCGATGCCAACGCCCGAGCACCGCACACACGAGCAGGTTGGCGCGCGAAGCGATGTCGGTATCTGCCGGCCAGGCACCCTGCGTGACCGCCATGCGCAGGCTCTGCTTGAGCGATGCTTCGATGCGATCCAGGCACTGCGCCATGCGCTCGGGCAGGCGCTCGTCTTCGCCGACCAGCGCATCGCCCACCAGCACGCGTGTCATGCCCGGGTTCTTGTCGGCAAACGACAGCAGCATGTGCGCGATGGCATGCGCCTGGCGCAGGCCGTGTTCTTCACGCAGCGTGATCTGATTGATGAGGCCAAAGACGGTCTGCTCGATGAATTCGATCAACCCTTCGAACATCTGCGCCTTGCTGGCGAAGTGGCGGTACAGCGCCGCCTCGGATACGTCCAGCCGTGCCGCCAAGCCAGCGGTTGTGATCTTTTCACCACGCGGATGCTCGAGCATGCCGGCGAGCGTCTGCAGAATCTGCACACGGCGCTCGCCCGGGCGGGGGCGTTTGCGTACCGGCGGTGCTGCTATGGCGACGTCCGCGACCGGCTCGGCGGTCGGAAACTCCGTTTGCGCGTTGCTCATGACTTCCTGGCCCCTCTCCCGTTGCGAGCGCGGAGTTACCACTGCCTAGCCGCGTCGAACAAGCCTTCGTTTTAGTTGAAGCACCGATTTTACTTTCACGCTCACATAGCCGGGCCGGTTGGCGAACAAAATCGGTGTGGCGGCCGGTTGATGTGGTGAATTTGCACGCGCGCCCACGGCTGCCGCTTGCATTGGATGCAATGCATCGGCAGCGGAGGTCGGCTGGACGCCCGGCGGCACGCGCCGCAGATAGCCCGTCACCCAGACCGTGCCGATCCCCAGGCGTCGATAGCGTTTGAGGTGAGAAAGCGTGTCTTCGACGAGGATGGCGCGTGATGGCGCAATCCGTTCGCGTGCAAGCAGCAGCCGCAGCATCAGCGGATCGGGTTTCGGGCGCAGGCGCCGGTGCACCCACATGTGTTCGACGGCGATTTCGCGCAGGAATGCGCGTTTCAGGCCAATGAGGCGCAACACCTCGCGCGCGTAGGCGACGGGCGCGTTGGTCAGCAGAATCTTGCGCCCGGGCAGGGCGCGCAGCAGTTGGGCGAGGCCGCGTTCGGCGCGCACCATGGCGCGCAGGTCATCAAAGCGGTGGGCCTCGGCCAGGAAATCATCGGGGTCGACGCCGTGATGGCGCACCATGCCGAGAATCGTGGCGCCATAGCGGCGCCAATAGTCCACGCGCACTTGGCTGGCGGTGGCGTCGTCCGTGCCGAGCACGCGTGCCACGTACGCCGTCATCAGCCGGTTGATCTGCGGAAAGATCGCGTGCGATGCGTGGTGAAGGGTGTTGTCGAGGTCGAACAGCCAGACCGGCTGCCGGGCGGGCGCGGAGCCCGCCGGCACCTCGCGCGGGAAGGTGCGCGCAGCATGGCGCACGCGCACCGCCCGGGTGGTTCGCATCAGTGCGAGCGGATCATCGTGCCGAACGCCTGTTCGGTCAGGATTTCCAGCAGCAGCGAGTGCTCGATGCGGCCATCGACGATGTGCACCGAATTCACGCCGCTCTTGGCGGCATCCAGCGCCGACGAAATCTTCGGCAGCATGCCGCCCGAGATCGTGCCGTCGGCAAACAGCTCGTCGATCTCCCGCGCCGACAGGTCGGTCAGCAGGTTGCCCTGCTTGTCCATCACACCGGGAATGTTGGTCATCATGACAAGCTTCTCGGCCTTCAGGATCTCGGCCATCTTGCCGGCTACCACGTCGGCATTGATGTTGTAGGCCTGGCCTTCGTCAGAGAAACCGATGGGCGAAATGACCGGAATGAACGCGTCGTCCTGCAGCGCCTTGACCACGGCCGGGTTGATCGTCTCGATGTCGCCCACGAAACCGATGTCGATAAACTCGCCCGGCTTCTCCCGGTCCGGCATCTTCAGCTTCTTGGCGCGGATCAGACCGCCGTCCTTACCGGTCAGGCCGACTGCCTGGCCGCCGTATTGGTTGATCAGCATGACGATGTCCTGCTGGACTTCGCCGCCGAGCACCCACTCGACCACTTCCATGGTCTCTTCGTCGGTCACGCGCATGCCCTGGATGAAGGCGCCTTGCTTGCCGACCTTCTTCAGGGCTTCGTCAATTTGCGGGCCACCGCCGTGCACCACCACCGGGTTCATGCCGACCAGCTTGAGCAGGATCACGTCGCGCGCGAAGCTGTGCTTGAGCTTTTCTTCCGTCATGGCGTTGCCACCGTATTTGATGACGATGGTCTTGCCGTGGAACTTGCGAATGTAAGGCAGGGCCTGCGCAAGAATCTCAGCCTTCACCGGCGGCGCGATATGCGCGAGTTCGGGGTCGAGGCCAGCAGGGTCGGGGGCAGCAGAAGCGGTCATGACGGTGACATCCGGTTGGGCAGGTATGATGGAACGCCGAATGTCGCCTGCAACACAAAAAAACGAAGCAGCCCATTTTCGGCAGGCGCGATTTTACAAGAAAAGGCGCTACGGTCTGGTGGCGCACCTTGCGTGCCCGCCATACCGTTGCCACGAAAGAACACCCTGGGGAATCATGGCCATCGCACCCGACCAACTCGACGCGCTGCGCCCTCATCTGCTGCGCTTTGCGCAACTGCAATTGCGCGACACCGCCCTGGCTGAAGACACGGTGGCCGACACCATCCTGGCGGTGCTCGAACATCCCGAGCGCTTTGCCGGCAACGCCTCGCTCAAGACTTACGTCATCGGCATCCTTAAACACAAGATCATCGATGCGATCCGCTCGGGGCGGCGCGAAGTGCGCGTCTCGCTGCTTGCGGGCGGTGAGTCCGACGAGGCCGGCATGCGTTCCGACGAGGCCGTCTTCGACAGTCTGTTCGCCGCCGACGGCCACTACACGAGCCCACCGTCCGACTGGGGCGACCCCGATGCCGCGCTGTCACGGCGCGAGTTTTTCGACGTGCTGCAAATGTGCGTCGATCGCCTGCCGCCGCGCGTTGGGCGCGTCTTCATGATGCGTGAGTGGCTGGAGCTGGAAACCGACGAAATCTGTCAGGAATTGCAGATCACGGCGACCAATGCCTGGGCACTGCTCTACCGTGCCCGCATGCGCCTGCGCGAGTGCCTTGACCTGCACTGGTTCGGCAACCAGCCGGCCGCCGCCTGAACCGCATCGCTATCGCACCACCGAGAAAGACCACATGCCAAACCGTTGGGGAATGCTCACCTGCAAGGAAGCGCACCGCGTGCTGGTGAGCGCAATGGACCGCGACCTGCGCACCGGCGAACGCCTGCGCTTGCGCGTGCATCTGTTCGCGTGCGATGCCTGCACGCGGTTCTCACACCAGATGGGATTGCTGCGCCAGGCGATGCACAAGCTCGGGCAAGACGACGACGGGAGCAGCCAAGGGTGACCCCGTCCGCCGCCAACACCGTATGCGCGGTCTGCGGCGCGCAGATGCGCTGCGGAGCGATCGGCGACGGTAAGCAGCCCGACGCGACATGCTGGTGCACGACAGAAGAAATGCTACCTGCCAGCGCGCGGCGCCCGGGACAGGGCTGCCGCTGCCAGCGTTGCCTGCGCGAAGCGATTGCGCAGGCAAAGGCAGCGTCTGAATCCTGCTGACCGATCAGTCTTTGTCTTTGTTGTCGTCGTCCAGCGTGCGCAGTGCACGGCGGACGTCGGCCCGCCCGCGCTGGCGTTCAGCGTGGCCGCCTTCGGTGTGGGCCCCGGCCCTGCGGCCGCGGGTGAGCGGAACGAGAAAATTGCGCGGGCGCGCAGTACCGGCCTTCGTTGAAGGCTCGATGCGGAAGGTCAGTTTCTGGCGAGTGCCCAATGTCTTGTTAGCCATCGGAATGCTTCCTTACGTGGCTTGAAGCGACACTCGCCGCAAGCCATCAATGCTTGTGTTCGCCACCGTGGTTCATGGCGGGCATGTTGCCGGCGGTCAGGTCGCGCACGCGGGCCTCGACCTTCTGCTCGACGACGCGCTTGTCGGCCAGCTCCACCTTCAGCGTGAGCGGCACGGTGGCGTCCTTGGCCAGCGGCTGCTTCAGGTCCATGAGCATCACGTGGTAGCCACCCGGCTTGAGTTGCACCGTCTGGCCCTTCGGCAGCTCCAGCGACGGAACGGCGCGCATGCGCATCACGTCCCCCTCCATCTTCATCTCGTGGATCTCGGCCGTGCCCGCAACGGGCGTCGTCACACCCACCACCTTGGCGCCGTCCGCCGATTGCAGCGTCATGAACGCGCCGCTGGACGTCTGGCCCGGCACCGTGCCGCGCACCCAGGCGTCTTGCACCGTGACCTGTGCGAAAGCGGCGGCGCTGGCGAGCAGGCCAGCAGTGAGCACAGCCAGGCAAACGGAAGAACGGTTCGATCGGGACATCATCAGGGCTCCTGTCGGGGACAAACGTGCAGCGCATTAAAGCACAGCGCCTGCGGGGAGATAGGTTGGGTGCACAATTGTGCGGCCGATTGACGCATCGCCGCACGGAGAACCGCGCGGTGCGCACGTTTACACTTGTCCACCATGCTTTCCACTCTGTCTCTTGCCGCCCCGCTGCTGGACGCATCCAGTCTACGCCGCCTCTTCTGGCTGCGATGGAGCCTGCTGGCCACCCAACTGGTCCTGATGCTGCTCGCGCCGCTGGTATTTGGCGTGCAACTGCCGGTGGTGCCGCTGCTGAGCGTGATGGGCCTGCACGCGCTGTTCAACCTGCTGACCGGGTGGCGGGTGCGGCGCAACCGGCCCGTGCAGCATATCGAGATCACCGTTCAGCTACTGGTGGACCTGACCGCGCTGTCCGCCCTGTTGTATTTCACCGGCGGCGCGACCAACCCGTTCGTCTCGTTCTATCTGCCGGCGCTGGCGATCGCGGCGGCCATGCTGCCGCTCGCTCATGTGGTGGGCCTGACGCTGTACGCGCTGGCCGCCTACAGCATGATGCTCGGCAACTACATCCCGCTGAAGCTGGCGAACCCGGCAGATGCGTTGGCGTATCACCTGGCAGGCATGTGGATCGATTTCGTGGCAAGCAGCGCGATGATCGCCGGCTTTACGGCGCGCCTGTCGGCCGCACTGCGCGAGAGTGAGGCGCAGCTCACCGAAGCGCGCGAGCGGCTGCTGCGCGAGCAACGCATCGAAGCCTTGATGTCGCAAGGCGCGAGCGTGGCGCACGAGATGGGCACGCCGCTGTCTACCGTGGCCGTCATCACCGGCGAGCTGCAGCACGACGCGAAGCAGCCCGATTCACCGCTCGGCCCGTACCGTGAAGACTTGCGCGCCATCGAACAGCAACTCGAACTGTGCCGCGCCGCACTGGCGCGCCTGCAGCGCAAGCCCAACGACGGCGCACCCGAGCCGCTCGGCCAATGGCTACCGGATTTCACGCAGACTTGGCAGCTGCGGCATCCGGACATCCGCCTCCACACGGAGACGTCGCCTGCGGCACAAGCGGTGGAGCTCGATGCGGTGAACGTCGGCCAGATCCTCACGATCCTGCTGGACAACGCCGCCCGCAGCCAGCATCACGCTGGACGCGACCTGGTACCGCTGCTGCTGACCGCCAAGATCGACGCCAATCCGGATGTGCTCCGCGATATGCCGCCGCAGATCGTGCTGTCCATCGTCGATACGGGGTTGGGCTTGCCGGAAGACCTGAGGACCTCGCTCGGCCGCACGCCGGTGCCGAGCCGGCATGGCGGTCACGGCATCGGGCTGTACCTGGCCTCCACCACCGCGCGCCGCCTGGGTGGTACCGTGGTGCTACGCCCGAATCCGCCGCAAGGCGCCATTGCCGAACTCCGCCTGCCGGTTGGCGGTCCGATGGAACACGCCGCCGCCCCCATCATTGGCGCACCCACCCTCTTCACATAACGAGACGGCCTGACGCAGCCCCGTGCACGTACGGCCCCGGAGAACACCATGCAGCAGCCCGCCCCCTTTCTGATCCTCGATGACGACGACGTCTTTGCGCAGACGCTGGCGCGCGCGCTCACGCGTCGCGGCTTCGCTCCGCAGATCGCCCACACCGGCGGCGAAGCGTTGGCCCTGGCGCGCCAGACACGCTTCTCGTATGTCACTGTCGATCTACATCTGGCTGCTAGCGACAAGGGCCTCATGCCCCACGGCGGCACGGATTCCGGTCTGCACTGGATTGCCCCGCTACGTCAGGCGCTGCCCGAGGCGCGCATGCTGATCCTCACGGGCTACGCGAGCATTGCCACCGCCGTGCAGGCGGTCAAGTTGGGGGCTGACGAATACCTGGCCAAGCCGGCCAATGTCGATTCGATTCTGCTGGCGCTGCAGGTGGGCGTGTCTGAAGCCGTGGCCGAACAGACCATGGAAAACCCCGCGCCGCTGTCGGTCGCGCGCCTGGAGTGGGAACACATTCAGCGCGTGCTCGCCGAACACGGCGGCAATATCTCTGCGACCGCGCGGGCGCTCAACATGCACCGACGGACGCTGCAGCGCAAATTGGGCAAGCGGCCGGTCGCCAAATGAACGCCGGCCGCGTGAGGCTACATCAGCGCGGCATCACCAGCGGGTATCGCGCTCCCACGCCTTGAGTTCGTCTTCGGCACGTTCCTTCGTGTAGCCGTAGCGCTCCTGGATCTTGCCGGCAAGCTGGTCGCGCTTGCCGCGGATCACGGTCAGGTCATCGTCCGTGAGCTGCCCCCACTTCTCCTTGATCTTGCCCTTGGCCTGATCCCATTTACCTTCGATCTGATCCCAGTTCATACGTCCTCCGTTGCGAGTGAGAGATTGAGACAAAACAGGGGGTCCCGCAGGCCGCCCGTATGGACCCTTTCGTCCGGCTTACTTCTTGAACTTGGCTGCCACGTCGTTCTGGCACTTCGTCTTGGCATCGCCCGACATGGCGTCGCAGCGCTCCTTGGCGGCCTTGTAGTTGGCGTCGTTGGTGTCCTTGACGGCATCGCGGCGCGCTTCGCTGACGTCCTTCGCAGTGCCGGTCGCCTTGGCGTGACTCACCTCCTCACCGCCCTTGGCTCGCGTGTACGCGGCCTTGGCATCCTTCACGCAGGTGTCTTTGTCGTTACCCTTCATGGCATCGCACTTGGTCTTGGCGACGTCGTAATCAGCCTCGGCCTTTTCCTTGGCGGCGCGGTTGCGGGCGGCTTCAGTGCCATCGCGCTCCACCACCGCATTGGCCTTGGCGACGTTGTAATCGCCCTTGGCCTGCGCGCGGCAGACGTCGCGGTCGTTGCCCTTCATCGCATCGCACTTGTCCTTGGCAGCTTTGTAATTGGCATCGGCTTGCTTCACGGCACTGTCGTAGGCGGCGCGCTTGGCATCGTTCGGGGCTGAGGCGCCGGCGGGGCCGGTGGGCGCCGGTGTGGTCTGGGCGTGGGCAATGCCCAAGGGGGCGCAGGCAAGCACGCAACACAGGGCCAGGCGTTGGATCGGTTTCATACGTTTCTCTCCTTGTCGTGGTTGGAATCGCGCACGCCAGGTGCGCGGCGCGCATTTGTCTGTGCGGCACCACCTTCTTCAGCAGATAACGGACCTGACCCGGCACGATCCTGAGCAAACCCTTGCCCGGCTTGGCTTCGCGGGCGCCCAAACAAAACGGGCCGCATCGTCTCCGATGCGGCCCGCAGGGCATTTTGGAATGCGTTGCTTACACGCTTACAGCACGTAGCGCGACAGATCTTCGTTGCCCGACAGCTCGCTCAAGCGCTCGTCGACGTACGCGGCGTCGATGGTCACCGTCTCGCCCGACGATTTGTGCGCGTGGAACGACAGGTCTTCCAGCAGCCGCTCCATCACCGTGTACAAACGGCGTGCGCCGATGTTCTCGACCTTCTCGTTGACCGAGCATGCGATCTCGGCAAGGCGGCGGATACCGTCTTCGGCAAACACGAGATCAACACCTTCCGTCTTCAGCAGCGCCTGATATTGCTTGGTGAGGCTCGCATCGGTCTGCGTGAGAATCGCGCGAAAATCTTCCACCGACAGCGAATCCAGTTCCACGCGGATCGGGAAACGGCCCTGCAGTTCCGGAATCAGGTCGCTCGGCTTGGACAGATGGAACGCACCCGACGCGATGAACAGGATGTGATCGGTCTTGATCATCCCGTACTTCGTGTTGACGGTAGTGCCTTCCACCAGCGGCAGCAAGTCACGCTGCACGCCCTGACGTGACACCTCGCCGCCGCCGTATTCGCTGCGGCTGGCAATTTTGTCGATCTCGTCCAGGAACACGATGCCGTTCTGCTCGACGTTGGCCACCGCCTTCTGCTTCAGCTCGTCTTCGTTCACGAGTTTCGCCGCCTCTTCGTCGATCAGCAGCTTGAAGGCTTCGCTCACCTTCATCTTGCGACGGTTCTTCTTGCCTTGGCCCAGGCCCGCGAACATCGAGCGGATCTGCTCGGTCATGTCTTCCATGCCGGGCGGGCCCATGATGTCCATGCTCGGCGCGCCCGCCGACACTTCCAGCTCGATTTCCTTGTCGTCGAGCTGGCCTTCGCGCAGCTTCTTGCGGAAGGTCTGGCGCGCAGTCGAATCCTTCTCTTCCGGCTGCGCAAAGCCGATGTCGCGCGGCGGCGGGATCAGCACGTCGAGAATGC
The DNA here is from genome assembly GCF_001699815.1 of Ralstonia pickettii. GTDB lineage: Bacteria > Pseudomonadota > Gammaproteobacteria > Burkholderiales > Burkholderiaceae > Ralstonia > Ralstonia thomasii. The sequence continues at coordinate 99,470 of NZ_MCGB01000086.1, read as the reverse complement.
GGTCTTCGGCTGCATCTTCGGCCTTGGCGCGCACCTTCTTCATCTCGGATTCGCGCGTCTGCTTGACGGCCATCTCAGCCAGATCGCGCACGATGGTGTCGACGTCGCGGCCGACGTAGCCGACCTCGGTGAACTTGGTCGCTTCGATCTTGATGAACGGTGCGTCGGCCAGCTTGGCCAGGCGGCGCGCGATCTCGGTCTTGCCCACGCCAGTCGGCCCGATCATCAGGATGTTCTTGGGCGTGATTTCCTGGCGCAGCGGGTCTCCCACCTGCTGGCGGCGCCAGCGGTTGCGCAGCGCCACGGCCACGGCCTTCTTGGCCTTGTGCTGGCCGATGATGTGCTTGTCGAGTTCGGAGACGATTTCCGACGGCGTCATGGTTTCAGACATGGGAATCCTGTCGATGAAGGCGCTCGTTATTCGAGCGTCTCGATCACGAAATTGGTGTTGGTATAGATGCAGAGTTCGCCGGCAATGCGCAGCGATTTTTCCACCACATCGCGCGGCGCGAGGTCGGTGTTCTCCATCAGCGCCTTGGCGGCCGATTGGGCATACGAGCCGCCCGAGCCAATGGCAGCAATGCCGCCTTCCGGGTCCAGCACGTCGCCATTGCCGGTGATGACGAGGGTGGCTTCGCGGTCTGCGACGATCAGCATTGCCTCGAGGTGGCGCAGGGCGCGATCGGTACGCCAGTCCTTGGCGAGGTCGACGGCGGAGCGCAGCAGGTTGCCCTGGTGCTTCTGCAACTTGGCCTCAAAGCGGTCGAGCAGGGAGAAGGCGTCGGCGGTGGCGCCGGCAAAGCCGACCAGCACCTTGCCGTCGTAGATGGCGCGCACCTTGCGGGCCGAGCCTTTCATCACGATGTTGCCCAGCGTGACCTGACCATCGCCGCCGAGCGCGACCTGGTTGCCGCGCCGCACGCTGACGATGGTGGTGCCGTGATACTGTTCCATGCGCTTGTTCCTAGGGGTCCGGCTTGGCGCGGCCCCCAGCGGGCCGGCCAAAGAACTTCATACTTGACGCCAGCCCACAGGATTTCAACCCTGATTTCCGTCACGACGCACGCTTTTTGTGCGCCAAAAATCGCTTCTTACGGTGCTTCTTACCGTTTTAGTGCGTCACATCGAACGCGTAGGTCCGTTCATCCAGACGCGGCACCACCGTGTAACCCTTGCGCGCTGCCCACACGTTGATGTTGAAGTAGAGCGGAATCACACCGTCATCGCGGATCCCGATTTCCGTGGCCTCCTGCAGCAGCCTTTCGCGCTTGCTGTCGTCCAGGGTTTGCAGGGCTTCAGCCAGCTTGGCATCGAGCGCCGGGTTCGAATAGCGCCCGCGATTGGACGCCCCCCAGCCGCGGGCCGGATCAAAGGTGGCCAGCAGCGCCTTCAGGCTCGAACTGGCTTCACCCGTATCTGCTCCCCAGCCGGCCTGCAGGAACGAGAAATCCAGCTTGTTCGCCCGCGTGAAGAACGACGCTGACGGCAGCGTTTCGACCTTGGTGGCAATGCCCACCCGCGAAAGCATCGAAGCGATCACCTGAGCCACGCGGTCATCGTTCGGGTAGCGGTTATTGGTGGCGTGCAGCGTGATGGCAAAGCCATCGGGGTAGCCGGCCTGGGCGAGCAGTTTCTTCGCTGCGGGCAGGTCCGCCACCGGTGCCTTCAGGCCCGGCACGTGGCCGAACAGCGCACTGTTGACGAGTTGGCCCGTCGGTTCTGCCGCGCCTTCCATCACGCGGTCGACGATGGCCTGGCGTGAGATCGCCAGCGAAATCGCCTCGCGCACGCGGGCATCCTTGAGCGGGTTCTTCGGCAGCGGCTTGCCGGCTTTGTCGGTCACGAACGGCGACACATCGCGGTTCGAATCCATATGCAGATACATCATGCGGAACACCGGCATCTTGAATACCGACACCGCCGGGTCAGCCGACAGCTTCTTGATGTCCGAGCTCGGCACGTTCTCGATGACCTGCACATCGCCCGCCAACAGCGCTGCCACGCGCGGTGCGTCTGCCGTCAGAATGCGCAGCGTCACGTGCTGCCATTGCGGCTTCTTACCCCAGTAGCCGTCAAAGCGCGTCAGCTCCAGCCGATCGCCGCGCGTGAACGACGCGAACTTGTACGGCCCGGTGCCGATCATGGCGCGGCCATTGTTGAAATCGTCCGCGCCGGCTTTTTCGACGGCTTTTTTCGACACCATGTAGATGGTCGACAAGTCGTTCGGCACCAGCGGATAGGGGCCGTTGGTGGTGATGCGCACAGTCAGCTTGTCGAGGGCCGTCACCTCCTTGAAGCCACGCGTGTAGATCGTGAACGGCGATGGGCTGTTTTTGATCGTGGCCGGGCGCGCCAGCGAATACACGACGTCGGCCGAGGTGAACTCGCTGCCGTCATGGAAATGCACGCCGGGACGCAGCTTGACCTCCCACACCGTATCGCTCAGGGCTTTCCACGACACGGCGAGGCCAGGCTTGAGGCGCATCTTCTCGTCCTTGGCAATCAGCGCCTCGAACATATGCTCGGCCACGTTCGAATTTGGCGTGACGTTGTGGAAGTGCGGATCAAGCGAAGTGACATCGCTCGACAGCCCGATCACCAGCGTGGATGCCGGCTGAGCATGCGCCGCAATCGGCGCGAGCGCCGAGAGCGTCGTGGAAAAAGACAGCGCGGCAACAAGGTTCGCGGCGCGCAGCAGACGCAGGACCGGCATGACGACTCCCCGATGGTTCATGACGAAAGCAAAACGTTCGGGGATTGTCAGGACCGGATGACGCCGGTGTCAACGTCGATGAAGCAGGGGATCTGCGTGCTCAGTGATGGTGACCGCAGTCGCAGTCGTCACCGTGTTGGTGGTCGTGTTCGTCGTCGCCGTCTTCATCGCCGTGGTCGTCGTAGGCCCACGCGGGGAACGGATCGGCCAGCGCGACCCACGCTTCGGGTCCGGCAGCCATCTCCGCATCGGTCAGCAGGCAGGCGTCGAGTTGCGCGATCAGCGCGGCTTCATCCAGGTCCGTGCCGATAAAGACGAGTTCCTGACGACGGTCGCCCCAGCGTGCGGGCGCACCGTTGTCGTGCATCTTGTCGGCAATGTCTGCACGGGCTTCTTCTTCGTCGGGCCACTCGGCTTCATCCACCGCAGCCCACCATGCACCGGCGCCGCCGTGGCGCATCACGCCGCCGGCCTGCCCCCAGCTGCCAGCGGTGTCCATACGCGAAGCGAGCCAGAAATAGCCCTTCGAACGCAACACGCGGCCATGCTCGCGCAGCCATTCGGTGTGCATCAGGTTCCACAGACGCTGCGGGTGGAACGGCACGCGGCGGCGATAGACGAAACTGCCGATGCCGAGCGCCTCCGTCTCAGGCACATGTTCGCCGCGCAGCTCGGCCAGCCACGCCGGCGCGGCGGATGCGGCGTCGAAATCAAAGCGATGCGTATTGAGGATTTCGTCCAGCGGCACCGCGCCGAACGATGCCGGCACGATGCGCGCCCGCGGGTTCAGTGAATGCAGGATGCCGGCCAGGCGCTCGCGCTCGGCATCGCTCACGAGATCGATCTTGTTGAGCACGATCACGTCGCAAAACTCGACCTGTTCGATCAGCAAGTCGACCACGGTGCGGTCGTCGTCTTCATCACGCGCCTGGCCGCGATCGGACAGAAAATCAGCAGCGTCGTAGTCGGCCAGGAAGTGCTGCGCATCGACCACGGTGACCATGGTGTCCAGGCGCGCGAGGTCGGACAGCACGTCGCCTTCAGCGTCTTCAAACGTAAACGTCTCGGCAATCGGCAGCGGCTCGGCCACGCCGGTCGATTCGATGAGCAGATAGTCGAAGCGATCTTCGCGGGCCAGGCGCGCGATCTCGTCGAGCAGGTCTTCGCGCAGCGTGCAGCAGATGCAGCCGTTGGACAGCTCCACCATGCGCTCGTCGGTGCGCGAAAGCTGCGCACTGGTGGCCGTGCCATCGCCCACGAGCTGCGCGTCGATGTTGACGTCCGACAGGTCGTTGACGATCACGGCCACACGCTTGCCCTCGCGGTTGGCGAGTACGTGGTTGAGCAGCGTGGTCTTGCCGGCGCCCAGAAAGCCGGACAGCACGGTAACAGGAAGCGGACGGGACATGATCAGTGGCCTCGGTTCGTGGCCTAACAAAGCAAACAGCCCGGTGGATTACCGGGCTGCCAAACTCAAACAAACGCGTCAAACGCATGCGACGCGTGCGTCAGTCACCATGCATCTTCTGGCGCTTTTCGCGGCGCTCCTGCGCCTCCAGCGTCAGGTTGGCGGTGGGGCGGGCGATCAGGCGCGGCACGCCGATTGGCTCGCCGGTTTCATCGCAGTAGCCGTAGTCGCCAGCGTCGATACGGGCAATCGACTGCTCCACCTTCTTGAGCAGCTTGCGCTCACGATCCCGCGTGCGCAACTCCAGCGCGTGCTCTTCTTCGATGGTGGCACGGTCAGCCGGGTCCGGCACCACTACGGTCTCGCGCAGGTCGCTGACGGTCTGATTGGCGTTCGCGAGAATTTCGTCGCGCATTTTTACAAGCCGGTCTTTGAAGAAGGCGAGCTGCGCCTCGTTCATGTAATCCTTGTCGCCCATCTTCAGGATTTCGGCTTCGGTGAGTAGTTTCTTGCTGCTCATGGTTGCTGCGGATGATCCTGGTAAATCGCGCGCCGTGTCGGCTGTCGCGTCGTCCTCGCGCGGGGATGCGTCGGACTCATTCTGGCTGGCGGCGGACTTGCCGCCCCGCGCGCCTCCTTTTGCCTCTCCCGCAGCGGCGCCCCCTGCCGCTTTTTTTCGGGTGGCTGGCGCAGCCTGGGCTGCTGCCGACTCCGTTACGGACCGCCCGGCACCGCCGTTGGCGCCGCGTCCTTCCTTGGTCTTAGTCACCATCGCCTGCTCTCCTATCGGACGTGCTTCGGACGACGTGCTTCTAAACCGACCTATTGTAGCTGAACGATATTAACTGAACTATCGGAGAAACACGGACAGGAAATCCGGCCCGGATTCTGCCTGAAAGCGCGCGGCGGGGCCACCCAAAAGGAGGGGGAAAGCCGCCGAATCAGGCCAGGCAGTTCTCCAATCCTTTCAGAATCGTTTCGCGCGGCAGGTCGACACCGATAAACACCATCCGGTTGGAAGGGGTCTCGCCGTCCCATTTTCCGCCTACATCGCTACCCATGAGCTGGTGTACGCCCTGGAACACGACCTTGCGGTCGACACCCTCCATATAGAGCACGCCCTTGTAGCGCAGCAGCTTCTCGCCGTAGATGTTCAGCACACCCGAGAGGAATTCCTCCAGCTTGGTGTAATTGAACGGCCGTTCGCTGCGGAAGACGAACGAGGCGATGCGATCGGTATGGTGCGCGTGCCCGTGATGGTGGTGATGGCCGGGCGCGTGACCATGGTCGTGCTCGTGATCGTGATCGCGATCACAATCGGCCGAGCAGGCGTGGTCGTGATCATGATCGTGGTTGTGGTCATGATCGTCTTCGCGCAGGAAGTCGGGGTCGATCTCCAGCTTGGCATTCAGGTTGAAGCCCCGCAGGTCGAAGATGGTGTCGATCGGCGTTTCGCCAAAATTGGCGGTGCGGATCGGCGCGCGCGGGTTCATGTGCAGCAGGCGGTGGCGCAGCGCATCCACATCGGCGGCGGACACCAGGTCGCTCTTGGTGATGAAGATGGCGTCGGCAAAGCCCACCTGGCGCTGCGCCTCTTCCTGCTTGTCGAGCTGCATGTTGCCGTGCTTGGCGTCGACCAGCGTGATGACGGCATCCAGCAGGTAGCGGCTGGCGATCTCGTCGTCCATGAAGAACGTCTGGGCAACGGGTCCGGGGTTCGCAACGCCGGTGGTTTCGATGACCACGCGATCGAACTGGATCTGATCGTTGTCGCGGCGCGTGAGCAGGTCGGACAACCCCTTCACCAGATCGCCACGGATGGTGCAGCAGATGCAGCCGTTACTCATCTGCACGATCTGCTCGTTGCCGTCCTGCACGAGGATATCGTTGTCGATGTTCTCTTCGCCGAACTCGTTTTCGATCACGGCGATCTTCATGCCATGCTGTTCGGTCAGGATGCGCTTGAGCAGCGTGGTCTTACCGCTGCCGAGAAAGCCCGTCAGGATGGTAACGGGGATCATTTTGGACATGGTGCGTTTCCTGTCTTGTGATGGGGCGCCAGATGCGCGCAATCCGCGCAGGCGCCCTTGATGGTGAGTTCAGCATGGTCGGCCGCGAAGCCGGCGGGCAGGGCGGCCATCGGCATGGCCGGCGGCTCGGCGCCTTCCAGGCAGAAGTCGCGCCCGCATTGCGTGCAATGGAAGTGGCTGTGCGAGCGGTGCGCAGCTTCCCGCGCGGCATCGTGCTCGGCCAGGCTGAAGCGGAAGACGCGATCCGTCCCTGCCGTCTTGTGGACGATGCCGCCTGCCACGAGCCAGTCGAGCACGCGGTAGACCGTCACGCGGTCGATGCCGGAATCGTCCGGCAGCGCGTCGCATACAGCCTGGTGCGAGAGCGCATCGGCGCCCTGCATCAGCACGGCCAGCACGCGCACGCGAGGCTCGGTCACACGGCTGCCCAGGCCGCGCAGGCGTGCGCGGGCAGCCTCTTCAGGCGAATGGGGTTGCGGAGTGGCGAGATCGTCGCGCGAGGCCGGGGTATTCATGCGCGGGATTGTCCCACGGGGCGCGGGTTGCTGCAATTGAGTTGCAATTGGGCGGCCTTGCACCGCCCAGGGTTTCTTTTCGCGCGCCGGGAGCGCTTATGCCGTAAACACCAGACACACCGGCGTCGGCACCTTCGCCACCACCGCGGGCTGGTCCAGCTTGCCGGTCTGCCCGTCGATGCGCAGCCGCAGGATCGTGTCGCCCTTCTGGTTCAGCACGTAGAGGTGGCTGCCGTCGGGCGCCATCGCCATCGCCCGCGGAAAGCGCACTCCCTCGTTCCAGTACTGAAGCGGCGCGAGCTTGCCCGAGGCATCGATGCTGAACGCGGCCACGCTGTCGGCCAGCGGATGATCGGACTTCAGCTTCCGGTTGCTGGCGTAGAGGAAGCGCCCCGACGGGTGCACAAGAATCTCGGCGCCGCTCTTATGGCCGGTGTAGTCGGCGGGCGTTGTGGAGATGCGCTGGCGCTCCTCCGACACATGGCCGGTAGCGGAGTCGTAACCGTGGCAGGCGACCGATCCCTCGAGTTCGTTGATGACGTAGAGCAGCTTGCCCTGCGGATGCAGCGCCAGGTGGCGCGGGCCGCTGCCGGGCTTGAGCTGCGCGCGATCCCGCGGGGCGAGCTTGCCGCCTTCGATGGCGAACACGTTGATGCGGTCGGTGCCCAGATCGGTACCGATCACGTGCTGGCCGGTGGTGTCGAACAGCATCATGTGCGCGTGCGGCGCTTCCTGTTCGGGGCGGGGGCCGGAGCCGGTGTCCTTGAAGATGCCGGACACGGCGCCGAGCTTACCGTCCTCGCCGATCGGCAGGAGGTTGTACGCACCGCCGCTGTAGATCGACACGCACAGGTGTTTGCCGTCCGGCGACACCACCACGTGCGCAGGGTTCGTACCCGACAAAGAGAGCGGCTGGCGGTTGAGCAGCGTCAGCTTGCCGTCGTGCGGGTCGATCGCATAGGACTCGGCGCTGCCGCTTGGGCGACCCTCGTAGACCTCCAATTCATTGATGGCGTACAGGAACCGCTGGTTTGGGTGCACGGCCAGGAATGACGGATTGGCACTTTCGACCACCTGCACCTGGGTCCACGCTTCGCCGCGCGGCGCGAGCACGTAGATGCCACGTGCGGCCGGGCCGCCGGCGGTGCCGCCCGGTGCGTTGAACGTGTACGTGCCGACATAGGCAAAGCGGGAAGGGCGAGCATTGCCCGCAGGCTGCACACCCGACGCAGCGGGTTGCTCGCCCGCCTGGGCCATGACGGTTTTGGGAAGAGCGCCCAGCAAAGGCAAGCTACCAGTCCACTGCATGAAAGTTCGACGAAGACGATTGGTCATGGGATGGCTCCATCAAACACGCACGGACATCGCGTGGTGGAAGATGTTGTTCGGATCATACCGGCGCTTCACGTCCTGCAGAAACGCGTACAGGTCGCCGCTGCCGTAGTAGAGCTGCGGCCAGAACGGGTAGGCGAGCATGTCGACGTCGGGGTAGTTGATGTAGCAGCCCTCGTACCGGTCGCCGGGGTACGGCGTGCCGCTGTGCGGCGCGGGCACGTCGGGGGCGCCGTAGACGTCACGGTAGAAATCGCTGATCCAGCGCAGGTGGCCGGCGTCATCGGCAGGCGCGGCCCAATACGTCTGGTACTGCAGCTTCATGATGGAAGAGCGTTGCGGCACGGCCGTATCGCCAATGCGCTCCGCCTTGTTGACGGCGCCGCCGTACGAATCGACTTGCAGCAGCGACTGGCTCAGATCGACGCCCGGCATCGTCCGCGTGAGGTGGGTGTAGATGCGCTGCGCCTCGCGCGCCGTGAAGCCGCGCTTCATGTAGGCCGATTTGTACTTGCCACGCTGATTGGCACCCGAACCGTTCAGATACTGCGTGGCCGTCAGCCAGTCGTACTGCACGATGGTGTGCGGCTTGGAGCAGAGCAGCTGCCCCACGCCCTGTTTGTGCGCGGGGCCGTAGCCGGGCGGGCGCCCTTTGACCGGCGTGGGCGCGCAGGCCTGGAAGCGGTTCAGAAAATCATTGAGGACAGAGAGATCGCGGCACGTGCCGTCGGGGTTGCAGAACTGTGTGAGCAGGACGATCTGCCCCGACGATTTGTGCGTGAGCTTGAGCAGCGAAAACATGCCCCACGTGTCAGGGTCCTTGCCGCGCGTGTCCCAGTATTCGCCGTAGATGCGCAGCAGTTCTGCAAAGCGCTGCGGCGTCATGGTGGCCCAGTCGAAGGCCACGGTGGCGAGCGCGACTTCCTGCGGTGCCGTGGGCAGCTTGGCGAACGTGTAGCCGGTGATGACGCCGAAGTTGCCGCCGCCCGCACCGCGGCACGCACGGAACAGATCGGGATCGTGCGCTGCATCCACCGTGCGGGCAGCCGTCTTGCCGGTCTTGTCCACCGTGACGATGTCAACGGCCGAGAGCCAATCCACCGTCAGCCCTTGCAGCCGTGAGAGCAGTCCATACCCGCCGCCGCAAATATGCCCGCCCGCGCCCACCGAATAGCACGAGCCGCCGGGCAGCGTCACGTTGTGGCGTTTGTACAGTTCCAGGTAACCGTTCCAGTTCTGCGTACCGGCCGGAATGCGCACCGTGCCGTCGGCGTGCACCTCGGGCGTAGCGAGCAGGCTCAGATCGACGATCGTGCCGTCGGGGTTGTTGGAGACGAAATCCTCATAGCAATGCCCGCCGCTGCGCACCGTCGGGCGTTGGCCCGCGTTGATGATGCGCTGCACGGCGGGCGCCACATCGTCGGGCTTTTCTATGAGGGCGATGCGGCTGGCGGCCTGTGCATCCGTTGTGGGCCAGCGCAGGTTGAAGCCATGTTTGAGCGTGTTGTAGCGAGGGTCTTGGCGCGTCACATCCAGTGTCATCGACGACTCCCGGTGAGGGCGTTTGCGCAAGCGTTGCGCAAACGAAGTTGGATTCGGACGCGTGGCGTCCGGCGGTTCCAACTTAGTCGTTCGCGGGCCCGGCTTCCATCAGACGATGCCGATGCAGCCGGCTCATCGCGCCACGTGGGCGAACCATCCAACTACGCGCGTTGCCGTCGCCGCCCACAACGGCCGCACGAGCCAGCATGCCGCGGCCCATGCCAGGATCACCACAATCAGATCGCAGTGGCCGCTCTTCCACAAGTTCAGGGAATGGCGCCCCCAGATCCAGGGCACGCCCAACGGATTCGGCCAGTCCGCCAGCAGGTGCATCAGGCCGCCACAGGCGAAGCCGAACAGCAGCGGCGCCCACAGGTGCGCATGGCCCAGCGCCTGGTACGACAGAACAAGCACGGCTATCCAACCGATGCCCCAATGGGTGGCGGTGCGGTGCGTGATCCAGAGGCGGCGCGCACGGGTCCACCAGGCCACCTCCATCCAGTCAGGCGCGGTGCTGCCGGCCACCGCCGCGCAAAACGCCAGGATGCTGCCGAGATGTTCGAGAGACGTATGGGAAGCCTGTGCGACGAGGGTGGCGGCAATCAGGCCTGCTGCCCAGCCCGTCGCGTGATGGGCAGCATTGGAAGCCATCGACGAGATGCGGAAAACGAAGGACCGCATCTTCGCAATGGCGGCTTGCCGGGACAAGCCAAAAATTGCGACAAATTGCTAGCCAACTTGCAGCAGCAGCCCCTTGAGGTACTCGCCTTCCGGAAAGCTCGTCAGCAGCGGGTGGTCGACGCCGCCGGCCAGCCGGCGTTGGATGCGCGCCGTGACCTTGGCATCGGCCGCCGCGCCCGCGACGATTTTCTGGAACAGGTCTGCGTCGATCGCACCCGAGCACGAATACGTGAACAGCAGGCCACCCGGTCGCAGCAACTGCATGCCGACGAGGTTGATCTCCTTATATGCCCGCGCCGCACGATCGACCTGCTGCGCCGACGCCGCAAACTTGGGCGGATCCAGCACGATCAGGTCGAACTGGCGGCCTTCCGCGCGGAAGTTGCGCAGCGACTTGAAGACGTCCGCGTCCAGCCACTCGGCGCGCGCCGGATCGAAGCCGTTGAGCGTGACGTTGCGCTCAGCCACCGCCAATGCCTCGCCCGACGAGTCGATCGACACCACCGAGCGCGCCCCGCCCTTGAGCGCCGCCAGCGAAAACCCGCCGGTGTAACAGAAGCAGTTCAGCACATCGCGATCGCGCGCCAAGGCGCCAACGAGCGCGCGGTTGTCGCGCTGATCGATGTAGAAGCCCGTCTTGTGGCCTTCGCGCACATCCACGTAGTAGCGCACGCCGTGCTCGGTGGCAGACAGGTCGGCGGCAGGTTCCGCACCGGCCAGCACACCGGTCATCTGCTCCAGGCCTTCGCGCTCGCGCACGCTCACGTCCGACCGTTCGTAGACGTTCGGGCAACCCGTCTCGTTGAAGAGCGCGGCGATGATCGCCTGCTTCCAGTGCTCCACGCCCGCGGCGCTGAACTGGCAGACGAGTTGGCCCCCGTTACCATCCTTGCCTGCGCCGTACTGGTCGACGATCAACCCGGGCAGGCCGTCGGCTTCGCCCATGACGAGGCGCACGGCGTCGGTGTCGCGCACCCACGCGCGGCGGTACGCCACGGCGGCGGCAATGCGGCGCTTGAAGAATGCGTGGTCGACCGGCTCGGCTTCGTCGAACGACCACACGCGCGCGCGAATCTGCGAGACGGGGCTGAACGCGGCGCGCGCCAGAAACTGGCCGTTGTGCGCGCGCACGATGACGGTCGCACCGGAGGCCGGCTTGCCCTCCACGCGATCGATGGCGTTGGCGAAAATCCACGGGTGCCGGCGCAGCAGCGAGCGCTCCTTGCCGGGCTTCAGAATCAGGGTTTGCATACGACTGGGGATGGGGCGCCCGAAGGCTCGGGCAATGCGCTACTTCTTCTTCGCGCGGGGATGCGCCTGATCGTAGATCTTGGCCAGGTGCTGAAAATCGAGCGAAGTATAAACCTGCGTGCTGGCAATGCTGGCGTGCCCGAGCAGTTCCTGCACCGCGCGCAGGTCGCCGGACGACTGCAGCATGTGCGTGGCAAACGAATGCCGCAGCACGTGCGGGTGCACATCCGCCGGCACACCCGCCGCGATGGCGTTGCGCTTCATGCGCAATTGAATCTGCCGCTGCGCCAGCCGCTTGCCCCGCGGCGAGAGAAACAGCGCGTGCGCGTCTTCAGGTGCGGCGTCCGACTTGGCAAGCTGCGCGCGCACCGCCAGCCACGCAGCCAGCGCTTCCGTCGCCTTGGTGCCCACCGGCACGGTGCGCCGCTTGCTGCCCTTGCCGAGCACCTGCACCTCGCGCGCCTCCAGATCGAGCCAACTCGCCGATTCATACGCGCCGGCCTTCACGTGGCGCATGTCGAGGCTGACGAGCTCGGAGAGCCGCAACCCGCACGAATAGAACAGCTCGTTGACGGCGCGGTCGCGAATCGTCTCGGCGTCGTCGCCGGGCAATTGCTCCATCAGCGCGACGGCTTGCTCGACGGACAACGCTTTCGGCAGCCGCTTCGGGCTCTTCGGGGCGCGTACGCCATCGACGGGATTGGCGGTGACAGCGGCATCGCGCAGCGCCATCCATTTGAACCAGCCGCGCCACGCCGACAGCGCCCGCGCAATGCTGCGACCGGACAAACCGTCGCCATGCAGTTGCGCCATCATGCGGCGAATGTGGTGCGACTGCAGTTGCGTCAGGTCGATATTGGCGGCGTGCTGCGCACCCAGGCGCTGCAACACGGCCAGCTCGCGGGTGTAGCTCTGCAGCGTATGCGGCGAGAGCTGCCGCTCGAACTTCAGCGCATCCAGGTACGCCGCAATCTGCGGATGCGGCGCTTGGGCGCCATGGTCATCGACGGATGCGGATTGCGGCATGCGGCGGGCTGCGCTCAGTCGCGCAGGCGGTTGAGCGCGGCAGCGGCCAGTTCGCCGATCTGCGCGAGGTAGGTCGTGCCCATGCCGTCATGGAAGCGGCGGGCGTCCGGCGAGCCGAGCACCAGCAGGCCGAATGCTGGCGCGACGCTGGCGTCGGCATCACCACGCACCGGCACGCGCAGCGTGACGATGGCGAGCGATTCGATCGGTGCGCCGCCGGTATCCGACGTGTCGAGCCAGCCGGCGGCTTCAAAGCCCGCATTGGCGCCGCAATACGGCGCACGCAGGCCGGCCGCAAACAGGCGCACTTCCTCGCTCACGCCCTGCGCGACTTCCAGGTGCGCGAATTCTTCGCCGACCTGCCACACGCGCAGCGCGACAGCCGGCACGTCAAAGATTTCACGCAGACCATCCTGCACGGCATAAGGCAACGCATGCGTGTCGGCCTCCCCCAGCAGGCGCGCCGTCCATGCGTGCACGCGCTGCTGCGTGCGGTCGTTCTCGTTGCCGTGGCGCATCAGGTCCGACAGCTTGAGCTCGAGGTGCTTGTTCTTGTCGCGCAGGATTTCCATCTGGCGCTCCTGCAGCGACACCGCGCGATGGCTGTGCGGGCTCGTCAGTTGAATGGCGGCCAGCAGCTCGGCGTGCTCTTCAAAGAAGGCCGGATGCGCCTGCAGGTAGTTGGCGACGTCTTGTGCGTTCATCGTGGAGGTGCTCATCAGGCTGCGCCCAGTTTCTTCTTCAGCAAATCGTTAACTTGCGCGGGGTTGGCCTTGCCGCGCGTGGCCTTCATGGCCTGACCGACCAGCGCGTTGAATGCCTTCTCCTTGCCGGCGCGGAATTCCTCGACCGACTTGGCATTGGCTGCCAGCACGTCGTCGATGATCTTCTCCAGCTCGCCCGAATCCGACATCTGCTTCAGGCCCTTCTCGGCGATGATCGCGTCGGCATCGCCACCGTGCTCGCCTGCCCACATGGCGGGGAAGACGTCCTTCTTGGCGGTGTTGTTGCTGATCGTGCCGTCGGCAATGCGTGCGAGCAGCTTGGCCAGTTGCGCAGGCGACACCGGCGCAGCGTCGATGTCCAGATCGGCGCGGTTCAGGTTCGAGGCGACCTCGCCCATGATCCAGTTGGCGGCAGCCTTGGCGTTCGCAGCGCCCGCATCGGCCACGACGGCCTCGAAGTAGGCAGCCGTCGCTTTGGTGGCGGTCAGGATGCTGGCGTCGTACTTCGGCAGGCCGTACGCCGACTCAAAGCGCGCAGCCATGGCCGCCGGCAGTTCGGGCAGCGTGGCGCGCACACGCTCGATCCAGTCGTCGCCGATGACGAGCGGCAGCAGGTCGGGATCCGGGAAGTAACGGTAATCCTGCGCGTCTTCCTTGCTGCGCATCGAGCGCGTTTCCTTGCGGTCCGGGTCGTACAGGCGGGTTTCCTGCACCACGGTGCCGCCGTCTTCGATCAGCTCGATCTGGCGGCGCACTTCATAGTTGATCGCCTCTTCCAGGAAGCGGAACGAGTTGAGATTCTTGATTTCGCAGCGTGTGCCGAACGGTGCGTCCGGGCCGCGGCGCACCGACACGTTCGCGTCGCAGCGGAAGCTGCCTTCCTGCATGTTGCCGTCGCAGATGCCCAGCCACATCACCAGCGCGTGCAGCGCCTTGGCATAGGCCACGGCCTCGGCGGCGCTGCGCATGTCCGGCTCGGTCACGATTTCCAGCAGCGGCGTGCCGGCGCGGTTCAGGTCGATGCCGGTCATGCCGGCAAAGTCTTCGTGCAGCGATTTGCCGGCGTCCTCTTCCAGATGGGCGCGCGTGAGCTGCACGGTCTTCTCATAGCCGGGCTGGCCGTTCTTGCCTTCCACCTGGAAGGTCAGCGTGCCGCCCTGCACCACCGGAATTTCGTACTGGCTGATCTGGTAGCCCTTGGGCAGATCAGGGTAGAAATAATTCTTGCGCGCGAAGATGCTCTTGGGCGCGATCTTGGCGCCGATGGCCAGGCCGAACACGATGGCGCGCTCGACGGCGCCTTTGTTCAGCACCGGCAGCACGCCCGGCAGCGCCAGGTCAACGGGCGCCGCTTGCGTGTTGGGCGCCGCGCCAAAGGCGGTGGACGCGCCGGAGAAAATCTTCGAGACCGTCGAGAGCTGCGTGTGCGTCTCGAGGCCGATCACCACTTCCCATTGCATGTTGCGTGTGTCCTGTCGATTGTTGTGGTGTGAATGTCTAGGTACTCAGGTATTCCGGTATTCAGGTGTTCTTGCATGGCTGCGATCAGGGGTGCGGCGCATCGAGCCACGCCGCGAGCTTCGCGAACGCCGCTTCGCGCGCTGCCGGATCGCCGCCGACCGTGACCGTTCCGTAGCGACGTCCCTTCGGGACGCCGTTGCGCTCCGTGACCGGCGCCGTGCCGTCGAAGCCGTGATACGCACCGCCAAACATGTCCAGCTCGAAACGGGCCTGCGGCTGCCGCGCCAGTACGGCCGTCTGTAGCGCCTGGCAGTGATCAGCCGGCGTCCAGTCGTCGTTGCCGCCGGCCAGCAGCAGCAATGGCGCATTCAGCCGATAGTCCGGCCGCTTCTGCGCCGACGCACAGCCGGGATAGAACGCCACCGCGCGATTAACCGGGGGCGTATCTGCGGGCCAGGCGCGGCTGGCGTCGACGGCCTCCAGCACAGCCTGCGCGCCGTTGGACCAGCCGAGCAGTACGATGCGGCGCGCGTCCACGCCCGGCTGCCCCGCCACCCAGCGGATCGTTGCCAGCACGTCGGCGCGGCGCACCGCGCCATTGATATCGCGCGTGGCGGTGCGTTCGGTGCAGATGCCGTGCGGTTTGCCGCGCGGGCCGAAACTGTCGGGAAACACCACCGCGTAACCACGCGCACCCAGCCACTGCGCATAACCGCGATACCGCGAGCCCAGTGCCCTGACATCCGCCCCGGCCGGCGTGTAGAGGCCGCTGCAGCCGTGCAGCGCGATCACCACCGGCGCACCGGTCGCCGGCGCCTTGAGGGGCGATGCAACCCAGTAGGCGGTCAGCGTTTGCGGTGCATCCTCTGCGTCTTTCATGGACGCACGCGGAATTTCCACCGTCTGCACGCCAAGCTCCGCCGACGAGAGCGCACGCGCAGCGGGCATATCCGGCAGGGCACCTTCGGCGTCCGGCGTCGGTTGCGCGACGGCGTGCAACGCCAGCGCGCCCGCCAGCGCCGCCAGCACGCGAAGCGATGTCCGCGTCACCGGGCATTCCGGGCGCACTGGCCCGTTTGCGGGTCGAACATCACCGGCCAGGCTTCTTCGTAGATGCCGGGCGTGCAATGCGCCTCGCAGTTGGCGTGCGCCAGCGTGACGCGGCGCGGGTCCTGCCAGACCATCAGCGTGCAATTGCCGTAGCGCTCGCGCAGCTCGATGCTGGGGCGGCGCTTGGTCTGCCGGAACGTCGACAAATCGAACTGACACGAACCGCGCCGGCCGACCCACAACTGCCATTGCATGGCGCTGACATTGTTGTCGGCCACGGTCAGCGTCGCCTGCTCGCGGAAACCGTCTTCTTCGGTCTGGCTGCAGTAGCCGTTGACGTCGATGCGGCGGTCGGAAATCGGCGGCGGCTTGGTCGTCGGGCGGCTGATGCCCGGAATCGACGGCAGCGGAATCGGCACGCACGCCGCCAGCAGGCCGGCGGCAAGCGCCAGCCCGAGTGCAGTGCGGATGCAGTGGTTCATGCGTGCCTCCTGCATGGAGCGGATACGTCTGTACGGGCCTCAAGCCGCCGGCTGGCGGTGGTGCCAGTCGGTCGCCTGCTGGAACGCATGCGCAATCTGCAGCATGCGTGCCTCTTCAAAATAGTTGCCGATGATCTGCAAGCCAACCGGCAGACCGTTGGCGCCAAAACCGGCCGGCACGCTCATGCCCGGCAGGCCGGCCAGGCTGGTCGACAGCGTGAAGATGTCGGCCAGGTACATCTGCACGGGGTCGCTCGTCTTCTCGCCCAGTTTCCAGGCGACGGTCGGGGCCACGGGGCCCATGATCACGTCGCACTGGCGGTTGGCACCAGCCAGCACGTTCTGGAAATCCTGCGCGATGATCCGGCGAATCTTCTGCGCCTGCAGGTAATAGGCGTCGTAATAACCGTGGGACAGCACATAGGCACCCACCAGGATGCGGCGCTTGACCTCCCAGCCGAAACCTTCAGCACGGGACTTGCGGTACATGTCGGCCAGATCGCGGTATTCCGCCGCGCGGTGGCCGTAACGCACGCCGTCAAAGCGCGACAGGTTCGACGAAGCCTCTGCCGGAGCGATCACGTAGTACGTCGGGATCGACAGCTCGGTCTTCGGCAGGCTGATGTCGACCAGCGTGGCGCCGAGCTTTTCCAGCTCGGCCAGCGCGGCGCGTACCGTGGTGCGTACGTCATCGGCCAGGCCTTCGCCAAAATACTCCTTGGGCAGACCGATGCGCAGGCCGGCCAGCGGGCGTGCGGCATCTGCGCCTTGCAGCGGCTGGCCGAGCAGGCGGCCGAAGTCTTCCACGTCGCCACCGCGACCGGGTTCCAGACTGGTGGAATCGCGTGGGTCAAAGCCGGCCATGGCAGACAGCAGCAGCGCGCAATCTTCGGCCGTGCGCGCCATCGGGCCGCCCTGGTCCAGCGACGAAGCGAAAGCGATCATGCCGTAGCGCGACACGCGGCCGTACGTCGGCTTGATCCCGGTAATGCCCGAGAACGATGCCGGCTGGCGGATCGAGCCGCCGGTGTCCGTTCCGGTTGCAGCAGGCGCCAGATCGGCCGCCACCGCTGCCGCCGAGCCGCCCGACGAGCCGCCCGGCACGTGCTCGAGGTTCCACGGGTTCTTGACCGCGCCGAACGCCGAGTTCTCGTTGGACGAGCCCATCGCGAATTCGTCCATGTTGGTCTTGCCCAGCGTCACCATGCCGGCCGCGCCCAGGCGCTCGACCACGGTGGCGTCAAACGGGCTGACGTAGTTGCCGAGCATCTTGGAGCCCGCCGTGGCACGCCAGCCGCGGGTGACGAACACGTCCTTGTGCGCGATCGGGACGCCGGTCAGCGGCGCCGCGTTGCCGGCCGCAATGCGTGCGTCGGCGGCCCGCGCCTGGGCAAGCGTCGCCTCGGCGTCGACATGGGTAAAGGCGTTGAGATGCGCCCCGGCCTCGATGCGCGACAGGTAATGGCGCGCCAGTTCCTCCGCCGAAACCTCTTTGGCGGCGAGTTGGGCGGACAGGGCTTTGATCGTGGATGCGGTCATCGAATACGTTCGGATGGGCTGCCGGCAGCGGCCGGCGACGTCGAATGGAGTGGGCTCAAGACAAGCGCGGACGCGCCGTTTACGCGAATTACCGCGGGTTACTCGATCACCTTGGGCACAAGGTACAGGCCGGCCTCGGTGGCCGGGGCGCATTGCTGGTAGTCCGCACGGCGGTCGGCCTCGGTGACGGCATCGTCGCGCAGACGCTGGGCTTGCGCCTGGACCTGCTCGATCGGGTGGGCCATCGGCTCGATGCCGGTGGTGTCCACGGCCTGCATCTGCTCGACCAGCGAGAAAAACTGGTTGAGCTGCGTGAGGGTCTGCGCGGCCTCGCCTTCGGAGACTTCGATACGGGCGAGATGGGCGATGCGTTTGACGTCGGAGAGTTCGAGTGCCATCGGAGTGGATCAGTGAGTGCAGCGGCGGGCGGGCAGCATGTGCGGCTGCGGCAAGCGACGGGTACTGCGCGCAACGCACGCGCAGGTGGGCCCCGGATGTGCCGATTGGCCGCAAAATTGGAGGCAAACGCCCGCGAAACGCTCGAATTATAAGGTATGATTGCCGACTAAATTTCTAAGTCAGCAGGCGACTTCGTGCAGTCACGGACCCTCTGATTAAGTACCCCGGGAACCTCCCGGCAGTCGCACCGTCAGCATCAGGCGACACTTAATCAAAGGTTCCTTGGGGGCCCCCTCTCCGGGCGGCCCAGCCTCGGCAGGATGGCCAGTGCCACGGCACCCCACCGTCGATCACCACGGAGCCCGCGACATTCCCGGGAGCGCAGTAGCAGGATCGGACCGCATGGCATGCCCTTGCGACGTCCGCGCGTTGGTGCAGCCGTTGCGCCGCAATCCTGCTGCTGGGCCGCCCATGACTCGAAAAACAGGATTCATTCGATGTTCGGCTTTTTGCGCAGCTATTTCTCCAACGATCTCGCGATCGACCTCGGCACTGCCAACACCCTGATCTACGTCCGCGACAAGGGCATCGTCCTTGACGAGCCGTCGGTGGTGGCCATCCGCCAGGAAGGTGGCCCGAACGCCAAGAAGACCATCCAGGCTGTCGGTAAGGAAGCCAAGCAGATGCTGGGCAAGGTGCCGGGCAATATCGAGGCGATCCGCCCGATGAAAGACGGCGTGATCGCCGACTTCACCGTCACCGAGCAGATGCTCAAGCAGTTCATCAAGATGGTGCACGACACCAAGCTGCTGCGCCCGAGCCCGCGCATCATCATCTGCGTGCCGTGCGGTTCGACCCAGGTCGAGCGTCGCGCCATCCGTGAATCGGCGCTGGGTGCCGGCGCATCGCAGGTCTACCTGATTGAAGAACCGATGGCCGCTGCCATTGGCGCCGGTCTGCCGGTGTCGGAGCCGTCGGGCTCGATGGTGGTGGACATTGGCGGCGGCACCACCGAGGTGGGCATCATCTCGCTGGGCGGCATGGTCTACAAGGGCAGCGTGCGCGTGGGCGGCGACAAGTTCGACGAGGCCATCGTCAACTATATCCGCCGCAACTACGGCATGCTGATCGGCGAACAGACCGCCGAAGCCATCAAGAAGGAAATCGGCTCGGCCTTCCCGGGTTCGGAAGTGCGCGAGATGGAAGTGAAGGGCCGCAACCTGTCGGAGGGCATTCCGCGCGCCTTCACGGTGTCGTCCAACGAAATTCTGGAAGCGCTGACCGACCCGCTGAACCAGATCGTCTCGTCGGTGAAGATCGCGCTGGAACAAACCCCGCCGGAACTGGGCGCCGACATTGCCGAGCGCGGCATGATGCTCACCGGCGGCGGCGCACTGCTGCGCGACCTCGACCGCCTGCTGGCCGAAGAAACCGGTCTGCCGGTGCTGGTGGCCGAAGACCCGCTGACCTGCGTGGTGCGCGGCTCGGGCATGGCGCTTGAGCGCATGGACAAGCTCGGCAGCATCTTCTCGTACGAATAACGGGACCATGCGCCACGCCGATCCGCGTTCCGCTGTTGCGACCGATTTCGTGACTGCCGTTGTGGTCACGCCAGCCGCCTTCGCGGACCGCTGAGATGCGTCTCGCGCAGGTGCACCGTGCTCCGCCCACCCAGGGCTTGGGCACCGCACCAGCGCCACACCCAATCTGTTGCCGGCAGGCCGTTGACCTTGACGTTGACCGTCACGCGTCTGCCGTGCCCATTTGAAGCGTCCGGGTCATGGATTACTCCCCGCCGCCCCTCTTCAAGCAGGGTCCGTCCGCCACCGCGCGGCTGGTCGCTTTGCTCGCGCTTGCACTTGCCTTGCTGGTGATCGATGCCCGCATGTCCGTGCTGGGTGTAGTCCGGCAAGTCGTGTCGGTCATCCTGTACCCCGTCGAGCGCCTGGTGCTGATTCCACGCGATACGGCACGCGCCGCGCTCGATTACACCCAATCGTCCACCAGGCTGGCCGTCGATAACCGCAACCTGCGCGAATCGGCGGTTGCCCAGGCGCAGCAATCGCTGCGCGCCTCGCAGCTCGAAGCCGAGAACCGCAATCTGCGCACGCTGCTCAATCTGAAGCAGCACGCGGCGGTGCCCACGGTGGCGGCGGAAGTCCTCTACGAAGCACGTGACCCTTATACGCAGCGCATCGTGATCGATCGCGGCTCGAAGGACGGCGTGCGCGCCGGCTACCCGGTCATCGATGACCGCGGCGTGGTCGGCCAGGTGACGCGCGCGTCGCTGTTCGAATCGCAAGTCACGCTGCTAACCGACAAGGACCAGTCGATCCCCGTGGAGGTGGTGCGCAACGGCCTGCGCAGCGTCGCCTTTGGCGGTGCCCGACCGGGCGCGCTGGACCTGCGCTTCATGGCCGCCTCGGCGGATCTGCAGCAGGGCGACCTGCTCGTGACGTCGGGGCTGGACGGGGTCTATCCGGCGGGCCTGCCGGTGGCGCGCATTTCGCAAATCGAGCGCAAGGCTGATACCGCGTTCTCGCGCGTGATCTGCGAGCCGGTGGCCGGCATCCGCAGCAACCGGCACCTGCTGATCGTGAAGTACGAATCGGGCTTCCCGCCGCCGACGGATCTGTCGCCGCCGCCCGCAGCCAAAGGCAAGAACGCTGCCCGCGATGCCCGCGAAGAAAAGGACCGCGCCGCACGCGCCGCCGCCGAAGCCAATGTGCCGGCACCCGCGCCCGCAGCCGACGAAAACGCCCCGCCACCGCGCCCGACCGACGCCGACGGCAATCCGCTGGACACCGATTCAGCGCAAAAACGCTGAAGCGAGGCCATCGATCATGAACTCGCCCCAATATCTGCTGCGCCCGGTCAACCCTGGCTTCATCGCTTTCAGCTTCGTGCTGGCGTTCCTGTTCAACCTGATGCCGTGGGGCCACATGCAGTGGATTCCCGATCTGGTGGCACTGGTGCTGGTGTTCTGGAACATCCATCAGCCGCGCCGCGTGGGCATGGTGGTGGCTTTCCTGCTGGGCCTGTTGATGGACGTGCACGAAGCGCGCCTGCTTGGCGAACATGCGATGGCGTACACGATGCTGTCGTACTTCGCGATCACGATTCACCGGCGCGTGCTGTGGTTCACGGTGCTGTCGCAGGCGCTGCATGTGCTGCCGCTGCTGGTGCTGGCGCACGCCGTACCGATCGTCATCCGTCTGCTGATGGGCGCGCACCTGCCGGACTGGCAGGTCATCCTGCCGCCGCTGATCGAAGCCGCCCTGTGGCCGTTCGCCAACGCCTTCTTGCTGGCGCCGCAGCGTCGCCCGGAGAGCGTCGACGAAACCCGGCCCATCTAAGGCGGCCGACCTGATGCGCCCCGCTATTCGCCCTCACCTGGCATGACCGAAATCCGCAACGTCGAACAGGAGCTGTCGCGCTTCCGCCTGCGGCTGGCGGCGGCCGCCCTGTTCGTGCTCATCTGCTTCGGGCTGCTGCTGGCGCGTTTCTTCTGGCTGCAGCAGGTCAAGCACGAGCAGTACTCGGCCAAGGCGGAAGACAACCGCATCTCGGTCGCGCCCATCGAGCCCAACCGCGGCATCATCATGGACCGCAACGGCGTGGTGCTGGCGCGCAACTATTCGGCCTACACGCTGGAGATCACGCCGTCCAAGCTGCAGGACACGCTCGACAACACGATCGACCAGCTTGCCCAGGTCGTCGATATCCAGCCGCGCGACCGCCGCCGCTTCAAGCGCCTGATGGAAGACGCGCGCAGCTTCGAAAGTCTGCCGATCCGCAGTCAGCTGACGGACCAGGAAGTCGCGCGCTTCTCGGCGCAGCGTTTCCGCTTTCCGGGCGTGGACGTGCATGCGCGGCTGTTCCGCCAATACCCGCTTGGCGAATCGGCGTCGCACGTGATCGGCTACATCGGGCGCATCTCCGAGCGCGACCTGGACCGCATCGACAACATGAGCGATGCCAACAGCCAGCCTGGCGTGACGTATGACCCGCGCAAGGATTCCAACAACTACAGCGGCACGGAGTACATCGGCAAGGTCGGCATCGAGCAGAGCTACGAGACCGAGCTGCACGGCCTGACCGGCTACGAAGAGGTGGAGGTGAGCGCGGGCGGCCGGCCGATCCGGACGCTGTCGACCTCACAGGCAACGCCGGGCAACAACCTGATCCTGTCGCTCGACATCAACCTGCAGCGGCTGGCCGAGCAGCTCTTCGGCAACCGGCGCGGGGCGCTGGTGGCGATCGAGCCAGAGACGGGCGACATCCTGGCCTTTGTCTCCAAGCCGACGTTCGATCCGAACCTGTTCATTGAGGGTATCGACAGCACGACTTGGGGCGAACTGAACAACTCGCCGGACAAGCCGCTGCTGAACCGGCCACTGCGCGGCACGTATCCGCCGGGCTCGACGTACAAGCCGTTCATGGCGCTGGGCGCGCTGGAGCTGGGCAAGCGCACGCCGCAGTGGGGCATGGCTGATCCGGGCTCGTTCACGCTCGGCAACCACACCTTCCGCGACGACGTGCCGGGCGGGCACGGCTGGGTCGACATGTACCGCTCCATCGTGGCGTCGTGCGACACGTATTATTACCGGCTCGCCAACGACATGGGCGTCAATGCCATCCACGATTTCATGAAGCCGTTCGGCTTCGGGCAGGTGACGGGCATCGACATCGAGGGCGAGCGCACCGGCATCCTGCCGTCCACCGACTGGAAGCGCAAAGCCTACAAGCGCCCCGAGCAGCAGAAGTGGTACGACGGCGAAACCATCTCGCTGGGCATCGGCCAGGGCTACAACAACTTCACCATCCTGCAGCTCGCGCATGCGATTTCGACGCTGGCCAACAACGGCGTGGTGATGAAGCCCCACCTGGTAAAGGCGGTCGAAGATTCGCTGTCCAAGTCGCGTGCGCTGACGGTGCCGACCGAGAGCTACCGGATTCCGCTCAAGCAGGCGAACATCGACGTGATCAAGCGCGCCATGGTGGGCGTGAACCAGGCCGGCACGGCGGCCAAGGCGTTCATCGGCGCGCAGTACGTGTCGGCGGGCAAGACCGGTACGGCGCAGGTGTACTCGCTGGGCAAGAACGAGAAGTACAACCACCACGCCATTCCCGAAAACAAGCGCGACCATGCGCTGTTCGAGGCTTTCGCACCGGCGGACCATCCGAAGATCGCGCTGGCGCTGATCGTGGAAAACGCCGGCTTTGGTGCCGCATCGGCCGCACCCATCGCACGCGCGGTCATGGACTATTACCTGACCGGCAAGTGGCCTGCGGAACTGGCCGCCACCGCACCGAAGCCCCAGCAGCAACCGCCGGTGGATACGCCCAGTGTGTTCTCGACCGGCAAGACGGCCACCATCGCCAGCGCGACGGCTGCGCCGCAGGTGACCGCAGAGCCGGCATCCGGGGTCGCTGCTGCTTCGGGCGTGGCAGCCTCCGCCGCCAGTGCAGTGGCCGCCGCTTCGGCGCCGGCCGCGTCGTCGGTGGCAGGGGGCACCACACGCGGTGTGCCGCCGCTGTCGCCGGACCTGGTAGCCCCGGCCCTGCGCGAGGCTGGCACCAGCGCCGAAGCCGTCGCCCCGGCCACCCTGGACGCCCAGGTGCTGCAAGCGCTGTCGCATGCACAACCGGCGCCCGAACTGCCACCGCGCGGACGGGGCAACGCTGCCGCACCGGCTTCGGCTCCAGCGACCACGCCAAAGGGTGCGAAGGACACCAAGCCGGGCAACAAGCCGGCACCGAAGCCCGCGCAGAAACCGGCCTCCAAGCCGGCCGCGCCCTGATATTTGCGCTTGAGGATCTCGCCATGGACAAACTGGACAAGCGCCGCATATTCAACGTCATCAAATCGCTTTTCACCGGCTTCGATGGCCCGCTGGCGCTGATCGTCTTCCTGCTGCTCGGCACGGGATTGGTCGCGCTGTACTCGGCCGCCATCGACATGCCGGGCCGGGTGGAAGACCAGGTCCGCAACATCCTGCTGTCGTTCGTGCTGATGTGGATCATCGCCAACCTGCCGCAGCAGACGCTGATGCGCTTTGCGGTGCCGCTCTACACCGTCGGCGTGGCGTTGTTGATTGGCGTGGCGGCGTTCGGGCTGATCCGCAAGGGCGCGCGGCGGTGGCTCAATATCGGCGTGGTGGTACAGCCTTCCGAGATCATGAAGATCGCCATGCCGCTCATGCTGGCGTGGTACTTCCAGAAGCGCGAGGGCGTGATCCACTGGTACGACTATCTGGCGGCCGCCCTGCTGCTGCTGATTCCCGTGGGGTTGATTGCCAAACAGCCCGACCTGGGCACCGCGCTGCTGGTGCTGGCGGCAGGCATCTACGTGATCTACTTCGCCGGGCTGTCTTGGCGGCTGATCGTGCCGGTGCTGGTCATTGCTGTCACGGCGATCACGCTGGTGGTGTCGTTCGAATCGCGCATCTGCGCACCGGGCGTGAACTGGCCGATCCTGCACGATTACCAGCAACACCGCGTCTGTACGCTGCTCGACCCGACCACCGACCCGCTCGGTAAGGGCTTCCACACCATCCAGTCGATCATTGCCATCGGCTCGGGCGGCGTGACGGGCAAGGGGTGGCTGAAGGGCACGCAAACCCACCTTGAGTTCATCCCCGAGAAGCACACCGACTTCATCTTCGCGGTGTACTCGGAGGAATTCGGGCTGGTCGGCAACGGCGTGCTGCTGTTCCTGTATCTGCTGCTGGTTCTGCGTGGGCTGTTTATTGCCGCCAATGCGGGCACGCTGTTCGGGCGCCTGCTCGCCGGGTCCATCACGCTGATCTTCTTCACCTACGCCTTCGTCAACA
Source organism: Ralstonia pickettii (assembly GCF_001699815.1). Taxonomy (GTDB): domain Bacteria; phylum Pseudomonadota; class Gammaproteobacteria; order Burkholderiales; family Burkholderiaceae; genus Ralstonia; species Ralstonia thomasii. Next base: position 74,480 of record NZ_MCGB01000086.1, on the reverse strand, counting down.
TGGGCATGGTGAGCGGCATCCTGCCTGTCGTGGGGGTGCCGCTGCCGCTCATCAGTTATGGGGGGACGGCGCTTGTCACGCTGGGCATGGGCATCGGCATCCTGATGAGCATCGCCCGACAGAAACGCTTCGTGCAGACCTGACAAAACGGCCGCCCAATTCTGGCGGCCGTTTTGCTTTCACGCGGCGATGGCGTCTTCGCGCAACAACCTTCGCAGCACCTTGCCCGTCGCGGTAGCCGGCAGCGCCTCATGGAACTTCACGCGCCGCGGCACCTTATACGGCGCCATGTTGTCGCGCGACCAGGCAATCAGTTCGGCTTCCGAGAGCGTTACACCGGTCATCGGCACCACGTGCGCGCAGACGACCTCGCCTTTTTCGGGATCGGGGATGGGCGTCACGGCCACTTGGCGGATGCCCGGATGGCGCGACAGCAGCGCCTCGACCTCTTCCGGAAACACGCTGTAGCCCGACACCTTGATCATTTCCTTGATGCGGCCCTGCCATTGAAGGTAGCCGTCGGGCGAGACCTGGCCGATGTCGCCGGTGCGCAGAAAGCCGTTGTGCAGGACGGCGCGCGTGGCCTCGTCTCGCTGCCAGTAGCCACGGAACACGCCGGGGCTGCGGATGGTGATTTCGCCAGCCTGGCCGGGTGGCAGTTCAGCGCCGGTATGCGGGTCGACGATGCGCACCTCAGTCTGCGGGACGATCTTGCCGTGCCAACCCCAGCGCGGGGCATCGGCGGGCGTGATGGCGTCGCAGGTGTGGGTTTCCGACAGGCCATAGGCGGCTTCGTAGATGCGGCACTGCGGGCCGGCAAAGGCACGCCACTGCTCGGCAATCGCTTCTGTCAGCGTGACGCCGAAGCTGGTGCACGGGTTGGCCACCAAGGATTCCATGCGGTACTGCGCCGCGTCCGGATGCGCCATGACCGCGAGGTTCATTGGCGTCATGCTGTACCAGCGTGTCACGCGGTAGCGGTCAATGGCCTGCAGCACCGCCAGGGGATCGAACCGATAGAGCAGGATGGTCGTCGCGCCGGAATACAGCATCACGTTCATGCCCATCAGCATGCCGGCGATATGAGACAGCGGCGCCACCGCCAGCATCACGTCCGAGGCGTGGATGCCGCTGACCTGCACCGTGACGGCGGTCTTGTACAGTGCGTTGCGATGCGTGAGCATGGCGCCCTTCGGGCGGCCGGTGGTGCCGGAGGTGTAGACCATCAGCGCGACGTCATCCAGGCTCACCTGGATAGCCGCCACGGCGTTGCGCTCAGCCACATCCACGGGCTCAGCCATCAGCTGCATCAGGTCAAGCTGCGCGGCGCCCGGCTTGTTCTTGAGCGGCGGCGCCGACGAGGCATCGGCGGCAATCAGTTCGGGCGGCACGGCCAGCGCCTTGCGGCAGGCCGGCTGCGCGGGCTGCAGATCGGCATAGCGCGTCGTGATGACGGTCATGACCGACGTGCCGGGCCGGGCGGCCTCGACGATCGGCATCAGGTCTGCCGCGGCCACCAGAATCTTGGCGCCAGAATCGGTCAGTTGGTCGCGCAGCTCGTGTTGACGCGACAGCGGCCCGCACGGCACGACGATGCCACCCAGCTTGGCCGTGGCCAGATGGGCAATGATGGCTTGCGGGCAGTTGTGCAGAAACAGTGCAACGCGATCGCCACGCGTCACGCCCAGCCGCTGCAACTGCACCGCCAGCCGCGTCGAGGCCTGATCCAGCTCGCGCCAGCAGATCGTGCGGCCGTACCACAACAGGGCGATGCGCTCGGGCGTTTGCTGCGCATGGTGGGCGCAATACCGGTGCAGCGGCATCTCGCCTGCCAGATAATTGACCGGTTCGCGGTTCTGGATGGTCATGTGGTGTCTCCTCGGCCGCCGGCATCGCGGGGCGATACATCGGCCGTGATGGCTGCCCTCGTTGCGGGGCGCTCATGCGGGTCAGGGTTCGCGGCATCCATCATTTGAGTATGGCGAAGCCGTCTGGCTACCGCCGCACCGATTTGCGCAAGACCCTGTTCCACCCACGATTTGGGCCGAACCTAACCTCGCGCAAGACGAATCCCACAAAAATCTACCGTTCGGTATAGAGTCTCGGCGCAAATCAGCTGTTGCGTCAATCGGTGAGAAGTCGGATACGCAGCCCCGGCAATGAAACATCGCAAACGCAAATTGCGTCGGCATTCTCACATGAGCGTGTGCTCACATTCAAGGATCGCTCCTAGGCAGTGAATTGCTTGTGACAATATTAAATATTTGCCGTCATGACAGATTTGTTCTATTTTTGACAACAAATTATGTGAGAGGCTGGAATGGATCGTTTGCAGTCGATGCGGGTGTTTTCCAAGGTGGTGGAGCTTGGCAGCTTCGCCCGGGCGGCCCAGCATCTGTCGATGAGCAATGCCGTGGTCACGCGTTACGTGGCCGACCTTGAGGCGCATCTCGGCACGCGCCTGCTCAACCGCACCACGCGCAGCCTGTCGCTGACCGACGTGGGCGAAACCTACCTGCAGCGCTGTGCGCAGATCCTGCTCGACATTGACGAGGCGGAATCGCTCGCCACCTCGCGCAGCCAGGCGCTGGTCGGCGGTCTGCGCATCGTCGCCCCCGTCATGTTCGGGCTACACGTGCTACCGATGCTGCTCGCGCGCTTCCAGCAGCTTTATCCCGAGGTCACGTTTGACGTGGCGCTGTCCGATCGCCCCATCGACATCGTCGAGGATGGCCGCGACGTCGGCATCATGGTCTCGGAGCTCGGCCTCGGCTCGCACCTGGTGGCGCGCCGCATGATTTCCGCCGAGATGGTCATGGCCGCCACGCCGGCCTACCTCCGCCAGCATTCCACGCCGCAGCGCGCCGAAGATATTGCCGAGCACCGCGTCATTGCGATGTGGCACCCGCAACTGCGTCACGAATGGGAGATGAGCACCGCCGACGGCCAGTCGATTTCGGTGCCGGTGCAGCCCTCACTCGTCACCAGCAATGCCGAACTGATGCACCGTGCCGTGCTCGCCGACATGGGCATCGCGATTCTGTCGTCGTACATGGCCCGGCCGGATCTGGAGTCCGGACGGCTGGTGCGCTTGCTGCCGCAGTACAAGCTGCCGCAGCGGTCGCTGTCGCTGGTGTACCCGAGCCGCAAGTTCCTGCCAACGAAGGTCCGCACGTTCATCGACTACATGCTGGCCCAAGCGATGGAGGTCAAGCACAGTGAGGCGCGCGCGGGCCGCGGCCTGAGTGAAGCCGCATAAGCGCAGAGCGTATTGCCAAAACAAAACGGGAGGACAGTGTCCTCCCGTTTGCGTGGGCGCCTGCGAAACCGCAATCAAGTTTCGCTGGTGCTTTCCTCGTCGGTCTCGGCTTCCGTGGCTTTCTTGCGCGCCGGAGCCTTCTTGGCGGCCGTCTTGCCCGCGGTCTTGGCCGGCGCCTTCTTGGCAGCGGGCGTTTTTGCCGCGGCCGTCGTCTTCTTCGCCGCGGTCTTGGCGCCGGGCTTGCCCTTGCCTTCGCCGCGCGGCTCGAATTCGAAGCCGATCTTGCCGTCCGGCTGCTTGACCAGGAACGCCTTGAAGTTGCGCCCCGTGCGCGCCGACTTGAAGCCCGTCAGCAGGTCGGTCTTGCCCTCGGTCAGCAGCTTGGCTAACTGCTCCCGGCTGATCTCCTGCTGCAGGATGATCTTGCCGGTGGTGAAGTCGCAGGTCTTGGGCTGCGCCACGGCGTTCTCGCACACGTACTTCAGACCGTGCTCGTAGACGTTGCCGTTGCACTTCGGGCAGTGGCCGACGCTTTCCTGGCCCGAGAAATCGACCGGCTCGCCATCGTCTTCGTCGTTCTGGCCGAAGTCGAACTCCATCTTCCAGTGACCATCTTCCTGCGCCAGCTTGAGGATGGCCGCAAACGGCCGGCCCATCTTGCTGCGGAAGCCCTGCAGCGGGCCGATGGTCTTGTTGGTCAGCAGCTCTTCCACCTCGTCCAGCTCGAACTGGCGGCCACCCGGGATCTTGCTGATCGAGAAGTCGCAGTGGCTGCAGGCGAAGCGGCGGTAGTTCTCCTTGACCACGTGGCCGCATTGCGGACACGGCGTGGAAAGCGTCGCGTAGTCGCCGGGGATGGTGTCGCTGTCGTATTCCTTGGCGCGCTTGACGATCTGCTGCGTCATCTGCGCGATCTCGCGCATGAATTCGTCACGCTCCAGCTGACCACGCTCGATGAGGGAAAGCTTGTGCTCCCAGCCGCCAGTCAACTCGGCTTGCGTCAGTTCTTCCACGCCCAGGCCGCGCAGCAGCGTCATCAGCTGGAACGCCTTGGCCGTCGGAATCAGCTCGCGGCCTTCACGCACGAGGTACTTTTCCGTCAGCAGCCCTTCGATGATGGCCGCGCGCGTGGCTGGCGTGCCCAGGCCTTTGCCGGCCATGGCTTCGCGCAACGCATCGTCGTCGACGAGCTTGCCGGCACCTTCCATGGCAGACAGCAGCGTCGCTTCGTTGTAGCGTGCGGGCGGCTTGGTGGTCAGGCCGACCGGCTCGACCTTGTCAGTCTTGACTTTCTCGTCCTTGGCGACCGGCACGAGGTTGGCATCTTCGCCTTGTGCCTCGCGGCCATAGACGACCAGCCAGCCCGGGTTCACCAGCACCTTGCCTTCGGTCTTGAAGTGATGCCCGGCCACCTCGGTCACGCGGGTGGTGACCTGGTATTCGGCCGCCGGGAAGAACACCGCCAGGAAGCGGCGCACCACCAGGTCGTACAGCTTCTGCTCCGGCTCCGACAGGTTCTTCGGTGCCTGCAGCGTCGGGATGATGGCGAAGTGATCGCTGATCTTGCTGTTGTCGAAGATCCGCTTGTTCGGCTTGACCCACTGGTTGGCGAGAATCTTCTTCGCGTGCGTCAGGTAGTTGGGCGAGCTTTCGCCCAACATGTCGAGGGTCTGCTTGACCGTGCCCATGTAGTCTTCGGGCAGCGCGCGCGAATCGGTACGCGGATAGGTCAGCACCTTGTGCTTTTCATACAGCGCCTGCGCCAGGCCCAGCGTGTTCTTGGCCGAGAAGCCGAAGCGGCCGTTGGCCTCGCGCTGCAGGCTGGTCAGGTCGAACAGTGCCGGCGACATCTGCGTCGATGGCTTCGATTCTTCCGTCACCGAACCCGGCTTGTCGCGACACGCGGCAACGATGCTCTTGGCCTCGGCCTCGCTCCACAGGCGCGAATCCCGGCGTTCGGGATCGAACTCGTCCTTCTTGAACTTCGGGTCGAACCAGCGGCCTTCGTACAGGCCGGCCGCGGCGATGAATTCGGCGCGTACTTCCCAGTAATCGCGCGGGACGAAGCGCTTGATCTTCTCTTCACGCTCCACCACGATCGACAGCGTGGGCGTTTGCACGCGGCCCACAGTGGTCAGGAAGAAGCCGCCACCCTTGCTGTTGAACGCGGTCATGGCGCGCGTGCCGTTGATGCCGACCAGCCAGTCGGCCTCGGAGCGGCAGCGCGCGGCATCCGCCAACGGCATCATGTCCTCGTTGCTGCGCAGCTTGCCAAAGCCATCACGGATGGATTGCGGCGTCATCGACTGCAGCCACAGGCGCTTCACCGGCAGCTTGGTGTTCGCGTGTTGCGCGATCAGGCGGAAGATCAATTCACCTTCGCGCCCCGCGTCACAGGCGTTGATCAGGCCCGTGACGTCCTTGCGCTTGATCAGGCGCGTCAGCACCTTCAGGCGCGACTCCGACTTGGCGATCGGGCGCAGATCAAAGTGCGGCGGGATCACCGGCAGATGGGCGAAGCTCCATTTCCCGCGCTTGACTTCATATTCGTCGGGGGCAGCAATCTCGACCAGGTGGCCAACCGCCGACGAGAGGACGTATTCGTCGCTCTCAAAGTACTCGTCGTGCTTGGTGAAGCCACCCAGCGCGCGCGCGATATCAGCGGCGACCGACGGTTTTTCGGCAATGATGAGAGCCTTGGACATGTGAGCGGATCCTGGCGATCGCAAGTGATCGGGTAAAGAAGAAGTCGCTTTTCTATAACGACCGTTCGCGTGTTTTTTAGAGTCTTATGGCAACGCCTGCCGACTTCAAGTGCCGCGGGCGCTTGTCAGCGTGCCCGTTAGGCGGCCTTCAATAACCCGTCGGCCCCAAATTTGGCCGCCAATCATAAGCGCGGTTCCTTTTCAGGCGCAATAGAGTGGCGCATGCTTCGCTTGAGGTTGTCAAGGCCGGCGATCACGCCGATTCCAACAGCCAGCCTCGCAAGTCCGGGGCCGCTGGCACCGCGGGCGCAACGTGCAGATCACGCGAAAGTAATCCCTCAACGACACCCGCGTGAGGCAAGACGGGGCCGAAAAACAACACATCGTTCCCACGCTGCACCTGCAGGGTCGGAAAGTTCTCAACATCGAAATCGCCTAGCGCGTCGGCATGGTCTTCCACATCGACCCAGACGAAGCAGCACTCCGGGTGCCGCGCCGCGAGTTCAGTGAAGGTTTTGCGATAGCTGCGGCACGTGCCGCACCACTCAGCGCACAGGCACGCCACCAGCAGTTGGCCCGAGCGAATGCGCGCGTGCAGCGTGGCGGCGTCGGTGTCAGGCAAGAGCAGTGGCATGAAAAAAGGCGCTGAGCGACCAGCGGGGTGACGAAGAGGCGCACCTATTGTAGGCACGCTTTCACGGAAGCCGCAGGAAGCGCCCGCCGGGCCGACGCTCGACGCGGCCATCGAGCTCCAGCGCCAGAAGCTGTGCGGACAGCGCAGCAGCGCCCTGACCGGTGCGCTCACACAAGGTATCGAGATCGACGGGATCAAAGCCGAGCGCATCGAGCAATGCGGCCTCAGAAGCACTTGGCGCCGGGCTTGCAACAGTGACAGGTGCGCCAGCAGGCGCTTGTGCCGTGGCCGCACGCGTCGCACGTTTAGCAGGCGCAGCCGCCCGGCCCCAGCCGAGTTCGTCGAGGATATCGGCGGCGGTTTCCACTAGCTTGGCGCCCTGCTTGATCAGCAGGTGGCAGCCCTTGGCCAGTGGCGAATGGATCGACCCCGGAATCGCGAACACATCGCGCCCCTGCTCGGCCGCCAGCCGCGCGGTGATCAGCGAGCCGGACTGCGCCGCCGCCTCTACCACCAGCAGCCCACGCGCCAAACCCGAGATCAGGCGATTGCGGCGCGGGAAGTTCTCGGCGCGTGCGCCCATGCCAAGCGGGTATTCGGAGATGATGACGCCAGCCTCGGCAATGCGATGCGCCAGCGCCCGATTGCGGGCCGGGTAAACAATATCCAGCCCCGTACCCACGACTGCGATGGTGCTTCCCGGGCCGGCCAGCGCGCCCTCATGCGCCGCCGCATCGATGCCGAGCGCCAGGCCCGACACGACGGTCACGCTCGCCGCCGACAGCGCCTGGGAAAACGCCCGGGCGTTGTCGATACCGGCCGCCGTGGCGCTGCGCGCGCCCACCACACCCACCGCGGCGGCGCGCAGCAGGGAGGCGTCGCCCTTGGTGTACAGGAGGGTCGGCGGGTCCGGCAGTTCGAGCAGGCGGGGCGGGTAGCCGCGATCAGCCAGCGTGAAAATGGCGTTGCCCGGCTCGTTCACCCAGGCGACGGTGCACTCGATCAGCGCCGCGAGCGTGTCGTCGGGCTCGGCGAGCACCGCGCGCGCTTGCCGCTCCGGGAGCACCTTGGCGAGCGCGGCATATGGCTGGGCGAAGATGTCTTGCGGCAACCCGAAAGCCGCCAGCAATTGCCGCGCGGCAACGGGCCCAACGCCGGGGGTTTCAGTCAGACGAAGCCACCCGGCCAGTTCAGTCGGATCGCGCGTGCAGGAGAGGGCGGCAGTGGAATCGGCCGCGGCGGACGCCGCGGCCTGAGAGGCATCGGTCAAATCGAGGACTGCGGTAGCGCGTAGTTCAGGGTTGCTGCGACATCGGGTTGCTGACGCTATCGCCCACTTCCACGGCGTTCGATGCGTCCGTCACCAGCGCATAGGCCACGTGCGGGAACACGCGGAACACGAAGGCCAGGCCGTAGCGCTCTGCGGGCAGCTGCACGGCTTCATTGCCGCCCGTCGCGTCCTTCACGACGGCGCCGGCGCGTGCCAGCGACAGCACGTGACCCGGCTCGAGCCCCTGCTGGCTGCCGATGTTCAGCACAACCACCTGGTCGGTACCGCCAAAGCGTACGCCGCCGGTCACCTTGGCGACCGCGCCGTGCATGTCGCCTTCCGGCGCATGCGGCACATAGCGCACCGGCACGCGCGGGGGCAGTGGCATCAGTTGCGAGCCGACGCCCATTTCTTCCTTGGACGACAGCACTTCCATCTTGGTCACCGCCTGCGGGCCGGTCGCCGCGCGCACCACGCGCAGCGTACCGAGGAAGTCGGCTTCGTAGCCGAGCACGTTGCCCGTCACCGGATCCTTGAGCGGACGGACTGGGCGATACGCCTGCCATTCGCTACCGGCCTGGCCGCCTTCGCCCTGCGGCAGGCCGCGGGCGTAGGCGTTTTCGCCCTTGCCCAGATAAACGCGGCCTTCGGGCAGCGAGAAGATGCGCGCCGGCGTGGCCAGCGTGTCTTCATCCACCACGATCGGCTGGGTCAGGAACGGCTCGATGGCGGCGGCGGGAATGCTTGAGATGGCGTCACCGTCCTGCCCCGACACGCGGGTATGCGGCGACAGGCGCACCGTGCTGCCATCCGCCGATGCCGGCGAACTCGACAGCCATGCGCGGCCATTCGCGTGATGCAGATACAGGATCTGGCCCGGATAGATCAGATGCGGGTTGCGGATCTGCTCGCGGTTCATGCCCCACAGCTCGGGCCAGCGATATGGCCGCTTGAGGTACTTGCCCGAGATTGCCCACAGCGTGTCGCCACGGCGCACGGTGTACTGTGCGGGCGCGGTGGCGGCCAGTTCGGATTCGGGGATGCCAGCTTGGGCGGCAGTCGCGGCCTGCGCCTGTTGCGCCGGCGTCACAGTGCGCTCGGCGGCGTGGGCGGCACCCATGCAGAAAAGCGCTACCGCGGCAACCGCCGACAGGGCGCAAACGTAAGGCTGGCGCGCTTTCGTGGCGGCTTGCATGGCGGGCTGAGAGAGCATCGGTGTGTTACGATGGCGCATTATTCTATGAAGAATCGGCGAGTGGTCCGCGTGCCTGTTCGACGCCTCACCGCCGCGGCTGTACGCAGTTCTGCGCTGCAGCAAGAGGGGTATGGCATCCAACATTCGTCAGGCTTTTTCCTAAGCCATGTGGCGGATAGCGCCCCCGATTCTGCATGACATTCCAAGCGATCGCAATTGAAGGCAACCCCTCGTTAGCGTGGCCTTCTGCAACCGTTGTTGCCAAGCATCATGGCCCTACTGAATATCCTGCAATACCCTGACCCGAGGCTGCACAAAGTCGCCAAACCGGTTGCCGTTGTGGATGACCGCATCCGCAAACTGGTGGCCGACATGGCCGAGACCATGTACGAGGCGCCGGGCGTTGGCCTGGCTGCCACGCAGGTCGACGTGCACGAGCGCGTGATCACCATCGACGTGTCGGAGTCGCGCGACGAGCTGCGCGTGTTCATCAACCCGGAGATCCTCTGGGCAAGTGACGAGCACAAGGTCTGGGACGAAGGCTGCCTGTCGGTGCCCGATATCTATGACAAGGTCGACCGCCCGGCGCGAGTGCGCGTGCGCGCACTAAACGAGAAGGGCGACACCTTCGAGCTTGAGGCAGACGACCTGTTGGCCGTGTGCATCCAGCATGAGATGGATCACCTGATGGGCAAGGTCTTCGTCGAATACCTCTCGCCGCTCAAGCAGACGCGCATCCGGTCCAAGCTCAAGAAGCACCAACGCGACGCGGCGCCCCACCGTTGAACGCGTTCCGATGCCTGCCGACGCCGACGCGCGCCCTCGCTCCATCCCGCTGATGCCGATCGCTCCCGCCAAAGCAGGCACCAACGTAAGCCCGCGTCGCCTGTCGGCGCTGCTGGTGAGGCGTTGGCGCGCCGTCGTCGTGCTGATGCTGTGCGCGTATTTTGTTGCCGGCACGTTCTGGCGCGCGCCGTGGAAGGCCGACGAGCCGTATTCCTTCGGCATCGTCATCAACATCATCGAGCGTGGCGACTGGGTCATCCCCAATGTCGCCTTCGAGCCGTTCGTCGAAAAACCCCCGCTGATGTACTGGACGGGCGCGCTGGCCGCGCTGGCGCTGCCCGACATGCCGCCCCACGAAGCCGTGCGCGTGGCGGTGCTGTTCTGGATGGCGCTGACGTGCTGGGCGGTCTGGCGCACGGCGCGCCTGCTGCGCAGCGAAGCGCGCGACTGGCGCTTGCGCGTCGGTGCGGATCTGGCGCGCGGACGTCCGGGGCTGACGCTGTCCGCACGCCGCGAAGCCGGTCTCGACGCCGGCGGTGCTGCGCTGCGCGACTATGCGCTGGGCGCGCTGCTTCTGTTTGCCGGCTGCATCGGGCTGGTCGAGCACGTCCACAAGTTCATTGCCGATGTGCCGCAGTTGGCCGGCGCGGCGATCGCCCTGTATGGCGTCGTGCGCTTCGTCAAAGAGAGCGAAGCCGGTGGCGCAAAGGGCGTCGATGTGCTGCGCCCAGCGCTTTGGTTCGGCACGGGCATCGGTGTGGCCTTCCTGGGCAAGGGCGTGCTTGTGCCGGGACTGTTCGCGATCACGCTGCTGGCGGCGATCGCGCTGCTGCCGGATTTCCGCAACCGCCAGGCATGGCGTTTTTATGGCCTATCGCTGCTGGTGGCGCTGCCATGGCTGGCGATCTGGCCGGCCATCTTCTGGCACGAATCGCCGGACCTGTTCATCGAATGGTTCTGGGTCAACAACCTGGGCCGCTTCTTCGGCTTCTCACATCTGGGCGGCGAGAAAGGGTCGCTGACGACCACCATCCGATCGATCTTCCTGACCGGCACGCCCGCTGTGTGGCCGGCGGTGGCCGTGCTGGGCGTGTCGCTGTACAAGCTCGCGCGGCAACGCGGACGCGGCGCGCGCACGGCGTGGCTGCTGCCATATCAGGGGCACCTTGTCGTTTCGCTGTTCGTGCTGGTGACGATTGCCGTGGTGCTGCGCTCGGCCGTGCTGCGCGATGTTTACTTGATGCCGCTGCAGCCGGCGCTGGCCGTGCTGGGCGCGCCGATGCTGCTGCTGATTGCGCCCGCATGGCGTGCGCGTGCATGGGGCGCGGCGGTAACGTTGTTTGGTGTGCTCGGGCTGGTGGTCTGGGCCGTGTGGGGCGCGCTCGTTACCAGCGGCGGGCAGCTGCTGCCGGGCTGGCTGGCCAAGGTGCTGGGCCGCGTGCTGCCATTGCCGTATGACATGCTGGTCCACCCGTTTGCCGTATTGGCGGCAGGGGCAATCACGGCGCTGTGGGCCGTCTGCGTGTGGCTGCGGCCCGCGCGCTCGGGCGTGGTCGCATGGGCGGCAGGCCTGGGTATGGTGTGGGGCCTGCTCGGCACCCTGCTGATGCCGTGGGTGGATGACGCCCGCAGCTACCGACCGCTGTTCCAGGCGATCAAGCCGGTGCTCGAATCCGCGCAGATCTGCGTGGCCACACGCGGCATGGGCGAAAGCGAGCGCGCGCTGATGCACTACGAAACCGGCGTGCGCCCCGTCAAATGGCTGCTGGGCCACAGCGGCGCCGGCGACGATCACCGCCCCAACCCGATCGCGCGCACCTGCGACCTGATACTGGTGCTCGAAAAACGACCGGAACACGCCCGACGCCGCCCCCACGGAAACAACTGGGAAATGGTGTGGCGCGGCAGCCGTCCGGGCGACACGAACGAAACCTTCTCGCTGTTCCAGCGGCGCGGCAATGGCGTGTCTGAGGCGCTGCCGTCGCCCGAGCCCATTGTGCCGCTGACCGACACCCCGTATCGCGGCCGTCGTTAGGCCCAATGCGCTACGCTGTCGTGTAGCGCGCTTCCCCTCGTTTTCCGTTTCCCATCCATGACGTCCACCCTTCGCGTAGCGTTTGCCGGCACGCCTGAATTTGCGCAGATTGCCCTGGCGGCGATCCACCAGGCCGGCTTTCCCGTGGTTGCCGTGCTGAGTCAGCCGGATCGCCCGGCTGGCCGCGGCATGCAATTGCAGGCAAGCCCCGTCACGCAGTACGCAGTCACGCATGGATTCGCGCCCATCCTCCAGCCGCCGTCGCTACGTCGCACTGGCAAGTATCCACAGGAAGCCGCCGAAGCCATCGATGCACTGACCGCCCAGCGCCCCGACGTGATGGTCGTCGCGGCCTACGGCCTGATCCTGCCGCAGGAAGTGCTCGATCTGCCGCGCTTTGGCTGCATCAACATCCACGCATCGCTGCTGCCGCGCTGGCGTGGCGCCGCGCCCATCCACCGTGCGATCGAAGCGGGCGACGCCGAATCCGGCATCACGCTCATGCAGATGGATGCGGGACTGGATACCGGCGACATGATCGCCATGGAGCGCGTGCCCATCGGCCTGACCGACACGACCGGCACGCTGCACGACACGCTGGCCGCGCTCGGCGGACGCATGGTGGTGGAGGCGCTCGCCAAACTGGCGCAAGACGGCAAGCTCCACGCCACGCCGCAGCCGGCCGAAGGCATCACGTATGCGGAGAAGATCGCCAAGGACGAAGCCGCGCTCGACTGGTCGCGCCACGCCGCCGCGCTGCTGCGCCAGGTGCATGCGTTCAATCCGTTTCCTGGCGCCTCGGCCGCGCTGGATGGCGTGGCGATCAAGTTCTGGCAGGCGGAGGTGCTGGCCGATCGCCCGGCTGAGGCGGAACCCGGCGTGGTACTCGCCGCCAATGCCGAGGGCGTCACCATCGCCTGCGGCGCCGGCGCGCTACGCGTGACGCAACTGCAAAAGCCAGGCGGCAAGCGCCTGCCCGCACGCGAATTCCTGCAAGGCCTGGCGATCCAGCCCGGCCAGCGCTTCGCATCGCGCGGCTAACCGCCCCCTCTATATAGAAGAGGATTTCGTCATGACCGCGCTGGGCATCGTCAATCTGCCGCTCTTCATGCTGGCCGTATTTCTGCTGAATGTAACGCCGGGGCCCGACACGGCCTATATCGTCGGGCGCAGCGTCTCGCAAGGACGCGCGGCGGGGCTGCTGTCGTCGCTGGGGGTATCGGCGGGCTGCTGCGTGCACGTGCTGGCGGTCGCGTTCGGGCTGACGGCGCTGCTGGCCGCGTCCACCGTGGCGTTCACGGTCATCAAGGTGGTGGGCGCGGCGTACTTGATCTACCTGGGTGGCCGCATGCTGCTGGCGCCGCCCGAACGCGACGACGCCCCGGCCGAAGAAGCGGAAACGCCCGCCGCCAAACGCCCGCGTCCGCTCAAGTCGTTGTTCATGCAGGGTTTTCTCACCAATGTGCTGAACCCGAAGGTCGTGCTGTTCTTCCTGTCGTTCTTCCCGCAGTTCGTTGATCCGCACGCCGCGCACAAGGCGCTGGCGTTCCTGGCACTGGGCGCGGTGTTCATTGTCATGTCGACGATCTGGAATAGCCTCGTGGCGTGGGTAGCCGCCAGCGTCACGCGCCGGGTGGCGGGCAAGCCCGGCATCAAGCGCTGGCTCGATCGCGTGGTCGGCACGGCGTTCATCGGCCTGGGCGCGCGGCTGGCGTTCACCACCCGTTGATGCGTCAAGCGCCATCTGCGGCGAAATATCGCGCAAGTGCCGCGCAAACCCTTGAATTCTCAGCGATTATCGCGATCTAACGCATTCACAAGACCCGAGACCCACAGGAGCCACGCCCCCATGTTCAACTGGATCAAGACCTTCATGTTGATGGCAGCGATCACCGCGCTGTTCATCGTCATCGGCGGCATGATCGGCGGACGCAGCGGGATGATGCTGGCGCTGCTGTTCGCGCTGGGCATGAATTTCTTCTCGTACTGGTTCTCCGACAAGATGGTCCTGCGCATGTACAACGCGCAGGAAGTCAACGAGACCAGCGCGCCGCAGTTCTACCGCATGGTGCAGGAGCTTGCCGGCCGCGCCGGCCTGCCGATGCCGCGCGTCTACCTGATCGACGAAGCCCAGCCCAACGCCTTCGCCACCGGCCGCAACCCCGAGCACGCCGCCGTGGCGGCCACGACTGGCATCCTCAACATCCTGTCGGAGCGTGAACTGCGCGGCGTGATGGCCCATGAACTGGCACATGTGCAGCACCGCGACATCCTGATCTCGACCATCTCGGCCACCATGGCCGGCGCGATTTCGGCGCTGGCGAACTTTGCCGTGTTCTTCGGCGGGCGCGACAGCGAAGGCCGTCCCGCCAACCCGATCGCCGGGATTGCGGTGGCGATCCTCGCGCCGCTGGCGGCCGCGATGATCCAGATGGCGATTTCCCGCGCGCGTGAGTTCGAGGCCGATCGCGGGGGCGCGACCATCAGCGGCGACCCGCAGGCGCTGGCCTCAGCGCTGGACAAGATCCACCGCTATGCGGCCGGCATTCCGTTTGCCGCCGCTGAAGCCCACCCGGCTACCGCGCAGATGATGATCATGAACCCGCTGCACGGCGGGGGCCTGGCCAACCTGTTCAGCACGCACCCGGCCACGGAAGAGCGCATCGCGCGCCTGATGCAGATGGCGCAGACGGGTCAATATCCGGCGTAAAAGCGGCAGCCCGGCCGGGCGCTTCCTTTATACTTCCGCAGTCCGCACGAGCCCGCCCATCGCGGGCTCGTTGCATTTTGTCCGCCTGATTTCCTGCTGTCTGATGCGCCTGCCGTCCGATTCCCTCGCCCACGCCTTGTCGCTTGCTGCTGCCGCACTGGGCAAGCTGCGGCAGGGCACAGCATTGCCGCAGGCCATCGATGCCGTGTGCCACGGCCAGCCCGCGCCGGCGCGGGGTGCCGTGCAGGATCTCGCCTACCGCGCCACGCGCTGGCTCGGCAGCACCGATTGGCTGATCCGCACGCTGATCCCGCGCCCGCCAGCCGAAGGCGCCGCCAATCTGCTGCGCGTGGCGCTCGCGCAATTGCTGGACGATCCACAGCCGTATGCACCGTTCACGGTGGTCGATCAGACCGTGACGGCCGCCTCGGCCGACCCGAAGCTTTCGCACGGCAAGGGCATGATCAATGGCGTGCTGCGCCGGTTCCTGCGCGAGCAACCTGCGCTGGTCGCAGACATGCAGGCGGATCCGTCGGCCGCCACCAACTACCCGATGTGGTGGATCGACGCCGTACGCAGCGCGTATCCCGACGCCTGGCAAACCATCCTGGCCGCCGGCAACCGCCGCCCGCCGATGGTGCTGCGCGTGAACCCGCGCCGCATTGCCGTCGACGCGTATCTCGCGCGCCTGGCCGAAGCAGGCATCGACGCCGAGCGCATCGGCGAACAGGCTGTACGCCTTGCGCGTGCCATTCCCGTTTCCGATGTGCCCGGTTTTGCCGATGGCGATGTCTCGGTGCAGGACGCCGGGGCGCAACTGGCGGCAACGCTGCTCGACGTGGCACCCGGCCAACGCGTGCTCGATGCCTGCGCCGCACCCGGCGGCAAGACGGGCCATCTGCTTGAGCTAGCCGACCGCCTGGACGCAACGGCGCTAGAGTCGGATGCCGCACGCGCCGTGCGCATCAGCGAAAATCTCACCCGCCTGAACCAGACCGCCACCATTTGCGTTGGCGACGCGGCGAAACCCGACACCTGGTGGGACGGCCGACCGTTCGACCGCATCCTGGCCGATGTGCCGTGCTCGGCCGCCGGCATCGTGCGGCGCCATCCGGACATCCGCTGGCTGCGTCGCCCGGCCGACCTCAAGGCGCTGGTCGCGCTGCAGCGGGACATCGTGCGCGCCCTGTGGGCATGCCTGAAGCCCGGTGGCAAGCTGGTTTATGTCACCTGTTCGATTTTTCCGACGGAAGGCGAGGACCAGGCCCGATGGTTTGAACGCCATCTGGAAGATGCGATACGATTGCACGCGCCCGGCCAGTTGCTGCCGGTCTCGCCCGACGCGGCGCAGGCCAGCGGGTTCGCCTCCGGCGCGTCGCCCATGCCGCTCGATCACGACGGCTTCTTTTACGCGGTTTTCCAGAAACGGCCCTGATGCACCGACCGTTGTGACTGTCATCCTTCGCCCATCGATCCGGCTGCTGCAAACCCGGTTCCGGCAGATTCTGCAACGGCTGGTCGCGCTGGTCGCATTGAGCATGCTGTTCCTGTGGTGCCCGGTCACGGCATCCGCACAGTCCATCGAAATCAACCGGGCCCAACTCGAATACGCCGACGGCGGCTGGAACCTGTCCGCCGATTTCGATTTCGACCTGCCCAGCAACCTCGAAGACGCGGTCAACAAGGGCATCGCGCTCTACTTCCTGGTCGAATTCGAACTGATCCGCCCGCGCTGGTATTGGTTTGACGACCACGCCATCAGCGCCACGCGCGTGGTGCGGCTGTCGTATCACCCGCTCACACGCCAATACCGCGTATCGACCGGCGGCCTGCAGGTGCCGTTCTCGCGGCTGAAAGACGCCGTCGACTTCATGCAGCACGTGCGCGGCTGGCGCGTGTTCGAGCAGCGCGCCGTCAAGGCCGGCGAAACCGTGCAGGCCGAGGTACGCATGCGCCTGGACGTGACGCAGTTGCCCAAGCCATTCCAGATCAACGCAGTCAACACGCGCGACTGGAATCTCAGTTCAGAGTGGAGGCGCTTCAGCCTGCTGGTGCCGAACGAGCCGCCTGCCCCGGCGCCCACGCCTGCTGCGCCACCGGCCAGCCCACCGGCATCCTCGCCGCCTGCTTCCGGTTCGTCGGGCCTGTCGCCCAATCCGGGCTGGGGGATGAGCGCCGGCCCGTCCAGCGCAGGCACGTTGCTGGCGCCCGCCAAATGATCTTCGATCGCAGCTACAAGCGGCTGCTCTATCAGGTGGTGGCCGGCACCATCGTCTTCCTGGCGATCGTGCTGGTCGGGCTGCTGGCTGCCGCATCGGCCAACACCGAGTTCTTCGACCGGTATTTCGCGCTGCTCTACAAGGTCAACCTCGTCATCGGGGTGCTGCTGGTGGTGATCATCGGCGGGCTGATGCTGGCGCTGGCGCTGCGCGCGCGGCGCGGCAAGTTCGGCACGCGGCTGATGACCAAGCTGGCGGTGTTCTTCGGCGTGGTGGGCGTCCTGCCGGGGGTGCTGATCTATCTGGTGTCGCTGCAGTTCGTGTCGCGCAGTATCGAGTCGTGGTTTGACGTGAAGGTCGAATCGGCGCTGGAGGCCGGCCTGAACCTTGGCCGCTCGACCATGGACACGGCGCTGGCCGATCTGCAGAACAAGGGCCGCCTGATCGCGGAGCAGGTGGGCGATGGGTCCACCTCGGCCACGGCCATCACGCTCAATCGATTGCGCGAGCAGTTCGGCGTGCAGGAGGCGACCATCTTCACGGCCAGCGGCCGCGTGATCGCCACCGCGTCAAACAGCTACGACACACTTGTGCCGAACCTGCCCGACCAGGCAGTGCTCGAACAGGCCCGCGCGCCGGGCGGCTATGCCAGCGTGGAAGGCGGCAGCGATACCGAAACCGATGGCGCCTCCGCGCCGGCCGCCGCGGCGCCATCGGCACGCAACAGTGGCCGCCGCAGCGATCTATACCAACTGCATGTGGTGGTGGCGCTGGGCACGTCGTTCCGCGAAGAGCCGAGCCTCGGGCTGAGCACGCCCGCACGCAAATGGGCCGGCACCGGTTTGCTGGCAGACCGCCGGCCGGACGATGGCAGCAGCACTTCGCGCGGCTTCGGGCTGATCGGCGAGAGCGGCCGCGACGAACGCTTCCTGCAGCTCGTGCAACCGGTGCCGCAGGCGCTCGCCCGCAATGCCGATGCCGTCCAGCGCGCCTACCAGGAATACCAGGAGAAAGCGCTCGGCCGCACGGGCCTGCGCAAGATGTACATCGGCACGCTCACGCTCACGCTGTTCCTGGCGGTGTTCATCGCGGTGATGCTCGCGCTGCTGCTCGGCGCACAGCTGGCACGGCCGCTGCTGATGCTGCTCCAGGGCACGCGCGAAGTGGCCGAGGGCGACCTCTCGCCCAAGCGAGAGCTGCATACGCGCGACGAACTCGGCGTGCTCACCCAACAGTTCAACCAGATGACGCGGCAGCTGGCCGACGCGCGCCGCGCCGTAGAGCAGAATCGAGCGGCACTTGAGCAATCGAAGGCCTATCTTGAGAGCGTGCTGACCAACCTGACCGCCGGCGTCTTCGTGTTCGACCATCGCTTCGTGCTGCTGACTGCAACCCGGGTGCCGAGCGCATCTTCAAACAGCCCTTCGGCGCGTGGGTCGGCCAGGCGCTGACCAGCATCACGCCGGTGGCCGCCTTCGCACCGGTGGTCGAACAGGCCTTTGCCGAACAAGACGCAAGCACGGCCGCCGGCGGCGCAGCAGCCCACTGGCAGAAGCAGGTCGAAATTCCGCTTGAAGACGAAGATGAACCCCTCACGCTGCTGGTGCGCGGCACGCGCCTGCCCGGCCCGTCGGTGGGCGCACACGGCACCGAGCGCGGCTACGTGGTGGTGTTCGACGATATTTCCGACGTGATCTCGGCGCAGCGCTCGGTGGCGTGGGGGGAGGTCGCGCGGCGCCTCGCGCACGAGATCAAGAATCCGCTCACGCCCATCCAGCTCTCTGCCGAGCGCCTGGAGATGAAGCTCTCGCCCAAGTTGTCGGACACCGACGCCGAAGTGCTGCGGCGCGGCGCCACCACCATCGTCAACCAGGTGGCGGCGATGAAGCGCATGGTCGATGACTTCCGGGACTACGCCCGCACACCGCCGGCCATGCTGCAGGACCTGGACCTCAACGCGCTTGCCGCCGAGGTGCTGCACCTGTACGGCATCGATCACCCTGACCGCCGCGACCATCCCGTCATCGAGGCCAAGCTGGGCGCCAATCTGCCGCTCATCAAGGGCGACCCGACGCAACTGCGCCAGGTCATCCACAACCTCCTGCAGAATGCGCAGGACGCCGTGGCAGAGAACGAAGCGGCCGGGCGACCTGCTCCGCATGTCATGTTGCAAACTGACACGGTAGAATACGACGACGCCTCGGGCGCGCGGCGGCAGGCCGTGCGGCTTGCGATCGCGGACAACGGCGGCGGGTTCTCTTCCCGCATCCTCAACCGCGCCTTCGAGCCGTACGTCACGACCAAAGCCAAGGGCACAGGATTGGGCTTGGCCATGGTGAAGAAAATCATGGACGAGCACGGGGCGCGCATCGAATTGCGCAACCGCCAGTCCAGCACAACATCGGGCACATCGGGTACCGACATCGTCGGCGCCCAGGTTTCCATACTGTTCGTAAAACTCGCGTAGCGCGGACGGCAATCCCGCCGCACATAGAGGAAAAGCATGGCCACCATCCTCGTTGTCGACGACGAAATGGGTATCCGGGAGTTGCTCTCCGAAATCCTCGGAGACGAAGGGCACGTTGTTGAAGTCGCCGAGAACGCGCAGCGCGCGCGCGAATACCGCGCGAACGCAACGCCCGACCTCGTCCTGCTCGATATCTGGATGCCGGATACCGACGGCGTGACGCTGCTCAAGGAATGGGCATCGCAAGGTCTGCTGACCATGCCCGTCATCATGATGTCGGGCCACGCCACCATCGACACTGCTGTCGAGGCGACCAAGATCGGCGCGCTGAATTTCCTGGAGAAGCCCATCGCGCTGCAGAAACTGCTGACCGCGGTGGAGCAGGGGCTGTCGCGCAGCAAGGAAAAGCCGCGCTCGGCCACACCGGCTGCCGCTCCGGTGGCGGGACTCGCAGGCGCCATGCCAAACGCCGCCGCAGGTACACCCGCCGCGCTCGAGCGCACCGACATCAATGGCGTACCGACCCGTGCAGCCGAAAGCGGCGGCATGCAGTTCTCGTTCGACATGCCGCTGCGCGAGGCGCGCGACCTGTTTGAGCGCGCGTACTTCGAATATCACCTGCAGCGTGAAGGCGGCAGCATGACGCGCGTAGCAGAAAAGACCGGTCTGGAGCGGACTCACCTGTACCGAAAGCTCAAGCAACTGGGCGTCGAACTCTCGCGTAACAAGGGCGAACCGGCGACCTGATCATCAAAGTGCTCGGAGGTACTTGACGACAAGGCGCACACCCTGTCATACTTGCTTTTCTTTGCTTGGCCCGGTAGCTCAGTTGGTAGAGCAGCGGATTGAAAATCCGCGTGTCGGTGGTTCGATTCCGCCCCAGGCCACCAAAATTCTTCGCTCTTCAAGATCGATTGATTTTGCAGAGCAACAAAAAAGACCTCCTCGCGAGGTCTTTTTTCATTCCTGCGGCGCCATTCGCAGGCGCCCGCCCTCTCCCTTTTGCCGCTCCAGCCGCCGATCTGCGGCGCAGTGTCGCACTCACAAAAAATGTACCCGCACCTCTTGACGCAGCGCAGCTCAGGGTATACCTAGCGGCGCAAACTGCGCCAAACTGTCGCAGGTCTCGGTATAGTGACTCAACGCTATCAAACGGCAAGCACAAGGAGATTCTCCATGGCACTCGTTGGCACCGGTCACCACCACTTCCATTTCCACGCTTTCGACGGCATCAGCCGCAAGACGCGGTTGACGTGGTTGCGCAATGCCGCAGCGCTGATGTGTTTGATGGCCCTCGTCGCGGCCATGTGGGTGGGCGGCAATCTGTCAGCCTTGATGCATACGCCGCTCATGAGCGGGATCTCGTCGCTGGGCGCGGTGATGATTCTTGCCTGTACGTGCATGGCGCTGAGCCTGCTTGGCCTGATCGGGGCTGGGTTCTTCCAGCTCCGCATGGAGCAGGTCGACGCACCGGCAACCTGAGACACGCGCGCATCACACGCACAACGGAGGCTTCGGCCTCCGTTTTTGTTTGCCCGCCACGGCCGTACGCCTTGAGATGCGGCCGTTTTATTTTTTGCGCACCGCCGCCAAGGTGAATTCGGTATTGACTCAACTGTTTCAAATAAGTAGTTTACGAAACAGTTGAATCACCACGATCACCTCATGACATTCGATGGGCTCATGCAGACGCTGCGCGACCGCGCGGGCGATCTGTCCCCGCAATTGCAGCGCGCCGCCATGTTGCTTGAGACGCACCAGCGCGACATCGCGCTGCTCTCGATGCGGGACCTGGCGCGCCGCTGCGACCTGCCGCCGGCCACGTTCTCGCGCCTGGCACGCGCGCTGGGCTTTGATGACTTTGCCGCCCTGCGCGACATCTGCGTGAACCACCTGCGCCAACAGGCCGATGGCTTTGCCGGCCGCGCCAGCGCGTTGCAGGGCGACGATGCGGCAGGCGCATCAGACGCCGAGCGCATCGGCATGACCATCGGTGCGCATGTGCAATCGGCGTTTTCGCCGGCCAACCTGGCGGCACTCGACACGGTGGCCGCCGCCCTCTGCAGGGCGCGCCGCGTCTTTTTGCTGGGCGCGCGCAGCTGCCTGGCGCTGACGCATGCGTTCGGCTATGCCGCCCAGCTGTTCGACGAGAAAGTCACGTTGTGCGCTGGCAGCGGCAACACGCTGGCCGACCCGCTGCGCTTTTGCGGCGAGGGCGACATTGTGGTGGCTGTCACCTTTGATCCCTACACGCGCGAAGTCATCGAGGCGATGCAGTACGCGCATGCGCGCGGGGCGCGCCTCGTGTACGTGACCGACAGCGCCATCGCCCCCGGCGCTGAACTGGCGTGGCAACACCTCGTCGCGCCTGTCGCCATTCCGTCGTTCTTCCATTCGCTGGCCGCACCGATGGCGCTGCTCGACGCGCTGCTGATGACGTGGTTCCGCCACGCCGGCCCAACGGCGCTCGCCCACCTGGCCGACAGCGACGCCCAGCTCAAGCAACAAGCCGCCTACGTGCGCAGCGCCCGCCGCAGTGAAGCGGCTGTCGCCGTGCCGCCCACCCAACGTTGACCGTTCCCGATCGCCCATGACACCGTCCACCACCTCCGTCTTCCACCGCGACCCACGCAAGACGCTGCCCACCGCTGTCGGCGGCGATGGCATGACCCTCATCGACTCCGACGGCAAGCGCTATCTCGACGCCTGCGGCGGTGCCGCCGTTTCGTGTCTCGGCCACGGCCACCCGCGCGTGGTGGACGCCATCTGCAAGCAGGTGCGCGCGCTGGCTTATGCGCACACGTCTTTCTTCACGACGGACGCGGCCGAAGAACTGGCCGCACGCCTGGCCGCTGCGGCACCGGGCGATCTGGACCACGTGTACTTCGTCTCCGGCGGTTCGGAAGCGATTGAAGCGGCGCTGAAACTCGCACGCCAATACTTCGTTGAGATCGGCCAGCCGCAGCGCCAGTACTTCATCGCACGGCGCCAGAGCTATCACGGCAACACGCTGGGCGCACTGGCGATTGGCGGTAACGCATGGCGCCGGGAACCCTTCCTGCCGCTGCTAGTGCCTGCCCACCATGTATCCCCTTGCTATGCGTATCGCGAGCGCCTGGATGGCGAGAGCGACGCGCAATACGTGCAGCGCCTGGCCGATGAACTGGACGCGAAGATCGTCGAACTCGGCACGGAGAACGTCGCGGCCTTCGTCGCCGAGACGGTGGTGGGCGCCACGGCCGGCGCGGTGCCGCCGGTGGGTGACTACTTCCGCAAGATCCGCACAGTGTGCGATCGCCACGGCGTGCTGCTGTTGCTCGATGAGGTGATGTCCGGCATGGGGCGCACCGGCTACCTGTTCGCCTGCGAGGAAGATGGTGTGGTGCCAGACATGGTCGCCATTGCCAAGGGGCTGGGCGGCGGGTATCAGCCGATCGGCGCGACGCTGGTGAATCGCCGCATTGTCGACGCGATCACGAAAGGCAGCGGCTTCTTCCAGCATGGCCACACTTACATTGGCCACGCGACTGCGTGCGCGGCGGCGCTGGAAGTGCAGAAGGTGATCGAAGAAGAGAACCTGCTTGCCAACGTGCAGGCGCGTGGCGAGCAACTGCGTGCAGCGCTGCGTGCACGCTTTGCCGACCACGCCCACGTAGGCGACGTACGCGGGCGCGGGCTGTTCATCGGCGTGGAGCTGGTAGCGGATCGCGCAACCAAGGCGCCGCTGGCACCTGCATGCAAGACGCACGCGCGCGTGAAGGCCGAAGCGATGCAGCGCGGCCTGATGGTGTATCCGATGGGCGGCACGATTGACGGACGGCGCGGTGACCACATCCTGCTGGCGCCGCCGTTCATCGCCACCGCTCAGGACATCGACGCCATCGTCGAACGCTTGGGCGATGCGGTTGACGCCGCCACCACCAAGGCGCTGGAGGCCGCGTGGTGACCCGGCCCATCGCCATCGCCGTTGCGCCCAACGGTGCGCGCAAGACGCACGCCGATCATCCCGCACTGCCGATCACGCCCGACGAACTGGCCGCCTGCGCACGCCAATGCGTGGATGCCGGCGCCGCGATGCTGCATCTGCATGTGCGCCGCGCCGACGGCACGCATAGCCTGGAGCCTGACGACTACCGTCCGGCCATCGCCGCCGTGCAACGAGCCGTGGGCGATGCGCTGGTGATTCAGATCACCACCGAGGCCGTTGGCATCTACACGCCCGAACAGCAGATGGCATCGGTGCGTGCGCTGCAGCCCGAAGCGATTTCCGCCGCGCTGCGCGAACTGGCACCGGATGCCGCGCACGACGCGCAAGCCGCGCGTTTCTTTGGTGAGCTTGCCGCCGCGCACACGGCGATCCAGTACATCCTCTATTCCGCTGACGACGTGATGCGCTACCGCGACCTGCGCACACGCGGCGTGCTGCCCGACACGCCGCACTGGGTGCTGTTCGTGCTCGGCCGCTACAGCGCCGGCCAGCGCTCCGATCCCACCGACCTGTTGCCCTTCCTGCAAGCGTGGACCGACGGCGGTGCCATCACCGCCAACGTGCCTTGGGCGATGTGTGCGTTCGGCCCGCGTGAAGCCGAATGCGCGCTCAGCGCAGCGCTGCTCGGCGGCCATGCGCGCCTGGGGTTCGAAAACAACATGGCGCTGCCCGACGGCAGCACGGCGCCCGACAACGCGGCGCTCGTCCGCAACCTGCGGCGGCATCTCGACGCGCTGCACCTGCCGCTGGCCAGCGCGGCAGAGTTGCGCAACTGGTTCGGCCGATAAGACGCTCCGCATTCATCGCCACGAAGTCAAAGCACAGACGGCCGCAACACAACAGGCCGCGCACCACAACCATTGGAGGAAAGATGCGTTTGACCACCCGCTGTATCCGAACCTTCCCGCTGGCACTGGCCAGCCTACTCGCGATCGGCGCGCACGCGCAGGCGCTGGACGGCACGCTGAAGAAAATCCAGGACAGCAACACGATCCTGATCGGCGTGCGCGAATCGTCGATTCCGTTTTCTTACCGCGACAGCAAGAACGAGATCGTCGGTTTCTCGGCAGACCTCTGCTCGCGCGTGATCGACGCCGTCAGGAAGAAGACGGGCAAGCCCAACCTGGACATCAAGCACATTCCGGTGACGTCGCAGAACCGGACATCGCTGGTGCAGAACGGCTCGGTGGACCTCGAGTGCGGCGTGACCACGCACCTGAAATCACGCGAGCAGCAGACGGCGTTTTCGACCACCTTCTTCATCGCCGGCACGCGCCTGCTGACCAACGTGAAATCGGGCGTAAAGGATTTCCCGGACCTGGCGGGCAAGTCGGTGATCACCAACGCGGGCACGACGTCGGAACGCATCCTGCGCAGGATGAACGACGAGAAGAAGATGAACATGAACGTGATCAGCGGCAAGGATTACGGTGAATCGTTCCTCACGCTGCAGAGCGGCCGCGTGGCGGCGTTCATGATGGATGACGTGCTGCTGGCCGGCGCACGCACGCTGGCGCAGAAGCCCGACGACTGGGTCGTGACCGGCACGCCGCAGTCGTTCGAAGCCTACGGCTTCATGCTGCGCCGCGACGATCCTCAGTTCAAGAAGCTGGTGGACGACACGATGGCCGGCGTGATGAAAAGCGGCGAGGTCAAAGCACTGTACGCCAAGTGGTTCGAGAAGCCGGTACCGCCCAAGAACCTGAACTTCAATTTCCCGATGAACGATCAGTTGAAGGCGCTGTACGCCAACCCGAACGACACGCCGTTCGAGTGAGCGGCCGCATGGCCGGCTCCGGTTGACGACCTAGACGCCGGCCTGTGCAACGGCCTCGATGCGCGCCTGATGCACGGCCTGCTTGATGTGCGCCGGGTTGTCGGCATAGCGCTTTGCGACGGCGCCAGCATCGATCGACGATGCAGCCGCCAGCGCGCGCAGCAGGCGCTCCGTCTGTGGATAGCTGCGGTCTTCAAACCCGAGACGACCGCGCGCATCGGCCTCGCACGCCTGCAGGGCCTGACGAAAACGATCGGGCTTGCGCAGGGCGTCGCAACGCTCAAGCAGGCGTACCAGCGCTGCCGCATCAAAGCCATCGCAGCGGTGAATGTTGCCGTGCTCGCGCGCCACCACCAGGGCGAGCTCGCGGCACTCTGTCGGCACACGCAGGCGCTGGCAGACGGCTTCGATCAGCGGCACGCTGCGCCCTTCGTGGCCGATGTGGCGCGGCAAGATGTCGTCGGGGGTGGTGCCCTTACCGAGGTCATGCACCAGCGCGGCAAAGCGTACCGGCAGCGACGTCGCCATCGCAGCAGCGGTTTCGATCACCATCATGGTGTGCACGCCGGTGTCGACTTCGGGGTGGTAGTCGGCGCGCTGCGGCACGCCCCACAGCCGGTCAAGTTCGGGCAGCAGGCGCACCAGCGCACCGCAGTCACGCAGCACGGCAAACATGCGCTGCGGATGCGCCTCCATCAGGCCTCGGGCAATTTCCTGCCACACCCGCTCGGGCACCAGCGCATCGACTTCGCCGGCCTGCACCATGCGCTGCATCAGCGCGTTGGTTTCGGGTGCGACATGAAAATCGGCAAAGCGCGCAGCAAACCGCGCCAGCCGCAGGATGCGCACCGGATCCTCCATGAACGCATCGGATACATGCCGGAACGTGCGCGAGGCCAGATCAGCCTGCCCTCCATACGGATCGACGACGGGGCCCACCAGCGCGCCGTCTTCCGCCACGCGCTGCGCCATCGCGTTGATGGTCAGGTCGCGGCGGATGAGGTCGTCTTCGAGCGTGACGTCCGGTGCGTAGTAGACCGAAAAACCCTTGTAACCGGCAGCCGTCTTGCGCTCGGTGCGGGCGAGCGCGTATTCGGCTTGCGTGGCCGGGTGCAGGAACACCGGAAAATCCTTGCCGACGGCGCGGAAGCCACGCGCCTCCATATCTTCGGGCGTGGCCCCGACCACAACGTAGTCCCGGTCCTGCACCGGCAACCCGAGCAGCGCGTCACGAATGGCGCCGCCCACGGCATACACATCCAGCCCGTGCGTGGCTGGATCGACGATGGCTTCCGTCTGTGATGCGCGTTCCGTCATTGATTGGCGGCAACCAGCGTGTCTTCGTCCGGCGCAGTGCGGTACGGCTCGTCGTCGGCGAGGAAGTCATGCTCGGCGCGCGCACCGTCGATCCATTCCTGCATGGCGGGCAGGTTGAGGATGGAGTCGGCGTAGGCCTTGGCGGCCTCCGGCAGACGTACACCATACGTGGCGAAGCGGCTGACCACCGGCGCGTAGAACGCATCGGCCACCGTGAAGTGGCCGAACAGGAACGGGCCTTCTGCCGCGTACTTCTGGCGCAGCTCGGTCCACATAGCGGCAATGCGGTCGATGTCGCGCTGCACCGCCACGTTCCAGCCCATGCCGGGCAGCACGGCCGTCACGTTCATCGGCATGTTGTTGCGCAGGTTGGTGAAGCCGCTGTGCATTTCAGCGCAGATCGAGCGGGCATGCGCGCGGGCCTTCGGGTCAGCCGGCCACAGTTGCGCGCGCGGAAAGCGCTCAGCCAGCGTCTCGCAGATGGCGAGCGAATCCCACACGTTCATGTCGCCGTCCACCAAGACCGGCACGCGGCCGGCGGGCGAATGGCGTGCCACGTCGGCGGCAAAGGTCTCGCTCAGCAGGCGCACGCGGATCTCTTCGAACGGAATGCCGGCCTGCTTGGCGAGCAGCCACGGCCGTAGCGACCACGACGAATAGTTCTTGTTGCCGATGACCAGTTTCATGATTCCCGTCCTTGGAGAGTGCACTGCAATTGTTGTGGGAGCCCGCCAGCATCGCGCAGGAATGCCGGGCGCTCTAGTTTTGTTGTATCGGAAGCGGCGAGCGGCAGCGCGAAGGCGAGCGAACCATTCTAGCCCTGCGCTGCAGCGCCACAAAATGAAACGGATTGGCCACGGTTGTGAAGCGGATTCACAAACAGGGCGAATCCTCCGCGTTTCCGTAGCGGCTAGCGATGGACCCGCGTACGTGCAGCACGCAATCCGCGGTCCGGCCCCAAGCCGGCCAGGGCCGGCAGCATCACGGCCTCCATGCCGAGCGGGTGGATGCCGAGTTCGGGCGCGACCGGTTCCATGCTGACGTTGTCCACACGCATGGAGTCGAGGTTGTCCCGCGAGATCGGCGCGCCGGGCAGGTGCTCCAGCAGCGCGGCCTGCATGCGACCCAGGCCTTCGGGCAGCGGCACGATCCAGCGCGGGTGGCCGCTGGCACGTCCGGCAAAGCGCATCAGTTCGGCCAACGTATAGACGCGCGGCCCGACCAGCGGGTAAGCATGCCGGATCGTCGCCGGCTTCTTGAGCGCATTGATGAACGCGGCGGCCACGTCGTCCACGTACACGGGCTGGAAGCGCGCATCGGCACAGGCCAGCGGCACAAACGGCGCCATCCGCTGCATGCTCGCGAACAGATTCAGGAAGTGGTCCTGCGGCCCGAACACTACCGAGGGACGGAACACCGTCCAGTCAAGCTCGCTGTTCATGACCACGCGTTCGCCGTCGCCCTTGCTGCGCAGGTACATCGATGGGCCGGCCGGGTCGGCGCCCAGCGCGCTCATGTGCAGCAGCCGGTTCACGCCATGGCGTCGGCATGCGGCGACGATGCGGCGGGGCAGGTCGACATGCACGCGCTGGAAGTTCGGCCCGTACGGCATCTCGCGCGCATCCTGCAGCACGCCGACGAGGTTGATGACGGCACAGTGCTCGCCGCCGCGCTCGGTCAGCGCCAGGAACAGCGCGTCGAGGGCGTCGTCGGCGTAGATGTCGGCATCCATTACGTCCACACGGGGCAGCAGCGTGAGGTTGTGCGCGCGGGACGACTCAGGATCGCGCGTGGGCACGATCATGCGGCCTTCGGGCAGGCCCGGCGCAGAAAATGTCTCCGTCACGAGCCGCGACAGCAACTGCGAACCGATAAAACCGGTACCGCCAAAGATGAGCAGATTGGAGGGCTGCATGGAGGCATCTCCAAGACGGGTGGGGGGGCAACACCACAATACATCCCGAACGCGATCGCCCCCAAGGTAAGTCGACACGGCGTGCCGCAGGCCACACTTCTGTGCGCCAGCCAGCGCACGCGCCCATGAAAAATGCCCGCGTTGCGGCGGGCATTGGGTGACAACCGGATGACGATGATGCGCTTACGGCAGATCGTCCGGCGTCACGGATTCCGGCACCACCTTGCCCAGGCGGTCCTTCAAGGACTGCGGGCGACCGGTCAGCAATGCGCTGTAGTACGTCGCGTTCGACAGCACGTTTTTCACATACGTGCGCGTCTCGTTGAACGGAATCGTCTCGGCGAAGATCGCGCCTTCCACCGGGCGCGCGAGCGTCGAGCGCCAGCGTTTCGGGCGGCCTGGGCCCGCGTTGTAGCCGGCAGTCGCCAGCGTGACCGAACTGTCCAGGTTGGTCAGGATCATCGACAGGTAGGCCGTACCCAGCAGCACGTTGGTATCGATGTCGCTCATCTGCGAAACGCGGAACCCCGGCAGGCCAATCTTCTTGGCAATGTGCTTGGCGGTTTCCGGCATCACCTGCATCAGGCCCGAGGCACCCACCGACGAACGTGCGTCCATGATGAAGCGGGATTCCTGGCGGATCAGGCCGTAGGCCCAGGCAATGTCCAACCCCACCGCATCGGCGTTGCGCTGGACCACATTGAGGTACGGCGTCGGGAAGCGCAGCGAGAAATCGTGCTCAGTCTTGGTCTTGTCCGCCGAATTGACGGTGCGATCGAGCAGGCCGAGCTTGCGGCCATATTCGGCTGCGGCCAGCAACTCGCGGTCGCTCATGTTGCGCAGCTCCCAGTTCCACTCGCGGTTGCCTTCGAAGCGCAGATTCAGGTCGTACAGCTTCTTGGCACGCCCAAAGCCCGGGTGGTTGCGGCCCATCACGTCGATCTCGGCGTCGGCCACGGTCGTGCGGGGCGGCACGGTGATGCGCTGACCGAGTTCTTCCTGCGCCAACTGGCCATAGAAGTTGAACTGGCCGGCAATCGACTGGAACTGCTGGCGAGCTTCATCGTTGCGATTGTCGGCCTTGAGCGCACGGCCATACCAGTACGTCCAGGCGGGGTCTCGATCGCGCAGGCTGGGACGCATTTTTTCAACGGCCTGACGCACCATCTTCCAATCCCCCGCGCGCAGGGCCGCGCGCACGCGCCACTCCTGCGACTCGTCGGAGAGGTAGGCATCGCCGCCGAGCGTCAGCTGGCGACGGTAGGCGTCCAGCGCATCCGGCGTCTGCTTCTTGGCGGCGTACTGGCCGATGACGCCCCAGCCCGCGCCTTGCTCTTCGCGCGACAGGCTGCCGGTTTGCGCCAACAGATACGCCGTCGCCTGCGACGGATCGTTGCGCGCCATGCGTGTCACGTTGGCCAGCGTATCGTTGTCCACGCGATCGCCGTCGGGCAGCAGCGCGGCAATGCGCGACGCCTGCGTGACGAGGTTCTGCTCCAGCGACAGCCGCGCCGCAAAGGCCACATCCGCACGGGTGAACTGCTTGGACTGCGCCAGATAGCCGATCAGGTCGACACACCCTTCGCCATAGCCCTTGGGATCCGACAGCGTGTTCCGTGCATCGGCTGCCACGTTCTGGCCCTTCATCGCGCGCGAGAGCAGGGCATAGCACTCGACCTGCGCGTCGTCCTTCAGCACAAAGTTGGGGTACTCGGCATCGAAGGTGGCCCAATCGCGCTTCTTGCCGAGCACAAGCAGCCAGTCGTTGCGCAGCCGGTCGGCGATCGCCTCGCCCTTGTAGCGCTGCAGGAACGAGCGGATCTCATCTTCCGGGGCATCGGTACGCGCATAGCCGCTGGCATCGTACAGCTGCGGCTTGATGCGGAAGTACTGCACGTAGGACTGGATCGGGTAATCGGAGAGGCTGTCGGCCAGCTCCCAGCTGCGCGACACATCGTTGCGGCGCGCCGCGTTGCGCAGCTCGACAAACGCGTCATCCGGATTGGCTGGAATGCCCTGCGGCGCCTGGCGCTTTGCGGCCACCGCCAGCGGCGTCGGGCCGACCACACTCATGCCCACCACGCCCGCAAAAGCCAGCGCGACCGCGCGATATACTGCCTTGGCCTTCAATGTCATCTCCTGCCCCATCCAATCACTGTTAGGTCTGCCGAATTATCCCATGCCAGCCTTAGGCAACCCGCACGATCCGGCCAATCCCACCACGCCAATCGAATCGCGCCGCACGCTGCGCACCATGTTGCTCGATGCACGCGCCGCGCTGCCGGATCGCATTGCCCACGATGCTGCGCTGGCGCATCACCTGGCTGGGTTGCTGAATACACTGCCCGTCAAGCGCCTGGCCGCCTACTGGCCAACGCAGGGAGAGTTCGATGCGTTGACCGTGCTGGACCACTGGCTGGCGGCCGACGCCACGCGCCATGCACTGCTGCCTGTAGTGACTGACAAAGTTTCGCCACTTCAGTTTCGGCGATGGACGCCCAATTGTGAAATGACGCCCGGCGCGTACAACATCCCCATCCCCCGCTCGGGTGAGACGGAAACGCCCGATGCCTTGCTGATCCCCTGCGTGGGCTTTGACGCGCAGCGCTATCGCATTGGCTACGGCGGCGGCTTCTATGACCGCACGCTCGCTGCGCTGCATGCCGCCGGACACCGCCCCCGCACGATTGGCGTGGCATACGAAGTGAGCCGCGTGGAATCCATCGCACCGCAATCGCACGACATCGCGATGGACTGCATCGTCACCGAGTGCGGCGCGTTTTAATCCGCCACAGGAAGACCATGTCCCACACGCTGAAAACCTTTGCCGACCTTGAAGCGGTGTATGGCGCCCCGAACCCGCGCTCGCTGCTCAAGGAGATCGACCACCTGAACGCCGACTACCGCGCGTTCGTGGAGGCGTCGCCGTTCATCGTGCTGTCATCGGTGGGCGCGCAGGGCACGGATGCCTCGCCGAAGGGCGACGCGCCGGGCTTCGTCCGCATCCTGAACGAACGCCTACTGGCGATTCCCGATCGACCCGGCAACAATCGCATCGACAACCTGCGCAACATCGTCGAAGACGGCCGCGTGTCGGTGCTCTTCATCGTGCCGGGCGTGGGTGAAACATTGCGCGTGAATGGCACAGCCACCATCTCGGCCGATCCGGAGCTGCTCGCGTCATTTGCGGTGCAGGGCAGGCTGCCGCGCAGCGTGATCCTCGTGCAGGTGCAGACGGTGTATTTCCACTGTTCGAAGGCGCTGGTGCGCTCAAAGCTGTGGGAACGCGGCGCGCAGGAAAACAAACCGGCCGTACCCACCGCAGGCAAGATCCTGCAGCACATCAGCGGTGGTGCATTTGATGGCGACGCCTATGATCGCGAATTGCCCGAGCGCCTGAAGACCACGCTGTACTGAGGGTTCAGCGCTTGGCTGTCTTTTTTTCGGCGACCTTCTTGGTCGCCGTTGTCTTTGTTGCCTTGGGCACATTAGGCGCCTTGGCAGTCTTCGCTGCGGCGCGCTTCGGCTTGGCCGCCTTGGCATTCGCGTCACGCAGCGCCGCTTCAATAGCCAGCCGCGCCCAGTCGCGCAATGGCTGTCCACCATCGAGCGCCTCTGCCGGCGTGCTCAGATAGCCCGTCATGCTGATGGTGCGGCCGTTGCGCTCGTAGCTGAACGGCGTGCATTTCTCAGCGAGAAAACGTTCGCGCGTGAGGTCGTCCACGCGCAGGTAAGACGTGCCGCGCAGCACGAGCGCAAACACGATGTCGTCGTAATACAGCGCCGCGCCGCTGAACATCCGGCGGGCGCGGATCTCGCCGATCTGTGCCGCGAGCGGCCGGAGTTCGTCAAGCAACCAGGCGATCAGCGGATCGGGTGCGGCTGCCATGACGATCTCCTTTGCTGTGCTCTTGCTGGTTACAGGCCCAGCCGCTGCCAGATCGCCCGCGTGGAGCCGGCGGCGTTGAGCGTGTAAAAGTGCAGGCCCGGCGCGCCGCCTTGCAGCAGGCGGTCACACATGGCCGTCACCACGTCCAGACCGAAGGCGC
Organism: Ralstonia pickettii; assembly: GCF_001699815.1. Classification (GTDB taxonomy): domain Bacteria; phylum Pseudomonadota; class Gammaproteobacteria; order Burkholderiales; family Burkholderiaceae; genus Ralstonia; species Ralstonia thomasii. The sequence continues at coordinate 42,154 of NZ_MCGB01000086.1, read as the reverse complement.
GGATCGATTCACGGTCGTCGCCGAAGCCTTCGAGGCGCTTGGCGATCCAGCGCGGCACTTCCGCACCGCACATCTCGGAAAAGCGCATGAGCTGCGACGAATTCGTGATCGGCATGATGCCGGGCACGATGGGCACGTCCACGCCGAGCTTGCGTGCGTCGTCGACGAACTGGAAATACGCGTCGGCGTTGAAGAAGTATTGCGTGATAGCGGAGTCCGCACCGGACTTCACCTTGCGGGCGAAGTTCTCCAGATCGTGCCGGGCGGAGCGCGACTGCGGGTGGTATTCCGGATACGCCGCCACTTCGATGTGGAACGCCTCGCCGGTTTCCTGGCGGATGAATTCGACCAGCTCATTGGCGAAGCGAAATTCACCGATCTCGCCCATGCCTGACGGCATATCGCCGCGCAGCGCCACGATGCGGCGGATGCCGTGCTCGCGATACGTGTTGAGAATGCCGCGGATGCTCTCGCGCGACGAGCCCACGCACGACAGGTGCGGCGCCGCCTCGATGCCTTCGCGCTGGATTTCCACCACGGCGTCGAGCGTGCCCTGCTGCGTGGTGCCGCCCGCGCCAAACGTCACGGAAATAAAGCGCGGCTTGAGCGGCGAAAGCTGCGCGCGTGTGTTGCGCAGCTTCTCGGCGCCTTCCGCCGTCTTGGGCGGGAAGAATTCGAAACTGAATTGACGGTCTTGCATGACAGAAACCTTAAGCCTCGCGCAGCAACAGGCTCGAGAGCAGCCACGAGATCACGCTGTACAGGATGGAACCCAGCAGCGCGGCGCCAAAGCTGGCCACCTGGAAGCCCGCCAGCAGGTTGCCGACAAACAGGAACAGCAGCGCGTTGATGATGAAGATGAACAGCCCGAGCGTGAGCAGCGTCACCGGCAGGGTGAGGATCACCAGGATCGGGCGGATCAGCGTGTTGACCAGACCCAGCACGAGCGCCGCGATCAGCGCGGAGCCGAAGCCGTTGACGTGAATGCCTTTGAGCAGATAGGCGACAAGAAGCAACGCCAGCGCGTTGATGACCCAGACAGCGAGCAGTCTCATGGGGAGTCCTCGGGTTGAATGCCGGCGGCGGAGATTGCCGCCGGCAGGTACGGCTTAGTAGCGGTAGTGGTCAGCCTTGTACGGGCCTTCCTTGCTTACGCCAATGTACGCAGCTTGCTGGTCGGTCAGCTCGGTCAGTTGCGCGTTCAGCTTCTTGAGTTGCAGGCGCGCGACCTTCTCGTCCAGGTGCTTGGGCAGCGTGTAGACGCCCACCGGGTACTTGTTCGAGCCCTTCACCGCTTCCGTCCACAACTCGATCTGCGCGATGGTCTGGTTGGCAAACGAGCTGCTCATCACGTACGACGGGTGGCCCGTAGCGCAGCCCAGGTTCACCAGGCGGCCCTTGGCCAGGATGATGATCTTCTTGCCGTCGGGGAAGATCACGTGATCGACCTGCGGCTTGATCTCTTCCCACTGGTACTTCTCAACGGAGGCGATGTCGATCTCGTTGTCGAAGTGGCCGATGTTGCAGACGATGGCCTGGTCCTTCATCTTGGCCATGTGATCGTGCGTGATGACGTGGTAGTTGCCCGTGCAGGTCACGAAGATGTCGCCGTGCTCGGCAGCGTAGTCCATCGTGACCACGCGGTAGCCTTCCATGGCGGCCTGCAGCGCGCAGATCGGGTCGATCTCGGTCACCCACACTTGCGCCGACAGTGCGCGCAGTGCCTGTGCCGAGCCCTTGCCCACGTCGCCGTAGCCGGCCACGATCGCCACCTTGCCGGCGATCATCACGTCGGTGGCGCGCTTGATGCCGTCGACCAGCGATTCACGGCAGCCGTACAGGTTGTCGAACTTGCTCTTGGTGACCGAGTCGTTGACGTTGATGGCCGGGAAGCGCAGTTCGCCGCGCTGGGCCATCTGGTACAGGCGGTGCACGCCCGTGGTGGTTTCTTCGGTCACGCCCTTGATGGCGTCGAGGTTGCGGCTGTAGAACGTTGCGTCCTTGGCCAGCTTTTCCTTGATGGCGGCAAACAGAAAGGTTTCTTCTTCGCTGCCCGGATGGGCAAGCACGGAGACGTCCTTCTCGGCCTTGGCGCCCAGATGCAGCAGCAGCGTTGCGTCGCCGCCGTCGTCCAGGATCATGTTGGGGGTGCCGCCATCGGCCCATTCGAAGATGCGGTGGGTGAAGTCCCAGTATTCCTGGAGCGATTCGCCCTTGAACGCAAACACCGGCGTGCCCGTTGCGGCAATCGCGGCGGCAGCGTGGTCCTGCGTCGAGAAGATGTTGCACGAGGCCCAGCGCACGTCGGCGCCGAGTGCCTTGAGCGTCTCGATTAGCACGGCGGTCTGGATGGTCATGTGCAGCGAGCCGGCAATGCGCGCGCCCTTGAGCGGCTGGCTCGCGGCAAACTCATCGCGAATCGCCATCAGGCCGGGCATTTCGGTCTCGGCAATGGCGATTTCCTTGCGGCCCCAGTCGGCCAGCTTGATGTCGGCGACGAGGTAGTCGTGTTTCAGATCGGTGACAGCGTTCATTGGATCACTCCGAAAAAGAGGGGTGACCGCACGCGGGGAGATGACCACTGGGACAGGGCCCATGCTGGGGCCCCGGATAGAAGCGTTCTCGCCATCGTGTCAGCCACGATACTGCGAGCGCCGTTTGAACTTCCGAGCCTGGCGGCCGCCCCGTCTGAACTTGGGCCGGTCGTTGCAACGCTCCTCGGAATGGGCTGGATTGTAGCGGATTCGGCCGTCCGCCACCACGGCCGTTCATTGCTCCAGCAGCATATTCAGCATCCGCTGCGGATTCGCCAGAAAGTCCCGCGTGACCTCAAAGTGTTCGGTCCCTTCGTAGGCGATGCGCCGGATGCCGCCGCCGTCACATTGGTAGATCCACGCGTCGGGATAGGCCATCAGGATGGGCGAGTGCGTGGCGATCACGAACCGGCTTTCCGCCTGCACCAGACCATGCAGGCGCGAGAGCACCGCCAGTTGCCGCTGCGGTGACAGCGCCGCCCTCCGGTTCGTCGAGCAGGTACGGGCCGTTCGGGCCGAAGCGGTTCATCAGCAGCGCGAGAAACGATTCCCCATGCGATTGCGCATGCAGCGACCGGCCGCCGTAGGCATCGATCACGCGCCCGCCCAGGCCGGGCTCGTCATCCATCTGTTGGATATTCGTGGCCACGTTGAAGAAGCTCTCGGCGCGCAGGAAGAACTCGGTGCGCGGCTTGCGAAAGCCCCTGGCAATGCGCAGATGCGCGTGCAGCTCGGAGTGCGACGCATGCGTGCTGAAGTGGAAGTTAGCCGCCCTCGGCGTTGAAGACGAGCGCCACGGCAATCGCCTCCATGAGCGTGGATTTGCCTGAGCCGTTTTCGCCAACGAGGAACGTGACTTTGGGATGCAACTCCAGCGTATTGAGGGCGCGCACGGCCGGCAGGCTGAACGGATCGGCGTCGAAGGCGGTAACGGTCTCGCGCCGCAGCGTGACATGGCTGACGAACTGGCGAGTGAGCATGGAAAGCGCGGGCCGAATCGCAGATGCCGCATCGTATCGCGCCGCCTGCTGGCCCGGGACCGGTTGCCTGCTCAGGCAATCGACCCTCCGTAGCGTGCACCACGCCGCAGTGTCAATGCGCTGTCAGAGGCGAACCTTGCGATCCGGTTAGGAAGTGGCGCACCCGCATCACGGACATGCAACACGCGGCCTCCAAAGTGCCGGGCATCGTTCAGGGAGCCAACGATGCACAACCACAAACTTACGAAGTACGCCGCCGCCGTGGCAGCCGCGCTCGCCATGGCAGCGTGCGGCAGCGACGGCACATCCAGCAACGCCGGCACCGCAGCGCCCGACGCCGGTACGCCCACCACGCCCGCCAAGAACGTCGTGTTCTTCCTGGGCGACGGCATGGGCATGACCACCATGACCGCCGCGCGCATCTACAAGGTGGGCGAAGACGGCGAGCTGACCATGGACACGCTGCCGGAAACCGGCTTCGTGCGCACGTTCTCGAACAACGCGCAGGTGACCGACTCGGCGCCGTCGATGTCGGCCTACATGACCGGCGTGAAGATGAACAACGAGGTCATCTCGATGTCGCCGGACACGATGGCCTATGACGCGGGCGGCAAGGATTACCTCTCGGGCGCCGACAGCACCTGCCCGAGCGGCAACGGCAAGCCCGTCACGACGCTGCTCGAACTGATGAAGGCCGCGGGCTACGGCACGGGCGTGGTCACCACCACGCGCATCACGCACGCCACGCCGGCCGCTACGTATTCGCACATCTGCCACCGCGACGGCGAGAACACCATCGCCGCGCAACTCACGCCGGCCGGCAAGGGCTTCAACGCTGCGCTGGGCGATGGTGTGGACGTGGTCTTCGGCGGTGGCCGCAAGCACTTCCAGCCGACCACCGCAGGCGGCGCACGCACCGATGGCCGTGACCTGATCGCCGAACTCAAGGCGGGCGGCTACCGCTATGCCAGCAACAAGGCCGAGTTCGACACGCTGCAAGCCACCGACGGCAAGGTCGTGGGCCTGTTCACCAGCAGCCACATGTCGTACGACCTGGACCGCGACCCGAGCAAGGAGCCGAGCCTGGGTGAGATGACCAACAAGGCCATCGACGTGCTCGCCGCCAAGAAGAAGGGCTTCTTCCTGATGGTGGAAGGAGGCCGCATCGACCACGCGCTGCACGAGACCACCGCCCGCAAGGCACTGCAGGACACCGTGGCGTTCGACTCCGCCATCCGCGGCGCGATCGACAAGCTCAACACGATCGACCCGGGCCTGAAGAACACGCTGATCGTCGTCACGGCTGACCACGACCACACGCTGGTGCTCAACGGCTACGCCAAGCGCACGGGCCCGACCAGCGACAGCAACCCCGGCGTGCTCGGCCTGCTGAAGAACTACGTGACGGGCGCCAACGCCACCGACACCGGCGGCAACCCGTTCACGATCATCGGCTTCGGCACCGGCGAGAACCGCCCGGCCACGCGCGGCGCACTGACGGATGCCGCCGTGTACGACAAGAGCTACCACCAGGAAGCCGTGATCCCGGTTGCACCGGGCGGCGAAACGCACGGCGGCACCGATGTCTTCATCGGCGCACGCGGCTTGGGTGCCGAGCGCTTTACCGGCACGATGGACAACACCGAGGTCTTCGGCCTCATCAAGCAGGCCGTGGGTCTGTAAGAGGGAGAGGGCAATCATGAACACGCAATCGAACCGCATCTTCCGCGCCGGCCTGCTGGCACTGGCAGCCGCTGCCTGCGCCCAGGCGCACGCCGCCGGTGAAGCCAAGAACGTGATCTTCTTCCTGGGCGATGGCATGGGTCCAACCACCGTCACTGCCACGCGCATCTACAAGGTGGGCGAGGCCGGCCGCCTGACGATGGAATCGCTCAAGCGCACGGCCCGCATCAAGACGTACTCCAACGATGCGCAGACCACCGACAGCGCGCCGTCGATGTCGGCATACATGACCGGCGTGAAGATGAACAACGAAGTCATCTCCATGTCGGCCGACACCAAGGCCAGCGATGCCACGGGCAAGGGCTACGTGAGCGGTGCAGACAGCACGTGCCCAGCCAACAACGGCACGCCGGCCGTGACGCTGCTGGAGCTGGCCAAGGGTGCCGGCAAGTCGGTGGGTGCGGTCACGACCACGCGCGTCACGCACGCCACGCCGGCCGCCACGTACTCGCACATCTGCCACCGCGACGGTGAAAACCAAATCGCCGCGCAAGGCACGCCTGGCAACGCGCTGTACAACGCCGCGCTCAAGGATGGCCTGGACGTGCTGCTCGGCGGCGGCCGCCGTCACTACCTGCCGCAAGGCACGACGGGCAGCAAGCGCACCGACACGACCGACCTGACCGCGCAGTTCCAGACCGCCGGCTACACGTACGTGACCACTGGCACGGCACTGACGGCCGTCAACCCGGCCACGACGAACAAGCTGCTCGGTCTGTTCAACCTGGACCACATGAACTACGACCTGGACCGCAAGAAGAACAATGTGGATGAGCCCAGCCTGGCCGACATGACCGAGAAGGCCATCCGCGTGCTGCAGAAAAACGGCAAGGGCTACTTCCTGATGGTGGAAGGTGGCCGTATCGACCATGCGCTACACGGCACCAATGCCAAGCGCGCACTGGAAGATGCCGGCGCATTCGACGAAGCCATCAAGCGTGCGCTGGGCACGGCGGATCTGTCGAACACGCTCATCGTCGTCACAGCCGACCACGACCACACGATGACGATCAACGGCTACCCCCGCAAAGGCAACCCGATCCTCGGCGTGTCGAACGACATCAAGACCGGCCAGCCGCAATTGGCCGCCGACGGCCTGCCGTACACCACGCTGGTATTCGGCAACGGCGGCACAACGCGCAAGGCCACCCGCGACAACGTGGCCGCGGTCGATACGGCTGCAGACGATTACCTCCAGGAAGTGGGTGTGCAGCTCGGCACGCCTGGTTCGGAAACGCACGGCGGCGGGGATGTGATGCTGTTCTCCTCTGGTCCGGGCAGCGCACCGCTGAAGGGCACGCTGGACAACACGAAAGTGTTCGGCGTGGTCAAGACGGCCATGGGCCTCTGATTCCTGCGTTTCCATTGATGCGCATGCCGTGGCAATCGGCATGCGCTTTTTTCGTTTCAGCCTGACCGCATTCGTATGACCCGATCTGTCCGCATTCTGTTTTCGTTTGCCCTCGCTGCGCTCGCTGCCACGGCACAGGCCGCCGGGCCGGCTTCGTCCAACTCGCTGACCGCCCTGCGCGTCGAACACCAACTGTCGTCGCTCGGCGCCGACGGCATTCAGCGCGACGTCCGCTTTGCCGAGCGCGTCTACCGGCAGGGCGACCGCGTCTGGATCGCCCGCGAACTGCCGCCCGCGTCGGCGCACGCCGAGCATGACCACGCCAATGCCCACGCCGGCCACAAACACGCCGATACCGACACTGCCCCGCGCTGGATTGAGCGCGACGCCAAGGGCGCGCTGACCGTGCGCGTGGTGAGCGCCTCGCAGCAGAAAAACTACGCCGTGGAACCGGCCGAATATTCCAACATCGGCTTCGACGGCTCGTGGGCGACGGCCTATCACCTGCTCGACCCGGCCGCGCTCAAAGGCATGCGTGCCGAAGGCCCGGTACGCAATGGCGTGCAGACCTACCGCGCGACGCGGGGCGAGCGCACCGTCACCGTCGATTGGGACGTGGCCGGCCAATACCCGCGTCGCGTGGAATCGCGCAACGCCACCGGCACGCAACGCAAGCTCACGCGCGTGACGGCATTGCCGGCGCCCGCCGCGGCTCCGTGGGAACGCGCCCAACGCTACGCCGCCGCCGATTACACCGACCTGATGGACTGAAGTGCCGCCGTCTGCAGCTCGAGCGGCCGGACGTTGCGTTCGAGCCTGAAGGCACGGCGTCCCATCCTGCGACCCTGGCGTGTCAGGCTGAAACTGTCGCGTTCGACGGTCAGAGCCTCGCGTTCGAGCCAAAAACCGTCGCGTTCCACGGTCTGAGCCTCGCGCTTGAGGCGGAAACCCTCGCCAATCAGGTTCAGGACCCCGCACATCGATCCGGCCGCGATAGCGCTATAGTGCGAAACACCCCCCAAACATTCGCACGACATGACGATCACCGACCCGACCCTCGCTGCGTTTGCCGCTCCCGCCTCGCACGTGCCGCGCGTGCTCACCATCGCCGGTTCGGACAGCGGCGGCGGCGCGGGCATCCAGGCTGACCTGAAGACGTTTGCCGCGCTCGGCTGCTACGGCATGTCGGCCATCACCGCTATCACCGCGCAGAACACGCTGGGCGTGACGGCGGTGGAATCGCTCACCCCAGACATCGTCGCCGCGCAGATCGACGCCGTGGCAAGCGACATTGGCGTGGACGCCGCCAAGACCGGCATGCTCGGCACGCCGCAGGTGGTGGAAGCGATTCTCTCGGCGCTGGACCGCCACCCGATCGCTAACCTCGTCGTCGATCCGGTCATGGTCAGCACCAGCGGCGCGCAGCTTGGTAGCGACGCCACGGCGCAGGCGATGGCGAAATGGCTGTTCCCGCGCGCGTTGCTTGTCACGCCGAACCTGCCGGAAGCCAGCGCGCTGCTCGGCCGCGAGGTGCGCACCGCCGACGACATGCTGCCCGCCGCGCGCGACCTGCTGGCGCTTGGGCCCCGCGCCGTGCTGCTCAAGGGTGGGCATCTGGCCGGCGCGTCTACCGCCAGCGAAGACGGCGTGCTGCAAGACGTGCTCGTCACCGCCGACGGCGCCGAGCGCATCTACGCCCACACCTACATCGACACGCCGCACACGCACGGCACGGGCTGCACGCTGTCGGCCGCCATTGCCGCACATCTGGCGCGTGGCGATGCGCTGGAAGCGGCCATCGAAGCCTCGCTCGATTACCTGCTGCACGCAATTGGCGCGGGCCGGCATCTGGCCCTTGGGCGCGGGGCGGGTCCGTTGAACCACGGGTTCGCACCGCGACCGCTCGCAGCGCCGCGTTCACTCGACGTGGATGTCGAGGAAGACTGATCAGGGGAGCCGCCATGAAACGCCTGCCGATCCCGCTGGTGCGCTGTCTGCCAGTGGCAGCGCTGTGCGCCCTGCTCGGTGCCTGCAATGGCTACATCAGCCTGGGCTCGCCCATCGGCAGCGCTTTCTCGATTGGCGGCACGTTGTCCGGACTGCCCGGCGGGCAGTCGATCGTATTGCTCAACAACGGCCGCGATTCGCTCACGCTGGCCGCTAACGGCCCGTTCGTGTTTGGCGGGCTGGTGCCGTTCGACGGCAGCTATGTGGTGACGATCAGCACGCAGCCCGCATCGGCCAACTGCGTGGTGACGAATGGCAGCGGCACGGTCAATGGCGATGTGAACAATGTGCAGGTGACGTGTCAGGCGCGCTGAACCTGTCTCGTACCGGGCTCATTGAACGTTGGCCTTATTGCCGTCGGTCCGTTCCCCAAACCAAGCCCAGTACGCCCGGTTCTCGCCTCGTGCGCGCGGCCAGTACGTCACGGGCGGCTTGGGCTGCCAACCCGGCGGCGGCCCAATCAGCACTGCCCAGCTGTCGGTGGAATCCGCCACACTGGTGACGACAGCACTCTTGCCGCTCTGGTCGGCATACGCCGCCGCAAACGCGGCATTGACGGCAAAGCTGGCTGCCCGCGCCGGTCCCTCCATGTGCTCCGCCACGCTATATACGTTGGCGATCTGGTCCAGGTCGGGCCACTGCTGGTGAATAGCGGCGCGCAACGGCCGCATCAAGGAAGTGACATTGTCGGCATGCTTTGGCACGTCGTAGTAGACGCGCTCGACCGGATGCTGTTCTGCGGCCTGCGCTTGCACGGCTTGCATGAGACCGGTCCATGCTCCACCTGGGTTGGCCGCCTTGTTGCCAATGGCGCCTTGGTGTTGATGCGGGGTGTAGAACGAGGCCAGTGCTGTGTAGCCCCAGTCGGCGCTCGGGTGGCCGAGGATCAACAGGGCGGTGTTTTCGTTGGTCTGCTCGCCCATGGGGTAGTTGGGCGCGTCTACGTTCCATACCCACGCCAGCTTGTCAGGGTGTTGCGCCAAGAACTTGAGGGCGTCTTGGAGGTTGTAGAAACCGACGTTGGTGTCGCCTGCCGACACGGTGACGTTGGGCAACCTGCCTTCGGGGTTGAGCAGCATGCTTTTGGCTTGGGCGTCGCTTGCGATCTCGTGAAACACCAGCCGCCGCACTGCCTGCAGTGACAGGGTGCGCTCGCCAATAATCATTTCCGGAAAGACGCGCGTACCGCGTACGGTCCTACCCCTGTCGTCTTTGTGCAGCGTGACCCAGTAGTCGCGCATGCGTTCTTCGGCATGGGCGGCGTCGTAGGCGAGGATGCTGGGCGCGGGCATGCCCATGGCCTTTTGCTCTTCAAGAAGGTCTTTCTGTCCCGTACTGGGGTGAGTGTCGTCAAGGTAGGTTGGCGTGTTCAACCACTCGCGCGGCAAGCCAAAGAACACGTTCGGGTCGAAGTAGTTAGGGCGGCTGGTACCCCGCTTGAGGGAATAGAAATAATTCGCGTCCTCCAGGTAGTCGTTGAAGGTGAGCAGTGGGGCGGTAATCAATTTGCTCAATGCCGACTCGAATCTGTCGCGCTTTACATGTGGAAAATCCTCCAATCGTTCATGGCGCGACAAGCCGAGCGTCAGCTGCCCCACTGCATCGCCCAGCTTGAAGCGCTTCGCCTGCAGGTCGTCGTCATTGGGCTGTGCGAGCCCTTGTGCCCACAGCAGATTCCATTGGGTTGGGTAGTCCCGCCACATCAGCGGGTTAAGCCATTGCACCCCCAGCAGGACTGCGGCGGGGGCCTGGCCCTGATCACCTTGTTGTGCTTGCTTTTGCATGCGCGGCCAGGCGATGGGTTGGCGGTAGTAGGTTTTGTTATTGGGCATCTGGACTCCGGATTGACAGGCAGAAAGCAACAAGCAGGCGGCTGCGAGCACGTGGGTGACGGCACGCCGATAAGCGATGAGATGAAATGAATCGCGCATGTGGGTTCCTCAGGCGTAGCGTGGTCCGTCTGGCGACGTGTGGTACGCATCTAAGCGCCCGGGATTTCGCGCGTCGTCAATGCCAATAGCCCTGACAGCGCCCTTGATAGCCGCTAGGTTTTTGTGTTGCTCCAACGGGCCGTTGTCGTAGAGCGCTGCCTTCGTGCCGTAGTACGTGAACTCGCTGTCGTTCTTGGGATCGCGCCCCGGCGGGTATTCGTCCTTGTCTACTGGCTCACACCACCGCCAATCCGCCATCCGCCGCAACTGGTTCATCAACAACTCATCGAAGTGGCACAAGCCCACGTCCACGTCATACGCGAGCACATGTTCGGCATGCATGGCGTTGGTGAGGATGGTGGAGTGGTTGGTGGCTTGCGCGTCTTCGCCGTCCTTCATCAGCGCCGTGCGCTCTTGCTGTTCGAAAGCGCCAAACGTGGTGCCGCGCAAGGTGTGGTGTTGTGCGGCGTTCATCTTCTCGACGTCGTCTTCCGCAAAGAGCACGCCCTTTCTGAGGAAGCCGTCGTCGTTGTAGAGTTCGCGCCGCGCGCGCTGGCGCACCCCGGCGTTCTGGTCGTAGCGCATGGCGGCTTCGCTGGCGGCATTGCCGTGGCCGGTCTTGCGTTGCTCGGCGTAGGGGTCGAACTGGCCTTCTGGAATGCTCCGCTTGCGGTTCAGCGCATCGCTGGCGGATTCCTTGTGCGCGTTGAAGGGGCCGATGGTGCGCACGCCATCCGGATGTGAGGTCTCGCCGGGTCGAGGCGCGCCGTGCGGCAGGTAGACGGCTTGGGGCACGATGCCGCCGCCGGGCACCTTGGGGGCATTGACCAGCACGGCCCAGTCATCCGCTGGGTCGGCATTGACGTTGGTGGCGCCCTTCACGGCTTGGCCGCCCCACATGATGGCTTGGATTGGAACGCCGGCAGCGCTGGCGACCAGCTTGCCCCAAATGCTCTTGCGCGAATCGCCCCAGATCCTGGCGAAGGAAACGCCCGCGGTGTCAGGGGACGGCGTCCAGAAGGTGGGCTTGGTGTTCCGCGGTTTGAAGGTGCCGGTGGTGTCATCCCAACCGCTGCCCACATCGGCCGGCGTGGCGCCGATGGTGTCGTGCCAATAGCGGTAACGGTAGCCGGGTTCTGCCCCAACCTTGTACGGGGTACCCGGCTTGGTTTGCGCCCAGACGCGTTGGAACAGAATGCGCTGAGCCCCGGTGGCTTGCACATCCTTGTCGTTCAAGCCAAGCCAGCCCATGCCCTGCACCGGTGAGACAGAGATGACGCGGTCGTGCGGGCAGCAATAGAGGAAGACGCGCCCCCTGGTCTGGTGGTCAGCGCTGTCCTGTGCGGCAGTGCGCGGGGTGTCGCCATTCTTGGGGCACGCGTTGAATCCGAGCTGATCCACGGCGTGGTGGCTGTAGTGTTGGGCCGGGCCCGGAAGTGGCGCACGATGTCGAAGAAGCCCTTGAGGCCTGCAACGCGCGCGTCGTAGGTGACGCGGCCTGCGCCGTCAAATTGGCTGAAGTTATCCAGGCGGCTACCGCGCAGGCTGTAAGGCGGGTTGGCGAGGACGTAGGTGTCGGCTACGCCCCAACCTTTGGCGCCGGTTTCTTTGTTCGCTCCGAATTCAATATGGTTGGCGCCGAAGTAGGCAGAGGCCAAGCCCACCATGTTGCCCTGGCTATGGCAGACGACGGTGACGGGGCAATCGCGTTCGAAGATGTCGCGGTGCAGCTCGCGGATGCGAGCGACCAGTTTGGCTAACCGCCACGCGGCAAAGGCCTGGTAGTGGCGCGTGGGCGCGCTATAGATCTGGCGGTCACTGGTCTGCAAGTGCTGAAGTTCAAACAGACCGCCCAAAACTTCGCTGTCAGTGCCCTTGCCGAACAGATCCGGCAGAGCGGAGGCGCCATTCACGAACGGACCGCCGCCCCAGGCGTTTTTCTCGTCGAGCAGAATATTGCCGCCCACACTCGCAAGCTCGTTGCGGACGGTGCCATCTTCCTGGACGACGTCTTCGCTGCTGGCTTTGTAGCCCCAGCGGAAACGGATGACGGGGCTGGTGCCGCTGCCCGGTTCAATGAAGGTGTTGGCTTTGAGGTCGCGGCGTATATAGCCGTCTTCCGTCAGCTCGGCTGTATAGCGCATGGGGCGGAGCTTGCCGCTCTCCTTGGGGTAGGCGACCTGCTCGTCGTTGCGTTGTAGGCGGGCGTTGAGCCCCTTGCAAAGGCCTTCCTCTGCGGCGTCGAACCATTCGCCGGTGGAGTTGACGCCATGGACGAAGATGATGACGCCGGGCAGCGGTGCGGGATAGACGACCTTGCGGCATGGGCCGCCGGGTAGGGTGATATCCGTCACCTTGATGCCGTAGAACGAGCGGCGGCGGGCGGTGACGGTAGTTTCGGGCAGAGCCTGTTCAGGGATAGTCATCGTGCAGGACTCAGGGTGGAAGATGCAAATGCACACAGATCCACCAGTGTCGGAGCGGCGCGCACGAAATCGACGAGACTCAACACTCTTTGACTTCATCGCCCCTGAGGCCGGCACGAATGAACAACGATGGGATATGTTCGACGCGGCAGTTAGTCGAGAACGCAGGAACAAAAAAAAAAGCGCGGCTCTCGTCCGCGCTTTTTTCTTTGCACCGCCGATATCAGGCCGACGCTGCCGCCTGCTCCTTCGTCCACTTCTCCATGCGCCTGGCCATCTCGTCGGGCGCCACGTCTTCCACATGCGTGGACACCGTCCACACGTGACCGAACGGGTCTTTAAGCGTGCCGGAGCGGTCGCCGTAGAACTGGTCCACCACGGGGCGCACTTCCGTGCCGCCGGCCTTCAGGGCATTGGCAAACACGGTATCGACGTTGGGCACATAGATCATCAGCCCCACCGACGTGCTCTGCAGCGTGTCGGGGCTGGCGCAGACCGTGTCCGGCGCTTCGTCCGACATCATGATGGGGGAATCGCCGATGCGGATTTCAGCGTGCGCGATGGTGCCGTTGGGGCCATCCATGCGAACGAGTTCGGTGGCGCCGAAGGCTTGCTTATAGAAATCGAGCGCGCGCGCGGCGCCTTTGATGCTCAGGTACGGGGTGACGCTGTGGTAACCCTCGGGGATGGGCTGGACCGCCATGTCTTGTCTCCTGCAGCGTGTGTTGGAAAGCCGCTGCGACGACAACCGCAGCGGCGCACGAACAGGATAGGTCAGCAAAAGCGCGGGTGCGCGGCGCAGGCGCACAGAGGTGCGGCGGACGATGCTTACGCGCGCACGTGCGCCGCGAACGTCGCTTGCAGTGCGTCCACCGCAGCCGGCACATCGGCCGCCTGGGTGATGGCGCGCACCACCGCCACACAGCCCACGCCCGATTCCAGCACGCGCGGCATCGCTGGCAGATCGATGCCACCGATGGCCACCAGCGGCGGTGCCGGCTCGCGCGTGCGCATGGCCGCCGCGTAGGCGAACAGGCGGCCGAGGCCCTGCGGCACGGTCGGCATGGTCTTGGTGGGCGTGGCAAACACAGCGCCGAGTGCAAGGTAGCTCGGGTTCAGCGGTGCGACGCGCAGCATTTCGGCAAAGCCGTGCGTGCTGATGCCAAGGCGCAAACCGGCCGAGCGGATCGCCACCAGGTCAGCTTCGTCGATGTCTTCCTGGCCGAGGTGAATGCCGTAGATGCCGCTGTCGGGCGCCTGAGTGTGCACGTCAAGCGCGACTTGCCAGTGGTCGTTGATGAACAGGCGCGTGGCACTGCCGCGTGCGGCGGCTTCTGCCCGGCGCACCTGGTCGACCACGGCTTGCGCGTCGTCCGACTTGAAGCGCAACTGCAACGTCGGCACCTTGAGCGCGACGAGGCGCGCCACCCAATCCGCATCCGGCACGACGGCGTAGATACCGAGCTGCGTCGGGCACGGCGCAAAGGCAAGGTCCGCTGCGGTCGGGCAAGGCAACGCTGGTTCGAGCACGCGGGGCAGGGCATCGAATTGCGTGGGCCAAGCGAGGGCATCGGCATTGCCTTCGGCAATCCACGCGCGCGCCACGCACAGCGCATCGCGCGGTTCGAATGCCAGCGCGAGTGCCGCACCGAAGATGGCGACGAAGCGCACATCGAATGCATCGCCTTGCGCCGCAGACGTGAAGCGGTACGTGCCGAGGCGGTCGTACACGGTGTCGATGCGTTGATCGCCTTCCACTGCAGTCAACACAACAGCGGCGCCAGCAGAGCGAGCACGTTCGGCTTGCGCCGTATCGGTCGTCAGCAGGACCGTGGCGGTGCTCGTGGCTTCGTCAGCGTGGTCGGTCACGCTCCAGGCGTGCGGCGCGCGGCCGAAGGCTTCCACATGGCGATCGACGATCTGCGCAGCAAGGGCTGCAGCTTCCGGCCACGCGGCGGAAAAACGCAAGGCGGATGCACTCATGCCTGCTTCTCTTCCGCATGCCAGAACGGCAACCCAACAACCGGCGTGCTGGCCTGCGCGACATCACGCTCAGGCATCGGGCCCGACAGCCGCGCAAGGCGACCGGCCTGCGTGGCCATCGCAAACGCCTGCGCCATCGCCACCGGGTCGCCCGCCTGCGCGACAGCGGTGTTCAGCAGCACGGCGTCGTAGCCCCATTCCATGACTTGCGTGGCGTGTGACGGCACACCCAGGCCCGCATCGACGATCAGCGGCACGTTGGGCAGGCGCTCGCGCAGCAGGCGCAGGCCATACGGGTTGGTGGGCCCGCGGCCGGTACCGATGGGTGCAGCCCACGGCATCAGCGCCTGGCAGCCGACGTCGAGCAGGCGGCGGCACAGCACGAGGTCTTCGGTGCAATACGGCAACACCTTGAAGCCGTCGCGGATGAGGCGTTCGGCAGCGGCCGGCAGCGCGAGTGTATCGGGCTGCAGCGTGTAGTCGTCGCCGATGACTTCGAGCTTGATCCAGTCGGTCTCGAACAATTCGCGCGACATCTGCGCGAGGGTATAAGCCTCGTCGGCGGAATAGCAGCCAGCGGTGTTCGGCAGCACGGGCACGCCGAGTTCGCGCAGCATCTTCCAGAAGCCGGCGCCGCCCTCGGGCGAGCCCGCGCTCTGGCGGCGCAGCGCCACCGTCAGCATGGCCGGGTTGGACACACGCACGGCGTCTTCCAGCGATTGCGGCGACGGGTAGCGCGCCGTGCCGAGCAGCAGGCGCGAGGCGAAGGTTTCGTCGTAGAGGCGCAGCGGATCAGCCACGGCGGAAAGGTTCGTAGTGGTCATCGAAGACTCCTAGCCGCCCACGACGGGCTGCACGAGTGCAATGCGGTCGCCTGTCTTGAGCGCGTGCTGCGCATGGCGCGCCTTGGGCACGAAATCGCCATTCACGGATGCGGCAAACGGCGGCGCGATCTGCAGTTGCGGCGTGGCCGCACCAATGGCGTCGGCCAGCGTGCTGCCCAAAGGCAGGGCCAGCGACAGGTCGTTGAGGGTGACGTTCAGCGTCATGACAAAACAGGTTCAGGCGATGCAGCGGCGGCGAATAGCTCGGGCCATTCGCAGTCGTCCGTATCGAAGGCACAGCCGTCCAGCACGTCGCACGCCGCTGCCACCGCGGCTTGGGTGACGGCGGGCGCGATCATGTAGCCGTGCCGGTACAGGCCATTGACCGACAACGTGCCAGCGCCATCCCAGCGGACGGCCGGACGGTGGTCCGGCAGCGTCGGGCGGCACTGCGTGTTCAGCTCCAGCACGCGCGCCTCGCCAAACGCGGGGTGCACGGCGTAGGCCGCAGACAGCAATTCCAGCGTGGAGCGCACGCTTGCTGGCGACATGTCGTCGGATTCCAGCTCGGTCGCGCCGATCACGTAGACATTGCCCGGCTTGGGCGCGATGTAGAGCGGGTAGCGCGGATGCAGCATGCGCACCGGCCGCGTGAGCGACACGTCCGGCGCATGGATGCGCGCCACTTCGCCGCGCAGGCCACGCAGTCGCGGCCACTGCGGCTTGGCACCGAGGCCCCGGCAATCGAGCACCAGGCGCGCACCCAGCCCGGCGGCAGCCAGTGCGTCGGGGCTCGGATCGACAACCTCGGTATTCCAGCGCAGTTGCACGCCGAGCGCTTCCAGCTCGGTCGCCAGCGCATCCAGCACGCCGCGCGGGTCAAGCTGACCTTCGCCTGCCAGATACAGCCCCTGCGTGAAGCGTTGTGCGAGCAGCGGCTCGAGTTGGGCAATGCCGGACGCGTCCACGGCACGCAGATCGGCGGCCACGCGCTCGGGCGGCGCGGCATTGCGCACGTGGTTGGCAAACAACGACGCCTCACCACGGTCCGCCGCATGCCACACCACCAGCGTGCCGGCCTCCTGGAAGAAGACCGGCGTGCGCAGCTTGGGCAACCAATCGCGCCACAGCGCCAGGCTTGCCAACCCCAAGTCCACGACAAAACGATCGGCCACGGCGGCTTCGGCAAGCGGCGCCAGCATGGCCGCGGCAACGTACGCCGCGGCACCGCTGCCGTCACGCGGACCGCGCTCCACCAAGGCAATGCGCGCGGGGGGCACCCCCGTCTGCGCGAGTTGCCAGGCACACAGGCGGCCGGCGAGGCCGCCACCGAGGATCGTTACGTCGAATGAAGTTGAGGTTGGCATTGCACCGGTGGGTTAGCTGTAGATCTTGCTGCCGCTCTTGCGGAACTCGATCGACTTCTCTTCCATGCCCGCAGTTGGGTTAACTGCGGCGGCGGTGGCGTTGGCGTCGAGCGTGGCCGCGTAGTCGCGCACTTCCTGCGTGATCTTCATCGAGCAGAACTTCGGACCGCACATCGAACAGAAGTGCGCGATCTTGGCGCCCTCGGCCGGCAGCGTTTCATCGTGGAAGGCGCGTGCCTTCTCCGGATCGAGGCCGAGGTTGAACTGGTCTTCCCAGCGGAATTCGAAGCGTGCCTTCGACAGCGCGTTGTCACGCAGCTGCGCACCCGGCCAGCCCTTGGCAAGGTCGGCTGCATGCGCGGCGATCTTGTAGGTGATGATGCCTTCGCGCACGTCTTCCTTGTCCGGCAGGCCCAGGTGTTCCTTGGGCGTGACGTAGCAGAGCATGGCCGTGCCGTACCAGCCGATGTTGGCCGCGCCGATGCCGCTGGTGATGTGGTCGTAGCCCGGGGCGATGTCGGTCACAAGCGGGCCCAGCGTATAGAACGGGGCTTCGAAGCAGTGCTTCAGCTCTTCGTCCATGTTGGCCTGCACGCGCTGCAGCGGCACGTGGCCCGGGCCTTCGATCATGACCTGCACGTCGTGCTCCCACGCCTTCTTGGTGAGCTCGCCCAGCGTGTGCAGCTCGCCGAATTGCGCGGCGTCGTTCGAGTCGGCAATGCAACCGGGGCGCAGACCATCGCCCAGGCTGAACGACACGTCGTACGCCTTCATGATTTCGCAGATCTCGTCGAAGTGCGTGTACAGGAAGTTTTCCTTGTGATGCGCGAGGCACCACTTGGCCATGATCGAGCCACCGCGCGAGACAATGCCCGTGATGCGGTCGGCCGTGAGCGGCACGTAGCGCAGCAGCACGCCCGCGTGGATGGTGAAGTAGTCCACGCCTTGCTCGGCTTGCTCGATGAGCGTGTCGCGGAACATCTCCCACGTCAGGTCTTCAGCCACGCCGCCGGTCTTGTCCAGCGCCTGGTAGATGGGCACCGTGCCGATGGGCACCGGCGAGTTGCGCAGGATCCATTCGCGCGTCTCGTGGATGTGCTTGCCGGTGGACAAATCCATGATCGTGTCGGCGCCCCAGCGGATCGCCCACACCATCTTTTCCACTTCCTCGGCCAGCGACGAGGTGACCGCCGAGTTGCCGAGATTGCCGTTGATCTTCACGCGGAAGTTGCGGCCGATGGCCATCGGCTCCAGCTCGGTATGGTTGATGTTGGCGGGGATGATCGCGCGGCCCGCGGCGACTTCGGCACGGACGAATTCCGGCGTGATGTCTTCCGGGCGCTGCGGCAGGTTCGCGCCGTACGAGAAGCCCGGATGCTGCTTGAGCAGTTGGCGGTACTCGGGCTTGTCTTGCAGTGCCTGCAGGTTCAGCGATTCGCGCAGCGCGACGTATTCCATCTCGGGCGTGATGATGCCGCGGCGCGCGTAGTGCATCTGGCTCACGTTGGCGCCGGCCTTGGCGCGGCGCGGCTTGGAGATGTGCGAGAAGCGCAGGTGCGCCGTGGCCGGGTCGTTGGCGCGCGTCTGGCCGTATTCGGACGACAGGCCCGAGAGGATTTCCGTATCGCCACGCTCGTCGATCCACTTGGCGCGCAGCGGGGCGAGGCCCGCCTGCAGGTCGATGTGCACATCGGGATCGGAGTACGGGCCCGACGTGTCGTACACCGGCACCGGCGGGTTCAGCATCTCGCCCTTGTCGGTGCGCGTGGCGGTCTGCTTGATGGTGCGCATCGGCACGCGGATGTCCGGGCGGCTGCCGACGATGTACGTCTTGCTGGAGGCCGGATAGGCGAACTTCTGGTCGAGCTCGGACTGCAGCGAGTCGAACGATGCGGCGGGGGCGTTTTTGGCTTGGGGCATGGTCTCGTCCTTGATTCTGTGGCCTGGTGGAGCAGGCAGTGGACGAAACCGGGAGAGGTGGCGTGACCCGAAGAACTGAGGGGGTGGCTGCCAGAGACTACGCGGTGTTCTGAAACTTCCCACGCCGGTACGAACCGGATCGGGTGCGAAGGGACTCTCTCAGCCGCACGGCCCATCCGTACGGCACCCCTGTTTCATCCAACGAGGCTGAATTTAAGCACAGGGCTGCCGGCGTTGCCAGCACGAAAACCAGTGAGATGACGGTCGACGGGTCATTTCAGTCCAAACCGCCACGCAATGTGCGGCGGCGCGCACCGGCGCGGCCCGCCTTGATCTTGCGCAACCCCGCCGCGTTTCACCTGTGCGACCCTCAATCCCTTTTCTATTGCATTGCGGCACGGCCGCTGGGAGTTGTCATGCTGGAGCGTCGGTTCACACTCGCGGGGCGCAGCCTCGTACCCATCGTGCAGGGCGGGATGGGCGTGGGTATTTCGGCGCACCGGCTGGCCGGCGCCGTGGCGCGCGAAGGCGGCGTCGGCACCATCGCCAGCATCGACTTGCGGCATCACCACGCAGATCTCGTCGCCGCAACCGAGAAATCGCGCGACAAGGACGCCATCAACGCCGCCAACCTCGTTGCGCTGGACCGCGAGATTCGCGCCGCGCGTGAAGGCAGCCAAGGCAACGGCATGATCGCCGTGAACGTGATGAAGGCGGTGGAATCGCATCCTGCGCTGGTGCGCCAGGCGTGCGAGAGCGGCGCCGATGCGATCGTCATGGGCGCGGGCCTGCCGCTCGACCTGCCGGAGATGACGGCCGAGCATCCGAAGGTGGCGCTCATCCCGATTCTTTCCGACTCGCGCGGCGTAGGCGTCGTGCTCAAACGGTGGATGAAGAAGGCGCGGCTGCCCGACGCGGTGGTGATCGAGCATCCGACACATGCGGGCGGCCACCTGGGCGCAGCTCGCATCGAAGATCTGCGAGACGAGCGGTTCTCGTTTGCGCGCGTGCTGGATGAATGCCGTGAATTGTTCATCAAGCTGGGACTGGCGGCGGAGCAGATTCCGATCATCCTCGCGGGCGGCATCGATTCGCATGCCAAGGTGAAGCACTGGCTCGACAAGGGCGCCGCTGCGGTGCAGCTCGGCACTGCATTTGCCGTGACGGAGGAGGGCGATGCGCACGTGCGCTTCAAGCGGGTGCTGACGGGCGCGGAGCAAGGGGATATCGGCGAGTTTGTCAGCGTGGCTGGGTTGCCGGCGCGGGCAGTGATGACGCCGTGGTTGTCGCGGTATCTCTCACGCGAAAGCGCGCTGCAGGCCAAGGCCAAGGTGCGGGATTGTCTGCAGGGGTTCGATTGTTTGCAGACCTGCGGGCTGCGGGATGGGATTGGCAAGGTCGGGCAGTTCTGCATTGACCTGAAGCTTGCGCAGGCGCTGCGTGGGGATGTGGAGCGCGGATTGTTTTTCCGCGGTGCGGGCAAGCTCCCATTTGGGCAGGCGATTCGGCCGGTGCGGGAACTGATGCATTACTTGCTGACTGGGGAAAAGCCGGCGGTATCCTCGACTTCACCCTGATGCGCTGACATTTCGCCCAGCAAAAAAGCCAGCCCGAAGGCTGGCTTTTTGTTAGCGCTTACCGCTTGTTGCTTCAGAACGGTGCAGCAAACGTCAACCGAACCCCCTGCTGCAAGCCCCCCATGCCCGCCATCACGCTGTAGTCCAACCCAAACGTGAGCGGGCCAGTCCGGAACTTTGTCCCCAACCCGATCTGCATTCGATCGCGCCCAAACGGTGTACCCGGCACGTAATAAGCAGGGCCTGCCGATGCCAGATCGGCATACGCCAAACCTGCATTGCTCTGCCCATTGAAGTCGTGCTGGTACTCCACCCGTGCGAACGGCAGGAACGTGCCCCACTTGGTCTTCTGCGTGTATTCCGCACGCAGGCCGAGCGTGCCGGATACCGTCGTCACCGTCTGGTCGAAATACGTCAGCGCGTTGATGCCGGCGCCCGATTCGGTGAACTGATCCAGCGTCGATTGCGAGACCGACAGGCGCCCGTAAGGCGAGATCAGCCACGCACGATCGCGATGCTCATAGCCGGCCGACACGGAGGCGAAAACCTGCTTGCCGCTGCGCTTGCCGGTGGCGAAGTCGTTGGAGTCCGTCACCCAGCGGCGCGAGTCGAAACTGAGCGTGCCGAAGCCGGCCACACCATCGACGAACAACGAAGGCAGCGGGCGATAGCTGCCGTACAGCGCGAGGCTATAGCTGTCGCCCGTGCTCCTGGTGCCCGCGTTGCCGATGTCGGTGGAGTCACGCCCGTAACCAAACCCACCCCCGATCGAGAGCTGATCGGACACGCGGTAGTCCGCGCCGGCCGTCACACCGCCTGTGGTGAAGCGGAAACCGGAGCGTTGCGTGCCAGCGCTGGCAAAACCAAAGTCCAGCGTACCGGCGCTCCAGAACGCGAGATTCGGGTCGGTGTTGTCCGGGCCCGCGCTGGCGGCATCAGCGCCGGGCAGATCGGGGCCGGCATCGGCGGTCGACTTGTCGGTGCTGCCGCTGGCCGCATCGGCGTTGCGCTTGCCGCGTGCGAATGGCCGCACGCCCTGACCGTCACCGCGCATGCAGGCATCGTGCGCGGAAATGCCGGCCACATCCTGGCAACGCGCTTGCATGTCTGCGCGCTGGCCCGGCATGGCGACCGTCAAACCGTTGCTCGAGGGTGGCCGGCCAGTGCCGTGCAGCGCTTCCAGGCGGCGGTTGTAGTTGTCAATCTGCGTGGTGGCGAAGCGGCGCGCGGCCTGCACTTGCGCGTTGATCAGACCTGCCACATCAGGATCGGCCGAGGGGTCCTTGCGCGGCGCCACGCTCACCTGCACCGTTGCAGCCGTCGAGGTGGCGAACGCGTTGGACAGCGTGTACGTCAGCACGGCCTGGCCGCTGTAGGTGCCTGACGGGGTGAAGTTCAGCACGTACGTCGATGCCGCCACTGCCTGCGGCTTCAGGCCGGCCGGTGTCTGGATCGCCTTCTGCACGATGCTGGCCGTACCCGCGTTGTAGGGCACCACCGACACCAGCGTCGCCGCCGTGAAGGGGCCACCCGTGGCGCCTTCGGTCAAGTCCACGCTCACCCCCTGGCCCGACGACGTGATGGCCTGCCTCTGCGCCACCGCAATCGGCACGGCGTTCACGTTGACCGTTACCGGAATCGGCGCGGACGTGCCGGCCGTGTTGATCAGCGCATAAGTGAAATTGACTGCGCCGGAGGTGGTCTGGGTCGGCGTGTAGACGATGTCCAGACCGTTGACGACGGCAGTGCCGCTGGCAGGCGGATTGACAATCGTGACGGACGAGAACGGACCGCCGGTTGCATTGGCCGTTGCATGCAGCGTGATCGGTGCCGTCGACATGGTGGTGGCCGTGATTGCCGGCGCGGTGCCGATCACCTGGCCCACCGTGATCGTGAAGCTGCGCGTACCGCTGTACGGGGCGCCAGTGCCCGTGCTGCTGTCGGTGGCCCTCACTGTGAATGAGCTGCTGCCCAGCGTAGTGGGCGTGCCCGACAGAACGCCAGTGCTGGCGTTCAAGCTCAGGCCCGCAGGCAACGTGCCGGTGGTGACGGCGTACGTGTAGGGCGCGGTACCGCCGGTAGCTGTGAAGGTCTGGCTGTAGGCCGTGGTGACTTGGGCCGACGTTGCGGCCGCCGGATTCACCGTGACCGTGGGCGCACCGATGGTGACGCTGTAAGCACGGCTGGCCGTGAAGCTGTTGGCATCCGTTGTCGTGATGGTGAAGTTGAACGTTCCGCCTGCGGTGGGTGTACCCGACAGGAACCCGGAGGTGTTCAGGCTCAGGCCAGCCGGCAATGCGCCCGCCGTAACAGCATAGGTGTACGGCGCGGTGCCGTTGGCCGCCGTTATGGTTTGGCTGTACGCCGTTGCAATCCCCGGGTTGGGGAGCGTGGCCGGCGATACCGTCAGGCTAGGCGCGGCAATGGTAAGCGTGTAGACACCGCTTACCGCAAACGGAGCACCCGTCCCCGTCGAACTGTCGGTAGCGGTGACGGTAAAGCTGACCGTGCCGGCCGTGGTTGGGGTCCCTGCCAGCCTGCCGGTGGTGCCGTTCCACGTAAGGCCCGTGGGGACAGTGCCGCTATTCACCACGAAGCCATAGGTGTATGGGTTCGTACCACCACTTGCCGTGAAGTTGCGGCTGTAAGCGGTGCCTGCGACACCGCTGAGAGAGCCCGAGGCCGGCGTGATGGTCAAGGTGGGCGACCCAATCGTCAGCGAGTAGGCACGGCTACCCGTGTAAGGGCCGGTTCCGGTACTGCTGTCAGTCGCGGTGACGGTGAAGTTGAACACCCCACCCGCCGTGGGCGTACCCGACAGCGTGCCGTTGCTGGACAGCGTCAGCCCCGTCGGCAGCGAACCTGCCGTGACGGCATACGTGTAGGGACCTGTGCCGCCGCTGGCCAACATGGTCTGGCTGTATGCCGTAGCGATGGTGCCGCCCGGCAACGTGCTCGGGCTGACCGAGACGGTAGCTGCGTTGACCGTCAGGGTGTACGCGCGCGAGCCGGTATAGCTGTTGGCATCAGTAGCCGTGACCGCGAAGTTGAAGGTGCCGCCCGCCGTGGGCGTACCAGTGATCGCGCCAGTGCTGCCGTTCAAGCTCAGGCCCGTCGGCAGCGCACCGGCAGTCAGCGCGTAGCTGTAAGGCGCGGCACCCCCGCCGGCCGCGGCAGTCTGGCCGTAGGCGGCGCCGACAGTCGCCGCACTCAGGGTGGTGGGCGACACGGTAATGGTGGGCGCCGAGGTGGTCAGCGTGTAGGTGCCAGACGTGCTGTACGGCCCCGCGCCCGTTGCGTGGTCGGTGGCAGTCACCGAGAAGTTGACCACGCCCGTGGTGGTCGGCGTACCGGACAACACGCCGGTTCCGGTGTTGAACGAGAGACCGGTCGGCATCGTCCCGCTATGGACCGCAAGGCTATAGGTGTATGGCGCCAGACCGCCGCTGCCTGTGAAGGTCTGGCTGTACGCCACGCCGGTTGAAGCACTGAGACTGCCCGATGCCGGGGTGAGCGCCAACGTGGGTGCATTGACGACCAGCGTATAGGTACGGCTGCCCGTATATGGGCCAGTACCGGTGCTGCTGTCGGTGGTGGTCACGGTGAAGTTGAACGTGCCGCCCGCCGTGGGCGTCCCCGACAGCACGCCGCCCGAACTGAGCGTGAGCCCGGCGGGCAGCGCACCGGAGGTGATGGCATAGGTGTATGGCCCTGTGCCACCGCTGGCCGTTATCGTCTGGCTGTAAGCCGCAGCCACCGTCGCGTTCGTCAACGAAACCGGCGATACGGTAATAGTTGGCGTGCCGATCACCAGCGACAGCGTGCTGCTGGTGGCAGAGAACGGGCCCGTGCCCGTACTGCTGTCGGTGGCGGTTACCGCAAAGTTGAAGCTGCCATCGGCGGTTGGTGTACCCGATAGCATGCCGTTGCTTGTCAGCGTCAGCCCTGGCGGCAACGCGCCGGACGCGATCGTATAGGTGTACGGCGCCGTGCCGCCACTGGCCGACGCCAGTGACTGGCTGTAGGCCGCACCGACAGTGCCGCCAGCGGGTGAGGACGGCGCGTAGTTGACCGTCGCATTCGACACGGTGACGGTGATTGTGGCCGGCGCCGTCGTGCCGCCCGCATTGCTAGCCGTGTAGGTGAACGAGTCCATGCCTGAGTACGACGGGTTGGGCGTGTAGGTGATCGACCCGCCCGAGACCGTGGCCGTGCCGTGGGTCGGCTGCGTGCCGACAGCCACGCTGGTTGCACCGGTGACGTCCACCGTAGCGTGGTTGTTAGTACTGCCGTGCGCCACGGTAATGCTGGTCGGACCGGCGGTTGGCGGCAGCACGTAGGTAAACCGGTCAGCCGCGCTGGTGGTACTGGTGCCGCCGCCGTTGGTCACCGTCACATCAACAACGCCAGTACTGCCCGCCGGTGATGTTGCCGTGATCTGCGTGGCGCTGTTGACGGTGAAGTTGGTGGCGTTGGTCGCGCCAAACTTGACGGCCGTGGCGACGGTGAAATTGGTGCCGCTGATGTTGACCGAGGTGCCGCCGCCGGTCGTCCCTGTGTTCGGCGCAATGCCCGTCACCGTCGGCGCAGTTGGGATTACAGCAATGCTCACGATACCGTTAGGCACCCAGGTGACGCTGTCATTGCTGGTGTAGAACGTGGCGGTATCAGTGCCGCTGAAGTTACTCGGCGGCGTGTAAACGAAACCATTGGTATACGGATCCCCCGATGGCGGTACCGAACCGCTGTAGATGGCGACTTTGCCGCCTTGGGCGGTCGCCGTAAGAAAGAGCGGGCCGGATGAACTGTTTGTACCGCCGGAAGAATCGTAAGCAATGCCGGACAGGAAGGGGTCGCAGTTGCTCGTGTCCGCAGCCGTAAAGACATAGGACTTCTGCGCATTCATGTTGGTCGAGAATGAGACGGTGCAGGCAGCGGCGAGCGCTCCTTGCGACAACACCGTCAGCCAGATCGCCAGCACGGCCAGCAGGCCCTGGCGCAGCCATTCCCGCCCCTGCGCCTCCAGACGCCGGAACATCGACCATCCGGCAACCCCACGCCGGCCAAACGGGCTGTTTTGTGTGAGCACGCGCATTTCTCCCTCGTTCAGGCCCGCTGTCTTGCGAGCTTTTTCTCTCGAGCGTTCTTGCGAAATTCAGAGCCTGACTGCTGCCAGGCACTCCCCCGTCACGAGGGAATAGCGCGTGGGATTTGCATACCGGCACCGACAATCGGTGCAATGGCTGCGTGTTATCCCTTGGAAATCCCCCGTCAGACCAGCGCAGCCTTTCTTATTTATTTTGACTGGCACATTGATCCGGACGCGATGCTAAGAAAAGCCTCCCCATCCGTCAATACTGGTCGCCGGTGAAACCGTTACCACACAAGGCTTTTTAGGCTTTTTTTCCCTTTATATCGCGGCGCTATCTCGTTAATAGAACGCATATTGAGACGGCATGACCGGGCGTTGAGACACAGAGACCATTTATCACTCAAATATCGGACGCCGATCATTTTGGAATTTTCGAATGAATAAGCGCTTGTGGAGTGGCGGTCTAAATAAACCCGCCTCTTCGCATTTGTATTTCCATTACGAGGGTGGGCGGCGCGCAATGGCGAGCGGTCGACCAACCAGCCACCCGCCACGGAGTCCGTTTACGCAGCCGAACCGCCACGGGTCTACCATGTGTTCACAAACAAAGGTGACCCAGG
This sequence comes from Ralstonia pickettii, assembly GCF_001699815.1. Taxonomy (GTDB): domain Bacteria; phylum Pseudomonadota; class Gammaproteobacteria; order Burkholderiales; family Burkholderiaceae; genus Ralstonia; species Ralstonia thomasii. Next base: position 15,799 of record NZ_MCGB01000086.1, on the reverse strand, counting down.
AGACCCCCAATGCCCACCGAGGCCACGCACCGCGTCTTCAACCAAGTCCCGGACCTGACCGGCTTCAACCCGTTTACGTCCGACGCCACGCTGCAAGGCGCGCTCGAACGTCTGGGCGGCGGCTGGAACGCCAGCGCGCTGCAAGCCTTCGGCGACCAACTCGGCGCGCCCGAGACGCTGCAGTGGGCCGCCGAGGCCAACTCCTACCACCCGGAACTCCACACCCACAGCCGCACTGGCGAGCGCATCGACGCCATCCGCTTCGACCCCGCGTGGCATGCGCTGCTCGGCCTGATGCGCAGCCAGGGGCTGCAGGCCCTGCCGTTTGCCGACCCGCGCCCCGGCGCATGGGCCGCCCGCACCGCGGGCTATTTCATGCAGGCGCAGATCGAATCCGGCACGCTGTGCCCGGCGACAATGACATTCGCCAGCATCCCCGTGCTGCAGAACGAGACCGCGCTGTTTGCCGATCTGGGGCCGCGTCTCTACGCCCGCGAACATGACGCACGTGACCTGCCGTGGCGCCAGAAGACCGCCATCCTCGTCGGCATGGGCATGACCGAAAAGCAGGGCGGCTCCGATGTGCGCAGCAACACCACGGTGGCAACGCCCTTGCGTGGCGAGGGCCGTGGCGCGACGTACGCCATCACCGGGCACAAGTGGTTCTTCTCTGCACCGATGTGCGATGCGCACCTGGTAGTCGCGCGCATGGGCGCGGAAGACGGGCCGCTGTCGTGCTTCTTTGTCCCGCGCTTTCGCGATGACGGCAGCAAGAACCCGATCCAGATCCAGCGTCTGAAAGACAAGCTCGGCAACCGCTCGAACGCGAGCAGCGAAGTGGAATTCCGCGGCGCAGAAGGCATCCTCATCGGCGAGGAAGGACGCGGCATTCCGACCATCATCGAGATGGCGACACACACGCGGCTGGATTGCGTGATCGGCAGCGCGGCCATCCTGCGCCACGCTCTGATGCAGGCGCTGCACCACGCACGCCACCGCATGGCGTTCGGCCGCCTGCTGGCCGACCAACCGCTGATGCGCAACGTACTGGCCGATCTCGCGCTCGAATCGCAAGCGGCGACGTTGCTGATGATGGAACTGGGCAACGCGTTCGAGCGTGCCGATGTCGATCCGCTGGCCGCAGCGTGGAAGCGCATCGTCACGCCCGCGGCTAAGTTCTGGGTCTGCAAGCGCACCGTCGAAGCAACCGGCGAGGCAATGGAAGTCTGGGGCGGCAACGGCTATGTCGAAGAAGGCCCGATGGCACGCCTGTACCGCGAGGCGCCGGTCAATTCCATCTGGGAAGGCTCGGGCAACGTGATGTGCCTGGACGTGCTGCGCGCCATCGCCCGCACGCCGGACGATGCGTTGCGCCTGGTGCACGACATTGGCGAGCGCGCGCACGGCCACCGTGCCGTGCGTGCGGAGCTGGCCGCGCTGCAGGCGATGCTGCATCAGCCGGGCGACATCCAGGAAACCTCCGCACGCCGCATCGCGCAGGGGCTGGCACTTACGGCACAGGCTGCGCTGATGCTGGCGTACGCCCACCCGGACGACGCCGAGCGCTTTATCGCCAGCCGCTTCCATCATCAACATGGCCGCGTGTTTGGCACGCTCGACGGACACGCGCAGGAACTGGGCGCAGTGCTGCAACGCGCGTGGCCCGTGTAGCACACCCTGGGGATGCAGTCAAATGTGAGCGCACGCTTTCGTGTAACGCTGAAAACCACATCGCGACCTCCGGCCGCTTATCCACGCACCGAACAGGTGCTTGAGGGTATACCCGCATTCAGCGCATAATGCGCGCCCATGGCGGCGCGTGACATTGCTTCACGCTTTGGCATTCCCCGGGGGAGTGACGGCGCGCCCCAGCCAATGCTGCGCAGCCGGGCGGACGTCGCCTGGCAATCGATTGCGCGCACCGCCGCGTCGATAGGGCCCCGATGCGGTCGGCTGGCCATTAGAAGCCCGAACCTCTCCTAGGACCTTTGACGATGCCGTTCGCTGCGCGCACGTGGCTGCTGGCCGCGCTTGCCGTTCCCGCTGCTGTTTCCACCGCCTTCTTCCCGTCCAACGCCGTTGCCGCTACCCCGGCGCTCGATCGCATCCGCGACTCGGGCACGGTGCATGTGGCGTATCGGGAAGACTCCATTCCTTTTTCGTACCTCGATGGCAGCAAGCCGGTCGGCTACGCCATCGACATCTGCTCGCGGCTGATCGATTCGATCAAGACCTCGCTCAAGCGCCCTGACCTGAAGGTGCAGTACGTGCCGGTGACAGCCGCCACGCGCATGGACGTGGTCGCTTCGGGCAAGGCCGACCTGGAATGCGGCTCGACCAACAACTCACGCGAGCGCCGTGAGAAGGTCGCCTTCACGATTCCGCATTACATCACCAAGGGCCGCATGCTGGTAAGGACCGGCTCGCCGATCCAGCAATGGGAAGACCTCAACGGCAAGACGGTAGTGGCCGCGCGCGGCTCGACCAATGCCGACCTCGCACGCAAGCTCAACGAGACGGGCATGACGATGCAGGTGGTCGATGCCAACGATCTGCGCAGCGCGTTTGCGATGCTGGCCGATGGCCGCGCCAACGCGTTTGCCGGTGACGACATCCTGCTCTCGGGCATGCGCGCCACGGCCAAGAACCCGGCCGACTACCGCCTGGCGGGCAAGACGCAGCTCGTGTCGTCGTACGCGATCATGCTGAGCAAGCAGGACCCGGAGTTCAAGAAGCTGATCGACCAGTCGATGACGCGGCTGATTGTCGATGGCGAGGTGCCGAAGCTCTACAAGAAGTGGTTCCAGCAGCCGATTCCGCCCAACGGGGTGAATCTGGAGGTGCCGATGAGTTATTTGCTGCGGGATTCGTTTAATACGCCTACGGATAGTGCTGGCAACTAATGTCTTGCTTACGCGGGGTGGCTATGGGTGTTGTTGGTCCATCCCTTGTTTCATCCCCTGCCGGGGCTGACTCGCTTTCTTTGTCTTGCCAAAGAAAGGCGCGCCCGAGATGGCGAAAGACTCGTTGAATTTATGTCGCAGAGAGGGGAAGGGAAAAACTCGTTTCGCTCAGACAGTTTCCCTTCCTTTTTCCTCTCTGCAACAGAAATTCAAGGCGCCATCTAGGGCTCCAACGGCCAAACCACCGGTGTGCGTGCGTTTGCGCCAGGATGTGGCTTGTTGCTCAATGCACCTCGGCCGGTACTGCTTGCGCGGGGATGCCGCTCACCACATTCAACGTCAGGCGTCCGCCCTGGCGCATCAGGTCGGCAGCGCGCTCGGCAATCATGATGATCGGGGCGTTGGTGTTGCCGCCGATCAGCGTCGGCATGACGGAGCCGTCGATCACGCGCAGGCCTGTCAGGCCACGCACGCGCAGTTCCGGGTCCACGACGGCCATTGCGTCGTCGGCGCTGCCCATCTTGCAGGTGCCGACGGGGTGATAGATGGTGTCGGCATGCTGGCGGATCAGGGCGCGCACGGCTTCGTCGTCGGAGCCGTCGCCGCGGATGTTTCCGGAATACAACTCGCGCCCGCCCAGGTCGGCCAGCGGGCGCTGCGCGAAGATGCTCTTCACGGCGCGGAAGCCGGCGAGCATGCCGGTCATGTCATCGGGGTCGGACAGGAAACGCGGGTCGATCAGCGGTGCGTCGCGCGTGTCGGCGGAGGCCAGGCGCACTTCGCCGCGGCTCTTCGGGCGCAGCACGCACACGTGGCATGAATAGCCGTGGCCGTAGTTGAACGTGCGGTTGTGGTTGTCGGCCATGGCCACCACGAAGTGCAATTGCAGATCGGGATCGGCCAGATCGGGCCGGCTCTTGATGAAGCCGCCGGCTTCAGCAAAGTTGGTTGCCAGCATGCCGCGACGCTCGCGCCGGTAGCGCAGGATCTCGCTCAGCATGCGGGCGCTGCCGCGCGCGGAATAGCCGATCAGGTCCAGGTTGAAGACCTTCTTGTGCAGGATGATGTCGAGGTGGTCCTGCAGGTTCTGGCCGACGCCGGGCAGGTCGTGTACGACCGGAATGCCCAGCGAGCGCAGATGCTCCGCCGGGCCCACGCCCGAGGCCATCAGCAACTGCGGCGACCCAAACGCGCCCGATGAGACGATCACCTCGCGGCGCGCGCGCAGCGTTTCTGTGCGGCCCGCCCGCTCGACCACCACGCCTGCCGCGCGCTTGCCGTCGAACACGATCCGCAGGGCCTGCGTGTCGGGCAACACCGTCAACTGGCGGCGATTGCGGCTGAAGGTGGCGTCGGCCTTGTCCCCGCCATGCAGGTAGGCGCGCGCGGCATTCCAGCGCTCGCCGTTGTATTGCGTGACCTGGTACGGGCCGACGCCTTCCTGGTCGGGGCCGTTGAAATCGTTGTTGCGGCGATAGCCTGCCGCCACGCCGGCCTCGACAAAGCGCTGTGCGATGGGGTTGCCGGTGCGCAGGTCGCTCACGTGCAGCGGGCCGGTGCCGCCGTGCAGCGCGTCGTCATCACGGCCGGCAAAACGCTCGTTGCCTTCGGAGCGCTTGAAGTAGGGCAGCACATCGCTCCAACCCCAGCCGGTGCAGCCGAGCGCCGCCCAGTGGTTGTAGTCGCTGGGCGTGCCGCGGATGTAGATCATGGCGTTGAGCGACGAGCTGCCGCCCAGCCCCCGCCCGCGCGGCTGATAGCCCTGGCGGCCGCCCAGCCCCGCTTGCGGCACGGTCTGGAATCCATAGTTGCGCTTGTTCTTGAACGGCAGCGATGCCGCACAACCGGCCGGCACCCAGACCGACAGGTGATGATCGTGCGGGCCGGCTTCGAGCAGCGCGACCGTCACGTCCGGGTCTTCGGTCAACCGGCTGGCGAGCGCGCAACCGGCCGAACCGGCGCCGACGATGACGTAATCGAAGGTGAGGGCCGAGGTGGGCAAATCGTTGGCCATGGATGTCTCCGGATGGTTTTCTAATGGGCGAGCGACGCCGCCGGCTTGTTGCCGGTCACGACTTCACATCGTAGGCGCGCCGGGTTGTTTCAAACGACCGGGCTTACCCGCATTAGAGGCATCGCTCGACGGCATGCAGCAAACCCGCACGCTGCAGTTGGCAGACCGTTGCCTTGGTGGCGATTGCGACATGCTGCAATGCAGCAATTCCGCACTGGCACACGGTTGCGCGCGACCCTGGCAGCGGGGCAGGCCGCACACAGCGGGCCACCGATCCGCCCGCCCCGTGCGCTGACAAGCCATTAGCAACGATGCGGTTTTTGCGGCAATGCATTAGCTTCTAGAATGCCGCCATGGCCAAGAACCTCGACATCACCCTCGTCCGTACCTTCATTGCCGTGGCCGAAAACGCCAGCATGACGGTGGCGGCCAACGCACTGCACCTCACGCAGGGCGCCATCAGCCAGCAGATCAAGCGGCTCGAAGATGCCTTCGAGTGCCGCCTGTTCGAGCGCGACGGCCGGCGGCTCGAACTCACCCACGCAGGTGAACGCTTCCTCGGCCGCGCCAAACGCCTGCTCGCCCTCAACGACGAAATCTGGACCGATATGGCGGCGCGCCCGCTGCAGGGGCCGGTGCGCCTGGGCGTGCCTTACGACCTGGTCGGCACCGTTTTCCCGCCGATCTTCAAGGCCTTTACCGAAGCGTGGCCGTCGGTGGAGTTGACCATCGTCTGCGGCACCTCGCCCGAGTTGACGGAGCGCATTGCGCGCGGCGAGCTGGACGTCGCCGTGGTCGAAGCGCCGGTGGACGAAGCCACGGGCGACTGCCTGTGCGTGGAGCGTCTGGTGTGGGTCGGCCCGCGCGGCGGCAACGTGCATGCGAAGCGCCCGCTACCGCTATCGATGGTGGACGAGAGCTGCGCCTTCCGCGCCCGTGTGCTCAAGGCGCTCGGCGAGCAGGGCATTGAATGGCGCACGGTGTTCGAGAGCGGCAACATCGAAGCGACCACCGCCACGGTGCGCACCGGGCTGGCCGTCACGGCATGGCTGACGCCGACGGTGCCGGCGGACCTGGACATTCTCGGGCCCGAAGCCGGCCTGCCGGAACTGCCGATGTTTGCGATCAGCCTACTGTTGCCGGCACAAGGCGCGAGCCAGGCAACACAAGCGCTGGCGCAATCTATTCGAGACGGATTTTCTACGCGGCAGAGGGCGCTGGAGCGCAAGCGCGCGGCTTGATCTGCGATCGGCTGCCTATCTGGCATCCCCGGCCCGCCCCGGGGATACGTCCATCTGTTGTTATGCGGCGGTGATCTGCCGTCGCTCGATGGCGGCCAACACCTCCCACGTGTGCGGATCCACGTCGCTCCCCCCGAGCGACATCGACAGATACGCGTCGATGGCATCGATAAAGCCTTTCACAAATGCCGGCGGATACGCGTGTTCCGAAAAGTACGTGAGCTGCTCCCGCAGCCTGCCGGGCCGGCAATGCCCAGGGTCACGCATGACGCTGTGCGTGCGGCACAGAAACGCGCGCGCCGAGACGGCACCGTCAAGGTAGAGGCGGTTTTTGGTCAGCGACATGCGGCACCTCCCGGTTGCGTGGGAAGCCTGCAGCGCCAAGGTGGAGGGGAAGGATAAGACGCGGGGCGATACCCGCTGAGTGCGGTAGCCATGTGGCCTCCGGGGATAGGTTGAGGGAGGCTCGCCGCTCGCTGCTAAACGAGGGTGGCGGGCCTGACGACGGCGTTAGCAGACCGGCCCTATCCCAGCTACCGGCAGACCCGAAGGTCTCACCGCCCGGCCCGCCATGAAACACATAGGCGTGCACAAGCACCGGACACAAAAATGCCGCGCGAAAGGCGGCTGTCCGTCTGGGAAAAAGGGATGGGCTGCTAAACCCAGTCACCGTTGGTGCGGTGACGGTGGGGATTATAGGTGCCGAAGTCCAACTGTGGCGCCCCAAAGCGTCCAGTTGAGGCCGATTCCTATAGTGACCGTCTACAGCGGCGGCTAAGTTCATGTCCGATTTCTGCTCGGCTGGCCTATGGAGATTGGAATGACTAAAACGCGATTCAAGAGCGACGCATCTGAGGCTATTTACAGCACAGCATCCGATTTGCATCGCGCCGGTCTCATCAATACAAAAACCCTGCGTGAATACCACGAGCTGTGTGTCGTGCCCGTACAGCAGCCAATTTACAAACCGGATGATTCGTCGCCGCTGGACTATGAAGCCCCACTGAGGGCGATTGATTTTGCAAACCCAGCCTCGGAGAATGTGTGCGGTTTTCGCCAGCATTTCAACCGTTCAAACCTCTTCCACTCGATCGCATACGCATGAAGCGACCTATTTCCCTAACTGTCGTTAGCTGGCTTCTGCTCTTCAGCGCAGTGGCCTCCCTAATCTCTACGGTGAATTCACTGCGTAGCTGGCAAATGCTGGAATCGCTGGGTGTCCATGCAGAAGCGAACTGGACGTTGATCGGTCTCGGGGTGCTGACAAATCTGCTCGCAATCGCGTCGGGCGTCGGCATCCTGAAAGGACAAGGATGGGGTCGCAAGGTATGCCTTGGTTTTCTGCTGCTGAGTGTGTTCGTATCGCTGGTGTCGTTCTTCTATATCCAAGCGATTGGCGTGTTGGTCGCGCGACTGGCTGTCTTTGCAGCCCTCGCATTCATCCTGCAACGGGCATCAGCCCGCGCTTATTTTCGGCAGGGCAGTAATACCACCGCCACCGCGTAAGCGTTCTCACTCGGCACCCCCAACGACCTTGCATACACATACCTTCACTCACCCAATCCTCCCGGAGCGCAAGGTCAGAACCGGCTTCCATTGGTCGGCGCTGGTGTTTGGCACGCTCTGGGCTTTCTCGGAAGGCTTGATCGCGCAAGGGGGGCGACTAGCCGGCGTCGACGCTATTGCCGCACTCCTGGTGACGCTGGACCGAAATGCAACACCGGAAGTGACCGTAGCTGCCACAGGCCTGTTCTTCGTCAAGAACGTCTACTGCGGTATTCGCGCCAGTGATTGGCTTGAGGACGCATTGCGCCAAGCCGGATACCGGCGCATCCCCTAAAGTTCATCCCACCGACGAGGCACGATGTTGAAGACCATTTGGACAATGTTGCCCCGCAAGCGGGTTACGACAACGGCCGAAGCACCGGAGAACAACCATGTTCGGCACGTGGCGGCGGCCTTCCATAACCGTGAGGAATTCCAGCGACGGGCTGCGGCGGCCGCCTTGGTACTCGGCAGCAATACGATCGACACGCTCGTTGGTCTACTGCGCAGTGAACATACGCCACCTGACGCACTGGCACCTCAATTCGCTGGGCTTGGTGCTTGGCTAACCGCCCGTCAGTTCGCGATCTTCGAGGTTTTCTACCACTTCGGTGCACCTGCCGTTCCTACCTTGCTGAGTGTTATCCGTGGGGATTACGACTGGACGCAGGGCAACGCCATTGAAATACTGTGCAGGCTCTATGCAAAGGGCGCAGCACCGGCATCAGCCTTTGAATTGCTGAAGGAAACGATTCCGTCGATGCGCGAGGAGGCGTTGACTTATGCCGCCGGCCCGCTGCACATGCTCCGGCAGCAGGACACAACGCTCAGCGACGTTCTGGAAGAGCTTTTGGAGATACCCCAGTTTTCCGACGCGTACCAATACAGGGTGACGGGCATGTGGCCATCGGCTGAGTAGCACCAATAAACAAAAACCCCGCCAACCGGCGGGGTCCCCCAAATCCTTTTGAGCCTGCAAGCGATCAAGCCTGCGGCGCAGCCCCATCTTCCGGAGCTGCCTCGGCGCCTTCGGCCTTGGCTTCGTCCTTCTTTTCGATCATCTCTTCCAGTGCGCCCGCGCCTTTGAAACCGGCGACGGCGGCGACGGCCTTGGTCAGCAGGCCGGCATCCGGATCGACTTTCTCGGCGGCTTCAACCGCGGCGACGGCGCCGGCGATCTTGCCCACTTCATCCAACAGTCCCATGGTCACCTCCGCGTGATTGAACGGGAGAGCCATCTTCCCACCGGCAAGGGGCGCAAGTGCAAGCAAAGTTAAAAATTTTCTGCGGGCGTTCGTTTGCGTACAGCGCGCGTCACTCCGCTTCAGCGCCGGCGGGGGTGGCGGTAAGCGCAGCCAAACGCTGGCGGGCGCTGTCGGTAATGGGGCTTGATTGGCGCGTGGCAACGTCGATCTGCACGATCACCGATTGCGATGTCGCGGCGCATTCGCCATTCTGGAAGATGGCCTGCTCGAGCTTGACCGAACTGCGCCCGACGCTCGCCACGCGCGTGCCGATCTGCACGGAGCCGGGCCAGAGGATTTCGTTGCGGAAGTCGAGCACGAGCTGCGCGATGACGAACTCGCAGCCGGGCGCCGCCAGCGGGTTGTCGGGCGAGAAGAGCATCTCTACGCGGCCCGTTTCCAGGTACGTGGCGAAGACGGCGTTGTTGATGTGGCCCTGGCGGTCGGTGTCGCCGTAGCGGAGCTTGTCGGTCGACTGCAGCGGGTAATCGGAAAGGGATGGTGTGGTCGTCATGTGGGGCGCGGCGTCTGGGTCAACTTGCGCATTTTGCCTGCCTTCCTGTGCAAGCGCTGACAGCGTAATCGCACCGGGTGCTTCCGTTGACTCGTATCAACGCGCCGCTTTCAGCAGCGCTTACCGTGGAAACAGATACCAGCCGCGCACGGGCGCGGCGGCACACACGGCAAGGAGGCCACATGAAAACCCTGGTGCTGGCAACGGACGGATCGAACTACTCCGATGCGGCCGCCCGCTGCATTGCCGACAAGACGCTCTTCGGCAGCGACGTGACGGTACACGTCGTGCATTGCATGCCGGACCTCTCCGGCGACATCAAATCGCTCGTCGGCAAGGCAGAGGTTGATGCGTGGTACGCGGAGGAAAGCACCGGCGCCATGGCCTCGGTCTGCGCGATCCTGGGTGCGGCTGGCGTGCCGTTCGAGCGGCACGCACTCGTGGGCTTTCCACCGGAGCGCATCGTGCATCACGCGCAAGGTGCGGGAGCGGCGGCCATCGTCATGGGCTCGCATGGTCGGGGCGTGTTCGTCGAGGCGCTGATGGGCTCGGTGGCAGGCCGGGTGCTCGCCCATGCCGAATGCCCGGTGGTGCTCGTGAAGGCGCCCAAGGCTCGATAGTGGCGGGGCGGTCGCAGCTACGCTCCGCTGCGCGCGCCCCCACAGCCCGACGCGGCATGGTCTAGGATGAAGGCTTCTTTTCGTCACATCCTTGGGGGACCCATGTCACATCGCCGCCGTCTTGCGCTCGCTTTCGCGGGCGCCGCGCTGTTTGCTGCCGCCACGCCGTCGCTTGCCTATTTCCGCAACGTGCTGGCCAGCACGATCATTGGCTCGATGAGCCCAACGGAGTTGAAGTCGTTCACCAAGGCCATCGGCGATGTGCTGAGGAACACCGCCGACAACACGCCCGCCCAATGGACGTCTGCGGCGACGGGCAAGCAGCCCGCCATCGACGCGACCATTACGCCGCTGGAGTCGAAGACCGACGCCGGCCAATCGTGCCGACGCCTGCAGAGCGAACTCGCGCGCGGCAGCAGCAAAGAGCAGTGGACCGCGTGGCTGTGCAAACAGCCAAGCGGGGAATGGAAGTTGCGGCAGCTGGCGCAGTAAGGCATCGGCCACCGGGCGGCTATGGCTCGTCTAAGTCTGCCTCGGCAGACTGGTGCGGAATCTTCCTCCATCGCTCTGGAGAATCCGCCGAGTTGGCAGGCCCGGCGCGGTGCGCTGCAATCGGTCTGACCGTTCACCCGACACTGAATGCGAGTCCTCCTAGTTGAAGACGACCCGATGATTGGCGCGGCCGTGGAAGCCGCGCTGCAGGACGCCGCCTACGCGGTGGACTGGGTGCGTAACGGTCAGACCGCGTTGGATGTGGCCGCGCACCAACACTACGACCTGCTGCTGCTCGATCTCGGCCTGCCCGGAAAGGACGGCCATGCAGTGCTCGGCAGCCTGCGCGCCCGCGACAATCCTGTCCCGGTGCTGATCCTGACCGCGCGCGATGCGGTGGATGAGCGCGTACGCGGTCTCGACGGCGGCGCCGATGACTACATCCTCAAGCCCTTCGAGATGGTTGAACTGCTCGCCCGCATGCGCGCCGTCCTGCGCCGCAAGGGTGGGGCAGCGAGCCCCGTGCTCACCAATGGCGTGCTGACGCTCGATCCCGCCGCGCACGAAGCGCGCATGGGCGATGCCGAGCCGGTACGCCTGTCCGCGCGCGAGTTTGCATTGCTGCAAGCGCTCATGCTGCGGCCGGGCGCCATCCTTTCGCGCACGGAGCTGGAAGAGCGTATCTACGGCTGGGGCCACGAGGTAGCGAGCAACGCGGTCGAATTCCTCATCCACGCACTGCGCAAAAAGCTCGGCGCGCAGGCCATCAAGAACGTCAGGGGAGTGGGATGGATGGTGCCGAGGGGCCAATGACAGCAGCCACATCTGCGGCTGCATCCGTGCAGCAGCGGCTATCGGTGTGGCTGTCGGTGATCATCGTGGCGGTGGCGGTGCTGGCCGGCGGCTTTGCGTTTGCCTCGGCTTTTCGCGAAGCGCATGAATTGCAGGACGACGTCTTGCGCCAGGTCGGGGCGATGTTCGACCCCGGCCACCTGCCCGCACCAGGCGAGGCGGCCGACGCGCCCAAGGTCTCGGACACGGAGGCGCGCGTGATCGTGCAGGTGTTGCCGCCGGCCGGCGCGGTGCCTGCGGCCAGCCCGCCCGTGCTGACCGACGGCATGCAGACCGCACGCCTGGGCAAACGCGACTACCGCGTGTGGATCCGCACGCTCGCCAACGGCCAGCGCATCGCTGTGGCGCAGGAAACCGCCGTGCGAGACGAAACCGCCCGCGACAGCGCTCTGCGCACGTTGATGCCGTTCCTGATACTTGTGCCGATCCTGCTGCTGGCCGTCGCCCACGTGTTGCGCAAGATGTTCGCGCCCATCAAGCGGCTCGCGCATGAGGTGGACCAACGCGACGAGCGCCAACTGCACGCCATCGCCCCCGAAGCCGTGCCCGACGAGGTGCGCCCGTTCGTGGTGGCGATCAACCGCCTGCTCGCGCGCGTGCAACAGTCCATGGACGCCCAGCACCGCTTTGTCGCCGATGCCGCGCACGAACTGCGCACGCCCCTTTCCGCACTGTCGTTGCAGGCCGAGCGGCTCGGGCAGGCCGCGATGTCGCCCGACGCGCAGGCGCGGCTTGGCACGCTGCGCCAGGGCATCGAGCGTAGCCGTGGGCTGCTCGAACAGCTCCTCACCCTGGCGCGCGCGCAAGAGGCCACCGGCGTGCCAACGGGCACCGTCTCCGTCCAGAGCGTGTTCCGCAGCGTGCTGGAAGACCTCATGCCGCTTGCCGACGCCAAGCAGCTCGACATGGGCGTCACCACCGAAGCCGATGCGCGCGTGCATGCCAACGAGCTCGATCTCTTCGTCGTGGTGCGCAACCTCGTGGACAACGCCATCCGCTACACACCGGAAGGCGGTCGCATCGACCTGTCGGTGGCCATTGACGCGGAGGTTGTGTCGATTGCCGTGCAGGACACCGGCCCCGGCATCCCCATCGACGAACGCGCACGCGTGTTCGACCCGTTCTATCGCGTGCTCGGCAACGAGGCGACCGGCTCGGGGCTCGGGTTGTCGATCGTGAGTACGGTGGTGCGGCGACTCGGCGGGGAGGTTGACCTCGGCGAGCCGGATGATCGTGCCAGCGGGTTGCGGGTGACGGTGCGGTTGCCGACCGCCTAGCGGCAACCGCACACCAATCTACCGCCGCACCCGGAATACCACCGCCAACCCCAGCAGAATCATCGCCATCCCCGCCACTGCAACGGGCGCAAGGCGATGCCCCAGCACGAGGTTATCCAGCAGCGCCGTCACCAGCGGCACGAGGTAGAACAGGCTTGTCACGTTGACGAGATTGCCGCGCTGCATGAGCCGGTAGAACAGCAACTGCGCACCCACTGACATCACCACGCCCATCCACAACAAGGCGGCGATGCCGGGCAGGCCGGGTGTGAAGGCCAGTGATTGCGTGGGCAGCGCAAAAGCAAACCCCGCACACAGAACGAGGCTCACCGCATTCTGCAGCGGCAGCGTATCGATGGGCGACTGGTCCAGCCGCTTCTGGCAGATGGCGCCCACCGTCATGCTGAAGAGCGCGGCCCATGCGTAGCCGAGACCGGCCATCGGCACCTGATGCGCATCGGCTCCGCCCACCACGAACGATAGGCCGCCCAGCGCGAGCACCAGGCCGGCCGTCCGCCGTGCAGACCACGTGCGCTCGGTCACCAGCAGCGTGAGCAGCGGCTGCACGCCGAGCACCGTGGCCAGCAGCCCGGGCGTGAGGCCGGAGTCGAGCGCGAGCAGATAGCAAATCGAATAGCCGCCGGTCAGCAATGCACCGGTGGCGGCTACCTTCAGCCGTGATCCCGGCGCCGGCCACCACTGCCCGCGCCGGAGGCGGAGGCCCGCCAGCACCAAAGACGCGAGCGCAAAGCGCCCAACCAGAAACGCGAACGCGGGGACATGCTGCACCCCGATCTCCGCAAAGATTGCGCCGCTGCTCCACAGCAGCACGAATAGAACCGTCGCGCCGGAGCCTGCCAGCGCGGCTTGCATGGAACGCATACCACTCACCTGTCGAATAGAGATGTCGGGTTCCGGCGCGCAGGCAGGCGCCTGCCTCGGGCGTGTGCCCGAGCCTGGTTCAGGTCAACCGGAAACGAAGCGGCTGGGAGTCAGCCGAGCGCGGGCAGATGTGGCGGCGGCGGTGCGCCGATCACGTCGTAGCCCGACGAGACGACAGGAGGAGGGAGGGGCCCGGGCTGCACGCACACGTCATCCACGCGAGCGCGATGGCCGGCAGCGAGGAGGGTGGCGTGAAGTCGTGACATGAAGACGAGGGTCTCTGGGAATCGGTGAAGCGGCACGGCCGATGGCGTTGCGGCAGCCTAGCGGGATCGGCCGCACGGCGCAAGAGGCCCGGCGCGCACGACTGCAGATACGACTTGATCACCTGCATCACTGCATCGGGATCTTCCTGGCGCTGCGCCTCGGCAGGTTCCTTTATCACGTGATCGCTCAGGTGGCCCTCGATGACCACCGCCATCAGCCCGTTGACCGCACCAACGTCCACGCGTTTTTCGCGAGGCTGCATCCATTGCCGCGTGGCCTGCGTATCTGCAGGTACAGGCTGGTGCGGCAATTTTTTTCGTCGATGCAGTGTCAGGTTTGCATGTGCACCGCGACCAACCTGTGGGATCCGAGCGGCCACGCTCCGCCAGCGATCCAATGGATGCCGCCTCCGGCGGCACGTTCACTGTACGAGGAGTTCACCATGCATACCCGCCGCATTACTCTGGCCTTGCTCGCCACGCTTTCCGCTTCTGCCGCACTGTTCATCGCGCAACCGGCTGCCGCCGCGCAGGCCAAGTTCGATCCGTATACGCAAGGCGCCGTCGACAAGACGGACCCGTTCACGCAAGGTGCGGATCGCCAGGCCGACACCTATGGCTATCTGTCGTGGAAGTACGATCGCTTCGATCCGTATGCGCAAGGCGCGGATCGGCAAGCCAGCGCACACGATGTGCTGGCATGGCGCGGCGATACGAGCTACCCCGGCGGCAACGACGGCTCGCGTGCGTGAATGGCCGCGGTTGCATGAGCGGGGCGCTGGACGACACGCCCCCTCTGCGCCAGCATCAGGCCGCCGGCGTTGCCCCCTCGACGATGCGGTCGTATAGGGCACGCGCCGCAGGCGACAGCTGCGCCGCCTTGCGCGTGACGAGCACCAGCGTGCGCGACACTTCCGGCTCGACCAGTTCGACTGTGCGGATCATCGGGTACGCGCTCTACTGAAGCGCGAGCCGCAGCACCACCGCCGCGCCCAGCCCTTCCGCCACCAACTCGAGCGCCGTTGAGCTGCGCTGCACTTCGTAGAACGAATGCAGCATCACGCCGCTCGCCTTGAGCGCGCCATCGAGCAGGCTGCGGTTGCCGCTGACCTCGCCGGCAAAGATGAGCGGGTGGGGCTGCAAGGCTTGTCACCGGATGCGGCGCCGCTTGGCCAGCGGATGATCGTCGCGGCAGACGAGGACATACGGATCGTTCGTCAGCGGCCGAAGCTGATCGGCAAGCTGGCGGCGGGTGGCCACCTGGCTGTGCAGATGCCGGACAACCTTGACGAACCGGCGCACCGCCTGATGCGCGAAGTGGCCGCTGTGGGGCCGTGGGCCGGCAAGCTCAAGGGGGTGGAACGGACGGAGCGCTTCGATGCGCGCCGCTATTACGCGCTGCTCTCGCCGCTGTGCTCGCGCGTCGACGTGTGGCGCACCACGTACATGCATCCGCTGCAAGGCGGCGCCGATGCGGTGGTCGAATGGTTCAAGGGCAGCGCGCTGCGGCCATTCCTCGCAGCGCTGAGCGAGGACGAGCGCCCCGTATTCCTCACGCGCTATCGCGACATGATTGCCCAGGCCTATCCGGCACTCGACGATGGCACGGTGCTGCTGCCGTTTCCGCGCCTGTTCATCGTGGCGACACGCAAGTAGGCGCAATCGCAGAGGCAGAAACGCCGGTGTCAAGTCCTGCCATAGGTTGACACTGTGCTCAGTCTCCGAGCGCCCGATGCACCGCATCGGGCGTTTTGTATTTCAAGGCCAGATGAGGCCGTTCGTGGTTGTAGATATGCACGGCCTGCGCCACCATGCGTGCGGCCTGCTCTAGGTCGGCGGGGCGCTTGAGCAGCAACTCCCCTTTGAGGATGCCGTTGACCCGTTCGGCCAGGGCATTCTGGTAGCAGTCGTAGCCATCGGTCATGGAGCACGTGATGCCGTGCCGCTGA
>NZ_MCGB01000085.1 GCF_001699815.1 Ralstonia pickettii | reverse complement strand
GTGCTTGCGCAACCATACCAGCACCGTCGAGCGACCCTGAATGCCATAGCGTCGCTGCGCCTCTTTGTAGGTCAGCTCGCCTTTTTCCACCTGCTCAACCACTGCCAACTTAAAAGCCAGCGTGTAGTCCCTCTGCGTTCGCTTCTTCTGCCCGTCCATCTTGACCCTCACTCCCTGGCGGGGAAAAAGTGTCAACCTTATTCAGGACGGGTCACGGCCATGAAAAAAGCCCGACGGCAAACCACCGGCGGGCTTTTTATCGGACACATGCGACGCTTAACGCGACGGGTTCAACGTCAGGTTCATGTGACGGTTCACATCCTTGTACAGCAGGTAACGGAAGCGGCCAGGGCCACCCGAATAGCAGGCCTGCGGGCAGAACGCGCGCAGCCACATGAAGTCGCCGGCTTCCACTTCGACCCAGTCCTGATTGAGGCGATAGACTGCCTTGCCTTCGAGCACGTACAGGCCGTGTTCCATCACGTGGGTTTCGGCAAACGGGATCACGCCGCCCGGCTCGAACGTGACGATGTTGACGTGCATGTCGTGGCGCATATCGCTCATGTCGACAAAGCGTGTCGTCACCCATGCGCCGTTGGTGCCCGGCATCGGGATCGGCTCGACGTCCTGTTCGTTGGTCACGAAGGCTTCCGGCAGGGGAATGCCCTCGACGACCTGGTAGTGCTTGCGGATCCAGTGGAAGCGCACCGCAGCATCGCTGACGTTATGTAGCGTCCAGTCAACGCCCGGCGGAATGAAGGCGTAGCCGCCCGGCGTGAGCGTGTACTTCTTGCCCTGCAGCGTCAGCTCCGCTTCGCCTTCCACGACGAACAGCACGGCTTCGGCGTTCTTGTCTTGCTCGGGCTTGTCGCTGCCGCCGCCCGGGTTCACTTCAACGATGTACTGCGAGAAGGTCTCGGCAAAGCCCGAGAGCGGGCGGGCGATCACCCACAGGCGCGTCTGGGTCCAGAACGGCAGCCAGCTTGTGACGATGTCGCGCATCACCCCCTTGGGGATCACCGCGTACGCCTCGGTGAACATCGCGCGATCGGTTAGCAGATCCGTCTGCGGCGGATGGCCGCCATGCGGCGCGTAATACGTGGTCTTAGACATGTTGCATTCAGGCAATGGGTTGGTCCGGCCCCGGGCGCAAACAACAACAGGCGGTTCGTACGCGGGCGGCGTTGACGATAGCGAAGTCGCCCACAATCGACCAATTAAATGTTGCGATGCCTTCCATTCGATTTGCCACTACTGCGCCAGCATCAGATCGAGGTTCTGCACCGCCGCGCCCGAGGCGCCCTTGCCGAGGTTGTCGAACACCGCCGTGAGCAAGACCTGACCGTGGTCGTTGGCGAACACGCCCAGGCGCATGTCGTTGGTGCCGTTGAGCGCTTGCGGATCGAGATACGGCAAGGCGGACGGTGCCTGCAGCGGCATCACGTCCACATGCGGCGCGCCAGCGTAGTGGTCTGCCAGACATGCATGCAGCGCAGTCGCATCAACGCCGGCGTTGAGCAGACGCAGCTCCAGCGGCACCGTCAGCACAATGCCCTGGCGATACGCGCCGTAGGCCGGGACGAACATCGGCCGCTGCGTGAGCCCGGCGTGCAGTTGGATCTCCGGCGTGTGCTTGTGCGCCAAACCCAGCCCGTACACCTGGAACGGCAGCGCGTTTGCTGCCTCCTGCCCCTCGTAGGTTTCCACTGCGCCACGGCCACCGCCCGAATAGCCGGATACGGCATGAATGCTGATCGGGTAATCCGCCGGCACGAGGCCCGCCTGCACGAGCGGACGCAGCAGCCCGATCGCGCCGGTCGGGTAGCAGCCCGGGTTGGTCACGCGCGACGCCGCCGCAACGCGATCGGCCTGCCCCTCGCTCATCTCCGGAAAGCCGTACACCCAGCCCGGCGTGGTGCGATGCGCGGAGCTGGCGTCGATCACGCGCACGCGCGGGTTGACGATGGCTGCGACCGCATCGCGCGCGGCCGCATCGGGCAGGCACAGGATGGCGATATCGCAGGCGTTGATCGCCTCGGCACGGCGTTGCCCGTCTTTGCGGGCGTCGGCGGGAAGCGTCAGCAGTTTCAGGTCCTGCCGCTCGACACGGCCGCGCAGCCGCTCGTGAATCTGCAGGCCGGTGGTGCCTTGGTCGCCGTCGATGAAGACGAGGGGCGTGGACATGGCGGGGCGCTCCCAGGGAAAGAAGTTGGTGATGAATGCGAGCCCCCATCTTCGAGCGCGACCTAGAATATGAAAAGTTGAATTTCCCAACCCTCACATTCAGCTTTTCTGAATCATGCGAGAGATCAGCCTGGACCGCCTGCGCACCCTCGTCGAAGTCGCCGGCCGCGGATCGTTTGCCGACGCGGCGCGGGCCCTGCATCTGGCAGCGCCCACCGTGAGCCTGCATATCGCCGAGCTGGAAGATCGCGTGGGCGCGCAACTTCTGTCACGCAAGCGCGGGCAGGTGCAGCCCACCGCCATTGGCGAGGTGATGGTGGAGCGCGCGCGCAAGCTGCTCGCCGATGCCGAGCAGGCGCTGGACGACATCCAACGCCAGGTGCAGGGACTGAGCGGGCGCGTACGGCTGGGCGCCTCCACCGGCGCCATCGCGCATCTGCTGCCGCAGGCGCTGGAGGTGCTCCGGCAAGACCACCCTGGCATCGACGTGCAGGTGGCAGTGCTCACTTCGCAGGAAACGCTGGCGGGTCTGGCCGATGGCGCGCTCGACATTGGCCTTGTGGCGCTGCCGCAATCGCAGGTGGCGGGGCTGGCGATCAAGCCGTGGCGGCGCGATCCCGTGATGGCGTTCCTGCCTTCGCACTGGACGAGTCCGGCACGCATCACGCCCGCGTGGCTTGCCGCGCAGCCGCTGATCCTGAACGACGCCACCACACGTCTCTCGCGCCAGACGACCGAGTGGTTCGCCACGGACGGTTATCACCCCGTGCCGCGCATCCAGCTCAACTACAACGACGCTATCAAAAGCCTCGTTGCCGCCGGTTATGGCGCCACGCTGCTCCCGCACGAGGCGTCCGCCGTACCGTCGGATGTGCGCATCACCATGCGGCCGCTGCGGCCGGCGTTGTGGCGTGAACTTGGCATCGCGCACCGGGCCGGCCACGTCGAGCGATCGACGCAGCACGTGCTGGACGTGCTTTGGATGCTGCGCGCGAAATAGCGCATCGCGCGCCTTGGCCACGTGACGAGGCGCAGAATCCCGCTGAATAAAGTTTGACTTCTTATGTCGCGACAACTATCGTAAGATATGTTTTTCGACATAACACGGCGCGCCGGCCTACTGCCTTCTGCTGGCAGCCGCGTGCGCCGCCTCCTCTCTTTCTTCGTTCGCCCTCATGCCTCTACTTGATTCCTCGCGCGAGCGCCGGTTGCTCTGGCTACTCGCGCTCACGCAGTTCACCGTCATCATGGATTTCATGGTGATGATGCCGCTTGGTCCCCAGATCATGCATACGTTTGGCATCGGTCCGGCGGCGTTCGCCACGGCCGTGTCGGTGTATTCGCTGTGCTCGGGTGCCTCCGGCCTGCTGGCCGCCACCTATGTCGACCGCTTCGACCGGCGCCGTCTGCTGCTGACCGTCTACGGCCTCTTCACGCTGGCCAACCTGGCCTGCGCGCTGTCGGGCAGTTACAGCATGCTGCTGTTCGCACGGGCGTTTGCGGGCGTCACGGGCGGTGTGCTCGGGTCGATCATCATGGCCGTGCTGTCGGACGTGATTCCGCCCGCGCGGCGCGGCGCGGCTACCGGCGTAGTGATGTCGTCGTTTGCGCTGGCGGCCATGGCAGGCGTGCCTGCGGGCATTGCCATTGGCGCGCATTTCGGCTGGTCGGCGCCGTTCTTCCTGCTCACGGCGCTCACGGTGCTGATCTGGCTGGGCGCGCGGCGGACCATTCCGCCGCTGGCCGAACATCTGGCAGGCAATCGCAGCCAGACGTTGGGCGAGGTGCTCTCGGGCCTGTGGCGGTTGCTCACCAACCCGCGCCACCTGCGTGCGTTCGTGCTGACTTTCGTGATGATGGGCTCGCACATGCTGGTGATTCCGTTCATCTCGCCGGTGCTGGTGGCCAACCACGGGGTGCCGCCGCAAAACCTGTCGTGGCTGTATGTGGCGGGCGGCGCGGCATCGTTTTTCAGCTCACGCGCCGTGGGCAAGCTGGCCGACCGCTACGGCCGCCGCCGCGTGTTCGTGGGCGCCGCACTGCTGGCGTTCATCCCGGTGCTGGTGATGACGCATCTGCCCGACTGGCCCTTCATCGGCATGCTGCTGTTCTTCCCGTTCTTCATGGTGATCCTCTCCAGCCGCATGGTGCCGATGCAGGCGCTGATGACCACGGTGCCGGCCCCGCAGGTGCGCGGCGCGTTCCTCTCGGCCAACAGCGCGGTGATGTCGGTGGGCACTGGCGTGGGGGCGTGGCTTGGCGGGCTGCTGCTGTCCGGTGGCGCCAGCGGCCGCATCGAGGGCTATGGCCTCAACGGCTGGCTGGCCGTGGCGGCAGGGTTGTTCTGCGTGTTCTGGGTGAGCCAGGTGAAGGGATCGGATGCGCAGGGCGACCCGTCGCTGGCTGCATCACCTGCAGCACCGGCATCCGCTGCACCCGCCGGCGCGTCCGGTCCGCAAACGGTGCCGCAAGCACCGCGCGCGGAAAAGGCCTGAGCGGTTATTCGGCTTCCAGCACCGTCTTCAGCTTCACGAGGTCCCGCTGCACCCATTCGGCATCGGCGTCGAACTGCGCGTCGTCCATGTTCGGTTGCTGAAACAGCGTGAGCGAGACAGTGGTGCCCGCGCCGTTGCGCACCACGCGCAGCGGCACGTAGATGATCGATCCGTCCGGCAGGCGGACCCAGTGATCGGCAATGCCAAAGGTGTTGGGCGGGCTGAAGCGGATGAACACGCTGCCTTCGTCGCTGCTGGGCGCGGCCTTGGCAATCCATTCATCGGGGGCCGCGCCCGAGCCCTGCGTAGCGGGGGCGAGCCCTTCCGACAGCCCGGTCGCCCAGATCGGAAAGTTCAGCGGCTCGGCCAGGAACATGGCCACGTCATCGAAGTGACGCTCGACGTTGATGCTCAGGGTGCGGACGTTGTGCAGCATGTGGCCTCCGTGTGCGGCGCGCGCCGTGGGAGGCAGTATATGCGCCGCTCAGGCGGGCAGCTTGCGAAAGCTGATGGCCAGGCGATTCCACGTGTTGATGGTGCTGACCAGCAGCGTGAGGTCGACCAGCTCGGCATCGGAGAACTGTGCGCGCACGGCCTGCCAGACGTCGTCGGGCACGCGCGTTTGTGCGACGAGGGTGACCGCTTCCGTCCACGCCAGCGCGGCGCGTTCTCGGTCGGTGAAAAACGGCGTTTCATGCCAGACGGACACGGTGGCCAGGCGGCGGTCGTCTTCGCCGCCCTTACGGGCATCGGCGGTGTGCAGGTCGACGCAATAGGCGCAGCCGTTGATTTGCGAGGCGCGCAGGCGCACGAGTTCAGTCAGCGGTTTTTCCAGCGTGCTTTTGGCGAGCGCTTTTTCCAGGCCCATGACCGCCTGGATGGCGGCGGGATTGCTTTGATAGAAGTCGAGGCGGGGTTCCATGAGATGGCTCCTGTGCTTGAGAACTGAAGCCAGTGTAGGCACCGCAGTGGCACCTTGGAATCGCCAATCCTCGCGAATATCAGGTAGCCACCTTGGCCAGCACCTCCGCCAGCTTGCCGAGGCCCGCGTCGATCTCCGCAACGTTCACGTGGCCGTAGCCGATCAGCAGCCCCGGCTGCGGCGGCCGCGCCACAAACATCCTCGCGGTGCCGTATAGCCCGACACCCACGCTCTCTGCCAGCTTGACGAGTTCGGCTTCGGGCAAGGGCGTCTGCAACTGCGCCGCCATGTGAATGCCCGCCGCCGACGGCACGGGCGTCAGCCACGGTGCCAGCGGACCACGCAGATGCCGCAGCAGCGTATTGCGGCGCACGGCGTATTCCTTGTGCATGCGCCGCAGGTACTTGCCGAAGTCGCCGTCGAGCATGAATTTGGCGAGCGCCGCCTGCATGAGCGATTCACTGTGCCAATCGGCCACCTGCTTGGCGTGCCGCAGCGGCGCCACCAGCGAAGCCGGCGGCACCACGTAGCCGATGCGCAGCTCCGGAAAGATCGTCTTCGAAAACGTACCCACGTATGCCACGCAACCGGCAGCGTCCAGGCTTTTGAGTGATTCCATCGGACGGCCGTCGAAGCGGAATTCGCTGTCGTAATCGTCTTCGATGATCAGCGCGTCATGGCGCTGCGCCCAGTCGAGCAGTTGCGCGCGGCGCGCCAGGCTCATCGGCATGCCCAGCGGAAACTGGTGCGACGGCGTTACGTAGACGAGCTTGGCGCGCTTGGGCAGCGCATCGACGACCAGGCCTTCCGCATCGACCGGCACCGGCACGACCTTGGCACCCAGCGCCTGCAGCGCAATGCGCGCGGGCGGGTAACCCGGGTCTTCAATCGCCACCGTATCCCCGGGGCGCACGAGCACGCGAGCGATCAGGTCGATGGCCTGCTGCGCGCCCTGGGTGACGACAATATCGGCCCACGCGCACACCACCGCGCGGCTGAATGCGAGATACCGCGAGATGGCCAGGCGCAGCGCCTGGTCGCCCGCAGGGTCCTGATAGCCGCCACGCCCGCGTGCCTGCTGGCGCAGCGCATGCGCAACACAGCGGCGCCACACGTCGAACGGGAAAAGGCGCTTCTCCGTCACCCCGCCAACAAAATCGTGGAGGATATTCTCGCGCGGCTGGGGCAGCACCGCCGGCATGTTGTTCCACGGCGTGTCGAAGATGCGTGGGGCTGGCGTGGGCGACGCAAGTTGCGCCGCAGGCGAGGCGGCCGGCGTGCGAGCGCGCAATCCTTCGGTGGCTTCGGCCACAAACGTGCCGGAGCCGGCGCGCGGCTGTAGATAGCCTTCCGCAATGAGGCGCTCGAATACGTCGAGCGTGGTCTTGCGCGACACACCGATCTGCAGCGCGAGGTCGCGCGTGGAGGGCAGACGCTCGCCCGGCACGAGCCGACCATCGAGGATGGCGGTGCGGAGTTGTCGATAGAGTTGGCCGGCAAGGTCGTGCCGGCCGTGGATCGTCAAATGAACATCCATCGTGGGCGCAGTGTGCGAAGGGGCTGCGCCATTCTACGGAAGCCGCCGGAGGCGGAAAGGGCAGGGGTGAAGCTCAGCCTTCCCGGCCGTCAGCGCGCGGCGCCATCAGCCACGGCGTGTAGCGCCACAGGTACGTCGCGAACGCCGCCACCCACAGCAGGCTCGCCCCGCCGATCCACACCTCGCGCGGCAGCAACGCCGGGCCTGCGACGCGCACGAGTGCAGCCAGCGCGACGGCAGCGTAGGTGAAATGCTCTGCCCGGCCCGTGCGCAGCATCCGGCCGGTGTGGCCCAGCGCGGTGCGCGTGATCATTGCGATGATGGCGCCGCCGATGGCTCCTGCCGTGAGCGCATGCAGCGCGGTGGAACGGTCGCCCCAACCGAGCGCTGCGGCAGCCAACATGGCAAAGCCGATGGGCAGGAAGGCATACGCCACATGCAGGATGGAGACGATGGGCGTGCGCAGCGTGCGGCGCGTGTCCCAGCCGGCCCAGCGGACGGCCTGCACGACTGCTGCCGCCGCAAACACGATGGCCGGAACGATGCCTTGAAGCGGCGTCGCCAACATGGCAACGGCGAGCGCCGTCGCCGGCACGATAGCGCGCTCGGCCCACACTACGCGGCGCACGTGCACGCCAGGGACCGCGTTTGACGTGAACATCGGGATGACGCGCCCGCCAATGACCGTGACAAACAGGCACACCAGCCCAGCGGCCCCGTCGAGGCAGCGCAATGCAGCCAGTGGCGCGTCCCAAGCCAGCGCCGCATGGAACGCCGCGTTGATGGCACCGAGCACAAGCAGCGCGATCGCCAGGCCGTAGTTGCGTGCGCTTTTTGCGCGCCGCAGAACGCGCAGGAACGCCACGCCGCATGCCGGCAGGAACGCCACATCCGCCGCCACCGCAAGCGGCACGGGGCCCGTCCACATCAGCACACGCGCCGCCAGCCACAGCGCCGCCAGCCCAGCGAGTTGCGCGCCTTGTGGCGTCTGCAGGCCCGTCCAGTTTTTGCCCGCCGTGAAGAGGAAACCCACCACCACTGCCGCCGCAAAGCCGAACACCATCTCGTGCGCATGCCAGAACAGCGGCGCCATGGTGGCGGGGCCCTGCGCCGCCGGCAGCACCCCCAGCAGCAACGCTGCCCACAACGCCATCCCCAGCGCGGCAAAGGCGGCTGCCAACAGGTAGAACGGCCGGAAGCCGAGCGCGAAGACGGCCCGCCCCGTGTAAGGCAAACGGCTTGCCGGGTCGGGCTGGCCGATGGTGAGCAACGGGGCTGGGCGGGGCATGGTGATTTCCGTGGTTCAGGTCAGAGGATGTCGTCCAGCAGATCGGGGCCGAACACTTCGCGGTGGATGCGCTCCGACGGCACGCCGCTGGCGAGCAACGCCGCACGCTGTGCCTGCATGAACGGCAGCGGGCCGCAGAGATAGAAGTCCGCTTCCGTCCCGTGGTCGCGCACGAACGTGTCGACCGTCATGCGGCCGGGGTGGGCCGGGCGCTGCGCGAATTCCGCGTCTTCGCCGGACTCCAGGAATACGTGCGCCTCGAATGCAGGCAGCGCTTGTGCGGCACGCTCCAGATCGTCGGCGTGGGCAACATGCGAGGCCGCGCGACTGGCGTGGCTGAATACGATCTTGCGCGCGCTGTTCTGCTGCGCGAGCGTGTTGAGCGCCGAGATCATGGGCGTGATGCCAACACCGGCCGACATCAGCACGATCGGGTTGCTGGTCGCCAGTTGCGGCACGAAGTCACCGTAGGGTTGGCTGACCAGCAGGACGTCGCCTTCGCGCGCATTGGCGTGCAGCCAGCTCGACACGGTGCCCGCAGGGCGATCGGCGTCACCCGCATCACGCTTGACCGAGATGCGCCATGTGCGGCCATTCGGCGCATCCGACAGGCTGTACTGACGCTGCTGCAGTGCGCCCGGCGCCAGCTCCACCTGCACCGAGATGTATTGACCCGGCAGGAAATCGGCCAACGGCGCATCCCCCACCGCTTCGAGCGTGAGCGACACCACATCTTCGGCCTGTTGGCGGCGGCTGACAATGCGCACCGGCTGACGATGGTCGGGCCCGCTGCCGGTGTGCTGATACAGGCGCGCTTCAGCCGCGATCAGCTCGGCGGCGAGCAGCCAGTAGGCCTCGTCCCAGGCGGCGAGCAGGTCTGGTGTGGCGGCGTCGCCCAGCACTTCGGCAATTGCGCCCAGCAGGTGGCGCGCGACAATCGGGTAGTGGCTCGGCTTGATGCCCACAGCGGCATGCTTGTGCACGATGCGGTTGACCACGGGCGCCAGCGCCGCGTTGTTGCCATGGTTGGCGGCGTACGCAAACACCGCCGAAGCCAGCGACTGCTGCTGCGACCCATTGGCCTGGTTGCCCATGTTGAACACGTTGGTCAGCTCGGGGTGGCTGGCGAACATGTTGCGATAGAAGGTCTGGGTGATGGTCAAGCCATGCTCGCGCAGCACCGGAACGCTGGCATCGATGTAGGGCTTGGACTTGTCGGACAGCATGCTGGACTCCAAATATGCGTGAAATATGCAACAAATAAGACGGGGGGCGCCGTCACGCCTTTTTTCTGGATGGCCTGGTGCTCAGGCAACCGCTTGCATTGAATTCTATTAAACGTATATTTGTGATGCAACAAATTGACCTGCGGCAAACCGGCGCATCTTGTGCGCAACTTCCCGATAAGATGTGCCTCTCATGAATGTTTCTACCTGCGGCAACGCCGCACGCCCGCCATGCGACTGACCGACTACACCGACTACGCCCTGCGCACGCTGATCTACGTGGCCGTGCACCCGGACGAGCTCGTCACGATCCAGCGCATTGCAGATGCCTTCGACATTCCCAAGAACCACCTCATCAAGATCGTCCAGCAGCTTGGGCAGGACGGCTTCCTGCATACCGTGCGGGGGCGCGCGGGGGGCATCACGCTCGGCCGCCCGGCCGCCGAAATCAACCTCGGCGACGTGGTCCGCGCCACCGAGCCCGACTTCCGCATGGTCGAGTGCTTCCACGGCGACGACAACCACTGCGTCATCACGCGCGTGTGCGGCCTGCGTGGCGTGCTGCACGCGGCGTTGCGGGCGTACTTTGAGGTGCTCGACGGCTATACGCTGCAGGATCTGGCCGACAAACCGAATGCGGTCAGCCGCGCATTGGGCGAGGCACCGCTGCCGATGCCGCGTGCGGCCCGGCGCAAAGGCGTTGCAGCGTAGGCGCTCGTCGGAGTTGCCGTAGCACAGCACTGAAGCACGATGTCGGGCCTACGTAACTCAGCTGTCGCCCGCCCCCAGCTCTTTCCACCCCGCCGCACCGCAGGCATGTTCACTGCTGCGAAACGGTCGTTGGCCGCGCCATTTCCGGTGACGGCCGATCAACCGACCAGCGGAGGTGCCATGAAACCCACGCGCGACAAGAGCAAGCACGCGTCGCACTCGAAATCGACGTCGCAGAGCAAACGCAGCAGCGCATCGGCCAAGGAGCGCGGCGGGCACGCCAGACACGGCAGCGCCGGCAAATCCTCCGAACGCGCCGGTGCCAAGTCGCATGAGCGCGGCGGCCACGGCGGCGGGGATGAACACGCAACTCACTCGCCGATCGGCATTCAAAAGGCCCTGAAGGGCGCGTCCTACCCGGCGAAGAAGCAGGCGCTGGTGAAGACCGCGCAGGCCAACGGCGCAGATGACAGCACACTGAAGACGCTGCGCGACATGCCCGACGACGAATACGACACGCCGGCCGCTGTTTCGAAGGCCGTCAGCAACGAAAAGTGATGCGCATGCGCGCAGGAGGACGACTCATGAACAGATCGACACAGCCTATTGGAGTGCAGCGCGTTGCCGCGTTGTTTCTGGCAGGTGCACTTGGCTTTGGC
Source organism: Ralstonia pickettii (assembly GCF_001699815.1). Classification (GTDB taxonomy): domain Bacteria; phylum Pseudomonadota; class Gammaproteobacteria; order Burkholderiales; family Burkholderiaceae; genus Ralstonia; species Ralstonia thomasii. The sequence goes on along the minus strand of NZ_MCGB01000085.1, from coordinate 17,195 downwards.
GGTGGGCTGAGCGTGGCGCGGGCGGCGGTGGACAAGTCCGACACCACCTTCGTCACCAAGGCTGCGGCCGCCGGGATGCTAGAGGTTCAGGCGAGCCAGGCGGCGATTACACGCGCAGGCAATCCCGACGTACGCGCCTTTGCACAAAGGATGGTGAAGGACCACACCACTGTTGGCGACGAACTCAAGACGCTGGCCGGCAAGAAGGGCATCGCAGTGCCAGAGAGCCTGCCCGCCGACGAGCGTGCGAAGGTGGACAAGCTCAATGCACTGGAGGGTGCCAAATTCGACAAGGCCTACGCCGACGAGGTGGGCATGAAGGCCCACAAGGAAGCCGTCTCGTTGTTCGACAAGGCCTCGAAGGACGCGAAGGACCCCGACATCAAGGCATTTTTCGCGCACAACCTGCCGGCCCTGCGTGAGCATCTGCAGATGGCGGAGCAGTTGAAAACCGCAGCGAAATAATTCCGCGGGTTGAACCCATCATTGATCGAGGTGACCATGAATGGCCGACACCTTCCTGGCCGATGGGTTCGAGACCGATGCCCGACCAGAAGACCGCGGTGACGGAAAACGCCGCGCGCTTCAACGCCATCAACGGTCGCAACTACAACGATCTGTGGTTCTACTCGAACCCGGTGTTTGTGTCGGTGCAGTAAGTGCGGAAGCCGTAAGGCAGGGGCGGTGATTTACCCTGCAGCGGGCGCGCTCGTCCGCCGCAGCCAGACCGTCACCGCCAGCCCGATGCCACCGGGCCCGGGCGCCAGCGCAATCTGGCCGCCCATGCGATCGACGATCTGCCGCACGATCGCCAGGCCCAGGCCAGTGCCCTGGGTCTGCGTGCCGTCCAGACGCGTAAAGCGCTCGAACACGCGTGTGTAGGCCTCGGGGGGAATGCCGGGGCCGTTGTCGGTCACGGTCAGCATCGCCCAACCGTAGTCCGCCGACACCTGCACCGTCACGTGGCCGCCTTCCTGCGTGTAACGCACAGCGTTGTCGACCAGGTTGAACAACAGGGCGGCAATCAGCGTGCGGTTGCCCGACGTCCATACGGGCTGCTCGGCAGGTTCGATCCCCAGATCGATCCGGCGGCCATCGGCCAGCAGCGCCAGGTCTTCCAGCACGGTGCGCGCCACATGCGAGAGGTCGACGGCCTCGCTCGTCGCGGCCGATGCTTCGGCCTGAGACAGCAGCAACAAGTCGTTGATGAGGTCCGCCAGGTTGCGTGTGCTGGTTCGCGCGGCCTTCAGGACTTCATGCAGCGCGGCATCGGCGTTCGTTTGCGCCGCCACCTGCATCTGCGTATCGAGAATTGCCAGCGGCGTGCGCATCTGGTGCGCAGCATCGGCAATGAAGCGCTTCTGCGTGATCGCGTTGTCGGCAATGCGCTGCAGGTACTGGTTGAACGCGCCGGCAATCGGCTGCAGCTCGTGCTGCAGGCCGTCGGGGTCGAGCGGCGCGAGGTCGGTGGGCGCCCGTGCCGACACATTACCGGCCAGCCGCAAGATCGGCCGCAACTCCAGGGTCAGGCCGATGAGGATCATCGCCAACGCCAGCCCCACGAGCGCGAGCTGGCGCACGGTGGCGGGCCACCACAGCTGGCGGATCATCGCGTCGCGCCCGTTCATGGTTTGCGCGACGCGCGTGACGACGCGTTCGGTGCGCCCGGCGTCGTACATGGTGCGCACCACGGCGGCCACGTGCACCGGCTGGCCCTCCACGGTATCGGTGTAGGTGCCGGCATCGGCCAGGCCGGCGGCGTCAAACGCGGGGCGCGTGCCGAAGTCGAGCCGCCCGGCCAGCAGGCGGCCGTGCTCGGTGCTGACCTGGTACGTCACCTGATCGCGCACCGGGGTTTCGGGCGCGGCAAACACGGCCAGCGCAGCCGGCGGCACCGACACGCGCAGGCGGCCTTCGTCCCATTCGATCTGCCCGCTGATCATCTGGGCGGCCGTGTCCAGCGCATGAAAGTGTACGAGATCGGCGTTGTGGCGTGCGGCGGCCAGGTCGAGCCAGCCATCGGCCGCCACATAGACGACCAGCGGCAACGCCAGCCATAGCACCAGCCGCGCACGCAGGCTGCGGGCACGCGCCGGGGCGGACTGCGCCGGCGCTTGATCAGGACTGCGCGGCGGAGGCATCGCGCAGCAGGTAACCAAGGCCGCGCAGCGTGACGATGGTGGCGGCGGAATGCTCCAGCTTCTTACGCAGACGGTGGATATAGATCTCGATGGCCTCGGGGCTGGCTTCATCGTCCATGCCGAAAACGCCGTTCACCAGCGCCGGTTTGGACACCGTGCGACCCAGCTTGAGCATCAGGATTTCAAGCACCGTGTGCTCGCGTGCGGGCAGCACCAGGGGCTGGCCGGCCAGATTAAAGGTGCGGCTGCCGGTGTGGTATGTCAGGTCGCCGCATTGCAGCTCGACAGACTGATCTGGCGTGCTGCGCCGCACCAGCACCTGAATCCGCGCAATCAGCTCGCGAATCTCGAATGGTTTGACGAGGTAGTCATCGGCGCCGGCACCCAGGCAGGCGACCTTGTCGTCGATCCCGCCGCTGGCTGTCAGGATGAGCACCGGCACCGGGTTGCGCCGGCCGCGCAAACGTTGCAATACACCTTGCCCTGACAATGTAGGCAATTGCAGATCGAGCAGCACGACGTCGTAGTGTTGCGTCAGCAACAGGGTATCGGCGGATTCGCCATCGCTGGCGTGATCCACGGTGAATTGGGCGCGGCGCAGGGCTTCGGACAGCCAGTGCGCCAGCGGGGCGTTGTCTTCGATCAGGAGCAGCTTCATGCGAAAACAGCGCGTCTGGAAAATGAAAGCGATTTGTGGGTTGCCGCTTCCTAGAATGGTGGCGGCTGCCTACGCGCGCCGGAGGCATCACTCACCAGATCCGGACCGCGCGATACCGATATCTACAAAAGAGCCGGAGACAACTCAATGGGTGTTTTTACCTGCACGACCGCCCGCGCACACGGCGTCCGGGGCTGGATCACGCCGTGGCTCGCTGCCCTTCTGGCAGTGGCAACTTCGCATGCTCTCGCACAAGACCCGACGCGCCTGACGCTCATGGTCAGCGGCACCGCCAAGATGATCTACCTGCCGGCCACGCTGGCGCAACGTCTGGGCTATTTCCGCGACGAAGGGCTCGAAGTGGAACTGCTCTCGCAGCCCGCCGGCGTTGATGCGGAGAGCGAACTGCTCACCGGCTTTGCGCAAGGCGTGGTCGGCTTCTATGACCACACCATCGACCTCCAGGCCAAGGGCAAGGAAGTGCGCGCCATTGTCGTATTCAGCCAGGTGCCGGGCGAAGCGGAAGTCGTGTCGACACGCTTGCCGGCGACGGTGCAGTCGATGCGTGACTTGCGCGGCCGCACGCTGGGCGTGACGGGGCTGGGTGCATCCACGAGCTTTCTCACGCGCTACCTGATGGTGCAGCAGGGGCTCTCGGCCGGCGACTACACCATGCTGCCGGTTGGCGCGGAACACAGTTTCGTCACTGCGCTGCGCAACGGCCGCATCGATGCAGGCATGACCACCGACCCGACGGTCTCGCGCCTCGTGCACAGCGGCGAGGCCCGCGTGCTGCTCGACTTGCGCACGCTCGAGAGCACACGAGCGGCGCTCGGCGGTTCGTACCCGGCCGCGTGCCTGTACCTGCAGACCGCATGGCTGGAAGCACATCCGGACATCGCTACCAAACTGGCCCACGCATTCGTGCGCACCCTGCATTACATGCACACGCACGGTGCAGAAGACATTGCCGCCCGCATGCCGCCTGAATTCCGGCGCGATCATCCCGAGCTGTACACAAAAGCGCTTGCCGCCGCGTTGCCCACCTTCAGCACCGACGGACGCATGCCGGACGACGGCCCACCCACCGTCCTGCGCGTCCTCGCCGCCAGCAATGCCAACGCGCGCGACAAGCACATCGACCTCTCGCGCACCTACACCAACAGGTTTGTCGATCAGGTGCGCGAGCGCCGCTAGCTCAAGCCAAACAGGCGCTTAGAAGCGCGTGCGCATACCGACGGCGAACTCCGTCTGGCTGTTGTGGCCGTTGGTGCCGCCCACGATGTACTGATCTTTCAGCTTCATGTAGTCAGCCGCGACGTAGAACTCCGTGCGCTTGGACACGTGGTAGAACACCGAGCCGTACAGCGTGTTCTTGCGGCCGCTGCCCGCTGCCGTGGCACCCGCAACGTTGGCATAAGCGTTGAGCGTGTTGCCATCGGCGCTGAACGCGGCGTTGCCGGCCTTCATGATCTGGTAGCCGATTTCGTAGTCGAAGGCGCCTTGCGGAGCGATCTTCAGCGACACGGTGTAGGCGTCGTCCTTGCGGTTGCCCAGTGCGGCCGGTTGCTCGCCGGTGTAGTGGAAGTAGCCGGCGTTCACGCGGAACATGCCGAAGATCACGTTGCCGCCCACCGAGTACGAGCGGTCCATGAAGCCGTTGACCTTGGCTTGCTGCGCGAAGCCTGCGAGGTGGAAGTTGTCGCCGTTGTAGCCCAGCGCCAACGATTCTGTGGTGCCTTGCGTAAACTGGCCCGGCACTTCACCAAACTGATAGCCCAGGGCCGTCAGGAAGCGGCCGCCCCACATCTTCTTCCACACCACGCCGTTGTTCATGCGCGTACCGGTGGCGCTGCCTGCGTAGAAGATCAGCTGCTTGAAGTTGTTGACGTTGGTGTAGCCGCCTTCGTCCAGACCGACTTTCTCGCTGGTGTACGGGTCGCCGTAGATCCCAGAGATGTCACGCGCAATCGCGTTCTGGCGGCCGAAGGTCAGCTTGCCCAGCGATTCGCTCGACAGACCCACCCAGGCGTCGCGGTTGAACAACACGCCCGGGGTGTCCATGTTGCCGGTCGGCGTCTCGAATTCCGATTCCAGCTTGAAGATGGCCGACGTGCCGCCGCCCAGATCTTCCTTGCCGGTCAGGCCCCAGCGGCTGCCCGAGAACCAGGGCACCTGGAAACCGGTGGTGCGCGCGCCCGCGGCGTTGGTGTTGTTGACGGTGCTGATGGTGGTGTCAATCAGGCCGTAAAGCGTCACGTTTGACTGGGCATGGGCGGCGCTGGCGGCCAGCGTGGCCGCGGCAGCTGCAGTTGCCGCAAGGGCAAACTTGATGCGGGACATTGAAGTCTCCTTCCTTTGTGGGTGATGGTGTCCGGTCGTGATGCCGGCTTCGGGAAACGCGCAACGGCAGTGGGTCAGACCGCCCGATGCAATCGCTGGGCGAGCGTAGAAGGGGGCACCTTTCTGGAGCCTTTCGCGTCGGCATGCGCGCAACGCTAGGGTCTACCCGCATTGGGGCGTGTGCAGCGGCGCGGTTGTTGCGTCGCCCAATGCAACGCATTGCAGGCCGGGCGACCGGCCTCGCGGTAGAGTGTCGAGTCACCTCGTCTCATCTCACCTCCACCAGACCCCGCCCATGCATCCGTCCCAAATGACCGGCCTGCAATTGCTGCAGGCCATGTCGCACGGTGATCTCCCGCGCGCGTCCATCAGCGAAACCATCCCGATGACGATGGATGTCATCGAAGCAGGCACCGTGCACTTCGGTGCCCAGGCCGACAAGCGCCACCTCAATCCGCTGGGCGGTGTGCACGGCGGCTTTGCGGCGACGGTGCTCGACTCCGTGACCGGCTGCGCCGTGCATTCGATGCTCGAAGCCGGCGTCGGCTACGGCACGGTTGACCTGAACGTGAAGATGGTGAAGGCCGTGCCGGTGGATACACCGCTGGTGGCCGTTGGGCGCGTGCTGCATCTCTCGCGCACGATCGGCGTGTCGGAGGGCACGCTCAAGACGCAGGACGGCACATTGCTCGCGCACGCCACGGCAACGTGTGTCATCCGCCGTCCGTGATTCCGATTGACCTGGAGCACCTGATGTCTGAACCGCTGCAAACCCTGTCTGCCTTGTCTGCGAAAACCACCGCGCTGGTGCTGATCGACCTGCAACGCGGCATCCTGCCGTTTGCCCAGGGGCCGCACTCGGCCGAGCAGGTATTGGGCGCATCCGCCAGGCTCGCCAGGTGCTTTCGCGAGCTGGCTGCGCCCGTGGTGCTGGTGCGCGTGGGGTGGGCGCCCGACTACGCCGATGCGCCGCGCCAGCCCGTCGACCGGCCCGCGCCCACACAGCCGGGCGGTCTGCCGCCGCAATGGTGGGAACAGCCCGCCGAGCTGGAAGTCGCACCCACCGACATCCAGATCACCAAGCGCCAATGGGGCGCGTTCTACGGCACCGAGCTGGATCTGCAGTTGCGCCGTCGCGGCATCACCACCATCGTGCTGGGCGGTATCTCGACGCATGTAGGCGTCGAATCGACCGCGCGCGCCGCGTGGGAACACGGCTACGCGCTGGTGCTGGCCGAAGATGCGATGAGCTCGAACGATGCGGCCATGCATCGGTCGTCGGTGGAGAACGTATTCCCGCGACTGGGCCGCGTGCGCGACACCGGCACCATCCTCTCGGCCTTGACGGCCTGAGCTTTCAGGCCCCGTCCCCGACGGGCACGTACAGCACCATGCGCAGGCGCGGGTCTTCCATTACCGGCAGGCCGATGTAGTCGTAGCGGACGACCTGGCCGCCGGGCGTGCGGATCAGCTTATGTTCTGCACGCTGGGCGCGCACTTCGTGCTGACGCCACCACGTATCGAACTCGCGGCTGCAGGCGCGCAGCCGGTCGACCAGCGCCACGAGCACCGGGTCGTCTGCATGCGGGTCGTACACCGCGCGAAACTTCGCCAGCATGCGGCGCGCCTCGTTTTCCCACTCGACAAAACGCTCGCGCGCATTGGCGTACAGGAACATGTAGACCAGCGAGTTGCGGTCTTCCGGTGGCATCGTGCCGAAATCCATGAAGAGTTCCGAGGTCGCCTCGTTCCAGCACAGCAGCTCCGTGCGATAGCTGCGCACGTGGGCGGGCAAGACCATGCCGGCAACGGCCCGGCGCAGGACATCGGGCACTGCTTCGGCGGCTGAACGCCCGGACGCCGCAGCCGCGGCACCCGTCAAGACCGACTCCGCGCGCGCCAGGCCCCGCATGTGCGCGCGCTCATCCGAAGACAGCTTCAGCGCCCGCCCGATCGCCTCGATGGTCGCCACCGAGGGCCGCACGTCGCGCCCCTGCTCGATGCGCACATACCAATCGATGCTGATGTTGGCGAGCTGCGCGACTTCTTCCCGGCGCAGCCCGGCGGTACGGCGGCGCCCGCTGCCCTCGGGCAGCCCCACGTCCTGCGGACGCAGATGGCTGCGGCGGCTGCGCAGGAACTCGCCCAGCTCGTTGCGGGGCGCGGCGGGCAAGGGCGCAAGGTCGGCGGTGAAATCGTCCATGGCGGTATTACACACGCTGGCATGCGCAGGTGGGAGGGACAAGCTAATCCTAGGTTAATCCTAGCTCTGCATCGAATCGGCTCGCGCACCTACGCTGCGTTCATCCCTCTTTCCGGAGCCGATCGTGACCTGCCTTTCTTCTGCTTCCTCCGTATCCGAACCCCGCCGCTGGCTCGCCTTTGGAGTGATGGTGACGGCGCAATTCATGTTCATCGTCGATGCGTTCATTGCCAATGTGGCGATCCCGAGCATCCGCACAAGCCTGCATGCCACACCCGCGCAACTCGAGGCCGTGCTGGCGGTGTACCAGCTTGGCTATGCGATTCTGCTCATCACTGGCGGCCGTCTGGGCGATCTGTTCGGTCGCAGGCGCGTGTTCCTGCTCGGTCTCGTCGCCTTTACCGCCACCTCGGCCGGTTGTGGGCTGGCAGGCAGCGCGGCGGCGCTGATCGCATGGCGTTTCGCGCAGGGCCTGTCGGCCGCGATGATGGTGCCGCAGGTGCTGGCGAGCGTGCAGGCGCTCTTTGCCGGCGCCGAGCGCGACCGCGCGCTGTCGATTTTCGGCCTGGTGATGGGCACCGGCGGGGCGGCCGGGTTGCTGGTGGGCGGCGCACTCACCAGCGCCGACATCGCCGGGCTGGGCTGGCGCTCGGCCTTCCTGATCAACGTGCCGGTCGGTTTGACTGCCGCGCTGCTTGGCTGGCGCTGGATTCCGCACCCGAGCGCCGACGCCGCAAAGGTGCATCTCGATACCGCCGGCGTGGCGTGGATGGCCGTCAGCGTGGCCGCCGTGCTGGTGCCGCTGCTGTTCGGCCGCGAGCTGCACTGGCCGGTGTGGACCCTGGCACTGCTGGTCGTAGGCGTGCTGGGCATGGCAACGTTCCAGCAGCTCGAGGCCCGTGTCGACCGCGCCGGCGGGACGCCGCTGCTGCCGCCCACCTTGCTGCAGCATCGCGCCTTCATGACGGGCCTGACGGCGTCGGCGCTGCACTACATCGGGATGATGGCGTTCTTCCTGGTGCTGACGCTGTATCTGCAGAACGGGCGGCAGCTGTCTGCGGTGCGCATGGGCGTTGCCATCCTGCCCCTGGCGATCACCTTTCTGATGACGTCGCGGGTGGCGAATGCGCTAGTGCGGCGCCATGGCGTTCGCGCGCTGCTGGCGGGCCTCGGCCTGATGGCGTTGGGGCTGCTGGTGCTGCTGTCGGGCTTCGGTACGGAATGGGCGCACCCCGCCGCGCCGAGCATGATGCGCATCGGGATTGCCGTGGCGCTGTACGGGGCAGGGCAAGGCCTGGTCGTCGTCCCGCTGATCGGCCTGGTGCTGACGGGCGTTGCGCGTACGCAGGCCGGCGCAGCGGCGGGGCTGCTGATTACCGTGCAGCAGTTGGCAGGCGCACTGGGCGTCGCCTGTATCGGCGGGCTGTATTTCACCTTTGCCGCTGCCGGCGGTGCCAACGGCATGGCGCGCGGCACGATGGCGGGATGCATCGCCATGCTGGCAGCGCTCGGCGCAGCGGCCGTGGGCTTTGCGCGGCTCGGGGCACAGCAGCGGCAACTGGCGGCCGCTAGCGCGGCAAGTCCGGCCTGAGCCGCACCATCAAACCACTTCCACCATTCGATACTCGGGCGCGCGACACAAGCGCGCCCGTGTGCATTGATCGGCCGCAGCGGTGATTCCACACTCCCGCGCGATGCGCTTGGCATTGCTCGCCTTCTTCCCGCATGGCCACTGTTTCCCACCTTCGTACCGCGGCTTCGGCCATGTCTGCTCCACCGTCCCTGGCTCGCCGCATCGTCGCGGAAGGGCTTGGTACGGCCTTGCTGATTGCGGTAGTGATCGGCACGGGCATCCACGCAAGCCGGCTCTCCGGCGGCGATGCCACCTGGACGCTGCTGGCGCAATCGCTGGCCGGCGGCGCCGGTTTGCTGGCGCTGCTGACGGTGTTCGCGCCAGTGTCGGGGGCGCACCTGAACCCGGCGGTCACGCTGTCCGCGTTGCTGCGGGGCGGTCTGCGTGGGCATGAGGCGCTGGCCTATCAGGCTGCACAGGCCGTGGGCGCCGCGCTGGGTGTGGCAGCCGCGCATGGCATGTTCGGCATGCCGGCGTGGGCAGCGGGCACTCACGCCGCCACAGGGCCGGCGCTGTGGTGGAGCGAAGCGCTGGCAACGTTCGGACTGATCGGGGTGGGCATCGCATGCGGCCGTCATGCGCCAAAGCAATTGCCGCTGGTGGTGGCCGCCTATATCGCGGCCGGGTACTGGTTCACGTCGTCGTCATCGCTGGCCAACCCCGCGTTGGCTCTTGCCTGCGCGCTGACCGACGGCCCCTCCGGCATCCGCCCCAGCGATGTCCCGGGCTACATGCTGGCGCAACTGGTGGGCACGTTGCTGGCAACGCCGTTGTTCAATTGGCTGATGGGTGTGGACGCAGCACCCGCGCTGGCATCCGGCACCACCATCGCACCAGCGCAAGCCGTGCCGATGCATCGCCAGGCAAGTTGATGACCGGCGCTCAGCGGGGCGCTGTCAGCCCGCTGGCGCGGGCGTACTGAAAGAGATCGATTTCGCGCACCAGGCCCAGCTTGCGCAATGCTACGGCCTTCTGTGTGCTGACGGTCTTCACGCTCGAACCGAGCATCTGTGCGATGTCCGACACGGCCGTGCCCGCGGCATACAGGCGAAGCACTTCCCGCTCACGTGCGCTCAGCCGCTCGAACCCATTCCGGTCGTTGGAACCGAGTCCCGCCTCTTCCAGAATGCGCGGGCTGTCATAGCGCACGCCGCGCGCGGCCGCCATGACGGCGTGTCCGGCATGAACAAAGTCATCGTTCTTGCTGACGATCCCAGCCACGCCAATCTGCCGCATGCCGCGTAACAGCGCCGGATTGTGGACCATCGTGCAGACGACGATGCCGCACCTGGGATGCTGCTGACGCAGGCGCACCAGCAGTTGCATGCCATCGAAGGCGGGTTCGCCACCCAGGTTGTAGTCCGTAACGATGACGTTGCAGTCGATGTGCGCAAGCACCTGCATCAGCTCGCGCCCGTCGTGTGCCTGTGCGACGACCTGCTGCTGTGGAAACTGCCCAATTGCCGCCGCCAGCCCCATGAGAATCACCGGATGATCGTCTGCCAGCACGATCGAGAGGACAGGGCACATGCGCACGCCGTCAGGTCAGGCGCGTCGCCGTGGAGGACATGGCCGGCGCGGCGAGCAACAGGGTGGAAGAGATCGGAGCCGTCATGGAAGTCAGGAGCGCCGCTGAAAGGAGCCGGTACCTTACTCACCGGATATGCCCTGCGGGATCAGACTTTTCTTACTTTGGCTCCGCGTAACCTTTCGGGGCAGAAGCTGCTTCTATCTGGGTTGAGGAAAACTGAATGACGCGGTGGCGTTCGCCCTTAAGCCGCCGCCTGCACGTGCGCAAGAAACGCGGTCACCGACAGTGGTGCCGCCCACAGATAGCCTTGCCCGGTCGCACAGCCCAAAGCGCGCAGCGTCTGGCGCTGCGCTTCGGTTTCCACCCCTTCGGCAATGCACTCGAGATGCAGCGCGCGCGCCAGCTCGATCATCGTGCGGCAGATCACGCCGCGCTGGCTGGCCTGGTCCACCGCGGCCGTAAAAGAGCGATCGATCTTGAGAATGGTGAAGGGCAGATCCGCCAGCAGCTTGAGCGTGGCAATGCCCACGCCAAAATCGTCGATGGCCAGAGGATGGCCCAGCAGGCGCAAGCGGTTGAGCGCGATGGTGAGCTGCGCGGCATCGTGCACCGGCGAATCCTCCGTCAGCTCGATGGCGATGGCGCCCGGCGCAATACGCGCCTCGCGCACGATGGCATCGATGCGGTCGACGGTGCCGGCCCGGCTCAGCGTCTGCGCAGACGCATTCACGCCAATCGAAACGGGGTACGCATGCGCGGACAGCGCGTGCTGCACGCGCACGCAATGCTCCAACACGTGGAAGAACAGGCCGTCCGCCAGCCCCAGCGCTTCCAGACGCGGCACGAACGCGGCGGGCGACACGCGCCCATGCACCGGGTGCATCCAGCGGCAAAGCGCCTCGGCGCCGGCGATCTGGTTGCTGGCCAGATCGTGCTGGGGTTGGAATACGACCTCTATCTGCTCGGGCGTTTCGTGGATAAGCGCGGCAAGTTCGTGGTCAGAAAACTGCGGCAAGCCGGCGGTTGCGGCAGGCGCCCGGTCCCGTTCGCGCGCGGCGGCTTCTTCCAGCAGCGGCAGCACGTGTGCCGGGCGCAGCGGCTTCTGCACGCCGCGCGTGCGCGTCAACCCGATCGCATCGGCCAGGCTGACATGCGACTCGACGATTGGCGCATCCATCGCACTGACCCACGCCCACACGGGCGCCTGTCGCGGAAAGATGCGGCTGCCGCGCAAGTGCATCTGCTCCATCAGTTCGGGACCGTTCATCGCGGGCATGTCGATGTCGCACAGCACCAGATCGACGTGGCAAAGCTGCAGGAGGTAGAGCGCCTCGCGGCCGTCGCACGCGGTCAGGATCTGCTGCACGCCCAGCGTATGGAGCAGTTGCCGGGCGGCAGCCCGTTGCACGGGGTGGTCATCCACCACCAGCACGGCGAGTTGCGCGAAACCTTCCATCGGCCAGTCCTTGTTGTTGTGGGTATCGGGCCGAGGCGCATCCCGTTTGCGCTGTGTGACGGCACCATCAGCCGCCATTGAATCACCGCCGGGGAGCCTTGTCAGGCGAAGTCAGCACGCGGCGCCGGAAAAAACAAAGCCCGCGCAGCTTTTCAACTGCGCGGGCCTTGAGAGATTCCCCCAACCTTTTGAGCTTCCGGCGCCGGTGTCGACAGCGTCGGGATGGAGGAAATCGTGCCCGAAAAAAATGAAGCCCGCAACAGGGGCGGGCTCAAAAGGGGGGGAGTGCTCTCTAAAGAGAGAGCAAGGTGAAGTTTAGTAGAGGGGGTGCAGTCAGACTGTCCGGGGTTCGCCGAAAGCCTTGTAGGACAAAAACTGACGCAATTTCGCGATGTTAGCGGCACAAAGCACGCTGTTGCGCGCACATTCGCAGCGACAACGTGATTCAAACAGCGCTTTGATCTTTCTCCGCCGACGTGCGTGGCAGTGATTGAAGCGTGGCTCGAAGCGCACGCTTGAAAAATCCGTGCTCGTTGCTATCGGGCAACGCCGCCGAGGGAAACACGCAGAAAAATCGAGAATTCAGGGTAGCCGGAACCGGCCGAGATGCAAGGCGGCCGGAAGAAGAACAAAAGCCGCGCGCCAAAGAAAAAAGCCCGAGCACCAAGTGCTCGGGCCACAATCCACCAAGGAGGGTGGAGGAGACAGTTCCTACTATAGCGAATCGTTTGTTGCGTTGCAATAACGTAGAACTACTTAATGTAACGAGAGGCTACAAGCGTTGCCACGGCGCCACGCGTGACGAAAACGATTGCACCTGTCACATAATGCCGCAGCGCAACAAAACGCGGCGGCGCACCGGAAGACTGGACAGGCTCCCGGCATGCCACGCTTCAATCTCGGGTCAGCCCGCGAAAGTAACCGCTGACTTAGCAGCCGCCGCTTAAAACGCCGGCAAGATCGCACCCTTGAACTGCGTGTCGATGAACTTGCGCACGTCTTCCGATTGGTAGGCGCGCACCAGCGTCTTCACCCACGGCTGGTTTTTGTCTTTTTCACGCACGGCGATCAGGTTGGCGTACGGACCCTGACGATCTTCCAGTGCGATGGCGTCCTTGGTCGGCGTCAGGCCGTTCTTGACCGCGTAGTCGGTATTGATCGAAGCGGCGTCCAGATCATCCAGCGAGCGCGGCAGCTGCGCCGAATCCAACTCAATCAGCTTGATCTTCTTCGGGTTCTCGACCACGTCACGCGGCGTCGCGTTGTTGCCGTTCGTGCCGGCGCCCGCCTTGAGCTTGATCACGCCTGCCTTCTGCAGCAGCAGCAGCGCGCGGTTGCCATTGGACGGGTCGTTCTGGATGCCGACTTTGGCGCCTTCCTTGAGCTGCGCCAGCGACTTGATCTTCTTCGAGTAGAAGCCCATCGGCGCCACGTAGGTCAGGCCAACATTGACGATCTTGTAATGGCGCGCCTGGATCTGGCTGTCGAGGAAGGGCTGGTGCTGGAAGCCGTTGGCGTCCAGGTCGCCCGAATCGAGCGCGGGGTTGGGCTGAGCGTAGTCGTTGAACTCGATGATCTTGACGTCGAGGCCATCCTTCTTGGCAACCTTCTGAACGACTTCCCAGATTTGCGCATCGGGGCCGCTCATGGTGCCGAGCTTGATCTGCTTGGTATCGGCGTGGGCAGCGGTGGCAACGGCAAAGGCGATGGCCGGTACGGCCACCCGCGCAAGGCGGGAGAACAGGGACATGGAGAAACCTCGTGGATCTTGTCGTGAATGAAATCCGCCCGCGGGTGGCGGGCGTGTGACGTGATCCTGTCATAACAGCGTATGTAACCGAACGACTTTTTCGGCATGTCCATATGCCCTACAACGGTGCAGCCAGGCTAGGCGATGGGCTCGGCGTCTTCCACAGGCGGCGGCTCGGCGGCGGGCAGGGCGACAACGAAGCACGCGCCGCCGTCAGCCGGTGCCTCCACCCAGATGCGGCCGTGATGTGCACTCACGATGGCCTCGCACACGGCCAGGCCCAGGCCGACGCCGGTGGTGGCCGATTCCTTCTCGCCGCGCGTGAACTTCTCGAAGATGGTCTGCACCGAACCCGCCGGCACGCCGGGGCCGTGGTCGCGCACACGCAGGCGGAGTTCGTTGCCGCGTGCTTCGTCGTGGACAATCTCGCCAGAGATACGCACCTCGGTGCCGGCCGGCGCAAATTTGCCCGCGTTCTCCAACAGATTCGACAGCACGCGCTCCATCAGCGGCCCGTCGCAGCGGATGAGCGGCAGGGCTGCGAGGTGATCCACGACCACACGATGATCGGGCAATGGATTCGCCTGCAACGCCGCGCCGACGAGTTCCTCCACCGATTGCCACTCCAGCCGCAGCTTGACGTCCTGGTTCTGCAGGCGCGCCATGTCGAGCAGGTTGGTGACCATCGTACGCATGCGCTGCGCCTGCTGCCCAATGGCGGCCGCAGCTTCTGCCTGCAGCGGGGGCAGGGGCGGCTGCGCGCGCAATAGTGTTTCGGCCATCCCCACCAGGCCCGTGAGCGGTGTGCGCAAATCGTGCGACACGGCGGCCAGCAGTGAATTGCGCAGCCGCTCCGATTCAATCCGCACCAAGGCGTCGCGGGCCACTTCCACGTAATGCACGCGCTCAATGGCGATGGCGACGAGCGTGGCGCAGGCGTCGATCTGGCGGCGGTTGTCGGGTTGTGCGAGCACGTGGAAGGTTTCGGGCTCCACGGCCAGCACACCGCGAATGGCCATCGGCGCTTTCAAGGGCAGATACAGCACCGAACCCGACGGCAGCGTGTGCGTGCCCGTACCGGCAGGCTGGCCGTGCTGGTATGTCCAATCGGCCAGCACGCGGTCCAGGTTTGGCATGCCGGACGGTGCATCGGTGCTGCCTTCGGGCTTGGCGACTTGCGGCGCACCCAGCCGCCCATCGAGCCCGACGAAAAAGAACGCGCAGCGCCCGCCAAACGTCGCGTTGACGAAGCGCCCACCGATGCTGACGATCTGGTCCAGCGTGAGTGCGGCGGACAACTCGCGTGCGGCCTCATACAGCGCATGTGCCGCCGCCTCGCGCTGCACCGCTACCTCCGCTTGTTCACGCAAGCCTGCCGTCAACTGGCCCACCAGCATGCCGACCGCCAGCATCACCCCAAAGGTCAGCAGGTACTGTACGTCGCTCACGGCAAAGGAAAAACGTGGCGGCACGAAGAAGAAATCGAACAGCGCCACCGACAGCACCGAAGCCAGCGCTGCCGGACCCCGCCCATGGCGCATCGCCACCGCCACCACCGCCGCCAGGAACAGCATGACGATGTTGGCCAGGTCGAACACCGGCCGCACGAGGCTGGACAACGCTGTCGCCACGCCCACATACACGCACGCGGCCACGTAAGACGGCTTGAGCCAACCGGCCTGCGCATCGGCCGCGCGCTGGGCTTCGCTGCGCACATCAGCACGGCCGACCTCTGCTGCGCGCGGCGTGAGCTGGATATGCGCCGGGTCCGCCGCGGCGCGAATCACGTCGACCTCGGGGCAATGTCGTGCGAGCGCTTCGGCAAAGTCACCGCTGGGCAGGCGGCGCTCCAGCCCGATCGCCAGCCGCAGCGCAACGACGATGGCCCGCGCCGATCGCCAGCGCTTCTCCGGCGGCCGCCCGATCACCGCCTTGGTGATGTTGTGGCGGCGGATATAACCGGTGATTGCCTCGACGGCGTTGGTGCCGGCCAGCGTCTCCACCTTGGCACCGGCGTCTTGTGCCAGCTTGAGCAGGGCATGCAAACGCTCGGTGCGCGCATCGGCGGCACGCAGATGCGGCATCACCACCGCCACCGCATGCCAGTCGCATTCCAGTTGCGCGGCCAGACGCGCGGCGCTGCGGATGACCTGTTCACCATCGCCCTGCGGGTCCAGGCACGCAACGACGGTCTCGCGCGTGCGCCAGACGTTTTCAATGCGACGCGCGCGGCGATAGGCCTGCACGTCATCGTCGACGCGGTCGGCGGTGCGGCGCAGGGCGAGTTCGCGCAGGGCGATGAGGTTGCCCTTGCGAAAGAAATTGCGCGCCGCATGCTGCGCCTGCTCGGGCATGTAGACCTTGCCCTCGGCCAGGCGGCGCAGCAGTTCATCGGCGGGCAGGTCGACGAGGATGACTTCGTTGGCCGCATCGAACACCGCATCCGGCACGGTTTCCCACACGCGGATGCCGGTGATGCTGCCGACGGCCTCGTTCAGGCTGTCGAGATGCTGGACGTTGACGGTGGTCCAGACGTCGATGCCTGCGGCGAGCAAATCCTCAATGTCCTGCCAGCGCTTGGGGTGGCGCGAGCCCGCCACGTTGGAGTGGGCAAGCTCATCGACGAGGATGAGTGCGGGCTTTCGCGCCAGCGCGGCATCCAGATCGAACTCAGGCAGCGTACGGCCCTTGTATTCGATCTGGCGGGTGGGAAGGTGTTCGAGGTCGGCGACCAGCGCGGCGGTTTCGGCGCGGCCGTGGGTTTCGACCAGGCCGATGACGGCGTCGATGCCGGCTGCGCGAGCGGCCTTGGCTGCTGCCAGCATCGCGTAGGTTTTGCCTACGCCGGCCGAGGCGCCGAAATAGATGCGGAGTTTGCCGCGGGCGGACTGCTCTTGGCCGGATTGGAGTTCGGCTAGGAGTTGGTCGGGGTTCGGGCGCTGGTCGGCTGGCATGGTTTGTATTTTTGGGTGCTTTTTTGTTCTTGTGGTGCATCCCTTGTTTCATCCCCTGCCGGGGCTGACTCACTTTCTTTGTCTTGCCAAAGAAAGTAAGCAAAGAAAGGCGCGCCCGAGATGGCGAAAGATTCCTTCAATTTCCGTAACCGGGCGGAGGCGGGGAAAACTCGCTGCGCTCAGACAGTTCCCCGCCTTTTTTTCCGCCCGCTTACGAAAATTGAAGGCGCCATCTAGGGCAGGAAAGTCAAAGGACAAAAGCCACACCAACTAAACGCACGCCCAAACGACAAGGCCAACCTCGCGACGGGTTGGCCTTTTTCTTTTGACGTTAGGCCCTTGATGGCGCCTTGAATTTTTGTGAGCGGGCGGAAAAAAGAGGGAGGCCTGTCTGAGCGCAGCGAGTTTGCCTCCCTCTCCGCCCGGTCACACAAATTCAAGGGGAAGTCGCCATCTCGGGCGCGCCTTTCTTTGCTTACTTTCTTTGGCAAGACAAAGAAAAGTAAGTCGGTCCCGGCAGGGAACG
>NZ_MCGB01000084.1 GCF_001699815.1 Ralstonia pickettii | reverse complement strand
TACGCCTACGGGCGCGCAGGCCACGTGCCATCTGGCTCTCGCAGAAACGGGTACGGTCAGTGGGTGGGTGGGGGGACGGGTTCTTCGCTGCCAGCCGGAGGCGGCCTGTCGGGCGAGTGCATACGTCCGGCGTTTCGGGCATCATGCGCATCCCGCGCGCCGGCCCGGCTCTTGGTTGGCCGTCGCGTTTCCATCATTCGATTCACATGAACAAGTATTTGGACCGTGCAGCCTGGGGGCGCCGGAATCTTGCTAAGAGTAGCCTCGCCCCATGGTGGGCGTGCATCAGGGGAGCCAAGCGCAGGACCGCGCCGGCCGGCGATGACACTTCACAACAAGAGGAGACAACCTGAATGACCTGGCTTGCGCGCACCTTCAAGCTCGAGGAACACCAGACCGACGTCCGCACGGAAGTGCTTGCCGGGCTGACGACGTTCCTCACCATGGCGTACATCATCTTCGTCAATCCGAACATCCTGGCTGACGCGGGCATGCCGCACGACGCGGTATTTGTCGCCACCTGCATTGCCGCGGCGATCGGCACGATCATCATGGGGATGTACGCGAACTACCCGATCGCGATGGCGCCAGGCATGGGCCTGAACGCCTACTTTGCGTACGCGGTGGTCAAGGGCATGGGCTTTACGTGGCAGGCGGCGCTGGGCGCGGTATTCATTTCCGGCTGCCTGTTCCTGCTGGTAAGCGTGTTCCGCATCCGCGAGATGATCGTCAACGGGATTCCGCATTCGATTCGCGTGGCAATCACGGCGGGTATCGGGCTGTTCCTGGGCATCGTGTCGCTGCGGGGGGCTGGGCTGATCGTCGGGAATCCGGCGACGCTCGTGACGCTGGGCGACGTGCACCAGCCTTCGGTCATCCTGGCGGTGATCGGCTTCTTCGTGATCGTCGCACTGGACCATCTGCGCGTGAAGGGCGCCATCCTGATCGGCATTCTGTCCGTGACGGCAGCGAGCTTCTTCTTTGCGGGCAATACGTTCCACGGTGTGGTGTCGATGCCGCCGTCGCTTGCGCCCACGCTGATGCAGCTCGACATCATGGGGGCGCTGTCTGTAGGCATCCTGAACGTCGTGCTCGTGTTCTTCCTGGTGGAGCTGTTTGACGCGACCGGCACGCTGATGGGCGTGGCCAACCGCGCGGGCCTGCTCAAGCAAGGCAAGATGGACCGCCTGAACAAGGCGCTGCTGGCGGACAGCACGGCCATCATGGCGGGCTCGCTGCTGGGTACGTCGTCGACCACCGCCTATATCGAGAGCGCTTCGGGTGTGCAGGCGGGCGGCCGGACGGGGCTGACTGCGTTGACGGTGGCCGCGCTGTTCCTGCTGTGTCTGTTCTTCTCGCCGCTGGCTGGCGTGGTGCCGGCTTACGCGACGGCGCCCGCGCTGTTGTACGTTTCGTGCCTGATGTTGCGCGAGCTGGTGGACCTGAACTGGGAAGACACCACCGAAGCCGTGCCGGCCGTGCTGACGGCGCTGATGATGCCGTTCACGTATTCGATCGCCAACGGCGTTGCGTTCGGTTTCATCACCTACGCGGGTCTGAAGCTGTTCACCGGCCGCATGCGCGAGGTGCCGGTCATCGTGTGGATCATCTCGGCGGTGTTCCTATTCCGCTTTTTCTATCTGTCTGGCGGGCACTGAGCGCCAGGGGCTCCACGCGATCCACAGCGAACGCGGACTTTTGGGTCCGCGTTTTTTTTTGGAGCATTTGCGCCAAAGCGTACCCATTTCTGCGTGCGATTGCAGCGCCGGGCGTACCCGTTTCTGCGTACCATTGTCGCCGTTTCGGCAAGTGAACGTACCCGATTCTGCGGACGAGGTAAGTGACAACTGTCGCGCAAATCGAGGCGACAATTGGTTTCGACAATGCGTTGATACGGCACTCACGCAGGCGGTGCGTACCCGTTTCTGCGCGATGTGTGGAGGAATGTCAGGCGGACGGCACGGCCAGTTTGCGGGCTGCGTCGGTAATGCTGGCGGCCAGATCGGCTTCGCGCGCACGCACGGCGACGCTCGGCAGGGCAGCAAGGCCGAGCGCGTGGGCAACGTCGGCAGCCGGCTCACCGGTGGCAAGCCGCTCGCGTAAATGGGCACCGCGCACGCTACGCAGCGAGGCATTCGCGAGGCGCACAGCTGCGTCGGCGCGACCGATGGCGCGAGCGTATTCAGCGGCTTCGCCAAGCATGGCCTTGACGATGAGCAGCAGTTGCGAGCGTGAGGCGATGCCCTTGCGCTCGCCGAAGTCGCGACGCAGGGCGGGGGAGTCGATGATGGTGCCGTCTGCACGTCGCGGCGAGCGCTTGCGCACCGACAGCAGCAGCGGCGTGGCTTCGTTCGGCAGCGGCAACGGCGAGAGGCCAAAGGCCGCGCGGTACTCGCGCAGCGCAGGCATCAGCGCATCGCATGGCAGCCAGCGCTGCGAGCGGCCTGTGCCGACTGCCAGCAGCCAGACCGACGCCGGCAGCAGCGCGTCGGATGTCACGCGCGCGGCCGGCACGGCGTGCAGCGCCACGTCTCCCATCCGTGCGCTTACCAGTTCCGATACCCGCATGCTCGCCTGCGCGAGCAGCACGGCGAGGAAGTGGTCGCGCGCCTGGCGCAAGCGCGCTTCACGGCCAAGCGCGACACGCGCGCGCACGGCATCGATCATCAATGCCATATCGGATGCGCCAAGCGCGGTGTCCGGTTCGGACGTTGCGACCGACCTCGGTGCGGGCGCGCTTGGCGCCGGTACGGTAATGACGATCGCATCGTCATCGAGAAACGGGTTCGCGCGCAGATAGCCCGTGCGCAGCAGCCAGCCGCAGAGGTTCGCCGCGATGATGCTGCTCTGTCGTGCGGAACGTGCCGAGAGCCGGCCGCGCAGCGGCGTCCAGTTGGCATCGTCGCGTTCAATGCCGCGCGCACTGATCGCCCATGCAGGCGGTTCTTGCAAAAAGCGCAGATAGGCCGACGCGTCGTCGCGTTTCCAGCTTGCGATCGGCTTACCGAACGTGCGCGCGTACCAGCACACGCGCTCGGCTTCCACGCGGTACTGCGACAGCGTGGAAGCACTCACCGCACGGGCGCCGGAAGCGCGCGCAGCGAGCCACGCCTGCACGCGTTCACGCTCCTGCGCGAAAGCCTGCAGATCAGCCTCGGAAGCGGCGTTATCGGGAAGGGGCACGGCGTCTGCCGGGCGCGGTTCGAACATGCGGAGCGTGTGTGGGCACGAAGACAAAACGGTTCGCGCAAGTATAGCGATCCGCATCCGTACCCAGGCGCAGGCACCGCATTCGAGCGGATATTCAACCGCGATGGGCACGCCCCATGCTCAATGCGGGAACGTCGCTTCGTGTGTCGGACGCTTCCGACAAAACGATCGGAACCAGTTCGATAGGCACGCTGCACGTGCGTGGCTATCTTCGGCTCCACAAGTCGACAACAACGTACATGGGCGTGCGATGCATGCGGCCCGGTTCATGACAGGACTCTCCCTCCGAGGTGCAAGATGAAGATACAGATCAGGAAGATCGTCGCCGTGCTGGCGTTGGGTTCGTTGGGTGTGCTTGCCGGATGCGGCGGCGGTGACAACGACATCGGGCAGATCATCGGCACCAGCTCGCCGCAATACCGCACGGTGCACGCCAACCCGTTCATCGGCAACGTGGACTTTGGTGTGAACGGCACCACGAAGATCACCAATGTCGGTTTCAAGAACGTCAGCAATTACTTCGGCATTGACGCGACGGCCAGCACGGCAACGGTGTCGAACACGGGCAGCAGTACGCCGCTGGCTTCCACCGGCTTCACGCCGGCAAATGGCCACCGCTATACGGCGCTGGCCATCGTGGGCTCCAACGGCTCGGCCACGAGTCTGGCGCTCATCGATGATCCGTATAACAAGTCGATCCTGTCAGACAAGGCGCGCGTGCGCACCTTCAACGCTTCGTACAACGCCCCCAACGTCGATGTCTACGTGACCGCGCCGAACGTGGACCTTTCAGCCATTGCGCCGACCATGAGCGGTGCCGGTTACGGCGGCGCGTCGCCGGCCAGCACGCAGGATTCGATCTACGTCGATGGCGGGACGTACCAGGTGCGGGTGGCGACGGCCGGGACGAAGAACATCATCTTCACCTCGCAACCGTTCAGCCTGGCCAACAACGCCGACTGGCTGATCACCACGCTGCCGGCCGGGGGCGTCGGTGCGGTGACGCCGAACGCGATTCGCGTGTTGGTGGCCCAGGCCAACGGTGCCTCGCAGACGGCTTCTGAATTGCCCTCGCAGTAACTTCGCTTCACGCCCTATGATGCGGTGCTGCGGCACCGCATTTTTTTCGCGGCGGCCCCGGGAATGAAAACTGCTAGCGAAGGGCGCAATGAGTGAATCCGTAACGGGCTGGTCGGCACCCGTGCGCGCAGCGCGCGAGACGCATGCTGCACCGGCCGCCAAGAAGCAGGTTGATGTGTTCTGGGTAGACGATCCGTTGACGGGAACGCGTCTGCACGTGAGCGCCGGGGCGCAGACGTGGGGCGTGCAGCCCGATTCTTTGTGCGGTATCCGTGACCGCTGGCTCGTCCATGTGCATCCGGATGACCATATCGCGCTGCGTGCCGCCTGGGAGGGCCTAGCGCGGGGGCAGGAGTTTGCCCTCGAATACCGCTGGCTCGGCACCGACGACGGCCAAACGCGCGAATACCGCGTTCGCGAACGCGGCTACCTCCTGCCACGCCTCGACGGTGCGTCCGCCCATGCCGTGGGCGTGGTCGAAGACGTGACGCAGGGCCAGCAGACCCTGGCCGCACTCACCGAGTCGGAATTCCAGTTGCAATGGCTGACTGAAAGCGTGCCGTTTCCGCTCGTGCAGATCGACCCCGAGCACCGCGTGCGTTTTGCCAACCGCGCCTACGCGCAGCGCTTGGGCTTTCGGCACGAAGACGTGCTGGGCCGCCATTTGCGCGACCTGATGGGTGAAGCAGCGTATGCCCGTGTCCTGTCGCACCTGAACGACGCATTCGCGGGGCAGCGCGTCGAGTTTGAAATGGAATTGCAGTATCGGGCCGATGTTGGCCGTCGCTTCGTGCACGCCGCGTACTCGCCGCAGCATGGGCCGGACGGCAGGGTACAGGCGCTCGTCTGCGTGGTGGAAGACATCACCGAGCGCAAGGAGGCCGAGCACGAGCGCTTTCGCCATCAGCGCGAATTCGTCACGCTGGTCGAGAACGCGCCCGACGTGATCGCGCGGCTCGATCGCGAACTGCGCTGCATGTATGTCAACCGCGCGGTCACCGAAGCCTTTGGCGTGACGCCTGCCGTGATGATTGGCAAGACGCTGACGGCATCGCCGCTTGCCGCCGAGGTCACGCGCCCGCTGGAGGACGCCGCCCGCCACGCGTTCGCCCTGGGCGCAGAACAGACGCTTGCCTTGCATCTGGACGTGTTCGACGGACGACCGCGCATTGCGCACTACAACGCGCGCGTGATTCCGGAAGCGGATCGCAACGGCGCGATGGAATCGGCGCTGCTCATCATTTACGACGTGACCGAACGCACCGAGGCCGAGCGCGAGCGCGATGCGCTGCTGCTGCGCGAACAAGCCGCGCGTGCGCAGGCAGAAGCCGCGGCGCGGGCGCGCGATCAGTTCCTGGCGGTGGTGTCGCACGAGCTGCGTTCGCCGCTCAATGGCATCCAGAACTGGGCGTATGTATTGGAGAGCCAGATCGCCGGCGGTGCGCCGCTCATGCAGCGTGCGCTCGCGGGCATCAAGACGGGCGTCGAGCAGCAGGTACGCCTGATCGAAGACCTGCTGGACGCCACACGCGTGATGAGCGGCAAGCTGCGGTTGACGCGTGAACCGTTCGTGCTGCGCACGGCGCTGGAACGCGCGCTCAACAGCGTGCACGCGTTGGCCGCCGAACGCCACATCGCCCTGCACATCACCATCGACCTGGACGATCACGAAATTGACGGCGATGCCGATCGTGTCGAGCAGATCGTGTGGAACCTGCTGACCAACGCCATCAAGTTCACGCAGGACGGCGGTGATGTCTGGCTGTCGGCCGATCTGTTGGGCGAGGTGGCGCGCATTGTCGTGCGCGATAACGGCCGCGGGATTGCGCCGGCGTTCTTGCCGTATCTGTTTGATCCATTCCGCCAGGCCGACGGCGCGCACACGCGGCGCACGGGTGGACTGGGGCTTGGGCTCGCGTTGGTCAAGCGCCTGACCGAGTTGCACGGCGGGCGCGTGTATGCGCGCAGTGAGGGCGACCAGCATGGCGCTGCCTTTACCGTGTACCTGCCGCTGCATGCCGGCGCCGATCTGATCACGCCGCTGGCCGAAGACCCCGAACGCAGCGGGCCACTGCCTTCACTGGCGGGCCTGCGCGTGCTGCTGGTTGACGACCAGCAGGATGCGCGCGACGCGCTGGCGACATTGCTCACGCAGGTCGGTGCGGAGGTCGGCAGCGTGGGCTCCGGGCACGAGACGATGGCGCTGCTCGACCTCTGGGGCGCACGGGGTGAAGCAGGCCGCCCGCAGGCCGTGGTGTGCGACATCGCGCTGCCCGATGAAGACGGCTACGCGATCCTGCAGAGAATTCGTGCTTGGGAACACGAACACCTGCCCACCGGCGCGACGCCGATGGCCGCCATCGCGCTGACCGCATTTGCGCAGCCGCACGATCGCGCTCAGGCGCTGGCCACCGGTTTTCAGGAACACCTGATCAAGCCTGTGTCGCCGTACGATCTGGTGCGTACGTTGCGGATGCTGGCGATGCCTGCTGCTTCCGTGTCATAGCCCGCCAGGGCACGACTTTTGCGCAGAGAACGGAGAACCGCATTCTCTGCCATGCCAGCCGAACCGACTCCACCCACCACGCCGCTGGAACCCTTGCACGGTAGCCTGCTCGACGGGCTGCGGCAGCCGGCTTGGCGCGTGGCGATGGTGCTGGTGGCCATTGGCGGCACGTTGGTGTTTCTGCAGTGGGCGCGAGCGTTCCTGGTGCCGGTTACGCTGGGTGTGGTGCTCGCGTTTGCGTTGAACCCGGTTGTGGTGTGGCTGCGGCGCTGCTATGTCCCGCGCCCCATAGCCGCGGGCATCGTGGTGCTGGGCTTGTGGATTGCCGGTGCGATGCTGGTCTTCGGAATGCAAGACGGCGTGTCGGCCATGGCGGACCGGTTGCCCGTTGCGGCGGAGCGCATGGCGCAAGCCGTCGACGGTATGCGCGGGCACATGGGCGGCGCGTTCGGCAAGATGCGCGATGTGACCGTCGCGCTCGAGCATGCCGCCGAAGGCGTGCAGGGCAAGCCGGCACCAGCACCTGCCAAGCGTTCGCCCGCGGCCCCGGCTTACGCCGAGCCAGCTGCCGCGCAGCCGGTGCTGCCGCTGCGCGAGTTTCTATGGACAGGCTCCGCCAACCTCTTCGCGCTGGCCGGACAACTCGTCGTGGTCTCGTTTCTCGTCTACTTCCTGCTCGCTTCGGGCCAGGCACTCAAGCGCAAATGGGTGCGTGCAGTGGGCAACACCTTGAGCGAGAAGAAGCGCGCGGTGCGCATGATGGCGGTGATCGGCACGCAGATTCAGTATTCGCTGCTGGTGCTGTTTGCCACCAACATCATGCTGGGCGTACTGACCACGGTGGCCTTTGTGCTGCTCGGCATGGAAGACGCGGCGGTCTGGGGTCTGGCGACCGCTGTGCTGCATTTCGTGCCGTATCTCGGTTCGGTGGTGATTGCCGTGGCCAGCGGCATTGGCGCATACCTGCAGATGGGCGCGTGGTCGGATGCGCTTGTCGTGGCAGGCGTTACGCTGCTGCTGGCCACGCTGGTCGGCACGCTGCTCGTGACGTGGCTGCAGAGCCGGGCGTCCAAGCTCGACCCGTGTGTGGTCTACATCGGCCTGCTGCTGTGGGGCTGGCTGTGGGGCCTGTGGGGCTTGCTGCTTGGGACATCGATCACGGCGATGATCAAGGTGGTGTGTGATCACGTCGACCGACTGCGCCCGCTTGGTACGCTGCTCGGCACCACCGATGCGCCGGCCGGCGTGTCGCAGCGGCTGCTGGACCGACTGCGCGGCCGTTCCACACGGCGCCTGGAACGCGTGCACCGCCCCCGCTGATTGCCTCTCAATCACCTGGCGCAGCAAGCGTTACAAGCGCGCATGTAACCCTTACGCAATGATCACGCCGCGACGCCGGCACATGCATGGTTAATCCGCACCGTCTGCACCGCGTGGTTGTGCAGCAGCGGTGCAGGTCTTGTCCCTTGCATGATGTGAGCGTGCGCTGTGGGCACGTCGGTTGCGGTGCGCAAGGCAACCAGATCACGTCCGCAGGAGGGCGCCATGAACCGACTACGCCCCACCTTACGGGGCCCGCATCAGCGCGGCGAACGGCCGGCAGGCATGACACCGCCGCGTGCGCCAGGCGCGGGCCGAAACGCTGAAAACATCGACAAGATGCTCGGCAAGCCGGAGTCGGGCTCGGCAGATCGGCTGCCGCACGAGCGCGACCAGCACCTTGAAGAGCAACGTTCCGCCCCGCGCAGCGATGTCGAGCAGGCCGCGCGCGACATCGAAAGCGGTCAGCTCGACACCGATCTGCACAACACCCCGGGCGTGGAGCGCGTCGTGCGCGAACGCCATGCGGCCAATCGCGACGACAGCGATCGCCAAGTCGCCAATCGCAGCGCAGATGACCTTGCCCACAAGCGAGGCCAGACGGGCGGCCCTTCGCACAGCCGCGACGAGCACAAGGGTTGATCGGCGCATGCGCATCGCTTATGTGACCGAAACCTGGCCGCCGGAACTCAACGGCGTGTCGCTCACTGCCGCGCGCACCGCGGCGTTCCTGCAGGCGCGCGGGCATGACGTGATGGTGGTGCGCCCGCGCCAACGTGCCATCGACGCCGGCAAGTCTGCACTGGCGGATGACACGCTGCGCGTTCCTGGCGTGCCGATTCCGCTGTATCCGGATTTGCGCATGGGGTTGCCCGCGCGCCGGCGCCTGCTTCGCGCGTGGGCCGCCTATCGGCCCGACCTTGTGCATGTCGCCACGGAAGGGCCGCTAGGCTGGTCAGCCATCCGCGCCGCGCGGCAACTCGGTCTGCCGGTGACGTCGGATTTCAGAACCCGCTTCGACGAGTACGGCCGCCACTATGCGTGGGAAGGTGCCGTCACGCTCGTGCGCGCCTATCTGCGCGCATTTCACAACCGTACCGATCGCACGTTTGTCCCCACGCGCGAACTGCAGCGGCAGTTGAGCGAACTCGATTTTGCGCGCCTGACCGTCAGCACACGCGGCGTCGATGCACACCAATTCACGCCGCAAGCCCGCAGCGACGCATTGCGCGCGCAGTGGGGCGCCAATGCCGATACGCCGATCGTGCTCACGGTTGGCCGTCTGGCGTTGGAAAAGAACCTCTGCGTCGCGCTCGATGCGTTTCATGTGGTGCGCAAGCGCGTGCCCCGCGCACGCCTCGTCATGGTGGGCGATGGCCCGCAGCGCAACGCACTGCGCAGGCACTGTCCCGATGCCATCTTTGGCGGAACGCAGCATGGCGAGGCACTGGCCGCGCACTATGCATCGGCTGACGTGTTTCTCTTTCCGAGCTTGACCGAGACCTTCGGCAACGTGGTGGTCGAGGCGATGGCCAGCGGTTTGCCCGTGGTCGCGTTCGATACCGCAGCGGCCGGCATGCTCGTGCGCAGCCAGGAGAACGGCTGGCTCGCGCCCGTCGGTGATACCGCGTCATTCACGCAGGCGGCCGTCGCGCTCGCCACCGATGCCGGCTTGCGGCAACGCCTCGGGCAGGCAGCGCGGCTGACGGCGCAGGGCCTGGATTGGCCGCGCGTGCTCGAACGCTTTGAAGCCGCGCTCATTGCCGTGCACGACGCTGCCACCAACGGGGAGGCCTACCATGGCGACGCACGCCTGGCCTGACTGGAAGCGCTGGCGCGAGCGCGATCGGCAGCTCGCCGTGGCGCTCAACCACGTGGCGGGCAATGCCTCGGCCATGCGCTTCTATCGCGGTGTCAGCCGCCTTGGTGACGGCATGCTCTGGTATGCGTTGATGGCGGCGTTGCCGGTGGTGGGCGGTGACACCGGCTGGGAATGCGCCAAGCAGATGGGGCTCACGGGGCTGCTCTCGCTCGTCATCTACATTGTGCTCAAGCGTGGCGTGTGCCGTCCGCGACCCTATCTTTCCTGCAAAGAGATCCACCTGTGCGGGCGCGTGCTCGATCAGTTCAGTTTTCCATCGGGTCACACGCTGCATGCGGTGTCGTTCAGCATCGTGATGGCAGCGTACTACCCGCGCATGGCGCTGGCGCTGGTGCCGTTCACGCTGATGGTCGCCATCTCCCGCATCGTGCTCGGCCTGCACTATCCGAGCGACGTGCTGGCGGGAGCCGGGCTTGGGATGGTGATCGGCGGGTTGTCGGTGTGGCTGTTCTAAGGCCCGCGCTCAGTACGACGTTTGCGCGTGCCCGGTGACGGTGGTTTCCGGGCCGCCCATCCAGGCTTGCGCCAGGGCCTGCGCAAAGCCGTTCTTGGTGACGGGGGTGCGCGTCTCCAGGCATGTGGCAAGCAGTTCCTGCCAATGGCGAATGACGTCGGGATGTGCCGCGTCGGCCGGATGCAGGCCCAGGCGCAGCAGCGGCGCGTCGGCGTGCCGCTGTGCGAGCCAACGCAGGTAGTACCGGGACACCAGTCGGCGCGCCGGCGAGCGAACGCTATACGTCAGACACGGTGCCTTGAGCGGGCGGCGCGGGTGCAGCAGGTAAAAGCGCTGCAGCGTGGTTGTGTAGCGCAGTGGCAGCCCGTCGAGTGCTTCCCAGGTGGCCGGGTTCATCAGCCACGCCGGTGCGACAAAGCCATGCAGCGGCCAGCCGTTGGCGGCAAACCACGCGGCGCCGGCTTCGATGCGCGCACGCGCTGCTGCCAGCGGAATCGCCGAGAACTCGCCTTCACCGGCGGTATAGCGCGTGCGGATCAGTTGATTGATCAAGCCGCCCGGAGGCTGGTCATCGAGGTGCGCATAGCCATGCAGCACAAGTTCATCGCCCTCCGCCAGGCATTCGCTCATCACGCGGCAGAAGCGCTCGCTGTTGCGGGCGGTCGGGCCGCGATAGAAGTTTGGAATGACCAGCAGCGATTTGGGTACGCGCGCCACCTCGTCCAACGCAGAGAGCAACACCTTGCACGCGGGCCAGGTGGCGGGAGTGACGTCGTGCATGGCGAGGATGAGATAGCGCGACATGATGATCAACTAAGCGACTGTGGTCTGGGCTAACGGCTGCGCAATGCGCGCACGCGCTCTCGAGCCGGTTCGAACGTTGCTGCGGCGGTGCCGGCTTGCCGGCCGAGCAGCGCCAGATAGCGGTGCAGCAGCTGCGGCAGCACGGCCCGCCAGTCGTGCTGCACCGCATGGCGGCGCGCGGCGTGCGCGAGCGTCACGGGATCCCGTTGGCGCAGCGCCTGGAGCGCCTGGGCAAAATCGTCCGCGATGCAACGTGGCACGGCATAGCCGACGCGCTCGTCCACCAGCTCGCTCAAGCCGCCCGCTGCGCACGTGACGACCGGCACGCCGCTGGCCATCGCTTCCAACGCGACGAGGCCGAACGTTTCCTGATCGCCTGCATGCACGAAAACATCGGCACTGGCCATGGCGGCGGCCAGGTGCTGCGCATCGCCTTCATAAGCGAGCGCGCGCACGTTCTTGCCGCGCGGAGGGGTCGGGCCCGAGCCGATGGTGACGAGCACGCTTCCGTCGTCGAGCTTGTCTACCGCGTCGCAGAGCACGTGCAGGTTTTTCTCCGGCGCATAGCGGCCGACGTATAGCAGCACGCGGGCATCACGCGGCAGGTCCAGCTGTTCGCGCCAGCGCAGCGAGCGCCGTGCCGGGTGGAACAGGCGCGTGTCCACGCCCAGCGGTTGCAGCTCAATGCGCTGCACGCCCAGGTCGGCCACCTTCTGCGCGATGTAGCGGCTCGGCACGAACACCGTATCGAAGTGCGGATAGAGCTTGCGGGCGTACGCCGCTGCGGCCAGTTCCGCGGGTGGGCCGCCCAGCCGGCGGAAGAACGCAGGCAGATCGGAGTGATAGAACGCCGCTACCGGCACCTGCAGCCGCGCGCCGGCATGTACCGCCGCCCACGACAGCCGATAAGGGTCCCCGGCTTCAATCAGGTCCGGCGACAACGCACAGAGTGCACGCACCGCTGGTCCGGTGCGCAGCGGAATGCGATAGCCGCGCGATAGCGGCAGCGGCACGCCGGGCACTACGGCGATCTCGTTGCTGGCGTCGTCTGCCGTGCCGGGTACAACCAACGTGTGCCGCCAGTGCGTGGAGCGCAGGAAGTCGTGCTTGGCCCGCAGGTAGCGTTTGACGCCACCGCTTTCCGCCGCCCAGAACATCGTGATGTCCGCCAGATGCAACGCGGCGGCCGTGGCATCGCCGTCGTGGCGATGCGGGTAGTGATCGGTGGGCAGCTTGCGCACGGTGGTCAGACCTGGCGCCGCATTTCGGCGGGTGCAATGCGCATGAGGCCGCGGTACTTGGCGACCGTGCGGCGCGCAACGATCACGCCCTGCTCAGCCAGCATCTTCGCGAGCGACACATCGGAGAGCGGGGCGTCCGCGTCTTCGGCTTCGATCATCTCCTTGAGCAGCGCCCGCACGGAGGCCGCCGAGCATGCGCCGCCTGTGTCGGTCGCCAACTGGCGCGAGAAGAAATACTTGAACTCGAAGATGCCGCGCGGCGTGGCCATGTACTTGTTGCCCGTGGCGCGCGAGATGGTCGATTCGTGCAGGCCAAGTTCTTCGGCCACATCACGCAGCACCAGCGGCTTCATGGCCACCTCGCCGTATTCCAGGAAATGCTTCTGGTGCCCGACGATCGCCTCGGCCACGCGCTGGATGGTGGCAAAGCGCTGTTGCGCATTGCGGATCAGCCAGCGTGCTTCCTGCAGTTGGTGCGCCAGTGGTGTGCGATTGTGGCCCCGCGTCTGGGCAAACAGCTCCGCGTAGACCTTGTTGACGCGCGCGCACGGTGCCACCGCCGGGTTCGTCAGGGCAATCCACTTGCCCTTGATCTTGGCAACGATCACGTCGGGCACGATGTAGCCCGCATGCGCCTGCGAGAAGCGCAGCCCCGGGCGCGGGTCCAGCATGCGGATCAGCGCGCAGGCATCGCGCAACTCCTCTTCCGTACAGCCGAGCGCGCGACGCATCTGCGTGAATTCGCGCTTGGCCAGACGGGGCAGGTGGCTGCGCACGATGTCTTGTGCGATCTCCTGGATGCGCTCTTCGGCTTCGGTATCCGCGGGGCGCGCCTCGATCTGCAGGCGCAGGCACTCCGCCAGATCGCGCGCGGCCACGCCCGGCGGGTCCAGGCTCTGCACGAGCGCCAGGGCAATCTGCATTTCCTTCTCGGTGGGGGGCGGCTCCACCGGTGCCAGCGGAGCCAGCTCGGAGAGCAGCTGGCGCAGGTAGCCATCGTCGTCCAGCGCTTCGATCAGCGTCTGCGCGAGGAGGCAGTCGCGGTCTGACAGGCGATAGCTGCGCAGCTCCTGATGCAGATGCTCGCGCAGGCTCGGCGTGGAATGCACCCACTCGCCTATGTCGCTGTCTTCACCGTCGCCGTGGTGGGCGCCGCCGTGGCTGTAATAGGTGCTGAAGTCGGTGGGGAAGTCTTCCGATGCCGCTAGCGTCGCATCGGTTTCGATGGCGCTGGTGGTGGTTTCCAGCGGGGCGTCGTCTGCAGGCGTGTGATCGGCCGCGGTGCCGTCCAGATCGGCGGAAATGGCAATGTCGCCGGTCCGTGCGGCATCGGGCTGCGCACCGGCTTCTTGCTCGACTTCCTCCAGGAACGGATTGCTTGCGAGCGCTTCTTGCATTTCCTGCGCAAATTCGGTTGCAGACAACTGCAGCAGCTTGACGGACTGCTGCAGTCGCGGTGTTAGCGCGAGATGCTGCTTCGCACGCATTTCCAGAGCGGCCTTGACCATTCGCCTTGCCTCCTTTGGTGAGTGGGTGTCGACATTTCCGTCGACCGGTCACCGCATCGATGCAAAGGGTATGCCATGTCCACAAAGCCAGTCGCCACAAGGCTTCACGGGCGGCTGGCACGCCGTTTCTACATGGTCATGTCGTTTTTATATGCGAAGTGTTGCCGGCACATGACAGCGCCGGCGTTGCTAGCGGGATTGCCCTGGCAGACGCGGATGGGTGGCACCGCAGGTACATGCGTTGCTGCAGTGGGAGGCGGGAGACGCGCCGCAGTGCGCTTCCATTGCCTTCTTATCCAGCATCACATCCCAGGAGAAACCACATGCGAACACGTTTTCTGACCGCAGCGCTTGCCAGCGCGATCTTCGGCCTTGGCGTCGGCACTGCCATGGCCCAGACGACGGCCGCGCCGGTCGACAACCAGGAGTCCAGCAACCCGACCAAGGCGCCGGGCAAGCGCACCGATCCGCCGTCGTCCACTGCCGATCGCACCGCGAATACACCGATGGCCGGCGGCGAGGCGACACCTGCTGCGGGCGGCAGCGACACCAGCAAGCCGATGCACAAGAAGCAGCGCCATCACAAGAAGTCGAAATCAGAGTCGACCGTGCCGGGCGGTACCAATAGCGCGGGCGACATGTCGCATTCGGGCGTGCAGGCCGGCGGCAACGATGCCGCGACGACCACCGGGAATTCCTATCCCGGTAGCTCGAAGCCAGGTCAGTAACCTCGAAAGAAAGGAAAAGGGCTCGTCATGCCGATGACACTCACCATTGCCGTCCGCACGGGCCCGCGCGCCCGCGCGGAGACCGAACCCGCACCCCGCCGCCGGACGCCGGAACCGCAGGAACGCCGCCGCCACGAGCACCCGGGCGAACGCGCGCACGCGCATCCGCGCTAGAACGTCAGCGCGGATGCAGCGGGTACAACATGGGCGAAGGCGGTGGAGCGCTGAGAAGCGCCTGCGTCAGGCCGCCATGGCGGCGGCCGCGGTGCTTTGGTAGAGGTCGAGGCGGTTGTACAGCGTCTTCAGGCTGACGCCGAGCGTCTTGGCAGCCTGGCGCTTGTCACCATGAAAATGCTCCAGCGTGGCCAGGATCATCGCGCGTTGCGCGTCGGCCAGCGTCACGCCCACCGACAGGCTGAGCACACCTTCCTTGACGGTCGGGCGCGCAGGGCCGCGCGTGGATGCGAGCGGCGCAGCCAGTTCGACGGTTTTTTCGCCGAGGATGTAGCCGCGCTGCACGGCGTTGCGCAACTCGCGCACATTGCCCGGCCACGGCTGGCTGCGCAGGGCCGCCAGGGACTGGCGCGAGAACACCTTGTCGGTCTGGTGTGCGGCGTTGAACTGGGCCAGGAAGTGCAGCGCCAGTTCTTCGATATCGTCATCGCGATCGCGCAGCGGCGGCACCTGCAACGGCACCACGGCCAGGCGATACATCAGATCTTCGCGAAAGGCGCCATCACTCACCGCTTCCAGCAGGTTGCGGTTGGTGGCCGCGATGATGCGCGCGCGCGTCTGGATCGGTTCGGTACCGCCCACCCGCATGAACACGCCGGTCTCCAGCACGCGCAGCAGTTTGACCTGCATCTCGACCGGCATCTCGGTGATCTCGTCGAGGAAGATCGTGCCGCGGCAGGCATGTTCGAAATACCCGATATGACGCTGGGCAGCCCCCGTAAAGCTGCCTTTCTCGTGGCCGAACAGTTCGGACTCGATCAGGTTGGGCGAGATGGCACCGCAGTTCACCGCGATAAAGGCCTGGTCTGCGCGCGGGCTCATGTCGTGCACCGTGCGGGCAATCAGTTCCTTGCCGGTACCCGATTCGCCCATGATGAGCACGGTGGCCAGGGTGCCGGAGACCTTGCCGATTTGATCGTACAGCGCACGCATCACCGGCGAGCGGCCGTAGAGGTGACCGAAATCCGGCTCGGCGATCGGTTGGGCAGGCAATGTTTCGGCGTCGGACGGCACGCGTTCTGTGTCGTCAAAGTCGGCCAGGGCAGGGGGATAGCTCAGGCGCCCGACGGACACTGCACGATCGTCGGCGAAGGCTTCGCTCAAGGACATGGCTCCCTCGTGGTTGGTCGCAACGGGGACGTCCTGGCGAGCGGCTGCATCTTCAGCGATGCAGTCTTCGGAAGGCAGGGTACGTCGTCATCCCGTCACATTGTGTTGAAAAGTTGAGCCATTATCAGGGCCGCCCAAGCGCGTTGTATGTCGGGCATGCGCTGACGTTTCTTCCATCCTGTCGGTCAAACGCTGACAAGAAACCGGCCTGAGACGCAGATGCCGCGAGGGTTTCACATGGCCATGCGACGTACGGTGTCCATTTCCGCCCGCAGGTGGCGAAGCGCCGGTCTTCTCAACTATGCTGACTCCTGCGTAGTACCAGCGGTCCGCCCTGGAGTGATGTATTCGATCCATTTCTTGCATGCGTGCGTGTAAAAATTACCAACATCCATATCGCCGACGTGGGTTTGCCCGTGCGATGCCCGGGTTGTATTGGATGGAACGCTTTTTGCACCTGCCGCCGGTTCTGCCGCCAAGCGCACCGTTGCGCCATGCATGACCGCCGGCACCTGCCGGCTCATCCAACCGAATCGAGATGCCACATATTCTGATTGTCGAAGACGATGCCAACGCACGCGCTGCTCTGGGTGAGCTGGTGGGTGCCGAAGGCTTCACCACCGCGCTGGCCGGGTCGCTGCGCGATGCGCGCATTCAGATGTCGCGTCACAGCCCCGATGCCGTGCTGATCGACCTCGTCCTGCCCGACGGCAACGGCATGGATCTGATGGAAGACATCGCGCCGCACTCCGGTACCGAGATCATCGTCATGACCGGCCACGCCAGTGTAGAAACCGCCGTGGAGGCACTGCGCATGGGCGCGGCCGACTACCTGGTCAAGCCCGTCAATTTCCAACGCTTGAAATCGGTGCTGGCGCGCATCCCGCGTCCAGGCGATCTGAAAGCCGAGATCGGCAACCTGCGCGGCGAGTTGCGGCGCCTGGGCCTCTTCGGACAGATGCTCGGCAACTCGACGGCGATGCAGACGCTGTATGACCAGGTCAGCCGCGTCGCGCCCACCGAGGCGACTGTGCTGCTCATCGGCGAGTCGGGCACAGGCAAGGAACTGGCCGCGCAGACCATTCACGACCTCAGCCTGCGCCGCAAGCAACCGTTCCTGCCGGTCAACTGTGGCGCCATCTCGCCCAACCTGATCGAGTCGGAAATGTTCGGCCACGAGCGCGGCAGCTTTACCGGCGCCGACCGCCAGCACAAGGGCTACTTCGAACGGGCCAACGGCGGCACGCTGTTCCTGGATGAAATCACCGAGATGCCGATCGAGCTGCAGGTGAAACTGCTGCGTGTGCTGGAAACCGGCGTGTTCATGCGCGTGGGCACCAACCGCGAGATCGACTCCGATGTGCGCGTGATTGCCGCCACCAACCGCGACCCCAAAGAGGCCGTGGCCGACGGCAAGCTGCGCGCCGACCTGTATCACCGTCTGAATGTGTTTCCGCTGCAGCTGCCGCCGCTGCGCGAGCGCGGCAAGGATGTTGAACTGCTGGCCCAGCATTTCCTCGATCAGCTCAACGCGCAGAGCAATACCAAGAAGGGATTCCTGCCGCCGGCCATGGAGACCCTGCGCGGCTACCACTGGCCGGGCAATGTGCGCGAGCTGCGCAACTACGTGCAACGCGCGTACATCCTGTCAGACGACGCCGGCATCGATACGGCCAACGTGCCGCTGCAAGTGTCGAGCACGCAGGTGTCGTCCGGTTCCACGCTCACGATTTCGGTCGGCACGTCGCTGGCGAGCGCTGACAAGAAGATCATCCTCGCCACGCTGGAGCAGTGCGGCGGTGTGAAGAAGCGCGCGGCTGAACTGCTCGGCATCAGCCTCAAGACGCTCTACAACCGGCTGGAAGAATACGGCAACAGCAATGCCGACGACGGCGGCGATGACAGCAGCGGCAGCTCCGGCCGCGCGCATGCCACCGAGGCATAGCCGGACCTCCTGGCGCGGTACGCGGCTTGCTGAAGCAGTGGGGTATCCGCCCCATGGCGGCAAGCTCACTCAACTGCACAGGAGGTCACCATGCTGCGTTATGCAGTCGTCTTTTTCATCATCGCCCTGATTGCGGCCGTGCTCGGGTTTGGCGGCATCGCTGCCGGCGCAGCGAGCATCGCCAAGATCCTGTTCATGATTTTCGTGGTGCTATTCGTGGTCAGCCTCATCTGGGGCTTGGTCGCGGGCAGAGGATGACGCCGGGATGAAGCGCACAGCTTTCAACCCGGCTTTCACGATGCCACGCAACTCCAGGAGCGCTGACTGATGGAACCGTCTCAAACCAACCCGTTTCCCAAATCCGATGCCAACGGCAACCTCATCCGCGGCGACGTGGCGCAAGCCGCCGAGCGTGTGAAGGCGACCACGGCACAGGCCATCGACCGCACTGCCGACGCAGCGGCCACCGCACTTGACGAGGCCGCTGCCAAGCGTGATCAATGGCGGGCCTCGCAGCAGCGCTTGATGTGCGATGCGGCGGACTGCATGCGATCGCACCCGCTTGCGACGATCGGCCTGGCATTCGGCGCAGGCTTCCTGATCAGCCGCCTGCTGGGCAGCGATAACGACTGAGGGCGAACACCCTCACGCTTCCTGCCAGCCACGGTCGCGCTTGCGCGCGTGCCGCGTGCTGACTAGGCTCAAGGTCGAGGCCGGCACCGCGCTGGCCGCGTCGCTTTGAAAGGACCCTCCATGCGCCTGACCGCCTGCTTCGACCGCAACCTGCTCAAGCGATCTGCCCAGGTCCTGATGGGGGCAGGGCAGCAGTGGTCTGCGCATCGCGCCGCGAGCAAGGGCGCGGCGTTGTCGTTCTACACGTTGTTCTCGATGGCACCGGTGCTGGTGCTGGTCATTTCCATCGCCGGCTTGTTCTTTGGCGAACAGGCCGCCCGCGGCGAAATCTTCGGGCAGATCCAGGGTCTGGTAGGCGCGCAGGGCGCGTCTGCGGTGGAAGCCGTGCTTGCCGCAACCCGGCGCTCGGGCAATGGCCTATTCGCGGCAATTACAGCCATCGTGCTGTTGTTGGTGGGCGCCACCACGGCGTTCTCCGAACTCAAGGACAGCCTCGACGAGCTTTGGGAGGTGCCGCCGCGCCAGCAGCCCGGGATGTGGGGCTTGCTGCGTTCACGCCTGCTGTCATTCAGCCTGATCCTCGTGCTGGCGTTTCTCCTGCTGGTGTCGCTCACCATCAACGCGGCGCTGGCCGTGGTGGAGCGCTTTTGGGGCGCGTTGTGGGCGGGCTCCACTTCGGGCATTGCGTTGCTGGTGGCGCAGGTGCTGTCGTCGGCGTTTTCGTTTGCCGTCGTTTCGCTGCTGTTCGGCACCATTTTCAAAATGCTGCCCGAAACGCGCGTGGCCTGGCGCGACGTTGCCCTGGGCGCCATCGTCACGGCGCTGCTCTTCACGCTCGGCAAACACCTCATCGGCCTGTATCTCGGCAACAGCGCCGTCGCATCGTCCTACGGGGCGGCGGGCTCGGTCGTGGCGCTGATGCTGTGGATTTACTACTCGGCGCAGATCTTCTTCTTTGGCGCGCTGGTCACGCGGCAATATGCGTTGCAGTTCGGCAGCCGTCAGTACGAAGGCGCGGGCCGGGCCACTGCCGCCGCGCAGGCGGCGTTGCTCAACCCGGCGATCGCGGCGAACCTCTCCAGTGGGGTGGCCGGGGGCAACGCAAGCGCAGCCCGCGAGAGCCGCTAAGACGCCCCCGCATCAATCCCGGGTCAGTTGCTCCAGCAGCATCCCCGCCACAAATGCCAGCCCGATGGTAATGGCCGGGTGCTGACGTACGGAGCCGCTCGCCTGTTCGGAGACATTCGCGTGCAGGTTCTTCAACTGTTCGGTGCGCTTGTCGAACTGTGTGAGCGCCATGCAGAGGACGCTCGCCAGCCGGTCGATGCCCTCGGCCGTGGCATCTTTGACGCGCTGCGCGGTGTGATCGATTTGCGGATGGAGCGGGGTGACGATCGCGCCGTTGGCGCCATTTGTGCCGGTGGTGCCATTGCTGCTGGCGGGCGGCTTGGGGGTCAGTTCGGTCATGTCGGCCTCCTGAGCTGAGTCATGTCAGTCAGTCACAAGCAACCGCCATGCCCCCAATGTTGCGCGACGCGCAAAAGAAAAGGGCCACGACTGTGGCCCTCGACACGGTGAGGAACTGCGCGGCTAGCCGACCGTCACCACGGTCTTGCGCACGGCCCAGATTTCAGCTTGCAGGGCCAGTGCAGCGAGTGCCTGCAGGCTGTCCTGCGGCAGGGCCTTGATCCGTTTGCGGCGATTGGCGGCACGCTGCTGACGCGCCGCGCGCACGCTTTGCTCGTCGAGTTGCCACGCCTTGCGGGTGGTCTCGATGATGCGTTGCACTGCCGGATCGACAGGGATTCGACTACGCACGATGTTGGACTCCTTGCTTCTTTGCTTCTTTCAATGTCGCGGCGTACCCAAAGGCGGGTTTCGCGACGGACTCCACAATACGGGAGCTTCATGACAACTTCGATAACACCCGCTCCGAAAGGGTTGTCAGTGCATTCCCACAACGGGTTGGTCTCGTCCGTCTGGGGGACGGTTCCTAGGGAGTTTCCCGCGCTTGCGGCCCGGATCAGTTGATCCTAAGCAAGGGCGCCGATCGCGTACAATCTCGGCTGCCCCGGATTGACAACGCCGTTCGGGCAGTCTATCGGCCGCCGGGATGACCCGCCAGCCAGCGCACTTGCCACGTGCGCAACCATCCGCATTTTTCACTCCTTCCCTTTCGGTTTTTTGCCCGTGAGTACGCTGCAGCAGGAGATCCGGCGCCGCCGGACGTTCGCCATCATTGCCCACCCGGATGCGGGTAAAACCACGCTGACCGAGAAACTGCTGTGGTTCGGCGGCGCCATTCAGATGGCCGGCGCCGTGCGCGCACGTAAAGCCAACCGCCACGCCACCTCCGACTGGATGGAGATGGAAAAGCAGCGCGGCATCTCCGTTACGTCGTCGGTGATGCAGTTCCCGTACCGAAACGAGGGCGGCGACTACATCGTCAACCTGCTCGACACCCCCGGTCACGAAGACTTCTCGGAAGACACGTACCGCACGCTCACGGCCGTCGATTCCGCCGTGATGGTGATCGACTCCGTCAACGGCGTGGAAGCGCAGACCATCAAGCTGCTCAACGTCTGCCGCCTGCGCAGCACGCCCATCCTGACGTTCATCAACAAGCTCGACCGCGAAGGCCGCGCGCC
Source organism: Ralstonia pickettii (assembly GCF_001699815.1). Lineage (GTDB taxonomy): Bacteria > Pseudomonadota > Gammaproteobacteria > Burkholderiales > Burkholderiaceae > Ralstonia > Ralstonia thomasii. The sequence continues at coordinate 50,503 of NZ_MCGB01000084.1, read as the reverse complement.
CATCGAGCTGCTCGATGAAATCGAAAGCGTGCTGCAGATCCAGTGCGCGCCGATGACGTGGCCGATCGGCATGGGCAAGTCGTTCAAGGGCGTGTACCACCTGGTCAACGACACGGTGCAGCTGTTCGACCCGAACGCCGACAGCGAGAAGGGCGCCACCGCCGGCCTGATCCAGGGCCTGGACAACCCGGAGCTGGACCGCGTGCTGGGCTCGCAGGCGGAAGAACTGCGCATCGACATCGAACTCGTGCGCGGCGCATCGCACACGTTCGACAAAGAGGCCTTCCTGGCCGGCAAGCAGTGCCCGGTGTATTTCGGTTCGGCGGTAAACAACTTCGGCGTGCAGTCGCTGCTCGATGCGCTGGTTGACCAGTCGCCCGAGCCGCTGGCGCGCCCCACCGAAACGCGCGAAGTCAAGCCGATGGAAGAGAAGTTCACCGGCTTCGTCTTCAAGATTCAGGCCAACATGGACCCGAAGCACCGTGACCGCATCGCGTTTGTGCGCGTGTGCTCGGGCCGCTTCGAACGCGGCATGAAGCTGCTGCAGGTGTCGACCGGCAAGACGGTCGCCATCAACAATGCCATCACGTTCATGGCGCAGGACCGCAACACCACGGAAGAGGCCTTCGCCGGCGACATCATCGGCGTGCCCAACCATGGCACGATCCGGCTGGGCGATGCGTTTACGGAAGGCGAGGCGCTCAAGTTCACGGGCATCCCGTCTTTTGCGCCGGAGTTCTTCCGTCGCGCGCGCCTGAACAATCCGCTTCGCCTGAAGCAGTTGCAGAAGGGTTTGCAGCAACTGGCCGAAGAAGGCGCCACGCAGATGTTCCGCCCGCTGGCGTCGAACGACCTGGTACTGGGCGCCGTCGGTATCCTGCAGTTCGACGTGGTGGCGCATCGCCTTGAACACGAGTACGGCGTCGATGCCATCTTCGAACCGCACGAGTGCTCCACGGCTCGCTGGCTGCGCGGCAAGCAGGAAGATATCGACAAGCTGATCGACAAGGCCGGCCACAACGTGGCCCTGGATGGTGCGGGCGACTACGTGTACCTGGCACCGAGCCAGGTGAACCTGCGCCTGACGCAGGAGCGCTTTCCGGACATCCAGTTCATGGAAACACGGGAAATCGTCTAAGCGGCGAGCAGCCAAAAAAAACGGGGCCATGTGCCCCGTTTTTTTATGCAGCGTCAACTCACCAGCCGTGTCCCGTCGAGCGCCGTGAGCGCCCAGGCAATCAGAAATGGCGCCGACCACAGGCCTCTAGAGAGAAGGCGCGCGCGCTTGACGAGCAGCGCCCGGATCGCGATGCCGCTTGCCAGCCAAGACACGGCACACCACACCAGGTAGTTGCGCTGCGACTTGTATGCCCACATGGCCGCAGCAGGACTTTCAGCGCCGAAAGGGTAATCCTCTGGGGCAGTTAAGCTGCCCCAAAGTTCGAGTGGGGTGATGCAGAACACGAGCGCAGGAATCAGGGCTAACGCTAGCCTAATAGCGAACGGCCAGCTCCATGTCTTTGGCATAGAGAAGAAACTCCTTTGCGAACGACTCCATTGAATTGGTCAGGTCGATGCAACCAATGGAGCCGGGAAACCAGCTGCCGTGAATAGTGAAGTTGTTACGACCGTACACGTTGGTTCCGGGGTCCGGGACCAATCCGACACGTCGTGTCCCCCACGCGATGGTGCATCCGGGCCAGCGTCCCGCTTTGATACTGATGAAGTTGAGTATGCAGGCAGCGCGGTTGATGGCAGGCGCTTCTTCCCATTTCTGGAAGTCTGACTGCAATGCGACATAGTTTCCTTCCGGTATGGGGCCTCAATCCTTGAGCGATTGATGCTCCTTTCCGTTGAAACCCGGCTTTCCTGAGGCGGCAGGCCAACGTCTTTCAACTTGCCCGCCTTCGATCCATTGCAAGGATTGGCCATCAAAGAGAAGCCGAGCTTGTCGACGCGAGATGCGCCACTCCACCTCATCCAAATTGAGCAGCTTGACGATATCGCGCGGTGTGGGGGTCTTCGGGAGCTCGTCGCCAAATCGGTCTTCGAGGAACGCCAGATACTGGCGGCGTAAGGCGTAATTCTCTGCGATGGCGTGCTCAAGCGGGCTCATAGACCGATGCGACCTTTTTGCGAAGGGAGCATCTTGCTATCAAGACCGCGAGAACGGATATCGGCCGACTCTGAGTTCGATGCGATCAGTCGTCGATGCGACGTTGGCGCCGTATCCGCACCCGCACCGCGTCCAGTCCGCTGCCTGCGTCCAGCACCGCGTCCAGTCCGCTGCCTGCGTCCAGCACCGCGTCCAGTCCGCTGCCTGCGTCCAGCACCGCATCGTCCGCAAACACACCTTGCGCCAGACGCGCCAGTGCGCCGCCGCCCGGCACCTCCACCGCCATGCGTGCGCCGCGTTCCAATGCATGCTGAAGCGTGTCATGCCACAACACCGGTCGCGCCATGTTCCACGCCAGGTCTTCAACGATGAGGTTCGCGCGAAACAGCGCCCGCGCGCGACTGCTGCTGACGTAGGTGAGTTGCGGCGCGTGGACGGTGATGTTTGCGGCAGCGGTCGCTAACTCTGCAGCCTGTGCGTCAAGCAACGGGCAGTGCGACGGCACCGCCATGCACAAGCGCGTCGCCTTCGATGCGCCGTGGGCCAGCGCGCGTTCGGCGACCTGCGCGAGCGCTGCGTCGTTGCCGGCCACGACGATCTGCCGTTCCGCATTCACGTTGGCGACATAGGCCGGCGTGTCGGTGGTGTTGACTTGCGCAACGATGCCGCTGACCTCCGGTTCGGCGAGGCCGATGATAGCGACCATGCCGTACCCGCTTGGGTAAGCGTCTTCCATGAGCTGACCACGCAGACGGACGAGGCGCAGCACATCGCTGAACTCCAGCACACCGGCAACGACGGCCGCAGGCCACGCGCCAATGGACAGGCCCGCCACCATGTCCGGCCCTGCGTCCTGCCGAGCCAGCGTGCGAGCCACGGCCACGCCTGCAATCAAGAGACAAAGCTGTACGGCCACCGTCGACCGCAACGCCTCTGCGGTGTCGAGCGTGAGCGGATTGACGCCGAGCATGTCGCCGGCTTCGGTCAGCGTCTGCGCAACGGCCGGGTCACCAGGCAGCGCATGCAGCATGCCCGCGCGCTGGCTGCCCTGGCCGGGAAACATGAACAGGATGCTCATGCCGCGTCGCTCCATGGGTCTGCGACGAGCCGGGGGCCGTGGTCGGTCTTGAGCAACGTTTGATGCGGCGACGCCAGCCAATCGCGTAACGCGAAGCCGCCGTGGCCGGTGTCGATCTGCAAATCGACGCGGCACTCGGTATCGCCCAACAGGCGAGCGAGCTGATCGCGTTGCGCAGTCGACGGGGCACGCGGCATGCGCACAAGGAGATCGAGATCACTGTCCGCATGCAGCACTGGCAAACCACTGGCTAGCGTAAAGCCTGCGCCGCCCGTGGGGCCCCACGCCCAGCCGAGTGCGTCGAGTGCGGGCGCCAGCGCGCGCAAGGTGCGCAGCGCTGCGAACGGCGCGTCGTGTGCGATGGAGACAGCTGCAATTGCCAGCCCCTCGGGCGAGACCACACGCGTGATGCTGTTGGCGGCTACCGTCGCTGCGCAGCGTTCATGCCGCGCGCCGCCGCGCAGGCCGACCGGCACGGAACCGTCGCTGCCGCGCGGTGCACGGCGCATCACGACAGGCGCGCCTTGCCGATATGCCGTGACGGCCCAGTCCGGCAAGGGCGCGCCATCCATCGCCACGGGTGTCTCAGACACCCACAGCAGATCGTGCGCGCGCAGCGGCGTGGATGTCATCGCAGCAGCGCTTGTGTGGCCAGGAACAGGATCGATGGTCCGAGCAGGCAGCCGAGGCCCGTATGGAACGTGGCCACCAGCGAGCCGTACGGCACCAGGCGCCGATCCGTGGCAGCCAGACCCGCCGACACCCCGCTGACCGTACCCGCCAACCCGCCGAACACCATGGCCGCGCGCGGGTTGTTCAAGCCCAGCGCCTTGGCCGCGAACGGCGTGCCGACCATCACCAGGATCGCCTTGACGAGCCCCGTGGCAATCGACAGCGCCATCACATCGGAGGTGGCACCGAGCGCCGCACCGGTGACCGGCCCGACGATGTACGTGACAGCACCCGCGCCGATGGTGGTGACGCTCACCGCATCGGTGTAACCGAAGGCGTAGGCAACGCTGGCACCGACGATGAACGGCAGCACCGTTCCGAGCAGCAGCGAGATGGCGCCGATCATGCCGGCCTTGCGTGCCTCGGTCACCTGCACTTCAAAGGCCGTCGCCACGATGGCGAAATCGCGCAGCATGGCGCCGCCCATCAGGCCGATGCCGCCGAACAGCTTCAGGTCGGCCAGGCCGCGTTCGCCGCCGGTCTGCATGCCGCCCCAATAGGCGAGCACCAGCCCGATCATGATGGCGATGGCCGAGCCGTGCACGCGCCCAAACGTCAGCTTCCTGGACACCCACATCGACAGACCCATGACGATGCCGACCAGCGCGAACGCCGCGACCAGCCCGTTGTGCTGCAGAACTTTCTCTAGCATTGACAGCATGGTGGGGCTCCTTAGGCGCGGGCTTGTTCGGTTTCAGGCAGCGGGGGCAGCGGGCGCCGGTCTTCCGCGTTGCCCGTGCGGTTGATGAGTGCAATGCAGACACCGCACACCAGCACCGCACCGATGGCGCCGAGCAGCGCAACCGGGCCGCCGCGCAGTGCCGTGACGACGTTCTGTGTGGCCGCCATGGCGACCACTACCGGGATGTACATGGCGCCCCAGAACGAGACGCCCGCCTCGGTGGCGGCCGGCATGAGCCCGTGCCTGTGCAGGTAGAGCCGCGCGAAGATGAGCAGCAGCATGGCGATGCCCACGCCGCCCACATTGGCCTTTACGCCGATGGCCTGGCCGAGCAGGTCGCCCAGGAAGAGGCCGGCGATATGACAGAGCGCCAGCAGGGTTGTACCGTAGATGATCACGTCTTTGTCTCCTGAAGGAACGGCGATGGGTCGCCTGTTGTGTGGTGTGGTGATCGAGGTTTGAAGACTGGTTGTTTTGCGTTGATTGCGTTGGTGGTGCATCCCTTGTTTCATCCCCTGCCGGGGCTGACTTACTTTCTTTGTCTTGCCAAAGAAAGTAAGCAAAGAAAGGCGCGCCCAAGATGGCGACTTCCCCTTGAATTTCTGCAACCGGGCGGGGAAGGGGAAAACTCGCTGCGCTCAGACAGTTCCCCTTCCTTTTTCCGCCCGCTTGCAAAAAATTCAAGGCGCCATCTAGGGCAGGTACGGCCAAACCATCGGGGCGCATGTGTTCGCGCCGTGATGTGTCTCCTATTCGTTATGCGCTTTCTGGCTGCGCGTTCCATTGCTCGCGCAGGCGTTTGCGAACTTCCGACGATGCGCCGCGCAGCGGCGCGCCCAGGCGGCTTTCCAGCCCGCGCGATGGGTCGGCTGCGATATCGGCCAGCGCCGCCGCGAGCGCCGTCTGCACGGTATCGATGTCAACTGCATTGGGCGCGTCGGCAGACTTCACCTTCAGCAGGTTCCACAGCAAGCCGAGCGAGGCGAAGCTAGCGATGTCGTACGCCATGGGCGGAACCTCTTGTGCGAGGCGTTCCAGGTCGGCGACGGAGCGCAGCGTCACGCGCGCGGCTGCAGCCTTGCCCATCGCGTGCACCATCACGTCGGCATCGTCCAGGGCGAGCAGGCGGTTGGCCTGGTAGCCGTGCGCCAGCAGCGCGCCCGACATGGCACGACCGACGATGAGGCCGATGACGGGGTGGCCAGCCAACCTGGCAGCCGCGTAGGCATCCGCCGCCGCAGCCAGTGCGAGGTGGATGCCGTAGGCCTCCTCGCGGCGCCCGTAGGCTTGGCTTGCCACATCGATGACGGCGACGATGGCGCGCTTCTTTTCCTGCCCTGCATCGGCACGCATGGCATCGCGCACGGCACGCGCAAGCTGCCAGCCTTCGATGAGACCGACTTCACCGTTGCGCGCGCGGGGGAAGCGGTTCCCGGCGTCGGGCACGATGGCGATGTAGCGAGTGGGCCGTCCCGCCAGCGCGGCATCGACGACTTGCAGCGTGCTGCCGTAACCTGGCACCGGCGCGCCGCCGGCAAGCACGCGCATCCAGGTCGCGCCGCGCGTGGAAAGTTCGTTCTGGCTCATGCGACGTCCTTTGCGTAGTGCGTGCGCACATCTTCTGCCGTGGCTTGACGTGATGTGTCTACAGCGGCGAGTTGTGCGAGGTAGTGGTCGATCTGCTCGCTGCGCTGGTGCGTTGGTGCGCCGGCGCGCAGCCACTCGATCACCTGCGCGCGGATCGTGACGGAATCGTCCTCGATGCAGACATCGGCCAGCCCCGTGGCGGCGCGTTGTTCGCCCCCCGTCAGGCTCCAGATGAAAGGGCGATCGCGCGAGTCGTATTCTTCAATGCCGGCTTCCTGCTCGATCACCTGCGGGCCGTTCAGGCCGAGGCGTGCTTCGCGCGTCATCAGCAGGTAGCTGCACAGGCCCGCTGCGATGCTCATGCCGCCAAAGCAGCCGACCACGCCAGCGGTGATGCCGATCACCGGCCCATACTCGCGCAGCGCGCGGATGCCGGCGTGGATCTCGGCAATGGCGGCGAGGCCCAGGTTGGCTTCCTGCAGCCGCACGCCGCCGGTCTCGAAGACGATGACGGCGCGTGTGGGAATGCCGTTGCGGTTGTCTTCCACCGCAAGCTCCAGCGCGCCGGCAATCTTGGCGCCGGACACCTCGCCCATGCTGCCGCCCTGGAAGGCGCCTTCAATGGCAAGCACCACCGCCGGCTGCCCGCCCAGCGTGCCGCGCGCCACCACGACGCCATCATCGGCCTGCGTGACGATGCCCTGACGCGGCAGCCACGGCGAGGTCAATTGTTCGAACGGGTCCAGTAGTTCACGGAAGGTGCCGGGGTCGAGCAGCGCAATCGCGCGTCGGCGCGCATCGCGTTCGATAAAGCTATCGCGTTCAATCGGGTTGCGTGACATGGCTTCTCCTCAAGATTGCGCGAGCGCTTCGAGCGCCTGCTCAAGCCGCAACCGCACCACGGCCGGTGTCGCACCGAAATCGTTGATGGTGATCTTGGCCGCCGGCCACGCGTGCGAGCCGAACACGCGTGCAAGCTGCGCCTGCCACGTCGCGCTCATGCCATTGACGGACGTCGTGATGGCCACGTCGATGTGGCCGGCGTTGCCCGGCGTCAACAGCACTTCGAGGTCGCCCGAGCCGACCACGCCGGCATACGCACGGCGCCCGGCGGGCGCGCCGCCGGTGAACTGAAAATCAAGATGCTCCATGTTCGGTTTCCTGATGAGCGGTTTCGGTGTCGTACCCTGCCTGCGCGCTTGCGGGCAGGCGGTCGAGGAACAGCGCGGCAGCCAGCAAGTCGGCCGCGCCGCCGGGTGACACGTGCAGCGCCAGCATGTCTTGTTCAAGCGTGCGGAAAGCGCGGCGGCCCTGCGGTGTTGCCAAGCCGCCTTCTGCACGAACAGTGGCCGCGCCCGTTTGCACAACGCGCAGTGCTTGCGCGCCGCCGCGTGCAAGCACGCAGGTGTCATCCAGCGCGGCCATGACGGCAAGCAATGCATCCACGCGTGCGTGGTCTTCGCGAATGCCGGCTGCGCGCGCCTGGCGCAGCGCCGGCAGCGCCACCTTGATCACATGCGGGAAGCCGGCGCAGGCCTGGCCCTTGGCACCGCCGACGCCGTAGTCATTGCAGGCGCGCTCGCCTTTGTGGCCAGTCGAGACGGGGGCAAAGCGGTCGGGAATGTTCGCCAGGCGCGCGGCGCGGCGCGCAACAGCGGCTGCGTCCACTGCAGGCGGCGTTTGAGCTGCAGCCGTCACCAGCAAGCCCAGCGCCCAGATGGCGCCGCGGTGCGTGTTGACTCCACCGGTGGCGTCGAGCATGGCCGCTTCGCCTTCGCGCCCCAGGCGGCCGATGCGCTCGCGCAGGGCGAGTTGTGCGCCGGCTTGCGTTTCGATCTGCGCGCCGGCCAGTGCCATGGCTTCAAACGTGGGGCGCAGGGTTTGGGCCGAATGCACCATCAGCGTCCAGTCCAGATCGTGATGCGCGCCGTTGCCGCGCACATCCACCAGGCCGGGCTTGGGCGACAGCGTCACTTCGTCGATGAGGGCAGACTCGACCAGCGCGGCCAATCGCTTCGCGCGTGCTTTCGGGCTGGCCGGGAGGGGCCGTTGCAATGTCTTCTCCATTACCAGCTCCGGAAGCGTGCAGGCGGGTCGTACAGGCCGCCGGACCATTCGACCAGGTCGGCGATGCTCTTGGCGGCGAGCAGTTCGCGGCCGGCGTCGCTGCGGCGCACGTCGAGGTCTTCGGGCAGCGCGATCAGGCCGTCGCGGCGCATCTGTTCGGTCTTGGATGGGTCATGCCGCAGGCCGATCGATGTGACACCCGCTACCGCCGCAATCATCGCGCGCCGCTCTTCCAGCGAACGGGCCTTGTACAGATACGCGATGCCGTCTTCGGTTAGCAGGTGCGTGACGTCGTCGCCGTAGATCATGATGGGCGCGAGCGGCATGCCGCTTTGCCTGGCCACGGCCACCGCATCCAGCGTGTCGACAAAGGTCGGCTTGCCGCCTTCCTGGAACGTTTCGACCATCTGCACGACGAGCTTCTTGCCGCGCTCCAGCATCGTCACCGGTTCGGTCATGTCGAGCCACGCCGGTGTGGCGTGTCGGCGGCCGCGCGGGTCGTGGCCCATGTTGGGCGCGCCGCCAAAGCCGGCCAGGCGGCCGCGCGTGACGGTGGACGAATGCCCGTCGCCATCCACCTGCAGCGTCGCGCCAATGAACAGGTCCACAGCATATTGGCCGGCCAACTGACACAGCATGCGGTTCGAGCGCAACGAGCCGTCACGGCCGGTGAAGAACACATCGGGGCGTGCGGCCACGTAGCGCTCCATGCCGAGTTCCGTGCCGAAGCAGTGCACGCTTTCCACCCAGCCCGATTCGATGGCGGGAATGAGCGTCGGGTGCGGGTTCAGCGTCCAGTTGCGGCAGATCTTGCCCTTGAGGCCCAGGCGCTCGCCGTACGTCGGCAGGATCAGCTCGATGGCGGCCGTGTTGAAGCCGATGCCGTGGTTGAGCGACTGCACGTTGTGCCGCTGGTAGATGCCGCGAATCGCCATCATCGCCATCAGCACGTGCACGGGTTTGATGAGGCGCGGGTCGCGCGTGAACAGCGGCTCGATGTAGAACGGCTTGTCGGCCTGCACGATGAAATCGACCCACGAGCCGGGGATGTCGACGCGCGGCAGGTCGGCCGGATCGTCGACGATCTCGTTGACCTGCACGATGACGATGCCGTCGGAAAACGCCGTGGGTTCGACCAGCGCGGGCGTGTCTTCCGTGCTCGGGCCGGTGTAGATGTTGCCGTCGCGGTCAGCCTTGAAACCGGCCACCAGCGACACGTTCGGAATCAGGTCCACCACCAGCCGCGCATACAGCTCGATGTAGGTGTGAATGGCGCCCACTTCCAGCAGCCCGTCGCCAAGCAACTGGCTGATGCGCAGGCTCTGCGGCCCCGCAAACGAGAAGTCCAGCTTGTGCGCGATGCCGGCCTCGAAAATGTCGAGATGTTCGGCGCGGCTCACGCTGGGCATGATCATGTGCAGATCGTGCAGGCGCTCGGGGTTCACCTTGGCCAGCGAGCGCGACAGGAAATCCGCCTGCTTCTGGTTGTTGCCCTCCAGCACGACGCGGTCGCCCGGTGCGAGCAGCGTTTCGAGTGCGGCGACGATATCGCTGGTCGGAATGACCTTGCCGTTGGCAATGCGGCGGGCTGCAGCCAGGCGGCGTTCCTTTTCGTCGCGCCGCCGGCGCCATTGAGGCGGGATGGGTGCGTTGACCCCGTTTGCCGATTGGGTGGGCATCGGTTGCATTGGGTGGCGTCTCCAGCCTTGATTGATTTGATGGGCTGTACCGTATGCCGTAAGAACGTGCACTTCAATCAACCTTGGCGCCGTTTCGTTAACTTGAAGTTAATGAAACAATGGGCAATTCTGATAGCAGCGCGCCAACAGAACGCGCCCGGAGGAGACCCTGCCATGGCAATCGATGACGACATCACCCTGAAGAAGCTTGAGGTGTTCCAGTCCTTCATGACGCTGGGCAACATGGCGCGCGTTTCGGAAGCGCTGGGGCAAAGCACGGTGAGCGTGCACCGCGCGCTGCATTCGCTGGAAGAAGGGCTGCGCTGCCCGCTGTTCAAGCGCGACGGCCGCAAGCTGATTCCGCTGTCGACCGCCTATGTGTTTGCCGAGCACGTGGAGCGCATCCTGGCCGAATGCGAAGCCGGCGTGCGCCGCACGCGCGAAGCGGCGGGGTTTTCGTCAACCACGCTGAAGATCGGCGGGCTGTATTCAATGACGGTGGGCACGCTGCCGCGCATCTTTGCGGGCCTGAAAACACGCCGCTCCGCGCTCGACATCGAACTCACGCTGGGCTCGAACCGCAGCCTGCTCGCCAAGCTCGAAGACGGGCAACTCGACGCCATCGTCATCGCGCTGGGCGAGCCGCTGCGCAATCCCGATCTGCTGACCGTGCCGATGTTTGACGACGAGATCCTCTTTGCCGCGCCGCTCGGCTCGCCGTATGCGTCGTCAGCAGAGATCGATTTGCAAACCGTGCGCAGCGAAAAGTTCGTCGCGCTCGGCGACGACTTTGCGACGTATCACGACTTCATGGCCGCCTTTGACAAGGCCGGCTTTGCGCCGCAGATTGCGCTGCGCGTGGGCGACATCTTCTCGCTGATGAACCTCGTGAGCGGTGGTATCGGCTACGCGCTACTACCGCGCCGCGTGGCCGATTTCAGCCCCAAGGTGCAACTGATTTCGCTGGCCGCACGCTATGCCATCAGTCAGCACATCGTGCTGGTGATGCAGCGCAATCGGGAGCGCGATCCGAATCTGTTGGCGTTGTCGGCGGAGTGTCGGTTGCTGGGCGCGCGATAACGTTGATCATGTGTGCCGCACCACGTGAAAGTCTTCTTCCGCTGTGGGCGCAACGAAGTGGCGCGTGATCTCTTCAGACTCCGTGTCTCAGTCCTTCATGCTGAAGCATCAGCGGCGCGCTTTTCGCTCATGGGCCATACCCGACGTTCGAATTCATGCGGCGGAACCGGCGTCGAATAAAGAAAGCCCTGCGCAAAATCGCAATCGACAGCCTTGAGAAAATCCCGCTGCTCGGCGGTCTCCACACCTTCGGCAATGACTTTGAGCCCCAATTTGTGTGCCAGGACGACCATTGCCTCGCACAGCGCCTGGTTGTCTTCGTCAAAGCTCAGGTTGTAGACGAATGAACGATCGATCTTCAGGTAGTCAATATCGAAGCGCTTGAGATACGCAAGCGACGAGTAACCGGTTCCAAAGTCGTCGATCGAGATCCCGATGCCCGCGCTGCGCAAAGTCAGCAGCGTCTCGTCCGTCCGCGATTCGGCCTGCAATAGCAGCCCTTCCGTGATTTCCACCATCACGCTCTGAACCGGCAAGCCTTCGCGCGCAAGGAAGTCGGACCATCGCGCGCACAGTTGGCCATCCTGGCGCATCTGCACCGGAGACATGTTGACGCTGATCTGGAAAGACGGATGGAATTGATCGCGCCATTGGCGCGCCTGTTGCACCGCCTGCTTGAATACCCAATCGCCGATGGGGACGATGAGGCCCGTGTCTTCCGCCACGGAAATGAAATCATGCGGGCTGATGGTGCCGCGCTCCGGGTGCAGCCAGCGGATCAGCGCCTCGGCTTTGCAAACCTCGCCCGTGGCGAGCTCCACGATGGGCTGGTAGTAGACCTGAAACTGGCCGCTGGGCAGCGCGGCGCGCAAATCGCTGGTGAGCCGCAGGCGCTGTTCGGCCTCCACCTGCATGTCGGGCTTGAAGTAACTGAAGCGATTGCGCCCGGCGTTTTTGGCCGCATACATGGCTTGATCGGCGTTCTTGAACAGCACGTCAAGATCGTGGGCGTCGTCGGGGTAGAAGGTGACGCCAACGCTGGCAGAAATGAAGGCCTCGTCCGTGCCCAGTTTGAATGGCTCGGCCAACTTGCCGATGATGGTCCTGGCGATCCGTTCAACGCTCTCCGCGTCATCCAGATTGGGCAGGATGACGGTGAACTCATCCCCGCCCAGACGGGCGACCGTATCCGATTGGCGCACGCACGAACCGATGCGCTTGCCGGCCTCGATCAGTAACGTATCTCCCCTATCGTGCCCGAGCGAGTCGTTGACTTCCTTGAAGCGGTCGAGATCGATCAGCATCAACGCCATGCGCCGCCCGATATGGCCTGGCTGACTGGCTTCCTGGGCGAGGCGCTCATGGAACATCTGGCGATTCGGCAGGCCCGTCAGTGCATCGAAATTGGCCTGTTTCCAGATGGTGGCCTCAAACGCCATCCGGTCGGAGAGATCACGACCGACCGCCAACACGGAATGCACATTGCCGGCTTGGTCGGTCTCCGGCGTGAGGCGGACGTGCGAGCATTGTTCCTGCCCATCCTTGCCGGCCCATCTCAGTTCGAATTGCGCGCTTGTGCCGCTTGAAATGACGTCGCTGATGATCTTTTCGTAGACGCGCGCGTTGTCGCCGCCGGGGAGTTCCGAGGGCCGCTTGCCGAGCGCTTCCGTAAGGCTGCAACCAGCCAGGGCACAGAACGCAGGGTTGGCGTAAATGCGGCGGGACTCGCGGTCATAGCGGGCAATCGTATCTGGGGAGTTCTCGATCAGTGTGCGCGACTCCCGCTCCCGCGTGACGAGCTCTGCCGTCCGTTCGATGACGGTTTGTTCGAGCGAGGCATTGATCTCGTTGATCTTCTGGATCTTCTGCTTGATCGCTTCGCGCATTCTCTCGAAGCGCTGCGCGAGCCTGCTCAGTTCGTCCTTGGCGCGGGCCCCGGCTTCCTCGTGCTTTCCTTCGTCGACCTGGGCGCCGGCATCGTCGCAGGTATCGTGCACCTTGCGCACCAGCTCCCTGAGCGGCGCAGAAATGCTGTGCGAGATGAAGTAAGCAAGGAAGATCGACAGCAGAACCCCCGAGATGCCGACCAGCGCGATCTGGTTTCGCACCGCTTGTGCCTCGGCCGTCAGTTTTTTCTCCGCAATGGTGCTCACCACGAACCAGGTCGTGCCGGGGATTTTGGCGTACGCAGTCAAATAACGTCCTCCGCGCTTTCCCTCGACCGCAACAAAGCTTCGCGCCTCGCCCGATGTCGCGTTGCGCGCGAGGTTTTCGAGCAGGCCGGGTTCGGGTAGTGCGCCGATATCATTCGAGGCGTCGGCGGCCCGGATGATGACCTCGTTACTCGCATCGAGAATGTAGATTTGCGTACCGCTGCCCGTGGCGACGTCGTTGAAGATGGTCGAGAAGTATGCGGGGCGGACGATCAGCACCAGATTGCCGAGCTGGCGGTTGCTGTTCTTGTCGATGATGGCGCGCACCACCCCGACGTTTTGCTGTCCAACACCGTTGTCGTAGCTGCCCCAGTACGTGTGCGCATGCTCGTCCTGAGCGCGTGAGACGAGGCGTGTCACACCCTGGGTCAATTGCGTGGCGGCCTGGGTGTCGAGAATCCGGTTGTTCTTGTCGAGCAGATACTTCTGGTTGATGAAATCAACCGATCCGTAATGCTCGAGGAGCAGCCGCGCCATGTCCTGGCGTGCCTCGCTTTGCTCCTTGCCGTTGCCGCTCGCAGCCCTGGCAAGCGCGCCTTGAACCCGATTGGAGAGCACCAGCAAGTTGCTTTCCGTCTCGATCTGCCGCATGCGCAATTCGATGTTTCTCGAGACTTGCTTGACCACCTCCTTCGAGAAGATCTCTGCGTTCTCCTTGATCGCCGCGATCGAGTTCACATACGAAATGCTGGCCGAAATGCAGATCGGCAGCAGAGACAGCAGGATGAACGCGGCAACCAACCGGTGGCGAATCTCAACGCGGCGAAGCAGGTCCTGTGAGAGATAGTCGAAAGCGCGCTGCAGCAACCGTGGGATCGAGTTCATTTGTAGTGCATCTTCGCTTCATTCTTGACCGATTCGTCGAGTCGCTTCGCCGCTTGGCTGGGCGACATCTTCTTGAGCAACACGTCCTGCATCAACCCATGCAGCGACTCGAGCGTGTTTGAAGGCAGCGTCGAATAGTACGGGCTGGCAGTCACCAAATAGCGGCTGACCGTATTCGTGTAGTCGACGATTTCCGGGTCACTGACGGCCGTTTCCGCGTCTTGCTGGAACGGGGAGATGTTGTGGCGCTTTCTCTGCAGAATCGGGAAGCCTTTGCCGGCGATGAATTCCAGAAAGCGCATTGCAGCTGCCTTGTTGGGCGTCTCGCATACGGCAAAGCCTGTCTCGCTGCCGAGCACGGGCACCATCTGAGCGCCGCGCTTGTTCCATGGCGGGATGAATACGCCGACCGCAAAGCGATTGCCGTGCAGCAGCAGGCCCGCCGCCCAACTGCCCTGGAAGGCCATCGCCACCTTGCCTTCCTTGAAAAGACGCATGCCGTCGTCGTAGCCGGTTGCCATGAACGACGCCTGGACGTAGCCGCGCTCCGGCAGCAGTGCCATCCTGGCGAAGATATCAGCGACCTCGGGGGTGTCGAGATCCAGCGTGCCCTCGGCCATCTTGCTTTTCCAGTTCGGCTCGTGCGCGATCACGTTGTTGGCGAAGCCCGAGGCAAACGGTCCGTTTCCGAGCATGTTCGGGAATGCGCCGTTCAACATCATGGGCGTGAATCCTGCGCGTTTGAGTTGCGCGCAAACGCGCAGGAACTCGTCGAAATTTGCTGGCAGCTTGTCGATGCCCGCTTTTTCGAACATCTCGCGGTTGTAGTAGATCATCGTCGTTGCGACACCGCCCGAGATGCCGAACCCTTTGCCGCGGCGGCTGGTCCAGTCCCGCTTGAGCGGGGCGAGCATGTTCGTCCACGCCAATGTCTGGCTGACATTGGCAAGGACGCGCTGATCGGCCAGTTCGGCCGAATAGGCATTTGGGTTGACGCTCAAAAGATCGGGCATCGTGCCGGCAGCGACGCGGGGTTTGATGTTCTCTTCGACCGAATTGCCGATCATGAATTGAACGTCCACCTGCACATCGGGATTGAGCTTGCTGAACTCGGCAGCAATCTGAAGCATCTGCTCGGGCCAGTCCGGTGCCCAGATCAATGCCGTAATGCTGGTTCGGTGCGGCGAGGGCGAACTGGTGATGGTGGCGTCTTGCTGGTGGCAACCGGACAGAATCAGCAAACCGATCAGACCGGATAGCAGCCGGGCAAAGTGGCTTTGTCGCATATCACGCTCGCTTTCGGTTCGGTATGAGCCGGTTGGGCTCGCGAAGCAGGGAAGACTTCTCGCGGCCGCCCGTCGATCGGGGCGCTCGATATTGCTGAGCATTGATTGCCTGGAGATGACGGCGTGCGCCAGCAGCGCCCGCCACGCCCGGCAGATCGGGAAACCCATGCGACAGCCAGAATGCGGATAGTTGGGCATGACGACGAATAAGCTGATTAACCGCAACAGACGCAATCTGTTCATCGGCAGCCCACATGAATCCTTTAATGGTCGCGAGGCGCGGGCGTTTGTTTCCCATGTGGCTCAGCGCCTCAATGAACTTGGCACCTCGACAAATGGCAATCGGCAAACGTTTGGCTCATGACGAAGGCGTTGCCTGCCACCACCAGCGCGACCTTGGTGATCCTGCTCGCAGCGCGAGCCGAACTTGCATCCAATCACCCGCAGTTAGCGGGCAGGCCAATCGGCACCTATGGGCGCAAGCCAAACAACCCCTGCCAGAACGACTCGAACGCACGCCGCGGCACTGCAGATTCGTCGATTTTGGAGGCCGCGTCTTCGGGTGCGGGCGCTGGCTGCGCGTCGGACACCTCCGTTGCAGGCTTGGGGGAGCGCCGTGCTTCCTGCAAGGCCCACACGCTGTCGGCGATGCGTGCGGCGAGTTCTGCATCGCAGTCCCTGCCGAGCAGCACGCCGAACAGGACGTCGCGATGGTGGCCATCGTCGGCAAAACGCATGGCGATGGCGACCATCTTTTCGTAATGCTCCTGCGCAAGGCGTTCGCGCTCGCGTTGCGCTTCGCGCTCCTGTGCTTCCTGGGCATCGCGCTCCGCTTGCCAGCGCTGCATTTCCTGTGCGAATACCTCGTCGTAGACACGGCGCTGTTCAGCGTCGGAGAGGATCGAGTAGGCTTCGCGAATTTCCTGGAACGCCGCATAGGCCTCGGCTTCTCGGCCGGGGTTGCGGTCGGGATGCCACTTCATTGCGGCGCGGCGGTAAGCGCGCTTGATTTCGTCCAGGGTGGCGTCCGGCTGCACGCCGAGGGTCGCGTAGATGGTCGTCATGTGCGGTGTGGCGGCTGCCGGGGGGAAGGTCATCCTAGCATGGGTACGTGTGCATGCTGACCGGCCGCCCACCTGTGTCACCACACGCTGTTGAACCTTGTTGCATCAACGCATTCTCGCGTATATAGTTAGCCAAATGGATAACAATGGAATTGCGCTAGACGCGGTATTTCACGCGCTTTCGGACCCAACGCGCAGGGCGGTTATTCAACGGCTCGGTGAAGGGCCCGCGTCGGTAAGTGAACTGGCGGAACCATTCGACATGGCGCTGCCGTCCTTCATGAAGCACATGCGGGTGCTGGAAGACGTCGGGCTGGTCCGCTCGGAAAAGAGCGGCCGAATCCGGACGTGCACGCTCGAGCGCAAGAAGTTGGCCGCCGCCGAGCGCTGGTTTGAGCAACAGCACGCGATCTGGACGGGCAGGTACCGCAATCTGGACAACCTCTTAGAGAAACTCCAAGGAGAAGGCAATGAAGGCTGATCTTCGGTTTGATTTCGTGGTCGACATGCAAAAGAGCAGCCTCACCGTGAGGCGAGAGTTCGCGGCGAAGCGCCAGCTCGTGTGGGATTGCCATACGAAGCGCGAACTGCTCGATCAGTGGTTTGCGCCCAAGCCGCTCACCACCAAGACCAAGCATATGGAATTCAAGGAAGGCGGCTACTGGCACTACGCCATGATCACCCCCGATGGACAGTCGTTCTGGAGCCGCCTGGACTATCAGAAGATCAACCCGATCGACGGCTATGCGGCGCTCGATGCTTTTTCTGACGAAACCGGCGCCGTGAATCCGGATCTGCCCCGCGCCCGCTGGGATGTCACCTTTGCCGATGCGAAGGAACGCACCCTCGTCACGACTGTGGTGTTGTACAACTCGCCAGAGGACGTGCAGAAGGTCATCGACATGGGGTTGAAGGACGGGATGACCTCCACCATGGAGCGGCTCGACGAACTGCTGCTGACCCTGGCCGAGCGGGACGCGCTGGCTTAAGGCGGCGCTCGCAGATGAAAACGCCCCGAACAGATCGGGGCGTTTTGCGTTGGGTATGCGGCGTTGCGCTTCAGGTGACGGTTAACGTCCCATTCATCGTCTCGTGGCCCGAGCCGCAGAAGATGTCGCACAGGAAATCGAACGTCCCCGTCTTGTCGGGTGTGAGCGCCAGCCGCACGGTCTGCCCCGGCACCACATCGGCCCGTACGTTGAAATCCGGAATCGAAAAACCCATCAGGATGTCTTGCCCGGTCAGTTCGAACACCACGGGCACGCCGCGCTTGAGCGTGATCTTGTCGGGCGTGAACGTGAACTTGCGCGCGTGCACGCGGATGACCGTCGGGCCCTCGCCGTGCGCAACGCAGGCGAGCGCCGCACCCGCCGCAAGCACGGTGAACTGACGCAGCGCCAGCCGGCGCTTGGGGTTGTGTGCGATGAAGGCGCGCATGTCAGGTGGTCTCCGGGGTTTTGGTGGCAGTGGCTTCGCTGTTGGGTTGGATCGGCTGCTCGGCCAACGCCCAGGTGGCGGCATCCTGCTTGCCGTGCTCGGCGATGCTGCGCCAGCCCAGGCCGCGGTACGGTGCGGCAGCATCCCACGGGATCGGGTTGCGCTTGGCCTGCGAGCCCGGCGCGGGCAGCGGGAACATCAACGAGCGCGCGGAGTGGTGCGCGATGTGCCCGGTCATGTGGTGATGCTCCTGGTGGATGTGGCCGTAGAACACCGTCACGTTCGGGTGCGGCATCAGCAAGTCGATGACCTGCTGGCCATCGCGCGTGGCCCAGTCCCATTGCGGGTACAGGTCGAACAGCGGCCGGTGCGTGAACACGACGATGGGTGTGTGCTCAGGCACGGAACGCACATCCGCCGCCAGCCACACGAGTTGTGCATCGCCCACACGGGCGGACGGGTCGGACACGTTGTCGATGGCGATGAAGTGCACGCCCTTGTGATCGAACGAGTAATGCGTGCGGCCGAAGAGTTCGATATAGGCCTCGCCGTTGTCGAGCGAAGCGTCGTGCTCGCCCGGCATGTAGTGCACAACCGGCACCTTGATCTGCGCGGCAATGTCGCGAAATTCGGCCAGGCGCTTGCGGCGCTCGGCAGGGTCGTCGCTGATGTGGCTGAGGTCGCCCGTGAAGATGACGAAATCCGGCGCCGGCGACAGCGCATTCACCGCCGCAATCGCCTTGGGCAGCGTGCCTTGCGAATCCGGGTTCGGCGCGCCCTTGAAGCCCCAGTGCGTGTCCGATAACTGCACGAAATAGAAATCGTCTGGCTTGGCGCCGGCGGCGCGCGTGGTGGCCGCCATTGCCTGCCAGCCGGGCAGGCCGGATGCGTACACCAGACCGCCGACCGCGGCCAGTTGCAGGAACTGGCGTCGTCCGGGTTGCTTGCTCATGGGTGTCCCCTGCAATAGATGGCTGAGTATGGGAAGTGGGCCCAGCGCGATGGAAATGGAGGAAGCGCCGGTCCTGCCTGTCATACCGGCCGGCGTGCCCGCGTATTCCATAAGATTCGCGTTTTCACAAAATTTCTTCGGGGCGGGAATAAACTGGATTGCACCCAGGTATACGGAGGTCAACCGCCTCTAGGCTGCCATGCCCGACCTGCCAGACCCCATGCTCGATCTGCCCACCGACGCGCAGCGCTTTGCGCAGGCGGTGTTGCCGCATGTCGACGCCGCCTACAACCTGGCACGCTGGCTCTCGGGCGACGCGCAAGACGCCGACGACATCGTTCAGGAAGCCTGCCTGCGCGCGTTCCGGCTGTTCGGCGGGTTTCGCGGCGGCGATGGCCGTCCGTGGCTGCTCGCCATCGTGCGCAACACGTGGTTCTCGGAATGCGCGCGCCGCAAGCAGGCCCCGGCCCAGCCATGGGATGACGATGCAGCAGGCCAGGCGAATGACGACAGCGCCAGCTACGGTGTCGACCCCGCCGCGCTGCTCGCCCGCATCGACGATGTGCGCCGCGTGCATGCCGCGCTGGCGCAGTTGCCCGTGCCGTATCGCGAGGTGCTCGTGCTGCGCGAGCTGGAAGACCTGCCGTACCGCGACATTGCCGCCGTGGTCGACGCGCCCATCGGCACGGTCATGTCGCGGCTGGCACGTGCGCGGCAGCAACTCGCACGCCTATTGACGGAAGACAACGCGCCACCGCGCACCAATGTGACACCCATCCGCGCATCGGGCGGCATGGGAAACAGCACGAAGGAGGCCCGCCATGAACTGTGACGACATCCGCGCGCTGCTGGCTGCCCGCGCCGATGGCGAACTCGGTGCGGCCGACAGCCTGCGCATGGAAACGCATCTGGGCACGTGTGCCGCTTGCACCGACATCGCAGTGCGCCACGATGGCGTGGCGCGTGCGCTGCGCCAGGGGCTGCGTGCGCCGGCGCTGTACATGAAGGCGCCGGCGGGTTTGAGCGAACGTGTATTGCAGGCCGTGCAGGCAGAGTCCGGCGTGCGACCCGAATCGACCCGTGCGGGCGCGCCGCGCCGGACGGAATTTCCATGGCAGCGCTTGGCCAATTGGTTGATCACGCCATCGCGGGGGCTCGGCTTGGGATTGGGCGCAGCCGCGCTCGCGGCCGTGGCACTCGGTGTGGGCGTGCTGGTTGGCCGACCCGATATGGCTGCGCTCACCGCGCACGACATCACCGCAAGCCACGTGCGGGCGCTGCTGGGCGCGCGGGAGACGGATGTGCTGTCATCGGATCGCCACACGGTCAAGCCGTGGTTCAACGGCCGCATCGACTATGCGCCGCCCGTGACTGACCTTGCCGCACGCGGTTTCCCGCTCATCGGCGGGCGGCTGGACTACATCGACGGACGCCCGGTGGCGGTACTGGTCTACCGCTCGGCGCAGCATCCCGTCGATCTGTACGTACGCCCCGAGGCGGGCAGTGATACCGAGCCCGCGCTGCGCACCGAGCGCGGCTACCAGTTGATGGTCTGGCGCAGCGCCGGCATGGGCTACTGGGCCATCACCGATGCGTCTGCCGATGTGGTGCAGGCCTTTGCGCGGGCCGTGCGCGGCGGCTGAAAGACGGTCAGGTTTCCGCAAGCTGCTGCCTTTTGACCACAAAGGCTGCAAACGCTGCCGGCGGCACCGGCGGGCAGAAGAGGTGGCCCTGGCCGTAGTCACAACCTGCCGCCACCAGGATCGCCTTCTGCTCCTCGGTTTCGATGCCCTCCGCGATGACCTTGATGCGCAGCGCGTGCGCCATGCTCACGATGGCGCTGCACAGCGCGATGTCCTTCGGGTCATCTGCGAGGCTGCGCACGAAAGACTGGTCGATCTTGATGTAGTTGATGTCGAAGCGCTTGAGATACGACAGCGACGAATAGCCCGTGCCGAAATCGTCGAGCGCGATGTCAACACCCGCGCGCCTGAACTCGTGCAGGTGCTCGACCACCTCGGCGCTGTCGGCCATCAACGAGCCTTCGGTAATTTCGACGACCAGGCTGTGCGGTGGAAGCCCCCGGCGCTCCACCACCTTGGGCCAGGACTCGTTGCTCGACTGGTGCGCGCGGAACTCCAGCGGCGATTTGTTGACCGACACCTGCAGCGTGTTGTCGAGCGTGGCGTGCCATTGCGTGAGCTGATCCAGCGCCTGGTTCAGCACCCACTTGCCGATTTCGACGATCAGCCCGCTGTCTTCGGCCACCGGTATGAAATCCGCCGGATCGATCTCGCCCCGCACGGGGTGCGTCCAGCGGATCAGCGCCTCTGCCTTGCGCACCTTGCCCGTCAACAGATCGACGATCGGCTGATAGTGCACCGCAAGCTGGCCCTGCGTGAGCGCCACGCGCAAATCGCTGGTCACGCGCAGGCGTTCCTGCTCGGCGCGCTGCAATGCCGGGGTAAAGACGGCCCATTGATTGCGCCCCGCGCTCTTGGCCGCAAACATGGCCTGGTCTGCGCGCACGAGCAACGATTCCGCGCTGTCGGCATCGCGCGGGTACAGTGCCACGCCAATGCTGGCCGATACTTCCACGCTTTCCTCACCAAGCTGCAGCGGCGCCGCAATGCGTGCGAGCAGGGCGCGGATGATGGGCGTGGCCGCGCCGGCATCAGGCAGGTCCGGCAGGATGATGGTGAACTCGTCGCCCGCCAGCCGCGCGACCGTATCGGTGCCGCGAACGATGGCCGAGATGCGCCGGGCGATCTCCTTGAGCAGGACGTCGCCCTGGTCATGACCGAGCGTGTCGTTCACTTCCTTGAAGCGGTCAAGATCGATGAACAGCAGCGCGAGCTGTGTAGATGCCTGACGCGCTCGCGCGATCTCGTGGCGCAGGCGGTTGTAGAACATGTGCCGGTTGGGCAGATCGGTGAGCGCATCGAAGTTGGCCTGCCGCCAGATGACCTCTTCGGCCCGCTTCTTCTCCGTCATGTCGTGGATCAGCACAACCCGGCGCGGCTCGCCCAGCGTGCTGTCGGCAAACGTGTCGATGGTGAGCAGCGCGGGGAATTCGCTGCCGTCCTTGCGGCGGATCAGGTACTCGCCGCTCCACGTGCCCTTGGTTGAGACACCCTCGCGCATGGCGTCGATCACGGCGCGCTCGTTGCATTCGGAGCGGATGGCGTCGCTGGACTGGCCCTTGAACTCCTGCGCTGAATAGCCGGTGGTGACGGTAAAGGCGGGGTTCACGTCGATCACGTGCCCGTCGAGGGACGTCACCATCATCGCCTCGCTGCTCGACGCATAGACCATGGAGGCCAGGCGCAGATCTTCGATGTGCCGCTTGCGCTCTGCACCCCGGCGACGCAGCGTGAAATACAGCAGCGCGAGGAGCAAGGTGGAGGCGGCCGCCTCGACCAGCGCGGTGCGCCGATAGCCGTCGTAAGGCGCCAGCACCGAGGCCACCGACTCGCCCACCAGAAAGTAGAGCCCGATCTCCGGCACATGGTGATAGCCGATGATGCGCTCCACGCCGTCGGTGCCCGACACCACGCGGTAGCTGCCCGTTTCCAGCGCGCCCGGCTGGTTGAACTGGCGGCGGCGCGGCGGCTTTTCGATACCCGCGGTCGGGTTGGGCACGCGGGCCAGGACCTGACCTGACTCGCGGATGATCGTGGCCGCCCCGTCCTTGCCCACGGCCAGCGTATTGGCGAAGCTGGCGAACTGTTCCGGGCTGACCGACACGACGACGACGCCGGCAAACTGCCCGGCCCTGAGGATGGGCCGTGTGAACTGGATCGACCACTTTTTCGAGACCTTGCCTTGCACCGGATCGCTGATGAAGAGCACGTCGCGTCCGCCCGAATCCTTGTGGACGCGAAAGTGCTCGCGCTGGCTCAGGTCGACGCGTTCTGTTGTGGGGCCGATGCTGGAGTAGAGCAGCATCCCGTTCTCGTCGATCACGGAAACCTGGAAGGTCAGGTCGCGCACGGTCTCCTGCCGCTCGCGGATAACATGCTCGAATACTTCGCGGCCGGCCAGCCAACTCGCGCGCAGATCGAGCAAGAACTCCGACACGCGCCGCACGCTGCCAAGCGAGTATTCACCAAATGCCCGTGCCTCAACCTGCGTGCGGGCCTGCGCATCGCGTATCAGCCTGTCGTGCTCTAGGGTGAGTTGATGGAACGTGAACGACCAGATGAACAGCAGGCCCACGACCGCACCGATGTTGAGCGGCGACAACAGTTTGCTCCGCCATCGTTGCCGTGGCGGGGTATCTGTCGTGCCACCAGAAGAGGCCTTCGATTGCTCTGCGGGCATCCCCACTCCAGCGGTTGCGTGTCCAGTTGCCTAGGGCACGCGTGCCGCGTGCCTGGGTGTCGGCAATTCATGTGCATCTCACTCTATATCGGAGCGGGCCGCATGTGTCTTAACCCGACCGTGGAAGCAGGGCAGCAGGAGCGCAATCGTTTGCTTTTGGCAGGCAACACCCGGACTTACCGTGGGTTGCTGTTTGTGCGGCGCAACGCCTGCGGAGAGAAGCGCCGCGCGCAGGGGGCACGCGGGCGCCGGCGGGTCAGCGTTCGTAAAACGCGGCGTGTTTGTCTGCCATGTCGCGCAGCAGGGCTGGCGGCGCGAAGCGGCGGCCGTGCTGCGCAGCCAGCCGATCGCACAGCTCGACAAATGCGCTGACCCCAACCCGATGGATGTGCGAAACCGGCCCGCCGCGGAATGCCGGGAATCCCCAACCGAGCAGCGCACCCACATCGGCATCGCGTGGATCGGTTACCACGCGTTCATCCAGGCAGCGTGCGGTTTCTACGGCCTGCACGGTGATGAGCCGATCGACGAGCGTCTGCACGTCGGGTTGCGCAGCCGCTGCGGGGTACTCGTTCGCCAGCCCCGACCATAGCGCCTTCCTGCCGCCTTCCGGATAGTCGTAGAAGCCCTGGCCGGCCTTGCGGCCGATGCGACCCAGCGCCACCATGCGCTCGGCCACGGCTTCGCCCGGGCGCTCGATGTAGGCGGCGCCCAGGTCCGCGCGGGTCTGCTGGTTGACCTTGTGGATCAGTTCACTGGAAACCTCATCGATCAACGCAAGCGGCCCCACCGGCATGCCGGCCAGCAGCCCGGCGTTTTCGATCAGCGCAGGCGCCACGCCTTCGGCAAGCATCGCCAGGCCTTCCAGCACGTAGGTCGAAAACACGCGGCTCGTATAGAAGCCGCGGCTGTCATTGACAACGATGGGCGTCATGCCGATCGCCTTGACGTAATCGAGCGCTTGCGCCAGCGTGGCGCGCGTGGTCTGCCGGGCGACGATCACCTCCACCAGCGGCATCTTGTCGACCGGCGAGAAGAAATGCAGCCCGATGAAGTTGCCCGGACGCTGGCTGGCTTCGGCCAGACCCGTAATCGGCAGCGTAGACGTGTTGGACGCGAAGATGGTTTCCGGCGACAGCACGGCTTCTGCCTGGCGCGTCACGTCGGCCTTGATCTCGCGCTGCTCGAACACGGCTTCAACGACGAGCCCCGCGCCATCCAGGTCGGCGTAGGACGTGGTGGGCTGGATGCGCGCGAGCAGCGCTTCGGCCTGGTCGGCATGCAGGCGGCCGCGCTGTACCTGTTTCTCGACGAGCTTGCGGGAATAGTCCTTGCCGCGTTCGGCGGCTTCCTGCGTGGTGTCGAGCAGCACGACAGGCAGCCCCGCCTTGGCGGTGACGTAAGCGATGCCGGCGCCCATCATGCCCGCACCCAGCACGCCCACCTTGGCGTAGCGGCGCACCGGCACATCGGCGGGGCGCGCGGCCAGCTTGTTGGCCGCGTTCAGGCTGAAGAAGAGGGTACGGATCATCGCCCGTGCCTCCGGCGACAGCACCGCCTGCACGAAGTAGCGTGCCTCGGTTTTGAGGCCCGTATCGAGATCGGTGATGAGCCCCTCGTACACGCACGACAGGATACTGGCCGCTGCCGGATAGTTGCCGTAGGTCTTCTGCCGCAGCATGGCGTTGGCCGCAGTGAATAGCTGCTGCACGGCGGGGCTGGAGATGGCGCCCCCGGGCACCTTGTAGCCCTTGATGTCCCACGGTTGCTGCGTGCTGGTCTGGCCTTCGCCCAGCAGCCACGTGCGCGCAGCATCGGCTTCTTCCCCCGCGTTGACGACCGCATCGACAATGCCGAGCTTGAGCGCCTCGGCCGCCTTGATGCGCTTGCCCTCCAGCAGCATCGGCAGCGCCTTCTGCACACCAATCAGGCGCGGCAGACGCTGCGTGCCGCCGCCGCCCGGCAACAGGCCCAGCGTGACTTCCGGCAGGCCGAAGCGCGCGCGGGCGTTGTCGGCCGCCACGCGGTAGTGGCAGGCAAGCGCAATCTCCAGCCCGCCGCCCAGCGTGGAGCCCGGCAGCGCGGCGGCCACGGGTTTGCCGCACGTTTCCAGCTTGCGCAGCATGCGGTGCAGCTCGCACGTACGTTCATACAACGTGGCTGCGTCGTCGCTGGCCTGCAGCCATTCGAGGTCGCCGCCGGCAATGAAATCCGCCTTGGCGGAGGTGACGAGGATGCCCTTGACGCTTGCATCCGCGCATACGCGGTCGATGGCGGCAAAGAAGGCGGCGCAGGTTTCGCCGTTGAGCACGTTCTGTGCACGGCCCGGCTGGTTCCACGTGAGCGTGGCGATGCCGTCGGTGTCGATGGTGATGTCGATCATGTCAGCACGCTCCTTAAATGCGTTCGATGATGGTGGCGGTGCCCATGCCGGCACCGACGCACAGCGTGGCCAGGCCGGTGCTTGCCCCACGGCGTTCCAGCTCGTCGAGCAGCGTGCCGAGAATCATGGCGCCCGTCGCACCGAGCGGATGGCCCATCGCAATGGCGCCGCCGTTGACGTTGATGCGGTCATGCGGCACGGCCAGCACCTCCATGAAGCGCAGCACGACCGAGGCGAAGGCTTCGTTCAGTTCGTACAGGTCGATGTCGGATGCAGACATGCCGGCCCGCTTGAGCGCCTTCTCTGCTGCGTACGAAGGCCCGGTCAACATGATCGACGGCTCCGAGCCGATGCTTGCAAAGCTGCGGATGCGCGCACGTGGCTTCAGGCCCGCGCGCTTGCCGGCCTCGCGGCTGCCGATCAGCACGGCCGCGGCGCCATCGACGATGCCCGAGCTGTTGCCCGCGTGGTGCACGTGTTCGATGCGCTCCAGTTCCGGATAGCGCTGGCGGATCACCGCGTCAAAGCCGTATTGCTCGCCCAATTCCGCAAACGACGGTTTGAGCTGCGCGAGTGTGTCCACGGTGGTCTGCGGGCGGATCATCTCGTCGCGGTCGAGGATGGTCAGGCCGTTCTGGTCGCGCACCGGCACGATGGAGCCTTTGAACCAGCCGGCCGTGCTGGCCGCATGCGCGCGGCGGTGGCTCTCTGCGGCGTAGGCGTCGACGTCATGGCGGCTGTAGCCCCACTTGGTGGCGATGGTGTCGGCCGACACGCCTTGCGGCACGAAGTACAGCGGGATGGCGGCCGCCGGGTCGACCGGCCACGCGCCGCCGCTGGCGCCCATCGGCACGCGCGACATGCTCTCCACGCCGCCGCCGATGGCGAAATCGCTCTGCCCGGCCATCACCTGCGCAGCGGCCATGTTGCAGGCCTCCAGGCCCGAGGCGCAGAAGCGGTTGATCTGCACGCCGGCCGTGGTCTCGGCATAGCCGGCGGACAGCACTGCCACGCGGCCGATGCACGCGCCCTGTTCGCCCACGGGTTCCACGCAGCCGAGCACGACGTCGTCCACCAATGCCGTGTCGAGCTGGTTGCGATCGCGGATGGCGCGCAGCGCGGTCGCGGCCAGGCGCAGCGGCGTGACACCGTGCAGGCTGCCGTCCTTCTTGCCCTTGCCGCGCGGGGTGCGCACGGCGTCGTAGATATAGGCTTCCATAGCGTTGCGTCCTGATGGTCGTGCTCGTTAAAGGGTGCGGGCGATCAGCTCTTTCATGATCTCGTTGGTGCCGCCGTAGATCTGCTGCACGCGCGAATCAGCCCACGCGCGGGCGATGGGGTATTCCCACATGTAGCCGTAGCCGCCGTGCAGTTGCACGCAGCGGTCCATCACCTTGAATTGCAGGTCGGTGGTCCAGTACTTGGCCATCGATGCGGTGGCGGCATCGAGCTTGCCGGCCAGCTTGAGCGCGATGCACTGGTCGACGAACACGCGGCCAATCTGCACTTCGGTTTTCAGTTCCGCCAGCGCGTGCCGCGCGGTCTGGAAATCGAGGATGGACTTGCCAAAGGCCTGGCGCTCGCGCACGTAGCGCAGCGTCCATTCAAGCGCGCCTTCGGCCGAGGCGATGGCCGTGATGGCAATTTGCAGGCGCTCCCACGGCAACTCCTGCATCAGGTAGGCAAAACCGCGATGTTCCTCGCCGAGCAGGTTGCCGGCGGGCACGCGCACGTTGTCGAAAAACAGCTCTGCGGTGTCCTGCGCCTTCATGCCGACCTTCTTCAGGCGCTTGCCTTTGCTGAAGCCCTCCATGCTGGTGTCGACGACAAAAAGACTGGTGCCCTTGGCGCCGCCTTCGGGCGTGGTGCGCGCCACCACGATCACTACATCCGCGTGCCAGCCGTTGGTGATGAAGGTCTTCGAGCCGTTGAGGACGTAGTGACTGCCGTCGCTGCTGCGCGTGGCGGTGGTGCGCACGCCTTGCAGGTCGGAGCCGGCACCAGGCTCCGTCATCGCAATTGCGCCGATCATCTCGGCGCTCGCCAGCTTAGGCAGGTAATGCCGCTTCAACGCCTCGCTGCCGTAGTGCAGCAGATATGGCGCGACGATTTCCGAGTGCAGACCAAAGCCCAGGCCCGTGGCGCCCGCGCGGGCGATCTCTTCGATCAGCACGGTGCTGTAGCGGATATCGGCACCCGCACCGCCGTAGGCTTCCGGCATGCTGGCGCAGTGGTAGCCAGCGGCGGCCGCCTTCTCCCAGATGACGCGGTCGACGTAGCCCTGGTCTTCCCAGCGCTCGTGGTGGGGCAGGACTTCGGCGTCGATGAAGCGGCGGACGGATTCACGGAGGGTGTCGTGTTCAGCATCGAACAGCGTGCGGGCAATCATGGCGGCTCCAGAATGGGCGGCAGACGGGTTGCCGTATTTCAACAAGGCCGCGACAATTCCGGTTGATCCGGATCGCCACCTTCTTGATATGAAGCGCCAGCCGAAAGCTGCCTCCAAACGCCCCGGTCTGCACGCGCGGGCGCGTATCGCCATCCTGCTGCCGCCGCGCCTGTTTGCCGGATATGTATTCCTCACCCAGGAGATGCTGCTGGTTGCCGGCACCATGCAGGCGCGCAGCGTGGATGTGATGGGCAGCCGGCTCTTCGATATCGATCTGCTGTCTGCGGATGGGGCAGCCGTCCAGAGCTTTGGCGAGATGGCCGTGCCCGCCACCGCCGCGTTGACCGATGCAGCCTACGACGTCGTGATCGTGCCCGCACAGTTCGCCCCCGAGGCGGCATTGGATGCGGAAGAGGCGCACATCGCCGATTGGCTGCGCAGGCGCTATGAGGCTGGCGCCCTGGTCGTTGGCATGAACGCGGCGCCGCTGTTCGCCAAGGCTGGACTGCTTGATGGTTGTAGAGCGACCGGGCTGGCGAGCGAGCGCGCCTGGTTTGCACGGCATTTTCCCAACGTGCATTACACGCCCGACCGGCCCCTGGCGGTGGATGGCCGCATCATCACCGTCAGTGGCATCAACCCCGCTGTGGACGCCTGCGCGTACGTCATCGATCACTGCCGCGGGGCGGGCGCATCGCGGCGGATGCTGCGCACGGCGCTCACGCAATCCTTGCCGTCATACGAACACATGGCCGTATGGACGGCTCAGTTCAAGCGCCACGGCGATGTGGCCATCCTGGCCATCCAGGAGATCGTGGAGCGGGAACTGGCGGCGCCACCTGCATTGCCGGAACTGGCCGCCCAGGCAGCGATGAGCGAGCGAAGCTTGACGCGCCGCTTTGCCGCCGCCACCGGCAGCAATCTGCGGCGTTACGTGGCGATGCTGCGGCTGGAACTGGCGGCGTTTCTGCTGCGAACGGGCCGGCAGCCGCTCGACCACATTGCCGATGAATGCGGCTACGGCAGCGTCAGCGCACTGAGTCGCGCGTTTTCTGCCGACCGCAGTTGCAGCCCACTGCAATACCGGGCGCAGCACCGCAGCCGCTAAAGCTTCACGGACGCAGCAGATCGAAGCCGGCCAGCAAGACCACACCCGAGAGCGCGGTCAGCGGCAACGAATGTTGGCCAAAGTACAGCAGTGCGGCGGCCAGCCAACTGGCCGCGAAGAAAGCGCTCATGCGGTTCATGATTTCACCTGATCGTTGTTGGGTTGGGAGCGGCGCGGCCGGCACATTTACGTGTGCTGGTAGCGGTACTCCTGCGTCTTGCCGCCGTAGCCGTAAGCTGCGGCGCGAACGTCCTGCACATAGATATAGCTCTCTTCGTGCAGATTGCCGAGCAGCTCAGCAAAAGCCGTGAACGCCTCGGCGATGTACTGCGCCTTTTCTGCCTTGGTATTCGTTTCTTCCGTCACCTTGATGTCGAAATAGACGCTGTTCTTGCCTTGTGCGGCCAGCGTCTGCCCACCGACGACCCAGTCTTCCGGGTCGACATAGTCGATGGCAATGGCCGTGACCTTCGAGTCCTTGCCCAGGATGCGGGAGGTGAGTTCCAGAAGCGTGCTGGAGATCTTCTGCGTCATTTCTGCAGAACGTTTGGCGCTGACTTTGACGTTGAGGATGGGCATGATGTTTCTCTTTTTAGTTAGCAATGCAACTACGTGGCCAAAAAAATGACGCTCATGTCAGGGTGGAGCGCACACCGCGGATCTTCGTCACCGTATCGGTGAATTCGGTACTGCCCAGCACACGCTTCAACCTTGCGGTGACGGCGCCGCTCGCCTCGTTCAACGCCGCACCGATCTTGACGGCTTCCCGCGTCGGAAAGATGGCGGTCTCGCGACCGTCGGCTTCCGTCTTGCGGCGTTCGATCAAGCCCTTGCTTTCCAGGCCATCCAGCGCGCGCGTTGCCGTGGGGCGCGTGACGGACATCGCTTCCGACAACTCGCTTTGCAGCATGCCCGGGCGGTCGACGATCGCACGGAGCATGAAGCCTTGCGGCGGCGTGAGATCAAACGGCGCGAAGGCGTCTGCCCAGACCCGGTCGAGCTTGCGGGCCAGGGCGGTGGTGTTGAAGTAGAGGCAGTGGTCGAACATGGTGAATTGATGGTAGGTGAGGATGGTTAGATATGCAACTTATTTTTTGTGTTGGTGGCCCATCCCTCTTTCGTTCGTGCTCAATGTAACAAGCAAGGCACGAGGGCGCGTTGCGATTGGGGGAATTGACGTGCCGCCGTGAGTGCAGGCGTTGGCCATGCCGTGCCCGCGCCATGGGTGGCGGGTGCGGCAGGTTTCACCGGGGGTTACTGCTGCAGGACCTTGTATTCGATCTTCTTAAGCACGCCGTCCGCATCGACGAAGTAGAACGAGGCGATCTTCTTCGAACCGATCGGCATCCCGACAAACACAACGCCGATCGCCGCGTTTCGCGCGTCACGATAGTTCCAGATGTCGAGACCGCCGGGCCTGGTCGAGACGCCGTTTCACCATCGCGGCATCTGGCCGTCAGCCCAAGCGATGTATGACTTTGCGGCGGGCACACCGGCTGGCCGTGTCGGCAGCGCAGAGGAAATGGCAACCATCGTGGCCTCCCTCGCTTCGGATGATGCGAGCGTTGTGTCGGGCTACGCCTTGGTGGCCGATGGCGGTTACTCGGTCGCTTGATGACGACGGTCTATGCGGCGGGGCGCTCCGCCTCGCCACACATCTGCCGTCGATAGCGCTCGGGCGAAACCCCAACCTGCTTGCGGAACATCGCAATGAACGCCGACGGCGTTCCATAGCCGAGCGCGAGCGCAATGTCCTGCACCGATCGATCCTCCTTGAGCCACACCAGCGCGCGAAGCAGGCGCACGCGATTGCGCCATTGCACGAAGCTCATGCCGAGTTCGGTCTGGAAGCGGCGTGCAAGGGTGCGTTCGGTGCCGTGCACGCGCTCGGCCCATTGTTGCAGCGTGGTGGTGTCTGCGGGGTCCAGGCGGATGGCTTGCAGGATGGGCTCCAGCTGGCGGTCGGTGCTGTCGGGCAGGTAGCTATCGGCGTGGCCGGCACGCACCAACGTTTCGACCAGCAATTCGAACTGGCGCAAGTCCCACTCGTCAGCCATGGCGGTGACGCGGCGCGTGGCGAAGTCTTCGAACAGCGCACGCACCAGCGGCGTTTGCGGAATCAGGCAAGCCATGGGTGGCAGCCGCTGCGCAAGCGGCTCCGCCATGTACAGCGAGAGGAAATCCGTCGCTTGCCGGATCGATGCCGAATGCGGCTGGTTGGCCGGCACCCAGATCACGTATTCGGCGGGCGCCGTCAGCCGGCGGCCATCGACCACCACCTCCATCAACCCGAGGCTGATCCGGTTGATCTGGCCCCATGGGTGCGTGTGCGGCTCGATATCGGTTTCAGGCTCGAAATGGTCGTAGCGAAAGTAGAACGGAGCGCCCTTGGGCACCCGCAGATCGGCTTCGCGGAAGGCGGTGTACACGGTGTCAGCCACGGTTGTCGCTTTCGAGGGGTGAGGTTGTCTGGTTTGAAGTATATGTTTTGAACCAGACATTACTACACTGCCGTCTTCGGGTGTTCGAGGAGGCTGTCGTGCCTGTGCTGTATCCCTTGCTGGCGGTGCTGATCTGGGCCGCCAATACAATCGTGTCGAAGGCCGCGGCCGGCGTGGTTGACCCGGCGGCCATTTCGTTCTACCGGTGGTTGTTGGCGGCCATCGTGCTCACGCCGTTCTGTGCGCGGCCGCTATGGCGCCAGCGTCATGCCGTGGTGGCGCAGTGGCGCCGCTTTGCGGTGCTCGCGCTGCTGGGCATGGTGATGTACCAATGCCTGGCGTACTACGCCGCGCACAGCACGAGCGCGACCAACATGGGCGTGATCGGCGCGCTGATCCCGATGCTGGGGCTGATCCTGAACGTGGCGGTATTTCGTCAGCCGGTCGGGGCGCAGGCGGTGACCGGTGTGGTGGTGTCGCTCCTGGGCGTGCTGTATCTGCTTGGGCGCGGAGAACCAACCAACCTGTTCGATGGCGGCATCAACCACGGCGACGTGCTGGTGCTTGCCGGCGTCACTGCCTACGCGCTGTACAACATCCTCTATCGCCGTTGGGCGTTGCCGTTCGGGCAGTGGATCAACCTGTACGTGCAGGTGTTGATGGCCGTCGTGATGCTCGTTCCGGTAGCCATGACGGCGCACAGCCTGGCCGTGCCGGCCAGGGGCATCGGGCTGGTGGCGTTTGCGGGTATTGCCTCGTCGATCGTCGCGTCGTATCTGTGGATGCAGGGGCTCAAGCGCATCGGCAGTGAGCGTACGGCGGTGTTGATGAACCTGATGCCAGTCTTCACGGCCGGCATGGCTGCGGTGATGCTGGGGGAGACGGTGCACGGGTATCACTGGATCGGCGGCTGTCTCGTTCTGCTGGGCGTGAGCTTCGCCCAAGGCATCATCCGGCTGCCGATTGGCCGTTCGGGATTGAGCGCCCGTTAGTTTTTTTCGGCCGCGCCGCGTGGGGGTTGGCGGTAAAATCGAACACGTTGGCGGGCGCATGATGGCGCCCGTTCCGTGTTTCAGAACCACTCTCGCCAGATCATCGTCAGACCATGAAGCGCAACGCCGGAGCCGTCACTGTCGATGATGTTGCCGCGCATGCGGGCGTGTCCATCAAGACCGTCTCGCGCGTGCTGAACCACGAGCCCAACATCAGCGAGAAGACGCGTGCGAAGGTGGTCGAGGCGATGCAGACGCTCGACTACCGGCCCAACCCGGCTGCGCGGCGACTGGCCAGCAAGCGCGCCGACATCATCGCGCTGGTCTACGACAACCCCTCCGACAACTACATCGTCAACATTCAGCATGGCGCGCTCGAAGCCTGCCAGGCGCTCGACTACAGCCTGCTGCTCACGCCGTGCAACTACCGCGATCCGAACCTCGCCGACCAGATCATCCAGAGTGCGCGCCAGCGTGCCCTGGCCGGCATCATCCTGACGCCGCCGGTGTCGGACGTGCCGTCGCTGATCACGGCGCTGGATGAAGCCGGCATCGACTACGTGCGGCTGGCACCTGCCGATCGTGAGCACAAAGGGTTGTCCGTCAACACCGAAGACCGCGCCGCCGCACGCGACATGACGCGGCACCTGATCGGCCTCGGTCATCGCCGCATCGGCTTCGTGGTGTGCGATCCCGCCCACGGCGCGGCGTATCAGCGCGTATTCGGCTATCGCGACGCAATGGCGCAAGCCGGCATCGAAGTCGACGAACGACTGGTCGAGCAGGGCGAGCACTCGTTCGAGTCGGGCGTGGCCTGCGCTGAGCGGCTGCTGTCGTGCGAGCCGCGCCCCACCGCCATCTTTGCCGGCAACGACGATATGGCCGCCGGCGTGCTCCGCGTGGCGCAGGCGCGGGGCATCAAGGTGCCGGAAGAACTCTCCATTTGCGGCTACGACGACACGCCGCTTTCACGCCAGCTCTGGCCGGCGCTCACCACCGTGCGCCAACCGATCCAGGCAATGGCGCATGCGGCTGTGGAACAGCTCATCGCCATTCATCGCCCGCACCTGCCGGGGCTGAAGCCGCATTCGGTGCACGAGAATTTGCAGTATGAGTTGGTGATTCGGGAATCGACCTGCGCGCCCGCGCGTTGACTTAGGCGGGCTGCCGGATCAACCCATACAAATCATCCTGCGGCTCATACCCCAGCAGCTCGCGCCCGGTCTCCAGACCCCAATCCATTCCGCGGTTGTTCGACACGCCATTCACGACGATGGCCGGTGCTGGCCAGCGTGCCGGGTCGGCTGTGACGGAGCACAGGAACAGCCGGCGCAGATCCCCATTCGAGAGCCACATGTTGCGGAACCAGCGCAGCGCGATGTGGCTGGCTTCATCGGGCAGTTCGGTGGGGACGGGTGTGTCAGCGGTGCCGGAATAGTTGATGTCGTTCGGGTCGTTCTCGTCGGGCAGTGCCCAGCCGATGCGCAGCGACACGATCGACAGCCTGCCCCCGTTGGCTGCCGAGACGGCGCCCACCGCGCTGCAAAGCCGTTCGCCCATTGCCTTGGATGTACCGTAGGCGAGCGAGTAGACGTCTTCCGTGCCGTTGTTCCAGCGCGTGCCCGGGGCGGGCGGAAGCTCGGCGGTGAGTTTGCCGGGGCCGATGGTGCCGGCCAGGGGTTGGTCCTTGTATGCGCCCATCGCGTGGTTGGACGAGGCAAACACGAAGCGGCGCACGCCATGCGTGGCCGCAGCCTGCAGCACATTGAGCGTCATGCCGTAGGAGGCCAGCGCCTGCTCCCACGTTGCGTCCGGCGTGGAGTGGATCGCGGCCAGGTGGATGACGGCATCGACGTTGCCCAGCAGATCCGTCCATGCGCCGTCGGCTTGCGTGAGGTCGGCCTTGACCCATTGAAAACGTTCGGCCGCTTGCGGCGAGAACTCGACGTTCTGGGCAACCCAGTCAACGCCGATGATGGACGTGCACCACGGGGCGGAGGCCAGTGCCTCGACGACCTTGCGGCCCAGGTTGCCGGCCACGCCGGTCACAAGAACGCGAGCAGGGGTTTGGTAGTCAGCCACGATGTCGAATTCCGTTCGGGATGAGGAGAAAAAAGGACGATCGGCGGCTGGCGCTGCAACGTCGCGCGCCACCGTATCGTTCCGGATCAGGGAGGGTGGGCCGGATGGGCCCTGGAATGATGTGAACTGAGCCGCCGTCAGCCCCGATTGGAGCCCGACAGCACGTCGATCAGCACCGCGACGACCAGCACCACGCCCTTGACGATCATCTGCCACGAGGCGTCGACGTTCATTTGCTGCATGCCGTTGTCGAGGCTCGCCATGACGAGCGCGCCGATCAGTGCGCCGTACACGGTGCCCGAGCCGCCACGCATCGACGTGCCGCCGATGAAGCAGGCGGAGATGGCATCCAGTTCGCCGCCCACACCGGCGGAGGGCGACCCCGCCGCCGAACGTGCGGTGGTGATGATGCCCGCGAAGGCGCACATCAGGCCCATCAGCACAAACACCAGCAGCTTGACGCGGCCGACGTTCACGCCGGACAGGCGTGTGGCCTCCATGTTGCCGCCCACCGCATAGACGTGACGGCCGAAGACGGTTTGTGTCGCGACGTACGAAAAGATGGCAAGCAGCACGAGCAGGATCAGCACCGGCAGGGGCACGCCGCTGGCCTGGTTGAGTACGGCG
Source organism: Ralstonia pickettii (assembly GCF_001699815.1). GTDB lineage: Bacteria > Pseudomonadota > Gammaproteobacteria > Burkholderiales > Burkholderiaceae > Ralstonia > Ralstonia thomasii. The sequence continues at coordinate 15,360 of NZ_MCGB01000084.1, read as the reverse complement.
ACAAAGCCGAACGAGGCGGCCGCGATCGCCAGCAGCTTCAGTCCGTCAGCCCAGATCGGCGTGAGCGAGAGCGACAGGCGGGTGCGCTCACGACGGCGGAGCACGGTCAGCACAACCGACCCCACCACGATCACAGCAGCCAGCGACCACGCCAGCGATGCCGGCACGAAGCTCTGCGCGAGGTTGCCGAGGTCATCGGGCACCGGGGCAATCGTCACGCTGTCGGTGCTCCACTGCAGCAAGCCGCGGAAGGCCAGCATGCCGCCCAGGCCAACGATGAACGAGGGCACACGCAGCTTGGTCGTGATGAAGCCGTTGACCACGCCGATGGCCGCGCCTGCCACGAGCACCGTACCCACGGCCAGCCAGGTGTTCCACCCCAGGTTGACGGTGAGGATGGCGACCAGCCCGCCCAGCAGGCCAAGCAGCGAGCCGACGGAAAGATCGATCTCCCCCGCGATGATGACGAACACCATGCCGCAAGCCAGCATGCCCGTCACCGACATCTGCAGGAACAGGTTGGAGATGCTGTTGGGCTTGAGGAACGTGCCGTTGGTCTGGAAGTAGAAGAAGACCCAGATGAGCGCCACGGCCAGCAGCAGCGCAAGCACCTTGTAGCGCACGAACAGTTGCTGGATGGCGCGGCCGTCCAGGCGCGGACCGCCATTGCCGCCGCTTTGGCGGGCGAGTTGGGATTGCAGGATATTGGACATGGCAATTCAAGCCGCTTGGCGGCCGGGTTCAGCGTTGATTGCAGCAGCCAGGATGCGCTCCTGGGTCAGGCCTTGATTGACGAAGTCGCCACGCAACTGGCCTTCGCCGATGACCAGGACACGATCGCTCATGCCAAGGATTTCCGGCATCTCGGAAGAGACCATGATGATCGCCACGCCGCTGGAGGCCAGGTCGGCGATCATCTTGTAGATGTCGTACTTGGAGCCGACGTCGACGCCGCGCGTCGGTTCGTCGAGGATCAGCACCTTTGGCATCGCCAGCACCATCTTCGTGACCACGGCCTTCTGCTGGTTGCCGCCGGAGAGGCTGGCGATCGCCAGCGCCGGGCTGGCGGTCTTGATGCGCAGGCGTTTGATTTCGCGGTCGACGGTGGTGAGTTCCGCGCCCTTGTCGACACGCAAGCCGCGTGCGTACTGGGCCAGCGTGGCGAGCGTGATGTTTTCGCCCACGGCCATCAACGGGACGATGCCGTGGCGCTTGCGGTCTTCGGGCACCAGGCAGATGCCGTTGGCAATCGCCTGTGCGGGCGTGCTGACCTTGACCGGCTTGCCGTCCATGATGATCTCTGCGCTGGAGCGGCCGGGGTAGGCGCCGAACAGCGCGGACACCATCTCCGTGCGCCCGGCACCCACCAGGCCCGCAATGCCGAGAATCTCGCCGCGGCGCACGGCAAAACTTACGTTGTCTGTGCGCTTGCGGTTGGGGTTGGTGACATCCCAGCAGGTGACGTTGCGCGCTTCCATCACGATGTCGCCTACGGTGTGTTCCACCTTGGGGAAGAGCGACGTCATTTCACGTCCGACCATCATCGTGATGATGTTGTCGATGGTCATGTCGGCGGCGGGGCGTGTGCCGATGTGCTTGCCGTCGCGGATGACGGTGACGGTGTCGCACACGCGCTTGACCTCATCGAGCTTGTGCGAAATGTACACGCACGCCACGCCGCTGCGCTTGAGGTCCTCAATGATGGACAGCAGCACCTCGATTTCCTTGGCGGACAGCGACGAGGTCGGCTCGTCCAGGATCAGCAGGCGCGCATTCTTTGCGAGCGCCTTCGCAATCTCGAAAAGCTGCTGGTGGCCGCTGCCGTAGTTCATCACGGGCGCGGCCACGTTCACGTCGGTCAGGCGCAGGCGGGCGAGGAGTTCTTCTGCCTTCGCATGCATGGCGTCGTAGTCCATGCGGCCCCCCGGCTTGGTGATCTCGTTGCCGAGGAAGATGTTCTCCGTGACGGAGAGCTGCTGCACCATCATCAGTTCCTGGTGGATGATGACGATGCCAGCGCGCTCGCTGTCGCGCACGGAATGCGCGTGCAGCGGCTCACCTTCCCACAGGATCTCGCCTTCGAAGGTGCCGTAGGGGTAGACCCCCGACAGCACCTTCATGAGGGTCGATTTCCCGGCGCCGTTCTCCCCGCACAAACCGACGCACTCGCCCGGCCTCACTGCCAGGCTGACGCCGTCGAGCGCGCGCACACCGGAGAACGACTTCACGATGTTGCGCATCTCGAACAGGGTGCCGTTACTGCTCATGGCGTTCTCCTACTGACTACGACTGACCACTGCATCGGCGGCTTACTTGCCGAAGATCTGCTGATGCGTATAGAAGCCATCCTTGACGACGGTGCTGTCCAGGTTGTCCTTGGTCAGCAGCGTCGGGGTCAGCAGCACGGTGTCGACATCCTTCTTGCCGTTGTTCAGCTTGGTGTTGAACTTCGGCGCCGTGCCCTTCACGAGGTCGACGGCCATCTCGGCGGCGGTGGCGGCGATCTGCTTGATCGGCTTGTACACCGTCATGGCCTGCGTACCTTCGGCCACGCGCTTCACGGCGGCCAAGTCAGCGTCCTGGCCAGACACCGGCACTTTGCCCGCCAGCTTCTGGCGTGCCAGCGCCTGGATCGCGCCACCGGCCGTGCCGTCGTTGGAGGCAACGATGCCCTGGATGTTGTTGTTGTTCGCGGTCAGCGCGTTCTCAACAATGTTCTGCGCCTTGGAGGGGTCCCACTCCGGCGTCCACTGCTCGCCGACGATCTTGATGTCGCCCTTGTCGACGTACGGCTTGAGCACCTTCATCTGGCCTTCGCGCAGCAGGCGTGCGTTGTTGTCGGTCGCGGCGCCGCCCAGCAGGAAGTAATTGCCCTTCGGCGCAAGCTTGACGACGCCCTGCGCCTGCAGCTCGCCCACCTTCACGTTGTCGAAGGTCACGTAGCCGTCGATGTCGGCGTTCAGGATCAGGCGGTCATACGACACAACTTTGATGCCCTTCTTCTTGGCGCTTGCGATGGCGTTGCCCAGCACCTTGGAGTTGAACGGCACGATCACAAGCACGTCGACATTCTGGGCGATCAGGTTTTCGATCTGGGCGATCTGCTTGGCTTCGTTGGCGTTGGCCGACTGCACGTTGACGGTCGCGCCCAGCTTCTTGGCCGATTCGACAAAATAGTCGCGGTCGTGCGTCCAGCGCTCGACGCGCAGGTCGTCGATCGAGAAGCCGATCACCGGTGCTTCCTTGCTGGCGTGGGCCGAGGTGGCGGCGAAGGCGAGGACCGCTGCAGCGGCAATGGTGTTCAGTACGCGGGAAATCATGAAAGGTCTCCTATTGTGCGCAAGTGCGTTCTTAGAACGTGACGCCGGTCTTCAGGCCGACGACGAAGGCATTCTTGTTTTGCGAAGTGCCGCCCGGATGAAGGATGTACTGCAGATTAGGACGGAAGTACACAGACTTCACCGGCGACCAGCTGTAATACAGCTCGCTCACGTATTCGTAGCCGTCACCCACCACCGTATTGGCGCCGGTGCGTGCGTTGGTTTGCCGCACAAAGTCGGCATAGCGGCCGTTATTGTGCGTGGCACCCACGGCAAAGCCGACGGTGTCGGCCAAGCGATCGAACGGCCCCTTGTACTGCACGCCCACCGAGATCTGGTGGTCGGTCTGCGCGGTGTTGCGATCGGCTTGCGAGAAGTTCAGGAACACCGTGGCGCCGCGTCCGTCCGGCGCACCCGTGATCTGCTGCTGCAGGTTCAGGTAGACGCCGTACTGGCCGCTGCGTTGCTTGGCGTCCAGGCCGGTGATGCCGCGGGCGTTGCCGTTCACGTCTTCATACAGGTCTTTGCCGTTCGACGTGTTGTACCAGACGCCTGCGCGGTACGTGCCCGGGCGACCCTCGATGGTGGGCATCCAGCCAAACTCCAGCGGAATCAGCGCGCCCGTGGTGCCGCCGGGGTTGTTCAGCTTCCAGCCGTTGCGGCGGGCCCAGCCGTCATCCACGTAGTTCGGGTTGACCTGGTACACGCCGATCTGCGCATAGGTTTCGGCCGAGGTGTGCACCTTGGCGCGCGCGCCCCACTGGCTGGTCGGCCAGTTCACCCAGTAGCCGCCCACCAAGTTGCCCGGTTGGGAGCCGCAGAACGTCAGGTTCTGGAAATCGCACGAGAACGAGAAGAAGTCTTCGCCCACCGTTACGCGGCCTGCCTTGATTTCCAGGCGGTCGTTGAGCAGTTTCTGGTTCAGCCAGAACTGCGTCAGGTGCCAGGTCTGGCCGCGGCCATAGACTTCCTGGATCAGCATGTTGTTGCCGATGTTCGCGTCGCTGCCGAGGTTGCGGCCGTTGCGGTCGGTGACGGTGGCCTGGAACGTGGCGCCCTGCCAGCCGACGAGCTTTTGCAGGTCCAGCGCCGTACCGATGACCCATTGATCGGTGTAGCGCGTGAGATGTTCGGTACCGCCGCTGAAGTTGTGCGCAACTTCGCTGCCGTAGCCGAGGTTGAAGGTCACGCCCTGTTCGGCCAGGCGGGTGCGCAGGCCACCCCAGTCGCCGGTCAGATACGGGCTGGTGGTGATGTCATACGCGTGGGCACTGCCTGCGCCCAGCGCGAGGACGGCGGCTGCAATGGCCGACGCGCCGACGCGTTGACCAAAGCGCGTGTTGCGGGATTGACGACGTGCGGCCGGACGTGCGGCTTCAAGCTCCATGGACTGTCTCCTGATATTGGACCGGCTGCCATGCATGACAGCGGTGTCAGCGTTCTCTTCGGAATCGTGTGGTGGTGCCGACGGACGCAAGAATGGCCACAATTGACAGCGCTGTCAATCTCGGGGTTTGCCCTAGTTCGAGTTGTACCCACAACGCGTTGAAACGGTTGCCGGACGTATGTTGCGATGCGGAAATTTTTACATCGGGCGCAAGCGTCGCCACGGGCGCTGAACTGCGTGCATGGCATCCACCTTGCTTATGCTGCGCGCCGTTTCCTCAACCCATCGAAGGTGCCGATATGCAACGCGAAGATGTGACCGAAATGATCGTCCTGCAGAAGATCAAGAAGCAATTGACGTGGACGCAATTGGCCGAGGTCATCGGCCACAGCAAGGAATGGAGCACCGCTGCGCTGCTCGGCCAGATGACGCTGACTGCAGCGCAGGCGCATGCCGTGGGCGCGGCGCTGGAGCTGTCCGAAGAGGCCATCGCGCTGCTGCAGGTGACGCCGTACAAGGGCTCGCTTCCCACGGCAGTGCCAACGGATCCGCTGATCTACCGTTTCTACGAACTCATCAGCGTGTACGGCACGACGTTCAAGGCGCTCATCCACGAAGAGTTTGGCGACGGCATCATGAGCGCGATCGACTTCAACATGGACCTCACCCGCGAGCCCGACCCGAAGGGCGATCGCGTGCGCATCGTCATGAGCGGCAAGTTCCTGCCCTACAAGACTTACTGAACCGTCACGCGCCGTCGTCGCTGTGGTCGCTGTCGTCGTGATCGTCGATCAGCGGCCGATGGCGGCGCGGCATCTCGGAATCGAGCACGAGGCGGCCGTGAACGCGGCCCTTCATGCGCGTGACGTGATGCGTGCAGTCTTCCATGTGCGTGCTCATGAGTGTGCGCACGGTGTCGGCGTCGCGCGCGCGGGCCGCATCCAGAATCTGCCGGTGGAACTTGACGTTGGACGCGCCGAACTTGGCATGGTCCTTCGGCGAGGTTTCGTTGCCGAACACCACAAGCTGCCGAATCATTTCGTTGATCAGCTCGCAGCAGAACCGCAGCATCGGATTGGGATTGGCCGCGGCCAGGATGTCGTGAAAGCTCAGGTCTTCCTGACGCTGGTCGAGCGGCGCAGCGGCTTTGGTCGACGCTGGGTCGCACAGGTCGATGGTGTGCTCAAGCGCGTGGAAATCATCTTCGGTCAGATGCGGCACCGCACCCGCGGCCAGTTCAGGCTCCAGCAGACGGCGCACGGTGTAGACGTCTGCAATGCCGATGTCCTTGAAGAACAGATAGTTCTGCATGAGCTGGAACGTGCGGTCCAGTGGCACCTCGACAATGGTGCCGCCGCCGGCGGGGCCCGTGCTCACACTCACCAGGCCCTGTACCTCCAATGACTTGAGCGCCTCGCGGATGGTGCCCTTGCTCACCCCGAAGGTCTCCTGCAGCTTGACCTCCTGCGGGAGTTTGTCGCCAGGCTTGAGGTTGCGCTGCGTGATCAGCCGCTTGAGTTCTTCGGCAACGAGGTCGGCGCGCTTCTGCTTGCGAATGCCGATCGACGCCGTCTTGCCTGCTCCGAGTGTGGCCATGGATGTCCGTTCCTAGTTGCGCGCATTCTAACTGCGAGCTTGTGCCGCCCGGGCTGCCCGAGGTGGTGCATGCATGCCCTTCGATCGTGCGTACGCACCGCATTCCCGCATCGTCGCCCGGCACCTCAATCCCACACACCTTGGCGTAAACACCGACTTCGTCGTCGTTGACGCAGCGTGGAGGCGGATTCTATGATGATTTTGCCTATTTATCATAACAAATATAAGAAACCGGTCTGGTTCTTGCTCGACGCTACCGTCGGCGAAAAACCTCGCCGGTCAGGCTAGGAGGAGGCCGCCGCAGGTGGCTCCAGGCGCTTGTTGTGTCCCATACACGAACCCCAAGGAGTGCGCTTTGAATCGTCGAGATTTGCTCAAACTGGCGGCGCTGTCCGCCGTGCCTGCGTCGGTGCTGCAGGCCCGTTCTGCGTTTGCGGCCGATGCCATCGAACTCGGCTGCCCGGTGCCGATGTCCGGTCCGTTCGCTGCCAATGGCAAGTTTGCCGACCTCGGCATGAAGCTGGCCGTGGAGCAATACGGCAAGGTGCTCGGCCGGCCGCTGGCGTATAGCGTGCTCGACACCGAGGGCAAGCCAGCCACGGCCGTGCGCAAGGTCCAGGAACTCGCGCAGCAGAAGAACGCGCGCTATTTCGCGGGCGGCATCCTGTCTTCCGAATCGCTGGCCATGGGCAAGGAGGCGGAGAAGTTCGGCGGGGTGTTCATCACGACCGCGGGCGCCGATGAAATTACCGGCAAGGACTGCAACCGCGCGACCTTCCGCTGGTCGGTGCCCACATACGGCGCCATCGAGCGCACCGTGCGCCCGCTCATCGAGTCGATGCCCAAGGCCAAGCGCTGGTACACCATCACGCCGCAATACGTGTTTGGCGACGGGCTGCTTTCGGCGGCCAAGAACATCTTCAAGGAAAAGGGCATCGAGCATGTGGGCAACAGCTATCACGCGCTCACCGAGAAGGAATTCAGCGGCTACCTGACCAACGCGATGGCCGCCAAGCCCGACGTGCTGCTGATCCTGAACTTCGGTTCGCAATCGTCCGACACGCTGCGCCAGGCGGTGAGTTTCGGCATGAAGAAGAACACGACGATCCTGGTGGCGTGGGCGTCTGGCCTGGAGCAGTTCGAATCGCTCGGCGCCGACCTGTGCGATGGCGTGTACTTCGGCGCGCAGTACTGGCACGACGTGGATACGCCCGCCAACCGCGATCTGGTCAAGCGCACGCAGGCGGCGTTCAAGACCAACCCGAACTACAGCCTGGCAGGCTCGTACACCTGCACCAAGATCCTGCTCGACGCAATGGCCAAGGCCGGCAGCGCCGATCCGAAGGCCGTGATTGCCGCGCTGCAGGGCATGAAGTACGACGGCCTGACGGGCCCCGAAGAAATTCGCGCGGCCGACCACCAGGTGCTCAAGAACTACTACCTGCTCAAGGGCAAGCCCAAGAACCGCATGAAGGACAAGGACGACTTTGCCGAGGTGGTCGCCGTCGGCAAGGCGTTCCTGCCGGTCGAACAGACGCAGTGCAAGCTGGCCTGAGGGTCTGATCTGCCGCTCGCCCGCCTTCGGCCACTGAAGCGCGGGCGCCTGTCTTCCTGAGTGCCATTTCGGTCAACGCAATGAACGTCTACCTGCTCCAGGTCGTCAACGGCGTGGGGATCGGCATGCTCTACTTCCTGCTGGCGGTAGGGCTGTCGATCATCTTCGGGCTGTTGCGCTTCGTCAATTTCGCCCACGGCGCGTTTTATGCGCTGGGCGCGTATCTGTGCTTTCAGGCCCTGCAGATGGGCATGGATTTCTGGTTGGCGCTTGTGCTCGCGCCCCTCGTCATCGGCGCGCTGGCGTGGGTGACGGAGAAGGTGCTGCTGCGGCACGTGTATGCGCAGGCGCACGAATTCCACATCGTCGTCACGGTGGGGCTGGCGCTGGTGGTGCAGGAACTCATCATCGTGGCGTGGGGGCCGCTGGGCGTGGACGTGCCAGCGCCCGATGCATTGCAGGGCGTGGTGATGTGGGGCGATTTCGTCTATCCGAAGTACCGGCTGTTCGTGATCGGTTTTACCGCCGTGCTGGCGCTCGGGCTGTGGTGGCTGCTGGAGGGCACGCGGCTGGGAAGCGCCGTGCGCGCGGGGAGCGAATCGACAGAGATGGTGTCGCTGCTCGGCATCAACGTATTCCGCCTGTTCAGCTTGATGTTTGCACTGGGCGCGGCGACCGCGGCGGTGGCCGGTGTGCTGGCTGCGCCCATTCGCGGCGCGGAGCCCTTCATGGGCGTGGAGGCCCTCGGCGTCGCCTTCGTGGTCGTGGTGGTGGGTGGCATGGGCAGCTTTGCGGGGGCGCTGGTCGGCGGCCTGCTGGTCGGCATCGTGCAGAGCCTGATGAGCACGCTGTGGCCCGAGGGCGCACGGCTGATGATCTACGTGGCGATGGCAGCTGTGCTGCTGCTGCGCCCGCACGGCCTGCTGGGGAGGGGATGATGCAAGCCGCATTCCATGGAATTTCGCGTCAGCGCTTCTGGTGGCTGGCGCTGGGCGTGACGTTGCTGTTGCCGCTGGTGCTGACGTCCGGCACGTTGGCCACCGAAGTGCTCGTCTACGCGATGGCCGTGATGGCCTGCAACGTGCTACTCGGTTACACGGGGCTGCTGTCGTTCGGGCAAGGCATCTTCTTCGGGCTCGGCAGCTATGCCGCGGGTATCGGCCTCACGCAACTCGCGCTGCCGATGCCGGTGGCGCTTGTTCTGGCCGTGGTGGTGGGCGCGGTCGTGGCGGCGGTGGTCGGCTGGTTCGCCATCCGCCAGCGCGGCACGTACTTCGTCATGCTGACGCTGGCCTTCTCGCAGATGTTCTATTTCCTGGCCTACACCACGCCGTCGCTCACAGGCGGCGATAACGGCCTGCTCGATATTCCGCGTCCGGCATTTGCGGCGTCGCCGTGGGCGTTCTACGCGTTTGTCGCGGCGCTGTTTCTCGTGGTGTTCTTCCTCGTGCAGCGTGTGACGGAATCGGTGTTTGGCCGCACGCTGCTGGCCATTCGCGACAACGAAGAGCGCGCGCTCGCCGTCGGCTACAACGTGCGCGCATTCAAGCTGCTGGCGTTTGTCATCTCCGGTGCGGTGACAGGGCTGGCCGGCGCCCTGCACGCCATGCTCACGGGCATCGCGCCGCTGGCCAATATCGACTACCACGTCAGCGAAATGATTCTGGTGATGACCGTCATCGGCGGCACGGGCAACGTGTTTGCCTCGGTGTTGGGTGCGGCGTTCTATGTGTTGCTGTCGGATTGGCTCTCAAGCCTGTGGCCGCGCTGGCTCATGTTGCTCGGCTTCCTGCTGATCGCAGTGAGCCTGTTCATGCAGCGCGGGCTGTTCGGGCTCGGGCAGAAGCTGTGGCAGCGTGTGCGCGCACTGCGTCACGCACCGGCGGTGCAGGAGGAGCGCGCATGACCACCACCCCCATCCTCCAGGCCACCGGCATCGTCAAGCAGTACGGCAAATTCACCGCACTGGGCGGCGTCGATCTGCGTGTGATGCCCGGCACGGTCCACTCCGTCATCGGCCCCAACGGCGCAGGCAAGACCACACTGTTCCACATGCTCACGGGCACACGCATGATCACCAGCGGCACCATCGTTTTCGATGGCCACGACGTGACGCGTGAAGCCGACTACCAGCGTGTGCAGCGTGGCATTGCGCGTTCGTTCCAGGTGACGAGCCTGTTCCCGAGCCTTTCCGTGCGTGAGAACCTGCGCCTCGCCGCACTCGGCACCACGCCGCGTCGTGCCCTGCACGGCTGGCGCCTGCCGCAGGGCGAGCTGGCCTGCGCCGACACGGTCGACCGCGTGCTCGATCGGCTTGAATTGCCGCGCCTGGCCGACACGCCGGCCGCCGTCCTTTCGCACGGCCAGCAGCGCCGGCTGGAAGTGGGCATGGCGCTGGCCGCCAACCCGCGCGCGATCTTCCTGGATGAACCCACCTCCGGCATGGGCGTGGACGACCTGCCCGCCATGAAGGCGCTCATTCGCGGCCTGGCGCAGGATCACACGGTCGTGCTGATCGAACACAACATGGACATCGTGATGGACATCTCCGACATGATCACCGTCATGCAGCAGGGCAAGGTGCTCATGGAGGGCACGCCCGATGCCGTGCGGGCGGATCCGCGCGTGCGCGCCGCGTATCTCGGCAACATGATCACGGGAGGCAAGGCATGACGACGACGGCGATTCTCGACGTTGCAGACCTCCACGGCTATTACGGTAAGAGCCACGTGCTGCAGGGCGTGGCGCTCACGGTGGGCGAGGGCGAACTCGTGACGCTGCTCGGCCGCAATGGCGCCGGAAAATCGACCACGCTGAAGACGATTGCCGGCGTCGTCACGCCGCGCGGCGGGCAAGTGCGCTTTCGCGGCAAGGACATCGCTGGGCCGCCGCCGCATCGCATTGCCGCGCAGGGCTTGTGCCTGGTGCCGGAGCATCGCGGCATCTTCAAGCTGCTGACGGTGGAGGAGAACCTGAAGCTCGGCGCGCGGCGGGATTCTCCGTGGCAGCTGGCTGACATCTACCGCATCTTCCCGCGTCTGCATGAGCGGCGGCGCAATGGCGGCGCCAACCTGTCCGGTGGCGAGCAGCAGATGCTGGCCATCGGCCGCGCGCTGATGAACCACCCGCGCCTGCTGATGCTCGACGAGCCGGTCGAAGGTCTGGCCCCCGTCATCGTGGAAGAGATCGTCGCGCAGCTGAAAGTCATCAAGCAGGCGGGCGTGTCCATCCTGCTTGTCGAACAGAATCTTGAAGTCTGCACGCAGCTCGCCGATCGCCACGTGATCATCGAACAGGGCCGCGTGGTCTACAGCGGTACCAACGAAGCCTTCCGCGCCGACGACGCCATCAAGGACCGCTACCTTGGCGTCGGTCTGGCCGCTTAAACGCACACATCATGACGACCACCCAACTCGATACCACTTTGCGCGTCAACGGCGCACGTCTGTGGGACACGCTCATGCAGCAGGCGCGCATCGGCGCCACGCCCAAGGGCGGCGTGCGCCGCCTTGCGCTGACGGATCTCGACCGGCAGGGCCGCGACTTCTTTGTTGCGCAGGCCGAAGCCGCTGGCTGCACCGTACGCGTGGACGCGATCGGCAACCTCTTCGCGCGCCGCCCCGGCCGCAACAATGCACTGCCGCCGGTGATGACCGGCAGCCATATCGACACGCAGCCGACCGGCGGCAAGTTCGACGGCAACTACGGCGTGTTCGCCGGCATCGAGGTGGTGCGCGCGCTCAACGATGCGGGCATCGAAACGGAAGCGCCCATCGAAGTGGCCGTGTGGACCAACGAAGAAGGTTCGCGCTTCGTGCCGGTGATGATGGGCTCCGGCGCGTTCATCGGCGAGTTTGCGCTGGACGCCGTGCTGGCCGCGCAGGACCGCGACGGCGTTGCCGTGGGCGAGGCGCTACGCAGTATCGGCTACGCGGGGAGTGAGCCTGTTGGCGGCCGAGCCGTCGGTGCCTATTTCGAAGCACATATCGAACAAGGGCCGGTGCTGGAGGCGCACGCCACGACGATCGGCGTGGTGACGGGCGCGCTCGGCCAGCGCTGGTACGACGTGGTCTTGACCGGCATGGAAGCGCACGCCGGCCCCACGCCGATGGAGCTGCGCCGCGATGCGTTGCTGCCGGCGGCGGAGCTGGTCGGCATTGCCAACCGCATCGCGCTGGAGCGCCCGCCACACGCGCGGGCCACGGTGGGCTGCCTGAGCGTGCATCCGGATTCGCGCAACGTGATTCCCGGCCAAGTGTCGATGACGATCGACTTTCGCGCCGCTGACGACGCGATGTTGTCCGACATGGATGCGGCACTGCATGAGGCGGTGGCGGAGTTGCGCACACGCAGCGGCATCGACATCGCATTGCGCCAGGTCGTCTACTTCCCGCCGCAGCCGTTTGACGCCACGCTGGTGAACGCGGTGCGCAGCGGCGCGCGGCAGTTGGGGTTGTCGGAGATGGACGTGATCAGCGGCGCAGGCCATGACGCGGTCTATCTGGCGCGTGTGGCCCCCACCGCGATGATCTTCGTGCCGTGCAAGGACGGCATCAGCCACAACGAAATCGAAGACGCCCGCCCCGAACATCTGGAAGCCGGGGCCAACGTGCTGCTGCACGCGATGCTCCAGGCCGCTGGCCGCGTTTGACACCATCACCCGACCGCTCATGCGCATCCTGATCGCCCGCTTCAATCACGAGACGAATACGTTCTCGCCGGTGCCGACGCCGCTGGCATCGTTCCATCCGCACTACGGTGCCGACGCGTACCGCGCCGCCAAGGGCACGCGCACGGCGGCCGGTGCGTTCATCGATCTGGCGGAGGCGGCGGGCGCGGAAATCGTCGTGCCCGTCGTGGCCGGAGCGAACCCCAGCGGACGGGTCGCTGCCGAGGCGTACACCACGCTGTGCGACGCCATCGTCGCGGCTGCACCCGGCTGCGATGCGCTGATGCTCGACCTGCACGGCGCGATGGTCGCCGAGAACAGCGACGACGGCGAAGGCGATCTGCTCGAACGCCTGCGCGCGGTGGCGGCCGGCGTGCCGATTGCCGTCGCGCTGGATCTGCACGGCAATCTCACGCAGAAGTTCATTGACCTGGCCGACATCGCAGTCAGCTTCAAGACGTATCCGCACGTTGACATGTACGAAACCGGCGAGCACGCCGGCCGCCTGCTGTTCGACAAGCTGGCCGGCCGCGCGAACCCCGTGCTCGCGTGGCGCCGCCTGCCGATGGTCACGCACACCCTGCGCAGCCGCACCGACGAAGGGGCGATGCACCGCGCCGTGGCGCTCGCCAAGCAGGCCGAGACTGACGGCATGCTGGCCGTGTCGATCCTGGCCGGATTCGGGCTGGCGGACATTGCCGCCCCGTGCCTTTCCGTCGTGGTGGTCGGCAACGGCGACAAGCATGCCGCCGACGCCGCGGCGCAACGCATCGCCGATGCCATCTGGGCCGACCGCGAAGGGTTCGTCTACCGCTCTGAACCGCTGACCGAATCGATTGCGCGCGCGGCCAAGTTGGCACACGCCCCCGGCAGCGGCCCCGTGCTGCTGCTCGACCACGGCGACAACTGCATGTCAGGCGGCACGTGCGATGACATGCACGTCCTGCACGAAGCGTTGAAGCAAGGCTTGAGCGGCATCGCCGTCGGGCCAGTGTGCGACCCGGAAGCTGTCGCTGCGATGATCGAGGCGGGCGAGGGTGCTACCGTCTCGCTGCCCGTGGGCGACAAGGTGCCGCTCGTGCAGCTGGGTATCTACCCTGTGCCGCGCGCGCTGACGGGCAAGGTTGTCGGCATCAGCGACGGCGAATACACCATCACGGGGCCGACCTATACGGGCCAGCGCATCCGCATGGGCCGCACGGCGCTGCTCGACATCGGCGCGGCGCAGATCGTCGTCACGGAGACGCCGCAGGAGCACTGGGACCTCGGTATCTTCACGCACATCGGCGTGGACCCGCATGCCGCGCGCTTCGTGCTGTTGAAGTCGCGCATGTATTGCCGGCCCGTGTTCGTGCCGATTGCCAAGGCCGTGGTGGAGTGCGATGGCGGCGGCGTGACCAGTTCGGATTACGCGCGCTTTCCGTTTGTGAAGGTGCAGCGGCCCGTGTTTCCGCTCGATGCGGACGCGGTGCCTGCCTAAGCGCTACGCGCTGTCGCGCTCAACGAGGGTGAAACCCACATCGACCGTGCGCCGTTCTTCGTCGCCGTGTTCGATGCGGTTGATCAGCAACGTCGCTGCCAGCTTGCCGATGCCTGTGCCGTCGATGCGGATGGTGGTGAGCGCGGGCGTGGTGTCTTTGGCGAACACCTGGTCGCCGTAGCCGACCACGCGGAGTTGCGCCGGCACGGCAATGCCGCGATGTTCCGCCTCCATCAGCACGCCGAGCGCAAGGATGTCTGCGCCGCAGAAGATGGCGTCGGTGTCCGGATGTTGCTCTAGCAATATGCCCAGTGCGCGCCGGCCGTCGCCGAGGCTGGCGGGGGATTCGGCGGCCATCACGGGAATGTCGGCCTCTGAGCCGAACGCCTTCACGAAGGCTTGCGCGCGGGCCTGTGCACGGCGGTCGCTCGGCGTGATGACGGCGGGGCGCTTTGCGCCGCGTTGTTTCAGATAGCGCGCCGCCGCCTGGCCGACCTTCTGGTGCGAGAAGCCCACCAGCATGTCCAGCGGGTTGCGCGTGATGTCCCAGGTTTCCACTACCGGTACGCCGGCCGCCTGCAACTTCTGCCGCACGCTGGCGGAGTGCACCACGCCCGTCAGCACGATGCCCGCGGGGCGCCGTCCGACGATCGCATCGAGCAGTGCATCTTCGCGTGATTCGTCGTAGCCGCTCTGGCCGATCAGCAATTGATAGCCCGCAGCAGCCAGCTCGGTGGTCAGCGCCGCGACCGTTTCCTGAAACACGCTGCCCGCAATCGTCGGGATGAGCGCGACGATCAACCGGCTGCGGTTGGATGCCAGTGAGCCGGCCACGAGGTCCGGCGTATAGCCGGTCTGCCGCACCGCTTCGCGCACGCGCTCGAGCGTGTCGCCCGACACCAGCTCCGGCGTGTTCAGCGCACGGGACACCGTCACCTTGGTCACACCCACCAGCTTGGCAAGGTCGCTCAGAGTGACGCGCCCGGTGTTCTTGCGCGCACGGCGTGGGGCCGCCGGCGCGGTTTCTACGAGGGACACGGTGGTGGACTTGGTCACGTGATCGATGGGCCGATTGGGGAAACACAGGGAAAAAGGGGCTAGCAATTATCGCAAAACCAGACTACGATTGCGCAAATGTTACCGGTTACATAAACCGGTAACATCAAAACTCACGATCGACTGCGGCTGCACGAGAAGACAGCCCGGAGGAGCAAAGGATGTTGCAGGCAACCCCAGCGTACGCTGGGCCGCTGATTCAGCTGAACGCGGCAGACAACGTGCTGATTGCGCGCGAAGGGCTGTCGCTCGGCGCAAACCTGTCGATCAACGGAACGACGGTGCGCCTGCGCGCGC
>NZ_MCGB01000083.1 GCF_001699815.1 Ralstonia pickettii | reverse complement strand
CAATACTGTTCAGCCGAGTACCAGCGCATCCATCAGCGGCACGGCATCACGTGCTCCGTGACCGATGGCTACGACTGCTACCAGAATGCCCTGGCCGAACGGGTCAACGGCATCCTCAAAGGGGAGTTGCTGCTCAAGCGCCCCGCCGACCTAGAGCAGGCCGCACGCATGGTGGCGCAGGCCGTGCATATCTACAACCACGAACGGCCTCATCTGGCCTTGAAATACAAAACGCCCGATGCGGTGCATCGGGCGCTCGGAGACTGAGCACAGTGTCAACCTATGGCAGGACTTGACAAGCGGATCGCTGCTTATTTCAGCATCTGCACGGCGCCGGAAACCGTCACCGTGACCTGCGCCTTGCCGCCCTCGATGGGCACCGGCGCCGAATCGAACGATGCCGGAGCGGCTGCCATGCGCATCATCGGACGCGGGCCTGGGTTGTTGCTGCCCTCGCTCACGTGCACGTCGCGGATCGTGTAGCTCGTGTAGCCAAACAGCTTGGTGGTCGTCAGTGCCTTGTCGCGGAACGAATTCACAGCCTGATCGATGAGCTTGGCTTCCGCCGCTGTACGCGCCTCGCGCGAGAGCGTGAAGTTCACGTTCTGCACCTGCATCTGATTGGCCAGCTGGCCCGCCAGCTTGGACGCCGCTGCAAAGTCCTTCGACGTGATGCGCACTTCGGCACGGCCGCGCCACACGCTGATCTTGCCGTTGCGATCGGTGTTCGGATAGATATTGAAGCCGCCCGTTTCTGCCTGCACGCCGGAGGTGCGCTTTGCCTGGTTGATCACGTCGTCGGCCTTGCGCGACAGTGCGGTGGAGATCGCGCCCGGGTCTGCCCCTTCCTGCTCGGCGCTCAGCGTCAGTGTGACGGTGTCGGTGGGGACTTCCGTCACGGCCTGCGCATCCAGCGACAGCACGCCAGAATGATTCGCTTCAGGAGCGGCTTGCGCGAAAGCGGTCGTCATCATTGCGGTCCCCAAAATGGTTGCGGCCAGGACAGATTTCATTGTGTTCTCCCAAAAAGCAATGTGATGCGTCTGACTGGCTGTTACGCGCATCGTTCATCACGTTTGTAACAATTCCCTGCCGGCGCCAGCCATTCACTCAGGATCGCGCATCAATTTGGTCGTGATGTAACGCCATTGCGCGGGCGTGATGGGCGTGATGGACAGGCGGTTGCCGCGTTGCAGCACCGTCATGTCGGCGAGCTGTTCTTGTGCGCGCAAGGTCGGCAGATCGATCAGCGCGCATTTGCGCACGAACTTCACGTCGACGAGCATCCAGCGCGGCGCTTCCGGCTTCGATGCAGGGTCGTGGTAGTGGCTCTTGGCGTCGAACTGCGTGGGATCTGGGTAGCTGGTCGAGCAGACTTCCGCCAGCCCCGCGATGCCCGGCTGCGGACAGGACGAGTGGTAGAACAGCACGCCGTCGCCGATGCGCATGCGGTCGCGCATGAAGTTGCGTGCCTGATAGTTGCGAACGCCAGTCCAGGGCAAGGTGCCCTCGGCGTGCAGCGTGTCGATGCTGGCCTCGTCGGGCTCGGACTTCATCAACCAGTATTGGGTGGCCATCGTTGGGATGCGCGGGCGACGTGCGGAAGTGACGGTGTGCGCAGCATAGCAACACGGCCGCGGCGTTGCCATTGGCGGTGCGGCAACGGGGGCGTATCGCAGATAGGCAAAGAAAAAGGCGGTAGCGCACATGTGCACTACCGCCTTTTGTTGGGTCCCCACCTTGGCCGCTAGACCCGCATCCTGAACCCAAGTGAGGTTCAGAGTGGCAGCGGAAGCCGCATTTCGGGTACATCACCGGTGCAGGGAGCCCACGACTTGCGTCGCACGCTATGCACTGGAAGACGCGCTCGCCCACACGGCATATCCCGCACCAAGCAATGCTTATCGGTTCAAGGAGTTAATGGCCATGGCGAACCAGGCAGGGAAACTGTCAGACGCATCATCACGCTGCGTTTCGAGCGCATGGCGATGCGTCTGAGAGATTCATCGCAGGCAACCGTTTTTCTCTACCCTGCAGCCGCTAAAGCCTTATACCATAAGGGTTTGCAGGAGATTTCGGAAGCCATTGCGTGACACTATACACCCGTTCGCATCCGAACCCAAGCCCGGATGCGATCCGGTTACAAACCCGTTTTGACCTTCGCTAAATCACTTCGCCGTACTGGCGCAGCGCCTCGTCGGTGCGGGCGTTCAGGTCGGCCAGTCTGGCGCGAATCGTGTCGATCGGCAGGGCGGAATCTGATGCGGCCTGGCGTTGCATCGACAGCAAATCCGATGCGATGCTGATGGCGGCCATCACGGCGACGCGCTCGATGCCCTTGGTGTTCGAGCCGTTCTTGATGCGCGTCATCTGGTTGTCGACCATGGCGGCGGCTTCACGCAGGGCGGCTTCGTTATCGACCGAGACTGCAAATTTGTAGGGCTGCCCGGCGATGTTCACTTCAATTTGCTTGCTGCTCATGCTTAGGTCTCCGAATGCGGGGCGGCCGCTGTTTCATCGGCCCCTGCGGCCTGGCCGAGGAGATCAAGCTGGCGCGCGTCGGTGGCCGTGGGCAGCTTGTCGAGAATCGATTGGATGCGCAGTTGCGCTTCTTCGATCTTGGCATTGAGCACGCTGCGATCGGCGACCATCGCGTCGCGCTCGGTCTTGGACGCCTCGGCTTCCGCCTGAAGCCGCTCGACTTCGGCGCGCAGGCGCTGGTTCTCGGCGGCGAGCGCATCGGCGTGACGCAGCACGCGCGCGATCTTGCCGGCAAGTTGTTCGAGTTCGTTCAGCATTGGGTGTCAATCAGAATCGAGTGGGGGGATTTTAGCCGATCATGCGCTTCGCGCCTGTCCTCCATACGGATGCGCAATATGCGGGGGAATGAGGCGACGCGGCGGGCACAACGGGCGGTGGGTGTGTTTTTACCGCGACTGCGACGGGTTTGGAATGCCTTTTCCGTTAAACTTCGCCCCGTCCTGGTGCCCGCAGCACCATCTGCAGTTAAACGGGAAGCAGGGAGCGCGCGCCCCAAGCGATGCGCCAACCTGCGCTGCCCCCGCAACGGTAAGCGAACGTCGCGTGTACCCGCCATCTCGCGAAGAAGATGGGTGCCGCGCGGTCTGTCCATACGCCACTGTTCCTTTCGGAATGGGAAGGCGGACAGGCCGCTTCGCCAGCCCGGATACCGGCCAGGACGGTGGATCTCAGAGCCGATGTGCAACCCTGGAGGGAACCGCATCGAGATCCTGCTGCCAGCGACCCGCGGGGGAACGGGTCCGGCTGACGCTTCTTGTCTTTTCAACATGAGCTTGACTACAAAGCGGCCACTCCGGATGCCCCGGACGGCCATGCGCGCGCTTGCCAGCGCACGATTGGGGGTTGTTGCGGGGGCCATGGCAGGTGCGGTTGCGCCGGCCTGGGCACAAAGCAATACACAAGTAGCCAGCACGCCCGTCGGCGAGCTGAATCCGACAGTGGTGACCGCCTCGCGCAGCGAGCAGCCCCTGTCCGATGCACTGCCGCATACGACGGTCATCAGCCGCGCCGATATCGAGCGCTCGCAGGCGCCGGACGCCGTGACGCTGCTGCGTCGCGAGGCCGGCATCGAAATCGCGCAGAGCGGCGGCCCAGGCACCAACGCCAGCCTTTTCATGCGCGGCGCCGGTTCCAATCAGACGCTGGTTCTGATTGACGGTGTGCGTGTGGCGTCCGGCACCTCGGGCGGCGCGCAGATCGCGCAATTGATGGCCGATCAGATCGATCACATCGAGGTTGTGCGCGGCAACGTGTCTGCGCTGTACGGCTCCGATGCGATTGGCGGCGTGGTGCAGATTTTCACGCGCAACGGCCGTGGCCATGGCCCGCTGGCCAATGCAGAGATCGAGTACGGCGCCCGCAATACCAAGCGCGCGCAGGCTGGCATCAGCGGCTCGCTGGGCGAGAACGGCGATACATCGTTCGCGGTGTCGGTGTCGGAATTCAAGACCAACGGCTTCTCGACCATCAACCCGCAGCAGGCGCCCAAGGCCAACCCGAACGACAACCCGTACACGAACAAGAGCGTGTCGGCGCAGTTGTCGCATCGCTTCTCGGCAGATTGGCAAGCGGGCCTGACGTACTTCCAGACCTGGGGCGATGTCAGTTACGACAACGCCTTCGGCAAGCCGACCGATGACAACGTCGCACACAACGTAGTGCGCTCGATGTCGGCCTACGTGGACGGCAAGGTAACGCAGGATTGGAAGACGCGCCTGACGCTGTCGCAGGGCGATGACCGCAGCTTGAATTACACGAACGGCGTGTTGCAGGTGCCGGCGCGCTTCAACACACGCAATCAGACGGCGAGCTGGCAGAACGACTGGGCCTTCATGCCCGATCAGCTGCTCAAGGTGGGCCTGGAGCATCTGCAGACCAGTATCGACAGCGATGCCTACAACGTGCCCACGCGCAACGTTGATTCCGGCTACATCGGTTACGAAGGCAAGTTTGGCCCGCACCAGTTGCAGCTGAACCTGCGCCGCGACCGCTACTCGGACTTCGGTGGCGCCAACAGCTACTACGCCGGCTACGGCTTCGCATTCAACCCGCAATGGAAGGCGGTTGCGAGTGTGAGCAATGCCTTCCGCGCACCCAGCTTCAACGAGTTGTACTACCCGTTCTTCGGCAACCCGAACGTGCAGCCCGAGAAGGCGCGCTCGGTGGAAGGCGGCGTGGAATACAGCGGCGCGATCGGCCTGGTGCGCGTGACGGTGTTCGAGACGGACTACAGCAACCTGATCACGGCGGTATGCGATGCAGATTTCAATTGCTCGGCAGCCAACGTCAACCGCGCACGCGTGAACGGGCTGGAGACGTCGTATCGGGGTTCGATCTATGGCGTGGATCTGCGTGCGAGCTTTACCATGCAGAACCCGCAGGACCTGTCGGCCAACCAGTTGCTCTCGCGCCGCGCACGGCACTTCGGCAGCGTCTCGGCGTACAAGACGTTCGGGCCGTTCTCGGCGGGCGTGGAGTGGAATGCAGCGGGCGACCGCCAGGATTCGACCAAGACGCTCGGTGGCTATGGCCTGCTGAACCTGGTCGGCCGCTACCAGATCACGCCTGACTGGGCAGTGTCGGCACGTGTTGAAAACGTGACGAACAAGAACTACCAGTTGATCTATCCGTACAACACGGCGTCGCGTGGGGTGTTCTTCACGCTGTCGTGGCAACAGCACGAACCGAAGCGATGACAACACCTGCACTGCCCGCACGCGGTTTTGCCTGGCGACTGTGGTCGCTGCTGGCACTCGCGTGCGTGGTGGTGCTGGCGGCGTCGTTGATGCTCGGCAGTGTGAAGCTGTCGCTCGCTGAAGTCTGGCGGGCGCTGATCGGCGGTGGCGATAGCCTGGCTGCGGGCATCGTCATCGAATTGCGCCTGCCGCGCGCGGGCGTGCATTTGCTGCTGGCGGGCTGTTGGCCTTTGCCGGGGCGCTCATGCAGATGCTGCTGCGCAATCCGCTGGCCGATCCGTATGTCCTGGGCGTGTCCGGTGGCGGGGCAGTGGCGGCGCTCACGGCGATGTTGTTTTCGCTGCCGTGGTGGTTGGTGCAGACGAGTGCCGGCGCGGGAGCATTGCTGTCGATGGCGCTGGTGGCGGCGTTGGCGCGTCAGCACCTGTGGCGCGGTGAGCCCGGCGAGGCCAATGCGCGCCTACTGCTCGGTGGCGTGGTGATGGCCTCCGGCTGGGTCGGCCTGATCACGCTCATCTTGACGGTGGCGCCCGAGAACAAGCTGCGCGGCATGATTTTCTGGATGGTCGGCGACCTCGGTGGCGCCGATCGTTATGCGGGCGCGTTGATGGCGCTCGTGGCGGCGGTGGCCGTGGTGTTGCCGCATGCGCGCGACCTGAACGTGCTGCTGACCGGCGAAACCCGCGCCCGTGCGCTTGGGGTGCCCGTGGCGCGCGTGCGTGCGTTGATCTACGTGGTGGCGTCGCTGTGCACGGCGGTAGCGGTGACCATTGCGGGCTCGGTCGCTTTTGTCGGCCTGCTGGTGCCGCATATGGTGCGCCTGGCGTGGACCCGCGACGTGCGCATCCACTTGCCCGCTACGGCGATGGCCGGCGGCGGGCTGCTGATGCTGGCCGACCTGATCGCCCGGACGCTGATCGCCCCAACGCAACTGCCGGTGGGTGTGATCACCACCATGCTTGGCGTGCCGACGTTTCTCTACCTGCTGATGCGGAGCACGCGATGAGCTGGTTGCGTCGTGCACGTCGGGCCCCTGCACCGGATGCATTCGCGCACTTGGATGCAGCGCCCGAACTCGCGCTGCGCGACCTGCGCGTGACCATCGACGGGCGCGTGTTGATTGAGCGGTTGTCGTTGACGGCCAACGCGGGCCAACTCTGGTGCGTGGTCGGCCCGAACGGCGCGGGCAAGTCGACATGGCTTTCCGTGCTGGCGGGCCTGCGTTCGGAGGACGGCGGCAGCGTCACGCTCGACGGTGTAGCACTTGCCGATTGGCCGGCACTGGCGATGGCGCGTCGTCGCGCGTTTCTGCCGCAGACCTTGCATGACTCGTTCCCCATCACCGTGTACCAAGCGGTGATGACCGGCCGCCACCCGCACCTGGCGCGCTGGGAGTGGGAGGGCGACGCCGATGTCCGCGCCGTTGACGCAGCGGTGTCTGCGCTGCATTTGCAGCCGCTGGTACAACGCGATGTGCGCACGCTTTCTGGCGGTGAGCGTCAGCGCGTGGCGATGGCTGCCGTGGTGGCGCAGGAGGCGCGCGTGCTGCTGCTTGATGAGCCCGTCGCGCACCTCGATTTGCATCAGCAGGTTGCCGTGCTGCGCCTGCTGCGCGAAGGTTGCCGCAAACATGGCTGGCTGGTCGTGCTGACCGTGCATGACTTGAACCTCGCGCGCCGCTACGCCACGCACGCGCTGCTGATGGACGGCGAAGGGCAAACCACTGCTGGCATCGCCGCCGATGTGCTGACCCCCGAACACTGCGCACGCGTGCTGCGCACGCCCATTGCCGAGGTGGCCGACGGCCGCCGCACGGCCTTGATTCCTGATGACCCCGATGACGACTGAAGACAACAACGATGGCTTGAACGAGCGCCACCGCTCACGCATGCAGCGCAAGAAGGCCGTGGTGGACGCCAAGATTGCCGCCGCCACGGACGTGCGCGGCGTACTGCTCGTTAACACCGGTAACGGCAAGGGCAAATCCAGCTCCGGCTTTGGCATGGTGATGCGCGCCATGGGTCACGACATGCAGGTCGGCGTGGTGCAGTTCATCAAGGGCGCAATCCCGACGGGCGAAGAGCGCTTCCTACGACGCTTTCCCGAGCAATGCAGCTTCCACGTGATGGGCGAAGGCTACACATGGGAGACGCAGGACCGCACGCGCGACATCGAGAAGGCGCAAGCTGCATGGGCCTGCGCACGCGAGCTGCTGAGCGATCCCACCGTTGGCCTGGTGCTGCTGGATGAGCTGAACATCGCCCTCAAGTACCACTACCTTGACGTGCAGACGGTGCTGGCCGATTTGCGCGCGCGGCCGCCCGCGCAGCATGTGGTGATTACCGGGCGCGGTGCGCCACCCGAGCTGATCGAGGCGGCGGATACCGTGACCGACATGACGCTCGTCAAGCACGCCTTTTCCCGAGGCATCCAGGCCCAGCCCGGAGTCGAATTGTGATGAACCAAACCATGTACATTCCGCCATTTGACGATGCGTTGCGCGTGCGCCTGCAGGCGGCCGTGGACAGCAAGACCAAGCCGCTCGGCGCGCTGGGCCGGCTTGAATCGCTGGCCGTGCAGATCGGCCTGATCCAGAACACCGACACACCGCAGCTGACGCGCCCCGCGATGGTGGTGTTTGCCGCAGACCACGGCATCGCGCACGCAGGCGTGAGCGCGTACCCTCAAGCGGTGACCGCGCAGATGGTGCTCAATTTCATCGCGGGCGGTGCAGCCGTCAACGTGTTCTGCCGCCAGCATGGGTTTGCGCTGGAGGTGGTAAACGCCGGTGTCGCCGCACCGTTGTGGGCGGCAGATGCGCCGGGCCTGGTCGATGCACCTGTCGGCCCCGGCACACGCAACTTTGCCGACGAGAGTGTTGAGCAAGCCGCCATGACCACTGAGGAGCGCGACCGCGCCATGGCGCTCGGCGCGCAACGCGTGGCACACCATGCTGCGCTTGGCACCAACGTGATCGCGCTGGGCGAAATGGGCATCGCCAATACGGCGTCTGCCGCGTGCCTGATGGCGCGCTTATGCAATTTGCCGGTCGCGCAATGCGTTGGCCGCGGCACCGGGCTCGATGATGACGGCCTGGCCCACAAGCGCGCCGTGCTGGAAGCAGCGATGGCCAGGCACGCTGACGTACGCGAGCCGCTGGACGTGCTTGCGTGCTTCGGCGGCTTCGAGGTCGCAGCGATGGTGGGGGCGGTGCTTGAGGCGGCGCAGCGCCGCATGGTCATCCTCGTCGACGGGTTTATCGCGACGGCCGCCGTGCTGGTGGCCGCGCACGTGGCGCCCGATGTGCTGCGCTTCTGCGTGTTCGGGCATGTGTCGGACGAGCGCGGGCATCGCGCCTTGCTGGAGCTGCTCGATGCGCGGCCGCTGCTGTCGCTGTCGTTGCGGCTGGGCGAGGGCAGCGGCGCGGTGTTGGCGTATCCGGTGGTCGTGTCGGCGGTGGCGTTCCTGCGCGAAATGGCGACCTTCGCCAGCGCAGGCGTGAGCGAGCGCGCATCGCCATGAACGCGTTGCGCGAACATTGGCAGGCGCTGTGGACGGCCGTCGGGTATTTCACCCGCATCCCCGTGCCGGCGTCGGTTGGGTTCTCGCAAGCGGGCTTGAATCGCGCGGCGCGCTACTTTCCGCTGATCGGCTGGTTGGTGGGCGCCGTGGCAGCGGCGGTGTATTGGCTTGTGTTGCGCACGGTGCCCGCGCAAGGTGTGGCGGTGGCCGTGTCGATGGGGGCTACGCTATTGCTGACCGGCGCGTTTCACGAGGACGGGCTGGCCGATTGCGCCGACGGCTTTGGCGGCGGCTACACGCCTGAAGACCGGCTGCGCATCATGCACGATTCGCGCATCGGCGCGTTCGGGGCGATTGCCGTGTGCATGGCGTTGCTGCTGAAGTGGCAATTGCTGAGCGCGATGGCGCCGCACAGCATAGGCATCCTCGTTGCAATGGTGGCTGCGCATGCTGCCAGCCGGGCCGCAGCTGTCAGCCACCTGCTCACGCATGACTACGTGCGGGCGGAAGGCAAGGCCAAGCCAGTTGCGCAACGCATGCGATGGAGTGACGCGTTGTGGGCTGGCGTATTCGGTGTCGTGCCGTTGCTGTGGTTCGGGCCGATGTGCGCGGCGCTCATCGTTGTCGGCCTGATCCTTGCGCGCTGGCTGCTGGGTCGCTATTTCGTGCGCCGCATCGGCGGCATCACAGGCGATTGCCTGGGCATGGCACAGCAGATTTTCGAGCTGCTGATCCTGTGGGGGTTGCTGGCATGGATGTCATCCTGATCCGCCACGCGCGGCCCGCCATGACGGCGGGCCTCTGCTATGGCCGCACCGATCTGGAGTTGGTCTCGCCCATGGACCCGGAGCCGTCGGCCATCGTCGAGAAACTCGCCGCCCACACTCCGCATCGTCTGCTGGCAAGCCCGTTGCGGCGCAGCCGCCTGACGGCCGAAGCCATGGCGCAAGCGGCGCAGCTGCCCGCCATTGAAATCGATGCGCAATTGATGGAACTCGATTTCGGCGCTTGGGAAGGCTGCCAGTGGGATGAGATCCCGCGCGCGGAAATCGACCATTGGGCGCGCGATCTCGTGCACGGCAATCCGCATGGCGGAGAATCGGCGGCGGATCTGCTGGCGCGCGTGACGACCTGGGCTGAAGCAACCACCGCGATGCCCACGTCTTGCGTATGGGCGGTGACGCATGCCGGCTGTATGCGTGCACTGGCGGCGCATTGGCTGCAGCGGCCATTAATCGAGACCCTGCAATGGCCGTTGCAATGGGGGGCAGCCTGCGGTTTTCGGGTGCTGCCCGGCACGTTGCCTGTGTTGCTGTTCTGGAACCGTTGAGCGGCGCGCGGTTTAACGACCCGGCCCGTTGGTGGCCTGTGAACCGAGGCGCCGTATGCGGGCTTGTTCCAGGTCTTCGCACAACAGGGTCGCGGCTTCCACAAGGCGTGGGCCAAAGCGGTTGATCAGGTCACCGTTGATGCTGAAAAGGTTGCCGCGCTGCACAGCGAGCAATTGCGGCCAGCGCTTCCATGCGTCGAGCGTATCGATCGGACGGCTGCCTTGCGTGGCGCCCATGCTGGCGGTCAATAGCACTTCCGGGTTGGCTGCGATCACCGCCTCGGGCGAGACTGTCGGCACCAGCAACGGCTCTCCCGCAAACACATTGCGGCCGCCGCACAACGCGAGCATGTCAGAGAAGATGTGCTGGCCATTGAGCGTCATCAGCGGCTGTTCCCACACCTGATAGAACACCGAAACCGCCGGCCGGCTCGCGTAGCGCTGGCGCAGCGTATCGGCGCGTTGGCGGAATTGCTGGGCCGCATCGTGCGCGCTCGCGCGGGTGTCGAGCAGCGTGCCGAGCGCCTCGATCGAGCGCGGAATATCGCTCATGCGATGCGGCTCGGAGAAGAACAGCGGTATGCCGAGCGCGCGCAGGCGGTCGATCTGCTTCTGCGCGTTGCCGTGGCGCCAGACCACCACCAGATCGGGTTTGAGGGCGGCGATGCGCTCCAGATCGAGCGAGCGGTTGTCGCCTACGTGAGGAATGTCGCGCGCGGGCGGCGGGTAGTCGCTGTAAGCCACAGTGCCAACAATGCGTGCTCCGCCGCCCGCCGCGAACAGCAACTCGGTCGCATGCGGCGCGAGGCTGACGATGCGTTGTGCGGGGCGCTGCAGCGTAACGATGGCACCGCTATCGTCTGTGACGGAAATGGCCGCACATGCCGGTACGGCAGCGATCGTGAGCGCAATGGCGGACAGGCCGCACACATACAGGCGACGGGTGAGGCGAGAGAGACGAGTGGGCATCGGGGGGAGGTCAAGCGGAGTGCGACAGCGATGCTAGCGCATCGGCAAGGCGTTGCCATCCGGGCTCATCCGGGGGCAGGCCGAAGCGCAAGCCGCTGATGGGCGCATCGAACAGGCGGGTCCAGATGCCGAGGCGCGCCAGGCTTGCATGCAGCGCTTGCGCGCGTGGGGCGGATGCCCAGGCAAACAGCGGGGTGGCGGCATTCGGCAGCCCGTGGCGATCAAGCAACGCCGAGAGCCGTGCGCCGGCAGGCTGGAGTTGCGCGCGCGTTGAAACTTGCCAAGCGGTATCGGCCAGCGTCGCACGTACCACAGCACGGGCGGGGCCGTTGACGGTCCAGTGCCCCAGCGCCTCGCGTAGCGCAGACACCAGCTCAGGCGCGGCCAGCGCGAAGCCGATGCGGGCGCCCGCCAGCCCGTAGAATTTGCCGATCGAGCGCAGCACGACAAGCCCCGGCACGCCAGCCAGGGGCGCCAATGTGGGGCCATCGTTGAACGCCTCGATAAAGGCCTCGTCCACGATCAACGTACCGCCGCGCGCATGCAGGCGCCTGTGCCAATTGCGCAGGGTTTCGGCGGGCAGAAGGCGTGCCGTGGGGTTGTTCGGATTGACGACGACCAGGTGCTGCACGTCGTTTGGCACGTCACCGAGGAAGGCGGCTTCGGGCAGTGGTACGACGTCGTGGCCGGCGCGCGCAAAGGCCGGCGCATATTCGCTGTAGCCGATCTGCGCGATGCCGGCTCGCCCTCGCGGCAGCAGGGATGGCAGCGTGCGGATCGCCGCCTGCGACCCTGCAATCGGCAGCACGCCGCGCGCATCGATCACGCCGTAGTGCGCGGCGGCCTGCGCTTCGAGGCCATCGTCTTCGGGCAGGCGCAACCACGCATCGGGTGGGATCGACGGGATGGGGTAGCCGTGCGGATTGATGCCCGTGGACAGATCCAGCCAGCCGCCTTCAGGCTCTCCGTACTGTGCGCGTGCTGCGGCGAGATTG
The DNA here is from genome assembly GCF_001699815.1 of Ralstonia pickettii. GTDB lineage: Bacteria > Pseudomonadota > Gammaproteobacteria > Burkholderiales > Burkholderiaceae > Ralstonia > Ralstonia thomasii. Next base: position 12,493 of record NZ_MCGB01000083.1, on the reverse strand, counting down.
CCGCCGTGGACGATGCCGCTCATGACAAGCCCCACGCCGATGTTGCGATCAGGCCAAGTACGCCGAGCCACAGCCACAACGTGCGCGATACGAGCGTCAACGCACGCGTGATATCGACAGCGGTTGCCGGCTTGCCGGTGCCGAGCGGCGGGCGCGCTTCTTCCACGCCTTCGTAGCGTGCTGCGCCGCCAAGCCGGACGCGCAGGCTGCCCGCGCCGGCGGCCATGACCGGGCCCGCGTTCGGGCTCGACCATTGCGGGGCTTGCGTGCGCCAGCAGCGCAGCGCATCGGCGGTGTGGCCAAGCAGCGCGTAGTTCATCGCCGTGAGTCGCGCGGGAATCCAGTTGAGCACGTCGTCGATGCGTGCGGCTGCCCATCCAAAGCCGGTAAAGCGCGCATTGCGGTAGCCCCACATTGCATCGAGCGTGTTGGCCAGCCGGTACAGCATCACGCCGGGCGCGCCGGCCACAACAAGCCAGAACAGCGGCGCGAAGACGGCATCGCTGCCGTTCTCCAGCGCCGATTCCACGGCGGCACGCGCAATGGGCTCGTCGCCGGCTTGTGTGAGATCACGCGAGACGATGCGCGAGGCGAGGGCGCGTGCGCGGGGCAAATCCGCATCGCGCAACGCAAGCGCGATCGGCGCAATGTGTTCATACAGGCTGCGCGCGCCAATGGCGAAATAGAGGGCGATCGCATCAAGCGCCACCACCAGCCGTGGCGACACATCGCCCGCCATCACGACGAGCCATGCCGCCAGCAGCACGAACGGCAACACGGCGACTGCCCAAGCGACGAGACCGACGATGCGCGACCTGGCCAACGCAGCCGGTGCGCGGTTCATGCAGCGCTCAATCGCTGCGGCGATGCGCCCGAAGCCGACCAAAGGATGCCAGCGCGACACCTCGCCGAATACCTGATCGAGCAGCACGCCCGCGAGTGCTGCCAGCGTCACGAGGGGCCACCCGAGATCGAACACGCCGCCCGACGGCAAGCTCACGTTGCGGTGCCGAGTGCCGGCCCTTTCACCACCATCGGAATGCCGGCCACCAGCAGATGCACGTTGTCGGCCAGAGCGGCGAGGCGTTGGTTCAGCCGGCCCAGTTCGTCCACGTAGAAGCGCGTGACGGCACCCATCGGCACCACGCCCAGGCCGATTTCGTTGCTCACGAGGATGACCTCGCCGGGCAGCAGCGGCAGGGCGGTCAGCAGCGCGTCGATCTCGGCCGTCCAGGCTTCGGGCGGCGTGACGAGGCCTGTCTCGGGATATTCATGATGTTCGGAGAAGAGCAGATTGTTGAGCCACAGCGTCATGCAATCGACCAGCACACAGCCACCGTGCTGCGCGTGCGTGTAGAGCGCTTCGGCCAGGTGCATGGGCTCTTCGACCAGCGCCCAATTGGCCGGACGCCGCGCGCGGTGCAGGGCCACGCGCAACTGCATCTCCTCATCGTCCTCGCCAGCGGTGGCAACGTACGTGACCGGCCCGACGCATTGCAGCGCGAGCTGTTCGGCGTGGTGGCTCTTGCCCGAGCGGGCACCACCGAGGACAAGTGTGAGACGGCGTGACATTCCCGCATTTTAGCGAGGGCGCGGCAGCCAGGCATAACAAGGTGGGTGCGATAATCCGCGCATGTCGAAAGCTCCATTTTCTGTGCCGCCGGACTCGCTTCGGGGCACGCTGATGATCCAGGGCGCCACGTCCGATGCCGGCAAGAGCACGCTGGTCGCCGGCCTGTGCCGTGTCGCGCATCGCGCCGGTGTGCGCGTGGCGCCGTTCAAGCCGCAGAACATGGCGCTCAACAGCGCCGTCACCGCAGACGGCGGCGAGATCGGCCGCGCGCAGGCGTTGCAGGCGCAGGCGGCGGGCGTCGTGCCCACGGTCGACATGAACCCCGTCCTGCTCAAGCCCAACAGCGACACCGGCGCACAGATCATCATCCACGGTCAGCCGCGCTGCGACCTCGACGCCCGTGCGTACCACGACTACAAGCCCACCGCCATGGCCGCTGTGCTCGAATCGCACACGCGGCTGCGTGGGCAGTACGACCTCGTGCTGGTAGAGGGCGCCGGCAGCCCGGCGGAGATCAACCTGCGCGACCGCGACATCGCCAACATGGGCTTTGCCGAAGCCGTCGATTGTCCCGTCGTGCTCGTCGCCGACATTGATCGCGGCGGCGTGTTCGCGCACCTTGTTGGCACGCTCGCCTGCTTGTCTGACAGCGAACGCGCGCGCGTGACGGGCTTCATCATCAACCGGTTCCGCGGCGACATTTCATTGCTGACGCCGGGGCTCGACTGGCTGACCGCGCAGACGGGCAAGCCGGTGTTTGGCGTGCTGCCATATCTGCCCGGCCTCCATCTCGACGCAGAAGACGCGGTGCAGACGGCGCAGCGTGCAGCCTCGCCCGATGCGCTGCGCGTCGTTATTCCGGTGTTGCCGCGTGTGTCCAACCACACCGATTTCGATGCGCTGCGCGCGCATCCGCAGGTGGACGTTCGACTGGTCGGCCCTGGCCAGCCGATTCCGCCCGCCGACCTCATCATCCTGCCCGGCAGCAAGAGCGTGCAGGCGGATCTCGCCTGGCTGCGCGCCAATGGCTGGGAAGCGGCCATCGCGCGACATCTGCGCTATGGCGGCAAGCTGATCGGCATCTGCGGCGGCATGCAAATGTTGGGGCGGTGGTTGCATGATCCGCTAGGGCTTGAGGGCGCGCCCGGTAGCGTCAAGGGACTCGGCTATCTCGATTTCGAGACCACGCTGGAGACCAGCAAGAAGTTGCGTCAGGTGCGCGGCAGCCTGGCGGAAGGCGGTGCGGCCGTCGCCGGCTACGAAATCCACATGGGCGTGACTGCGGGGCCAGCCTTGGCATGCCCCGCCGTGTTGCTCGATGATGGCCACGCAGATGGCGCGATCTCGGCCGATGGGCAGATCTTCGCCACGTATCTGCATGGTCTGTTCGATGCGCCACAGGCGTGCTGCGCGCTGCTAGCCTGGGCCGGCGTGGGTGATGCGCAGGCGCAGGACTACGCCGCATTGCGTGAGGCTTCGCTCGAGCGTCTGGCCGACACCTGCGAAGCGCATCTCGACCTTGCCGCGTTGCTGCGAACGCCGCCACGTGCAGGCTGAGCCATAATTACCGATGGACAGATCTGTCGAGTGATCAAATCGACACATGATTCAACGAGCGCAAGGAGGCGGGCATGCCGGTGGCCGTTGTAGCGAATCCGAAGGGCGGGGTGGGCAAGAGCACGCTGGCCACCAATCTGGCCGGCTACTTTGCCGCGCGGGATCACGCCGTGATGCTGGGCGACACCGACCGCCAGCAGTCCTCACGCGAATGGCTCGCCTTGCGCCCGGAGACCGCCAAGCCCATCCGCACATGGGAAATCAACGCCGACCACATCGCCAAGCCGCCCAAGGGGACGACGCACGTGGTGCTCGATACGCCGGCGGGCCTCCACGGCTGGCGGCTGGGGGATCTCGTCAAGATGTCGGGCTACGTGATCGTGCCGCTGCAGCCTTCCATGTTCGACATCCTTGCCACGCAGACCTTCCTGCGCAAACTGGCCGATGAAAAGCCCGTGCGCCATGGCGAGGTCAAACTGGGCGTGGTCGGCATGCGCGTGGATATGCGCACGCGCGCCGCTGAACAGCTTCAACGTTTCGTACAGGGGCTGGAAGTGCCCATCCTTGGCTATCTGCGCGATACCCAGAATTACGTGCAACTGGCCGCGCATGGCCTGACGCTGTGGGACGTGGCGCCCTCGCGTGTGGCAAAGGATGTGGAGCAGTGGAGCGGCATTCTCAATTGGCTCGGGGAATCGCCCCCGCAGGCCAGGGTTGCCGACACGTCGGCGGCGGCATGAAAAAAGCCCGGCACTGCCGGGCTTTTTCGTGGAACGAGGCTGCGTCGCTCAGATTTCGAGGTTATCGATCAGGCGCGTCTTGCCGAGCTTCGCGGCGGTCAGCACGACCAGCGGCTCGCCGGCGGCGATGTTCTCGGGTGTCGGCTTCTGCAGGTCGGAGCGGCGGCGCACGGCCACGTAGTCGGGCTGCCAGCCGCGGCCACGCAGATAGTCCATCGCCTTGGTGGTTACCTCTTCGTGCGACGCCTGGCCTTGCAGCACAGTTTCGAGCACGTCCTGACGCACCTGATGCAGCGTGCGGTAGAGCTCGGGCGCTTCGGCGCGCTCTTCGTTGGTCAGGTAGACGTTGCGCGACGATAGCGCCAGGCCATCATCCGCGCGCACCGTTTCGGCCGGGACGATATCGACCGGCAGCGCAAACTGATGCGCCATGCGGCGCACGATCATCAACTGCTGGTAGTCCTTCTTGCCGAACACGGCCACGCGTGGTTGCACGCAGCAGAACAGCTTCATCACCACCGTGCAGACGCCCTTGAAGAAGCCAGGGCGGAATTCGCCTTCGAGCGTGTCGCCCAGATCATGCGGCGGTTCGACACGGTATTCCTGCGGCTCGGGGTACATGTCGCGCTCGGTGGGCGCGAACAGCACGTACACGCCTTCCTTTTGCAGTTTTTCGATGTCGTCCTGCAGGGTGCGCGGGTATTTGTCGAAATCTTCGTTCGGGCCGAACTGCAGGCGGTTCACGAAAATGGACGCCACCACCGGGTCGCCATGCTGGCGCGCCAGGCGCATCAGGCTCAGGTGGCCCTCATGCAGGTTGCCCATGGTCGGCACGAAGGCGACGCGGTTCTGGCCGCGCAGTTGGTCGCGCAGTTCCTGGATCGACGAGATGACTTTCATAGTTGTTGTGTGATTCGGCCCGGGTCAGGCCGGACGAATTACGTCGGAGAATAGGCGAGGCGCACGTAAATGGGCGCGTACGGTTCGGCCTGCGTGATTTCGAGCAGCGATTCGCGCGAAAGCTCAAGCATGGCGACAAAGTTGACGACCACGATGGGTGCGCCCTTGCCGGACTGGATCGCTTCTTCGAACAGCTCGGTGAACTCCATGAACCGCGCGTGCTGCAGGCGACGCAGGATCTGGCTCATGTGCTCGCGCACCGACAGCTCTTCGCGCGAGATCTTGTGGTGCTGCGTGAGCTTGGCGCGGCGCAGCACGTCGGCCCAGGCGACACGCAGGTCGTCGGAATTGACGTCGGGGTAGCGCGGCGCGAGGCTCTGCTCGATATAGACCTGGGCGCGCAGGAAGTCGCGGCCCAGTTGCGGCACGGTGTCGAGCTTCTGCGCGGCGAGCTTCATCTGCTCGTACTCGAGCAGGCGGCGCACCAGTTCGGCGCGCGGGTCTTCGGGCTCGTCGCCTGAGTCGGTCTTCTTGACCGGCAGCAGCATGCGCGACTTGATCTCGATGAGCATGGCCGCCATCAGCAGGTATTCGGCGGCCAGCTCCAGGTTGGTCGCGCGAATCTGCTCGATGTATGCCAGATATTGCCGGGTGACCTGCGCCAGCGGAATGTCCAGCACATTGAAGTTCTGGCGACGGATCAGGTACAGCAGCAAGTCCAGCGGCCCTTCAAACGCTTCGAGAAAGACTTCGAGCGCGTCGGGCGGGATGTAGAGATCCTGCGGGAGCTTGAACAGCGGCTCGCCGTAGAGCCGCGCAAAGGCGAGGCCGTCGACCTGCGCGGGCGTGGAGTCCTGATCGGGCGCCACGCTGGGCAGCTCGACGGGCAGTGGCAGCTTGTCCTGCGCGGAAGTGGTCATGCGGCGGTGAGCCTGGCGGGCCGAGGGCCGGTCGGCCGATCAGTCCAGCGAGTAGACGTACGGCTTTTGCGCCACGCGGGCGGACTTGGCACGTGCGCGCTCTTCCAGGTCGATCGGGTCCTTGTCCCACAGCAGGGACCGGCCTTGGCGCTGCTGCGCTTCCAGGTCGGGCTTCTGGGTCTTGAGTTCTTCCAGGAACTGGGTGATCTCGGACTTGTACAGGGCCATGGCAGTAAGTGATGGTGGGTGATCTTGCCCGCACGGAAAGGTCCCGGGCGGAAAACCGGCGCATTTTACCGTATTGGCCGTCCTAACGGCCTTGGGCACGGCACGTGCGAAACCCTTCCGGCCGATCCGGAAGGCCGCATTCGTTGCATTTGCCTGGGCACCCGCCGGGCCCGGTATGGTCAAATACGCCTTTCCTTTGATTCAGCCGGCCCGTGGGGCGGCACCACGCTTGCCACGATGACCGGCTCCAATCGACCATCGCGACCGTCACGACCACCACGCTTTCGTTTCCTGGGTTTGCCCGCCGCCGCGCTGGCGGCAGGCTTTGTGCTGTCCCTCGCCTGTGCCGCGGCGCACGCTGAATACGACGTCAAGATCGATGCGCCGAAGTCCATTCGCGACTTGCTGGAGCGCCATCTGGACCTGTCGCGCTACAAAGACCGCAAGGACATCACTGACGACCAGCTCCAGTACATGGTCGAGACCATTGGCGACCAAGTCACCAAGCTGACGGCCACCGAAGGCTATTTCGTGCCGAAGGCGACCGCGAAGCTGGACGGCCCGCCGGACCACCGCGTGGTCAATGTGAAGGTCGAGCCCGGCCCGCGTACCACCATCGACACCGTGGCGCTCGACTTTACCGGGGCCATCACGCAAGACGCCAAGCGCATCGACGAATTGAAAAAGTCGTGGAGCCTGCAGCACGGCATGGCCTTCCGCCAGTCGGGCTGGGACAAGGCCAAGGACGACGGTCTGGCGGCGCTGCAGAGCAAACGTTATTACGCGGCCAGGCAGACATCGTCGCAGGCGCGTGTCGATCCGGACGAAAACAAGGCAGACCTGTCGGTGGGCTATGACAGCGGTCCGGCTTACACGCTGGGGCCACTGGAGGTGCAGGGCTTGTCGCGTTATCCGCTCAGCATCATCAACCACGTGAACCCGCTGCGCGTGGGTGAGGATTACTCTGCTGATCGTCTGCAATCGCTGCAGGCCGCCATCCAGGGGCAGCCATATTTTTCCAATGCGATCGTCGACCTGGGTGACGATCCGAAGAACCCGGTCAACGCGCCGGTGCGGGTGCGCGTGCGGGAGTACCCGCCCAATCGCATCACCGGCGGTGTGGGTTACGGCACGGACACGGGCGCCTCGCTGGAAGGGCGCTATCAATATCTGAACCTGTTCAGCAAGGCGTGGGTGCTCGACACGCAGGCCCGCATCGAACAGCGCCGTCAGTACCTGTTTGCCGGCGTGACCGTGCCGCCCGACGACAAGCAATACGTCAATAGCTTCTACACCAGCATGGACCGCACCGATACCTCGGGCACCGACACGCGCAGCTATCGTTCCGGCTTCAAGCAGACGCGTGTGCGCGGCATCTATGAGACGTCGTTCACCGTTGATTTCTACTACGACGACCTGCGGCCCGACGGCGCCGAGCGTCAGTTGAGCAAGGCGCTCGTCCCGGGTTTCGCGTGGACGCGCCGTGACGTGGACGACCCGCTGTTCCCGCGCCGCGGCAACATCATCACCACGCAGATCGGCGCGGCAGTGAAAGGCGTGTTGACGGACCAATCGTTCGTGCGGTCGTACAGCCGCATCCGCCAGTTCGTGCCGGTGGGGCAGCGCGATATCTTCGTCGCGCGCGGTGAGTTGGGTGCGGTCATCACCGCTGGTTCCGGCGACGGCGTGCCGGCCACGCTGCGCTTCCGCACGGGCGGCACACAGTCGGTGCGCGGCTACGACTTCCAGAGCATCGGTAACGACGTCAACGGCAGCACGCTGCCGACCAAGTTCCTCGTCACTGGCGGGTTGGAATATCAACGCTGGTTTCTGCCGCAATGGGGTGCCGCCGTGTTCTGGGATACCGGCACGGCCACCGACAACTGGTCGGAGCGCCGCTGGTTCAACGGTGTGGGTGTCGGCGTGCGCTGGAAGAGTCCGGTCGGGCCGATCCAACTCGATATGGCCTATGGCATCCAGCAGAAGCAGTTCCGGCCGAGCGTGTCGCTGGGCATCGCGTTCTGAATATGACGATGACCGATCCGCAAACGCCTGAATCCAATCCACCCGAAGCACAACACCCCAAGCGTCCCACGCGTGGCTGGGGCTGCCGCACGCTGCGCTGGCTCGGCGGCTTGGTCGCCTTTTTGCTGGTGATCGTGCTCGCGCTGGCCGGCTGGCTGGTGTGGGCCATCCATTCGCAATCGGGCACGGCGCAGTTGTGGGCGCTCGCCACGCGCTTTGGCAACGCCTATGTGTCGGGCAAGCTGGAGGGCGGCACGGTGCGCGATGGCGTGTCGCTGCGCGATCTGCACGTGCGCGCGGGCAGCACGGAAGTGCGCATTGACCATGTGGAAGGCCGCTGGGCCATCACGCGCGGCCCATGGCATGCGCACTTCGCGTATCTCCGTGCCGGCAATGTCGATGTGATCCTGCATCCGACACCGCCCATACCGCCGAGTGGTCCGCCGAATTCGCTGGTGTTGCCGCTGGCGCTGGATGTGGACCGGCTTGCAGTCGATCGCCTCGCCATCCGGCAGGGCACGTCGACCACCGAGCTGAAATCGATTGCCGGCAGCCTGCATACCGACGGCACGCATCACAACGTGCTCCTCGACGGTATGGAGACGCCCGCCGGCAAGCTCGCGGCCACGCTGCGCATGACCGGTACGCGGCCGTATCCGCTCACCGGAGCCGCGACGCTGGCCACTCAATTCGAGGTCAACGGGCAGAAGCAGGATGCGTCAGTGTCGGCGCAACTGTCGGGCTCGCTGGAAACGCTGCATATCGACGCGACCGGCACCGGCGCGAAGCTGACCGCGCAGGCGCTGATTGACGCCACGCCGTTCGGCGCGTTGCCTCTGTCGCGCGCAGTTGTGTCGGCGGAACACGTGAATCCGCGTGCGTTTGCGCCGGGCGCGCCGGAAGCATCGTTGTCGATCCACGCGGACCTGCGCCCCGACGAGAAGGCCAAGACGCTGACGGTGGCTGGCCCCATCGAGATCGACAACGCGCAGCCCGGCACGCTCGACAAGCAGAAGCTGCCGCTGCAATCGCTGCGTGCACAGGTGCGGCTGAACGAAAACGATCAGCAACTCACCGGGCTGGATGTGCGCCTGCTGGGCGGCGCGGTGCTCACGGGCGGGGCAGATGTACAGAAGGGGCATGGCGCGCTGCGCGTGGATGTGCGCCAGCTTGATCTGCAAGCGCTGCACGCATCGCTGGAGAGGACGAAGCTCGCTGGCCCCATCACCGTGGATTTTGCGGGCGGCACGCAGCGTGTGGCGCTGGATCTGGCGGGTGGCGACATGCGCGCGCAAGCGAAAGCCGTGCTGGATGCGGCGCAGGTTGCGGTGGAGAGCGCCCAGGTGTCGCTGGGGCGCTCGCGGCTGACGCTGGCGGGCACGCTCAAGCACGACGATGCGCAGTCTTTCGCCTTCAAGGGCAACCTGGCGGAGTTCGATCCGTCGCGGCTGGCAAAGGTGGCCAAGGGCCGCATCAATGCCGAGTTCGATGCGCGCGGCACGCTGGGTGAGCCGATTGACGCCGCCGTCAAATTTGCCGTGCGCGATAGCAATTACGCCGGCTTGCCGATGACCGGCGACGGCAATGTCCACCTGCGCGGTGAACGCCTGCTGCCCAGCGACGCCAGGCTCGACGTGGCGGGCAACAAAGCCAGCCTGCGGGGCAGCTTTGGCGGGGCGGCCGACCGCATGCACGTCGACATCGATGCACCGCAACTCGCACGCCTGCAGCTTGGGGTGAGTGGGGCGCTCATCCTGTCTGGCGATGTCTCCGGCACGATCAAGCGCCCGCAAGTGGATGCCACGTTCCGCGCCAATCAGCTTGCCTATCAAGGAAACAAGATCGACACCGCCAACGGCCGGGCGCAGATCCGCGACGGCATCGATGGGCCCTTGCTGTTCGAGCTGACCGCGCAGCGTGTGACGGGCCCGAGCCTGTCGTTGCGAGAAATACATGCCACGCTGGAGGGCACGCGCCGCGCCCACCGCTTCCGCGCCGACGCAGACGGCAACGTGCGCAACCAGCCGTTCAAGTTCGCCCTGGCAGGCGACGGCGCGCTGACGCCCGGCAAGGACGGCGATGGGTGGGATGGCACGATCTCTACGCTGTCGGCGCAGGGTGCGCCCAACCTGCAACTCACGGCACCGGTGCGGCTGTCGGTGGCGCCGGGCCGCCTGATGATGGGCCGCGCTGACCTGACGCTGGACCAGACCCCCATTCACATCGAACGTATTGAATCCACTCAGGGACACGTGCGCAGCGCAGGCCGTGTCGACGGCTTGCAGATCGCGCGGGTACTGGAGCTTGTGCGCACCTGGACGGGCCAGGCTCCGCCGGTACGCACGGATCTCGTCATCGACGGGCAATGGGATCTGGATCTCGGCAGCACGGCCACCGGCGCGGCGCGCATCGCCCGCCGCAGCGGCGATCTGTCGATCAACGCTGGCCGCGGTTTCACCCCATTGGGCTTGACCGAAGCGACCGTGGAAGCGCACGGCGAAGGCATGCGCCTCGGGCTGCGCGGCAATGTGCAGTCAACGCGCGTGGGCAACCTTTACCTTGATGCGGGTGTCGGGCTCGTGCGTGATCCTGGGCCGGGCACCTTGGCGCTCATGGCGCCCACGTCGCCGCTCTCCGGCGGCTTGACGATCAGCCTGCCGCACCTCAAGAGTATCGGCGACCTGCTGGGGCCGGACGTTGCGACGGACGGGCAGCTCGCGGCCAGCCTGACGTTTGCCGGTACAGTGGGCGCGCCCAAGGTGAGCGGTTTCCTGACCGGCCAGGACGTCGACGTGGCGCTGTACGACCAGGGCATCCGCCTGACCAAGGGCGTGGTGCGCGTGGCGCTCGACCAGAACGTGGTCGACCTGCAAGAGGTGGTGTTCCACGGCGGCGACGGCACCCTGCGTGCGCAGGGCCGCGTGCAACTCGGCGAGGCAAACCCGAACCTGGCCGGCACCATCGTTGCCGACAAGCTGCAGCTCTTTGCCGATCCGGACCGCACGCTGGTGCTGTCGGGCCAGGCGCGTATTGCCAACGATAACGACCGCGTGGCCATCACCGGCAAGTTCAAGGTCGACCGGGGCTTGTTTGATCTGCCGAAGGACGGCGCGCCCTCGCTGGGCGACGACGTGGTCATCGTCCGCCGCGCCGACGCCGCCCGCAACCAGGCCGAACGCGGTGTCAAGCGCGAAGAAAAGCCGGCTGGCCGCTTCAGCCCGGTGGTCGATGTCGATGTCGATTTTGGCGACAACTTCCGCTTCAAGGGTGCCGGTGCAGACCTGTCGCTTGGCGGCCAGATGCACGTGCACAGCGAGCCGCTCGTACCCCTGCGCGGCACTGGCACGATCTACGTGCGCCAGGGCAGCACGTATGAAGCGTTCGGCCGCAAGCTGGCCATCGAGCAGGGCGTGCTGAATTTCGTCGGGCCTATCAACAATCCGTCGTTCAACATCACCGCCATGCGGCGTAACCAGGAAGTCGAAGCCGGCGTGCAGGTGACCGGCACGGTGCGCCAGCCACGCGTCAAGCTCGTCTCCGAGCCCAACGTGCCCGATGAAGACAAGCTTTCGTGGCTGATGTTCGGCTACAGCGCATCGAACGCCGGTCTGGGCCAGCAGCAGGCGATGTCCGGCGCGGCCCTCGGCCTGCTGGGCAACGTAGCAGGCAAGAACGTGGCGCGGCGCTTCGGGCTCGACGAGTTCTCGATCGGGCCGTCCGCCGCAGGCCTGACCGATCCGCAGGTGGTGAGCCTGGGCAAGGTCATCTCGGAGCGCATCACCGTCGGCTATGAGCAAAGCCTGTCGACGGCCGATTCCATCGTCAAACTGACGTGGCAGTTTTCGCGGCGGTGGTCGGTGGTGGCACGCGGCGGTACGATCAATGGCGCGTCGGTCCTGTTCAACAAACGTTGGTAAACGGTTGGCCCGGCTGCCAGAATGGCGGCGGGTCCATGTTTCGCACGAGGAGTTCCATGCCGCATCTTCGTCAACTCGCACAAGTGGGAGTCACCATGGGCGTTCTGGCTTCATTGCTGGCGCTGTTCGGCTGCGATCAACAAAAGGTCGACCAGGCCGTGGATCGCGTGGGTGATGCCGCCAAGCGGGCGTGGCAATCGGCCAAGCCGGACAACCTGCTGTTCAAAGGCATCGTGGTCGGGCAATCCACCGAGGACGATGTCAGGGCCACGGCAGGCCAGCCCGAGACGATCTGGGAGAACGAAGGCGGCACGCGGCAACTGGAGTATCCGCGCGGACCAGAAGGGACTTCAACCTGGATGGTGGCGATCGGGCCTGACGGGCACGTGCAGAAGATCGAGCAGGTGTTGACGGCCGAGAATTTCGGGCGCGTGCGGGTGGGGCAGGCCAAGGACGACGTTCGCCGGATGCTGGGCAAGCCGGGGAAGGTGGAGCTGTTTAAGCTGAAGCAGGAAGAGGTTTGGGGGTATCGGTGGATGGAAAGCGCTACCGAGCGGGCCTTCTTCAATGTGCACTTTGGGCCGGATGGGCGGGTTACGACGACTTCGCGCAGTGATGATCGGTTGAATGGGG
>NZ_MCGB01000082.1 GCF_001699815.1 Ralstonia pickettii | reverse complement strand
AGCCCGTCGCTGCACCTGCTCCCGGACCTGTCGCTGCGCCGGTCCACACTGCCGTGCCGGATGCGCCTGCCGTGCAGCCTCCACTCGACATGCAAACCGACGATATCGAAACCGTGCCGACGCCTGCTGTGATCGAGCAGGCGCGCAAGGGCTGGATGTCACGCCTGCGCTCCGGCCTGTCGAAGACGAGCAAGGGCCTGACCACGCTGTTCGTGGGCGTGAAGGTGGACGAAGCGCTGTTCGAAGAGCTGGAGACCGCCCTGCTCATGGCCGACGCCGGAGTCGACGCCACCGAATACCTGCTCGGCGAACTGCGCCGCCGCATCAAGGCACAGCGTATCGAAACCGCCGAAGGCGTGAAGACCGCCCTGCGTGACCTGCTGGTCGAGCTGCTGCACCCCTTGGAAAAAACCATGGTGCTCGGCCGCGAGCAGCCGATGGTGATCATGATCGCGGGCGTGAACGGCGCCGGCAAGACGACCAGCATCGGCAAGCTGTGCAAGCACTTCCAGACCTACGGTCAATCGGTGCTGCTGGCCGCAGGCGACACGTTCCGTGCCGCCGCGCGCGAGCAACTCGTGATCTGGGGACAGCGCAACAACGTCACGGTCGTGGCGCAGGAATCGGGCGACCCCGCCGCCGTGATCTTCGATGCAGTAAACGCCGCACGCGCACGCGGCATCGACATCGTCATGGCGGACACCGCTGGCCGCCTGCCGACGCAGCTGCACCTGATGGAAGAGCTGAAGAAGGTGCGCCGCGTGACCGCCAAGGCGATGGCCACGGCGCCGCACGAAACGCTGCTGGTGATCGACGGCAACACGGGGCAGAACGCCCTCGCGCAAGTCAAAGCCTTTGACGAAGCGCTGGGCCTCACGGGCCTGATCGTCACCAAGCTGGACGGCACCGCCAAGGGCGGCATCCTGGCCGCCATCGCGCGGCAGCGGCCGGTGCCGGTGTACTTCATCGGCGTGGGCGAGCAGGTTGAGGACCTGCAGCCGTTTTCCGCGCGCGAATTTGCGGATGCGTTGTTGGGTTGACCACCCTCGCGCGCAACGCTCCAACGTAGAAACGCCCTGACTTGATCAGGGCGTTTTGTTTTGCGCAGTACCGCTACAAATTACGCGGAAACCGCATCCGGCTGCGCCGCAGGCGCAGCCCGCTGAAACGCCTCCTGCGCCATACAGTGCGCAAAGATGCGCGCAAGCGTCGGGTAATCTTCCACCGCCACATCGAACCGCTTGCCGTTGAACACCTGCGGCACGAGGCACACGTCGGCCAGCGTTGGCGTGTCGCCAACACAGTAGGCACCGGTCAGCGGCGACTGTGACAGCCGCGTTTCCAGCGCCGCAAACCCCAGCTTCACCCAGTGGCGATACCACTCGTTGCGCGCTTCTTCTTCCACGTTGAACGTGTGCTTCAGATACTTCAGCACGCGTGGGTTGTTGAGCGGATGGATCTCGCATGCAATGGCCAGCGCGATCGCGCGGATATGCGCGCGATTACTCGCCGAACCCGGCAGCAGCGTGGGCTCGGGATGCGTCTCTTCCAGATACTCGACGATGGCCAAAGACTGGTTCAGCACGTCGTTGCCATCGCACAGCACGGGCACCAGCGCATCGGGGTTCAGCTTGACGAAGTCGGGGGCCAGTTGCTCGCCCTTGAGCAGGTGGACCGGCGCGTAGTCGTACGGCAGGCCCTTGACCTCCAGGGCAATACGCACGCGGAATGACGCCGAACTGCGGAAATAGTTGTACAGCTTGATCGACATGGCTTCTGACTCTTCTAGCGGGTCTATCAAATCACCTTCACGTGCAGCTCTCCCACGCCGTCGATCTTGCCGACCATCAGGTCGCCGACGACGACCGGGCCGACGCCTTCGGGCGTGCCGGTGTAGATCAGATCGCCCGGGCGCAGCTCGAACAGGCGCGACAGATACGCAATGGTTTCCGGCACCGACCAGATCAGGTCCGACAGATCACCGCGCTGGTGTTCGCGGCCGTTGACCGACAGCGTCACGGCGCCCTTGTCCGGGTGGGCCACATCCTTGGCCGGCACGATCGGCCGATGGGGGCCGAGCCGTCGAACGCCTTGCCGGTCTCCCACGGGCGGCCGCCCTTCTTGGCAGCGTTCTGCAGGTCGCGGCGCGTCATGTCCAGGCCGATGGCGTAACCGTAGACATGGTGGGCTGCCGTTTCCACGGCGATGTCGCGCCCGCCCGTGCCGATGGCAACCACGAGTTCGATCTCGTAGTGGCAATCCTTGGTTTCAGTCGGGTAGACGAACTGGCCGGTCTCGCCGTCGGCAACGTAGCGCACAGCGTCGGCCGGCTTGCAGAAGAAGAACGGCGGTTCGCGGTCGGGGTCGGAACCCATCTCGCGCGCATGGGCGGCGTAGTTGCGGCCGACGCAGTACACACGGCGCACCGGAAACTGGCCATGCCCGCCACGCACGGGAATGCCATTGACGGCGGGCGGGGTGACGACGAAATCGGTCATGCGGGTCTCCTCGGACTAAGCTGGATTGGAACAGGTGGGAAACTGCGGCCACCGCCCCCCGGCGACCGACGAGTTTGCGAGGATACACCCGCACCGCCCCGGCGCGGTTCTTGCATAAGCGACGTGCACCCTGCCCCACTTTGCACCATGCAAGCGAAACCGCCCACCCCATCCGCCCCGCCCGCTGCCAACCACCCGGCCGCGCCGATGCGCGTGCTGCTGGTGCGCGATCCGCTCGACGCCGAACAGATCAATCTGGAGCTGATCCGCGCCGGGCTGGCCGAGGCCGGCTTCGTGGACGTCGGCTTGGCGGATGCCGACCTGACGCTGCCCGAGCGCATCGCCGAGACCCAGCCCGACATGGTGATCGTCGCCTCCGAATCGGCCGCGCGCGACACCATCGAGCACGTCTGCGTGGCCACGCAGCATGCTCCGCGCCCCATCGTGCTGTTCACCGACAACGACGACGCCACGCGCATCAAGACGGCGTTTGCCGCCGGCATCACCGCCTACATCGTCGACGGCATCAAGCCCACGCGTGTGAAGGCCGTGCTGGACGTTGCCTATGCCCGCTTCGAACACGAGCGTGAGTTGCGTGCCGAGCTGGACACCGCCAAGACGCAACTCGCCGAGCGCAAGGTCCTGGAGCGCGCCAAGGGCATGCTCATGAAGCAGATGAACCTGTCGGAAGACGACGCCTTCAAGCGCCTGCGCAAGATGGCGATGGATCGCAACATCAAGCTGGTGGAAGCCGCACAACGCGTGATCGATGTGATGGCTGGCTGAGCGGTCGGGCCGCCGCCCAGTTTTGGTGCGCCGCACAACTCCGGCGCTGGAAACGCACCAGTCGCGCGCGGCGTCCCGAACCTCGCACGCCGAGTTCCGAACCCCAACCGCCGAGCTAAAAGCCTCGCGCGCCGAGTTCTGAACCTCAACCGCCAAGCTAAAAGCCTCGCACGCCGAGCTCCGAGCTCGGAACGCCGAGAAAAAAGCTCGGCGCGTGGAGATCGGAACGCGGAACGCCAGCATGCATCGCTCAACGTTGGCATACCCCTTGCAAGTGTCGCTGCGAAGCCGGTGCCAACGTGGGTACCGGCACGGGACAACGGCGTCCCGATGCACGGCAGCGCGCCCCTCTTTCGGATGGGCGGCGGTCGCGCGTCGGGACGCTTTTTCTTTGGAGCCATGGATGGCCGCGCCAGACAAGACCGACGCTCTCGTCAACCCGATCAACCCGAAGCGCCGCAGCATCATGAAAGCCGCGGCGACGATTGCAGGAGGCAGTGCCGTGGCATTGATCGATCCGCTGGTGCGTGCCGGGGCCTGGGCCGCCGGCTCCGATGCGCCCGAGAAGACGGAACTGAAGGTGGGTTTCATCCCGCTCACGGACTGTGCTTCGGTGGTCATGGCATCCACGCTCGGCCTCGACAAGAAGTACGGCATCAAGATCACGCCGTCGAAAGAAGCCTCGTGGGCCGGCGTACGCGACAAGCTCGTGTCGGGCGATCTGGATGCGGCGCACGTGCTGTATGGCCTGATCTACGGCGTGCAGCTCGGCATTGGCGGCCCCAAGAAAGACATGGCCGTGCTGATGACGCTCAACAACAACGGCCAGGCGATCACGCTGTCGTCCAAGCTCAAGGAAGCGGGCGTCAAGGATGGGGCGTCGTTGAAGGCCGTCATGGCGAAAGACAAGCGCGAATATGTGTTCGCGCAGACCTTCCCGACCGGCACGCATGCGATGTGGCTGTACTACTGGCTGGCCGCGCACGGCATCCACCCGCTGCAGGACGCGAAGGCGATCACCGTGCCCCCGCCGCAGATGGTCGCGAACATGCGGGTGGGCAACATGGATGGCTACTGCGTGGGCGAGCCGTGGGGTGCCCGCGCGATTGCAGACAACATCGGCTTTACCGCCGAGACCACACAGGCCATCTGGAAAGACCACCCCGAGAAGGTGCTCGGCACCACGGCGGAGTTCGTGCAGAAGTATCCGAACACCGCGCGTGCGCTCACGGCAGCGGTGCTGGAGGCAAGCAAGTTCATCGATGCATCCGCATCGAACCGCCGCAAGACGGCCGAGACCATTGCCGCCAAGTCCTACGTCAACACCGACATGGACATCATTCTCGACCGCATGCTCGGCCGCTATACGAATGGTCTGGGCAAGACGTGGGACGACCCGGACCCGATGCGCTTCTATCACGACGGCGCGGTCAACTTTCCGTACCTGTCGGACGGCATGTGGTTCCTCACGCAGCACAAGCGCTGGGGCCTGCTGAAGGCGCATCCGGATTACCTGGCCGTGGCCAAGCAGGTCAACCGCGTGGACATCTTCAAGCAGGCGGCAACCGCCACCGGCACGCCGCTGCCCAAGAGCGACATGCGCACGGCCAAGTTGATCGACGGCGTGGTGTGGGATGCGAAGAACCCTGCCGCGTATGCGGACGGCTTCAAGCTGAAAGCCTGACGCCTCCGGCCTTCCGAATTTCTGATTGCGGTCCCTCACATCGATGGAGCCCGACATGAACACGCTCGTCAAAACGTTGTCCGGCGTGCAGTCCGACGCCGCCCCTGAAAGCCGCCGCTTTGCCGTGCGCGACTGGTTTGTCGCCGCCGTGGTGCGCGGCTTTCCGCCCGTGCTGGGCTTGGTTCTGTTTGTACTGGCGTGGCAGGGCATTGCCACGGCCATCCCCGCATTGCCGACACCAGCGGTGACGTGGAAAGCAGCGGTCGCGTTGTTTGCCGATCCGTTCTACCGCAATGGCCCGAATGACCAGGGCGTGGGCTGGAACGTGCTCGCTTCGCTGGCGCGCGTGGGTGCGGGCTTCGGCATGGCTGCAGTCATCGGCATTCCGGCGGGCTTCCTCATCGGGCGTTTTGCGTTTCTCAACGCGATGGCCTCGCCCATCATCAGCCTGCTGCGGCCCGTGTCGCCGCTGGCGTGGCTGCCGATTGGCCTCTTGCTATTCAAGTCGGCCAATCCGGCGGCCATCTGGGCGATCTTCATCTGCTCGATCTGGCCGATGGTGATCAACACCGCCGTGGGCGTGACGCGCGTGCCGCAGGACTACCTGAACGTGGCGCGCGTGCTGAACCTGTCTGAGTGGAAGGTGTTCACGCGCGTGCTATTTCCCGCCGTGCTGCCCTATATGCTGACGGGTGTGCGATTGTCCATCGGCACGGCGTGGCTGGTCATCGTGGCGGCGGAGATGCTCACCGGCGGTGTCGGCATCGGCTTCTGGCTGTGGGATGAGTGGAACAACCTGAAGGTCGAACACATCGTGATCGCGATCTTCGTGATTGGCGTGGTGGGCTTGCTGCTCGAGCACGCGCTGCTGGCGATTGCGCGGCGCTTCTCGTACGACGCGGTTTGAGCGAAATGGGGATCGCCATGACAGACAAATTCCTGCGCATTGAAAACGTCGGGCAGACGTTCAAGACCAAGCGCGGCCCGTTCGTCGCCCTGCGCGACATCAACCTGACGGTTGCGCGCGGTGAGTGCATCGCGCTCATCGGGCACTCGGGCTGCGGTAAATCGACGTTGCTCAATCTCATCGCCGGGCTGACGCGGCCGACCACGGGTGGATTGATCCTGGCCGAGCGCGAGATTGCCGGGCCGGGGCCGGATCGGGCGGTGGTGTTTCAGAACCATTCGCTGCTGCCGTGGCTCACGTGCTTTGACAATGTGTATCTCGCCGTCGAGCGCGTCTTCGGCAAGAGCGAGACCAAAGCGCAGTTGCGTGATCGCACGCATGCGGCGCTGGCACTGGTCGGCTTGTCGCATGCCGAGCAGAAGTATCCGCATGAAATCTCGGGCGGGATGAAGCAGCGTGTCGGGATCGCTCGCGCATTGTCCATGGAGCCGAAGGTGCTGCTGATGGATGAGCCCTTTGGCGCGCTGGATGCACTCACGCGGGCGCATCTGCAGGATGAGCTGCTGAAGATCGTGGCCGCGACCGGCAGCACGGTGGTGATGGTCACGCACGATGTGGATGAAGCGGTGCTGCTGGCGGACCGCATCGTGATGATGACGAATGGGCCGGCTGCGACGATTGGTGAGGTGTTGACGGTGGATTTGCCGCGGCCTCGGGATCGGATGGCGTTGGCGGAGGATCCGACTTATCACGCTTACCGGACGGCGGTGTTGGATTTTCTGTATCGGAAGCAGAGGCATCCGGTGGCGGAGGCGGCTTGATTCGCTGTGGGGATGGCTTTGTTGTTTTACCTTGGTGGTCCATCTCCTGTTTCATGCCCCGGCAGGGGATGAAACAAGGGATGCACCACCAGGGCAAAAAACACCACGGCATGGCGCCAGCGCGCAACCCACAGCGCTATGATCACCCCCGAGCCCATCACCCGCGCCATGAACAATGCCTGCCCCTCCCATCCTCCCCGACACCGCCGCTGAAGACGCCCTCGCGAACGCCCCCTTCCCCGCTGCCCGCTTCATCAAGGAAATCGGCCGCGGCGCAGACGGCGCCCGCGCGCTGGTCAAGCACGATGCCCGTGCGCTCTTCACGGCCATGCTGGAAAGCCGCATCTCCGACGTGCAGCTCGGCGCCATCCTCATGGCCTACCGCATCAAAGGCGAGACCCCGGAAGAACTCGACGGCATGCTCGAAGCCACGCATGCGCATTGCCGGCCGCTGCCGGCGCCGGACACGCCCGAGCATGCGTTGCCAGTCGTCATCCCCAGCTACAACGGCGCCCGCCGCCAGCCGAACCTGGTGCCGCTGCTGGCCAAGCTGCTGGCGCGCGAAGGTGTGCCGGTGCTGGTGCATGGCATCCGCCGCTTCGACGGCCGCGTCACCACGGCTGCGCTGTTCGAAGCGCTCGGCTGGCCCCTCTGCGAACACATGGACGACGCCCGCGAGCGCCTGGAGCGCGATCGCCTGGCCTATGTGCCGATCGACGTGCTCTCTCCCGAACTGACGGCACTGCTGGATAAGCGCGAGATCGTCGGCCTGCGCAATTCCGCCCACACGGTGGTGAAGATGCTGCAGCCCGTCGGCGGGCACGCGCCGCACGAGGCGCTACGGCTGGTCAGCTACACGCACCCGGAATACCGCGACACGCTCACCGATTACTTCCTGCGTCATCCGGCCAACGTGCTGCTGGCGCGCGGCACCGAAGGCGAGGCAGTGGCCGATGCGCGGCGCGGCAGCGCGGTGGAGTGGCTGCACGACGGCGCGCACGAAACGGTGATCGAAGCGGTGGAAGGTTCAAGCGACGCACCGCCTGAGCTGCCCGTGGGGACAGACGTGGCGGCAACGGCGCGGTGGATTGAAGCGGTGCTCGACGGCAAGCAGCCGGTGCCGGAGCCGATCGCCAAGCAGGTCCGCGCGATCGTGCGCTGTGCACGACCGGCGCAGGCTGCCTGATCGATCGCCCGGTCTTACTTGGACGGCAGCGGAATGCGCTCCGTTTCGCCGGGCACGTGAGCGAAGGCGTCGCTCTCCCAGCGCTGCTTGGCGTCTTCAATGTCGGCCTTGTCGCTGGCGACGAAGTTCCAGTAGATGTGACGGTGGCCATCGGTCGGGGCACCGCCCAGCAGCATCACGCGTGACGATGCCTGCGCGGTGAGCGTCACGTCGCCGCCGGGCTCCAGCACGGCCAGGTGCTGCGGGTCGAGCGCCTCGCCGTCGATGGTGACGGCGCCGTCGACCAGATACAGGCCACGGTCTGCATGCTCAGGCGGAATCACCAGCGATGCGCCGGCCGCGAGTTCCAGCGCCACATACAGCGTGCGCGAACTCACCTTCACCGGCGACGTCAGCCCGAACGCATCTCCCGCGATGACCACGCCCTGCACGCCTGGGCACTCCAGCTTGGGCAGCGTCTCGGCCGCATGGTGCGCGAAGCTGGCGTTGACCTTTTCCTGGTCCTTCGGCAGCGCTACCCAGGTCTGGATGCCGTGCATGCGCGCGCCCTTTTCGCGCCCTTCCGGCGAGGAACGCTCGGAGTGGACGATGCCGTTGCCGGCCGTCATCCAGTTCACGTCGCCGGGGGTGATGGTCTGCACGCTGCCGAGGCTGTCTCGGTGGACCATGCTGCCGTCAAACAGGTACGTGACGGTGGCCAGCCCGATGTGCGGGTGCGGGCGCACGTCGATGCCCTCGCCGGGGGCGAAATTCACCGGGCCCATGTGATCGAAGAAGATGAACGGCCCCACCGTCTGACGCGCTGCCGAGGGCAGCACGCGCTTGACCGAGAAACCGCCGAGGTCCCGCACGTGCGGGCCAATGATGTGCTGGATGGAAGTCATGACGGAAGCCTCCTCAGGCGTGCTCGGCGAGTTCGGTGTCGACGCTGATCTCGACCTCGGTCATCAGCTTGTGAACGGGGCATTTGCCGGCCACGCGCAGCAGGTCGGCGCGTTGCTCGTCGGTCAGGTTGCCGTGCAGGGTCAGCACGGTGCGCAGCCTGTAGCGGCCCTGGCGTTCTTGGGTGCCGTCGTGCTCCACAGCCACGTCAATCGAATCGAGCGGGTACTTGCGCTGGCGCGCATACAGCGTGACGGTCAGCGCCTTGCAGCTGGCCAGGGCCGCGTCAAAGTAGGCGTGCGGGTCGGGCGCACTGCCCTCGCCAGTCGGCTTGGGCACATCGGTGTAGGTCACGCCTTCGGGAAAGGTGACCTTGTGGCGAAAAAGGCCTTCGGTGTCCTTGCTGACGACGATGCTCATTGACGGCTCCTGTAGCGATTTCTGCGATGTCCGGGCAGTGTAGCCAACTTGCGTGACGGCACGGGAGAAGACCCGACGTGCGTCGCGCATCGCTTTCACGGGCGCTTCGATCACTTGACATTGCAGACATGGCAATTCGGCCCACCCATTGGGGTGGAAACGCTCAAGCGGCGCGGTTTTCGGCCGATCTTCCGGTTAGAAGACATCCGCCCAGAAACCGCCCCGCTTACGCGTCACCTGCATGGTTCCTCGCCGGCCGCTTGTCGCCATTGCCGGCGGCATCGGCTTCCTCCTCGTCCTTGTTGGACTGACCGTGATGGTCGGCTGGCTGCGGCATTGGCCGTGGGCAGTGAAGCTCGGCAGCGATCGGCTGCTGATCGTGTTCGCCACCGGCGTCAACCTGACCCTGCTTGGCGCGGGGCTGGCTGCGCTGCTCGTCGGGACGGTACGGCCGAATGTGCGCTGGGCAGATCCGGTGCCCCGGGGGCTGGGCGGCGTGGTGGCGGTGCTGTCCACGCTGCGGCTGGCCGAGATGATCACGGGATGGCCGATCGGGCTCGACTTTCCGGGCATGCACACATGGCTGGACCGCCAATGGGTGACCGGATGGATTGGCGGCATGCACCCCAGCCACGCGCTGGCGATGGCCGCATCGGCGACGGCCCTGAGCCTTGTGCCGACGTTGCGCAACCGCACCGCGCGCGGTGGTTCTGGGGCTTGGTCGGCCTGGCGATGCTGCTCTGCGCGGGCGACCTGCTTGGCCGCGCCATGGCGCTCGAATATCTGTACCCGGCGTGGTTGGTGTGGCGCGCCTCGGACGTAGCGGCCATCTGCACGCTGCTGGTGGTCATGGGCGTGCTGTGCGTTGCGGTGGTCCGGCAGCCGGGCGTGTTGCGCCTGCGCTTGTCGCCGGAAGACACCATCGTGTGGATCAGCGGCGGCTGCGTGGTACTTGCAGGCCTGGGAGCGACCATCACGGCGTTCATCATCCAGGTGGACAGCGTCAGCCTGACATTCGGCACCGCGCGGGCGCGGGCCCTATCCAGCTACGCTGAAGAGCTTGACCAACTGCTGGCCATGCGCGCGGAAAACCCGCGCCTGGTGGCCGCCGCCACGTACATCCAGGAAGTGCTGCGCCATCCCACCGACAATGCGGCGCGCCTGCGCAGCGAGAGCGCGCTGCAGGCGTATCGCCAGCAAGGGTACTCGTACCTGCAACTGCGTACGCTGGCGGACGAGGGCATCGTCAGTCTCGGCACGCAAACGCTTGAGCCCGAGCTGTCGATTCGGCTGCACGCCGGCCTCGCGCCCGAGCGCGTCACGCTGCAATGGGTACACGGATTTGCCATGCGCACAGAAACGCCTGTCATGGCAGACGGCATGCAGATCGGCTGGCTGGTCGCAGAGCAACCGCTCGCCCACATGACCGGCCGCTACGCCAGTGAACGCGGCATCGGAAAGACCGAAACGCTGGCGATGTCGGGCTTTGATGCGCGCGGGCGTGCAATGTCGTTTCCGCAGCGCTTCGATGCGTACGTGTTCGAATTGCCGGCTCTTACGGTCGACCGCCGGCCGCTGCCGTCGCGCTTGGCGCTAGCGGGCGAGGCAGGCTACGGCCAGTGGCAGGACATCCACGGCATGCCGACATCGTTCAGCTACACGCCCATCGGCCACACGGGCCTGGCGCTGATCAGCAAGATCGCGAGCGCCGAGCTGTACGCCCCGATGCGCGTGCAGTTCGAGCGGCTCGGCGCCTTCATGCTGTGCCTGATGATCGCCAGCGTGCTGGTCATCCGCCTGACGGTGCGGCCGTTTGCCAACCGGCTGGCCGCGTCCGAACGCGCGCTGCGTACCGCAAACGAAAGCCTGGAACGCCGCCGTGATGCCTTGCGCGCGAGCCGCGAACAACTGCGCCTGGTGGCCGACAACGTCCCCGCGCAGCTCAGCTACGTCGACTCCGACGGCATCGTCCGCTTTGCGAGCCGCACCCTGCTCGAAGCCTTCGGCCGCAGTGAAGGCGAGATGCTCGACCGCCACGTGCGCGACATCTACGCCCCTGAGGACTACCGCACGCTGCTGCCCTACATGACCGAAGTGCTGGCCGGCTACCCCGTGCAGTTCGAGATCACGTCCATGCGCACGGGCGTGCCCCGCTACCTGAGCGGCCACTACTTTCCTGACTACGATGATCGCGGCACGCTGCGCGGCTATTTCTCGGTGCTGCAGGATCTGACGGCGCGCACCGCCGCCGAGCTGGCCCTGGCGCGCAGCGAACGCGCGCTCAAGCTCGTGCTCGACAACGCGCCGCTGCTGGTGTCGCACATCAACCCCGACGGCGTCTTCACTTTCTGCAACGTCACGCATGCGCGCTGGTTGCAGCGCACGCCCGAGGAGGTATGCGGCCAGATGCCGGAACGGGTGTTCACGCCAGGCACGTACGCCTTGCTGGCACCGTATATGGTGCGCGCCCAACGCGGAGAATCGGTCGAATTCGAGATCACCGCGCCCTGGTACGAAAAGCCGCACGCCGCCGGCCCGCGCAACCGCACTCGACATTTCCGCGGCCAGCTCGTCCCCGACTCCGCAGAAGCACATGACGGCCGCTGTGGCTTTTACGCCTTCGTGCAGGACGTGACCGCAGCCAAGCGCAGCGAGATGGAACTGTCACGGATGGCGCACTTTGATGCCCTCACCGGCCTGCCGAACCGCTACGAACTCTACGAGCGCCTGCGCGCCGCACTGGAGCGTCGTCAGCGCCTGCCGGCACCGCTTGGCGTGCTGTACCTGGACGTCGACCACTTCAAGCACATCAACGATACTTACGGCCACGCCGCCGGCGATACGGTGCTGGTGGAGGTCGCACACCGGCTGCAACGTGCCGTGCGCCGCACCGACACCGTCGCCCGCCTCGCAGGTGACGAATTCATCATCCTGCTCGACCCCATCGACGCCCCGGATGATGCGCTGCACACCGCGCAGAAGATCGTCAGCGCGATCCGCCCGCCGATCCACCTGTCGGATGGCACCGTCCTGCACGTCACCACGAGCGTTGGCGTGGCCTGCCCGGGCCCGGAGGTACATGATCCAGACGCCGCCCTACGTGAAGCCGATCGCGCACTTTACTGGGCAAAGTCACGCGGCCGTAACACGGCGGCATAGGCGAGAACCGAACCCTTCTATCACGGTCTATGACTGGGTGCGGCGCCTTTTTGTTGCGCCGCAAACATCTCACTATTAGAAGACAAATCCTGATTTACAGGAACTATCAACCCGACAAAAATGTCCTATTAGCACTCATCCGGTTGGAGTGCTAAGATGCCTTTCCAAATCTCCACTGGATTTCGACAGGAGTCCTGAGTGAACGCAGTCATCCCCGTGAATACCGTTTCCGCAATCGCCACCCAGCCGTCCGGCAACGCCGGTAATGGATGGGCACTGGCGTTCCCCGGCAACCTGGGCAACATCGACGCCTATATCCAGAGCGTCAACCGTGTGCCGATGTTGTCGGCCGAAGAAGAACAGCGTCTGGCCCGCGAATACCGCGACAACGACAACCTCGATGCCGCTCGCCGACTGGTGCTCTCGCACCTGCGTCTGGTGGTGTCGATCGCCCGCGGCTACCTCGGCTATGGCCTGCCGCATGCCGACCTCATCCAGGAAGGCAACATCGGCCTGATGAAGGCCGTCAAGCGCTTCGACCCGGATCAGGGCGTGCGTCTCGTCTCATACGCGATGCACTGGATCAAGGCCGAGATGCACGAGTACATCCTGAAGAACTGGCGCATGGTCAAGGTGGCCACCACCAAGGCCCAGCGCAAGCTGTTCTTCAACCTGCGCAGTCACAAGCAGGATGCGCAGGCGACCTTCACGTCGGACGAGATCGACGCCGTGGCGGCCGAACTCAACGTCAAGGGCACGGAAGTGCGCGAGATGGAAACGCGCCTGTCCGGCGGCGACATTGCGCTGGAAGGCCAGATGGACGACGGTGAGGAGTCGTTCGCTCCCATCGCCTACCTGGCCGATACGCACAACGAGCCGACCCGCGTGATCGAAGCGCGTAGCAACGACCGCATGCAAAGCGAGGGCATCGAAGCCGCCCTCGCCAAGCTGGACGATCGCAGCCGCCGCATCATCGAAGCACGCTGGCTGAACGTGAACGACGACGGATCGGGCGGCTCGACGCTGCACGAGTTGGCCGACGAGTTTGGCGTGTCGGCTGAGCGCATTCGCCAGATCGAATCGGCCGCGATGAAAAAGATGAAGGGTGCGCTGCAGGCCTTCGCCTAAGCTGCCCGCCCTGCAATGAAAAGCCCGCCAAATTGGCGGGCTTTTTCTTTGGGCGGTGGCGGAAGATCAGTCGGCCAGCAGTTGCTTGATGTCGTGCGCGATCGGCTCCGGGCCCTGGCCGTGCTTGATGAACAGGCGCAGGTTGCCCTTCGGATCGAACATGTAGCTGCCGGCGGTGTGATCCATGGTGTAGTTGTCGGGCGAGCTGCCCGGCACCTTGCTGTAGAACACCTTGAAGTCGGACGCGACCTTCTTCAGTTCAGTCTCGTTGGCCGGACGCAGGCCGATGAAGCGCGGATCGAACGCGGGCACGTACTTGGCCAGCAGGTCTTGCGTATCGCGCTCCGGGTCGACGGTGACGAACAGGACCTGGACGCGGTCGGCGTCTTTGCCGAGGGTATCCATCACGGCGCGCAGCTCAGCCAGCGTGGTCGGGCAGACATCGGGGCAATGCGTGTAACCGAAGAACATGACGACGACCTTGCCGCGGAAATCTTCGAGCGTGCGGCGCTTGCCGGTGTGATCGGTCAACGAGAAATCGGTGCCGAAGCTCTTGGATCCGGTGATGTCGAGGTTCTTGAAGGCCGGCTTGTCGCTGCACGCCGCGAGCGCCAGCACGGCGACGGCCAGCATGGCGAACAGCGCGGCGCGGAAGTATCGGAAAGAGAGCATGGTCATTGTGTTGGAAGCAGACCGCCTAGCGTACCGCCAACAGCACATGCTCGCTGGCGCCCCTGTGCGTCACAGCGCCGCGCTTTGCGTAAGCGCCGGGCCAAACTTGAAGTAGTGGTCCACCAGCAGCGCGGCAAACAGGATCGACAGGTAGATGATGGAGTAGCGGAAAGTCTTCTGCGCCAGCGCGTCGGAGTACTTGCGGTACATGCGCCAGGCATACGAGAGGAAGCCGAAGCCGAGCACCAGCGCGGTCACCAGATAGATATAGCCGCTCATGCCGTAGACGAACGGCAGGATGGTCGCGGCGATCATGATGAGCGTGTACAAGAGGATATGCAGCAGCGTGTATTTCTCGCCGTGCGTGATCGGCAGCATCGGTAGACCCGACTTGGCGTAGTCTGCGCGGCGGTACAGCGCGAGTGCCCAGAAGTGCGGCGGCGTCCAGGTAAAGATAATCAGCACCAGGATCCACGCCTCGGCCGGCACGCTGTTGGCGACGGCCGCCCAGCCCAGCGCCGGCGGCATCGCCCCCGAGAGACCGCCGATCACGATGTTCTGCGGTGTGGCCGGCTTGAGCAGCAGCGTGTAGATGATCGCGTAGCCGATGAAGGTGGCGAACGTCAGCCACATCGTCAGGTCGTTGGCGAATACGTGCAGCGTCCACATGCCCGCGCCGCCCAGCACCAACGAGAACACCAGGATCTGCCGCGTGCCCAGTTCACCGCTTGCCGACGGGCGCCAGGCCGTGCGGCGCATCATTGCATCGATCTTGCGCTCGACCAGGCAGTTGATGGCGAAGGCGGCGCCGGCGAACAGCCAGATGCCGACCGCGCCGCCGATCAGCACCGACCACGGGACCATGCCCGGCGTGGCCAGGAACATGCCGATCACGGCGCAGAACACGGCGAGCTGCGTGACGCGCGGCTTGGTCAGCGCCGCATACTGCGATGCGGTCGTTCGCCAGCCAGGAAGTTGAGTGGAAGTTGTTGGGGTTGCCACGGTATTCATAAAAAACGGTCAGACGGCATTCAGACGACGGCAGCCGCCACAGGCATCGGCGCCCGCGCCTGCGCGAGCCCGATCAGGTAATGCAGACGCACCATCAGCAACAGCAGCACGGCCGCGCCGCCGTTGTGCGCCACGGCGGCCAGCAGCGGCCACCCCAGCACGATGTTCGAAAGCCCGGTCGCCAATTGCACGGCCAGCACAACGAGCAGCACCGTCGCGACACGGCCGAGGCCGCCAATGCGACGTGCGCGCGCACCGAGCCACGCCAGGTAGCTCAGCACAACGACTGCAAACACCCGGTGCGTCCAATGGATGGCGACCAGCGCATCGTGCGAGATGAAATCGCCGCCGGCGGTCTTGCCGAGCTGGCGCCAGAATGTGAAGCCGTGTGCAAAGTCCATCGGCGGAACCCACTGGCCGTTGCACAGCGGAAAATCGGTACAGGCCAGCACAGCGTAGTTCGTGCTGACCCAGCCACCCAGGGCAATCTGCACAACGAGCAGCACGAGCCCGATGGCCACCGCCATGCGCAACGAGGCGCCGCGCGCATCGACCGCACGCGGCGCGTCGTTCTTGCAGCCGAGCCAGATCAGCGCGGCCAGCAGCGACATGCCGAGCAGCAAGTGCGTCACCACGATGGCCGGCTGCAGCTTGAGCGTGACCGTCCACGCGCCAAAGGCGCCTTGCACACACACCAGCGCCAGCACCGCCGTCGCATACCAGGGAGACTGCTGCAGTTCCTTGCGCTTGACCCACGCCAGCACCACCAGCGTGATGATCAGCACGCCCAACGCAAGCGCGAAGTAGCGGTGCGTCATCTCGATCCACGCTTTCATCCAGGTGACGGGGCCGCTCGGCATGGCGGCCTGTGCAGCATGGATGTCTTCACGGGCGTGGAACGGGTTGGAGGTGCCGTAGCAGCCCGGCCAATCCGGGCAACCGAGGCCTGAATCCGTCAGACGCGTGAAGCTGCCGAACATGATCAAGTCCAGCGTGAGGAAAGCGGTGATCCACACCAGCTTCCGGTACTTGTTGCGATCCCCTTTGACCAGCACGTAACAGAGTGGGATCAGCGCGATCAGGATGCCAATGGAAGCAAGTTGCAGCAGCATGGCTTATCCGATGCGCGAATACTTCAAGAGCCGCGTCATGTCTGCGCGCACCTTCTTCGGATCCGGATCTTTCGGGAACTGCATCATCAGGTTGCCGAGCGGATCGACCAGGAAGAGGTGGTCTGTGGGCGGCGTCTTGCCGTCGGCAAGCCAGTTCTTAGGCAGATCGGGCGCGCGCAGGAAGCGCACGGCACCGTAATCGTCGTTGTAAGCCTTGATGAGGCGCGGGTCGATCTCCCCCCGGTCGGTCACTAGCCAGACAGGGACGATACGGTCGCGGTCCGGGCCCTGGCCGATGCGCAGCTGGCGCATGGTGAACAGCTTGCGCGCGCAGTTGTCGTCGCAGGCGCTGCCATCTACGGACACCATCAGCCATTTGCCCTTGAGGCTGGCGAGCGGCACTTCAGCACCGTGCTCGTCCTGCACCATCAGACCGGTCGGAATGGGGCGCTGCGGATCGACCAGCGCGCCGTACGCCGCCTTGCCGCCGGCGGGGGTGAAGACGTAATACGCAAGGTACGACGCGATCACCGGAGAGGCGCACACCAGCAGCAGGAACAGCATCATCAAGCGGCCGCGGCGTGTGCGCGCGTCGATGCGCGGGTCTTCGGACGACCCGAGTGTGCCCGGCGCGCCGGGTGCAGATTCCTGATTCACCATGTGATTCCCAATACATTCAGCTGCGGCACTAAGCCGCAACGCGAGTTCGTATTCAGGCAGGCTCGGAGGTGCCTGCCAAGCGGCGATAACGCCGCACGCTGTAGAAGACCATCAGCCCAAGCACTGCCGCCGCCATCGCAAACCATTGGAATGCGTAACCGTAATTGCGCTCAGCGCCCAAGTCTGCGCGCGGCCAATCGCGCAACAGGCCGTCCTCCACGTCGGACTGCTGCTGCACCACGAAGGGTTGGAGCGGCACGCCGATTTCGCGCGAGAAAGCGTCGAGGTCGATATTCTGCCTAAGTCGCTGGCCAACTTCATCAGCGCCGTCCTTGCTGCCCAGACTGAAGACTCGGCTGGCATGCGGCACCGCCATCCCTTCGACCTGCACTTCGCCCGCCGGCGTGGTGTACGGCGCGATGCGCGTGCGATCGGCCGGATCGCGCGGCAACCAGCCCCGGTCGACCAACACGGCGCGCCCGCCCGCACCTTCCAGCATCAGCGGGATGAGCACCTCGAAACCCGGGCGCGATACGTCGTTGGTGACGTGCGGGCGGTTCTCGAGCAGCACCGTGTGCGCCACGTCGAACGTTCCACGCAGCAGCACCGGCCTGTACATTACTGAATCTGCTGTCACCGGCTGAGCTGTGATGCGCTGGGCGGGCGCATTTTCCAGCGCCATAATGCGGGCTTGGCGCTCGATGCGCTCGTGCGCACGCGTCAGCTGCCAACGCCCCAGCAAGCTCGTGAGCGCGATCAGTGCCACACCTGCCAACATCGGCACAGGCGCAAACCAGCGTCGCATCGGTACGCGCTCGGTCATTGCGCGGCCTCGGTGAGATAATGCCCGGCAGCCATTTCCAACCCGTCATTGCCCAACCGGCAACCCTCCATGCGCATCGTCGTTGCCATTGCGTTTCTGCTGATCCTCGGCAGCCTTGCCTCCGCGCTGTTCTTCCTGATGCGCGACAAGGGCCACAGCAACCGGACCGTTCGATCCTTGATGTTCCGCGTCGGTTTCTCGATCGCGCTGTTCATCTTCATCCTGGTCGCCAATCGGTTGGGGTGGATCCACAGCACCGGCATCCAATTCGGCCAGTAGCCACGGCAAATCCGTCACGCCAGAAAAACGAAAACGCCGCAGCGGTGTCCCGTCTGCGGCATTGTCTTCACCTGTCGTGGGCCGTGCTACGGGGCGGCGCTGCGCTGCCCCATTCCCATGCTGTCTTACAGCCAGTACACCACCACGTACAGGCCCAGCCACACCACGTCCACAAAGTGCCAGTACCACGCGGCGCCTTCGAATGCGAAGTGATGCTCCGGCGTGAAGTGGCCCTTGATCACACGCCCCAGCACCACCGACAGCATGATGGCGCCCATGGTCACGTGGAAGCCGTGGAAGCCCGTCAGCAGGAAGAACGTCGAACCGTAGATGCCCGAGGTCAGCTTCAGGTTCAGTTCGTGATAGGCGTGGATGTATTCGAACGCCTGGAAGCCCATGAACGTAAAGCCCAGGAGGATCGTCAGCAGCAGACCCTGGATGACCTGCGCGCGCTTGCCTTCACGCAGCGCATGATGTGCCCACGTGAGCGTCACACCGGAGGTCAGCAGCAGCGCCGTGTTGATGGTCGGGATCGGCCACGGGCCCATCGTCGTGAACGGTGATACCGTGCCGGCGGGGCCAGCGTTCGGCCATAGCGCGTTAAAGTCCGGCCACAGCAGCTTGTTGTTCAGATCGCCCAGCCACGGCATGGCGATCGTGCGGGCATAGAACAGCGCGCCGAAGAACGCCGCGAAGAACATCACTTCCGAGAAGATGAACCAGCTCATCGACCAGCGGAACGAGGCATCCACGCGGTCGCCGTACTTGCCGGTCTCGGATTCGGAGATGGCGTCGGCAAACCACGCGCGCAGCACAAAGAGGAACCACAGCAGCCCGACCAGGAACGTCCACGGGGCCCACGGCTGGGCATTCACCCATGCAGCGGAGCTCAACAGCACGATCAGCAGGCCGAGGCTTGCCGTAATCGGATGCCGCGAGGGCCCGGGCACGAAGTAGTACGGAGCGTTTGCTCGATTCGCACTCATCTCTTTTTCTCCAGCTCTATTTTTTTAAGAATCCACTCGATATTGCCCGGCCCATGCTGCGGGGCCGTCTCCTCAACCTGCTCAATCCTCAACCGACCACGGCTCGCACGATCAGCAACAACACAACCACAAAGATCACCGCCGCCAGAATGCCCGCCACGATCACGTGCACCGGATTCAACTGCGCCATGTCACGGTCGTGGTCGCGGCCTTTGCGCACCCCGAAGAAGGACCAGAACACCGCCTTCATCGTCTGTGCGAATGATGCGCGCCGCTTGGTCGCTTCCTTCAGGTCGTCCATGTCCTCACGTTCCCTTGTTCGGCATCGCCGGCGCAATGACCGACGGCGCGTGGATTTCAAAGAAAGTGTAGGACAGAGTGATCGTCTTCACGTCCTTGGGAAGATCCGGATCAATCACAAACACCACCGGCATCTCGCGTGATTCGTTGGCCGTCAGCGTCTGCTGCTTGAAACAGAAACACTCGATCTTCTTGAAGAACTCGGTTGCCTGCTTGGGCGCGTAACTCGGGATGGCCTGCGCCTCCACCGTACGCCCCTCCTTGTTCACCACCTCGTAGACGATCTGGCTGATCTCGCCGGGGTGCACATCCATGCTGTTCTTGACCGGGCGGAAGCGGAACGGCCCCTGGCTGTTCGAATCGAATTCCACCGTGATCGTGCGCGTCTTGTCGACCTGGGAGTTGCGCAGCGCGCCGCCATCCTCATCACGCGTGTTCAGCACGTTGATGTTCGTGATCTCGCAGATCTTCTTGTACAACGGCACCATCGCGTAGCCGAAGCCGAACATGATCGCGACCACGACGGCCAGCTTGCCGAGCATGGAACGGTTCAGGCCGCGCTCGAGAGCTTTGTCGTTTTGGGTCGGGTCCGGCTGCGCCGGTGTCTGGCTCATAGGGGTCTCGCGAAATCTCGGTTCAGCGACCAGCGCGTCGCTTGCCCGGCTAGCCGCCGAACACCACGCGCTTGAAAATCACACCCAGAAAGAAAACCAGCGCGATCGTGCCGAGGATCAACCCCAGGCGACGGTTGGCAGCGCGTTGCTCGGGCGTTGGGCTTTTTTCTGGATTCGACATCGTTTGTCCGGAGGATCGCGGAGCCGGCACTCGCCAGCCCCGCAACACCTGCATTACTTCACGTGCGGCGGTTCTTCAAAGGTGTGGAACGGCGCCGGCGACGGCACGGTCCACTCCAGGCCTTCCGCGCCATCCCAAGGCTTGTCGGCAGCCTTCTCGCCACCGCGGTACGACGGCAGCACCACGAAGAAGAAGAAATACACTTGCATCAGACCGAAGCCCAGAGCTCCGATCGACGCGATCGCATTGAAATCGGCAAACTGCTGCGGGTAGTCCGCATAGCGGCGCGGCATGCCTGCCAGGCCCAGGAAGTGCATCGGGAAGAACGTGAGGTTGAACGTGATCATCGAACCCCAGAAGTGGATCTTGCCGCGCGTCTCGCTGTACATGTAGCCCGACCACTTCGGGCCCCAGTAGTAGAAGCCCGCGAACAGCGCGAACAGCGAACCAGCCACCAGCACGTAGTGGAAGTGCGCCACCACGTAGTAGGTGTCCTGCAGCTGGATGTCGATCGGGGCCACGGCCAGGATCAGGCCCGTGAAGCCGCCCACCGTGAACACGAAGATGAAGCCGATCGCAAACAGCATCGGCGTCTCGAACGTCATCGAGCCGCGCCACATCGTGGCCACCCAGTTGAAGATCTTCACGCCGGTCGGCACCGCAATCAGCATCGTCGCGTACATGAAGAACAGCTGGCCGGTGACGGGCATACCGGTCGTGAACATGTGGTGTGCCCACACGATGAACGACAGGATGGCGATCGACGCCGTGGCATACACCATCGAGCTGTAGCCGAACAGCGGCTTGCGCGCAAAGGCCGGCACGATCTGGCTGACGATACCGAACGCCGGCAAGATCATGATGTACACCTCGGGGTGCCCGAAGAACCAGAAGATGTGCTGGTACATCACCGGGTCACCGCCGCCGGCTGCCGAGAAGAAGCTCGTCCCGAAGTGGCGGTCGGTCAGCACCATGGTGATCGCGCCTGCCAGCACCGGCATCACGGCGATCAGCAGGTACGCCGTGATCAGCCACGTCCAGCAGAACATCGGCATCTTCATCAGCGTCATGCCCGGCGCGCGCATGTTCAGGATGGTCACGATGATGTTGATCGCGCCCATGATCGACGATGCGCCCATGATGTGGATCGCGAAGATCGCCATGTCCATGCCCGGGCCCATCTGCACCGACAGCGGCGCGTAGAGCGTCCAGCCGGCAGCGGTGGCGCCGCCCGGGGCGAAGAACGAGCCCACCAGCAGCAGCGCAGCAGGCGGCAGCAGCCAGAAGCTGAAGTTGTTCATCCGCGCAAACGCCATGTCGGACGCGCCAACCTGCAGCGGGATCATCCAGTTCGCAAAGCCCACGAAGGCCGGCATGATGGCGCCGAACACCATGATCAGGCCATGCAGGGTGGTGAACTGGTTGAACAGCTCCGGATGGAAGAACTGCAGGCCGGGCTGGAACAGCTCAAGGCGGATCAGCAGGGCCAGCGTGCCGCCTGAAAGCAGCATCATGAAAGAGAACAGCAGATACAGCGTACCGATGTCCTTGTGGTTGGTCGCGAACAGCCAACGGCGCCAGCCGTGCGGATGGTCGTGCGCGTGGTCGTCTCCATGACCGTGCGCGTGATCTTGCGGGTGCGTAACAGCGGTGCTCATCGAGGAACTCCTAGGTTCGGTTCGTCACGCAGACGATCAATCAGCCAGCGTTGCGGTCTTCGGCCGCATTCGCTTGTTTGGACGCCACCTTACCGGCGGATTCAGTTGTAGCGGTCTTGGCAGCCCCACCTTCGGGCATCTTGCCGCCGCGCGCATCCTTCACTTGCGTCGGCTGCAGCAGGTCACCGGTATGGTTACCCCAGTTGTTGCGCTCGTAAGTGACGACGGCAGCGATTTCGACATCGTTCAGCGCCGAAGCCCAGGGCGGCATCGCGCCCTTGCCGTGCAGCACGATGCCAACGTGGTCGGCCAGCGGGCCATTGGCGATCTTCGAGCCATCAAGGGCCGGGAACGGGCCACCGCCCTTACCGTTCGGCTGGTGGCAGACCGCGCAGTTGGCGGTGTAGACCTTCTCGCCGCGCGACTTCAGCTCTTCCAGCGTGTAGGTCTTGTTCGGATCATCGGCCTTGGCGGCCATTTCCTTCTTCTTGCCGTCGACCCACTTGGTGTAGTCGTCCTGCGAGAGCACGCGCACGACGATCGGCATGAAGGCGTGTTCCTTGCCGCAAAGCTCGGCGCACTGGCCGCGATAGACGCCGACCTTCTCTGCCTTGAACCATGCGTCGCGCACGAAGCCCGGAATCGCATCCTGCTTCACGCCGAACGCCGGGATCATCCACGAGTGGATCACGTCGTTGGCGGTCGTGACGATGCGCACCTTGCGGTTGACCGGCACGACCAGCTCGTTGTCGACCTCGATCAGGTACGTGTTCGACTTGGGCGCCTGGTTGTTGATCTGGTCGCGCGGCGTGGTGAGCGTGGAGAGGAACGAGATGCCCTCGCCTTCGCCCTTCAGGTAGTCGTAACCCCACTTCCACTGGTAGCCGGTGGCCTTGATGGTGAGGTCGGAGTTGGTGGTGTCCTTCATGGCGACCACGGCCTTGGTGGCCGGCAGCGCCATCCCGATCACGATCAGGAACGGCACGATGGTCCAGATGATTTCGACCGTGGTGCTTTCATGGAACGTCGCCGGTTTGTGACCGACCGACTTACGGTGCTTGAAAATGGAGTAGAACATCACCCCGAAAACACCGATGAAGATCACGATACAGATGATCAGCATCATCCAGTGCAGCCAATGGATCTCGGCGGCGATCTTGGTGACCGGAGGCGCGAGATTAAGCTGCCGCACTGCGGGGCCGCCTGGCATGTCTTCCACTGCCAGGGCCGTTTGACTGAGGGCGAGGAGGGAGCCTGCCGCCAGCAAACTTGCCAATGTCTTATTCAACATTTTCATTTTTTATCTACCCAATTGACAGATTCCACTCTGCCCCGGTGCGCGGCTCATGAGACCTGGGTTGGTTGCCCGTGTCCCAAACACCGGGAAAGCTCGTCCGCAAGCTTGCGCCGCCTGGCGCTCACCTGCTGGATCACGCGCGCGCCATCTTCCGGCCAGACGTGCCCGTAATCGGAGGCGTGGCGGGCATAGTACAGCAATGCCCATCCGAGAATCGCGACCTCCAGCCCCGCATCAGGCAACACCAATCACGCGACTTGCCAGGCAGAAAACCAAGCGATTACGAACGGGGGAATGACGACCAAGGGGGTGGACCAGCCAATCTGGCGGGTTGAAAGCGAGCAGTTTCGCTTCATGAGCCAGTTCTTGCGCGGCGATTCCGAGATGGTGGAGGCGCCGCATGCTGGGTGGAGCACGGTTTCAATGTCGTGCATTGAACCACTCCTGCCTCGGATGCATACCCGAACGGTTCGCCCGTGGCAAAAAACGGGATAGGCCTTTGGGGGACTGCTGCGACAAACTGGCGCATTATATGGCCGCGATTGACCCCGAACAAGGTAAAGCGCCTTTATGCAAGTCCCGGCTTGACAAGGCCGAGCCAATGCCGTTCCCGCACTAAAAGCGCTTCAGGCGCGCGGTTTGCGACCGATCTGATCGATCGGGATCATCGCCCTTCCCTGCTCGTCCAGCGCCTGCCGCTGGGTGGGCGCAAGCTTCCAGGCGTGGCCGTAGACGATTTCGAAGGTCAGCGGAATCAGCCCATCGGGATTGCGTTGCGCGTCGAATGCGTCGAATAGTCGCTGGCGCCAGCGGGGCGTGTGCAGGCCGGCGCCCGCGAGACTGTGGCCGGCTTCGTCCGTCAAGCCGGCCATGCCGCCCAGCAAATGCACATCGGCCAGCAACGCCTGCGGCGTTTCGTAGGTGATCGTGATCTGCTCCATGTCCATGACGGGTGTAGACCAGCGGCTGTGCACCAGCATGTCGCCAATGTCGTGCATATCGACAAAGCGCAGCGTATGGACGCCCGCGTCGATGCCGGCCAGGGCGCTGCGCAGCTCGCGCAGGGTATCCGGACCGAACAGGCTGAACATCAGCAGGCCGCCTTCCGTGGTGATGCGGTGCCACTCTGGAAAGATCGCGTGCGGCGCCGGGTCCCAGTGCAGCGCCAGGTTCGACCACAGCAGGTCGAACGACGCGCCAGCAAAGGGCAAAGCGCGAAAGTCCGCCTGGGCAAAGTCAAAGACCGGCCGCTTCTTCAGCAGCCTGCCGAGCCATCCGGCGTCAGTGCGCTGCGGGTCGAGTTTCTGCGCTTGCGCCAGCATGGCGGACGACCAGTCCACCCCGCAGATCTGCGCATCCGGATATTGCGCACGCAGCACCGCCAAGCCTTGTCCCAGACCGCAACCCAAATCCAGCGCGCGGACAGGCGTGGCCTTGATGTAGGACAGCCGGTCCTGCATGCGACTGCCCACTTCGCGCAGCAAAAAGTCCACGTCGGCGAAACGCGCGGCGCGGCGATCGAAGGCGCGCCGCAAGGCGGCAGGGCGAGCAAGGACGGGATCAGACATCGACAAGGCGGGACGGAACACTGCGGTCGCCAAGTATACCGGCCCGCAGTTTGAGGCGCCGTCTGATAGCGCAGAAGCCGCAAATCGGCTTGGATAGCGGCTTTTTGCATGCATAAACACGCGTTATCGGCATGGTTTCGGGCAGGACTGCGCCATTTGTTGCCATGCGCCTGCGCGCTTTGCGGCGCGGTTCAGGGCGACCTGGTGTGCAACGGCTGCACGGGCGACCTGGCCTCGCATCTGCACAGGCGGCGCTGCATCCAATGCGCCATTGCACTGGATGCCCGGCACGCCGCCCGGCATTGCCGCACATGTTTGGCCGGCGCGCCCGACTTTGACGCGACCGTCGTCATCGCCGACTACGCCTGGCCGCTCGACCACCTTGTCACTGGATTGAAATTTCGGGCGCAATTGCCATTGGCAGATTGGCTGGCAGCCCAATTGGGCAACGCACTCGCGGCGGCGCCGGGCGACCTGCCGGACATGCTGCTGCCAGTGCCGCTTTCGCCGGCCCGCCTGCGCTCGCGCGGCTACAACCAGGCATGGGAGGTTGCCCGCCGGATCGCCCGCCGATTGGACATTCCGGCCCACGCCGGCGCCCTGCAGCGTGTGCGCGACAACGTCGCGCAGGCCACGCTGGATCGCGCCGAGCGGCTGGCCAACCTCCACGGCGCATTTGTCGTTGCCGAGCCGGCGCGCATCGCGGGGCGTCACATCGGAGTCGTTGACGATGTGATGACCACCGGCACGACCCTTGGCGAGATCGCCACGCAGCTCAAACGCGCCGGCGCGACCCGCGTCACCAACGTTGTCGCCTTGCGCACGCCTTGATCACGTGCTTGTGCGACATTGTGTCGCGCTGTTTGTGCCAAGCTGTGGCGGGGTGACAACCCTTCCCAATGTGGATAAGCTCGCCGCCGAAATTCCTCCTGCCGCCCGGTCATGTTCAACGTCATCCTTGTCGAACCCGAAATCCCGCCCAACACCGGCAATGTGATCCGCCTGTGCGCCAACACGGGCGCGCAACTGCATCTGATCGAACCGTTGGGTTTTCCGCTCGAAGATGCCCGCATGCGCCGCGCCGGCCTCGATTACCACGAGTACGCGACGATGCGCGTGCATGCCGATTGGGACGCCTTCCTGCGCGATGCGCAGCCCGATCCCACGCGCATGTTTGCGCTCACCACGCGCGGCTCGACGCCGTTTGCCAGCGTGGCGTTCCAGCCGGGCGACTGGTTTGTCTTCGGGTCGGAAACGCGCGGGTTGTCGGAGGAGCGGCGCGAGTGGTTTCCCGCTTCTCAGCGGATTCGCCTGCCGATGCGGCCGGACAACCGCAGCCTGAATCTATCGAACACCGTGGCAGTGGTGGTGTTCGAAGCGTGGCGGCAGAACGGGTTCGCGGGCGGCGCCTGAGCCTGACGCGCCCCTTGATTGCGGCGTGACTAGCGTGCCGATTCGGATTTGGCGTCGCGCTGCAGCAGACGCTCGACCGCCTTCGCAGCAGGAAGCCCTTCGAACAGGACTTCGCAGACGGTAAAGGTGATCGGCATGTCCACGCCCTTGGCGCGCGCGAGCGCCGCAACGGCACGCGCACAACGCACGCCTTCGGCGACGTGACCGAGGCTGTGCAGGATGTCGTCGAGCGTGCGGCCCTGCGCAAGCTGCATCCCGACCGTGCGGTTGCGTGACAGATCGCCGGTGGCGGTCAGCAGCAGATCGCCCACGCCAGTCAGCCCCATGAATGTTTCCAGCCGACCACCGAGCGCCAACCCCAGGCGCGTCATCTCGGCCAGCCCGCGCGTGACCAGTGCGGCGCGCGCGTTCAGCCCGAGGCCCAGGCCGTCGGCGGCGCCTGTCGCAATGGCGAGCACGTTCTTAACGGCACCGCCCACTTCCACGCCGACGAGGTCATCGCTTGCATACACGCGCATCGCGTGATGGTGAAAACCGCGCTGCGTGAGCTTGCACAGCGCATCGCTGGTCGAGGCGACCGTCATGGCGCACGGCAAACCCTGCGCGACTTCCTTGGCGAAACTCGGCCCCGACAGCACCCCGACAGCGAGGTCGGTACGGCCAGACACCTTCAGCACATCGGCGACGATGGCGTGCGGCAGTGCGCTGGTTTCGGGGTCGAACCCCTTGCACAGCCAGATCACGTTGCGCACGCCGCCGTGCGCGGCAATCGTGCGGGTCAGGTCAGCCAGCCCGGCGACAGGTGAAGCGATGACGGCGAGCGCGTCGTCGCCCGCCGCATGGTCGAGCGCGGCTTGCAGATCAGCAGAAAAATGCAACGACGCCCGCAGCGTCATGCCCGGCAAATACGGCGCGTTGATGTGTGTGGCGGCCATCTGCGCGACGAGGTTCGCGTCACGCCCCCACAGCATGACGTCGTGCGATTGCGCGGCGTGGCTGGCCAGGGCAGTGCCCCAGGCACCGGCACCCAAAACGGAAATTCGCATGCGCGTGTTCAACATCGGTCAGGCAAAGGTCGAGCAACAGGTCGGGCAAAAAAAGCCCGCGCAAGCGTGCGGCTGGCGCGGGCCTCTGGCGCAGTGCGCCTCGTACTTAGTGGGTGGCCTTCGAGCCGTCCGGCATCACCAGACCAGTGCCACCGGCTTGGCCTTGCTGCTCCATGGCAGCGGCCAGGCGTTGTTCGTACAGCGCCTGGAAGTTGATCTCGGCCAGGTGGATCGGCTGGAAGCCGGCGCGGCCGATGGTGTCGGCAATGTTCGAGCGCAGGTACGGGTACACGATGGTCGGGCAGGCGATACCCAGCAGCGGGTCCATCTGTTCGGCCGGCACGTTGCGGATATCGAAGATGCCAGCTTGCTTGGCTTCCACCAGGAACGCCACCTTCTCTTGCACCTTGGTCGTCACGGTACCGATGACGGTCACTTCGAACACGCCTTCAGCCAGTTGCGAAGCGGCGACGTCGACCTGCACTTCCACGGACGGCTGTTCCTGCTCGAGGAAGATGTGCGGCGAGTTCGGTTGCTCCAGCGACAGGTCCTTCAGATAGACGCGCTGGATGTTGAAGAACGGCTGGCCATCCTGGCCCGGTTGCTGCTGTTGCTGGTCGCTCATGACTCGCCTTCAAATAGGATGTGGACAGTGCTTGGCGGAAGCGTCCGCCGCGCAAGACGCGTATGGTACATGACCAGATGGTGCCCGCTATGAGAGCCGGCCTGAAAGTACAACGCCCGGTCTAAGCCGGGCATTTCTGTGTGGTGCGCAGTCCGCCGAATCAAGCAGCCAGCAACGGAACCAAGCCACCTTCGCGGTCCAGCGCAGACAGATCGTCGAAGCCGCCGATGTGGCGCTCGTCGATGTAGATCTGCGGAACCGTGCGGCGGTTCGTGCGCGTCATCATCTCTTCGCGCTTTCCGGGTTCGCGGTCGATCAGGATCTTCTCGATCTGCTCAACACCGCGCTGCTTCAGGAGTCGTTCCGCTGCCACGCAATAGGGGCAGACGGTGGTGCTGTACATGACCACGTGCGCCATAACTTCAACCTCGTTTCTTTATTTCACAACCGGAAGGCCAGCTTGTTGCCAGGCGGCCAATCCGCCCTCCAGCGAATACACCTCACTGTAACCGGCCTGCTTCAGGACTGCTTGGGCCCGCCCAGCGCGCTGGCCGGTCTGGCACACGAGGATGATGGGGGTCTCTTTGTTCTTTGCAAGCCCGGCAGCCTTGCCTGCAAGCTCCCCAAGCGGCGCGTGCTTGGCTTGCGGCAGATGGCCGGCGGCGTATTCAGCGTTTTCACGCACATCCACCACCACAGCATTGCGGCGATTGATGAGCTGGGTGGCCGCCGAAGCACCTACCTTGGCGCCACCGCCGCCCGCAATGCGGCGCTGGATGGGCGCCCAGAGCAGCAGCAGACCCGAAACGATGGCGACGGCAAGCAGTGCGAGGTTGTTGTAATCGGCGAAGAACTTCACGGTATCGGTTTCCTGGGATGGGTCGAGCAAGTCTACTGGGCGAATATCAGCCGAACGATTCGGGGGCCCAATGCCCGCGGCATTATAAAATAGTCGGTTTCAGCGGCTGCACGATGACGTACGACACGTCGCCACAGCCCCGCGCAGGTTTTCTCACTTCTCATCATGGCAGTCATGCATAAGCTCGTCCTCATCCGCCACGGCGAATCGACGTGGAATCTGGAGAACCGTTTCACCGGCTGGGTCGACGTCGACCTGACCGACACGGGCGTCGCCCAGGCCCGCCAAGGCGGCAAGCTGCTGCGCGAAGCCGGCTTCACGTTCGATCTGGCCTACACCTCGGTGCTCAAGCGCGCGATCCGCACGCTCTGGCACGTGCAGGACGAAATGGACCTGATGTGGATCCCGACCCGCAACGAATGGCGTCTGAACGAGCGTCACTACGGGGCGCTGTCGGGCCTGAACAAGGCAGAAACCGCCGCGCAATATGGCGACGAGCAAGTTCTCGTCTGGCGCCGCAGCTACGACACGCCGCCGCCCGCGCTGGAGCCCGGCGCCGACAACGACGCCTTCGGCAACCCGCGTTACGCGGGACTCACGCGCGAGCAGGTGCCCCTGACCGAATGCCTGAAGGACACCGTCGCACGCGTCATGCCGCTGTGGGAAGAATCGATTGCACCGGCCATCAAGAGCGGCAAGCGCGTGGTGATCGCCGCGCACGGCAACAGCATTCGCGCGCTGGTGAAGTACCTGGACGGCATCTCCGACGCGGACATCGTCGGCCTGAACATTCCCAACGGCACGCCGCTTGTGTATGAGCTGGACGCCAACCTCAAGCCGATCCGCCATTACTACCTGGGCGACCAGGAAGCGATTGCCGCGTCGCTCGCGGCGGTGGCCAGCCAAGGCAAGTCGAAATAAACCGTAACGGGCGCTGCGGCACTCCAACGCCTTTATACTGTCGAAGCCTGTAGCCCGGGATGTGCGCGAGCCGTCCCGGGCCATGTTTATCTACTGTTCCCACGTCCACGCTCGACACATGCGAACTTCGCTCAAGAACATCAGCTTGATCGCCATCGGCCTCGTCACCGGGGTCCTGGCGACGCTCCAGCTCTCCGCCACCGCGCAAAACGCGACGGTCGGCCCGCTCCCGCTGGAAAAGCTCAGGCTCATGGCGGACATCTTTGGCCAAATCAAGCGTGAATATGTCGAGCCGGTGGACGACGACAAGCTGCTGACCGAAGCCATCAAGGGCATGGTCGCCAGCCTCGACCCGCATTCGGCTTACCTGGATAAGAAGGACTTCCAGGAGCTGCAGGAAGGGACCCAAGGCCGCTTCGCCGGTCTGGGCATCGAGATCTCGCAGGAAGAAGGTCTGGTTAAGGTCATCAACCCGATCGAAGACACCCCCGCCTTCCGCGCCGGCGTGCAGCCGGGCGACCTGATCACCCGCATCGACGACAAGCCCGTGCGCGGCATGCCGCTGGAGCAAGCCGTCAAGCGCATGCGCGGTGCCCCGGGCACGAAGGTCACGCTGACCATCTACCGCAAGAAGGAAGAGCGCACGTTCCCGCTGACCATCACTCGCGCCGAGATCCAGGTGCAGTCGGTCAAGGCAAAGATGCTGGACAACGGCATTGCCTGGGTGCGCATTACCAGCTTCCAGGAACGCACTGTGCCGGACCTGGCCAAGAAGCTCAATGACCTGGCGAAACAGGACCCCCACCTCAAGGGCCTGATCCTGGACCTGCGCAACAACGGCGGTGGCGTGCTGCAGGCAGCAGTTGGGGTGTCGGCTGCATTCCTGC
This sequence comes from Ralstonia pickettii, assembly GCF_001699815.1. GTDB lineage: Bacteria > Pseudomonadota > Gammaproteobacteria > Burkholderiales > Burkholderiaceae > Ralstonia > Ralstonia thomasii. The sequence goes on along the minus strand of NZ_MCGB01000082.1, from coordinate 8,712 downwards.
CGCCGGACGCGACGGTGGTGTCGACCAACGGCCAGGTGCCAGATGCCAAGCGCACGTACAAGGCGACCTTCGCAAACTACCGCTTGAGCAACTTGGATTCCGACCCTCTGGTGGGCCTGGATCCCGAGTTCAAGACCGTGCCGATCATCGTGCTGACCAACGCCTACACGGCTTCGGCCTCAGAAATCGTGGCCGGCGCGCTGCAGGATCATCACCGTGCCAAGACGATGGGCAAGACGACCTTCGGCAAGGGCTCGGTGCAGACGGTGCGTCCGCTGTCGAACGACACCGGCATCAAGCTGACCATCGCCTACTACTACACGCCGTCGGGCAAGTCGATTCAGGCCAAGGGCATCCGCCCGGATATTCCGGTTGACCAGAACCCGGACGGCGACCCGGACGACGCGCTGATCACGCGCGAAATCGACACCGAACGCCACCTGCACAACAAGCAGGAATCGGAAGAAGCCGAGATGACCGAGCGCGAAAAGCGCCGCGTTGAAGAGCTGCGTCGCCTGGAAGAAGAAAACGCCAAGAAGACGCCCGAGCAGCGCGAGAAGGAGCGCAACAAGAAGCCGATCGAGTTCGGTTCGGCCGAAGATTTCATGCTCCAGCAAGCCCTTGCCGACCTGAAGGGTCAGCCGGTCAAGCGCTCGAAGTCGGTGCTGGAAGCCGCGGCTGCCGCGGTGCCGGACAAGGCGGTGAAATCGCCGGCGGCCAAGGATTCTAGCGCCCCGGCCAAGCTGCCCAAGGGCAAGGCCACACCGGCTTCCGAGCCGCCTGCACCGAAGCCCAATGTTCCGGCCAGCGGCGTGCAGCCTGCGCCGGAGCCCACCGGCGCACGATAAGACACCTGCCGGCAAACACTGGCAAACTTACGAGGCCGTGCACTGCACGGCCTTTTTCATTGCACCACCATGAACGACGATCAACTGCTGCGCTACTCGCGCCATATCCTGCTCGACGAAATCGGCATCGAGGGGCAGACGCGCCTGCTTGAAAGCCATGCGCTTGTCATCGGCGCGGGCGGGCTGGGCGCTGCGGCCCTGCCGTATCTGGCGGCGGCGGGCATAGGCACGCTCACCATCGTCGACGACGACACGGTGGACCTGACCAACCTGCAGCGCCAGATCATCCACACAACGGAATCGGTCGGGCAGCCGAAGGTGGCATCCGCGCAGGCGGCCATCGCCCGGCTGAATCCCGACGTGCGCGTGCATGCCGTGCAGCGCCGGCTCGATACGGATGCCATCGGCGCACGCCTTGATGGCGTGAGCGTGGTACTGGACTGCTCCGATAACTTCGGCACTCGCCAGGCCACCAACCTTGCCTGCGTGCGGGCTGGCGTGCCGCTGGTGTCGGGCGCAGCCATCCGTTTCGACGGACAGATCAGCGTGTTCGACAGCCGCGCCGGCGGCCCCTGCTACGCCTGCCTGTTCCCACCCGACGAGCCCGCGCCCGACGTGGCGTGCGCAACGATGGGCGTGTTCTCGCCGCTGGTGGGCATGGTGGGTACGGTGCAGGCCGCCGAGGCACTCAAGCTGATCGCCGGCATCGGCAGTTCGCTTGCCGGCCGCCTTCTGATGCTCGACGGTTTAACGATGGAATGGACGACGATGCGCATCGCTCGACAGCCGTCCTGTCCGGTCTGCGGGGGCATGCACTGACGCGCCGGTACACGCACGACAAAAAAGGAGGCCGAGGCCTCCTTCTTTTTTGCGGCTGACGAGCCTTATTCGCCCTCAGGCTCCATCTGCGATTGCAGGTAGTTCTGAATGCCGACCTTGTCGATCAGCTCAAGCTGCGTTTCCAACCAGTCGATGTGCTCTTCGGTGTCGTCCAGGATGTCGACCAGAATTTCGCGGCTGACGTAATCCTTGACCGATTCGCAGTAGGCAATGCCCTCGACCACGGTGCCGTGTGCTGCGCGCTCAAGCTTCAAGTCGCATTCGATGATCTCTTTCGTGTCCTGGCCGATGAAGATCTTGCCCAGGTCCTGCAGGTTGGGCAGGCCGTCGAGCATCAGGATGCGCTCGATCAGGCGATCGGCATGCTTCATCTCGCCGATCGACTCCTTGTATTCGTGGTCCCCGATGCGCTTGAGCCCCCAGTGGCCGTACATGCGCGCGTGGAGGAAATACTGGTTGATGGCGGTCAGCTCGTTCTTGAGCTGGGCGTTCAGATATTGGATGACCTTCTTATCGCCTTTCATTCTTGGGGCTCCAGCAAAGTGCAACTGCGGTGATGGACGCACGCACGCGTCCGTTCAAGGCGAGCCCCGTGCCTGACCAGAAAGCAACAAATGCCACCGAGGCTCAGCGCCTGGGCGGCAATTCGCGGCGACAGGAAAAGACGGGAGATCAGGCAGCCAATGCACCAGCCACGATGGCCTGATCATTGGCGACGGGCTCGTCGCGACGTTCGATTATGGCATGCGTGCTGGCACGGCCCAAGGTCTGGTCGACGGGGATGCAGCTCACCGCCTCGGCGAGCACCTGCTTGGCGCAGTCCCGGCATTGTCCGCAGCACGTTCCCACGCCGAGCGTTTCGGCGAGTTCGTCCATCGTCGACACGCCCAGACGGGCGGCGCCATGGATTTCGCGGTCGGTCACTTGGTTGCAAATACAGACGTACACGGGATTCCTCCGCAGCGCTCAGAACGCGCTGTGAAACCAGAATAACAGAGAATGGAAATGAGAACAATTCTTGTTCTGCACCATTTCGAGCGGAGGGTCATGCAGGTGCATGTGGGCCGTCTTTTCAGAGAAAGACGTGCAATTTCAGTCACTTAGAGCGAGGTCATGCCCGTGGAAGGCGATGTGCCGGTGCGACACTCGGTGCAGCCGGCGCTTTTGAGATGCGCGCATCAAGCCCGCGCCAGCGCGCCGAGCGCCTCTTCGATTTCGGCCGGCTCGCAGGCGTGCAGCAGGCGGTCGGCCTCGCGCATCAAGCGCGGGCGGTCCGAGCGCAGGATCTGCTGCTTGACACTCAGCAACTGCGACGGATGCATCGAGAATTCGGTGAGGCCCATGCCGAGCAGCAGGCGCGTCATGGAAGCGTCGCCCGCCATCTCGCCGCACACGGAAACGGGCTTGCCCGCCTGATGCGCTTCGCGGATGGTGCGCGCGATCAATTGCAGCACCGCTGGATGCAGCGGGTCGTACAGATGCGCGACGGCGTTGTCGGCGCGATCGATGGCGAGCGTGTACTGGATCAGGTCGTTCGTGCCGATCGAGAGAAAATCCATGCGGCGCAGGAACACTGGCAGGATCAGCACGGCGGCCGGTATCTCGATCATGGCACCGACCTTGATGCCCGGATCATAGGCCAGGCCGTCGGCGTCGAGCGAAGCCTTGGCGCGCGCCAGCAATTCCAGGGTCTGGTCGATTTCGCGGGCGTGCGCCAACATCGGCACGAGAATCTTGATCGGCCCAAATGCCGACGCCCGCAGCAGCGCGCGCAACTGCGTCAGGAACATCGCCGGCTCTGACAGCGACCAGCGGATCGCCCGCAAACCCAGCGCCGGATTGGGCGCGGTCTCGAACACGTCGTCGCGGATGTCCAGCGGCTTGTCGGCACCGATGTCGATGGTGCGGATGGTGACGGGCAGGCCCATCATCGATTCAACGGCGGTACGGTACGCGCGGAACTGTTCTTCCTCGTCAGGTAGCGCGCCACGACGGTTCATGAAGAGGAATTCGGAGCGGAACAGGCCCACGCCCACGGCGCCGGCTTTGACAGCGGCAGCCGCATCTTCGGGCATTTCGATGTTCGCCTGCAGTTCGATTTGCGTACCGTCGAGTGTAACGGTAGGCGTATGACGCAGACGTTCGAGACGCTTCTTCTGCAGCTCGCCTTCGCTGCGGCGGTGGCGGTATTCCTCAAGGATGGACGTGCTCGGATCGACAATGACGATGCCGTTGTCGCCGTCAATGACGACGATGTCATCCTGCCGAATCAGCGTACTCGCGTTATGCACACCTACCGCCGCCGGAATGTCGAGGCTACGCGCCACGATGGCGGTGTGCGAGGTGCGGCCGCCCAGGTCGGTCACGAAGCCGGCGAAGGTCTGGCCGCGGAACTGCAGCATGTCGGCCGGCGCAATATCGTGTGCGACGACGATCATGCCGGCATCCGGATCGCAGCCAACGGCCACCGGTGCCGGCGCCAAGGCCGGCGCGCCGGCCAGTACCTTCAGAATGCGTTCAACCACCTGCTCGATGTCGGCCTTGCGCTCGCGCAGGTATTCGTCTTCGATTTCACCGAACTGGCGGATAAGCTCTTCAAGCTGCGTTGTGAGCGCCCACTCTGCGTTGTAGCGCCGCTGGCGAATCAGCGTCTCGGGTACCTGCGAGAGCAACGCGTCATCCAAAATCATCGCGTGCACATCGAGGAAGGCACCCATCTCTTCGGGCACATCGCTCGGGAGGTCGCGCTTGAGTGCGGCCAGTTCGGAGCGTACGGTGGCGCGGGCACTGCGCAAGCGCTCGACCTCAGCGTCAAGCTTGTCTTCGTCGACCAGGTAGTGCGACACATCGAGCGCCGCGCGCGCCAGCATGTGGGCGCGGCCGATGGAGATGCCGCGCGAGACCGGAATACCGTGAAGGGTAAAAGGCATAGACGCTGGCCGGAGCGGGCGTTGAAGTGGAGTGCGGCGGGCGCTTTATTCGCCTTCGCCAAAGCGATCGTTGATGAGCGCGACGAGACCATCCATGGCGTCGTGCTCGTCCGGGCCGTCGATCTCCAGCGTGACGGTGGAGCCAATGCCCGCAGCCAGCATCATCACGCCCATGATGCTCTTGGCGTCGACCTGACGACCGTTGCGCGACATCTTGATCTGGCTATCGAACTTGCTGGCGAGCTGCGTGAGTTTGGCCGAGGCGCGCGCATGCAGCCCGAGCTTATTGATGATGGTGATATCCCTCTGCAGCATATTTGTCCGGATGGTTGGCAACCTGGTTCTGAACGGCTGTCGAGCCGACCTGCAGTACGCCTTGCGCGCCGCCGGCCAGGGCCTTGGCGGCAAGTTGTTCGAGTTTTTCGGAGCGATAGCAGATGGCGCGCACGAGCATCGGCAGGTTCACGCCGGCCAGCACGCGCACGCGGCCCGGATCAGCCAGGCGCGAGGCGATATTGGCGGGCGTGGCCCCGAAGATGTCGGTCAGCACCAGCGCGCCGTTGGCTTCAATGAGTTCGGCGAGCTTGTCGCGCGCCTGGGCCAGCACGGCAGCCGGCTCGGCATCGGGCAGGACATCGATTGCGCCCAGCCCTTCAGGCTGTCCGCAATAGACGTGTGCAGCGCAATCGCGCAGTGCGCTGGCCAGCGGCGCATGAGCGATGATCAGAATCCCTGCCATGATTGAAAAGCGAATCGGTGTAACGCCGATTGTATCAGGGCCATTTGGCGCAATTGTGCAGCCGTGTTCCAGACTTCCCCCTTGTGGAGGACCCTCGGCGGAGGGGCCATGCCGCCCAATCAGGCGGGCTTGCGGCCCAATCCGCTGCTCTTGCCTGCGGCGCGCTCCAGCGCGTCGATGAACATTCCGGCCACATTGAAGCCCGTCTGCTGCGTGATTTCCTGGAAACACGTCGGGCTGGTGACGTTCACCTCGGTGAGGTAATCCCCAATGACGTCGAGGCCGACGAGCAGCAGACCGCGTTGCCACAGCACGGGCGCAAGTGCGTGTGCGATCACCTGATCGCGCTCAGACAGCGGCTGGGCCCTGCCCGTACCGCCAGCCGCCAGATTGCCACGTACCTCGCCCGCCATCGGCACCCGCGCCAGCGAATGCGGCACCGGCGACCCGCCGATCAGGAGAATGCGTTTGTCGCCCTCACGGATCGCCGGAATGTACTGCTGAGCCATGATCGTGCGCGCGCCGTTGTCGGTAAGCGATTCGATCACCGCCCCGAGGTTCAGGCCATCCGGTCCCACGCGGAAGATGCCCGCACCGCCCATGCCGTCGAGCGGCTTGAAGATGACGTCGCCCTGCTCGGCGTGGAATTCGCGCAGACGCTTGGCATCGCGGGACACGATGGTCGGCACGGTGAACTCGCGGAACTGCGCGATGGCGAGCTTCTCCGAATGGTCACGAATCGCCTGCGGCTTGTTGAACACGCGCGCGCCCTGCCGCTCGGCAATCTCCAGCAGCCACGTGCTGGTGACGTATTCCATGTCGAATGGGGGGTCCTTGCGCATCAGCACGGCGTCAAAGCCGGTGAGCGGGAGCAGGCGAGCATCGCCGGCGCGATACCAGTCGTCCTCATCGCCGGTCAGTGCGATAGGCGTGGCAACGGTTTCGACCACGTTGTTCGCCAACGTGAGCTGCGACTGCAGGCACGTGTAGATGGCATAGCCGCGCGCCGCCGCCTCGCGCATCATCGCGAAGGTGGAATCCTTGTAGGTCTTGAACGTCGACAGCGGATCGACGATGAACAGGATGCGCATGGCGGTTCCTTCTGCAGCGGGGATACGGCCGATCAGATCAGCGGGTTCGGGTCGGTCTTCTCAAGCTCGAGCGATGCAGCCAACAGCGCCAAGCGCGCCACGACGCCGTACATATAGAAGCGGTTCGGCTCACCGGCGCCCGGCTTGGCATGGCTGTCCGGCAGCGAATTCGACGCAAACGGCAGCGGCACGAAATGCATGCCCGGCGCATTGAGATTCTCGTCAACGCCGCGGCCCGTGTGAACCCGGTAGAAACCGCCCACCACATAGCGGTCGATCATGTAGACGACGGGCTCGGCCACGGCTTCGTTGATCTTCTCGAAGGTGTGCACGCCTTCCTGCACGATCACTTCGGAGACCTCCAGGCCCTCCTTGACCACGCTCATCTTGTTGCGCTCCTTCCGGTTGAGGCCCTTGACCTCGGAAGGATCGCGCACGGTCATCACACCCATGCCATAGGTGCCGGCGTCGGCCTTGACCACCACGTAGGGGGTCTCGGTCACGCCGTATTCCTTGTACTTCTTGGCGGTTTTCTTCAGCACCGTCTCGACCGCGTGGGCGAGTTCCTCCTCGCCGGCGCGCTCATGGAAGTCCAGTCCGCTGCATTTGGTGAAGTACGGGTTGACCATCCACGGGTCGATGTCGATCAGCTTGGCGAACTTCTTGGCCACTTCATCGTAGGCGGCAAAGTGGTTGGTCTTGCGGCGCTGCGACCAGCCGGCATGGAGTGGCGGCAGCAGATATTGCTCGTTGATGTTCTCGAGGATGGGCGGCACGCCGGCTGACAGATCGTTGTTCAGCAGGATCGAGCACGGATCGAAGTCTTCCATGCCCAAGCGACGGCCCTTGGTACCGATGCGCTTAATCGGTTCGACCACTAGGCGCTGTCCATCGGGCAGATCGATCGAGGTCGGCTCGGTGATGTCTTCGGAGAGCGAGCCGAGACGCACATTCAGCCCCGCTTGGCGCATGATCTGCGACAGGCGCGCCACGTTCTGCAGATAGAACATGTTGCGCGTGTGGCGCTCGGGGATCAGCAGGAGGTTCTTGGCGTCGGGGCAGATTTTTTCGATGGCGGCCATGGCGGCTTGCACAGCCAGCGGCAGCATCTCGGGCGCGAGGTTGTTGAAGCCGCCCGGGAACAGGTTCGTGTCGACCGGCGCCAGCTTGAAGCCGGCGTTGCGCAAATCGACGGAACAGTAGAACGGCGGCGTGTGTTCCTGCCATTCCAGGCGGAACCAGCGTTCGATGGCGGGCGTGGCGTCAAGAATCTTCTGCTCGAGCTCAAGCAGCGGCCCGTTCAGCGCGGTGATCAAGTGCGGAACCATACCCTTCCTATTGATGTTATTTATCGCCCACTCCAATTGTAGAGGAACAGACAATAGCTTGCAGACGACAGCGGGCTATCGATATGCGGTCAGGAAAGAGGATTCGCAAGAGGCGCTGTGCGGCAGTGCAGCAGGCCACACAAAAAAACCGGACAAAAAAAAAGCGCGGGGCTGCCGCGCTTGGGGAATAGCCTGACAGATACGGGGAGCGTTCTGCAGGTGGAGGAAACCACGTCTGCAATGTAAGCGCCCGCATAACGAGAGGCAATTGAAGCTTTTTTACATCGGACTTAAGGACGTCCGGCTCAGGTGGCGACACAAAAAACCCGGCGCGCGGCCGGGTCTTTTGCGGGATGACGCAGACGATCAGTCTTCGTAGGCAGTTTCGCCGTGGGACGTGATGTCCAGGCCCTCGCGCTCCTCTTCTTCCGGCACGCGCAGGCCAACAATGGCATCGACGATCTTGTACGAAATGAACGCCACCACTGCAGACCAGATGACCGTGGTCGCCACGCCCTGGAACTGGATCCACAGCTGGCCGCCGATCGAGTAATCGTCGGCTACCTTGTTGGCGACATAGTCGTAGATGCCGGTGCCGCCCAGGCTCGGCGCCGCGAAGACGCCGGTCAGCAGCGCGCCGAGGATACCGCCCACGCCGTGCACACCGAACACGTCCAGCGTGTCGTCCATGCCCAGCATGCGCTTGAGGCCATTCACGCCCCACAGGCACAGCAGGCCGGCGATGATGCCGAGCGCGATCGAACCCATCGGGCCGACAAAGCCGGCGGCCGGGGTGATGGCCACCAGGCCAGCCACGGCACCCGATGCGGCACCCAGCATCGAAGGCTTGCTCTTGCCGAACCACTCGCCGAAGCTCCACGACAGCACGGCAGCGGCGGTCGCCAGCAGCGTGTTGACGAAGGCCAGCGCGGCGCT
>NZ_MCGB01000081.1 GCF_001699815.1 Ralstonia pickettii | reverse complement strand
AGCGGACCCGCAATTGATGCTCTTCGAGATGTACAGCCTGGAACTGGGTCTGCATCACGATGCGCGTTTCCTGCGGTTGCCGAACAGCGCCGAGCTGGCCATGGTGGCGCTTAGAGCGTGTTATGCACTTTGGACGACAGGTGCGGCGTGAACGAGCATGAGCATGGCAAAGACGACGAAATGCAAGCCGGCGAGTGTTTCAGGCAAGCGCTCGTAGTCGCGTGCGAGTCTTCGAAACCGATTGAGCCATCCGAAACTGCGCTCGACGACCCATCGGCGTGGCAGCAGGACAAAGCCTTTCTTCGCCTCTGGCAGTTTGATGACCTGCAATTCGATGCCTTCGTCCCGCGCGGCTTGCGCTGGTTCTTCGCCCGTATAACCCTGGTCGGCAAAAGCAAGCTTTACAGTCTGCCCGGTCACAAGCTGAACCTCTCGTGCCAACACCTGAACTTGCGCGCGCTCTTGTTCATTGGCCGGCGTGATATGAACTGCCAGCAAATGCCCGAGTGTATCGACGGCCATATGCACCTTGCTTCCCCGTTTGCGCTTGTAGCCGTCGTAACCCGCGCGCGGACCGCTCTCGCACGTCGATTGCAGCGTACGCCCGTCGAGAATGACTGCACTCGGCTGACCTTGCCGCCCTTGCGCCACGCGCAGCACCGAACGCAAATCCTGAACCATGGCCTCAAAACAGCCCCCTCGCAGCCAGCGTTGCGTCTGCTGGTACACAGCCTCCCAGGGCGGAAAGTTCGTCGGCAGCATGCGCCATGCGGCCCCCGCGCGTGCCAGCCAACGCAGCGCGTTGAACAGCTCTCGCAATTCATATCGCCTCTGCGGCGCGTCTTGGTTCATCAACGTCAAATACGGCGCCGCGAAGCTCCATTCTTCGTCACTCACGTCGCTCGGATACGGTCTGCGTTTCTCCATCACGCTTCGACTGCAGCACCGACGGAAAGTGCATAACACGCTCTAGGAAAGCCGAGCGAGATGCCGGAGTTGACTTGGCCGGTTCAGGATGCATTCCGTACCAACTTCGTGCCCCCTGCCCCGGATGCCAATCAAGATGCGCCACGTGCGTTTTCAGCAAGCCGCCTGCTATTGAACGCGCCCAGCGTTTCACCGAACACCCGAAATGATGACGTTCTGAGTCTCTTTGCACGGCATCCAAACTTGCATGCGGTTGCCGTTGTGGAGAATGGACGCCCCGTCGGTCTGATTAGCCGGCACGCATTTGTCGACGCCTATGCCTTCCCATATCGCCGGGAACTGCACGGCAGAAAGACCTGTATGGAATTTGCGAATCAGACGCCGGTCGTCGTCGAGCAAGGTGCGACGATGGAGCAGTTGATGAGCCTGTTGAAGTTGGGCGACCAGCGATATCTGTCCGAAGGGCTGGTCATCGTCAACCAAGGCCAGTACGTCGGATTGGCAACCGGAGAGGACCTGGTTCGCGCAGTGACTGAAGCACGCATCGAAGCGGCGAGATACGCAAATCCACTGACCTTCTTGCCAGGCAATATTCCAATCGACATCCACATGAATCGGCTCCTGGAAAGCGACGTGCCATTCCATGCCTGCTACTGTGACCTTAACAGCTTCAAGCCATTCAACGATGTGTATGGCTATTGGCAAGGTGACAAGATGATAAAGCTCGCCGCCGAAACCCTCGCCGAAGCCTGCGACCGACAAAGTGATTTTCTGGGCCACATTGGTGGGGATGACTTCTTTATCCTCTTCCAGAGCCCCGACTGGGAAGCGCGCATTCGCACGGCGATGGCACAGTTTGATGCATCAGCAGTAGGGCTCTACACACCGGCTGACATCAAAGCCGGCGGCATTCAGAGTGAGGACCGTCACGGCAATCTTCGCTTCTACAACTTTGTGACCATCGCGGCAGGCGTTGTACCGGTTCAGGCGGGCGCCGCCATAGACACGAGTGTCATTGCAACTCAGGCGGCAGCTGCCAAGAGGCAGGCAAAACGTGCGGGAGAAAAATTCTTCGTGTGCCGCGAGCCCTTTGCCGTTGTTGCTTGCTGTTGAGGCAATCGGAGGTTTGGGTCGAATGATGCGCTCGCTTGGCGGGAAGCAACCAAGCTGTGGCATTTCCCTCAGAGGTCGGTAGCGCTGCGACGGGCCTCACTCACTGCTTTCACGTCAACGGCTGCCGGCCCGCGGCGCATGCGAATCCGTTTGATGTCGATGACTTTTCGGCTACGTTGCCCCTCTTTTTCCGCATGCTCCGAATCATCGACTCCGTACTGAGCGGCCTCGGCCAACCGGTTGAGTTCGGGTGCCGTTAAAAACTGCCCCGGACGGATCCGCTCGAGCAAGTCAATGTTGGCTTGAGCCAGTTCCCGATATAGAAAGGCCAACACCCGGCAAACGCTATGAATACTGTTGGCTGCCAGGCCACGCTTGCGGTGTCTGGCGAGGTACAAGGCCGCTTCGTGAACCGGAAGGCCGCCGGGTCTAGTCAGAACAGAGTGGTGCTCTCCATTCTGGAATCTGACACGCTTTGCGATGAACTCAGCCATCTACCCACCACTTCATTCAAGTAGTAGTTGAGCCTAGACCCCCGAGGACCACCTCAAAGTTCTAACGGCGTAAGGGTTGGGCATTGTTTACCCGCTCCCAGGCGAACGCTCTAATGAGCGTAGGAAAATTCACCGGAAAACGTAAACAACAAAAAAGCCTGCAACCCAAAGGGCTGCAGGCTCGTTGTTTACACCGTTCTAAAAGTACCCTTCAGAACGGAATATCGTCGTCCATATCCTCAAAACCGTTCGACGTTGCAGGCTGGCGACGCGCGCCACCGCCTTGGCCACCGCCACCTTCGCCGCCGCGCGTGTAGCCGCCGCCTTGGCCTTGGCTTTGACCTTGGCTACGGCCACCGCCGTAACCACCGCCGCCGCCTTCACCGCCACGCGAGTAGCCACCACCACCGCCACCGCTGCTGCCACCGCCCTCACCACCACGGCCGCCGAGCATCTGCATTTGGTCTGCGACGATTTCCGTGCTGTATTGCTTCTGGCCGTCCTTTTCCCATTGACGGGTCTTGAGCCGGCCTTCGATGTAGACCGACGAACCCTTCTTCAGGTATTCACCGGCAATTTCAGCCAGGCGGCCGAAGAAGGCGATGCGGTGCCACTCGGTGGCTTCCTTCATTTCGCCGCTGGCCTTGTCTTTGTAGCGGTCGGTGGTTGCCACGCGAATGTTGGTGACAGCATCGCCACTGGGCATGTAACGCGTTTCAGGATCGGCGCCGAGATTGCCGACGATGATGACTTTGTTGACGGACGCCATGATGAGTTTCCGAAGGTAATTGAAGTGATGCCGCCGTTGGGCCCGGGGTTTTCAGTGTCGGCGCAGCGCCGGCATCTGCATGGGGCTCGCAATTATAAGCCAGGCAAAAGCCAGCGCGGCGCAGGTTAGGAATACCGCGTGCTGCCCTGCGTGCAGCAGAATCCAGCCGCCGCCCGCGCCGCCCGCAAACAGGCCCAGCGCCTGCGTCGTGTTGTACACGCCCATGGCCGCGCCCTTGCGCACGCCCGGCGCGTACTTCGACACCAGCGACGGCTGCGACGCCTCCAGCACGTTGAAACCGAGGAAGTAGACCAGTAGCGCAATCGCCAGCGCGGCAAGTGTCGGATTCACTTCGCCGAGTGCCAGCTGCGCCACCATCACCAGCGCCACGGCAGACAGCAGCACCGCTTTCATCTTGCCGCGTTTTTCTGCCGCAATGATGGCAGGCACCATCAGCACAAACGACACGCCCATCACCGGCAGGTAGATCTTCCAGTGCGAATCGACGGGCAGGCCGGCGGCTTCCAGCATGTGCGGCAGCACGACGAACAACGCCGTCTGCGTGGCGTGCAGGGCGAACACGCCAAAGTTCAGTCGCAGCAGCTCGGGATGGCGCAGAACTTCGCGGAACGGTGCTTTCACGTGTTCGGGCGGACGCGGCGGGTTGGGCACGACCCACAGCACCACGCCGATGGCGACGATGGCAAGCACGCCAATCGCCGTGAACATGCCGGGCATGCCGACCCAGCGGAAGATGACCGGCGCACTCACGATGGCCACGGCAAACGACAGGCCGATGCTGCCCCCGATCATGGCCATGGCCTTGGTGCGATGCTCCTCGCGCGTGAGGTCGGCCACGAAGGCGATCACCGCCGACGAGATCGCCCCCGCGCCCTGGATGGCCCGCCCCACGGCGATTCCCGCAACGCTGTGCGAAAACGCCGCCACCAGGCTGCCCACCGCAAAGATCACCAGCCCCGTCACGATGACCGGCTTGCGTCCGAAGCGATCCGACAGCCAGCCGTACGGGATATAGAGCACCGCCTGCGTGAGGCCATACACGCCGATGGCAAAGGCGACGAGTTGGGTGTTGTTGCCGTCGGGCAGCGTTTTCGCGAACACCGCGAAGACCGGCATGATCATGAACAAACCCAACATGCGCAGCGCGAAGATGCCGGCCAGCGAGGCGGCCGCGCGCAGCTCAAGGCCGTTCATGCGGCCGGAAGCGGAAGTCATGGATGCGGAAGCGGAGGACATGGTGCGGAAACCGCCGCAAAACAACCGAAGAAAAGCGGCGACAAAGACACTTGGACGGTTTTACGGATTGCCCCATCTGGGAGCAGATACCGGCAAAACCGAAGTTCGGTATATTAGCAGGCTTACCCTTTTCCACCCTCCCGCCGATTGCCGCAGGCGGTCCGCCCTCCGACGCCGCATTCAGCTGCACTCAGCCGCACATGGACGAAATCAAGATTCGTGGGGCCCGTACCCACAACCTGAAGAACATCAACCTCGATCTGCCGCGCAACCAGCTGATCGTGATCACCGGGCTTTCGGGGTCGGGCAAGTCGTCGCTCGCGTTCGACACGCTGTATGCGGAGGGGCAGCGGCGCTATGTGGAATCGCTGTCGGCATATGCCCGGCAATTTCTGCAACTGATGGAAAAGCCTGACGTGGACCTGATCGAAGGTCTGTCCCCGGCCATTTCCATCGAGCAAAAGGCCACGAGCCACAACCCACGCTCGACGGTCGGCACCGTTACCGAGATCCACGACTACCTGCGTCTGCTGTATGCGCGCGCCGGTACGCCTTACTGCCCCGATCACGGCCAGCCGCTGGAAGCGCAAAGCGTGTCGCAAATGGTGGATGCCGTGCTGGCGCTGCCGGCCGACACCAAGCTGATGATCCTGGCACCCGTGGTGGCCAACCGCAAAGGCGAGCACGTCGACCTGTTCGAAGCGATGCAGGCCCAGGGTTTTGTGCGCTTTCGCATCCGCTCGGGCGGCGGCACGGCGCACGAGGCCGAGGCCAAGGTCTACGAAGTCGACAACCTGCCCAAGCTCAAGAAGAACGACAAACATTCGATCGAGGTCGTGGTCGACCGCGTGAAGGTGAACCCGGAACTCAAGCAGCGTCTGGCCGAGTCGTTCGAAACCGCGCTGCGCCTGGCAGACGGCCGCGCGATCGCGCTGGAAATGGACACCGGCAAGGAACATGGCTTCAGCTCCAAGTTTGCCTGTCCGATCTGCTCGTATTCACTGCAGGAGCTGGAGCCGCGGCTGTTCTCGTTCAACAACCCGATGGGCGCCTGCCCGCACTGCGACGGCCTGGGCCAGATCACGTTCTTCGATCCGAAGCGCGTGGTGGCCTTTCCGAATCTGTCGCTGGCGTCTGGCGCGATCAAGGGCTGGGACCGCCGCAACCAGTTCTATTTCCAGATGCTGCAAAGCCTGGCGGCGTTCTACGACGTCGACATCGATGTCGCGTTTGAAGACCTGCCGGCTGAAATCCAAGAGATCGTGCTGCACGGCTCGGGCAAGCAGCAGATACCGTTTACGTACATCAACGAGCGCGGCAAGACCACGGTGCGCGAGCACGCGTTCGAAGGGATCATCCCCAACCTGGAGCGGCGCTACAAAGAGACCGACTCCATCGCCGTGCGCGAGGAGCTGGCCAAGTACCAGAACAACCAGCCGTGCCCGGAATGCCACGGCACCCGCCTGCGCCGCGAGGCCCGGTTCGTCAAGATCGGCGAAGCCGACCAGGCACGCGGCATCTACGAGATCAACGGCTGGCCGCTGCGCGATGCGCTCACGTATTTCCTGACGCTGAACATGCACGGCGCCAAGCGCGAGATCGCCGACAAGATCGTCAAGGAGATCAGCGCGCGGCTGAACTTCCTGAACAACGTCGGGCTCGATTACCTGTCGCTGGAACGCAGCGCCGATACGCTGTCGGGCGGCGAGGCGCAGCGCATCCGGCTGGCGTCGCAGATCGGCTCGGGGCTGACCGGCGTGATGTATGTGCTGGACGAGCCGTCCATCGGCCTGCACCAGCGCGACAACGATCGGCTGATCGGTACGCTCAAGCACCTGCGCGATCTCGGCAATTCGGTGCTGGTGGTGGAGCACGACGAAGACATGATCCGCGCGTCGGACTACGTGGTCGACATCGGCCCCGGTGCCGGCGTGCATGGCGGCCAGATCATCGCTGAGGGCACGCCCCAGCAGGTCGAGCAATCGCCGGCGTCGCTGACGGGCGATTATCTGTCGGGCAAGCGCCGCATCGAAGTGCCCAAGCAGCGCACGGCCCCCGATGAAGAGCGCTGGCTGCGCATCATCAACGCCAGCGGCAACAACCTGAAGAACGTGTCGGCAGATATTCCGATCGGGTTGCTGACGTGCATCACGGGCGTGTCGGGTTCGGGCAAGTCGACGCTGATCAACGACACGCTGTACCACGCGGTGGCGCGCCATCTGTATGGCTCGACGCCGGAGCCCGCAGCGCACGATCGCATCGACGGCCTGGAGCATTTCGACAAGGTCATCAACGTCGACCAGTCGCCGATTGGCCGCACGCCGCGCTCGAACCCGGCCACCTACACGGGCCTGTTCACGCCGATCCGCGAGCTGTTTGCCGGCGTGCCGTCCGCCAAGGAGCGCGGGTACGACCCCGGCCGCTTCTCGTTCAACGTCAAGGGCGGCCGCTGCGAGGCCTGCCAGGGCGACGGTGTGCTTAAGGTCGAGATGCACTTCCTGCCAGACGTGTACGTGCCCTGCGACGTGTGCCACGGTAAGCGCTATAACCGCGAAACGCTCGAAGTGCTCTACAAGGGCAAGAACATCACCGAAGTGCTGGAGATGACGGTGGAGCAGGCGCACGAGTTCTTCGCGCCGGTGCCGGTGGTGCGCCGCAAGCTGCAGACGCTGCTGGATGTGGGCCTGGGCTACATCCGCCTGGGGCAATCGGCGACCACGCTATCCGGTGGCGAAGCGCAGCGCGTGAAGCTGTCGCTCGAGCTATCGAAGCGCGACACGGGCCGCACGCTGTACATCCTGGACGAGCCGACCACCGGCCTGCACTTCCACGATATCGAACTGCTGCTGAAGGTCATCTACAAGCTGCGCGATCACGGCAATACGATCGTGATCATCGAGCACAACCTCGACGTGATCAAAACGGCCGACTGGCTGCTGGATCTGGGCCCGGAGGGCGGTGCGGGCGGTGGGCAGATCATCGCCAAAGGCACGCCCGAGGATGTGGCCAAGAGCAAGGCGAGCTTTACCGGCAAGTACCTAGCGCCGCTGCTCAAGCGCAAATAAGGCGGCACCGGCGCAGCCGCTTGCAATCAAGCCGCTGCGCCCTACGATGAAGAGCGTTCCCATCGTCGCACAGGAGCGTCGCCATGGACCTCACCGTGGTGCCCATCGTCAAGCCGGAGGCGACCAACTTCATCTTCGGCCAGTCGCATTTCATCAAGACCGTGGAAGACCTCCACGAGGCGCTCGTGGGCGCGGTGCCGGGTATCCGCTTCGGCATTGCGTTCTGCGAGGCATCGGGCAAGCGGCTCGTGCGCTGGTCAGGCAATGACGAAACCGCTCTTCAGCTCGCGCGTGACAACGCGCTCGCCATTGGCGCGGGCCATACCTTTTTGATCTTCCTGGGTGACGGGTTCTTTCCCGTCAATGTGCTGGCTGCCGTGCGCGCGGTACCGGAGGTGTGCCGCATCTACTGCGCCACAGCCAATCCGACGCAGGTGATCGTCGCGCAGACGGAGCTGGGGCGCGGCGTGCTCGGCGTGGTGGACGGCGCCTCGCCGCTGGGTGTCGAAACCGATGCCGACATCGCTTGGCGCAAGGACCTGCTGCGGCAGATCGGCTACAAGCTCTAAGTCAAACGCCCGGGGGATCCGGGCGTTTGCTTATTTGGTCAGGGCCACGCGCAAGCCCAACCCGATGAAGATGCAACCGCTCAAGCGATCGAGCCACAGCGATGCGCGCGGCGTACGGCGCATCCAGCCGCCCAGCGCCGCCGCGCACCAGCCGTACGCGCTGAACACCACGATGGTCTGCGCCATGAACACGCCGCCCAGCAGCAGCATTCGCAGCGCCGCATGGCCGGCCTGCGCATCGACGAACTGCGGCAGGAACACCACGAAGAACAGCGTCACCTTCGGATTGAGCAGATTCGCAAAGACACTCTGGCGATACACCTGCCAGAGGCCCGGGGCCGCCTGCGGTCCAGCATGACCCAGGCCGCCGCCCTTGCTGCGCAGCGCCTGGATGCCCAGCCAGATGAGATACGCCGCGCCCAGCCACCGGATCGCCTGGAACGCCACGGGCGACGATTGCAGCACCGCAGCCAGCCCGAGTGCGGCCAGCGTCGTATGAAACAGGCAGCCCGACGCAAATCCCGCCGCCGCCGTCAGCCCAGCCTTGCGGCCTTGGCTCGCGCCGCGTGCAATCACCTGCAAATTGTCCGGCCCGGGCATCACCGTGATCGCAATCGAGGTCAGCAGGAACAGCCATACGTGAGGCATCGACGTCTCCCAGGGTGCCGCGGAAATGGAAGGGGTCATGCTACTGCGCGCAGCAGCAAGTCGTCATATTTTTGTCACATGAGCGTATGCGGCTAGCGCATCACGCGAAGGCAGCAGACAGCCGCTCAGTGTCCGTCAAAGCGGCAGACCGTGAAGAGCGGCAGGCCGCCCTCGATCAGCAGTTGCGAGCCGCCCAGTTCGGGCAGGTCGACAATCGCCGCGCCCTCCACCACCGTCGCCCCCAGCCGTTCGAGCAGACGCTTGTCGGCCAGCATGGTGCCGCCAGTGGCGATCAGGTCGTCGATCAACAGGACGCGGTCGCCGGGCTTGCAGGCATCGGCATGGATTTCCACTGTCGCGCTGCCGTATTCGAGCATGTACTCCTCGGCCACCGTGTTGAACGGCAGCTTGCCTTTCTTGCGGATCGGCACGAAGCCAAGGTTCAACTCATACGCCACGATCGAGCCCAGGATGAATCCGCGCGCGTCGATGCCCGCCACCAGGTTCAGCCCCTGCCCCATGTAGCGATGGACGAACACGTCCACCAGCACGCGCAGGCTCTTCGGGTCCTGCAGCAGCGGCGTGATATCGCGAAACATCACCCCGGCCTGCGGCCAGTCCGGCACCGTGCGGATACGGTCACGCAGGTAGCGCGACACATCGCCCAGTTCGGTGGACGCGGGAACGGACGACGGCGTCAGCAGCGCCGCCTGGTGATGAGGGACTTGGCTCATGGCAAAAACAGGAAAGCAGGAAATGTGGTCTGCGGTAATGGGCTACCACCCGGGCCGAATGGCGCCGAACCACAATGGGCAAACCGCAACCATACAGGAGACACGGCGATGGCAAAGAAAATTCTGATGCTGGTCGGCGACTACGTAGAGGACTACGAGGTCATGGTTCCCTTCCAGGCGCTGCAGATGGTCGGTCACACCGTGCACGCCGTCTGTCCGGACAAGCGCGCTGGCGATTCCGTGGCGACCGCCGTCCACGATTTCGAAGGCGCACAGACGTATTCCGAAAAACCCGGTCATCGCTTCACCGTCAACGCCACCTTTGCAGATGTTGACCCGGCAGCGTACGACGCGCTGGTCGTGCCCGGCGGCCGCGCGCCCGAATACCTGCGCCTGAACGCCCGCGTGCTTGAGGTCGTACGTCACTTCTTCCAGGCGGACAAACCCGTCGCAGCGATCTGCCACGGTGCCCAGTTGCTGTCGGCCGCGGGTGTGCTGGAGGGCAAGGCGTGTTCGGCCTATCCGGCATGTGGCCCGGAAGTCACGGCAGCGGGCGGCACGTTCAAGGACATCCCCGTTGACCAGGCGCACACCGACGGCAAGCTCGTCACGGCACCCGCCTGGCCGGCACATCCGGCCTGGTTGGCGCAGTTTCTTGAAGTCCTGGGCACGCGGGTTCTACACTGATCCGGCTGCCCGCACGCCGGGCACTCCAGGAGCCCCGGCCATGTGCGAAATCTTCATCCGCGCCAATCCCCATTCGTATGACAGCCTCGCGCGCTCGCTACGCCTGCACGGCGTAGCGACCAGCGTGCGGCTGGAGTGCCTGTTCTGGGAGGTGCTCGAGGAGATCGGCCAGCGCGACGGCCTGACGGTCAACCAGCTCATCAGCAAGCTCTATGACGAGTTGTTTGAGCGTCGCGGCGAGGTGGCGAACTTTGCATCGTTCCTGCGCGTCTGCTGTCTGCGCTATCTCATGTTGAAGCAGGACGGGCGCATTCCCGCCGATACGCGAGTGTCGATCAGCTCGCTCGATGCCGCAGCAGTGCTCGACGGCCTGCCGCCCAACATGGCGGATGCCCCGCCGCCGCGCCGCTCACGCGGGCCACTGCTCGAATCGCTCGTGAAGTAAGCGGCGGCATCAACGCGGCGAGAGCCGCTCCTCCGCCATCTGCAGCCCCTCGGGCGTGCCGCGCAGCACAACGATATCGCCCAGCTCCAGCACGGTGTCCGGATCGGGATCGAGCGCGCGAATGCCCTGGCGCCGGATCGCCGTGACCGACGTCTTGAACGTCTCCAGCCCCATCGTGCCCAGCTTGCGGCCAATGGCGGGCGAACCCTTGGCCAGCGGCACCGAATGCAGGCGCACGGCGTCGCGCTCGAGCATGTCTTCCTCGTCGTCCTGACCGTGGAAGTAGCCGCGCAGCAGGCTGTAGCGTGCGTCGCGCATCTCTTGCGCACGGCGCACCACACGGCGCAAGGGCACGCCCAGCAGCACCAGCGCGTGTGAGGCCAGCATCAGGCTCCCTTCGATGATCTCGGGAACGACCTCGGTGGCGCCGGCTTGCTGCAGGCGATCGAGGTCGGCATCGTCGATGGTGCGCACGATCACGGGCAGGGTCGGCTCCAGCGCCTGCACGTGGTGTAGCACCTTCAGCGCTGACGCCGTGTCGGCATAGGTAATGGCGACCGCCGCTGCGCGATGGATGCCGGCCGCCACCAGCGACTCGCGCCGCGCCGCGTCGCCATAGACGACATGCTCGCCGGCGGCCGCGGCGTCGCGCACGCGGTCGGGGTCCAGATCCAGCGCGACATAGCCGATGCCTTCCTGCTCCACCATGTGCGCCAGGTTTTGGCCACTGCGCCCGTAGCCGCAGATGATGACGTGGCGCTCGGTGGCAATGCTCTGCGCGGCGATCTTGGTCATTGCCAGCGATTGCATCAGCCAGTCCGTGCGCGACAGGCGCATGGCGATCACATCGCTGTACTGGATCAGGAACGGCGCCAGCAGCATCGACAGCAGCATGGCCGCCAGGATTGCCTGGCCGAGCAGCGGGTCGATCAGCCGCATGCCGTCAATCTGGTTGAGCAGCACAAAGCCGAACTCACCGGCCTGCGCCAGGCCCAGCGCCGTACGGATCGCCGCGCCGCCACCGGAACCGAAGACCCGCGCCAGCAGCGCAATCAGCACAAACTTGAACAGCACCGGCGCCATCACCAGCCCCAGCACGAGCGCCCAGTGCTCGAAGACCACGCGCGGGTCCAGCAGCATGCCGACCGTCACGAAGAACAGGCCCAGCAGCACGTCGCGAAACGGCTTGATGTCTTCTTCCACCTGCAGCTTGTAAGGCGTTTCCGACACCAGCATGCCGGCCAAGAAGGCGCCCAGCGCCATCGACAAGCCCAGCCGCTCCGTCAGCGCCGCCATGCCCAGCGTAACCAGCAGCAGGTTCAGCATGAACAGCTCCTGCGAGCGCCGCGCCGCCACCAGATGGAACCAGCGCGACAGCAGCTTCTGCCCCAGAAACAGGATCAGCACCAGCGCAACGGTGATCTTGAGCGCGGCAATGGACAGCGCGAGCACGAGGTCGGTCGGGTTCTTGCCCAATGACGGCACCACGATCAGCAGCAGCACGACCGCCAGATCCTGGAACAGCAACACGCTGATGATGTTGCGGCCGTGCTCGGTCTCCAGCTGCAGACGCTCGGCCAGCATTTTTGAGACGATGGCCGTGGACGACATGGCCAACGCGCCACCCAGCGCCAGTCCTGCTTGCCACGACAGCGGGTACCAGTGGGACAGCACCATCGAAACTGGAATCGTGAGCAGGATGGTCAGCCCCACCTGCGACGCCCCGAGCCCTAGCACCAGCCGCCGCATCGAACGCAGCTTGGAGAGGTTGAACTCCAGCCCGATCGAGAACATCAGGAACACCACCCCGAACTCGGCCAGATAGCGCGTCTGGGCCGAATCGGACTCCAGCCCCGTCGCCTTCGGCCCGATCAGCACGCCCACCACCAGGTAGGCCAGCATCGGCGGCAATTGCAGCATGCGGAACAGCACCACGCCGATCACGGCGGCGGCCAGCAACACGAGGGTGAGTTCCAGCGGCGAATGCATGCGACGCGAAAAAACCAATCGAAAGGGGTTGGACAGGAGGGCCGGCAACTACGCATCAAGACGGTGCGTGCGCAAACGAGCACGCAGGCGCTGCAAGACCGATGCCAAGGTATAAACGAAGAGCGCGATACGCGAGACGCCGCAGAGCAAAAAATGACGGCGTGGCGACGGGAAGAAAGAGATTTGGAAGCCGAATGCTGCGGCGCAGCAAAACGGAGCGCCCGCACGCTCCGCCCACTCCCCGCAAGTCAAGTCCCAACGCGCCGCCAGCGGCCGAGGACTGTGTCAATCGTTGTTATACTTCGCCGCCATGATAGCGAATTTCAATCCAGACCGAGCGCTTGCGCTGGCGCAGCAAACCTTCGACATCGAAGCGCGAGCCGTACTCGGTCTCAAGACCCAGGTGTCCGCCGACTTTGCGCGCGCGGTCGAAATGGTGCTCGGCTGCACCGGCCGCGTCGTCGTGTCAGGCATGGGCAAATCGGGCCACGTGGCGCGCAAGATTGCCGCCACACTGGCCTCGACCGGCACGCCGGCCTTCTTCGTGCACCCGGCCGAAGCGAGCCATGGCGATCTCGGCATGGTCACCCGCGACGACGTTTTCATCGGCTTTTCCAATTCCGGCGAAGTGTCGGAGCTGAACGTCATCCTGCCGCTGGTCAAGCGGATGGGCGCCAAGCTGATCGCCGTCACGGGCAACCCGGGGTCCTCGCTCGGCAAGCATGCCGACGTGGTGCTCAACTCGCACGTCGACGTCGAAGCCTGTCCGCTGAACCTTGCCCCCACCGCCAGCACTACCGCGCAGATCGCGCTGGGCGATGCGCTAGCCGTGGCCGTGCTCGACGCACGCGGCTTCGGTGCAGAAGACTTCGCACGCTCGCATCCGGGCGGATCGCTCGGCCGCAAGCTGCTGACGCACGTGCGCGACGTCATGCGCGCCGGCGACGCCATCCCCCGCGTGGACCAAGACACGCCGCTGTCGCAGGCGCTGATGGAAATCACCCGCAAGGGCATGGCGATGACCGCCGTGGTCGATGCCCAAGGCCACGCCGTGGGCGTGTTCACCGACGGCGACCTGCGCCGCCTGCTCGAGACCCCGCGCGACTGGCGCACCGTGCCAATCAACGAGGTCATGCATCGCAACCCGCGCTCGATCGGCCCCGACCAGCTCGCCGTTGAAGCCGTCGAAGTCATGGAAACGCACCGCATCAACCAGTTGCTGGTGGTCGATGCCGCCGGCCTGCTGGTGGGCGCGCTGCACATCCACGACCTGACGCGGGCCAAGGTCATCTGACCAGCCCACGCCGCTGATGATCACCCTGGCCCCATTTCCCACCGACAGCGTCCACAGCAACATCGACGCGCGCTTTCCGCAAGCAATGGAACGCGCCGCGCGCGTGCGCCTGATGGTGTTCGATGTGGATGGCGTGCTGACCGACGGCCGCTTGCTCGTTGGACCGGAGGGTGAGATCAGCAAGGCTTTCGACACCCTCGACGGCCACGGCATCAAACTGCTGGCACAGGCCGGCGTCACGCCGGCCATCATTACCGGACGGCAATCCGAAATCGTGGCCTGGCGCGCCGGGGAACTCGGCATCGAACATCTGTACCAAGGCGTAGCCGACAAGCGCGAGGCGTTTGCCCACCTGCTGGCGGCAACGCAACTGCAAGCCGCCGACGCCGGCTACATGGGCGACGACTGGCCCGACCTGCCGGTGATGACGATGGCGGGCTTTACCGCCTGCCCTGCCCAGGCCCATGCCGAACTGCGCAGCCGTGCCCACTACGTCGCCCAGGCCACGGGCGGGCGCGGCGCGGTGCGCGAAGTGGCCGACCTGATCCTCAAGGCCCAAGGCGCCTACGACGCCCTGCTCGCGCAACTGCTGCAGGCCCCGCAACCTTTCTGACTCCATGGCCAGCGAACGCTCCCAACGCCTCGTCTCCTCCGTGCTGCAGATCATGCTGCGCGGGCTGCCGATCCTGCTGATGGCAATCGTCTGCGGCGTCACGTTCCTGCTCGTGCAGGTCAACACGCCGCAGACCGACGAAGCCGCCACGCAGCCCAAGCGCCACACCGCCGACTACACCATGGACGGCATCTCGGCCACCGCACTGGACGAGACCGGCACGACCAAATACCGCTTCACCGGCGTCCACATGAATCACTATGAGGACGACCTGACCTACGACGTCACGTATCCCGCACTGCGCGTTTATGCGCCCGATCGCCCGCAGGTCACCGCCCGTGCAGACCTCGGCAAGATGAACGGCGACGGCACCGTCGTCGATCTGTACAACAACGCCAAGGTCATCCGCGCGCAGGGCTCCGACGCCCGTCAGGACCCGCTGATGACGGCCGATTCGACCTACTTCCAGGTGCTGCTCAACGACGACATCGTGCGCACCGACAAGCCGGTCGAGCTGCATCGCGGGCCGTCGATCATGAACGCCAACGGCCTCACCTTCAACAACGTGACGCGCCAAGTACAATTGCTGGGCAATGTGCGGGGCCGAATTGAAGGGCTGGGGGCGCCGAAGCAGTAAACTCTGCCCCCGACACCTGACTACGCCCACCGACCGCGCCCTTCTCCGACGTGATCCCCATGACTCTTTCCCTCCGTGCTGCCGGCCTCGCCATCGTCGCTGCGCTGCTGCTCCCGGCCCTGCCCGCGCATGCCGAGCGCGCCGACCGAGACAAGCCGCTCGTGCTCGAAGCCGACAACGCCAGCTACGACGATCTGAAGCAGGTCTATCACTTGACCGGCAACGTGGTGCTGACCAAGGGCACCATGGTGCTGCGCTCCGACCAGGCCGATCTGCGTACCGACCCCGAGGGCTACAACTACGCCGTCGCCACGTCCAAGCCCGGCAACCTCGCCTTCATTCGCCAGAAGCGCGACAACGTCGACGAATACATCCAGGGTTGGGGCGAGCGCATCGAATACGACGGCAAGCAAGAGATTTCCAAGCTGATCACCCGCGCACGCATGGAACGCCTCCAAGGCGCGACGCAGCTCGACGAGATCCGCGGCGCAGTAATCACGTACGACGGCCAGAAAGAGTTCTACACGGCCTCGGGCGGCGCAGAGAACGCCACTGCAGCCAACCCGTCGGGCCGCGTGCGCGCCGTTCTGGCACCGCGCACGAGCGCGCCTGCCGCGCCAGCATCTGCCCCGGCTGCCAAGCCCTGATCCGTACCGCCTGCCTTTTCAGCTTCGCTTATGTCCGCCACCACCCTCGCCCCCAAGACTGCAGCGCCGCAGGCCACGACTTCCAGCACGCTGGTCGTCCGCCATCTGAAGAAGCGCTACGGTACGCGCACGGTGGTCAAGGACGTGTCGCTTGACGTGAAAAGCGGCGAGGTGGTCGGCCTGCTCGGCCCCAACGGCGCGGGCAAGACGACCTCGTTCTACATGATCGTCGGCCTGGTGGCGCTGGACGCCGGCGACATCGTGCTCGACGGCGAGCACATCAGCCGCCTGCCGATCCACCAGCGTGCGCGCATGGGCCTGTCGTATTTGCCGCAGGAGGCCTCGGTGTTCCGCAAGCTCAATGTGCAGGAAAACATCCGCGCCGTGCTCGAATTGCAAGAGCAGAACGGCAAGAAGCTCTCGCAAGACGAAGTCAATCGCCGCCTCGACGGCCTGCTCGACGACTTGCAGATCGCTCACCTGCGCGACAACCCTGCGCTGTCCCTATCGGGTGGTGAACGCCGCCGCGTGGAGATTGCCCGCGCGCTGGCCTCATCGCCGCGCTTCATCCTGCTCGATGAACCGTTTGCCGGCGTCGATCCGATCGCGGTGGGCGAGATTCAACGCATCGTCAGCTTCCTGAAAGACCGCAATATCGGCGTGCTGATCACCGATCACAACGTGCGCGAAACGCTGGGCATCTGCGATCACGCCTACATCATCAGCGAAGGCACCGTGCTGGCTGCAGGCATGCCGGAGCAGATCATCGAAAACGAGGATGTACGCAAGGTCTATCTGGGCGATAACTTCCGGATGTAAGCCGCGCTGCACGCTTACGCCTTAAGGACGTGGCAAAGGCGCACCTTAAAGCAAAATCCGTTCCATCGACGAAGTGTTGGGCATAGAATAGCCCGCATGAAACAGTCGCTCCAGCTCCGTCTCTCTCAGCATCTCGCGCTCACGCCGCAGTTGCAGCAATCGATCCGACTGCTGCAGTTGTCGACCATCGAACTGCAGCAGGAAGTTGAACAGGCCCTGACCGAAAACCCGCTGCTGGAGCGGGAAAACGAGTGGCTCGACACCTCCGCCCGCATTGGAGCGGACGGCTCCTTGAACGCGCTGCAAAGCAACAGCGCGACGCCCCTGCCCACCGAATCGCCTCCGCCCGCACCCAACGGCGGCGACAGCAGCGACAGCTCGGACAGCAGCTACGAAAACGGCCACGACAACGGTGCCGATTTCGACAGCGATTACGGCTCCGACCGCTCCGACTGGAGCCTCGACGACTTCGCCCGCAAGCCGCAATCCGACGAAGACGATCGCGCGCCACTGCAGTTGCGCGAAGCCGAGCAAAGCCTGCGCGAATTCCTCATGGAACAACTCGCGCCGCTCAAGCTCTCGATGCGCGACAAGGGCCTCGTCATCTTCCTGATCGAATCGCTCGACGACGAAGGTTATCTCTCAGGCACGCTCGACGAAATCCTCGCAGACCTGCCGCCCGAACTCGAAGTCGAACTCGACGAACTGCAAGCCGCGCTGCGCATGCTGCAGAGCTTTGATCCGCCCGGCATTGGCGCGCGCTCAGCGGCCGAATGCCTGTCGTTGCAATTGCATCGGCTCGATTCGCCAGCGAAAGGGCTGGCGCTCATCATCGTTAATCAGCACCTCGAACTGCTGGCCGCGCGCGACTACACGCGCTTGAAGAAGGCATTGTGCGTCGACGAACCCACACTGAAAGCTGCGCATGAGCTGATTCGTTCACTGGCACCGTTTCCGGGTCATGCATTCGGCCGCGCCGAAGCGGATTTCGTGGTGCCCGACGTGATTGTGCGCAAGACAAGCGCAGGCTGGATGGCGCAACTGAACCCCGACGTCATGCCGCGGCTGCGCATCAACGACATGTACGCGCAGATCCTGCGCAGCAGCCGCGGTGAATCGGGCGCTGCCAATCTGCAGCAGAAGCTGCAGGAAGCACGTTGGCTGATCAAGAACATCCAGCAGCGCTTCGATACGATCCTGCGTGTCTCGCAAGCGATTGTCGAGCGTCAAAAGAGCTTCTTCACGCACGGCGAAATCGCCATGCGCCCCTTGGTTTTGCGGGAAATAGCCGATACACTGGGTCTACACGAGTCCACGATCTCCCGTGTGACAACGAACAAATACATGGCGACCCCGATGGGGACGTTCGAGTTGAAGTACTTCTTCGGCAGCCATGTATCGACGGAAACCGGCGGGGCCGCGTCGTCCACTGCGATACGCGCGCTCATCAAGCAACTTGTAGGAGCCGAAGACCCGAAGAATCCTCTGTCCGATAGCAGAATTGCCGAGCTGTTAGGCGAACAAGGATTCGTGGTGGCCCGTCGGACGGTGGCCAAATACCGCGAAGCCCTCAAGATCCCTGCAGTGAATTTGCGCAAGTCTTTATAGCCGCATCGCGGGCAGTTCCGGTGCGGCCCATCTTGAGAAGGAGAACCGCTATGAACTTCAAACTCAGTGGACACCATCTGGACATCACGCCTGCTTTGCGTGAGTACGTGGAAACGAAACTGGAGCGTGTGATCAGGCACTTCGATCAGGTGATTGGCGTCAGCGTGTTGCTATCGGTCGATAACCACAAGGAGAAGGATCGGCGTCAGTACGCGGAAATCAACCTGCACCTCAAGGGTAAGGACGTCTTCGTCGAATCACACCATGAAGATCTTTATGCGGCCATCGACCTACTCGTCGATAAGCTCGACCGGCAAGTGATCAAATACAAGGACCGCGTGCAAGGGCACGATCGTGACAGCATGAAGCACCAGGCCTTTCAAGCCGTGCAGATGCAGCAATAGCAAGACCGCACCACAGAAACCGCGCCCCGAGGTGGCGCGGTTTTTTTATGCCGTGGTGCATTCGTGACGAATCCGATTGCAACGGATTTAAGTCGGGCTAAAATCTGACGAAAGTATGAACGCTGGCGTGGCGCGGCTTTTGGCGTGATGCTGGCAAAAACAGGGTCGATGCCGCGCGCACATTGCCGGCACCGGCTGATCGCAGCCCCGGGGGATTCGCTTCTCTGCCCTGCGCGGTGCACCACTGGTGCGCCGCACAAAGCCGCGCGACACGTGGTCTATAATGACCCCATTGTCCGCGCGCCATCTTGGTGCAGAAGGACGCCGCTCATTTCACGCATTGCACATGAATCGCTTGGCCAAACTGCTGCCGCCCGGGAACATTGCCCTCGACGTCAGCGTAACCAGCAAAAAGCGGGTATTTGAACAGGCCGGCCTGCTGTTCGAGAACAACCACGGCGTGGCCCGCGCAGTGGTCACCGACAACCTCTTTGCACGCGAGTCGCTGGGCTCCACGGGCTTGGGCGCTGGCGTGGCCATCCCGCACGGCCGGATCAAGGGGCTCAAGCAACCGCTGGCTGCATTCATGCGCCTCTCTGAACCGGTGCCTTTTGAGTCACCCGACGGCAAACCTGTCTCGCTGCTGATCTTTCTGCTGGTGCCTGAGCAGGCCACCCAGCAGCATCTGGAAATCCTCTCTGAAATCGCCCAACTGCTGTCCGACCGGGACATGCGCGAAGGCCTCGCCACCCTGCCGTCGCCCGAGGCGATTCACCAGCTACTGACCGACTGGCGGCCCTGATCGCGGCGCAATCGGGGGCAAGCGCAACCGATTGCGAACGCGCTATGCCCCGTCGGCATCACTGTGCCCTGCTATGGAACTGACCGGCGTCATCGCCCAATCGATCTTTGACGACAACGCAGCTGATCTGAAGCTCTCGTGGGTCGCCGGCCTGGAGGGCGCGGACCGCGCGTTCGACGTGGACTTCGCCAAGGAGGCGACGTCTGCAGCCGACCTGGTCGGGCACTTGAACCTCATCCACCCGAACCGCATCCAGGTGCTCGGCAAGCCCGAGATCACCTACTACCAACGCTTGTCGGAAGAAAACCGCAAGCGCCAGATGGGCGAGTTGATCCTGCTGGAGCCGCCCTTCCTGGTGGTGGCCGATGGCGTCGATCCGCCGCCCGATCTGGAACTGCGCTGCACGCGCTCGTCCACACCGCTGTTCACGTCACCGATTTCCTCGGCTGCCGTCATTGATCATCTGCGCCTGTATCTGTCGCGCATCTCGGCGCCGCGCGTGACGATGCACGGGGTGTTTCTCGACATCCTCGGCATGGGCGTGCTGATCATGGGCGATTCGGGTCTGGGCAAGAGCGAGTTGGGCCTGGAACTGATCTCGCGCGGCCACGGCCTTGTTGCCGACGACGCAGTCGACTTCGTGCGGTTGGGGCCGGACTTTATCGAAGGCCGCTGCCCGCCGCTGCTGCAGAATCTGCTGGAAGTGCGCGGCCTGGGCCTGCTCGACATCAAGACGATCTTCGGTGAAACGGCGGTGCGCCGGAAGATGAAGATCAAGCTGATCGTGCAACTCGTGCGCCGCAACGATGGCGAATTCGAGCGCCTGCCGCTCGATTCGCAGTACCTCGATGTGCTCGGTCTGCCAATCCACATGGTGAAGATTCAGGTGGCTGCTGGCCGCAACTTGGCCGTGCTGGTCGAAGCCGCGGTGCGCAACACCATCCTGCGCCTGCGCGGCATTGATACGTTGCGCGACTTCATGGACCGCCAGCGAGCCGCCATGCAGGCTGAAGCCGCTTCCCACTCGCCCCAGGGCCGTCTGCTTTAACAAAGCCGCTACAAAGTTTCGTCTCCAGGTCGGTTTTACCCTAGTTTTCGCTGCGAAACGTCAACCCGACATGCTGCCTCTCCGTTGTGGGAGGGAATGCGCCGAGCACGCACGCGGCGGCGTTCATCGCGAGCGTGGCGGTTTGTCTCCGCCCGCTCTTCTGTCGGTACCCAAGGAGAACACGACGATGAAACAACTGATTGCCGCTTGCGCCCTGGCGCTCCCGTTCCTGGCTGGCCAGGCATTCGCCCAAGGCAGCGCACCCGCAGCCGCGCCGGCCGCACCTGCTGCCGCCCCGGCAGCCAAGAATTCGCAGCAAGACAAGATGAAGCAATGCAACATGGACGCCGCCGGCAAGAAAGGCGACGAGCGCAAGGCTTTCATGAAAGGCTGCCTGTCGGACAAGCCGGCAGCTGCCGCCAAGCCGATGACGCAGCAGGAAAAGATGGCAGCCTGCTCCAAAGCCAACAAGGGCAAGAAGGGCGACGAGTACAAGAACGCCCAGAAAGCGTGCCTCTCGAACGGCTGAGCGCCCGTTAGCCTCGCTTCAAAAAGGCGGCCGCATCGGTCGCCTTTTTTTTGTTGGCCGCTGCTTTGCAACACAGGGATGCTATCCTCGCGGCATGCGGATCATTCTCATCACCGGTATGTCGGGTTCAGGGAAATCGGTCGCCCTGAACGTACTTGAAGACGCAGGCTACTACTGCGTCGACAACCTGCCCGCGCAGTTCATCCCCGAACTGGCGCGCTACCTGGCGGACCAGGGTTATACGCATCTGGGCGTGGCCACTGACATCCGCAGCCGTGAATCGCTGCGCAAGGTGCCCGAGACGGTCACCGTGCTGCGCAAGGAACACGACGTTCGCATGCTGTTTTTGACGGCGAGCACGACCGCGCTGGTGCAGCGCTATTCCGAGACGCGCCGCCGGCATCCGCTATCGATCCGTAACGGCCGCCCGGATACCGCGGCCAATGTGCAGGCGGCTGCCAAGGGCCTCGACACCTCGCTCATCGAAGCGATCGAGATGGAGCGCGAGCTGCTCAGCCCGCTGGCCGATCCAGCGCACCGCATCGACACCAGCACGCTGCGCACGAACGCCCTGCGCGCGTACATCAAAGAATTCATCAGCGACGAGCCGCACGACATCACGTTGATGTTCGAATCGTTCGGCTTCAAGCATGGCGTGCCGACCGACGCCGATCTTGTCTTCGACGTGCGTTCACTGCCCAACCCGTACTACGACACGCAATTGCGCCCACTCACAGGGCGCGACCAGCCTGTCATCGACTTCCTGCAAAGTCAGCCGATGGTGCTTGCGATGGCAGAAGACATTCGCGCCTACGTGGAAAAGTGGCTGCCGAGCTTCATCGCCGACAACCGCAGCTACCTGACCGTCGCGATCGGCTGCACCGGTGGCCAGCATCGTTCCGTGTACATCGCGGAACGGCTTGCCACGTACTTCCGCGCGCATGGTAATGTGTTGGTCCGCCACCGCGAATTGGCCGTAGACGGCTGAACTGCGCCCGACATACCCCGCGCGCGGACCAGTCTCATTTGGATGCGGCTTCTTGCGCGGCGCCACGCGAAAGTCTTGCCGCCGTCTGCTGAATGCCCGTCCATGCAAGAAGACATCGCTCTCTCTCCGTTCTCGCCGCTGCCGCCGCTGCCCACCGAGCTGCCGCTGTTTCCGTTGCATACGGTGCTGTTTCCGGGTGGCCTTCTCCCGCTGCGCATTTTCGAAGCCCGCTACATGGACATGGTGCGCACATGCCTGCGCGACAAGACGCCGTTCGGCGTCTGCCTGATCGAGCGCGGCAATGAAGTCGCCACGACAGACGGCACAACCGTGCCGGTTGACGTGGGCTGCATCGCCCACATCGTCGAATGCGATATGGAGCAGCTCGGCCTGCTGATGATCAAGGTGCGTGGCACGCAGCGCTTCAAGGTGCTGTCGTTCGAGACGACGCCAGACGGCCTCATGCGCGGCACGGTTGAGCCCATCGGCGCCGACGTGGAAGACTGCAAGGGCGAACTCTTCGACGATTGCGTGGGCGCCCTTCGCCGCATCATCACGACGCTCGGCTCACGCGAAGACGGCAACGTTCCGATGGTCGAACCGTACGAGTGGAACAGCCCGAGCTGGGTCGCGAATCGGCTGTGCGAACTGCTGCCGGTGCCGCTCAAGGCCAAGCAGAAGTTGATGGAACTGATGGACGCCGGCATGCGCATCGAGATCGTCCATCGCTACATGAAGCAACACCACATTCTGTGATGCCGTATCCGCCTGGCCAGACCGGGCTGGCTAGATCAGGCTTGGCTGCACCAGCGTCTCCAGCGCCAACTTCACCGGCGCAGGCAATCCCACTGAATTGAGTTGTGCAAGCGGTATCCAGCGCCAGTCGTCGCCAAGCGCAGCGGGCGAGGCAATCTCTGCGCGCAGCAGATGCATCTGCAGGCGGAAGTGTGTGAAGGTGTGCGTGAGCGCGCCGGCCATCTCCAAGGTTGAGACCGCGCCATATGCCTGCGCGGCACGACGCACGGTGTCGACATTCAGCGGATGCGCGTCCAGCGCGTCGTCCATCTCGCCCACCAGCGGCAAAGACCACAACCCACCCCAGATACCGCGTTGCGGACGACGCTGCAGCAACACCGCGTCGGCGTGCAGCGCGATGACGAGTGTCGCTGCGCGCTCGGGTATCGCCTTGCGCGGGCGCGGCACGGGTAGCTCCATCACGCGACCGGTGCTGCGCGCTTCGCATAGCGATTCGAGCGGACAGGCGCGTTCGCCGGTCAGGCATGCCGGCTTGCCGCGCGTGCAGACGGTGGCTCCCAGGTCCATCAAACCCTGGGTGTACGGTTGAATGCCTTCGGCCGGCGGCAGCACGGTTTCGGCGATGCGCCACATGGTGTCTTCGACGCGTTTGTCGCCGGGAAAGCCATCGATGCCGAACGCACGTGCAAACACGCGCTTGACGTTGCCATCGAGAATGGCCGCGCGCACGCCGTATGAGAACGCGGCGATGGCCGCGGCGGTCGAGCGGCCGATGCCGGGCAGCGCGACCAACACGTCGGGATCGCGCGGGAAGATGCCGCCGTGTTCTGCCACCACGATTTGCGCGCAGCGATGCAGGTTGCGCGCACGCGTGTAGTAGCCGAGACCGGCCCACGCTGCCATCACGTCGTCTGCCGGCGCAGCGGCCAGCGCCTGCACAGTCGGGAAGCGCTCGATGAAGCGTGCGTAGTAGCCCAGCACCGCGCTCACTTGCGTCTGCTGCAGCATGATCTCGGAGAGCCATGTGCGATACGCATCGCCCGTGTTCTGCCACGGCAGATGGTGACGGCCATGACGCTGCTGCCAGGCGATCACGCGCGTGGCGAAATCGTCAGGAAGCGGCGGCAATACGGGAACGGGCTGAGCAACGCGGCGCGTGCGGCGAGGGCTGGCGGTCATGCGTGTGATGGAAAAGCGGCGGACGGAACGTGCGCGCTGGCGGCGATCCTACCAGAACGAAAAAAGCGCCCGCAGGCGCCTTCTCCGTAACGAACGATGCGCGTCAGGCCGCGAACGACTGCCGCTCCAGGATCGTCCCGGCCGCGAGAATGCGATCGGTGTACTGCGCGATCGTGCCGCTGCGTTCGTCCAGCGTATTGAGCAGCGCTTCCAGTTCGGTGATGCGCGCTTCGAGCGTATCGGTGGCCTCGTGAATGCGCTCGATCGAATCGACACGCTTACGCAGTTGTTTCTGGTGATCGCGCACCTGCGCTTCGAGCGGTGTCATGACCGACTTCAGCCAGATCTCGATGTCGCGGTTCATGTCCTGGAAGGTATCCAGCACGCGGCTGGCCACCGTCGAGAACGCGCCGTGCACGAGTTGCGGCTTCGGGCGGGTCAGGAAGCTAAACGCGCCAAAGTGGTTGTGCGCCAGCATCAGCGTTTCTTTCAGATCAGCGTCGTAGCGCGTGCCCAAAAAGCGCAGCGGCGGCGACAGCGTGAAGCCGTGCTCGGCGTTGAACTTCTTGTACATGCCATCAACCATCTGGTGCAGTTGGTCAATGCGATTCGCTGCATCGCGCACCAGGCCGGTCAGGTGGCCGAACAACTTGTCCATGTCGTCACGCAGGCCGCGCGAGAACACGCGCTCCTTCATCTTCTCGCGCGCCTCGCGCATGGTCGAGCGGATCTGCTTGAGCTGTACGCTCTTGATGATCTCTGCGCTGTGGCGGCCGAACACCGTGCGCAGCGCTTGGAACTTGGCGATGCTCTGCTCGAACTCTTCCTTCTCGCCCTGCACGCGCATCAGCATGTGCTTGACCATCGTGTGGTTCTTGCCGCGCAGGCCGCGCAGCTCGAACAACTGCTCGACGATATCGCGGCGGCGCATCTGCAGCAGTTGCTGCGCACCGGTGGCCATATCCTTCACCGCCAGTTGCACTTGCTCGGTGACGATCTCGCGACGCTGCGGAATCAGCTGATCCGACAGCACCGACTCCAGCTCCAGCAGCCGGCTCTTGGCCAGCAGCTCATGGTCATGGCTGACCTTGGCCACCAGGCCCTTCTGCGCCGACACCGGATACACGCGCTCGACATCGATATCGAGCACCTGCGCCGTCGTCATGATCTGACGACTGACTTCGTTCTCGACTTCCTCTTCGGACTTGAGCGGATCCCACAGGCCATCGACCTTGTTGAGCACCGCGATGCAGCCCTTGCGTTGGCCACCACCGACGTGCGAGCGCCACAGCTCCAGGTCGCTCTTGGTCACGCCGGCGTCCGCTGCCAGCACGAACACCACGACATGTGCATCTGGAATCAGCCGCAGTGTCAGTTCCGGCTCGGTACCGATGGCGTTCAAGCCCGGCGTATCCAGGATCACCAGCCCCTGCTTGAGCATCGGGTGCGGGAAATTGATGATCGCGTGACGCCACTTCGACACTTCGACCGTGCCGGCGGCATCCACCGAGAACGCGGCGTCGGGATCGGCGTCGTTATAGAGCCCCAGTTGTTCGGCTTCTTCCTTGGGCACGCGCACGGTTTCCACCACGTGGCGGAACGCTTCGAGCATGCCCTCGGGCGACGACGGGTCGAGAGGGACCGACAGCCAGTGGCTGCCCGCATCGCGAAAATCGGCCGTCGATGCGTCGTGCAGACGCGTCTCGATCGGCAGCAGGCGGATCGACGGCGGATAGCTTTCGTCGTACATCAGCTCAGTCGGACACATCGTGGTCCGGCCCGCCGACGATGGCAGGATGCGGCGGCCGAAATCCGCAAAGAAGATCGCGTTGATCAGTTCACTCTTGCCGCGCGAGAACTCGGCAATGAAGGCGACCTTGAGCTTGTCGCTGCGCAGGACGCCGCGGATTCGCTGCGCGCGCATGTCAGCTTGCGCGTCGTACAGCTCCTGGGCTTGCAGCCAGTCCTGGAATTCCCCCACCGATTGCAGTACCGAAGCGCGCCAGGCGCTGTACTGCTCGAACTGTGTGCTCAGTGTGTTGTTCATCATTCTGTCTTATTGTGTGCGCGACCCGACCGCGAAAAAATGCGCGCGCCCCTCGACATCGCTGTTACCGCCCAATTACGGCACAGAAATGCACAAATTTAGGTGGAACGATACAGTGAACCGCCACCTTCCGGGCGAACTTTCCGCAAGGTTCCCCAGCCCCGGCAGGTAAGTGTTGCGGGATGCCATCGGCGGCCCCACACCCCACTTCAAAAACCTTGCGAAATGGCGGCCAGATCGCTCCAGCGCCACGTTCCCAGGCGGCTTTCGATGCCTTTCGCAGGCCGATCAGCGCTGGCAGGTCGGGCAACAGAACGTGGAGCGCTGGCCCTGCACGATCTGGCGGATCGGAGTGCCGCACGCGCGGCACGGCAGACCGGCGCGGTCGTACACGAAGGCTTCAAGCTGGAAGTAGCCGCTTTGTCCGTCCGAGCCGACAAAGTCGCGCAGCGTGCTGCCCCCACGCGCGATGGCATCGGCCAAGGTGGCACGAATGGCATCGGCCAACGCCGCATAGCGTGGCCGGCTGATGCGGCCCGCCGCCGTAGTCGGCCGGATACCGGCGCGAAACAGGCTCTCCGAACAATAGATATTGCCCACGCCGACCACGATGTCGCCGGCCAGCAGCGCCGACTTGATGGCCACCCGGCGCCCGCGCGTGCGGGCAAACATCCAGTCGCCGTCGAATCGCGCGTCGAACGGCTCGATGCCGAGGTTGCGCAGCAGCGGGTGTTCGGCCAAGCCGGCTTCATCGCCTGCATGCCAAAGCACGGCACCAAACCGGCGCGGGTCGCGATAGCGCAGTGTGACGTGTACGCCAGTTGCGCCGGCGAGTTCGATATCGACGTGATCGTGCAGGCCTGGCGGCACGGGCGTTTCCAGCACGCGCAAGGTGCCCGTCATCCCAAGATGGATGAGCAGCCAGCCCCCCACAGTATCGGCGGCGCGGCCGGACTGCTCCACCTCGGGCACGCATTCGATGAGCAGGTATTTGCCCCGGCGCAGCAGACGCGTAACGGTCAGGCCAGCGAGCAACTCCGGCAGCGCCGGATCGACGGGCCAGCGCAAGCCGTGATGGCGCACCACGGCGCGCACGATACGTCGCCCAGTAATATGCGGTAGCAAGCCCAGGCGAGTGACCTCGACCTCCGGCAACTCAGGCATCGAACCTCCATCCCATGTGCTGCTCCAACTTTTTTTACGATGCGGACGATTGTAGCGGTCAGGCTACAATGCCCTGACCCCCTATCCGGAGCTTCGAGACCATGCCTCACGCCCTTTCCCGTTCGCCTGCGACGCAACGCCCGCGGCGATTCCTGCGCAGCCGAACGGCCCTGCTGGCCGCGCTGGTGGTGGGAGGGCTGACGAGCTTGCCGGCGTGGTCGTCGCAGTCGGTGGCTGGCGCCCCGCTCATTGCCCAGGCCGCGCAGGAAGGCGGCACGGGCGGCCGCGCAGCCATCCAGATTGAACGCTCGCGCCCACGCCCCGGCCTGCTGAGGTCCGAGCGCACCGATTTGCCGCGCGTCGCGCTCACTGAAGACATCATGTACCGCGTGCTGGCCTCGGAAGTGTCGCTGCAGCGCGGGCTGGTCGAACCGGCATACCGAACCTACCTCGGGCTCGCGCAAGACACGCGCGACCCCCGCTTTGCCCAGCGCGCCACCGAGATCGCATTTCTGACGCGCTCCCCCGCGCAAGCACTGACCGCCACGCGCCTGTGGGTAGAGCTGTCGCCGACGTCCATGCCGGCACGCCAGGTGCAGCAGCTCCTGCTGGTGGCAACGGGTCAGTGGTCGGAAGTCGAACCGATGCTCCAAGCGCAGTTGAACAAGGTCTCGCCTGGCCAGCGTGCCGATGCCCTGCTGCAATTGCAGCAGCAGATGTCCAAGAGCAGCGATCCGGCGGGTGCCGTAGGCGCACTGCAGCGCATCGCCTCGCACGACATGCAGCGCCCCGAAACGCACCTGGCCTTGGCCCGCGCGAAGGTCGCCGCCAAGGACACCGCCGGCGCACTGACGGAACTGGACACCGCGCTCAAGCTGCGTCCCGGGTATGAAGACGCCGCCATCCTCGCCGCCGAACTGCGTGCCGACAGCGACCCCGATGCCGCCATCACTGGCCTGCGCAGCTTCCTGAAAGCCGCGCCAGCGTCCATCGACGGCCACTTGGCGCTCGCCCGCATGTACCTCGTGCGCAATCAGCAGGACAAGGCGCGCGCTGAATTCGAAACGCTCAAGAAGATCGCGCCCAACGATGCGCGCATCACGCTTGCCCTGGGCCTGCTGAATTTGCAGCAGCGCCAGTACGACGACGCCGAGCGTTACCTGAAGGAATACGTCACGGCCACCGCCAAGTCGCCCACCCTGAGCCCAGAACCCGGCTACCAGGGCCTCGCCCAGTTGGCCGAGGAGAAGCGAGACTACGCCGGCGCGCTCGGCTGGGTCGACAAGATCACCGGTTCGGCCAATGGCGACACCGATGGCCAGACCGCGCTGGCAGCCGGCATCAAGCGCGGCCAGTTGCTCGGCAAGCTGCGCCGTATCGACGAGGCGCAACAGACCTTCGATGAACTCGTCGCCGATTCCGAAGACGTGCCCGATGGCCCGCGCCGCCAGGCCCTGATGGACGGCATCCGCCAGGCCGAAATCGGCATGCTGATGGACGCCAAGGCCTACGGCCGCGCCCGCGCCCGCGTCAATGAGCTGCTCAAGAACGATCCGGATAACGTCGAGTATTCGTACCAACTGGCGATGCTCGAAGAGCACGACGGCCACTACGACAACATGGAGACGCTGCTGCGCAAGGTGATCGACCTGCGTCCCGGCCAGGCCATCGGCTACAACGCGCTCGGCTACTCGCTGGCCGATCGCAGCGTGCGCCTGCAGGAGGCGCAGGAGCTACTGGAGAAAGCCGTGTCGCTGGCGCCGGACGATCCCTACATCGCCGACAGCCTCGGCTGGGTCAAGTACCGTCGCGGCGATCTGCCCGCCGCCACTGACATCCTGCGCAAGGCGTGGGCTACCGCCCCGCAAGCCGAAATCGGTGCGCACCTGGGCGAAGTGCTGTGGCAATCGGGCAAGCAGGACGACGCACGCCAGATCTGGACCGAAGCGTCCAAGCTCGACGTAAACGACACCACGCTGCGCGACACGCTGCGCCGCTTCGGCCAGCCGGTGCCCAATGTTCCCGTGAGTACAAATTGATGGCAATGCGGTTCGCGCACGCGCTTGGCGCGCTGATGCTCGGCGCTGGCTGCGCGCTGTTCAGCGGCTGCGCAAGCTTGCGGCCAGCCAACGATCTCTTCGCTGGCACACAAGACGCCGATACCAACATCACGCGTTATCAAGGTCGCTTCTCGGCCCGTTACACGCAAAACAACGCCGAGCAAAGCGCCGTCGGCAGCTTCCTGTGGCGCGAGCGCGGACCCGACGTGCAGCTTGAGTTGATGTCGCCGCTGGGCCAGACGCTTGCCATCGTCAGCCAAAGCAACCAGGGCGCCACGCTCGAACTGCCGAACCAGCCGCCTCGCCGCGCCCCCGAGGTCGACACGCTGATGCAGGATGCGCTCGGCTTTTCGCTGCCGGTCTCCGGCTTGCGCGACTGGCTGCGCGCCCGCCCCGCGCCCGGCACACCGGCACGCGTGGCACGCGATGCGCAATCGCGCCCCGAAACCATCGAGCAGAACGGCTGGACTGTCCACTACGTCGCCTGGACTGACGACGGCAACAACACCGATGGTGCCAAGGTCGGCATCCGCCGGCTCGATCTTGATCGCCCGCAGGGCACCAACGGCCCGCTCTCGGTGCGGCTCGTGCTCGACCAGTAACGCCTCGCTTCGCCATGTCTTCCGCCCCCGTCGAGCTGCGTGATTGCCCCGCGCCTGCCAAGCTCAATCTCTTCCTGCATGTAGTCGGCCGCCGGCCCGATGGCTACCACCTGCTGCAAACCGTCTTCCAGTTGATCGACTGGAGCGACACGCTGCATTTCGCGCGCCGCCCCGACCGCCGCCTCGTGCGCACCACCGACATCCTCGGCGTGCCCGCCGATGACGACCTTGTGATCCGCGCCGCGCGCCTGCTGCAAGCGGAAACCGGCTGCACCTACGGCGTCGACATCGCCATCGAGAAACGCCTGCCGATGGGCGGAGGCCTTGGTGGTGGCTCGTCTGATGCCGCCACCACGCTGCTCGCGCTCAATCGCCTTTGGGGCCTTGATCTGCCGCGCGCGCAACTGATGAAGATCGGCCTCAAGCTCGGCGCCGACGTGCCCTTCTTTGTATTCGGCCAGAACGCCTTCGCCGAGGGGATCGGCGAAAAACTCACGCCCATCACGCTGCCGCCGGCTGCGTTCGTGGTGATTCACCCACGCGTGCATGTGCCCACCCCTGCAATTTTTTCAGATGAAGGGTTGACACGCGATACGCCACTCACCATAATTACGGACTTTCCTGACCAACAAATTGTTTTCGCTTACGGTCGCAACGATCTACAAGCGGTGGCGGAAAGGAAATACGGCGAAATCGCCCGAGCACTTGTCTGGCTGCGTCAGTTCAGCCCTCTGGCAAGAATGACCGGATCCGGCGCCTGCGTATTTGCTCCGTTCGACAACGTTGAGCATGCGCAAGCGGTGGCGGATCAGGTGCCTTCCGAATGGGAAGGTCGGTGTGCGGCAGGTCTGACGCATCACCCGCTCGCAAGATTTGCTGTGTAAAGTTTGCTGTTATCGCTTCTGCAATGGAGGCGGTAACCGATAGGTTGTGTAGGGGCGTCGCCAAGCTGGTTAAGGCACCGGATTTTGATTCCGGCATGCGTAGGTTCGAATCCTTCCGCCCCTGCCATTTTCTTCCTCATATTTCCAGCAATAGCCCGGTTGGTGTTAACTGACCGGCGCGTCTGAAGTCGAAAAACAGGTGCCCCGATGAGCAGCGAAGGCTTGATGGTTTTTACCGGCAACGCCAACCCGAAACTCGCCGAAGCTGTCGTCAAGCACCTAGGCATTCCGCTAGGCAAGGCCCTCGTCGGCCGATTCTCCGATGGTGAAGTCCAGGTCGAGATCCAGGAAAACGTGCGCGGCAAGCACGTATTCATCCTGCAATCCACCTGCGCCCCGACCAACGACAACCTGATGGAATTGATGGTGATGGTCGATGCGCTCAAGCGTGCGTCTGCGCGCCGCATCACGGCCGCCATCCCCTACTTCGGCTATGCCCGCCAGGACCGTCGCCCGCGTTCGGCGCGTGTGGCGATCACGGCCAAGGTCGTGG
Source organism: Ralstonia pickettii (assembly GCF_001699815.1). Classification (GTDB taxonomy): domain Bacteria; phylum Pseudomonadota; class Gammaproteobacteria; order Burkholderiales; family Burkholderiaceae; genus Ralstonia; species Ralstonia thomasii. Next base: position 8,689 of record NZ_MCGB01000081.1, on the reverse strand, counting down.
CCAACATGCTAGAGGTCGCCGGCGTCGAACGCGTGCTGACGATGGACCTCCACGCCGACCAGATCCAAGGCTTCTTCGATATCCCGGTCGACAACATCTACGCGTCGCCGATCCTGCTCGAAGACCTGCGCAAGAAGAACTACGAAGACCTGCTGGTGGTATCACCCGACGTCGGCGGTGTCGTGCGTGCACGTGCACTGGCCAAGCAACTCGGCGTGGATCTGGCGATCATCGACAAACGTCGCCCGAAAGCCAACGTCGCCGAGGTGATGAACATCATCGGTGAAGTCGACGGCCGCAACTGCGTGATCATGGACGACATGATCGACACCGGCGGCACGCTGTGCAAAGCCGCGCAGGTACTCAAGGAACGCGGTGCCAAGCAAGTGTTCTCGTATTGCACGCACCCGGTGCTGTCGGGTGGTGCGGCCGCCCGCATTGCAGACTCGGCGCTCGACGAAGTGGTCGTGACCGATACCATCCCGCTGCGCGAAGACGCCATCAAGTGCGGCAAGATCCGCCAACTCTCGACCGCGCCGCTGCTGGCCGAGACCTTCACCCGCATCGTGCGCGGTGATTCGATCATGTCGCTGTTTGCTGAATAATTCGGCACCCGAGCGGCTTACTGTTATAATTCAAGGCTTTACTGCAGAAAACGTCGGTTAGACGGCTCTTCTGCGGTGTCTGCGGGGCGCAATATGGCGCTCCGTTCACCAGACGGCTTGGTCGCGAGTCGTCTTTTTCGTTTGGAGCAATCATGAAAGTTGTCGCTTTCGAGCGTAGCGTTCAGGGCACTGGTGCGAGCCGCCGCCTGCGCAATTCCGGCAAGACCCCGGCCATCATTTACGGCGCTGGCGCCGAGCCGAAGCTGATCGAACTCGATCACAACGCGCTGTACCACGCGCTGAAGAAGGAAGCCTTCCACTCGTCGATCCTCGACATCGAAGTGGCTGGCAAGGTTGAAAAGGCGCTGCTGCGTGACTTCCAACTGCACCCGTTCAAGCAACTGGTTCTGCACGTCGACTTCCAACGCGTGTCGGCCAAGGAAAAGATCCACGTCAAGGTGCCGCTGCACTTCCTGAACCAGGAAACCGCACCGGGCGTGAAGCTGGGCCACGGCATCGTGAACCACATCCTGAACGACGTCGAAGTGTCGTGCCTGCCGGCCGACCTGCCGGAGTTCATCGAAGTGGATCTGGGTACGCTGGAAATCGGCCAGACCCTGCACATCGCTGACCTCAAGCTGCCGAAGGGCGTGACCATCCTCACCCACGGTGGCGATGAGAACCCGGCTGTTGCCAACATCAGCGTGCCGGCTGGCGAGAAGTCCGCTGCCGCCGAAGAAGGCGCTGCTGCTGCAGGCGAAGACAAGCCGGCAGCCTAAGTTGCCGCACCTCGCACTTCGGTGCGAGCGAAAAAAGCCCGCCGAGCCTGTCTCGCCGGGCTTTTTTTCTGCCTGAGCGGCCCGAGCCGCCCCGTCTCCAGGCTGTAGAAAGCAGCTATGCTTGTACGATCAAGGGGCGCTTCCTGCACCTGACACTGATACGAATCGCATGATCAAACTCATCGTCGGCCTCGGCAATCCGGGCGCCGAATATGCGGCGACACGACACAACGCCGGCTTCTGGCTGGTCGACCAACTCGCGCGCATGGGCAACGTGACGCTGCGCAACGAGACGCGCTTCCACGGCTATGCAGCCCGCGCCAACCTTTGGGGCAACGAGGTGTGGCTGCTCCAGCCGCAAACCTTCATGAACCGCTCCGGCTTGGCCACCGTGGCGCTGGCACGCTTCTACAAGGTGATGCCCGATGAAATCCTGGTCGTGCATGACGAATTGGATTTGCCGCCCGGCACCGTCAAGCTCAAGCTCGGTGGCGGATCCGGTGGCCACAACGGCCTGAAGGACATTGCCGCACATCTGACCACGCAACAGTTCTGGCGGCTGCGCCTTGGCATCGGCCATCCGCGCAACCTGTTGCCGCCGGGCACGGCAGCGTCCGGTCAGCATGACGTCGCCAACTTCGTGCTCAAAGCGCCTCGCAAGGAAGAACAGGACCTCATCGACCGCGCCATCGACCAGAGCCTCGATGCGCTGCCTGAGCTGATTGCCGGCAACGCCGAGAAAGCGATGATGCGCCTGCATACCGCACACTGATCCGCCAGCACTGAGGACACCGCCATGACACCGTTCGCCATACTGACCTCACGCCCCGCCGTGCTGGCGGGTCTGGCGCTCGGACTTGCAGCCAGCCTGCCGGTGCACGCACAGGTGTATCGCTGCAGCGAGAACGGCCAGACGACCTATTCCGACCATCCGTGCGGTACGCGTGCGAAGCCCGTGCCGCTGATCGACAACACGCCCAGCGCCGCCGACCAGAAGGCTGCCCGCGAACGCGCCAGCGCCGAAGCCGCCGAAGTGCAGCAGATGGAAACCGCGCGCCGCAAAGCGCAGGCTGCGGAAGACGCCCGCGAGGCCCAGATGGCCGCGCAGGCGGCCGAACAGGCGCGCCGCGACCAACGGCAGAAAGTGGTGGTTGCGCAGGAGGGCGTTCGCTACTGCCATCGCGTCTACGTTGGGCCGCTGCCCTATCCGCAACCCTATCCGACACCGATGCCGGTGATCCGCCAGCCTCCCGCGCCGGCTGCTGGCGCACTTCGCCAACCCGGCAATGGCCCGAAGCCGTTCGCGCAAGCACCTGTGGCGCCCACACCGATCGTGCCGCGCCCCCCGCATCCGCATTACCCGTACTACCGCATCGTCTGCGAGCCCGGCTATGCCTACGAAGGGCCGGAAGATCTGCTGCCAATCCAGTAGGCGCACCGCCAACAAGACGGTAGGCACAATGAAAAGAGACGGCCAGAGCCGTCTCTTTTTTGTGTGCTCACGCCGCGCGTGGTGGTGCGGAGGTGAGCTGGGTGTACTTCTGCATCAACTGATCGTGCGTTTCCTCATGGGCCGGGTCCTTGGGGATGCAGTCCACCGGACAGACCTGCTGGCACTGAGGCTCGTCAAAGTGGCCGACGCATTCGGTACATTTGCCCGGGTCGATCACGTAGATTTCCGGGCCCATCGAAATCGCGCCGTTGGGGCACTCTGGCTCGCATACGTCGCAATTGATGCACTCATCGGTAATCATGAGCGCCATGATGCCTTCCTTGAAATGGCCGGCGAGCCAGCGCTCGCCAAAGTGTCATTTTATTCCGATTTGCCCGACCCTTCCGTCTTGCCGGTCTTTTCCTTGAGCCATTTTTCGACCGACGGGAACACGAACTTGCTGACGTCACCGCCGAGCACGGCGATTTCGCGGACGAACGTACCGGAGATGAACTGGTACTGATCCGACGGCGTGAGGAACATGGTTTCCACATCCGGCAGCAGGTAGCGGTTCATGCCGGCCATCTGGAATTCGTACTCGAAGTCCGACACGGCACGCAGGCCCCGCACAATGACGCGCGCGCCGTTTTTGCGCACGAAATCTTTCAAGAGACCGGAAAACCCTTCGACCCGCACGTTGGGGTAATGGCCGAGCACTTCACGGGCGATCTCGATGCGCTCTTCCAGCGCGAAGAACGGCCGCTTGTTGGGGCTCTGCGCCACCCCGACGATCAGCTCGTCGAAGATGTTGGACGCACGCCGCACGAGGTCTTCGTGGCCGCGCGTGAACGGATCGAAAGTGCCGGGATAAACCGCGATCACCATGGTTCCTCCACCAAGGGGAAAAGAGCATCCGTAAGCGTCGGCGTGGGACATGGCCGCGCCGGTACTGCATTCGGACACCGTTGCGTTATCGAGCGCGGCAGGTCCCGAGCCTGCCGCCTGTGCCGCCGATATCGATCGAGCGCACCCGCATTGCAGGTGCCGCCCGATGCTCATGCATCGGCTGCGAGCGGCGTAGTTTAACCGTTTTTGCGGAGCAGCAAATGTGCATGCACCGCACCGGCGCGCAGGTGTTTGTGGAGCACCAGGTCAGCCGGTAGCCCGATGCCGGCGGCCGGCTCGCCACCATGTGAATCAGCACTCACATCCGCCAGCTGCTGCGCCGCTTCAACGTAGATCACGCCGCCGGGCTTGACCACCCGGGCCGCGGCTTCCAACGCGCGTAACGTCCAGTCCTGTGCAAACGGCGGATCGATGAACACCGCATCGAGCGCCGCATCGGGCTGGCGAGCGAGCCAGGCAAAGGCGTCGCCCGATACGATGTCGACCATGCGTGCGCCCAGCTTGTCGCGGATGGCGTGCAACGCGCGCACAGCCTGGGCGTGGTTTTCCACGAGCGTCACGTGCGCGGCGCCGCGCGAAGCCGCCTCAAAGCCGAGCGCCCCGGTGCCGGCAAAGATGTCGGCGCAGCGCCAGCCGGTCAGGTCATGACCGAGCCAGTTGAAGACCGTTTCGCGGACGCGGTCGCTGGTCGGGCGAAGGCCGTCGGCGTCGATCACCGGGAGCGGCGTGCGCTTGTATTGCCCGCCGATGATGCGCACCTGCTGAGGTGCGCGCGCATGCGACGTGGCGGTCTTGGCCTTGGGGCCTTTGGAGCTGGGGGTACGAGGTGCCATGGGCGCGATTTTAGGGGCTGTTGCCCCATAAAACGAGCGCAAACAAAAACCGGCGGGAAATGCCGCCGGTTTCTCGGATAAAGACCCCGTGCGTCAATTCGCGGCGGCCTTCTCCGGACCACCCACAACGATCGTCGCCATGGTCTGCGGCTGCAGCGCGCGCTGGAATGCCGTACGCACCTGGTCACGCGTGACAGCCGCGATGCGCTGCGTCCAGGTATCCAGGTAGTCGAGCGGCAGGTTGTACCAGCCGATGTTGGCCACGTTGTCCAGCAGCTTGCGGTTGCTGTCCAGGCGCAGCGGGAAGCCGTTGACGAGGTTGTCCTTGGCCGCCTTTAGCTCCACGTCGGTCGGGCCATCGGCGACGAACTTGGCAACGGTGTCACGCACCACGCCCAGCGCCTCCTCGGTCTGGTCCTTGCGCGTCTGCAGTGCCAGTTCGAACGGACCGGGCTGCGCGGCGGGCGCGAAGTAGCTGCCGATGCTGTACGTCAGGCCGCGCTTCTCGCGCACTTCGTTCGTCAGCCGCGCACTGAAACCGCCTCCACCGAGCACGTAGTTGCCGACCAGCAGCGGGAAGTAATCCTTGTCGCCACGCGCGATGCCCGGTTGCCCGAGGATGATGGTCGCCTGCTGCGCCGGATGCGGAATGCGGATCGTCTCCGCCTTGGCCAGCGGCATCTTCACGTCAGGCAGCGCCGGCGGCGTGGCGCCATCAGCTGGCAGGCCGCGCGTGATCTGCTCGGCGATGGCCTCGGCTTCCTGGCGGCTGATCGCGCCGATCAGCGTCACCACGGCACGCTTAGCCGTGTAGTTGGCCTGGTAGTAGCGCACGATGTCGTCGCGCGTGATGCTCTCCACCGTTTCCGGCGCAGCGGTCTGCCCGTACGGATGCGTGCCGTAGATGGCCTTGCCGAATGCGCGCTCGGCGAGCACCGACGGTTTGGTCAACGATTCGCGGATCGCAGCCACCAGGCGCTGCTTGTCGCGCGCGAGGACGGCGTCCGGAAAGGTCGGCGCTGAAATGATCTGCGTCATCAGCGCGATGGCCGGGCCGCGCTCAACGGGGTCGGACAGCGTGCGCAGGCGCAGGCTCGTACGGTCACCACCGGCACCGCCGCCAAAGCTCGCGCCCACATCGGCGAACGCGTCGGCAATCGCCGCTTCATCGCGGGCGGGCGCGTTGCCCTGCGCCGCGACGCCCTTGTCGAGCATGCCCGCTGTGAGGGAGGCCAGGCCCACCTTGGCAGCCGGCTCATAGCGCGAACCCGCATCCACGTCGAGGTTGATGTCCAGCATCGGAATCGACGGGCTTGGTACGAAGTACACGCGCGCGCCAGTGGTCGCCGTCCAGTGTTCGATGGGCAGCGCGGCCAGGGCACTCTGGGCCGCCGCTGCAACAATGGCGACCAGCGCCGTCTTGAGGGTCAGAGACATGGCGCGCATCAACGCAGCCCTCCTTCATCGCGCATGCCGGGAACGGGCTTGCGCGCCGGTTTGTTGGGATCGATCGGTTGCGGCAGCAGCGTGGCGACGACGAGGTTGTCTTCGCTGAAGTACGTCTGCGCCACGTGCTGGATCTGCGCCGACGTCACGCCCTTGATCTTCTCAAGCTGGCGATCGATGGAGCGCCACGACAGGCCGCTCATCTCGTTCATGCCGATCTCCATGCCCTGCCCGAAAACCGAGTCGCGCTTGTAGATCTGCGCGGCCACAACCTGTGCCTTCACGCGCTTCAGTTCGGCATCGGTCACGCCTTCCTTGGCGATGCGCTCGATCTGCCCGCGCAGCGCCTGTTCGATCTCGGCGGTGGTGTGGCCGTCGGCGGGCGTACCGTCCATCAGGAAAATCGACGGACCGCGGTTCAGACCGTCGTAGCCGGCGTTGACATCGTCGGCGATGCGCTTTTCGCCCTTGACGAGCTGGCTCGGCAGGCGCGCGTTGTCATAGCCATCGAGCACGGCCGACAGGACTTCCAGCGCATACGGATCGACGTCTTTTTCCACATCGCTCAGGCGCGGCACCTTGTAGGCCAGCACAACGTACGGATTCTCGGCCGGCGCCTTCACCCAGATGCGCTTCACGCCGATCTGCTTGGGCTCCTCCTGCGCATAGCGGCGCGGCAGTGCATGCGGCTTGAGCTTGCCGTAGGTGCGCTGCGCGAGGCGGAAGACTTCGTCGGGTTTCACATCGCCCGCGACGATCACGGTGACGTTGTTGGGCGTGTACCAGGCGTGGTACCAGTTCTGGGCGTCCTGCACCGTCATCGTGTCGAGGTCTCCCGGCCAGCCGATGGTCGGGTTGCGGTACGGCGCGGCATTGAACAGCGTGGCGAGCATCTGCTCATAGACAGTGGAACGGGCGGAGTCGTCGATGCGCATGCGGCGCTCTTCCTTCACCACGTTCATCTCCGGCTTGAACTCCTTGTCGGTCAGCTGGAGATTGGCCATGCGATCGGCTTCGAGCCCCATCACATCGGCCAAGTGCGATTTCTCGATCTGCTGGAAGTACATCGTGAAGTCGCGCGTTGTCATGGCGTTTTCACGGCCACCCAGGGCAGCCACGCGGCGGGAGAACTCGCCCGGGCCAACTGCCTTGGTGCCCTTGAACATCATGTGCTCAAGCATGTGGGCGACACCCGTGGTGCCGTTGTGCTCGTCGATGCTGCCGGCGTGATACCAGACCATGTGCGCCACGGTGGGGGCGCGGTGGTCTTCCTTGACGATCAACTGCAGCCCGTTAGGCAGCTTGTATTCGTGCGTGTCGGACTGGCTGGCACCTACTTTGGCACTGCTGGCTGCGGCCACCGGACGGCCCGGTGCAGCGGCCAGCTCCTGCGCGCCAACATGGCCGGCCAGCAGGCCCGCCGCCAAGGCCATCGCGGCCAATTGCCAGACGCGCGACCGGGCCCGGTTTGAAACGATTCGCATGGAAGAGCGCATAAGGGCTGTCTGATAAAATTCGACGCTTGATTCTAACGGCGAAATAGACTGCCTTTTACGATGTTTAGTTTCTGGAAAAAGCGCAAGGCAGAGCCGCAACCGGCCGCCGAACCCACGCCCGCAGCGGCGCCCGAAGCCGCCGCAGCTGCTCCAGCTGCCGCTGCGCCCGCCGCTGCTGCGCCCGTCCCCAACAAGGGCGACACGGCGTGGCTGCTGGTCTCCACCGCCTTCGTCATCTTGATGACGCTGCCGGGCCTGGCGCTGTTCTATGGCGGCCTGGTGCGCAAGAAGAACATGCTGTCGGTGCTGATGCAGTGCATGGGCATCTTCTCGCTCATCATCATCCTGTGGGCCATCTACGGCTACAGCTTTGCGTTTACCGAGGGCAACGCGTTCTTCGGCGGGCTGGATCGCCTGTTCCTGAAGGGTCTGACGCCCGATTCGGTTGCCGCCACCTTCAGCAAAGGCGTGGTGGTGCCGGAATACGCGTACTTCGCCTTCCAAGGCGCGTTTGCGGCGATTACCTGCGCTCTGATCATCGGTGCTTTCGCCGAGCGTGCGAAGTTCTCCGCCGTGCTGCTGTTCGTGGTGCTGTGGTTCACCTTCAGCTACGTGCCGATCGCCCACATGGTCTGGTTCTGGCCGGGTCCGGACGGCTTTACCGACGCCAAGGCGGCCGAGGTGATGACGGCCAAGTCGGGTTGGCTGTTCCAGAAGGGCGCGCTGGACTTTGCCGGTGGCACCGTGGTGCACATCAACGCTGCTGTGGCGGGTCTGGTGGGCGCTTTCCTGTTCGGCAAGCGCATCGGCTTTGGCCGTGAGGCGCTCAAGCCGCACAGCCTGACGCTGACGATGGTCGGTGCCTCGCTGCTCTGGTTCGGCTGGTTCGGCTTCAACGCCGGCTCGGCCCTGGAAGCCAACGGCAGCGCCGCGCTGGCCTTCGTCAACACGCTGCTGGCGACCGCCGCTGCCGTGCTGTCGTGGAGCTTCGGCGAGTGGTTCGGCAAGAGCAAGCCTTCGATGCTGGGTGCCGCATCGGGTGCCGTGGCTGGCCTGGTGGCCATCACCCCGGCCGCCGGCTTTGTCGGCCCGATGGGTTCGATCGCGCTCGGCATCATCGCCGGCCTGCTGTGCCTGTGGGGCGTGAATGGCCTCAAGCGCATGCTGGGCATGGACGACACGCTGGACGTGT
>NZ_MCGB01000080.1 GCF_001699815.1 Ralstonia pickettii | reverse complement strand
ATCAAACTGCCAGAGGCGAAGAAAGGCTTTGTCCTGCTGCCACGCCGATGGGTCGTCGAGCGCAGTTTCGGATGGCTCAATCGGTTTCGAAGACTCGCACGCGACTACGAGCGCTTGCCTGAAACACTCGCCGGCTTGCATTTCGTCGTCTTTGCCATGCTCATGCTCGTTCACGCCGCACCTGTCGTCCAAAGTGCATAACACGCTCTAAGCGCCACCATGGCCAGCTCGGCGCTGTTCGGCAACCGCAGGAAACGCGCATCGTGATGCAGACCCAGTTCCAGGCTGTACATCTCGAAGAGCATCAATTGCGGGTCCGCTTCTGCACGCAGGTGGCCTTCTTCCTTTGCCTGTGCGATCGCGCGGGCCAATGCTGCACGCCAGATCGTCACGCTCTTGACGAGTTCGTCGCGCACCGGGCTTTCGGCACGATCGTCGTACTCCACCGCGCCGCTGATGTAGATGCAGCCCGTGGTCACTTCCTGAATGCGGCGCTCCATCCAGCGTCGCACCATGCTCCACAGGCGCGGCAGACCGCGCGGTTCCGTCAAGCTCGGGTAGAAAACTTCCTGCTCGAACCGTTTGTGATACTCGCGAACCACTTCCACCTGCAGATCCTCACGCGAGCCGAAGTGCGCGAACACCCCGCTCTTGCTCATCTGCATGCGCTCCGCGAGCACACCGATCGTCAATCCTTCCAGTCCGTCGCGCGAGGCCAGTTCCAGCGCGGCATCGAGAATCGCTGCACGCGTCAACTCGCCCTTTCGCATCGGCGTGGCTGCTGCGTGATTCGATTCGAGACGAGCGGTCGGGTGACGCATGATGATTTCTCTCCGTTCTTTTCTGGGGCGTGACACGCGAGAAAATTGGCTTCTTGCAGGGCGCCTTTCGCGTGCCGGGCAGGACTGTAAACCAGCCTGCGCAAACACTCTAGCCCAAAATCGAACGGTCGTTCAATTATTTACAGGGGGCCTTTGAGCGGCAAGTGTTTTATTAGAAAGGGGCATCTAAATGGCGACACCGAATCGCCACCTTTCGCGGTGCAGCGCGAATCCAGCAAGCCCTTTAAATGAAAGGCTTTGCGGGGTGTGCGCCGCACCCAAGAAACGCGTGCGGCGTGGCACAGTGGATGGGTTTTCTAGTGCTACCCATCAGTAAATAGACAGCCTCAAAATCAGACCGGCGTGATGCCCGCACACATGGCGCCGCGGCGGAAGATGCGAGCGTCCATTTCGCGTAGGTCGGCTGCCACGGCAACCTCTGCGGCACACTGGTCCAGTACATCACGCTGCAGATCGATGCCGGGGGCGATTTCTGTGAGGGTGAGGCGCCGACCGCCGTTGCCATCGGCGCGCATCTCGAAGACGGCGCGCTCGGTCACATAGCGCACGGGAATGCCCGATCGCGCCGCATATTCACCGTTGAAGGTCAGGTGCGACACGGCGGGCACGATCTTCTTGAGCCGTCCTTCGCGCACGATGCGCAGCTTGCCGCCTTCGGCTTCGACCTGCAGGCCGCCGGCGGTGAGCGTGCCCATGAACACGATTGAACGAGCGCTCTGCGTGATGTTGATGAAGCCGCCAACGCCGGCGACAATGGTGTCGCCGCCCTCGCCGAACAGGCTGACGTTGACGTTGCCGGCGCCGTCCAGTTCTGCCAGACCGAGGATGGCGAGATCAATGCCACCGCCCTCGTAGAAGTCAAACTGCGCGGGTTGATCGACAACCGCTTCGGGATAGGCCGACGCGCCAAAGCTGAGGCCATCTGCCGGCGTGCCGCCGATGGGGCCGGCTTCCACGGTGAGCGTGAAACCGCGCGCCCCCTCCTGTTCAGCCAGGGCGCCGACCGCTGCCGGCATGCCCACGCCGAGGTTCACGACGCGCGGTTGCTGCGCCATCAGTTCCAGCACGGCGCGGCGTTGCACCAGCGTGCGGGCGTCGAGCGCGCCGTGCTGGCTCGCCTCCAGCGCGTCGCTCGCTTCGATGGCGTCTTCCTTGAGCTGGATCGCCTCGCCTTGCCAGGGGCGGATATAGGTTGGGTTGAACGCCTCGCCGAAGGTCATCTGGTGTTCGGCTTCATCCTCGGCAACGACCACGTAATCGACGAGGATGCCCGGCACGTGGATCGCCTGCAGGTTGTCATGCCGATCGACGAGCCGACGCACCTGCGCGATGACGATGCCGCCCGAGTTGCGCGCGGCCTGCGCCATGGCCAGCAACTCGTGGTGAAAGGCTTCTTCGTGCGTGCTGATGTTGCCGCGCGGGTCGGCGGCAGTGCCGCGCAGAAAGACGCAGTGCAGCGGGAAGCTGGGGTAGAAGAGATAGTCATCGCCCCGAAAGCGCTCGTATTCGACCCAGGACGCCTTACCTGCCGCTCGCGCCGCCTTTGCGCGGTGATTGATCGCCCCACCGTGGTAGCGCGGGTCAAGCTCCGTGCGTGGGTCGACGAAGGTATGCAGGCCCATCTTGGTCAGCACGCCAGGCTTGCCGCCCGCGATGGCGCGGTACAGATGCGTGAGCACGCCCTGCGGCAGGTTGAACGCATCGCATTGCTCGGCAAGCGCCATGTCTGCGAGCCGCGTGGCCGAGCGCCAATGCCCACCCACCACGCAGCGCGTCATCTCTGGATTGCCGAAATGGTTGACGCCGCGCGTAGCGCGATCGCCCTGTCCGGCGGAGTAGACCAGCGTGAGATCGCGCGGTTCGCCTGTGGTCAGAAAGCGGCGTTCCAGCGCGTGCGTGACGGCCTCTGCATGGCCCGCGCCGACAAACCCCGCGCATGCCACCGTCCACCCGGGCTGCACCAATCGCGCGGCCTCATCCGCTGTGATGACTTGCATGTCTCCTCCGTCTTGTTTGTTTTGTAGATGTCCGTACCACTAATACTGTGCTGCGCGCCCGCTGATGACGACGCCAAGGCGCACGAGCCGGTAGGCGCACCAATCTGCCAGGCGCCACCACCAGCGGCGCGCGGCGTGTGCATCGGCCAGGACGCGGCGTGCGTGATGGGCCATGGCGCCTTCCAGCGCGCCGCGCAGTTCGTTGGCCACGGTCGAATCCCACACCACTACGTTCGCTTCGCGAGCAAGCAGCAGGCTGAATGGGTCGATGTTGCTCGAGCCGACCGTTGCCCAGCGATCATCCACCACGGCCACCTTGGCGTGCAGGAAGCTGGCGGTGTATTCGTGGATCTCGACGTTGTCGCGCAGCAGCATGTGATACAGCGACCGCGTCGCGTAGTGCTGCAGCCGGTATTCGACCTGCCCCTGCAGCAACAGGCGCACGCGCACACCGCGCCGTCGACATGCAGCCAGCGCACGCATGAAACGCACACCCGGCAAAAAGTACGCGTTGGCGATGATTACCTCGTGCCGCGCCGCACCCAGCGCGCGCAGATATTCGCGTTCGATCGCGCGTCGGTTACGGACATTGTCACGCAGCACCAGCGAAGCCAGCACGGTGCCCGGTGCGCGCTCACTTTCTCGCCCGGATGCTCCGCGATGTCGTGGCCGCGGCGTATCCGTCATCACCGGAAACTCGGCGGCGACGCCCGTGACGCCCACCTCCCGCATGCCAACGCGCACGCCCATTTGCCACCAGAGCCGGTCGACGGTCAGCGCAATCTGCGCGACCAGCGGGCCGCGCACCCGCACGGCAAAGTCGTAACGCGGCCCCAGCGCGGTGTCGTTAAACGGCGCGTGATTCAGGTCATCGATGATGTTGATGCCACCCACGAATGCCTCGTCGTCATCGATGACGGCGATCTTGCGATGCAGCCGTCGCAAGTGGCGGCGCTGCAGGCGGAAACCGCGCACCGGACGATAGATGCGCAAGTTCACACCCGCCGTTTCGAGCATCGCCGCGATGCTCGGGGGCAGCAGGCCGGTGCCGAAGCCGTCGATGGTCAGGTGGACATCCACGCCGCGGCGCGCCGCGCGGGCGAGCGCTTCGGTCACGCTGTGGGCGGTGGCGTCGTCGGTGTAGATGTAGGTTTCGAGCGCGACGCGGCGTTGAGCGGCATCGATGGCTTCGATCAGTGCGGGGAAGAACTCGGCGCCACCGCACAGCAGGTCGACGTCGTTGCCCGGCAGGGGCTTACCCCGCCGCCACTCCGAGCGCAGCGGACCCGCATCGCGCACGACCCTCATGGATGCGCCAGTTCAGCTAGCAGGGGAACGTGATCGGAGCGCTGCGCCCATTCGCGGCCGGTCAGCGCATGCGCACGTTCAATATCGAAACCGCGTACGTAGATGCGGTCTAGACGCAACCACGGCATGTGGCTCGGGAAGGTGCGCACCGGGCGCGCGTTGGCGGCCTTGTCGGCCACTTCGGTCGCCCCCAGCGCTTGGCAAATCGTGCGATCGAGCCGGTTGTTCCAATCGTTGAAATCGCCCGCCACCACGAGCGGCGCATCGGGTGGCACGACCGAACGCACGCGATCGACGAGCGCCTCCGCCTGCCGCTGCCGGCTGCGGGCGAACAGGCCGAAGTGTGCACACAGCAGGTGCACTTCGCCGAAGCCGAGATCGGTCACGGCGTGCAGCAGTCCGCGCTGCTCGAAACGGTGGTCGGAGATATCCAAGTTTTCCGACAGCAGGATCGGAAACCGCGACAGAATGGCGTTGCCGTGATGCCCGTGCTCGTAGACGGCATTGCGGCCATAGACGGTGTGCGGATAGACGTCCGTCGCAAGGTAGCGCAGCTGCGTGTAATTCGGGTCGAACAGTTCTGCGGCGACCAGGCGGTCGTTGCGGTCCTGCACTTCCTGCAGGAAGACGATATCGGCGTCCATGCTATGCAGGCCCTGCCGCACGTCATGCACGCGCACGCGCCGCGCAATGCCTGTCACGCCCTTGTGGATGTTGTAGGTGGCAACGCGCAAACGAAGCATGTCAGGCCTGGTCCTTTGTCAGAGCCGCCTGACGGGCATGATAGGCAGCGAGGCGCTCGGGCAACTGCAGGATGGCCTCGGCGTTGCTGCGCGAGAAGCAGCGCGCGGCGGCATCTTGGTAGGGCAACCATTCGGCTTGCACATGCTCGCGCGGAGACATCCGCACCGGCATCTTGCCGCTCACCAGCAGGCCGAACCAATGCTCGGTGTTGCGCGTGATGCCCGGCGCGTAGCGATGCCGCCAGCGCGGGTAGATTTCGTATTCGATATGGTGGCCCCAGTCGATCAGATGATGCTGGGCTGCGTCGATGCCGGTTTCTTCCAGCACCTCCCGGCGGGCCGTGTCGGCCAGAGGTTCGTCGAGCGCGTCGCAACTGCCCGTCACGGATTGCCAGAAGCCCGGATGATCTGCCCGCTCCATCACCAACACATGCAAATCGGGCGTGTGGATGACGACGAGAACGGAGACGGGAATCTTGTGCGGCATGGGCGTGGGTTGCTGCGTGCTTCGATGACGGCGCGATCGCGCTGCAAGTCCATAGCTTACCGCAGCCAGAAGCGTGCCACCGTGACGTTCAGCGTGCTGCCATGCCGTGGCAGCGATCAGGCAGCGCGCAGCGGCCCTTGACCCGTGCGCGTGCGGGCAAGCCACAGTGCCGTCTCATCCGTCGCCGTTTCGTGACCAAGCTCGCGACGGGCTACGGCCACCAGCGGATCAAGCATCGCAGCATAGTCATCGGCTGCACGCTGCGATTGCGCCCACAACGCCTCCGTACGCTCCCCGAGTTGTTGGCGAAGCGCCGCGAGCTGTGCGGTCAACTCGCGTTCGCGATTGCCAAGCGTGTTGAATTTCTGGATGAGAAAGCGCTGCACATCGGTCTGCTCCGATTGCGCGTTGGCCTGGTCGAAGCGTTCAACGATGGCCGAGGTCTCTCGCTCGATGCGATGCAGTTCGCTGGAGCCCTCACGCTCGGCGGTCTCCAGCGCTTGCAAGGCGCGGCGTTCGGCCTGCAAAACACGCGCGTGATCGGCAAAGCAGCGTTCTGCCGCCAAGTGAGCTTCGGCCAGCGGGCGCGGCGTGTCGTATACGAGCGGATGCACGGGCATGCCTGGTGCCGCCGGCGGCAACGCCGTCTCAGGCAAACGCAGGTTCGCGACGGCGTGCAGCCAATGCATCCGGTCCGCCGAGAGGTGACCGAGTGCGCGCATCGCCTCGACCAAACCCGGAGAGGATGCCGATGCGGATACGCCCGGATGTGCGCTCTGCGCCGCCGCCGCAATTTCGGGCACACACGCCGCAACCGTGGTGGCCACAGCCTCGGTCATCGCCATGGCGGCACGCCGGGTGGCGCGGCGTATTTCGATCCAGGCCAGCGTCATCACCAGCAGCGCAGTGATCAGCCAAGTCAGCAGGAACTCAGCGTGGGTGACGACCCAGGTGCGCGCAAAGTCGATGTAATCCATCTGAACAGCCCTCCTTCGTTGTCACCCAACGTGACAGAAACGAAAGATTCGGTTTAGCACGCAATGTTCCCGAGCGCTGCAAGTTGCCCCCAGGCGCCCAAAAACAAACCGCGCCGCCCTTGTCAGGCGGCGCGGTTTGTTGTGGAGCGTTGGCGCGGGTGCTTAGGCGGTCGTTGCAGCCGTCGGGGCAGCCACCTTGGCCTCGGCGGCGCGCAGGCGAATATGCAGTTCGCGCAGTTGCTTTTCGTCGACCGGGCTCGGCGCCTGCGTGAGCAAGTCCTGCGCACGCTGTGTCTTCGGGAAGGCGATCACGTCACGGATCGAATCGGCGCCGGCCATCATCGTGACGACGCGATCCAGACCGAACGCGATACCGCCGTGCGGGGGCGCGCCGTACTGCAGTGCATCGAGCAGGAAGCCGAACTTTGCACGCGCTTCCTCATCGTTGATTTTCAACGCGCGGAACACCTTGCTCTGCACTTCTTCGCGGTAGATCCGCACCGAGCCGCCACCGATTTCCCAGCCGTTGAGCACCATGTCGTAAGCCTTGGCGATGCACTTGCCCGGATCGGTTTCCAGGTATTCCAGGTGCTCGTCCTTCGGGCTCGTGAACGGGTGGTGCATGGCCACCCAGCGCGCGTCTTCCTCGTCGTACTCGAACATCGGGAAGTCGATCACCCACAGCGGCTTCCAGGCGTCTTCGAACAGGCCGGTGCTCTTGGCGAAGTCCGAATGGCCGACCTTCAGGCGCAGCGCACCCATCGCGTCGTTGACCACCTTGGCGCGGTCGGCGCCGAAGAACAGGATGTCGCCATCCTGTGCGCCGCTGCGCTTGAGGATCTCGGCGATGGCCGCGTCGTGCAGGTTCTTCACGATCGGCGATTGCAGGCCGTCACGGCCCTTGGCCACTTCGTTGACCTTGATCCAGGCCAAGCCCTTGGCGCCATAGATTTCGACGAACTTGGTGTAGGCGTCGATATCGCCACGCGACAGGGAAGCACCGCCCGGCACGCGCAGTGCCACGACGCGGCCGCCTTCGGCGTTGGCCGGGCCGGAGAACACCTTGAAGTCGACGTCCTTCATGGCGTCGGTGAGCTCGGTGAACTCGAGCTTGACGCGCAGGTCCGGCTTGTCCGAACCGAAGCGGGCCATCGCCTCGCGGAACTCCATCACCGGGAACTTGGCATCCAGGTCCACCGACATGGTGTTCTTGAACACCGTGCGGATCATCTCTTCAAACAGGTCGCGAATCTCCTGCTCGCTCAGGAACGACGTTTCGCAGTCGATCTGGGTGAATTCGGGCTGGCGGTCGGCGCGCAGGTCTTCGTCGCGGAAGCACTTGGTGATCTGGTAGTAGCGATCAAAGCCCGACACCATCAGCATCTGCTTGAAGAGCTGCGGCGACTGCGGCAGCGCGAAGAACTGGCCGGCGTTCACGCGCGACGGCACCAGATAGTCGCGCGCACCTTCGGGCGTGCTCTTGGTCAGCATCGGCGTTTCGATGTCGATGAAGCCCTTGTCGTCGAGGTACTTGCGCACTTCCATCGCGACCTTGTAGCGCAGGCGCAGGTTGTATTGCATCTGCGGACGGCGCAGGTCCAGCACGCGGTGCGTCAGGCGCGTGGTCTCCGACAGGTTGTCGTCGTCCAGCTGGAACGGCGGCGTGACGGAGGCGTTGAGCACCGTCAACTCGTGGCACAGCACTTCAACTTTGCCGCTGGTCAGGTTGGCGTTGGTGGTGCCTTCCGGGCGGGCGCGCACGACGCCCTTCACCTGCAGGCAGAACTCGTTGCGCACACCTTCGGCCACCTTGAACATCTCCGGGCGGTCCGGGTCGCAGACGACCTGCACCAGGCCTTCACGGTCGCGCAGGTCGATGAAGATCACGCCACCGTGGTCGCGACGACGATGGGCCCAGCCCGACAGCGTGACGCTCTGGCCGAGCAGTTGTTCGGTGACCTGACCGCAGTATTGAGTACGCATTTGCATGTTGTGGTTTTCCGCGAAGCGCGCCGCCAATGAAGCGTCGCGCATGAAAGTTGATCGGGGGGCCGGCGTCGATTCGACTTCGTTCGTGTCGCCGGCTCAGGGTGCCGCGATGGCGCCGCCCTCTGCAGGCAGCGCGGTCGGATTCGAAGGGTCGCGCGGCACTTGAGCCGGCGACCGGTCCTCCGTCTGTGGCGAGGCATCGGGCGGGTCCATGCGGCGCGGCAGCGCTTCGGGCGCCACCACCCCCATCGACACGATGTACTTGAGCGCAGCGTCCACCGTCATGTCCAGCTCGATGGTGTCGGCCTTGGGCATCATCAGGAAGAAACCCGACGTCGGGTTGGGCGTGGTCGGCACATACACGCTGACGTACTCGCCTTGCAGGTGGTTTTCAACATCACCGCCCGGGCGGCCGGTCAGGAAGGCGATCGTCCACGAGCCCTCGCGCGGGTACTGCACCAGCAGCGCCTTGCGGAACGCATTGCCGTTGGACGACAGCAGCGTGTCCGACACCTGCTTCACGCTCGAATAGATGGGGCCGACCACGGGAATGCGGCCCACGAGCGCTTCCCACCACAGCACCAGTTTCTGGCCGATGAAGTTGTGCGCGAGCACGCCCACAATCAGGATGAACGCCAGCGTGAGAATGGCCCCCACGCCGGGAATGCGCCGGCCAAACAGCTGATCCGGCTGCCAGGCCGACGGCAGGAGCGCCAGGCTCTGGTCCATCGTGCCGATGATGAGCGACAGCACCCACAGCGTGATCGCAAGCGGGACAAGCACCAGAAGACCGGTTAGGAACCATGTCTTGAGTGCGCTGGTTTTCTGTTTCATGGGGCGATGGACCGAAAGGTGAGCGATGCGATCAGTGGCAAGCGCACGACGTGCCGCAACCACCGGACGCGGCCGGCGTGCTGGCACTGGACGACGCGCTGTCCGACGACGCGGCAGCCGCCGCAGGCGCAGCGGGCTCCGTCTTGGCCGCCGAACCGGTTGCCGGAGCCGCAGCCGATGCGCCGCCCGAGCCGCCACGGAAGTCCGTCACGTACCAGCCCGAACCCTTGAGCTGGAAGCCGGCAGCGGTGAGCTGCTTCTTGAACGCCGGCGCGCCGCATGCGGGGCAATCCGTCAGCGGCGCGTCGCTCATCTTCTGCAGCACATCTTTGGCGTGGCCGCAGGCGTCGCATCGATAAGCATAGATCGGCATGGTGTCCTCACCCTGGAACAAACAAATGACAAGAAAGCGATGGATTGCCCGCGCGGGCCGCGAACGCGGTGCGAGAAACGCGCACGACGGGCTCACGGAAGATTGGGGCAACTGCGCGCCGTACAAGTGCTGGCGCGCAAAGCCTTGAATTATAAACCCTTTCGAGGGAATTCCCGACCGCAGATTCGGAGCGGCCGATGGCGATGCGCGACAAAGTGGCACACCGCGCACGCCCGCAACGAGACGCTCAGGCTTGCGTGACCGCCTTGGTGGTCGGCGCGCGGTTCGCGATCCACTGTGGTCCGAGAGAGCCCAGGACCATCGCGCCAAAGCTGGCAAGGAGGCCAACCAATTGTGGCGGGAGCATCGCATTCGGCTGGAACGCTTCGCACCAGATCCACGCCGCGAGGCCCAGGATGATGGCCAACAGACCGCCCTGCTTGGTCGCGCGCCTCCAGAACAGGCCAAAGGCCAAGGGCACGAACGCGGCCACCAGCGTCACCTTGTAGGCGCTTTCGACCATGTGGAAGATCGACAGATGCGAGTTCAGCGCAAAGAGCGTCACCAAGACCGTGAACGTCAGCACCACTGCCTGCATCACGCGCAGGAAACGCTTGTCGTCCATGTTGGGCAGCAGCGGACGCAGCACATTTTCGGCGAACGTCACGGAGGGCGCCAGCAGCGTCGCGCTCGCGCAGCTCTTGATGGCTGAGAGCAGCGCACCGAAGAACATCACCTGCGCGAAGATCGGCGCATGCTGCAGCACCAGGTTCGGCAAGATCATCTGCGAATCGGTATCGATGTATTTCGCGACCATCTCCGGGTCGATGAGCGTGGCCGAATACGCTAGGAACATCGGCACGAACGCAAACATGAAGTACAACACGCCGCCCAGCACCGACGCCGTACCGGCGATGCGCTCGGTGCGCGATGACGTTACCCGCTGAAACACGTCCTGCTGTGGGATCGAGCCGAGCATCATGGTGATCCACGCCGTCACAAAGCCGATGACCTCGATCGGGTTGAACGCCGGCCAGAACGAGAACTTGCCCGAAGCCGCGGCGTGCGCCACCACCGCGCCCACACCACCGGCCTGGCCCGACACTTCCCAGCCAATGTACAGCATGCCGATCACGATGATGATCATCTGGATGAAATCCGTCACCGCCACCGACCACATGCCGCCAAACAGCGTGTAGACCAGCACGCTGCCCGCGCCGATCATCATCCCGAGGTCTTGCGAAACCGCGCCGTCAGACACGGTGTAGAACACCAGCCCCAGCGCCTTGATCTGCGCTGCCACCCAGCCCAGGTACGATACGACGATGCACAGGGTGGTCAGCGTTTCGGCCACGCGGCCAAAGCGGTTGCGATAGAAGTCACCAATGGTGAGCAGGTTCATCCGGTACAGCGGCTTGGCAAAGAACAGACCCACCAACACCAGGCACAGCGACGAACCGAACGGATCGGCCACCACACCGTGCAGGCCATCCTTGAGAAATTCCGCGGGAATCCCGAGCACCGCCTCGGAGCCGAACCAGGTGGCGAACACCGTGGCGGTCACGACGTAGAACGGCAGACTGCGGCCAGCCACGGCGAAGTCGGCGGTACTGCGCACGCGCAGTGCAGCCCACAGGCCGATCCCGACCGAAATCACCCAGTAAACAATGACAAACCAGATCAGCATGGCAGCGCGGAAAGAAGCAGGAAAACCCATGGTGGCCCGGTTTTGGGCCCAGGGGTGCCGGGCAAAGTGGCCGGATTATAGCGATGGGACTGCGCGCCGGGGCATCGGTGCGACCACGAATGCCGCCCGGTTTGCCAGATTCTTGGGCGACGGCCCGCAACGGGCGCCAGTAGGCTTTTTGTTGACCACGGCTCATGTTGCTTCGCACCAACACTGACCGGGTAGACAGATCAATCAGCGCGGCGCCGCCAGACTTGCCAACGCTCGCGCCCGGCAAACACCGGAATCGAGTCGGTCTCGGCGATCGGCATATCGCTGATGCGTTCGAACGCAGGCGACAGCAGCGCATCCAGCTCAGGCTGCGTGGTCTCGAACGGCGGCCCCTTGGGCATCGCCTCACGGCCTTCCACCACGGCAAAGAAGCCCGCAAGCAACCCGCGAGGCGGTAGCAATTTCGCCACCTGCGCGGCGTAGTCGGGCCACAGCCGACGCGGCATCGCACACAGAAATGCGCGTTCGTAGATCCAGTGCACCGGGCGAGGCGGCGAAAAGCGGAAGAAATCGGCCAATTGCACCACGTCGGCGTGCGGGCCCAGCACGGCCCTGGCCGATGCCACGGCACTCGGTGCAAAGTCGATCGCCGTAACCGGCCAACCGCGCTCGGCCAGCCAACCGGCCTCGTAGGCGTTGCCGCAACCGGGGATCAACGTGGAAAGCGGCGCAGGCTGCGCTTCACAGAATTGCCGGAAGGCGGCGGGCACACCGGCCGCGTCCCATGGGGTGTGCTCGCGGGTGAAGCGCTCGTCCCAGAAGGCGGGATCGGCGGCGTCACGGGATTGGAAGACGGGCGGTTGGGCCATGGCGCTGGGAAAGTGAAGGCGGATCAGTAACGGGCCATCCAGGCCAGCACATGCGTCGCGACAATGCCGACTGCGAAGCCACCAACGAACAGCAGAGCGGCAGACAACAGCCGGTTCGTGCGCTTTTGCTCGGCAAGCAGCGCGGTGAGCGCCGCAGTTTGCGCATTGCCGTCCTCGCGGGAGTGGCGATCCAGAATCTGGTGCACCAGACGCGGGAAGTCCGGCAGCTTGTTGGCCCATTGCGGCGCCTCGACCTTCAGGCGCTCGACAAAACCGCGCCAGCCGATCTGCTCGTGCATCCAGCGCTCGAGGAAGGGCTTGGCCGTCTTCCACAGGTCCAGATCGGGATCGAGCTGGCGCCCAAGGCCTTCCACGTTGAGCAGCGTCTTCTGCAGCAGCACGAGCTGCGGCTGCACTTCCACGTTGAAGCGGCGCGAGGTCTGGAACAGTCGCATCAGCACCAGGCCGAGCGAGATCTCGCCCAGCGGCCGATCGAAATACGGTTCGCAGCATGCGCGGATGGCGCCTTCCAGCTCTTCCACGCGCGTCTCTTCCGGCGCCCAGCCGGACTCGATATGCAGCACCGCCACGCGGTGGTAGTCGCGCTGGAAAAACGCCAGGAAGTTCTGCGCGAGGTAGTTTTTGTCGAACTCCGACAGCGCCCCGACGATGCCGAAATCCAGCGCGATATAGCGGCCCAGCGTCTCGGGTGCCACGCTCACGAGGATGTTGCCCGGGTGCATGTCGGCGTGGAAAAAGCCGTCGCGAAAGACCTGCGTGAAGAAGATCTCCACGCCGTCGCGGGCGAGCTTGTGCATGTCGACACCGGCGGCACGCAGCTCTTCGGTGTGCGAGATCCGCATGCCGTGCATGCGCTCCATCACGAACACTTCAGACGTGCACCAATCCCAGAACACCTCGGGCACCAGCAACAGATCGGACTTGGCAAAATTGCGGCGCAGCTGGCTGGCGTTGGCCGCCTCGCGCATCAGGTCCAGCTCGTCGTGCAGGTACTTGTCGAACTCGGCGACCACCTCGCGCGGCTTCAGGCGCTTGGCGTCGGCCCACAGCTTTTCGATCCAGGTAGCGAGATCCCGCATGAGCGCGAGGTCGCTGTCGATCACAGGCAGCATGCCCGGGCGCAAGACCTTGACCGCCACCTCGCGACCATCATAGGGGCCGCCGCGCAACGTGGCGAAATGCACCTGTGCAATCGACGCGCTCGCCACGGGGTGATGATCGAAACGATGGAACAGCGCCGAGAGCGGCTTGCCGAGCGATTTCTCCACGATGGCGGCGGCCACCTTCGGGTCGAACGGCGGCACACGATCCTGCAGCTTGGCCAGTTCGTCGGCCACATCTGGCGGCAGCAGATCGCGCCGCGTCGACAGCACCTGCCCGAACTTCACGAAGATGGGCCCAAGCTGCTCCAACGCCAGGCGCAGGCGCTCGCCACGCGGGAGTTTCGGCTTGCGGCCCAGCGTGAGCAGCCAGACCAGCGCGCGAATGCGGCGGCTCTTGAAGCCCGACAACGCGAGCTGATCCAGCCCGTAATAGAGGATGACGAAAACGATCTTGCCCAGCCGGAAGAAGCGCGTCATGCCGATTCACCCTGACGTGCGGTCCGGGTGGCCGGTCGCGGGAGCTTTTCGAGCCGCTCCAGCCGTTTGACCAGACGCGCTTCGGCGTCACGCAGTGCGGCCACATCGGCGGCGAACTGCGCAAGGCGCGCATGGCGCACCAGCGTCGGTTGCTCATCGGTCAGGTACGACGCCACCGATTCCGCCAGCGAACGGCTGACGCGCGTGGCTTCGGTGCGGGCGGCCTGGGCGCCGCTCACCATGCGCTGCGCGATCACGTCGCCAAACACACGCGAGAGGTCTTCGGCCGCATCCCAGCGCAGGTTGCGCAGCAGTGTCGACAGTACGTTGGCAAATTCGGCCTCGCCCTCGATGCGCACGTGCTTGAGCACGGCGGCCTGCCCGCCCGTGGCGTAATCGCCGGCAGCGGCCGCGAGCGGCACGACAACGGTCACAGCCGGTTCAACATCAGGCGCGGGAGCGGTCACCAGGCCGGCGGCGTCCACCTGCAACGTCATCGACATGGGCGCCAGGTCAAAGCGCGCCACGCGGCCTGCGAAGGGCCGCAACGTCTCCTGCGCCCAGGGCTCCTGGCGCAGCAGATGGTTGAGCGCGAGCAGCAGCGGCTGCATCAGCACGAGCGGAAACGAAGACGGAGACGAAGTGGCTGTCGAGGACATGCGGTGACGGTGCGCAAAAACAGCAAGAAAGCAGCAAAAAGCGGGCTAGCGGCGGGCAACAAAAAGGGCCCGAACCAGACGGTCGGGCCCTATTTTACGGGGAATGTTGAAACGGCCGTTTGCGCCGCTTCAAGTTGTTACGGCATCACTGCAACTGCTGAATACCCGCCAACACCCAGCCGCCTGCGCCCTGCGTCGGCTTGGTCAGGTTCCAGACCTCGGCAAAGGGCTGTGCAGGGGCGTTGGCTTCTTCGCGAATCATGCCGGAGAAGCGCACGCTCGCGAGGTACTCGGCGGCCTGCGTTTCGATGCCCAGCATTTCGGCTTCGACCGAGACCACGTCGGTCTTGTTGGGCGAAGTGCCGCGGTCGGCCAGGTCCATCTTGATCTCGGCAAACATCTCGGGCGTGGTGAACTCCCGGATGTCGTTGAGATTGCCCGCGTCCCAAGCGGCCTGGAGGCGGATGAAGTACACCTTGGCGTTGCGCAGGAAGGCTTGCGTGTCGAAATCTGCCGGCACGCCCCACGGCTGCTGCGGTGCGGCTGCAGCAGGCTGAGCGTTGACGGCCTGCGCGCTCGCAGCCGAACCACCCAGGTTCCACGACTGTGCGGCGGTTGCCGCGCCGGCGCCGAGGCCCGACGTGTTGCCGGTGTTGAGCGATGCGGCCGCCGGAGCAGAAGCCTGCGGGGCCGGTGCGGCAGGTTGCGGCACGTACGGTTCACGGTCGCCGCCCAGCGACGGGCCACCCGTGGCATAGGCAGGGCCTTGCGGACGGCTGCCGCGGACCTTGCGGATGATCCACATCACCACAAAGGCGACGAGTGCGATCAGGATTAGGTTCGACAGCAACGAGGCGAGGCCCGCGCCCAGACCGAACTTCGACAGCAGATAACCGATACCCAGACCGGCAGCCAGGCCGCCCAGCATGCCGCCCCAGTTACGTCCGGGCTTTGCGGCCGGTGCGCCCGGAGCCGGTGCGGCCGGTGAAGGTTGCGCGGCCGGTGCGGCCTGCTGTGTCGGCGACGGCGTTGTGGCCGGCGGCGTCTGTTGGCGTTGCGTCACGGTGGACGACTGCTTGCCGATGCTGCGGCTGCCACCCATGCGCTTGGCGTTGGCATCGATTGCCGTGCCCAGTGCGAGCGTCGCGACCAGCGCGCCCGCCATCAATTTTCCACCCCAGTGCAAACTCATCGCTGTCTTCTCTCCAGTCGCAGTGACGCCATTAGATGAAGACGTCAACGCCGAAATTCAATGTGAAGGATCGTGGCATATCGCCGCAGCGCGCTGCATCGCCCATCTGGTGGAACCACGAAAACACCTAGAGGCGACGGCCGACGTGCAGAGCCACGACACCTGCTGTCAGATTGAAGTATTCGACCGAGTCCAATCCGGCCTGTTCCATCATCTGCTTGAGCGTTTCCTGATCCGGGTGCATGCGGATGGACTCGGCCAGGTAACGATAGCTCTCGGGGTCGCCCGCCACTTTGCTGCCCAACCAAGGTAGCACCTTGAACGAGTACACGTCGTAGGCCTTCTCCAGTGGCTGCCACACCTTGGAGAACTCCAGCACCATGACCTTGCCCCCTGGCTTCACCACACGACGCATTTCCGCGAGCGCGCGATCCTTGTGCGTCATGTTGCGCAAGCCGAATGCCACTGTCACCACATCGAAGTAAGCATTCGGAAAGGGAATGTGCTCGGCGTCGCACAGGGCGGTGGGGGTGAGCACGCCAGCATCGAGCAGCCGGTCACGGCCGACGCGCAGCATCGACTCGTTGATGTCGGTCAGCCAGACCTCGCCGGTCGGACCTGCCTGGCGCGCGAAGGCCTTCGCCAGATCACCCGTGCCGCCAGCGATATCGAGCACCTTGTAGCCCGGCCGCACTGCTGCCTGGGCAATGGTGAACATTTTCCACACGCGGTGCAGGCCGCCGGACATCAGGTCGTTCATCACGTCGTACTTGCTCGCGACGGAATGAAACACGCCGGCAACCTTGCCGGCCTTTTCCTGCTCATCGACCTGCTGGAATCCGAAGTGGGTTTGGCTCATGACAGAAAGGGATGCGGATGCAGCGCACAGGGGCGCCGCGAAATGAATCGGGAATCAGTGACTGTGGCCGCAGGCGTGGCCGGCGTTCTCTGCCATCGGAGCGTCGCGGTCGACGCCGGCAGCAGCCAGGCGATCGAGATAGGCCTGCCACAGCGCGCCGTGCTCAATGCCGAGGCGGTACAGGTAGGCCCAATCGAAGATGCCGGAATCGTGGCCGTCGGAGAACAGCGGCCGGATCGCGTAATTGCCCACCGGCTCGACGCCGACGATGCCCACCTCGCGCTTGCCGGTCTGCAGCACTTCCTGGCCGGGCCCATGCCCCTGCACTTCGGCCGACGGCGACAGCACGCGCAGGTATTCGAACGGCAGGCTGAACTGCTTGCCATCAGCAAAGGCGATCTGTAGCACACGCGATTGCGTGTGCACGGTGATGCCGGTGGGGTGCGGGGTGTCGGCGGAAAGTCCAGCCATGAAAACGTCTCGTCGAGTCAAAAACGGTGTTTCAGGAAGCCGCCAGCGCCATGTGCGCAGGCTCTTCCACCACCCGATAGCTTACCGCAGTCAACGGATCGCCCTCGGGGATGTAGCGCAGGCGGCGATGGTGGAATCGTGCCACGGTGCTGCGGTGCGCCACGCTGACAATCGTCACATCAGGCATCGATTCGAGCATCAGGCTGTACATGAAGGCCTCGGTGTCTTCGTCGAGCGCGCTGGTGGCCTCGTCGAGGAAGAGGTAATCCGGGCGCTGCAGCAACGCACGTGCAAAAGCGAGGCGCTGCTGCTCGCCCGGGGACAGGCGCAGGCTCCAGTTGCTGACCTCGTCCAGCAGATCAACCAGTGCCGGCAACCGGCATGCGTTCAGCACCTGGGTCAGACGCTCAGCGGTGTACTGGGTGGCCAAATCCGGATACGACAGCGCATCGGCCAGCGTGCCCGACGGCAGGTAGCTGCGCTGCGGCAGGAACAGTACGCGGGCATCGTCCGGCACCTCGATGCGGCCACTGCCATACGGCCAGATGCCGGCCACGGCGCGCACCAGCGTGCTTTTGCCGCAGCCCGACGGGCCGCTGACGAGTACGCGCTCACCGCGTGCGAGCGTCATGTCGAAGGGTTCGACCAGCAAGTCTTCGGGCTTGCGGTTCGGCAGGTTCAGCGCGAGGCCGCGGGCTTCGATGGCGGGTACGGCGGCGGTTTCGACCTCGACATCGCGCACGCCGGCGCGGTGCTCCTCTTCTCGCTCGGCGGCGCGGATGGCGCGCTGGAATTCGATCAGACGGTTGGTGGAGGCTTTCCAGGTGACGAGCGTGCGGTAGTTCGTGACAAACCACGACATCGCATCCTGTACCTGGCCGAACGCCGTGGCGACCTGCATCATTCCGCCCAGCGTGAGCGTGCCGCCAAAGTAGCGCGGCGCCGATACCAGAAAGGGAAAGATGATGGCGAACTGCGCATAGCCGGAGCTGGCGAAAGTCAGGCGCCGCGTGTAGTCCATCAACTGGTTCCAGTTGGTGCGGATGCGTTCGAAACGGCCGCGCAGGATGGCTTTTTCGGTCGGCTCGCCGCGGTACAGGGCAATGCTCTCGCTGTTCTCGCGCACGCGCACGAGCAGGAAACGGAAGTACGCCTCGTAACGTTCCTGCTGGAACGACAGCCCGATCAGCGGCCGCCCCACGAAGTGGATGATGACCGAGCCCACGATCGAGTACAGCAGCGCAAACCACACCATGTAGCCGGGAATCACGAAGTCGTGGCCGCCCAGGCTGAACGCCAGCGGCCCCGACACCGCCCAGAGGATGCCGAAGAACGACACCAGCGTGACAGCTGAATTCAGGAAACCCAGCGCCAAGGTGAGCGTCGCATCGGTGAAGTTGCGCAGGTCGTCGGCGATCCGTTGGTCGGGGTTGTCAGCGCTGTGCGTTTGTTCCAGGCGGTAGAACGCCTGCTTGCTGAGCCAGTCGTCGAGGAAGCTACCGGTGATCCACGTCCGCCAACGCATCTGCAGCATCATCGAGTAGTACAACCGCATGATGGAGCCAAAGATCAGCAACGCGGCAATCCATGAAAAGCGGCCCAGTTGCGTCCAGAATTCGCCGTAGTTCTTCTGCTCGAGCGCATTGTAGAAAAGCCGGTTCCAGTCCGTGAACAGCACGTTCATGTAGACCAGAAACAGGTTCAGGGCGACCACCAATGCAAGCAGCCCCCAGGCCTTGTGGCGGTCTTCCGAAAACCAGTACGGGCGGATCAGCTGCCAGGTCTCCGAGAGATTGAGCCGTCCATGGTGAACGGTCAACTCGGAGATGGAATCCTTGTGGGAATCGGGCGTGGCGGCGGTGCGCGGTGTCGTCATGGCGAGGGCGTTGGCGCAACAGAAAGAGAATCAGACGTCGTGCGCGCCACGGGGGTTCCGCACAGGACGCGGCGATGCATTATCAGGGTTCTCCGGCGCTACCGCCGACCGGGCTCACGCGTCGGCTAGCGCCGCTTGGAGTGCGTACGACAGCGCCGGCAGCTTGGCCGTGATCTCGGCCATGCGCTCGTTATCGGGCGCGCGCTGCTCGGGCCCCCACACGGCTTCTGGAAAATGCGTGTCCCACCGATAGCGCGGGATGACGTGCCAGTGCAGATGCGGCACGAAATTGCCGAAGCTGGCCAGGTTGATCTTGTCCGGGGCCAGTTCGGCGCGCAGCACACGCTCAACGCGGGAGACGAGTTCCATCAGCCAATGGCGATCGTTATCGGACAAATCGGTCTGTTCGGCCACGTGGTCGTTCCAGATGACACGGCAGAAACCCGGAAAGCGCGCGTGCTCGACCAGCACCACGCGCGCTTTGGCGTTACGCCAGACGGGCTCGCCGCCGTCCGCCTCGCATAGCGCGCAGCCGGGCGCCCGTTCGGTCATCGTCACACCAGAACCCGCTCGATGCCGCCGGCATTGGCCTGTGCAACGTAGTCCTGCAGCCAGGTCTCGCCGAGCACGTGACGCGCCATCTCGACCACGATGTAGTCGGCCTGCACCGAAACATCTTCGGTGTACCGCGACAGGCCCTGCAGACACGCCGGGCAGCTCGTGAGGATCTTCACGTCGCCGTTGAACGCCTCACCGCCCTGGCCGCTCGTCTGGCCAAGGCTACGCAGCTTGTCGGCCCCCTTCTGCATCTCCTCTTCCTTGCGGAAGCGGACCTGCGTGGAAATGTCGGGGCGCGAAATCGCCAGCGTGCCCGACTCGCCGCAGCAGCGATCGTTCTTCTCGATCGCGTGGGTCTGGCCATCCGCGCCGATGTTGCCGCCCATCAGCTGGTTGACCAGCTTGGTGGGGTCCATGGTCTTGATCGGGGTGTGGCAAGGGTCGTGGTACATGTACCGCGTGCCTTGCACACCGTCGATCTTCACGCCCTTCTCCAGCAGGTATTCGTGAATGTCGATGATCCGGCAACCCGGGAAGATCTTGTCGAATTCATACCCGGCCAGCTGGTCGTAGCAAGTGCCGCAGCTCACCACCACCGTCTTGATGTCGAGGTAGTTGAGCGTGTTGGCCACGCGGTGGAACAGCACGCGGTTGTCAGTGACGATCTTCTCGGCCTTGTCGAACTGGCCGGTGCCGCGCTGCGGATAACCGCAGCACAGGTAGCCCGGCGGCAGCACCGTTTGCACGCCGGCGTGCCACAGCATTGCCTGCGTGGCCAGGCCCACCTGCGAGAACAAGCGCTCCGAGCCGCAACCCGGGAAGTAGAACACCGCCTCGCTATCTGGCGTGGTGGCCTTCGGGTTGCGGATGATCGGGACAATCTCGTTGTCTTCGATGTCCAGCAACGCGCGCGCGGTCTTCTTGGGCAGGTTGCCCGGCATCTTCTTGTTGATGAAGTGGATCACCTGCTCGCGCACCGGCGGCTTGCCCACCGTAGCGGGCGGACGTGCGGTCTGCTTCTTGGCGAATTTCTTCAGGATGTCGTTGCCCAGACGCTGCGCCTTGTAGCCCCAGTCGAACATCACCTTGCGCGTGAAGTTGATGGTCTCCGGGTTAGTCGCGTTCAGGTAGAACATCGCCGCTGCGGTGCCGGGGTTGAACTTCTTCTGCCCCATCTTGCGCAGCAGGTTGCGCATGTTCATCGATACATCGCCGAAGTCGATCTTGACCGGGCACGGCGTCACGCACTTGTGGCAGACCGTGCAGTGGTCGCCCACGTCGGCAAACTCTTCCCAGTGTTTGACCGACACGCCGCGGCGCGTCTGTTCTTCGTACAGGAAGGCCTCGATGAGCAGCGACGTGGCGAGGATCTTGTTGCGCGGGCTGTACAGCAGGTTGGCGCGCGGCACGTGCGTGGCACACACCGGCTTGCACTTGCCGCAGCGCAGGCAGTCCTTGATCGACTCCGAGATGGCGCCGATGTCGCTCTGCTGCATGATGATCGACTCGTGCCCCATCAGGCCGAACGACGGCGTATAGGCGTTGCGCAGGTCGGCGGCCAGGCCTTGCGGGTCATTGATGTCGCGCAGCAGCTTGCCCTTGTTGAAGCGGCCGTTCGGGTCGACGCGGCGCTTGTAGGCAGCAAAGTCGGCGATCTCTTCGTCGGTGAGGAATTCCAGCTTGGTGATGCCGATGCCGTGCTCGCCTGAAATCACGCCGTCCAGTGAACGCGCCAGCGTCATGATGCGGGCCACCGCTTTGTGGGCGTCCTGCAGCATGTCGTAATCATCCGAGTTGACGGGGATGTTGGTGTGCACGTTGCCGTCGCCGGCGTGCATGTGCAGCGCGACGAACACGCGGCCGCGCAGCACTTTCTTGTGGATCGCCTGCGCCTCGTCGAGGATCGGCTTGAACTCGCCGCCGTTGAAGATTTTGCGCAGCTCGGCACGGATCTCCGCCTTCCACGACACGCGGATCGTCCGATCCTGCAGCAGGTGGAACAGGTTGGCGTCAGGCTGATTCACCAGACGGTCATCGATGGTCTGCGCGAGGTAGCCCAGGCCAACGCCGATGAGGCTCGCGCGCGCCGTGGTAACGGGCGTGTCCAGATGATCCAGCAGGTATTGCCAACGTGCACGCGTGGCACGCAGCAGTTGCTGCGCCTGTTGCACGCGGTCTTCCAGCAGTTCGGCGCTGGGGATCTCGTTAGCGTCGTCGGTGCGGCCCAGCGGCAGGTTGCTGCCGGCAAAGAAATCGAGCAGCGCGTCGGTCAGCTTGAGCTTGCTCTTGATCGAGAGCTCGATGTTGATGCGCTCGATGCCGTCGGTGTACTCGCCCATGCGATTGAGCGGAATCACCACGTCTTCATTGATCTTGAAGGCGTTGGTGTGCTTGGCAATCGCTGCCGTGCGCGAGCGGTCGAGCCAGAACTTCTTGCGTGCCTCGGGGCTTACGGCCACGAAACCTTCGCCGCTCTTGCCGTTGGCCAGGCGAATCACCTCCGACGTGGCGCGCGCCACGGCGTCATCGTCATCCCCGACGATGTCGCCGATCAGCACCATCTTCGGGAACGCGTTGCGCTTGCTCTTGGTGGCGTAGCCGACCGCGCGCAGGTAGCGCTCGTCCAGGTGTTCCAGGCCCGCGAGGATCGCGCCGCCGGGTTTCTTGGTCTCGGCGTCGAGGTAATCCTTGATCTCGACGATGCTCGGGATCGCGTCGCGTGCCTGGCCGAAGAACTCCAGGCACACGGTGCGGATCGACTTGGGCATGCGGTGCAGAATCCAGCGCGCGCTGGTGATGATGCCGTCGCAGCCTTCCTTCTGCACGCCGGGCAGGCCCGCCAGGAACTTGTCGGTGACGTCCTTGCCGAGGCCTTCCTTGCGGAACTTGCGGCCTTCGATGGTCAGCGTCTCGGTGCGCAGCAGCTTGGCGCCGACCGGCGCGTTGCCGTCGAACCACTTCAGCTCGAAGGTGACAACCGGCGCATCGTGGATCTTGCCCAGGTTGTGATTGAGGCGCGTGACTTCGAGCCAGTTGCCGTCCGGGTCAACCATGCGCCACCAGGCGAGATTGTCCAGCGCTGTGCCCCACAGCACCGCCTTCTTGCCGCCCGCGTTCATGGCGACGTTGCCGCCGATGCACGACGCGTCGATCGAGGTCGGGTCCACGGCGAAGACGAGGCCGGCCTTTTCCGCCGCATCGGCCACGCGTCGCGTCACCACGCCGGCGCCCGAATAGATGGTCGCCACGGGGTGGTCAACGCCCGGCAGGTCGGTCATCTCGACCGCATCCAGGCGCTCGAGCTTTTCCGTATTGATGACGGCCGAGAATGGCGTGAGCGGCACGGCGCCGCCGGTGTAGCCGGTGCCGCCTCCGCGTGGGATGATGGTCAGACCCAGCTCGAAGCAGCCCTTGACGATACCGGCGATCTCTTCTTCCGTATCGGGCGTGAGCACCACGAACGGATATTCGACCCGCCAGTCGGTGGCGTCGGTCACGTGCGACACGCGCGACAGGCCGTCGAACTTGATGTTGTCCTTGGCGGTGACGCGGCCGAGCACTTTCTGGGCGCGGCGGCGCAGGTCGTACACCTGAGCGAATTCTTCCTGGAACGCCTTGACGGCGCGACGGGCATGCACGACCAGTTGCTCGACCTTGCTGGCGCGCTCGTCACCCACGGGGTCGTGGTGCGAATCGTGGTCGGCCACGCGGCGCTTCTCGATCTCCGCCAGGCGGTGATTGAGTGCGTCGATCAGCATCTGCCGGCGCTTCGGGTTGTCGAGCAGGTCGTCCTGCAGATATGGGTTGCGGCGAACTACCCACACATCGCCCAGCACTTCGTACAGCATGCGTGCCGATCGGCCGGTGCGACGCTCGGCCCGCAGTTCGTCCAGAATCTGCCACGCAGACTCGCCCAGCAGACGGATGACGATTTCCCGATCCGAGAACGAGGTGTAGTTGTAGGGAATCTCGCGCAGCCGGGGCGCAGCGTCCTGCGCCGTGAGTTTGGCGTCGATCAGAAGTGGGGCATTCATGGCGTGCCGCTCGGGAGGGAGGGCGCGGCAAGGAGGGCTCAAGCCGCGCGGTCTTTAAAGGGCGATTGTACTGCAACGCGCGCCGTTGATGCGTCGCAGCAACGGTATCCCTGCCGGTGATATGGGCGGCAAAACCATCGCGTTTTCAATGGCTTGCGAAAAGCGCAGGCCTGATCGAGTGCGCCGAACGCCACGCAAACGTCACATCATCACGCTCTTGATCCAGCCCAGGATGCCGTGCCAGAAGCCGTCGGGCAAGGTCATGAGCGCTGCTGTCATCGCCAGATAGCGCAGGAATTTGCCGATCGCCATGTACATGACGCTCGGCCAGAACTTCAGGCGCAGCCAGCCGGCCAGCGTGCACAGCGGATCGCCGATGCCCGGCAGCCACGACACCAGCAGCGACACCGGCCCGATGCGGCGCATCCAGCGGAAGTACTTCTTGTCGAGCGGAGGTTCACGGTGGCGCTTGGGGTGCGGCACGTGATGGGCGTGCTCGACGTTGTGCTGCCGGCGGCGGCGCCCCAGGTGGTAGCGCACCAGCGCCAGCTTGGCCGCGTAGCCCATCCACCAGTCGACCACGCCGCCCAGCGTGTTGCCGAGCGTGGCGACAATGATGGCCGGCCAGAACATCTCCGGATTGAGCTTGATGTAAGCAAACACGGCGGGCTCTGAGCCCAGCGGCAAGAGCGTCGCCGAAATGAAACTGACGACGAAGATGGCGGGCAGCCCGACCTTTGGCAGGGCGAGCGTGGCAAAAAGCGTGTCGATCCACTGTTCCATGCGATCGATTGTAGAGTGCGAGCGGCCGCGGCGTCGCTTGGGGGCCGCCCTAGCCGGTCAGGCGAAGAACAGGTAGGCAACAAGCACGGCGCCGATCAGCCCGACCAGGTCGGCCCACAGCCCGCAGGCCAGCGCGTAACGCGTGTCCTTGATGCCGACGCTGCCGAAATACACGGCCAGCACGTAGAACGTGGTCTCGGTCGAGCCCTGGATGATGGCGGCCAGCTTGCCCTGGAAGGAATCGACGCCGTAGGTGGTCATCACGTCGACCATCAGGCCGCGCGCGCCGGCGCCCGACAGCGTCTTCATCAGCCCCACGGGCAGCGCCGGCACAAAGCGCGTGTCGATGCCGAGGTGCGTGAACAGCACGGAAAGCCCCTGCATCAGGAAATCCATGCACCCCGCCGCGCGAAACACGGCGATGCCCACGAGCACCGCCACCAGATACGGGACGATGCCGATCGCCACCTGGAAGCCGTCCTTGGCGCCATCGACAAAGGTTTCGTAAACGTTGATGCGGCGAATGGCCCCGCAGACCAGGAACGCCACGACAATGGTCAGGATGGCACCCGCGCCGATCAGGCCGATCCACGCCGCCATCTGCTGCGGCGGAAACTGGCGCAGCCACGCAAACAGCAACCCCATCGTCGCGACAAAGCCCCCGAAATACGCCAGCAGGGCAGGCTTGAACAGGTTGATCCGCTGATACCACGCCACCGCCGCGATGCCCGCGCAGAAGCCGATGAACGTGGACAGCAAGGTCGGCAGGAAGATGTCAGCCGCATTGAAACCGACCAGGCCCTGCTTGACGGCCATGGCCTGGCGGATGGCGATGACGGAGGTGGGCACCAGCGTCACCCCCGCTGTGTTGAGCACCACGAACATCAACTGCGCATCGCTGGCGCGTTGCGGCTGCGGATTGATCTGCTGCAGCTCGCGCATGGCCTGCAGGCCCAGTGGAGTGGCGGCGTTATCCAGCCCGAGCACGTTGGCCGACACGTTCATCATCATCGCGCCGTTGGCGGGGTGGCCGGCGGGCACGGAAGGAAACAGGTGCCGCATCAGCGGGTTCACGAGGCGCGCGAACAGATCGACCACGCCGGCGCGCTCGCCCACGCGCATGATGCCCAGCCACAGCGCCATCATGCCGGTCAGGCCGATCGCGATTTCGAAGCCGGTGCGCGCGGCATCGAACATACCGGTCAGCATGCGGGAGAAGACTTCCATGTCGCCCTGCACCACCTGCACGCATGCGGTAACGAAGGCGACGAGAAAGAAGGCGAGCCAGACGAGATTCAGGGCCACGGGGGTTGCGCGTTGGGATCGGACAAGCCGGTCATTGTGCCTGCGGGGGCGTCTCGATCGGGTGGATCAGGTGGAAGTTGTCGTAGTCGACCGATGTGACGCCGCTCTCGTCGCGGATGAGGTCGGCATAGCGATGGTTCCAGCGGATCTCGTCGTGCCGCCAGGAATAGCGTGCCTGCACGGTCTGCGCGGCGGTCTCGTCGGCGCCCTCGATGGTCAGCAGCAGCAAGGCATCACCCGCCGCAAGCGATTCCGCGGTGGCGCCGTGCAGCGGGCTGGCTTCATCGATGACATGCATCATCACCCAGCCCAGCAGGAAGATCGGGTGCTCGCTGCGCTCAAGTTTCAGGTCGTGGATCTTGTAGATCGCGTAGCCCTCGGGCGAGACCTCGTCCTGCATCAGGCGCAGCCGGGCGGTGGCCTCGGCGATGACGTTCTGGCGCGCATTGGCGGCGCGCAGCATCAGCGTGGATTTGCCGTTGAGCGGCCGCACAACAACGTTGCGCGCAAACATGATCTTGGCGCGCGGGCGAGAGAAGCGGGCAAACACCAGGCCCGTCGCCATGGCAATGCCCGACATGCCGATGAAGATCTCCAGCGTGGCGATGACGTGGGCGTAGAGCGTTTGCGGGTGCATGTCGCCGTAGCCGACGGTGGCCAGGGTCTCGACGCTGAAGAAGAACGCCCCCACGAAACCCGGCGGCGACTGGTTCGCGATCGCGCCGTCGCCGAGCGAATACAGCCCCGCGAATACGGCATTGAGCGCCAGGAACAACGTGGCCAGCAACGCAAAGAAGGTCGGCCAGTTGACCTCCAGCGCGTGGTGATAGAGGTCGCGCCAGCCCAGCGGCGGCATGCCGTAGGCGATGACGTGCTGCGTGCCGGACCAGACTTTGCGGCCCCGGCGCGCGCGCCCGGCACGCCCGGAGGAAGACGACGGGGTGTTCATGGAGGCCTCTCGCCGATGATGCGCCGTGCCCGCCCGGGTACGGCCGGGGCAGTGTACCGACCGGCACGCCAGTCCGGCAAGGCGGGCCAGGCGCCGCGTGATAGGCTTACGGGCTCTGTTCACGTCCAACCCGGTCCGCACCATGGCCATCGATTACCTCAAGAAAATCCTGACTGCGAAGGTCTATGACGTCGCGGTGGAAACCGAGCTGAAGTTCGCGCCCAACCTGTCAGTGCGCACCGGCAACCGCGTCTACCTCAAGCGCGAGGATGACCAGCCGGTGTTCTCGTTCAAGCTGCGCGGCGCCTACAACAAGATGGCCTCGCTCACGCCGGCCGAGCGCAAGCGCGGGGTAATTACGGCATCGGCGGGCAACCACGCGCAGGGCGTGGCGTTCAGCGCGGCGCGCATGGAATGCAAGGCGGTAATCTGCATGCCAGTGACGACGCCGCAGTTGAAGATTGACGGCGTGCGCTCGCGCGGCGGCGATTGGGTCGACGTTGTGCTGCACGGTGAAAGCTATTCCGACGCCTACAACCACGCCGCCAAGCTGCAGGAAAAACATGGCTACACCTTCGTTCACCCGTTCGACGATCCGGAAGTGATTGCCGGCCAGGGCACGATCGCCATGGAAATCCTGCGCCAACATCCGCAGCCGATCCATGCGATCTTTTGCTCGATCGGTGGCGGCGGGCTGATCTCGGGCATTGCGGCCTACGTGAAGGCCGTGCGACCGGACGTCAAGGTCATCGGCGTGCAGAGCGTGGATTCCGACGCGATGGCGCGCTCGGTGGCCGCCGGCAAGCGCGTCGAACTGAAGGAGGTGGGCCTGTTTGCGGACGGCACGGCGGTCAAGCTGGTGGGCAAGGAGACTTTCCGCCTCACGCGCGAACTCGTCGACGAGATCATCACCGTGGATACGGATGCCATCTGCGCGGCGCTCAAGGACGTGTTCCAGGACACGCGCAGCCTGCTGGAGCCGTCGGGCGCGCTGGCGCTGGCCGGCCTCAAGCAGTATGCCGAGACGCACAAGCTGAAGAACGAATCGCTCGTGGCCGTGGCGAGCGGGGCGAACATGAACTTCGACCGCCTGCGCTTCGTGGCCGAGCGCGCCGAAGTGGGCGAGGCCCGCGAAGCCGTGTTTGCCGTGACGATTCCGGAAGAGCGCGGCAGCTTCAAGCGCTTCTGCGAACTGGTCGGCTGGTCGCGCAACGTGACGGAGTTCAACTACCGCATTGCCAGCAAGGACGCCGCGCATATCTTCGTGGGCGTGCAAATTGCGTCGCGCGCAGAGGGCGACAAGATTGCCGAGAACTTCCGCAAGCACGGCTTCCCGACACTGGACCTGTCGAACGACGAACTGGCCAAGCAGCACATCCGCTACATGGTGGGTGGGCGTTCGCCGCTGGCAGAGAACGAGCATCTCT
Source organism: Ralstonia pickettii (assembly GCF_001699815.1). GTDB lineage: Bacteria > Pseudomonadota > Gammaproteobacteria > Burkholderiales > Burkholderiaceae > Ralstonia > Ralstonia thomasii. Next base: position 4,993 of record NZ_MCGB01000080.1, on the reverse strand, counting down.
ACCGCTTCGAGTTTCCTGAGCGGCCAGGCGCGCTGATGAAGTTCCTCTCGAGCATGAGCCCGAACTGGAACATCAGCCTGTTCCACTACCGTAACCAAGGCGCGGATTCGAGCAACATCCTCGTCGGCATCCAGGTACCGAAGAACGAGAAGCGCGAGTTCAAGGCGTTCCTCGCCACGCTGGGCTATACCTATTGGGACGAAAGCGAGAACCCCGTCTACAGCCTGTTTTTGTGATGAGCAACCAACCCGAACATTCGCCGCTGGGCAAGACGTCCGCCTACAAGACGGAGTACGACCCGCACCTGCTGTTTCCGATTCCGCGCCAGGGCAAGCGCGACGAGATCGGCCTCGCCGCCGGCACGCCGCTGCCCTTCTTCGGCGTGGACCTCTGGAACCTGTACGAGCTGTCGTGGCTGAACCTGCGCGGCAAGCCGCAGGTGGCGCTGGGCACCGTGATCGTGCCGGCGGATTCGCCCAACATCGTTGAATCGAAGTCGTTCAAGCTGTATCTGAATTCGTTCAACCAGACGAAGGTGGCGTCGCACGAGGCGCTGCAGCAGTTGATCCACCACGATCTGTCGGAAGCATGCGGCGCGCCGGTGCAGGTGCGCATCGTCACGCAGGAAGAGTTCGCGCGGCAGAAGATGGGCGAACTCGATGGCCTGCTGCTCGACCGCCTGGACATCGAAACAGATGTCTACCAGCCCACGCCCGAGCTGCTACATGCCGATGAGGAAGAAAGCCCGGTGGAAGAAACGCTGGTGTCGCACCTGCTGAAGTCCAACTGCCTGGTGACGGGCCAGCCGGACTGGGGCAGCGTGCAGATCCGCTACGTGGGCGCGCCGATCAACCAGGAAGCGCTGCTGAAGTATCTGATCTCGTTCCGCGAACACAATGAATTTCACGAGCAGTGTGTGGAGCGGATCTTTACCGACATCCTGCGCCAGTGCCGCCCGGTCAAGCTGGCCGTGTATGCGCGCTACACACGTCGCGGCGGGCTGGACATCAATCCGTTCCGCACAAACTACAACACACCGTGGCCGGACAACTTGCGCAATGCACGTCAGTAAGCGCTGACGTTGGGCAAAACACGCAAGGCGCCTTCGGGCGCCTTTTTTCTTGCCCGAGCGATCCACCAAACGGGCATTTCGGCCTCGTCCGTTTTGTGGACGCCAGCGCCCTATCGTTTCCCGCCCGCTCGCCTATAGTGGTATCCGCAGTACGCCGCCCGGGGGAAATCGTGAAGGGCCCATCCCCTTTCGTGGACAGGGCGCTCTCGACAGGGACATTGCCATGAAGAACGCACCATGGGGGCCGCTTCGCGCGGTTGCGTGCGCATGCCTGCTGCTGTGCGGCAGGTCGGCACTTGCACAGACCAACGAGCCGGTGGACGACAAGCCACCCAGCCTGGAAGCGCTGCAGCGCGAGCTTGTCGATACGCAGGCGCGCCTGCAGGAGCTCAAGCGCTCGATCCAGCAACAGGAAGCGCATCTGCGGCACATGCGGCGCGCGCTCGGCATGAGTGAGGGCCGACTCGACACCGTGCGCGGTGCCGGTGCTCCCGGCGCGGCCGGCGACGCCGTGGAACTCGCGCAGAACGACCAGCCCGGAACCACGCCTGTCGGCAAACCGCCGGAGCCTCCTGACCGGCCGCCACGCATCGCGCAGATTTTCGACGAGCCCAGCGCACTCACACCGCCGGGCAAGGTTGTTGTCGAGCCGTCATTTCAGATGGCGTATTCGTCGTCGGACCGCGTGGCGCTGGTGGGCTACACCATCATCCCCGCGCTGCTGATCGGGCTGATCGACGTACGGCAGGTGAAGACCACCACGCTGACCGGCACGGTGGCGATGCGCTACGGCCTCGCGCGGCGCTGGGAGCTGGAGGCGCGGGTGCCCTATGTCTACAGCAAGAGCGACACCGTCAGCCGCGAGCTGTTCACCGGCACGGCGACGGACAACGCCTTCAGCTCGCACGGACACGGCATCGGCGACGTGGAGCTGACTGCGCGCTACCAAATCAATGCAGGCGGGGTCGACAAGCCGTTCTACATCGGCTGGCTGCGCTTCAAGACGCGCACCGGCAAGGATCCGTTTGAAGTCACCACCGATTGCGTGACACGCTGTGTGAGCAATACCACGGGCACCGGCCTGCCTCTGCAACAGCCGACGGGCTCGGGCTTCTTCGCCGTACAGCCAGGGCTGACGTGGCTGTTCCCGACGGACCCGGCGGTTTTCTTCGGCAGCATCAGCTACCTGCACAACTTCGAGCGCAAGGACGTCAGTCTGAACCTGGTGGACGGCTCGAAGCAGTTCCTGGGCAACGTGAAGGCCGGCGACATCATCGGCCTGAACTTCGGCATGGGGCTGGCGCTGAACGAGAAGGCGTCGTTCTCTATCGGCTACGACCAGAGCATCATCGGGCCGACCACGCAAAACGGCCAGCGCGTGCCGGGTTCTGTGCGCACGATTCTCGGCACCTTGCTGGTCGGCTATTCGTACCGGCTCTCACCCAAGATGGCGCTGAACCTGTCGGTGGGTGCGGGCCTGACGCGTGACACGCCGGACCTGACCGTCACGCTGCGCCTGCCGATCCAGTTCTAGCTCAGTGCAGCATGGTGACGACGTTGGCCAACGCGCCTTGCAGCACGTTGGAGAGATTCATCTGACGGAACTGCGGCAAGCTGTTGACCGCCGCATTGATGGTCGTCACCGCCTGCAGCGTCTGGTTGTTCAGGCTGTTCTGGATGACCGTGGCTGCCGCTGCCCCCCCCGTCGCCACATCGGGCGGAGCGACATTGTTTGGACCGTTCTGCACGATGTTGACCGTATTGACCACCGAGGCCAGTTGCTGCGCCTGCGTGGTCGTCATGCGTGCCACATCGGGAATATTGACCGATGCACTCGCCACCAGGTCGCCGTTGATGAAGACCGCACGGTCGATGCCGAACGAAATGCGCAACCCCGCGAGCGAGGGCACATCAAACCCGCCGCGCATGTCGTCGAGCTTGTCTTCGGACACGGCCTGCCAGGCATGGACCGGATTGTTGTCCATGCCGCCCATGCCGGCCGCACACGCATGCCCGGCCGCAGCCAGCGCGAACCATCCAGCGGCCCACGCCACCTTGCCAAACCGCTTCATGATGCCCTCCTGCCCGACTACCGGAATGTCGCGCGCCAACGATGCTCAGAAGTCGGACGGACCATGCTTGGGAACGACGATGTTTCCCAGGCCGCTGCGGTCCATGCCTTCCTCCAGCGGTGCACGCGGTGCCACGCGCCAATCCGATGAGGCGTTGAACGTCGCCCCCGCCTCGCGGTTATGGACAACGAACAGCAAATGGTTGTCCCACATGCTCTCGAAACTCGCACGCGGAATCGCACGCGTGCCCATGGCCGGATCGCCCACCAGCACACGCCCTTCCTGTACGCCCTTGACCACCACAAAGTGGTGATAGCCGTTCTCGGTCAACAACACGATGGCCGGCAGGTGGGCGCCCTTCAATGCATCCAGCGGCTGCTCGAAACCATCGGCCTCAAAGCCCAGAGATGCCAGATAGCGTTTGATGTCGAGCAGCGAAAAGCCTTCTCGCCGGATCTTCTCCTGGTTGCCATGCTCGTACATGGCCTGGAACACGGTCTGCTCGCTCACCGGATAGCCGTACTGATACGTGAGCAGTGTCGCCACCGCAGCGGACCCGCAACTGAAGTCGAAACGCTGATGCACGGTACGCAGATAGCGCGCGGCCTTCATGCTCGTCACCGGCATGGCATACGTGCCGCCGCCCGTGCCGAGCATGTCGATCGTGCCCGCCAACGCGGGCCCGCAAATCAGTGCCACCAGCACTGCTCCGAACGTCTTGCGCATCATTCCGCCCTTCTCAAGCTCAAGGCCGGAACTGCACGTTGACAATGGTGGCGTTCTGGATCAGCACGTTCGCTCCGCTGTTCTGGATGACCGTGGGGATCCCGCTGGCATTGGCAAACGAGCCGTCGCGCACGATGTTCGACCCCGTCGCCACGTTAATGGCGGCGTTGTCGCTCACCGTGCCCGACAGGCGCGCTTCATTGACGGTCTGGTAGAGATCCTGCGTGCCGCCGCGATAGCTGTCGAGCCGATCTGCGCCCACCGCATGACCGAGCCCAGGCACCGACATGGCCGCGGCGGCCGGGGGACGCACCGCTTCCGTGCTGGCCACCTGCGCACCGTCTGCAATTGGCGCATCGTTCGCTGCCGTTGCTGCTGCCGCCGGCCACGCCACCAGGCCGCACGCCAACCACCATGCTGCCCACCCTGCTGTGGTTCTTCTGTCGGATCGCATCAAACGTCTCCTATACGCTCCAACTGCGGGCCGGACCACGGATGCAGTCCGGCCCCATCCACCGTCATGCGCTGAGCATCATCGCTCGCGCAGCGGCACTTCCCCGCTCATGCCCGATACCGGGCTACTTGCCCACGTTCAGGTTGGCCTGCACGTTGATGCTTTGCTGGATGAGGGAAGCGAAGCCGCTGTTCTGGCTCGCCACCATCACACCAGCTGCGGATTGACCGACGCTGGTCATGGCGTTGGACATGTTGAACGTGCCTGCGTCCACCATGACCGTGCCGCCTGCACCGCCGGTGCCACCCACCGCACCATTGCCGACGCCACCATTGCCGACACCGCCTGCACCACCAGCCGCACCCACGGCGCCAACGGCACCATTGCCTGCCGTGGACGATGCTGCGCCGTTGGTCGCGCTGCCGTTCGTGGAAGTACCGCCTGCACCGCCAGTACCGGCCACGTTGGTAGCGGCCCCACCTGCCGCGCCTGCACCACCTGTGCTGGTGCCGGTGGCCGTGCTCGTTCCAGTGCCTGCGCCACCAGACGCGGTAGAGCTGCCACTGGTGCCGGTGCCGCCGGCCGCGCCGTTTCCGCCGGCCGCGGCTGCTGCGCCACCCGTTGCTGAGCCTGAGCCATGATGGTGATTGGCGTCACCGCCATTGGAGC
>NZ_MCGB01000079.1 GCF_001699815.1 Ralstonia pickettii | reverse complement strand
AAGGTGTTGCAGTTGCTCTTGCCCCGCAGGGGCACAAGCTCCCCTGCTCCCCGTCGATTACCCACATGGCCAGCGGAGCGCGGGGCCGGCTTTTGCATCCCACCATCTACCTCGTCGCCTCGGCGTCCAGGGGCACGCAGGACGGGCGCGGTCAAGGGAGAAACCGGAGGCCGCACGCGGAGCGCAGCCCGAAGGGCGAGCACCGAACGGGTGAGGATTTCAGGGCGCAGCCCGGCCCTTGACCGGAGAAGCCCGGCCGGAGGGCACCATGACGACGAATAAAGGCGCGAGGTAGTGGTGGGGTGCGGCCCCGCGCGTAGCGGATTCAGCGCACCAGCGCCGGCACACCACGGATCAGATCCACAGCCCGAACTTTCGCGCGCGAAAGTTCCTCGGTGCGGCCTTCAGGCCGGGCAAGCGGAGCGCGCAGCGCCGGCACGGCGCGGAGGCGTCAGGGATTGACGCCCGAAGGGGCGAGACGCCGCAGGCGGCTCGATGCGCAGCACGAAAGCCCGGCCCCGCAGGGGAGACGCCCAGGGGTTAATACGGCGGGTCGTCATCCAAGCTGTCATCCACAGCCGGAAACGGGTTAATCCGGTAGCCCAAGTCTTCAATGGTACGGGCGTTGTCGGGTAGCTTGTCACGCATCCAAACCGGGATGCGGCCCTGCGCAAACAAATTGCACTCGGTCGGCTCTCGATCAGCGGTCAGCCACTCAACACGGAATGCCTGCCCGCCGAAGCCGATTCCCTCGCCAAGCACATTCCAGGTGTAATGCACGCCCTGGTAGATCACGCGCTGAATATCGGTGGCGTCGGCCAGCTCGGCCCAATAGGACTCCAGTTGCGAGACGGCATCCGATTTCGCCCGCTCGATCCGGGCCAAGGTGTCGGCGTCAGGGGTCGGACTGGCAGAAAAGGACAGGACTTGACGCCAGCCAGCGGCCGCATCCTCATGCGTGAAACCAGCGTGGATTCGCAACGGCTGCTCGGTAAAGCAATGCCGGGTTTCGCGCGTGTCATCGTTGAGGTGGATTTCCACGGACTGCCGCTTCGCCCGCAGCCAAGCCGTTCGCGCGGCCTGCTCCAAGCGGTCAGCCTCGCCCTTCGCGGTCCGACCTTCCGCATCGAGGCGGGATTGTTCGGCGCTGCCATCTTCGGCATCCACGCAGCGCAGAAAAACAGCGCGATGATGCGCTTTCGCGTCCTCCCAAGCCTGGAATTCCTGGGGGACGGCGTGCGGGGCGTCAATGAGGAAAAAATCGACGGTCATGATGTTCTCCGAGTTCCTGTTAATACCGGGCACGGAAAGGCTCGGATTGCCGCCAGTTGCGATCAAAATGGGCCAGATATGCCTTGGCCAGCGCCGGATTATTCCAGTTCACCAGGACATTCTCCGAATTCACGCGCGCGGCCGCGTCGGAGTAGTTGAAGCTCCCCAGCTCGACAGTCTGGCGATCCACGATCAGCACCTTGTCATGGTGGATCGGGTAAGCGGAAATTACGCGCACGTCGCAGCCAGCTTCAGCCAGCGCCGAAAGGGCCGCCCGGCCCTTTCCGCTCCGGTCGTCGGTGACGTTGTTCTTGTAGTCGGCCACCAGGGAAACGGCCACCCCGCGCTTGGCCGCGCGCAGCAGCGCGGCCACCACGCGCGGGCTGGTGAAGCTGTAGGACAGTGCCTTGATGTCTGTCTTCGCGGAGTCGATGACGCGAAGCACCAGGGCCTCGGCCCCGCCTTTGGGAGAAAAGCCCACCTCGATGGAGCCGGCCGCAGGCACGGATACGGGCGCGGCTGTCTCGATGGCATCGGCCAGCTCGCGCAGCACGCCGGGCTTGTAGGCGGAAGCGGAGCCGGCCCAGCTCAAGGCGAGGCCGGCGAGGATCACAGGAAGGAAGCGAGGGGGTTTCATGGGGTAGCTCCAGGAAGTTCGATCAAGCCGCAAGGCGCAGCTCGTTGAGGAAGTCAGCGGCCACCACGGGGCAGACGGCATTGCCCAGCAGGTGCATGGCATCGCGGTGGACGTTGGGGAGGACGTAGGACGGCGGAAAGCTCATAGCGTCCCGTGCCTCGGGCACGGCAAGCATTCGCATCCGGTCGCCCTCGATCACGGCCCAGCGGTCGCGGGTCGTGATGGTGCCGACAGGCCGGTGGATGCTGCGGCCAGTGAGGCCGCTGCCGCTGGAGTAGTACGGGATCAAGAAGCGGTCGCCGTGCGCAGCACGGCCCGCCGCGATCTGGCGCAGCGTCTTTTCGCTGCGCCTGGGCGTGGCGATCGGACTCCACGGGTGGGCATCCCACTGGATCACGTCGGCAATGGGTCGGTGCTCGCGGCGCGGCAGGCTCAAACGCAGCGGCCGCCGCGAGCGCGTGCAGACCAGGAACAGGCGTTGCCGGTTCTGCGGCACGCCATGATCGGCCGCATCGACCAGATGCGGCGAAACGGCGTAGCCCAGCCGGCGCAGCGCATCGCGCCAAGCCGGATAAAGCACCCACTTCTCGAAGTCCGGCACGTTCTCGACCAGGATCACCGGGCTGCGGTGATATTCCGCGCAAGCCACCACGGCCCAAGCCGTGCTGCGCAGCGCGTCATGGTGCGGCCGTTCGCGGCCTCTTGCCCTCGAATGCCCTTGGCAGGCTGGCGAAGCCAGCACAACATCATGCGCGGGCACCGCGCGCCAGTCGGCTTGCTGAAGGTCTTGGCACTCGTGCCAAGTGTCCGGGTGGTTGGTCTGGTGGTACTGAACAGCGAGCGGCCAATGGTTTGCGGCCCACACGACGCGCGCGCCGGCAAGGCGCGCGCCCTCGGTGAAGCCACCGGCCCCCGCAAAGAGGTCGATGCAGCGCATGGGTCAGAATTCCGTGGTCAGGGTGCCATCGGGGAGGCGCTTCATCAGGTCGAAGCCGTTATCCGTCCCGCCGCAGCTCTCCAGCTCCTTCAGCGCCGCCTTGAAAGTGTGGTGGTCGCTCCACACGTCTTCGGCATCGGTGCCGGCGTTCTCAACGATCACCCATTGCGGGTAATCCGTGGCTTGGGCGGTGGTGTTGGCCTGGGCGACGTGGGCGGTCTGCATGGTCGTTTTCCTTATGCGGAAGGGTTGAAGATGGTCTAAGCGGCTGGGGTCTGGTCTGCTCACCGTCACCCCTGCCGGGGCATCGCCTCATCACTGAAGCAATGCCTATATTCTACCCGTCAAACTATTGACCGTCAATAGATATTGGCGTTTATTTGCTTTCATTGTGAAAGCAAATAACACGCAAGCGCGGACTTTCGCGCGCGAAAGTCACCGCAGGGCGAAGCCAAAACGGTTGTAGAGGTAGAGGCCAGCGAGCGTCAGCGCCCCGGCCACGGCTGCACCGCCCAGGGCGTGCCACCAATCGCGGCCACTCGGCCACGTCGCCAGCAGGCATTGCACCGCCAGGAGCTTCAGGCCAAGGCTGGGCCACGCCAGAGCGGGCCAGCCAGCGGAATGCCACAGCAGGCCGGCGCTCAACGGGATGAGAAGGAACGGCGCGAGGGCCACGGGAACCGCATTCCACCAGCGCAGGCGCATGAACAGCACGCGCCCCAGCAGCAGCTCCCCGTCAGGCATCCGGCGCGGCAGGATCGACATGGAAACCGGGCGCGCACCAAACAGCCAGCCGGCCATCCAGTGCATAGCCTCATGGGCCAGCGTGCCAGGCAGCACGGACAGGGCGTACAGCCACGTCCAGCGCCGAACGGTGCGGGTCGCCACCAGCATGACCGCGAAGCTGGCCAGATGCAGCCACGCGGAGCCGATCATGTCTTGTCAGCCTTCTTTGCGGTGAAGCCCCGGATGGTCGCCTCTTGACTGGCGACTTGACTGCGCAGCGCGTCGAGTTCCCCTGTCACCCGGCCAAGTTGGGCGGCCGCATCGCGTGCCTCTTTGCGCGCCTCGTCCAGCTCGGCCTCCATGCGCTGCTTGGAAGTCTCCAGCTTGCCGATGACCTCCACGCTGCGCTGCTTCTGGTCGTGCAATGCCTGCTGGTGAGCATCTTTCAGTCGCCCCACCTCGGCATCATGCTGGGCACGTTGAGCAGCCGCCCCTTCGGCGTGCTCTTTCCGCGCCGCCGCCAGCTCGGCCGCTCCTTGATCCTGCACTCGCGCAAGTTCACCGCGAACTTGGGCCAGCTCGCGCTCCAAGTCTGCCGCTTGCTGGGAGAGTCGGGCCACGTCCGCGCGCTGGGTGGAAAGCTCGGCTTCCACCGTCCGGCGCGCAGCCTCCGCTTCATCACGCCGCGCACGCTCGGCCTTCAGGTCGTCATGCACCTCATTGGCCCGCTTCTCCAGCTCTGCCGCCCGTGCTTCACCAGCCGCAGCCCGTTCGGTTTGCGCAGCCACGTCGACTTGAAGGCTGGCGAGTTGGTCGGTCAGCTCGGCGGCTTGCCGGCGTGCTTCATCGCGCTCGTCCTCTCGCTTCTCGGCCAGGGCCAGCGCCTCCGCTGTCTCGGCTTCGAGTTCCTGACGCACCCGCTCCAGGGATTCACGCTCGGAGGCCAAGCGGCCATTGGCAAGCTCTAGGGCCACGCCCCACATGTCCGAAGCCCAGCCCTGCACCTTGTCGAGCACAACCTGGGGCGCGGCCTCGCGTACCGGCTCGGCCGACTCGGCAGCCTTGCGGCGGGCCTTCCAGGCGCGCAGCACCGGGCCGATGGTGGCGTAGCTGCCGCCCTTCGTGCTCGTCCACTTCGCCAGCAGTTCGCGCACCGTCTCGTTCGTCGGGCGCATCCCCTCTGCCGCCAGTTGTTCGGCGGCTTTACAGATCAGTTCTTCCGTGATGATCGCTTCGCTTGCCATGACAGGCTCCTTTCGGTTGATTGTGTTGTTTGTTGTTGTATGTTGTATTTTACAGCAAACAACAACAAACGCAACAGGCGAAGTGCCGGTCGGGATCGGCCGCCGTCGCCCTTGCCTTCGGCGTGCCGGCGTCGAGCTGGTGGTGGAAGCAGGTCGGTGGCCACCTCGGCGGCCGTCCTTCTGGAAAAGGGGTCCCCTCGTTTTCAGTGCAATAACTGGCGGTACGCAAACCCAGCACTGGCGCGGGGGTGGTGTTGGTAGATCGTTGATTCTGTTGGCTTTCCTGTTCACTTCTCAAACGGGTATCGTGGCCTCCCACTAATGGGGTTCACGATGCAGGACTGGCAAACGACGTTTTTGGGGATGCGTGAGCTGCCCCGCGATATCAGTGACTTCGAGATGAAGGCGTTTTTCACCTTCGATGGTGCAGAGCGCGAGGCAATCAATGCGCGCCGGGGTGACGCCCACAAGCTCGGTCTGGCGCTGCATATCGGGTTTTTGCGCATGAGTGGCCGCCTGCTGTATGCCTTTCGGGTGGTTCCCGTCGCCCTGTGGCGCCACTTGAGCGAGGAACTTGGCATTGCCACCCCTGATGTGGCTTCGCTGCGCACGCTGTACGGGCGGGAGAAGACACTGTTCGATCACCAGCAAGTAGCGTGCACGGCCCTTGGTTTTCGGTGGATGCCCTGATCGAAAAGCATTGGGACAGCCCGGTGCATCTGGCGGCTTCGGTCATGAGTGGTCACGCCAGTGCGGTGGCAGCACTGGCGCGGTTTGGCTCTGCTGCCCAGGGTGACCCCATCTATGACGCTGGCGTGCAATTGGGACGTTTGCTGCGAACCGCGTTCCTTGCCGACTACTTTGTTAAGGACGCTTTCAGGAATGAATTGCGCCGGGTGCTCAACCGGGGGGAGGCGGTCAACGCCCTCAAGCGCGCCATTTACACCGGCCGGATCAGCCCGGCACAGGCCAAACGTGTGGACGAAATGCAGGCTGTGGCCGACGCGTTGAGTCTGCTGGCCAACATCGTCATGGCGTGGAACACGTCACAAATGCAGGCTGTTCTGGATCGCTGGTCGAACCGCCGCCAGGCCATTCCGCCGGAACTGATCGGAAAAATTGCTCCCACCAGGCTGGAAAGCATCAACCTGCGAGGCGTGTTCCGCTTTCCTGTTGACCGTTATGCCGACCAAATCCTGCCCTCGCGGCAGGGAGCACCGATAACTGGCACCAACGGATGAAACCGATCACGGTTTGACGCCACGAATCGCAGATTTGAAAGTGAACAGGAAAGTCAATGAAATCAACGATCTACCAACACCACCTCCGCGCCAGTGCTAGCTTTTCGTACCGTCACTTATTGCACTGAAAACGAGGGGACCCCGAAAAGCCCCCGATAGACGAATCGGGCGCGTCGGCCCGAGCCTCGAATGGCTCCAGGCCGGGAAAAATGGGCAAGTTAGCCAGGATCAGGCCGATTTCATGCGTGCTGGCACTCGAATTCGACCGCCAAGCCCCGGAAACAGAGCCTTCGCGGGCAGTGATTCGTCTATCGTGTTCACTTTCGCCGGCAGGCATCCGGCTCGCATCGAGGCGGCCGCCGTAGGGCAGTGGCTGGCCAGCGGTTCGCATGAGCTGTTCAGCAAAAAAATCGACCGCACAGAACGCGCTACAAGCGATTTTTCCGGGTGTCCGAGGGGTCAGGGCTGGCCAATGGTCAGAAAACGCCGTAGCGGGCCTCCTGCGCGGCCATTTCAGCCCTTTTAAGCCTTCATGCCCATCGCGGAAGGCTTCGCCCCTCCCTTTTGAAGACTTTTTGACGGTTGTGTAGCAGGGACGGTCTTCCACGGCGCGCAGCGCGCCCGGTTGAGCGGCCGGCGCGGCCGTAGGACGCGGCGGGCGTGATTTATCCGGTGTCTTAGCGCCCGTAGGGTGCCCCGCTTGCGGGGCAGGTCAGGACGGCCGCTTGCGGACGGCCTGAGCCGCTTAGACCGTGGTTGCAGGGCGGTGGAGCACCCCCGCCCGGCGCAGCCGGGCTTTGTAAGCACTCGCGCCAAGGGCGCGCACGACTTGGGGTGAGGCCGAAGGCCGAGGGGCAAAGCCCCTGGGGGGATGGGAGGACGGCGAAGCCGGCCGGGAGGGTTCGAGAAGGGGGGGCACCCCCCTTCGGCGGCGTTAAAACGTTAAATAAGAAGGCGTTAAAACGCGCGCGCGTGTTACGCTGTGGATAAGCTGTCGTAAGTCCTTGTCGCGTAAGACTTTTTCCAAGTGGCATGTACGCCGATAGACGAGAAAGCTGTACGCCGATAGACGAGAAAAACGTACCGCGATAGACGAGTGTTTGTACGTCGATAGACGAAACGGCCGGTTTTTCTGTGGATAAGTAGCCAAATGTACGCCGATAGACGAGTGTTTTTGGCAGTATCGGATGCTTTCAGCGTGGCAGCAAAAAAGGCGTTTTCGGATGCTTCCGGGCTAAAAATCCAATGCTGACGCGGGTTTTTCGGTAGTTTTGTCGCACAGGGGTGTGCGGTGATAGACGAGTAAACCGTACCGCGATAGACGAATTCGCGCAGTTTGGCAAGAAGGCGAAATGTACGCCGATAGACGAGTCCGGGCCGGCGCTGGCCAGGGGGCCACGATGGGCGGTTGAGGCTCTGCCGGTGGTCAAGCTGGGGCAGTGCGGCGAGCCTCTGCATGGGCGTCAGGCCAGCTTTTTTTGCAAGAAGTAGGACACCCAGGACAGCTTGCCGGCCTTGTTGGCCTCGCATACCAGTTTGGCGTTATCGCGGGTCATGATGACCAGCTTGTTGGGCTTCACGGACTCGTCGAGGAACATCCGGTAGTCGGGCAATGGGTCGCGCTCCACGATTTCCTTGATCTCCTGCTTGAAGCGGCGCAAGGTCTGCGAGCTGCCCGTTTTCTCCAGCAGCAACGGCAAGCTGATTTCCCACCATGCCTTATCGCCGCAGTGCTTGCGGGCCAGCTCGTACAAGCGGCGTTCCAGGGCTTGGCCAAGGCTGAAGTAGTCGGGGTGTAGCGTGAGGATGTCGAAGTCCATTGCGGCCCGGTAGAGCCATTCAGAAATTGTCAGTTCCAACTCCAGCGCGCCCTTGCCGTTCTTCGTCCAGGTCGTCACGCGGTAGTCTTCGATCAAGCCGAAGCCTTCGAGCTGTTCCTTCTCGTTCGTCTTGACGTTCGTTTCAATGGTGGTGCCCTTCAAGCGCCGGCACATGTCCACCACGCGCTCGTAGGCCGCGCCTCCGGTGCTGCGGCGCGTTCCCAGCAGAAACGGGTACACGTCCACGCGGACACGGCGCGAAACCTTGATGCCAGCATCGTGCCCTCGCACGATCTGGCTGATGCAGTAGATCAGGATGTCTTTGTCGAAGACTGTAGCCGCGCCCACAGCGGACGGGATGATGCGAATGCTCCGGCCTGCACGCGAATAGACGCGGATGCGCGTGTCGCGGTTCTTTGACAGGGAGAAGATGGGGTACTCCATTGAGGACACATCATCTTTAACGGGCCAATCATGGATCGCCTCAAGCACCACAAACAGGTCAGGTTGCACGGCGCTGGCCAGGATGTTCCCACTTGCCGGCTCATCGCCTCGCCCAAGTGGAAAAAGTGTTGCGCTTTCGCTGTCTGTGTTATGATGGGACATTCATTGCTCCTTATGTGTCTCTTGCTGCCAAGCGGGTTGATCCGTTAGGGGTTGATGATGGTCTTTGAAGTGCCCGGCCTGCTCGCCGGGCATTTTCTTTTGTGCGTTCCGATTCATGCCGTGGCATGGTGCTGGCCGACTGGCTGCACCGCCAAGCGCAGGCCCAGCGCCTTGAGCACGGCAGACAGGCTGCGCAGCTCCGGGTTGCCCTGGGGCGACAGCGTGCGGTAGAGCTGGTTGGCATTCAGCTCGGTTTCTTTGGCGATAGCGCGCACGCCACCGCGCGCTTGAGCCATCTGGCGCAGCGCCACCAGTAGATCGGCCGGTTCTCCATCCAGGAGAAGCTGGTTTAGGTACTCGGCCGCAAAAGCCGGGTCTTCCTTGAACAGTTCGGCCATTGCTTCGTCGTGGCTTCGATCCTTCATGCTGACCTCCGTTGCCAGTCTTTCCAAAACCCAATCGCGCGCTCGATGTCGGCGTCCTGGGTGCCTTTGTCACCGCCGCATAGCAGTAGAACTACCACCGCGCCCGCCATCGCGTAATAGACGCGGTAGCCGGGGCCTTGGTCGATTCGCAGCTCCCACACACCTTCGCGGCAGGGCTTGTGATCGCCAAAGTTCCCCGCCTCAATGCGGCCCACGCGCCTGACCACCTGGCCTTTTGCAATCGGGTCGCGCAGCTTCTTCAGCCACTCTTGAAACGGGTCGTGCTCGTCCTCGGTGATGTAGTGCCGAACGGTGAACATGTCCATATTATCGTTTATAAACGACAAAGGCGCAAGGGAGCACCCTGCGCCTCGTCTTGGTTGATCGCGTAGGTCATGGCGCGGCCACCAATAACTTGGCGGCCTTGCGCACGGCGTTCGTGGCCTTATCCAGCGCCTCGGCGCATCTGGCCGCGTCGTCGCACCCTTTCATTGCCTCGGCCAAGGCGGCCAGCTCCAAGGCCAAGGTTTCAGGAAGATCCAGCTCCACGCGAATGGAACTCACGCCCGGCGTCGTAGTTTTCTTGTATGCCCGCTCGATAGTGGCCACGGCTCCGCTGACACGTTGCTTGCTCATACCGTACTCGGTGGCCACGTCCACTTGGGCGCGTCCATCCACCAACACGGCGCGCGCCATTTCACGGGCTTGGTCGCCCATGCGGGTGTCGGCGGCAGCGCGGTCAAAGGCTTGCGGGGTAAGGCGTTTCAGTCTCATTGGGGCCGTCCGGTGCATCAGCGCGGTTTCGCGCGCGAAAGTTGAAAGAGAGGCGGCCAGCGGCCGCCCTCATAGAGAGGTCAGAAACGCCAGCCTTCCGGCATGTCGGGAGAGGCATTCCGGCCAGCGCCCTCGATGTCGGGATGCAGTTCTTCCCACAACTGCGCCGGCGTCTTGTCCTTCAGCTCGCCCTGGAGCTTCTTCAGGTACATGACAGCCCGCTCCGGGCCGATGCCTTCCAGCATCGGCAAGGTCATGGACAGGAACCCTTGCCACAGCACCCACTCGGTTTCGTGCATGTTGTGGCCCAGCGTGGTCATGTGGGTTTTCATGCTGAAGAACTGCGCCTGATTGGCTTCGCCCCACTCGAAGGTTTCTTCCCGCAGCGACAGCAGCTTTTCGTTGGCTCGCTCCTTCTCGGCGGCGGCCTTCTGCTCCGGGGTCAGCTCCATCGTCGGGAGGGCTTGCTGGCCGCGTCCCGAGGCGACGGCCGGGGCCGGTGCGGGGTCTTGGCCGCCGTCCTCGTCCTGGTCGCCGGCATCAGCTCCAGCAGCCGCACGCTCGGCATCCCGCTTGCGCTGTTCTTCCAGCCATGCAGGCGTCTTCTCCGGGGCCTTGTCGCCGGCCTTCTTGGCGTTGTCCAGCTCGATGCGGCGCTGGGCCAGATCGTCTTGCTGCTGCTTCCATGCCTTCATTCTGGCCAGCGTGTTGCGGGCTTCGTCGCGCGACAAGGGCAAGCCCTCGTTCATGCGGTGAGAGAGGCGCGAAAACTCGGTGTGCGTGTCCTCGATGTCGTAAATCTGGTTGAGGCAGTGAAGCACCTCGAAGTCGCCGCACAGATCGTTCTCCAGCAGCTCGCGCACCGGGTCTGCATAGCGGCGCACAGCCATGCGCTTGCTAACCCATGCCTCGCCACGGTTCCAGATCGTCATGGCTTCCTTGGTGCCGTACAGCTCCACGTCTTCGATCACGCCCATTGCTTCCTCGTAGGCGGTCAGGTCGTCGCGGTCGTTGTTCTCCGTGACTTGCAAACGGCGGATTTGCAGCTCGGTCAACCCCTTCTTGATGATGACGGGCACCTTGACCAGCCCAGCCAGCGGCGCGGCGCGGTAGCGGCGCTCCCCGACGATGATGCGGTAGCGGCCGTCCGCTTCTTCATGCACCACCAGCGGCTCGATGATGCCGTTCAGCTTGAAGCTCTCGGCCAGTTCCTCCAGGTTGCGGAACGTCTTGCGAACCTGCTTGACGCTGTAGATGCGCGCCAGTTCGATTTCGGCGTCGGCCGGCTGCACCGGCTTGACGGCGATCTGAGCCACGGCGGACAGCTTGCCCAGGTTGAGGCCGGGCTTTTTGTTGGTTGCGGTTGCGGTCATGTCCTTGTCCTTTTAGATCGCGGCTTTGTCGAAAATCTGGTTGCACACCGCTTTCATTTCGCGGGCGGCCAGGATTTGGCTTTCGCCGCTTTGCACGCGCCACACCGGCCGATCCTTGGCGTACTGCGTGGCTGCGCGGTCGTAAAGCACCCCTTCCATCACCACCTCGCCCAGCTCGTCGCGCAGTTGCTCCAGGGCGTTGCGGTCGAAGGCGCGGCGGGTATTGACGCGGTTGGCCAGCAGGCCCAGCGTCACAAGGTCGGCGTTCCATTCCAGTTGCTGCACGCGCGCAATGTCTTCAAACAGGTCGCCCAGGCCGTCGATGGCGTCTTGATCCATCGTGCAGGGGCACACCACGAAGTCAGCGGCGATCAGCGCGGCATACAGCGGATTCCCCAGCGTCGGGGCCGTGTCGATGATGCACACGTCGAAGTCTTTGGCCAGCTTGGCAAGCGCAGCGCGCGGGGCGTGCAGGTCTTCCAGCGGGCGGCTGGCCACGTCCACCAGCTCGCGGTCAGCAGCCACCAGCGCAGCGGACTCCCCGCACGGAAGCGGTTGCAGTTCGATGGCCTCTCCGTCGAACAAGGCGCTACCCGTCAGCGATTGCAGCTCGTCGCCCTGGTCGCCCACGGTACGCTCGCGCAGTGCCCGGAGGGTCTTGCTGAAGTTCTTTTGCGGATCGAGGTCAACGCACAGGACGCGCAAGCCGCGCTCGATGGCGAAGAAAGCCAGGTTTCGGGCAACAGTGGTCTTGCCGACTCCGCCCTTCTGGTTGGCGATAGCGATGGTTTTCATGATCGTTCGTCCTTTCCCTGGTTGTCGATCAGGCCGCCACCGACACGTCGGCAGGCTGGAAGCACAGCTCAAAATTCACCATGACTTGCAGCCAGTTCATAGCGAACATGTTGATTTGGGCGCGGCGCGGATTCACCGCACTGCCGCCCGTGTAGATCACCTGATAACCGAAGGTGTCTTCCATCTCCAGCACCTCGGCCAGCTTGTTGGCCATATCCACACGCAGCTTGAGCCACGGCGCAGGCATTACCGTGCCCTTCTTCTGGTTGTCGTCGGCCAGCTCGATCAGGCGCATGTCACCCTCGGCGGCCGCAATGTGGCAATACACGGCCATGTCGTCAGGGATTCGCGGAGGGGCGCAGAAAACCGCACCAGCGCGGGCGGATTGCAGGCTGGGGATCAGGTCGGCCAGTCGGTCAAAGAGGCGGGCATAAACGGTAGTACGCATGGTCAAAGCTCCTAAGTCATGTTGATGATGGTCTTCGGTGGATCGTCCCTTTCGCGTGCGAAAGATCGGTTCAGCGCCCCACTGTCTGCTCACAGTTGTTTCCGGGGTTCATCGGCCGTCCATCCGCTGCCGATGAGTTGAATTCTACCATAAAACTATTGACGGTCAATAGTTGAAAGCATGTTTTTTTCCAAGCCGCATAAGTCGATCAGCTCGCCCACGGAAAACTTGGACGGCCCAGCAATGGCGGTCAGAATCCGGCACAGCATTGCCGGTGCATTGATCTGCTGGAGACGCGGCGCAGCCGTGGCAACCAGCCGCGCCCGGCCCTCGGCGTACTCCAACTGGCAACCCTGCATCGCGCTGGCCAGGAAGAAGCCTTCGAGGCTTGAAGCCTCCAAGGCCAAGTCGTTGAAGGCATCCCCACCCTTGGCGCGCACGTAGCTGTCCGGGTCGTGGTCGCGCGGAAGGAAAAGGAAACTCACGTCGGCTGCGTCGGTGACATGAGGCAGGCACACGTCCAGGGCGCGCACAGCCGCCCGTCTGCCGGCGTCGTCCCCGTCAAAGCAGAAGATCACGCGCTTGGCCAAGCCCAGCAGCCGCTCCACATGCTGGCCTGTTGTAGCCGTGCCCAGCGTGGCCACAGCGTTCTGCACACCATGTTGGGCCAGACTGACGACATCCAGGTATCCCTCCACCACATAGGCGGTGCCGGTCGCGGCAATGGCCTCGGCCGCCTGGGTCAGACCGAACAGCACGCGCCCCTTCTGGAAAACTTCGGTTTCCGGTGAGTTGAGATACTTCGGCCCGTCGCCTTCGAGCACGCGGCCACCGAAGCCGATCACGCTGCCGGCGTCATCGAGGATGGGGAACATGATTCGGTCGCGGAAGCGGTCATAGCGGCGGCCGCCGTCATTGACCGCAACCAGCCCGGCCTTCTCCAAGGCCCGGTCGTTGTAGTTCGGGAATGCCTCGCGCAGCGCCTGGAAGCCGGCCGGGGCATAGCCCAAGCCATAACGGGCCGCGATGTCGCCGCGCAGGCCGCGCGCCTTCAGGTATGCAACCGCACGATGAGCGGCGCGGAGCTGGCCACGGTAAAACGATGCGGCTTGTGTCAGGTGGTCGATCAAGATGTGGGACATAGTTCAAGCCTTCGGGATGTTGAGAGAGAGGCGGCCGGTGTCGTACATGTGCAGCATGGAGAGGAAGTAGCTCGGATCGGCAGGCCACTTGCATCCCTGCCAGTACGCCAGCAAGGCCCCGCGCACCGGCTCTTGGTAGCCATTGAGGCGCCGCCGTGCCTCGCGCCACTTGTCGGCTCGGCGCTTGCGGTCAGTGGCTTGCTGACGCTCCCATTGCAGCCGGCGAGCCGTCATTTCCTCGTCCACGTCGATCTGCTCGGCCGCCACTTGGTCAGCGAACAGAGGAAGGGCCTCGCGCTCGGCCTTCTGCTTGCGCGCGAAAGCGGCACGCTTGCGCTCGGTGTCACGGAACTCGTACTTGCCGAAGCGATGGAAACGCATGGCAGGCCCTCAATGGTTCCAGTGCTTCCGGCCGTACTTTCGGCCGGCGATGGTGATGCGATCTTCGGCGTCGATGGGCACGCACTCGCGGCCGCCATCGGCCCGCAACACGGTGCATTGGCCAGCCTCGCCGGTCACGGTAGAGTCGAAGCCGCACACGTAGAACACCCAAGGGCTGTGCTCGTCCTCGCGGAACTGAGCGAACCCGTGGAAGTCCCGCTTCAGAGCCACGCCGCTCCGAGGAACATCCGGGCCAAAGTCGAAAGCGCCTTGATCTGCCATGCTGAAACTCCTACTCAACCAATGCCTACATTCTACCCGTCAAACTATTGACCATCAATAGTTTGTGAGAGAAAAAAGCCTGATTTTTCGCGGGTTCCCGGCTTGTGTTTCTTCGGGGTTCAGGCAAGCTACCTTGGAGCCTCGGGGCGGGGTTTGGGGGCCGGAACAGGCCCCCAAGGTGTTGCAGTTGCTCTTGCCC
>NZ_MCGB01000078.1 GCF_001699815.1 Ralstonia pickettii | reverse complement strand
GGTGCGCGCCGTGGGCGTGAGAGCTGGCCAGGGCTTCGGTTCCCGGAAGCCGAAACGTGGGCTTTGCCCGGCGTGTGCAAAGCGCGGCATGACGCAATGGCGGGCCACGGCTGCGGGGATGCTCCGCTGGTGCCAGTATTGCCAGCACAGCGAAGGGCAGGGCGTCTATGACCTGTTGCACCAGGATTCCCGCCGTCGTTAGGGCGTCTCCCCTGCGGGGCCGGGCTTTCGTGCTGCGCATCGAGCCGCCTGCGGCGTCTCGCCCCTTCGGGCGTCAATCCCTGACGCCTCCGCGCCGTGCCGGCGCTGCGCGCTCCGCTTGCCCGGCCTGAAGGCCGCACCGAGGAACTTTCGCGCGCGAAAGTTCGGGCTGTGGATCTGATCCGTGGTGTGCCGGCGCTGGTGCG
>NZ_MCGB01000077.1 GCF_001699815.1 Ralstonia pickettii | reverse complement strand
ACGCCGACGCCGAGCCCATCGCCCGTCCCATCGCCGTGCGGAAGTTGCCACGGAGGCGGCCACCACCACGGGCACGACCATGATCACGACCACGATCATGACCACAGCGGCGATCACGATCATGGCGGCGATCGCAACCACGGTGGCGACCATGACCGCGGCGGCGAGGGCGGGCACGACTGACCGCTTCCCCCCTCGGCAGATCGGCCGTCTTAACGCGCCCGAGCCCGGCCTCCAGATGTGAAATAAACCGCACTTCTGGAGACCTAGCAGCCACCCTGCGTCATCGGGACGGCTGGGCTTTTGGTGTATGCTGGCCCGATGTTTAACGACGCGCGACCGCGCCATGAATGATCCGTATCCCAGTCCGAAGCCAGCCGACAAACCCCGTACGCTGCTGGAACGCCTGACCGACCTCATCTCGCCCGAGCCCGAATCGCGGGCCGAGTTGCTCGAAATCCTCCAAGACGCCCATGCGCGCAGCCTCATCGACGCCGACTCCCTGTCGATGATCGAAGGCGTCTTCCAGGTCTCAGACCTGTGTGCGCGCGACATCATGATCCCGCGCGCGCAGATGGACGCGCTCAACATCGCCGACGCACCATCAGAATTCATCCCCTTCGTGCAGGAAGCCGCGCATTCGCGCTTCCCCGTCTACGAAGGCAGTCGCGACAACATCATCGGCATTCTGCTCGCCAAGGATCTGCTGCGCTTCTATACCGATGAAGACTTCGACGTGCGCGACATGCTGCGCCCGGCCGTATTCATCCCCGAATCCAAGCGACTGAACGTGCTGTTGCGAGACTTCCGCGTCAACCGCAACCACATCGCCATCGTCGTTGACGAATACGGCGGCGTGGCAGGCCTCATCACCATCGAAGACGTGCTGGAGCAGATCGTCGGCGACATTGAAGACGAATACGACTTCGATCAGGAAGAAGACAACATTCTGCCGACCGCCGATGGCCACATGCGCGTGCGCGGCCTGACCGAAATCAGCCAGTTCAACGAAGCCTTCGGCACGCATTTCTCCGACGAAGACGTCGATACCGTGGGCGGGCTGCTGTCCAACCACCTGGGCCGCGTGCCGCACCGGGGCGAAAAGATCGTCATGGGCACGCTGCAATTCGACGTGCTGCGCGCCGATGCGCGCCAGGTGCAGGTGCTGCTCGTGCGCCGCCTCACCACGCCGGCCGGCGGCAATGCCACAGCCGACACCTCTGGTTCTCACCCCGCCTGATCCCTCCGTGCCCGCTCAGTTCTCTTCCCCTGCCGCACCATCCCGTCGGCAGGATGCCCAAGCTGTGCCGCTCGCGCGGCTGCGTTTCGCGATGCCGCTTGCAGCGTTGCTTGGCGTCATGCATACGCTGTCGTTTGCACCGAACCACTGGTGGTGGCTGCAGATCCTCTCGCTCACGGGGCTGGCCGCGCTCGTGCAGCGCGCCGCGCGCCTGCGTGAAGCGGCGTGGGTCGGATATGCGTTCGGGCTCGGCTGGTTCCTGTCGGGCGTCTGGTGGCTCTATATCAGCATGCATGTCTACGGCGACATGCCGGCGTGGATGGGCGCGCTGGCAGTGCTGCTGTTTGCCGGCTACCTGGCGCTGCATCCGGCGCTGGCGGTGTGGGCATGGCAGTGGCTGACGAGACGCGGGCGGTGGTCCGGTACCGCATCCGCGCTCATATTTGGCGCGGCATGGGCCGTCACGGAATGGCTGCGCGGCACAGTCTGGACGGGCTTCCCCTGGATCAACGGGGGCTACGCGCACACCGATGGCCCGCTGGCCGGCTACGCGCCGCTGGTGGGCGTCTACGGCATCGTGCTGATCGCCGCCGTGCTGGCTGGCCTGCTGTGCGTCGCGGCCGAGCGCCGCCTGCATTGGCTGGCGGGCATCGCGGGTGCGCTCGTGCTGGTGGCCGGCTGGCCGCTGCACGGCATTGCGTGGACGCAGCCGGTGGGCAAGCCGATCTCCGTGCGTCTCTTGCAGGGCAACGTGCCGCAGGACGTGAAGTTCCAGCAAACCGGCATCGAGCGCTCGCTGGAGCTGTACACCAAGATGGTCACCGAGAAGCCCGCGCAACTCGTGGTCACACCCGAGACGGCCTTCCCGATCATGATTCAGGAGATGCCGCAGGAGATCGCGCTGGCCCTCCGCACCTATGTGGATACCACCGGCTCCAGCGTGCTGTTCGGCGCCGCCAGCGAGGACTCCCGCGTCGATTACACCAACAGCGTGTTCGGCATCGGCCCGCAATTCCAGGGCGTGTACCGCTACAACAAGCACCACCTCGTGCCGTTCGGCGAGTTCATCCCCTTCGGTTTCCACTGGTTCGTCAACATGATGAACATGCCGCTGGGCGACTTCCGGCGTGGCCTGCCCGTGCAGCCGCCCATGGCGGTGGCCGACCAGCGCGTCGCACCCAACATCTGCTACGAAGATTTGTTTGGCGAGGAAATTGCCGCCTCGCTGCGACATGCGGATCAGCCCGCCACGATGCTCGCCAACGTGACGAACCTGGCGTGGTTTGGCGACACGATCGCGCTGGACCAGCACCTGCAGATCTCGCGCATGCGCGCGCTGGAAACGGGCCGTCCGATGCTGCGCGCCACCAACACGGGGGCGACCGCCGTGGTGCGGCCCGACGGCAGCGTACAGGCCCGTCTACCGGTCTTCACGCTTGGCACATTGCAGACTGACGTGCAAGGCACGCAAGGCCTGACGCCATTCGTGCGGACCGGCAACGCGCCCGCGCTGGGCCTGGGCGCGCTGGTTCTGCTGGTGGCATTCGTGCGCCGCCGCCGGGCTTCGGCAGATTGATCGTTCAGCGTCCGGAGGGCTTTCGAGCCACTTTCCGGAGTCGCTGACAAAAAACGCTAAAATTCAACGTTTACGGCGGGCAGGGAGCCAGGCGCTTCCCGTGCCCGCCGCTGCATTCCACCGTCGCGCGGCGCAACGCACGTTCCGTGCCGCCGCGGACCAACGGGTACCACCATGCTTACCTTCCAGCAACTCATTCTCAAGCTGCAGTCGTACTGGGACGCCCAGGGCTGCGCCCTGCTGCAACCGATCGACCTCGAAGTCGGCGCGGGCACGTCGCACGTGCACACCTTCCTGCGCGCGATCGGCCCGGAGCCGTGGCGTGCCGCCTACGTGCAACCGTCGCGCCGCCCCAAGGACGGCCGCTACGGCGAGAATCCGAACCGCCTGCAGCACTACTACCAATATCAGGTGGTGTTGAAGCCCGCGCCGGAAAACATCCTCGACCTGTACCTCGGTTCGCTGGAAGCGCTGGGCCTGGACCTCAAGCAGAACGATGTGCGCTTCGTCGAAGACGACTGGGAAAACCCCACGCTCGGCGCCTGGGGCCTCGGCTGGGAGGTGTGGCTCAACGGCATGGAAGTCACGCAGTTCACGTACTTCCAGCAAGTTGGCGGCCTGGACTGCAAGCCCGTGACCGGTGAGATCACCTACGGCATCGAGCGCCTGGCGATGTACCTGCAGCAGGTCGAGAACATCTACGACCTGGTCTGGACGGAGTGGGAAGAGCCGGGCCCGAACGGCCCCGTGAAGCGCCGCTTGACCTACGGCGACGTCTATCACCAGAACGAGGTCGAGCAATCGACCTACAACTTCGAACAGGCCGACACGACGGTGCTGTTCCGCCGCTTTGCGGAGCACGAAGCCGAAGCCAAGCGCCTGATGGGCGTACGCGCAGAAGGCGATGCCGCTGCCGAGGGCGACGCACCTGTCGTGCAACTGGCCCTGCCCGCCTACGAGCAAGTGCTCAAGGCCGGCCACACCTTCAACCTGCTGGACGCACGCGGCGCCATTTCGGTGACGGAGCGCGCGGCCTACATCGGCCGCATCCGCAATTTGTCGCGCCTGGTCGCGCAGGCTTACTACGATTCGCGCGAGCGCCTGGGCTTCCCGATGTGCGGCACGGCCGCTGCCGCTGTCAAGACCACGGAGGCCGCATGACGGCCAACCGAGCACGGCGTGGCCTGGCGCTGCTGACGGCAGCGTCCATCGCCGCGCTGACGCTACCGGCGAGCGTTGCCCAAGCGGCGCGGCATCGCACGTCCAAGCCGGCATCGGCGGAGAAGGTTTTTGTCGTGCCCAACACTTTGACGCAGCTTTGCGTGGCCGATTCCAAGCCGCTCCAGCAAGCGCTGAGCGCGGCCTGGACGCCGCCGCCGCCGTCGCTCGATCAATGGACGAGCCTGGTGCGCACGATGGCCTGCGACCTGTCCGGCGCACGGGACCTCGGCTGGCATCGCGTACCGTTGCGCACGTATGCGACGGCACTGCGCTTCCCGCTCACGTGGGTGGAGTGGCAAGGCACCGGCGTCAAGGCACAGCGCCGTGCGCGCGTGTTCCGATCGGCGGGGCAGTTGCCGAGCCGTCTGGAATTCAATGTGTCCGGCACGCTGCAAGAAGTGCGGTACGACGCGCGACGGGGCTTGCTGTCGGCCCGCTTCCTGCGCCGCGATGCTGCCGTGCCCGGCACCACGCCCGCGCCGATTGCACCGCCCCCGCCGCCGGGTCAGTGCGCCGGCACGCAATTGCAGTTTCAGCAGCAGAACGGCGTGTGGCTGCTTTCGGGCGTGGAACCCGTGCCCGGCTCGCCCTGCTGATCACTGAACCGAACCACACAACGTACCGCCGCACCTGATCTGAACACCAAGCGGCGCAGAACAACGACGTCACCGATTCAAACGCTATGTCCACCCTCCTGATCGAACTGCTGACCGAAGAACTGCCGCCCAAGGCGCTGGCCCGCCTGGGCGAGGCGTTTGCACGCGGCCTGTTTGACGGTCTGTCGGCGCAAGGCCTGCTCGAAGAGGGCGCCGCCGTGGAAGGATTTGCCACGCCGCGCCGCCTGGCCGCATCGATCACCGGCGCGCGCCGCACCGCGCCCGATCGCGAACTGCGCGAGAAGGTGCTGCCCGTGACCATCGCCTTCGACGCCGAGGGCAAGCCCGCAGCGCCGCTGGTCAAGAAGCTGGCCGCGCTGGCCAAGACCGTGGGCGTGGAGGTCATCGCCGCTGAATCGCTGGAACGCGGGCCCGACGGCAAGGCCGAAGCGCTGTTTTATCGCTACACCGCACGCGGCGCCGTGCTGGCTGACGGCCTTCAGACTGCACTGTCGCAAACCATCGCCAACCTTCCGATCCCGAAGGTGATGACGTATCAGCGCCCGAACGGCGAGAACGTCCAGTTCGTGCGCCCCGCCCACAAGCTGATTGCGCTGCTCGACAGCGAGGTCATCCCCGTCAGCGCGTTCGGCCTGCAATCGGGCAACGTGACGCTGGGCCACCGTTTCCTGTCGGCGGGCGAAATCGTCATCCAGGACGCCGCGTCGTATGCGAGCACGCTGGAGTCGCAGGGCAAGGTCATCGCCGGCTACGGCAAGCGCAAAGAGGCCATCCGCGCCGAACTGCTCAAGACCGCCGGCGCCGATACGGTAGTCATGCCCGAAGCGCTACTCGATGAGGTGAACGCGTTGGTCGAATGGCCCGTGGTCTACCCCTGCCATTTCGAGGAAGCGTTCCTCGCCGTACCGCAGGAGTGTCTGATCCTGACCATGCAGACCAACCAGAAGTACTTTGCGCTGACCGACGCGCAGGGCCATCTGCGCAACCGCTTCCTGATCGTCTCGAACATCGCCACGGATACACCCGAGGCCATCATTCAAGGCAATGAGCGCGTGGTCCGCCCGCGCCTGGCCGACGCGCGCTTCTTCTTCGAGCAGGACAAGAAGAAGCCGCTGGCCGATCGCGTGCCGCTGCTCTCGCGCGTGGTCTATCACAACAAGATCGGCACGCAACTTGAGCGCGTGTCGCGCCTGCAAGCCATTGCCGGCCAACTGGCCGAGAAGCTCGGCGCGGACGTGGCACACGCCTCGCGCGGCGCGCTGCTGGCCAAAGCCGATCTGCTGACCGACATGGTGGGCGAGTTCCCCGAGCTGCAAGGCACGATGGGGACGTACTACGCCCGACACGACGGCGAACCCGACGACGTGGCGCTGGCCTGCTCCGAACACTACCAACCGCGCTTTGCCGGCGATGCGCTGCCCAGCACCGCCACCGGTACCGTGGTGGCGCTGGCCGACAAGCTCGAAACGCTGGTCGGCATCTGGGGCATCGGCCTGCAACCCACGGGCGAGAAAGACCCGTTCGCGCTGCGCCGCCACGCGCTGGGCATCCTGCGCATGCTGATCGAGAAGCCGCTCGCGCTCACGATTGACGATGCACTGCAGATCGCCGCTGCCAGCTTCGACGGCATCGCCGCCGTCAAACCGAACCTGGCCGCCATCACCGACTTCCTCTACGACCGCCTGCGCGGCTACCTGAAGGACAAGGGCTACAGCACCAACGAGGTCGAAGCCGTGGTGAGTCAGCGCCCGCAGCGCCTAGACGACATCGT
Organism: Ralstonia pickettii; assembly: GCF_001699815.1. GTDB lineage: Bacteria > Pseudomonadota > Gammaproteobacteria > Burkholderiales > Burkholderiaceae > Ralstonia > Ralstonia thomasii. The sequence goes on along the minus strand of NZ_MCGB01000077.1, from coordinate 55,664 downwards.
CGCGCGCCTAGAAGCCGTACGCGCCTTTGCTGCCCTGCCGCAGGCCGAGGCGCTGGCGGCCGCCAACAAGCGCATCACCAACATCCTGAAGAAAACGGACGTGGCCATTGGTGCCGTGCAGCCGCCACTGCTCAAGGAAGACGCCGAGCGCGCGCTGCACCAATCCGTGGTTTCAGCGGAACCGCAGGTGCACGACGCCTTCGCACGCGGCGATTTCACCACTGCGCTCAAGACGTTGGCCGGTCTGCGCGAAGCGGTCGACACCTTCTTCGACGGCGTGATGGTGATGGCCGACGACACCGCGCTGCGCGACAACCGCCTGGCGCTGCTGGCTGAACTGCACGGACTGATGAACCGCGTGGCGGACATCTCCAAGCTGGCCGCCTGATCGGCACCCCAAGCACCGTTCGGAGCCCACCATGCCCCACGTTCCCAAACTGGTGATTCTCGACCGCGATGGCGTCATCAACCGAGACAGCGACCAGTTCATCAAGTCGCCCGACGAGTGGATCGCGCTCGAGGGCAGCCTGGAAGCCATTGCCGAACTTAACCAGGCGGGCTACCAGGTGGTGGTGGCAACCAACCAGTCGGGCATCGGACGCGGCCTGTTTGAGGCCGCCGCGCTCAACGCCATGCACGAGAAGATGTACAAGGCGCTCGCCACCTACGGCGGGCGCGTCGATGCCGTCTTCTTCTGCCCGCACACCGCCGCCGATGCCTGCGAATGCCGCAAGCCCAAGTCCGGCATGCTGCGCGAGATTGCACGCCGCTTCGACGTGGACCTCACGGGCGTGCCGGTCGTGGGAGACTCGCTGCGCGATCTGCAAGCCGGCGTCGAAGTCGGCGCCGTACCGCACCTCGTACTGACCGGCAAGGGCACCAAGACCCGCGATGCCGGCGACCTGCCCCCGGGCACCCAAATTCACGAGGACCTGCGTGCGTTTGCGCGTGCGCTGCTGTCCCCCGCGCCCCAGGGCACGCCCACGCGCGCCCCTTGAATTCGCCCCCAATGACTTTTATCCGTTCGCTGCTGTACCTGATTTTCCTGATTGTCTGGACGCCGATCTATGCGGTGGCCTGCTTCATCGTGTTCCCGTTCATGAATCCGGCTCGCCGGTTCTGGATGGTGTCGGGCTGGACCAAATCCGCCATCTGGATGGCGCGCTGGCTGCTCGGCATCCGTTGGCAATACCAGGGCTGGGAGCACATCGAAGAAGCCGTCGCCACCAACAAGCCGGTGGTGCTGCTCTCCAAGCATCAGTCCGCGTGGGAAACCATGGCCTATGTCGCGACCATGCCTCGGCCGCTGTGCTACGTATTCAAGCGCGAGCTGCTGTATGTGCCCTTCTTCGGCTGGGCGCTGGGCATGCTCAAAATGGTGCACATCAACCGCAAGGACGGCGCCAACGCGTTCGCCTCGGTCGCACGTCAGGGCAAGGAACGCATGGCCGAAGGCGCGTGGGTGATCATGTTCCCGGAAGGCACCCGCACGCGCTCGGGCGACCCGAAGCCGCGCTACAAGAGCGGCGGTGCGCGTTTTGCCGTGGATACCGGCGCGTGGGTCATCCCGATCGCCCACAACTCCGGCCGCGTGTGGCCGCGCAATTCGTTCCTGAAGCATCCGGGCCTGATCACGCTGTCGGTCGGTCCGGCCATCCCGACTGCAGGCAAGACCAGCGACGAACTCAACCGCGAAGTCGAAGCATGGATCGAAGCGGAAATGCGTAGAATCGACGCCGATAGCTACCGCGAGCACGCATGAAACTGCTGCGCCCACCGACTTCGCCCACCACCGCCGACAGCGTCCAGCTTGAGCTGCCGCTGCTCGCACCCGAAGCCTCGTCGCCCACGCAGCCGCCTGACGCGCCGCTCCTCGCCCCGCCCGCACTCGATTTTTCCACCGCACCGCTTGGCCCCCACCAGCGCCGCCTGACGCTGGGCGAGCGCGCGCTCATCTATAACCTCAAGCGCTCGTCGCGGCGGACCATCGGCTTTGTCATCGATGACCGCGGCCTGTCGATCACGGCACCGCGCTGGGTCACGCTCGCCGAGATCGAACACGCCATCGCCGAAAAGCAGAAGTGGATCTTCGCCAAGCTGGCCGAATGGCGCACGAGCGCCGCACGCCGCATGCTGCCGACGATGGAGTGGCAGGACGGCGCCGGATTGCCGTTCCTCGGCAAGACGATCACGCTCAAGCTGGAATCGCCCATCGGCGCATTGATGTTCGATGCCGACACCAGCATGCTGCACCTGGGCCTGCCGCACACCACCACCGAGCAGCAGATCAAGGACCGCGTGCAAGGCTGGCTGCAGACGCAAGCCCGACGCCTCTTCGGCGAGCGTCTTGAGGTATATGCCGAGCGCCTTGGCGTGCGGCATAGCGCGTATGCACTCTCCTCCGCCGCCACGCGCTGGGGAAGCTGCACCGCCGACGGCAAGATCCGCCTGAACTGGCGCCTCGTGCATTTCCCCCTCAGCTTGATCGACTACGTGGTTGCGCATGAACTGGCGCATCTCAAAGAGATGAACCACAGCCCGCGCTTCTGGGACACGGTGGAGTCGATCTTTCCTGAGTTTCGTGAGGCGCGGGAGCAACTGCGCTCGCATCCGCCGGAATACTTGCCGGCGTTCTGATTCGCCCTGCCGACGCTCCTGCGGCGGATGCGGCGGTTGCAGAGAACGCCTGTCCTGCACGCTCGGCCACACCCTCCTACAATATTGCCTTCCCCACAGTCCTCCAGGAAGGAAACCCCATGCGAATGCTCCACACCATGCTGCGCGTCGGCGACATGCAGCGCTCGATCGACTTCTACACCAAGGTGCTCGGCATGCAACTGCTGCGCACCAGCGACAACCCCGAGTACAAGTACTCGCTGGCGTTCGTCGGCTACGGCCCGGAAGCCAGCAACACGGTCATCGAACTGACCTACAACTACGGGGTGAGCGAGTACGAACTCGGCACGGCATTCGGGCACTTGGCCATCGAGGTCGACGATGCCGCACAAGCCTGTGACCAGATTCGTAACGCAGGCGGCAAGGTCACGCGTGAAGCGGGCCCGGTCAAGGGCGGCAGCACCATCATCGCGTTTGTGGAAGATCCGGATGGCTACAAGATCGAGCTGATCCAGGCGCGCTCGATGCCCGATGGCAACCGCCACTGACGCCATCCGCCGGCCGCTGGACGGCACTGCCATCGGCCTGATGGTGGTGCTGTGCATGTGCTGGGGCTTTCAGCAGGTTGCCATCAAGGTGGCCGCGCACGACGTGGGGCCCGTCATGCAGGCCGGTGTGCGCTCGGCAATCGCGTCGGTCCTGGTACTGGCGTTTGCGCTGTGGCGCGGCACGTGCCTGTCGGTGCGTGACGGCACATTGGCCGGTGGTCTGATGGCCGGTGTGCTCTTCGGGGTCGAGTTCCTGTGCATCTTCATTGGCCTGAGCTACACCACTGCCTCGCGCATGGCGGTGTTCCTTTACACCGCGCCGATCTTCACCGCCCTCGGCCTGCACTTTTTCGTGCCGGGTGAGCACCTGCGCCCGCGCCAGTGGGCCGGGATCGGCATTGCGTTTGCGGGGATCGTGCTGGCGTTCGCCGACGGTGTCCTGCACCCGGCGGCCGGGCCGTCGACCTCGCTGGGCGACGCGCTGGGCGTGGTGGCAGGCGCGCTGTGGGGCGCGACGACCATCGTCGTGCGGGCAAGCAAGCTTTCCGAAGCACCGGCAGCGAAGACGCTGCTGTACCAACTTGCCGTCTCGGCCGTGCTGTTGCTGTTGATGGCCGCCGGCACCGGCCAGGCCTTTACGGCAAACCTTACACCGACCGCGCTGGCCAGCCTCGCCTACCAATCCGTGCTGATTGCGTTCGCCAGTTACCTGACGTGGTTCTGGCTGCTGCGCCGCTACCTGGCATCGCGGTTGTCGGTGTTCTCGTTCCTGACGCCGCTGTTTGGCGTGGCGTTTGGCGTGCTGCTGTTGCACGAGCCGGTGGGACTGCGGTTTGCTCTGGCGGCGGCGCTCGTGCTGTCGGGCATCCTGCTCGTCAATCTTCGCTAAGGTCGGAGGCGCTGCCGGCAATGCGATTGGCCGGCAGTGCGTTCGCCACTGCCACGAAGTCTTCCACCGACACTTCTTCTGCGCGCCGGCCCAGGTCAAAGCCAAGCGCTTCGAAATCGATCACATCGCGCAGCGCGCCCAGCGTGTTGCGCAACACCTTGCGGCGCTGCGAAAACGCCATCGTCACCACCGTGCCAAGCGCGCGCAGGTCGACCGGCGCATACGGCGATTTGTCGGCCGGCCACGGAATCATCCGCACCACCGCCGAATCCACTTTGGGCGGCGGGTTGAACGAGCCCGGCGGCACATCCAGCACCAGCTCCATGTAGTACCGCACCTGCAGCATCACCGACAGCCGGCTGAACGCCTTGCTACCCGGCGCGGCGACCATGCGGTCGACCACTTCTTTCTGCAGCATGAAATGCTGATCGCGCACACGATCGGCGAACGTGGCCAGATGAAACAGCAGCGGGCTCGAGATGTTGTACGGCAGGTTGCCGACGATGCGCAGCGGCCGGCCCGCCTCCTGCAGCGAACCGAAATCGAACGCCAGTGCATCGCCCGCATGCACGATCAGCCGATCACCGAATCGCTGCTGCAAGCGCGCGACAAGGTCTCGATCCAGCTCGACCACCTGCAGCGTGCGCACGCGCTCCATCAGCGGCACCGTGAGCGCGCCCAGGCCGGGGCCGATCTCGACAAGTACATCGTCGGGCTTCGGATCGATGGCGGCAACGATGGCGTGGATCACGCCGTCATCGACCAGGAAGTTCTGGCCGAAGCGCTTGCGGGCCTGGTGCCCTTGGTGAACGCCGGTCGTGGATCGTGCCATTGCGAACTCGAAATCGAAGAGGTGAAGGAAACTCAGGAGCGCGCGGTGTGCCGCGCCATGGCGATGGCAGTATCGATCGCCTCGATCATGCTGCCGAACTCGGCGCGGCCCGTGCCGGCCAAGTCCAGCGCCGTGCCGTGGTCCACCGACGTGCGGACAAACGGCAAGCCCAGCGTGATGTTCACGCCATGGCCGAAGGTGCCGTACTTGAGCGGCGCCAAACCTTGGTCGTGGTACATCGCCAGCACGCAATCGGCATCGGCCAGCAGGCGCGGCTGGAACAGCGTATCGGCCGGATACGGACCGCGGGCATCGATTCCGCGTGCACGCGCCCGCGCGATGGCGGGCTCGATCACCTCGATCTCTTCGCGGCCGAGGTGGCCGGATTCACCCGCATGCGGATTCAACCCCGTCACGAGGATGCGAGGTGCGTTCAGTCCAAAACGCATGCGCAGGTCACGCTGCACGATGTCCAGCGTTTCGTCGAGCACCGCGGGGGTGATGGCGTCCGGCACCTCGCGCAGCGGCAAGTGCGTCGTCGCCAGCGCCACGCGCAGCATGGCGTTGTCGTGCGCCGGCTGCGGACCGGCGAGCATCATTACCACGCGCGGCGTTCGGCTGCGCTCGGCCAGGTACTCGGTGTGGCCGGTAAAAGGCACGCCTGCGTCGTTGATCGTGCTCTTCTGCACCGGCGCCGTGACCATCGCGTCGTAACGGACGCCATCTTCGGTGCCGATCTGGCAACCGTCGATGGCAGCGTCGAGCAAGTCCAGCACATAGCGGCCGTTGGCGGCATCGAGCACGCCGGCGCGCACCGGCGCACCCAGCGGGCGCTCCACGACAGTCAGCGCCGTCGAGGCAACGCGCCAGAAATCGCCCTGCGCGATCGCGTCAGCGCGTGCCTGCAGCAGCGCGGCATCGCCAATCACGTGCCACTGCACATCGGCGTAACGCGGCAATGCCTGCCGCGCCAAATGCAGCAAAGCGGCCACGGTGATGTCGGGGCCGATACCGGCGGGTTCGCCAGTGGTGATGGCAATGTTCAGCATGCAGCGCTTTCCTGCGATGGTTTCTGGAGCGATCTAGAAACGCCACGGCCGCCCGCAGGCGGCCGTGAGCGATGCGGATGCCCGTAGCTTATTGCTGACGGTTCACGCGGTATTCCACGTGTGCCGAATCGCGCAGTTCACGCAGCCAATCCTCATAGGCGGCCTGCACCTTCTGCTCGCGAATGACCGAGCGCGCGTAGTCGCGCTCGCGGTCTCCCGACACCTCTGCCTCGCGGCGGCCTTCCACCTGGATCAGGTGCACACCGAACTGGCTTTGCACCGGCTGCGACACATCGCCCGGCTTGAGCTGGTTCATGGCCTGCTCAAATTCCGGCACCAGCTGGCCCGGCGACACCCAGCCCAGCTCGCCACCCGCACCGGCAGAGCCGTCCTGCGAATACCGGCGTGCCGCATCGCCAAAATCGTAGCCGTGGACGATCCGGTCACGCAGGCCCACCAACTGGCGGCGCGCGTCGTCCGCCGACATCGTCGGACCGGTCTTGATCAGGATGTGGCGCACTTGCGTCTGCTGCACCTTGGCGGCAATGGCCGTGCTCGATGCGCGCTTCTCCAACAGCTTGATCACGTGATAACCAGCCGGGCTTTCGACCACTTGGCTCGCCACCTGGCCCGCCTTCATGTCGACCACGGCGTTGGCAAACACAGCCGGCAGGCGCCCGATCGGCCGCAGCCCAAGCTCGCCGCCTTGCGCGGCATCTTGCGCGCCAGAATTGTCACGCGCCAGCTTGGCGAAATCCGCGCCGCCCTGCGCTTGCTTGAGCAGGCCTTCGGCCTTCTTGCGCGCTGCGGCCTTCTCGGCATCCGTGGCGCCTTCGGCGACCGGCACGAGAATCTGCGCGACGTTGTATTGCTGTTCGCCGGCCGGGGCCGTGCCGCCACCCTGCTGCGCCAGATAGTTGTCGATCTCGCCGTCGTAGACCTGCACCTTCGAGTCGACCTCGCGCTCACGCAGGCGCGCCAGAAGGATTTCCTGACGCAGGTCGTCGCGGTACTTGTCGTACGTCATGCCGGCGTCCTTCAGCTTGCTCTTGAGCTGCGGCACCGACAGGTTGTTGCGCTGGGCCACGCTTTCCACGGCGCGATCCACATCGGCGTCGGACACGCGGATGCCGCTTTCCTTGGCGGTCTGCGCCTGCACGCGCTCCAGGATGAGCTGCTCAAGCACTTCGCCGAGCAGATCGGCGCGCGGCGGCAGCGGGCGGTTCTGTGCGCGGAACGTGCGCTCGACCAGATCCGCGCGGTTGAGCAGTTCGCGGCGGGTGATGACGTCGGTGTTGACCACAGCCACCACCTCGTCGACCAACTGGCTGCGCGGCGCGCCTGGAGCCGTTGGCTCGGGCAGCGTGCCCTGCAGCAGCGGCTGGCTCGGCGACGAACCGGGGTTGGCGAAGATGCCCCGCACCGGTGCACTCTTTTTTGCCGATTGCGCCTGCTGCGCGTGGACGGCTGGCGACAGCGTGGTCCCCGCCAACAGCGCAAGCAGCACGCCGGTGGCAACACGCAAGCGGCCCAGAGGAGCCACACGCGTGGCGAAAGCGGTCGATTGGAAAGCCATGATGTCGTTATTCATATTGATCCAGCACGGACGGCGTGATCGGCTGTGCGTTCACCGGCTGGTAGCCGGGCACGTTCAGACGAATCACGTCGATCGGATTGTTCCCCACCTTCGACAAACCCTTGAATTCGATCTGGGCAAAGATATGCGTCGTATAGCCCGAAACCGCATTGCTGTAGCGCTGTACCGCCAGTCGGCCGACCCAGCAGTCCGCCACATATTCGAGGCCGAGCAGCACATCCGATGGCTTGCGCGCATCCAGGTCGTAACCGATGCGACCCAGGCCGTAGAGGCGCCGCGTAATCGGCCACTGCGTGGAGATATCGGCCTGTTCCAGCGGCAACTGACCGGTATTGGCGTCTTGCCGGTAATAGCGGTAGCCGAGGTTGATCACCTTGTTGGCTTCCGGCTTCCAGCTGAACGCGACCGTCGAACGCATGATGCGGTCGAGGTCCTGATTGTACTGAAGGTTCGTATCGAAAAAGATGCCGCGGAACATCTGGATCGTGGTCGCACCCAGAAGGTCCGAATAGCGGCGTACCGACGTCGGGGCCGCACCCGCCAGCGTCACGCGCTGCCCGTCGAGATCGACGCGCTGCGCAATCGTGGCACGCAGGCGCTCGATGCCTGATTCGGCCTCGATGAAACGCGTGGTCACACCTGCCGTCACCTTGTTGTTGTCGGCAATGCGGTCGTAACCGGTGTACGGGTTCTCGGTAAATATCTGCCCGAGGTTGTAGTCCGACTGGCCGGTATCGAACAACGGAATCTGCGACTGGTCGCGATACGGCGTGTACACGTAGAACACGCGCGGCTCCAGCGTCTGGATGTAGCTCACGCCGAACAATTTGGAGACCAGCGGCGCATCGCGCTCGAAGGTCATGCCCGAATCGAGCGAGAACGTCGGAAGCGTGCGATTGATCTGCGTGTCCTGCGTGTCGCCGGCCGGGCGGTCCAGGCGGTATGCGGTGGTGTTCAGGATGAACTTCGGGGTGACGTACCAGCCGGGGCGGACGATCGGGTAGCTGATCGTCGGCTGCATGAACAGGCGCTCGCCCTGCACGGTATTGGCCGTCGGGATCGAAAACCGCGTGTAGTCGGTCAGGAAATTGATGTCAAAGCCGCCAACGTCGTACTTGTTATAGGTCAGGCTCAACTGCGGCAGTCGCTCATACGGTGCTGCGAGTGGCGTTGTGGCGGTCGACAGCGTCTGGAACTTCTGCACGCGCGCCAGCGCAACCCAGTCGCCGAACGAGTAACTAACACCGCCCTCCTGGATGTACTGCCGCTGCGTCGCCGTGACAATGCTGCGGCCGAGGTCATCCGGGTAGGTGTTATCGGAAACCTTGTTGTAGTTGATGTAGCCGGTCAGGCCCGGCGCCAGGCGCTGTGTGTGTACTGCCGAAATCGACCAGCGGTTGCGGCCTGCCTCACGATCATCGGGCAGGAATTCGCCACGCAGAACGCCGCTGTACGATGTATCGAGATAGCGGTATTCCGCGCCGAGCTGCAAGCCGCGCTGGCTCAGCAGACGCGGATACAACGTCAGATCGCGATTCGGCGCGATGTTGAAGTAGTACGGCAGCGTGACGTCGGCCCCGCTGCGGCTGTTGTAGCCGAACACCGGTGCCAGGAAACCGCTGCGCCGATCGTCATTGAGCGGAAAATCCATGACCGGCGCCGCAAACACCGGCACGCCGAAGAAGTGCAGCACGCCGTTGCGGCCCGTGCCGACCTGGCGGTCGCTGTCGATGTCGATGCGGCTGGCGCTGAAGTACCAGTCGACGTTGTCGGGCGAGCACGTGGTGTACGTGCCGCGCGTGATGCGGCTGTTGTCCTTGTCGACGAAGTCGATGCGGTCTGCAGTGCCGTGGCCGCCGTTCGAGTGGAACTCGTAGCTCGGCGTGCTGATGGTCCCTTCGTTGGCGGTAATCTTCAGCTTGGCGTCCGGGCCGGTGACCAGCGTGCCGCCCTTGAACAGGCGCACGTTGCCGGTTGCGGTTGCGACGTCGGTGTCCTGGTTGTAATCGAGCGTGTCGCCCTTCAGCACCGAGCCGTTGCGGCGCAGTTCGCCATTACCGCGCAGGTGGATGTCTTCGTTGGTGCGACCGTCCATCTTGTCGGCCGCGGTAAACGTGGGGACAGTGTTGTCCGGTCGCTGGACGGGCTCGGCCATCTTGGGCACCAGCGGACTGCCGCCGGGCGTGGTCGGTCCGGACGTCGCCAGCGCGGTCACCGACGAGGCCGGAGTGACAGCGGGCGCCGTCGCTTGCGTTGTGCCCGTGCTCTGCGCCGCGGACGTCGCCGTCCAGACACCGGCCACCGCAAATACCAGCGGGCGCAATGCCAGCGTGCCACGCCTGATGGTGGCCAAGTCGGCGGGCCGCTGATCGGGCGCGGCGACAGCAGCGCGCTGCCGGTTCTTCCTGGCTCGGTTCGGTTCGGTCATGCAGATCGGGAACAGGGCCGCGCGCGCAACGGCACGCACAGGCACAAAATCAGTCGGTACTGCGGTCAATCCCGCCGCCGGACGCAGCCTGGACAAGGCCGGCGCTCGCTCGCGGCGAAACTCGGTCGGGTATTATACGGGGCTTCCTCCCAGCCTCATTCCAGCATTCTCTCAGCATGGCTTCGACCCCTGGCGCCGCAGCAGGCGCAACCGACGCACGCCTCAGCCAATTGCGCGACTGGCTCGGCACATTGCCCGCCGCCCACGGCCTGCGCATCGACACGCTGCAACCTGCTTCGGCCGATGCCAGCTTCCGCCGGTATTTCCGCCTGGACAGCGCCGTCAGTGGCAAGCCCGGCACGCTGGTCGTCATGGACGCCCCGCCGCCGCAGGAAGACTGCCGCCCGTTCGTCCATGTGGCCGGTCTGCTCAATGGTGCCGGCGTGCGCGCGCCGCTGGTGCTGGAGCAGGATCTTGCGCAGGGCTTCTTGCTGCTGACCGACCTGGGCCCACAAACGTATCTGCAATCGCTGCGCGAGCGCGATTTCGACCTCGCCTACGCCAACACGCTGTTCCGCCCTGCCATCCATACTCTGGTGCGCTGGCAGTTGGCTTCCCGCGAAGGCGAGCTGCCGCCGTATGACGAGGCGCTGCTGCGCCGCGAACTGTCGCTGTTTCCGGACTGGTACGTCGACCGCCACCTGCAACGCCCGCTCGACGCCACCCAGCGCGAATCGCTCGACAAGGTGTTCAAGCTGCTGGTCGATAGCGCCTTGGCCCAGCCGCGCGTGTACGTGCATCGTGACTACATGCCCCGTAATTTGATGATCAACGCGGCCGACCCATCGCAGCCGGGCGTGCTGGACTTCCAAGACGCCGTCTACGGACCGATCACCTACGACGCCGCCTCGCTGCTGCGCGACGCCTTCCTGTCGTGGGACGAAGAGCAGGAGCTGGATTGGGCCGTGCGCTACTGGGAAGCGGCCCGCGCCGCCAAGTTGCCCGTGGACGAAGACTTCGGCGAGTTCTACCGTGCGCTCGAATGGATGGGCGCGCAACGCCATCTGAAGGTGGCCGGCATTTTCGCGCGCCTGTGCTACCGCGACGGCAAGACCGGCTACGTGGAAGACACCCCGCGCTTCATCGCCTACCTGCGCCGTGTGTGCAGCCGCTACAACGCGCTGGCGCCGCTGGCTCGCCTGCTCGATCAACTCGAAGATCGCGCGCAGCAGATCGGCTACACGTTCTGATGGTTTCCCCCCGCGCCGTTGAGTTTCGCGCCGGCATGCTGGCGCTCGCGCCCATGCTGCTGGGCGTGGTGCCGTTCGGCCTGATCTACGGCGTGCTCGCCACGTCGGCCGGCATGCCCGCGTGGCTTGCCGTGGCGATGAGCGCCATCGTTTTCGGTGGCGCCTCGCAGATGATCCTCGTGCAGTTGTGGGCCGGTGGCGCGCCCGCGCTGGTGATTGCGGCGACGGTCTCGATGGTGAATCTGCGGCACGCGCTGTATTCGGCCAGCATTGCGCCGGCGCTGGCGCACCTGCCGCGCCGCTGGAAATGGCTGATCGCCTATCTGCTGACCGACGAGGCCTTCGCCGCCATGAACCGCCGCGTTGTCACCGCGCAGGCCGGTAGCGCGGAAGCTGCCTATCGCCATTGGTATTTCCTCGGCGCTGGCGTGGCGCTGTGGTCGAGCTGGCAGGCGTCGACGATCGTCGGCGTGGTGCTGGGCGCGCAGGTGCCGACCTCGTGGCCGCTCGATTTCTTCCTGCCGCTGACGTTCATCGCCATCGTGGTGCCGGCACTGCGCACGCGCGCACAACTCGCTGCAGCGTTGGCGGGCGCCGCGCTGGCCGTGGCGTGGACGGGCTGGCCGCACAAGCTCGGGCTGATGAGCGCGGCGTGCGTGGGCATTGCCGTCGGTGCGCTGGTTGAGCGCTTGCTTGCCCGGCCGTCCGACAAGGGGGCTGCCGCATGAAAGCCCTGATCCTCTTCGGCGTGCTGCTGATTGCCGGCGCGGCGACCTACCTGATCCGCCTATCGTTCATCGCGCTGGAAGGGCGCATGAACCTGCCGACGTGGTTCCGCAACTCCCTGCCCTACGTGCCGGCCGCGATGCTGACCGCGCTCATCGCGCCCGACCTGCTGATGCGCGACGGCGCGCTCGCGGTGTCGGTCGACAACCCGCGCCTGCTTGCCGGCATCGTCGCCATCGTCATCGCACGGGTGACGAAGAGCGCGATGTGGACCATCGTCGGCGGCATGGCTGTGCTGCTGATTCTCATGAAGGTGATGGCTTGAATTCGACCACGCGCGCCATGATTTTTGCGGCGGGCCGCGGCGACCGCATGCGTCCGCTGACGGACCACACGCCCAAGCCGCTGCTCACCGTGGGCGGCAAACCGCTGATCGTCTGGCAGATCGAGCGCCTGGCTGCGGCCGGCGTGCGCGACATCGTCATCAACCACGCATGGCTGGGCGCGCAGATCGAAGCCGCGCTGGGAGATGGCAGTGCGTGGGGCGTGCGCCTCGCGTATTCGCCGGAAGGGCAGGCACTGGAAACGGCAGGCGGGGTCGCGCAGGCCATGTCGCTGCTGCATGCCGGCGAGGGCCACAGCGTATTCATCGCCGTCAGCGGCGATGTGTTCTGCGATTACGACTACGCCTTGCTGCGTGACCGGGCGCCCGCAATGGCCGCGCAAGCGGCACCCAGCATGCACCTGGTGATGGTGCCGAACCCGCCGTACCACCTGCGCGGCGATTTCGCGCTGGATAACGAAGGCGTGCTCCACGCCGACGGCACCGAGCGGCTCACGTTCGGCAACATCGGCTTGTACGACACGCGCCTGTTTGCCAGCATCGCGCCCGGCACGCGGCTGGCGATGACGCCGCTGTACCACCAGGCCATCGCCGAAGGCCGCGCTACGGGCGAGCGCTTCGACGGTCGCTGGGAAAACGTCGGAACGCCGGCCCAGCTGGCCGCACTCGACGCAGAACTCGCGGTGCGCTAGGCGCTTACGCCATCGCGGCGGACAACGATTCCGCCGTCATCGGGCGGCCCAGCAGGTAGCCCTGCAGCGAGTGACAACCGAGCCGCGTGAGAAACGCCTGCTGCTCGGCCGTCTCCACACCCTCTGCGACGATGCGCAGGTTCAGCGTCTGGCCCAGCGCCACGATGGCCGAGACGATGGCCGCGTCTTCCGTGTCGTGCGCCAGGTCGCGCACGAAGCCGCGGTCGATTTTCAGCTCGCTGGCGGGCAACCGCTTGAGATACAGCAGGCTGGAATAGCCGGTGCCGAAATCGTCGATCGAAATCCGCACGCCCATCGCGTCGAGCCGCTGCAGGATCTGCAGGCTCGCATCGACGTCGCGCATGGCCGTCGACTCCGTAATCTCCAGCGTCAGGCTGCGCGGGTCCAGCGCGTGGCGCGCGAGCGTATCGCGCACGCTGTCGATGAGTGCGGCATGGCCGAACTGCAGCGCGGAGAGATTCACGGCGACGCTCCAGCCGCTGTGCCCCTCGCGTTGCCATTGCGCCATCTGGCGACAGGCTTCGTCCAACACCCACGCGCCCAGCGGCACGATCAGGCCGGTCTTTTCGGCCAGCGGGATGAATTCATCGGCGGGCACCAGACCGCGCTGCGGATGCTGCCAGCGCACCAGCGCCTCGACGCCCATGATCGGCCCGTTGGGCGCGTTGAATTTCGGCTGGTAATGCAGCACGAGTTCGTGCCGCTCGACCGCGCGTCGCAGGTCTTGCACAAGCTGCAACTGCTGATGCACGTCGGCGTTCATCGATGGCTCAAAAAAGCTATAGGCGTTCCGGCCCAGGCCCTTTGCGTGGTACATCGCCGCATCGGCATTGGTCAGCAGGTCGTGCTGGTTGCCGCCGTCGCCAGGGTAGATCGCGATGCCGATGCTGGTGGAGACGCGCAGCTCGTGACCGCCGGCCATGAAGGGCTCGCGCACCACTTCTAGCAGCGCGTTGGCCAGGGTGCCGGCGTCTTCCGGATCGTCCACATAGGCGAGAACCACGAATTCGTCGCCGCCGACACGCGCCACGGTGTCCTGCTGGCGCACCCGCGCACCGATGCGCTGGGCAACGTCGATCAGCAGCAGGTCACCCACATGGTGGCCATAGACATCGTTGACGGCCTTGAAGCCATCGAGGTCCATGAACATGAGCGCGAAGCGGTGCTTCTCACGTTCGGCGGTGCGGATCGCCTGGGTCAGACGGTCTTCCAGCAGCACGCGGTTGGAAAGTTTGGTCAGGTTGTCGTGCAGCGCCAGGTAGGCCAGCTCCTTGTTGGCCGCGGCCAGCGAGTTCGCCAGCAAGGCGGTGCGTGCCTCCATGCGCAAGTCGAGCACCGAGATGATGAGCGCGATAGCCAGCACCGCCAGCGTGACGATGATGATGACCAGCGCCAGCCATTCGGCACTCGCGCCGGTATGCGCAGCGCCACACACGCTGCCCAATGGAAACGCCGCCGCCGACATGCCCGTGTAGTGCATGCCGACAATGGCCACGCCCATCACCACCGCTGAACCGGCACGCAGCGCACGGACGCGCCGCGACTGCCGCCGCAGGCGGAATGCGATCCACAGCGCAACGCCCGATGCCAGCACGGCAATCACGACCGACACCCCAAATCTGCCGGGGTTGTATTGAATGCCCGGATTCATGCGCAGCGCGGCCATGCCCGTGTAGTGCATGCCCGCCACGCCGGCCCCCATGAGCAGCGCTCCGCCTACCAGGCGCGGCCAAGGCAGTTCACGCCGGCTGACCAGCCACAACGCAAACGTCGACGCCCCAATGCCGATGGCGAGTGAGGCAAGCGTGATGCCCACGTCATATCCAACCGGGATCGGCAGGTTCAGCGCCAGCATGCCGACAAAGTGCATCGACCAGATGCCCAGCCCCATGGCCGACGCGCCGCCGATAAGCCACCACAACGCTGCGCGGCCTTGTGCGGTGACGACCCGTCCGGCCATATCCAGCGCCGTATACGACGCCAGGATGGCCACAAAGAGGGAAAGCAGGACGAGAAGAGGGTTGTAACTGCTGGCGAGCATCGGTTCTCCTGGGCAGGCCGATCCAATGCGGCCAATCCACGGCAGGCGGAGGTCGCAACCGGGATGCAAAACAGGTCAGTCTTAACGGGGGGCGCCGCCCGGGACTTTAGGAGAAGCCGTCCGCACCGCACAAGTCTCCTTTTGGATGTGGCAATGCCCCTCCCTGAATGACCGCCAGGCGCGGCGTTACAATCGACACATCCTTTCTGCTGCTGGAAAACACGACATGTCCGCCACCGAACTCGCTTTCCTCCAGACCTATCGCCAGCGCCGCGAGCGCATCGTGCAGTGGCTGCGCGCGGCGGGTGGCGGGGTCGCCATCGTGCCGACCGCGCCCGAGGCGATGCGCAACCGCGACAGCGATTATCCCTACCGGCACGACAGCTACTTCTATTACCTGACCGGCTTCACCGAGCCCGAAGCGGTACTCGCCATCGTGGTACCCGCAGGCAGCGCACCGGCGCGCAGCGTGCTGTTCTGCCGCCCGAAGCACGAAGAGCGTGAAATCTGGGACGGCTTCCGCTTCGGCCCCGAAGCAGCGAAGGACGCCTTCGGCCTGGATGAGGCGCACTCGGTGGAAGAGATCGATGCGACGTTGCCAAAGCTGCTCGCCAACGCCGCCGCCGTGGCATGTCCGCTGGCCGAGAGCAGCGCGTTCGACCGCCGCATGCGCCGCTGGCTCGATGCAGTGCGCATGCAAGGCCGCGCGGGGGTGTCGTCGCCGCACCAGGCGCTGGACGTGCGCGCCATCCTCGATGAGATGCGGCTGTTCAAGGACGCAAGCGAACTCGACATCATGCGCCGTGCCGGACGCATTTCCGCCGGAGCGCACGTGCGCGCCATGCAGGCGTCGCGTGCCGGGCTGCGTGAATACCATCTCGAAGCGGAGCTGCTATATGAATTCCGCCGCCACGGTGCGCAAAGCGTTGCCTATAACTCCATCGTGGCGACGGGCCCGAACGCGTGCGTACTGCACTACCGCGCCGGCAACGCAGAACTGCGCGACGGCGATCTCTGCCTGATCGATGCCGGCTGTGAGCTGGATGGCTACGCGTCAGACATCACCCGCACGTTCCCGGTCAATGGCCGCTTCACCGGCCCGCAACGCGAGCTGTATGCGCTGGTGGTGGCCGCGCAGGAAGCCGCCCTTGCCGAGACGCGCCCCGGCGTGCCTTACAACGTGCCGCACGATGCCGCCACGCGCGTGCTGGCGCAAGGCATGCTCGACACCGGCCTGCTCGACGCCGACAAGGTCGGCACGCTCGACGACGTGATCGCCGGCGGCCAATACCGCCAGTTCTACATGCACCGCACCGGCCATTGGCTCGGCATGGACGTGCACGATGTGGGCGAATACCGCACGCCCGGCACCGCTGCTCCGGCTGAAGGCGAACGCCCGTGGCGCCCGCTGGAAGCCGGCATGGTGCTGACCGTCGAACCCGGCATCTACGTGCGCCCCGCGCCCGGCGTGCCGGAACAGTACTGGCACATCGGCATCCGCATTGAAGACGACGCCATCGTCACGCCCGAAGGCTGCGAAATCATCACGCGCGACGTGCCCGTAGCCCCGGACGAAATCGAACTGGTGATGCGGGGCCAGGCATGACCGACAGCATCACAGCGAGCAGCGCCGCACCGGACTTCGACGTGGCCATCGTTGGCGCCGGGCCCGTCGGGCTGGCGCTGGCCAACTGGTTGCTGCGCGACACCGACTGGCGCATCGCCCTGTTCGATGCGCGCGACGCCGAAGCCGCCGCGCGAGACCCGCGCGCGCTGGCGCTGTCTCATGGCTCGCGCGTGCTGCTGCAGGAGATTGGCGGCTGGCCCACGCGCGCCACGCCCATCACGCACATCCACGTCTCGCAACGCGGCCACTTCGGGCAGGCGCATATCCGCCGTGAAGACTACGACGTCCCCGCGCTCGGACACGTCGTGCAATACGGCGACCTGAGCGCCGCGCTCAACGCCGCCCTCGACACGCAGATGGAGCGTCACCCGGGGCGCCTCACCCGCTATGACCACACGCCCGTGGAGCGCGTCGAACAACTGCCGCGCGCCGACGGTACGGTCGCCCCGGCACGCGTGCGGGCGCTGCGCGAAGGGCGCCATCCGCTGGCCATCGAAACCGAAGTCGTCATCCAGGCCGAAGGCGGGTTGTTCGACGACGCACGCAAGCAGCAACGCGGCATCGCCCAGGCGCGCCGGCGCGATTACGGCCAGACCGCCATCGTCGCGCACGTGCGCTGCAGCGCCCCGCTCGAAGGCTGGGCATGGGAGCGTTTCACGCCCGAAGGCCCGCTCGCATTGCTGCCGCAGGATGACGCGCAAGGTCCCGGCTACGCCCTTGTCTGGTGCTGCGCGCCCGACGAAGCGCGCCGACGCGCAGCGTTGCCCGACGACGCCTTCCTCGCCGAACTGGGCGCTGCCTTTGGCGAGCGCATGGGCCGCTTCACGCACGCCAGCCCGCGCCATACGTTCGCGCTCGGGCTGCACGCCCAGCGCATTCCGGTCGACCGCCGCGTCGCCGCCATCGGCAATGCCGCCCAGACGATCCACCCGGTGGCGGGCCAGGGCTTCAACCTCGGCCTGCGCGATGCGTTCGAAATGGCACGCGCGCTTCGGGATGGGGCAACGGCGGCCACCCTCGCCCGTTTCGCCCGCGAACGCGCATTTGACCGCGCCGTCACCATCGGCCTGACCGATTTGCTGCCGCGCGCGTTTGCCGTGCCGGGCCGGTCGTTTGGCCACCTGCGCGGCGCCGCGCTCACGCTGCTGGAATGCCTGCCGCCGCTCAAGCATGGGCTCGCCCGGCAGATGATGTTCGGGCAGCGAGGCTAACGGATGGCGTGTGCCGAGGTAGGCGCTGCAGGCGACCGCCAGCAGATCACCGTGGTGGGCGCCGGCATTGTCGGCACGGCGTGCGCACTGCAATTGCAACGGGATGGCCACCAGGTCACGCTGCTCGATCAGGCCGGCATTGGCGAAGGCTGCTCGTTCGGCAACGCCGGCTGCCTGAGCGTGGCGTCGGTCGTGCCGATGGCGCTACCGGGCATGCTGAAGCAGGTGCCCAAATGGCTGGCCGATCCAATGGGCCCGCTGACGGTACGTTGGCACTATCTGCCGCGCGCGCTGCCCTGGCTGCTGCAATGGGTGTTTGCGGGCAACGAGACGCAGGCCCGTGCGACGGCGCAGCCGCTGGCGAGTCTCTTCAGCGCGACCTTTCCCGGTTATCGAAACCTGCTCGACGCCGCGCAATATGACGGCCTGATCCGTCAGACGGGCCATCTGTATGTGTGGCGCACGCTGGCGCGCTCGTCGGGCGATGTGCTGGCGCAGTCCATTCGCGATGCCACCGGCGTGCGCTCGCAAGCCCTGAGCGCCGGCGAAGCGCGCGAACTCGAGCCCGCACTGGCCGCCGACATCCAATCCGGCCTGCTGCTGCCCGACAACGGCTTCACGGTCAACCCGGAACGTCTGGTCAAGACGCTGGCGGCCAACTTTGCCGCAGCGGGCGGCACCTTCCTGCGCCGCAAGGTGCTGGACGTGGAATTCGGCCGAAGCGACTACGGCGGCCCGACGCGGCTGCACACCGATTGCGGCACGCTGCCCGTGTCGAAGCTGGTGCTGTGCGCGGGTGCGTGGTCGATGCGGCTGGGCGCAAAGCTCACCAGCATCCGCATTCCGCTCAACACGGAACGCGGCTATCACGCCACGCTGCGCGCGCCCAGCGTGCAGCCTTCACGGCCAATCATGGATTGCGAGCGCAAGTTCATCGCGACGCCCATGGAAGGCGGCCTGCGCATTGCCGGCACCGTGGAGATCGGCGGGTTGGACGCTGCGCCCGACTACCGCCGCGCCCGCATCCTCATGCGACAGGGCCAGCAGCTCTTCCCCGGCCTCGGCTTTACGGACGACAGCCAATGGATGGGCCATCGGCCCTCTCTACCCGACAGCCTGCCCGTGATCGACCGCTCGGAGCGCTACCGCAACGTGTTCTTCGCGTTCGGGCACGGCCACCTGGGCATGACAGGCGCGCCAGGCACCGCCCGACTCATCGCCGATCTGGTCAGCGAGCGCACGCCTTTCATCGACGGCCGCCCCTACGGCCTGCAACGGTTCCGCTAGCGCCAGCCACGGCAAGAACCCGGCCGCCGACCGCACTGCCGCATAGTTTGTGCACAACATTTAGGCAATCCGGCGGTTTGGCGGTAAAATCCCGTCCTCGCATTTTTCACTCCCGTCGCTCCGCCCGATCATCATTCGACTCTGGGCGGAAGGGGTGATTTTTCGTTTCTTTCAGCCGCGTCTTCCTCGACAGCCTTGCAGATCGGACCGCATACCCTTCGCAACAACCTGTTCGTCGCTCCCATGGCGGGTGTGACGGATCGCCCGTTCCGGCAGCTCTGCAAGCGGCTGGGCGCGGGCTATGCCGTGTCCGAGATGGTCGCGTCCAACGCGCAGCTCTGGAAAAGCGAGAAGACCATGCGGCGCGCCAACCACACGGGCGAGGTCGAGCCGATCGCCGTGCAGATTGCCGGCGCCGAGCCGATGATGATGGCCGAGGCCGCGCGCTACAACGTCGATCGCGGCGCGCAAATCATCGACATCAACATGGGCTGCCCGGCCAAGAAGGTGTGCAACGTGGCCGCTGGTTCTGCCCTGCTGCAGAACGAGCCGCTGGTCCAGCGCATTGTCGAGGCCGTGGTGGGTGCGGTCGGCGACCGCGTGCCCGTGACGCTCAAGATCCGTACCGGTTGGGACCGCGAACACCGCAACGCATTGAGCGTGGCGCGCATTGCACAGGACGCCGGCATCAGCATGCTGACCGTGCATGGCCGCACGCGCGCCGATCTGTATCACGGTGAAGCGGAATACGACACCATCGCCGCGGTCAAGGCGTCGGTGCGCATTCCCGTGGTGGCCAACGGCGACATCACCACGCCGGCCAAGGCCAAGCACGTGCTGGCCGTGACCGGCGCCGACGCCATCATGATCGGCCGCGCGGCGCAGGGGCGCCCGTGGCTGTTCCGCGAGATCGAGCATTTCCTGCAGACCGGCACGCTGCTGCCGGCGCCGGAGGTGGAAGAGATTCGCGGCATCATGAACGCGCATCTGGAAGAGCACTACGCGTTCTATGGCGAATACACCGGCGTGCGCACCGCACGCAAGCACATCGCCTGGTACACGCGCGGGTTGGCGGGGGCCAACCTGTTCCGCCACCGCATGAACACCATCGAGGACACCGCGGCCCAGTTGGCCGCCGTCAATGCGTTCTTCGACGAGCAGCGTGCGCTGTCCGACCGTCTGGTCTACGAAGACCAGGCGACCGGTGGCGACCACCCCAGGACGGGCAACAACGACAACAACAAGGAACTGCTTGCCGCATGAGCCGCAACCCGATCGAACGTTGCATCCGCGACAGCCTGGATGCGTATTACCGTGACCTGGACGGCGAGAACCCGTCCAACGTCTACGACATGGTGCTGCAGGCCATTGAACGGCCGCTGTTGGAAACCGTGATGGAATGGGCTTCCAACAACCAGTCGCAGGCGGCCGACTACCTCGGCATCAACCGCAACACGCTGCGCAAGAAGTTGCAGCAGCACGGCCTCATCTGAGGTTGCGGGCCGGCCTTTGAACCGATTTCCTTTCTGACGGCGCCTCCTGCCAGTTCGGCAAACCCAGCGCCACACCCGCCCACCGGCGTTTCCACCATGATCCAGCAAGCCCTGCTTTCCGTTTCCGACAAGACCGGCATCGTCGACTTTGCCCGTGCCCTGCACGAGCGCGGCGTCAAGCTCCTCTCCACCGGCGGCACCGCCAAGCTGCTCGCCGAGTCCAGCCTGCCCGTGACGGAAGTGGCGGACTACACCGGCTTTCCGGAAATGCTCGACGGCCGCGTCAAGACGCTGCACCCGAAGGTGCACGGCGGCATCCTGGCCCGTCGCGACCTGCCCGAGCACATGGCCGCACTGTCCGAACACAGCATCCCGACCATCGACCTTCTGGTGGTGAACCTGTACCCGTTCCAGCAGACGGTGGCCAAGGACGAATGCTCGCTGGCCGACGCCATCGAGAACATCGACATCGGCGGCCCGACCATGCTGCGCTCGGCGGCCAAGAACCACCGCGATGTGACAGTCATCGTTGACCCGGCCGACTACGCCACCGTGCTGGCCGAAATGCAGGCCAACAACAACACGGTCGGCTACGAAACCAACTTCATGCTGGCCAAGAAGGTGTTCGCGCACACCGCGCAGTACGACGGCGCCATCACCAACTACCTGACGAGCCTCGGCGCCGACAAGTCGCACAGCACGCGCAGCGCCTATCCGCAGACGCTGAACCTCGCCTTCGACAAGGTGCAGGAGATGCGTTACGGCGAAAACCCGCATCAGTCCGCCGCGTTCTACCGCGACCTGAAAGCCGTCGACGGCGCGCTCGCCAATTACAAGCAACTGCAGGGCAAGGAGCTGTCGTACAACAACATCGCCGACGCCGATGCCGCGTGGGAATGCGTGAAGTCGTTCGATGCGGCCCACGGCGCTGCATGCGTCATCATCAAGCACGCCAACCCGTGCGGCGTGGCCATCGGCGGCACCGCGCAGGAAGCGTATGAGAAGGCCTTCAAGACCGACTCGACCTCGGCCTTCGGCGGCATCATCGCCTTCAACGTGCCGCTGGATGAAGCAGCCGCACAGGTGGTGGCCAAGCAGTTCGTGGAAGTGCTGATCGCCCCGGGCTTCTCGGAAGGCGCACGTGCCGTGTTCGCCGCCAAGCAAAACGTGCGTGTGCTGGAGATTCCGTTGGGCAAGGGCGTGAATGCGTACGACTTCAAGCGCGTTGGCGGCGGCCTGCTGGTGCAGAGCCCGGACGCCAAGAACGTGCAGCCGAGCGAGCTGCGCGTGGTTACCAAGCGCCACCCCACGCCAAAGGAAATGGACGACCTGATGTTTGCCTGGCGCGTCGCCAAGTTCGTCAAGTCCAACGCCATCGTGTTCTGCGGCGGCGGCATGACGCTGGGTGTGGGCGCCGGCCAGATGAGCCGTGTGGACTCGGCCCGCATCGCCAGCATCAAGGCACAGAACGCAGGCCTGACGCTGGCCGGTTCGGCTGTGGCATCGGATGCGTTCTTCCCGTTTCGCGACGGCCTGGACGTGGTGGTCGATGCTGGCGCCTCGTGCGTGATCCAGCCGGGCGGCTCGGTACGCGACGATGAAGTGATCGCCGCCGCCGACGAACGCAACGTGGCGATGATCTTCACGGGCACGCGCCACTTCCGCCACTAAGCAACATCGTCCACGCGACGAACGAACGGGGCAAGGCGTAAACTGGCGCCTTGCCCCGTTTCCATTTCTGCCCACTTCCTTCATGCGCATCCTCGGCATCGATCCCGGCCTTCGCACCACGGGTTTCGGCGTGCTCGAACGGCACGGCCACAAGCTCGTCTACGTGGCCTCGGGCACGATCAAGAGCAACGGCAATGCCGACCTGCCCAGCCGCCTGAAGACGCTGTATGACGGCGTGTCCGAACTGGTGAGCACATACCGGCCGGACTGCGCTTCCATCGAAAAGGTGTTCGTCAACGTCAACCCGCAATCGACGCTGCTGCTGGGCCAAGCCCGCGGCGCGGTGATCTGCGGCCTGATGAGCGGCAACCTGCCCGTGTTCGAGTACACCGCGCTACAACTGAAGCAGGCCGTGGTCGGCTATGGCCGCGCCAACAAGGATCAGGTGCAGGAGATGGTCGTGCGCCTGCTCAACCTCGAGGGCAAACCCGGCGCGGACGCATCCGACGCCCTGGGCGTGGCGATCTGCCATGCGCACGGCGGCGAGACGCTGGCCGCCATGGCCGGTCTGGCGCCACAGCTTGCGCAAAAGGGGCTGCGCGTGCGGCGCGGCCGCCTCGTCGGCTGACAGGATTCTTGAAGCCCGCAGGTAGCGGCATCCGGGCACGGCGACTACCATGCGGGTACCCGTATTCAGGAGCCCCCGATGCCTCGCCGCCTCATCCTGCCGAGCCTGCTGATCTTGAGTACGTCCGTCGCCCTCTACGCCTGCCGGCTGGAGTACCACCACGGCAGCGGTGGCGGTGGCAACACCACGCCCATCGCCACCATCCAGGTGATCGGCCATCGCGGTGCCTCCGCATTGCGACCGGAGCACACGCTGGCCTCGTACCAGAAAGCCATCGACGACGGCGCGGACATCATCGAGCCGGATCTCGTCTCCACCAAAGACGGCGTGCTGGTTGCGCGCCACGAGAACGAGATCTCCGGCACGACCAACGTGGCCGACGTGGCAGCGTTTGCCGGGCGCAAGACCACCAAGACGATCGACGGCCAGAGCGTCACGGGCTGGTTCACCGAAGACTTCACGCTTGGAGAACTGAAAACGCTGCGCGCACGCGAGCGCATCCCGAACATCCGCCCCGACAACGTCGCCTACAACGACCAGTTCGACATCCCCACACTCGACGAGATCATCGCGCTGGCGCGGGACCAATCCGCCAAGCTCGGCCGCAACATCGGCATCTATCCGGAGACGAAGCACCCGACGTACTTCCAGTCGATCGGCCTGCCGCTGGAAGACCGGCTGATCGACGGCCTGCGCCGTGACGCGTTCACGGCCAGCCGCACGACGGTCTACATCCAGTCGTTCGAGGTGGCCAATCTCAAGGCCATTCGCAACAAGATCGGCGGCAGCCAACCGAACTGGAAACTCGTACAGCTGATGGGCACATCCGGCCGACAGCCCTACGATTTTGTGGTCGCCAAAGACAGCCGTACCTTCGGCGACATGATGACGAGCCAAGGCATGCGCGACATCGCCGCATACGCCAACGGCGTCGGCCCGGACAAGAGCAGCATCATGGGCCTGGATGCGAACGGCAAGCTGACCGATCCGACCGACCTGATCCGCAACGCGCACAACGCCGGGCTGGTGGTCCATCCATATACGTTCCGCCCCGAGAACACCTTCCTGCCGCCGTCGCTGCGCAGCGGTGCGGACAACACGCGCAACGTCAACGGCTCGATCACGGAGATCCAGGCGTTCCTGCGCGCGGGCGTCGATGGCTTCTTTACCGACGATCCGGCGGTCGGGCGGCAAGCCGTGTCGACCTTCAAGCGCTAGTCTTCGCGCATCGGAACCGTAGCGAGCGGCCGAGCCTGGATCGGGCCGCGCAGTAGGTTTGGGCTACACTGCGTCCCGTTTTGGAGGAGGAACCCCACCCATGATCGGACGCATCGCCGGGACGCTGATCGAAAAGAACCCGCCGCATCTGCTGGTCGATTGCCACGGCGTCGGCTACGAGATCGACGTGCCGATGAGCACGTTCTATAACCTGCCCGCCACCGGCGAGAAGGTCGTCCTGCTCACGCAGCAGATCGTGCGCGAGGATGCGCACCTGCTCTACGGTTTCGGCACCGCCGCGGAGCGCGAAACCTTCCGCCAACTCATCAAGATTTCGGGCATCGGCGCGCGCATCGCGCTGGCGGTGCTGTCGGGCATGTCGGTGGCCGAACTCGCGCAGGCCGTCACGCTGCAGGAAGCCGGGCGGCTGACGCGCATCCCGGGCATCGGTAAGAAGACGGCCGAGCGCCTGCTGCTCGAACTCAAGGGCAAGCTCGGCGCCGACCTGGGTACGGTGCCCGGCGGCCCAGCCGTCTCGGACGACGCGGTCGACGTGCTCAACGCCCTGCTGGCACTAGGGTATTCCGACAAGGAAGCGGCGCTCGCCATCAAGCAGGTGCCGGCCGGCACGGGCGTGTCCGAGGGAATCAAGCTGGCGCTCAAGGCGCTGTCCAAGGGCTGACGCCCGGGCGCGGCAAGACGGTAGAATGGCCTGCTCGCGCCTTTCCGGCGCCGTCTGCCCGTCATGATCGAAACCGACAAGCTCGCCGCCAAGGCTGTCTCTGCTGAGCGCATCATCTCAGCCTCCCCCGCCTCCCCCAATGAGGAGGCGTTCGAGCGCGCGCTGCGCCCCAAGCTGCTCGACGAATACGTCGGTCAGGAAAAGGTGCGCGGCCAGCTCGACATCTTCATGACCGCGGCCAAGAACCGCAGCGAAGCGCTGGACCATGTGCTGCTGTTCGGCCCGCCGGGTCTCGGCAAGACGACGCTGGCGCACATCATCGCGCGCGAAATGGGCGTCAACCTGCGCCAGACTTCCGGCCCCGTGCTGGAGCGCCCGGGCGATCTGGCTGCACTGCTGACCAACCTCGAAGCCAACGACGTCCTCTTCATCGACGAGATTCACCGGCTCTCGCCCGTGGTGGAAGAAATTCTGTACCCGGCGCTGGAGGACTACCAGATCGACATCATGATCGGCGAGGGCCCGGCGGCGCGCTCGGTCAAGCTTGATCTGCAGCCCTTTACGCTCGTGGGCGCCACCACGCGCGCCGGCATGCTGACCAACCCGCTGCGCGATCGCTTCGGGATCGTCGCGCGGCTGGAGTTCTATACGCCTGCCGAACTGGCAAAGATCGTCACGCGCTCATCAGGCCTGCTGAACGCCCACATCGTGGACGAGGGGGCGCTGGAAATTGCAAAGCGCTCGCGCGGCACGCCCCGTATCGCCAACCGTCTGCTACGTCGCGTGCGCGACTTCGCCGAAGTCAAGGCCGACGGCATCATCACCCGCGAAGTCGCCGATGCCGCCCTCGCCATGCTCGACGTGGACGCGGTCGGCTTCGACCTGATGGACCGCAAGCTGCTCGAGGCGATCCTGCACAAGTTCAACGGCGGCCCGGTCGGCATCGACAACCTGGCCGCCGCCATCGGCGAAGAGCGCGACACGATCGAAGACGTGCTCGAGCCCTACCTGATCCAGCAAGGCTACCTGCAGCGCACGCCACGCGGCCGCGTGGCCACGGCTTCGGCATACCAGCACTTCGGGCTGGGCGCTCCCAAGAGCGGCCCGGTGCGGGACCTCTGGGACGACAACCAATAACCCCCGCGCGCCCCGACATGTCTGCCGCCCCGCACCACCCGAACCGCACGTTCCGATACTACGACTTCATCATGGCGGCCTTCGTCACAGTGCTGCTGTGCTCGAACCTGATCGGCGCGTCCAAGGCGGCGCAGGTCACGTTGCCGGTGCTCGGATCGGTCACCTTCGGCGCTGGCGTGCTGTTCTTTCCAATTTCCTACATCTTCGGCGACATCCTCACCGAGGTGTACGGTTACGGGCGTGATCGGCGCGTGGTGTGGGCGGGCTTTGCCGCACTGATCTTTGCGTCGTTCATGTCGCTGGTCGTGCTGGCGCTACCGGTGGCGCCCTTCATGGCCGGTTATCAGAGGAGCCTGAACGACGTGTTCGGCAACACGCCGCGCATCGTCGCCGGGTCGCTCATTGCGTTCTGGTGTGGCAGCTTCGCCAACAGCTACACGCTGGCGAAGATGAAGATCGCGACGGAAGGAAAATGGCTGTGGACGCGCATCGTCGGATCCACCGTGGTGGGCGAGGCGGTCGATTCGTCGCTGTTCTACGTGATCGCCTTCTACGGCATCTGGCCCCACGAACAGGTGCTGCGTGTCGCCATTGCGCAATACATCCTCAAGACTGGCTGGGAAATCGTCGCAACGCCGCTCACCTACCGCGTCGTCGCCTTCCTCAAGCGCGCCGAGAACGAGGATTACTACGACCGCGACACCAACTTCACGCCGTTCCGGCTGAAGGTTTAAGGAACACGGCGGTCCACTTCGTCGAGCACCAGCAAATCCAGGTGCGCGACATCCCCCCATTGCAACACGGTCAGTTGATGACCATCGGATGAAAGCCGGTTGATGCTCGCGTTGCGCAGCTCGTGCTGGCGCGGCTCGGTGAGCGTCATGGCGTTGGCGTGGCGGTACAGGCAATCGAGCACGCCGCCGTGGCTGACCAGCGCGATGCGCTCGCCGGGGTGGCGACGGATCAGCCGGAGCGCAGTCTCGACCGCACGTTCGTGGAATTCAGTGAGGGTCTCGCCGCCGGGCGGGGCAAATTCGGGCACGCGGTTCTGCCAGGCATCAAAGTCGTCCGGATGCCGTGCGGCAACTTCGGCGTAGGTCAGACCTTCGAACTGGCCGTAGCAGCGCTCGCGCAAACCGGCGTCGTCGCGCACGGGCACGCCCACTTCATCTGCCAGCGCCCGCGCCGTCTGCCTGGCGCGCGACAGATCGCTCGCATAGACCGCATCGAACCGCTCGCGCGCGAGTGCCTTGCCCAACTGCGCAGCCTGCTCCAGCCCTTGCGTGTTCAGCGGCACGTCGAGTTGGCCTTGCAGGCGCCGTTCACGGTTCCAGTCGGTCTCGCCGTGGCGGATGAGCACGATGTGGGTGATCTGCAGCATCGGCAGGGGGATGGCGGCGGCGCGTGGCATCTCAGGGTTCCTGGACGAATCAGACAGATTTGGCCGCTTCCGGCGCGGCAGTCTTGGCAACAGATGCTGCGGCTTGCGGCGCAATCTGCAGCCAGAACGTGACCGGGCCATCGTTGACGAGCGACACCTTCATGTCGGCGCCAAACTCGCCGGTTGCCACGATGGGATGCTGGGCACGCGCGCGCGCCACGAAGTGTTCGTACAGGCGGCGCCCATCTTCCGGCGCAGCAGCGGGCGTGAAGCTCGGCCGTGTGCCAGACTTGGTATCGGCCGCCAGCGTGAACTGCGATACGACCAGCAAGCCGCCCGCCTGCCCGTTGCCGTCGATGTTGCGCACGGGCAGGTTCATCTTGCCCTGCGCGTCGGAGAACACGCGATAGTTCAGCAGCTTCTCCAGCAGACGATCGGCTCGGCGGCGGTGTCCCCACGTTCTGCACAGACCAGTGCGAGCAAACCCGGGCCGATCTCGCCGACGACGCGGCCGTCCACACGGACCGCCGCCTCGGACACACGCTGGATCAGCCCAATCACTTCAGCACCACGCGCGCAAAGCGACGCTTGCCGACCTGCATCACGAAGGTGCCGGCGTCGACCTTCAGGCCCTTGTCGCTGATGACGGTGCCGTCGATCTTCACGCCGCCCTGCTCGATGTTGCGGTTGGCGTCCGACGTGGACGGGCAGAGCCCAGCCTGCTTGAGCAGTTGTGCAATACCCAGTGGTGCGCCCGACAGCTCGATCTGCGGAATGTCGTCCGGCACACCGCCGCGGGCACGGTGGTTGAAATCTTCCAGTGCGCGCTCGGCATCGGCCTGGCTGTGGAAGCGGGCAACGATCTCCTGCGCCAGCATCACCTTGCAATCGCGCGGGTTGCGGCCCAGCGCGATCTCTTGCTTCATCAGGTCGATCTCGGCCAGCGGGCGGAACGACAGCAGCGTGTAGTACGTCCACATCAGGTCATCGGAGATGCTCATCAGCTTGCCGAACATCTCGTTGGGCGCCTCGCTGATACCGACGTAGTTGCCCTTGGACTTGGACATCTTCTCGACGCCGTCCAGGCCCACCAGCAGCGGCATCGTCAGGATGCACTGCGGCTCCTGGCCGTATTCCTTCTGCAGTTCGCGGCCGACCAGCAGGTTGAACTTCTGATCGGTGCCGCCCAGTTCCAGATCCGATTTGAGCGCGACCGAGTCATAGCCCTGCATCAGCGGGTAGAGGAATTCGTGCACCGAGATCGGCACGCCGGCCTTGTAGCGCTTGGTGAAGTCATCGCGCTCCATCATGCGGGCGACGGTGTACTTGGCGGCGAGTTGGATGATGCCGCGCGCGCCCAGCGGGTCGCACCACTCGCTGTTGTAGCGAATTTCGGTCTTGCTCGGGTCCAGCACCATGCTGGCCTGGCGGTAGTACGTCTGCGCGTTGGCTTCGATCTGCTCGCGCGTCAGCGGCGGGCGCGTGGCGTTGCGGCCGGACGGGTCACCAATGGTCGACGTGAAGTCGCCGATCAGGAAGATCACCTGATGCCCTAGGTCCTGCAACTGGCGCATCTTGTTGAGCACCACCGTGTGGCCGATGTGGATGTCAGGGGCCGTGGGATCGAGGCCCAGCTTGATGCGCAGGGGTACGCCGGTGGCAGCGCTCTTGGCCAGCTTCTGCTCCCACTCGGCGGCGATCAGCAGTTCGTCGCAGCCGCGCAGCGAGACTTCCATCGCGTGCGCCACCTCCGGGGTGACCGGATACTTGAGTGTGCCCGGCGTGGCGTTGTCGGAAGCGGCGGGAGTGGCAGATGCAGTCATGGCAAAAGGAAAGGTCACCGCGCCGCACGTGGAAAACGGCGCGAACGGATCAACAATCAGGGAAACGGTGCGTGCACGATAGCCGACATCGATTCAGGCGTGCCGGCCGCGCGATCCGGGGATTTTACCGTGATGTGTCCATTTGGCCTGCCATTGCGCTGGTAAGCTGTCGCGCATGAGCCATCCCAACCCCACCGCACTCCCCGCCGATCGCTATATCGGCTTGATGTCGGGCACCAGCCTGGACGGCGTCGATGGCGTGCTGGCGGACTTTTCCGGCGAACACCCGGCCGTCCTCGCCGACGCCTACGTACCCTTCTCGCCCGAACTGCGCCAGCGCTTTCTGGACCTGCAGCACGCCGGCCACGACGAGATCCATCGCGAGGCGTTGGCCGCCAACGCGCTGGCCATGATCTACGCCGAATGCGTCGCCCGGCTGCTTGCGTCCACCGGCCTGGCCGCGCACGATGTACAGGCCATCGGCGCCCATGGGCAAACGATTCGTCATCAGCCCGGCACGCATGATGGCATCGGCTACACGCGCCAGACCCAGCACCCCGCGGTATTGGCTGAACGCACCGGCATCGACGTCATTGCCGATTTCCGTAGCCGAGACATCGCGGCCGGCGGCCAAGGCGCACCGCTCGTACCGGCGCTGCATCGCGCGCTGTTCGGCCTGCCGGATGCATGGCGCGTGGTATGCAACATTGGCGGCATCGCCAACCTCACGGTCTTGCCGCCGCAAACTTCCGACACGCGCGACGCCGTACTTGGCTTCGACTGCGGCCCCGGCAACGCGCTGATGGATTATTGGGTCCATACGCACCGCGACAGCCCGTACGACGCCGACGGCGCGTGGGCCCGCAGCGGACGCGTCGGCGAAGCCCTGCTCGAGCGCCTGAAGGCCGAGCCGTTCTTTGCGGCGCCCCCGCCTAAGAGCACCGGCCGCGATCTGTTCAACCCGGCGTGGCTGCAACAAGCCCTCGGCGATGCGCTGAACACCGCCCGCCCTGAAGATGTTCAAGCCACGCTGCTCGCCCTCACTGCTGACACCATCACCGATGCCGTACGTGCGCATGCGCCGCAGGCAGCGTCACTGCTCGTCTGCGGCGGCGGCGCACGCAATGGCGCGCTGATGGCACGTATCGGGCAACAGTTGCCGGGCGTTAGAGTTGCTCCGACCGATGCGTTCGGCGTGCCCGCGCATCAGGTGGAAGCGCTCGCCTTCGCATGGCTCGCGCGCCAGTGCGTGCTCCGCGCCCACGGCAACCTGCACACCGCGACAGGCGCATCGGGCGCTCGCGTCCTTGGCGCGATCTACCCCGCTTGAGCACCCATTTTGCGGGCAACAAAAAAGCGCACCGAAGTGCGCTTTTTCTTTTAAGCGAGGGAGACGTCAGACCGAGAACGACGAGCCGCAACCACACGTGGTCGAAGCATTCGGGTTCTTGATGACGAATTGCGCGCCGTTGATGTCTTCCTTGTAGTCGATCTCGGCGCCCACCAGATACTGGTAGCTCATCGAGTCGATCAAGAGTGACACGCCATTCTTGGTCATGGTCGTATCGTCTTCGTTGGTCTCTTCGTCAAAGGTGAAGCCGTACTGGAAGCCCGAGCACCCGCCGCCTTGCACGAACACGCGCAGCTTCAACTCCGGGTTGCCTTCCTCTTCAATCAGTTGCTTGACCTTGTCCGCAGCGCTGTCGGTAAAGACCAGCGGAGCCGGAACCTCGTTCACATCGGGCGTGGCTGCCTGCGCGACTGCGTTCATGAAAATCTCCTGTGGGAACGTCTAAAACTTGCCTGTATTTTAAGCGCAAGCTGCAAATCGTGCCGAAGCCCCGCGTTTCAAGTGGGCATTGTGCGGTGCGCCAGCAACGGCCGGCGCGGGATGTGATCAATCCTGGTTGGACGCCAGCTTGAGATTGGGCAGCAACTTCACATCGCCAGGCGTCGCGTGCGTCAACGTGCCCATAACAACGGCACCTTGGTGCATTTCCAGCGCTGCATATTGGACGTTGCCTTCGATGCGCGCCTTCGGCTGCAACTCCAACAGTTCTGCCACGTGCACGGGGCCAACGACCGTGCCGTTCAGGATCAGGTGCCCAACATGCACTTCGCCCTCAACGCGTGCGCTGTCGGTAATCACCAGCATGCTTGGCTTGTCCGGATCGCCGTAAATGTTGCCCTTGATCTCACCGTCGATCCGCAGACCGCCCGAAAAGCGCAGATCCCCCTCCAGCTTGGTACGGGCCCCCAGTAGCGTTTCAATCGCCAGCCCTTTCTTTTTGCCAAACAGCATCGTCGACTCCTCTGTGTACAGATCCTCGACAGGACAATGCCCGTCAGATGGAAAAACTCTGGCTCGCTTTGATCTTGCCGTTCTGCAGCACTTTCACCATCACCGACTGCACCGTGGTGCCCGGGGGCACGTCCACCCAGCCCTCGAGGCGCTGGTAGTGCGTGAGCTTGACGCGGGCGCTGGTGGCGGGTGATCCGCTGGCCGCAGCGCCCGGGAAATCGATCGTAGCAGGTTTGCCAGCCTGCACCACGTTGAGCGTGAGCGCCAATTGCCCCTCGAATTCGGAGACGGGTGCGAACGCCTTGCCCCCGCCCTGCATCAACAGAACGCGGAACCGCATGCGCGTCGGTTGCGCCTCGTCCGGCGCGATGCGGAAGCTGCGCACGTAAATGCCCGCGGAATTGGTGGGCGCGGGCAACAGGCTGTCAAAGAAAGCCAGATCTTCCTTCAACTGCGCGTTTTCGGTTTCCAGCGCCTTGAGTTGCTCGGCCATTTGCGCCTGAGCGCCTTCAGCGATACCCAGACGGGCATCCACGGTGCCGGCGGATGCAGAAAGCTTATCGCGTTCGGCCTGCACGGCGGCCAGCCTGGCGGTCAGCTCGCGGTTCATTGCACGCAAATCGGCGTCGTGCGGACCGGTCAGACGGCGCCCTTCCTCGAAGGCCCACAGCGCCGCTGCGGCCGCAAGCCCAAGTACCACTGCAACCAGCAACACCGTCACCGGCCAAGGCAGACGCGAACGTACTGTGACGTTCGGAGCGAGCACGGAAGCGCGGCGCAACAAGCGACGCGCCTTCATGCGCCCGCCTCCTGACCCGCGTTACGAATCAGAATCGGATTAGGAGAAATAGCGGATTGCATCATACGGGGCGAACGCTAACGAGATGTGAATTGTAGTCCTGCGGACATGTCGGAGCTGTTGCAAAGGGTAAGCAAGGCGCCGAAAACATCACACTGTTTGGTTCGAACGCTCCAAAACAAAAAACCACACCCGAGGGTGTGGTTTTTTGCTGAAGCAGCAGGAAGCGGATTAACGCTTCGAGAACTGCTTGGCGCGGCGGGCCTTGCGCAGACCAACCTTCTTACGCTCGACTTCACGTGCATCGCGCGTCACCAGACCGGCCTTCGACAGGGCGGGCTTGAGCGTCGCATCGTAATCGATCAGGGCGCGAGTGATGCCGTGACGCACAGCACCGGCTTGGCCGGTTTCACCGCCGCCGACCACGTTCACCTTGATGTCGAACGTAGCTGCGTGGTTGGTCAGTTCCAGCGGCTGACGCACGATCATCAGCGAGGTTTCACGAGCGAAGTACTCGTTGATGGCCTTGCCGTTGACGATGATGTCGCCCTTGCCGGACTTGATGAAGACACGTGCCACAGCGCTCTTGCGGCGGCCGGTGCCATAGTTCCAGTTTCCGATCATGGATTAGGCCCCTTAGATTTCCAGCGCTTTCGGCTGCTGAGCTTCGTGCGGATGCGAGCCTTCGGCGTAAACCTTCAGCTTCTTGATCATCGCGTAGCCCAGCGGACCCTTCGGCAGCATGCCCTTCACAGCCTTCTCCAGGGCGCGGCCCGGGAAACGCTGCTGCATCTTGCCAAACGTCGTTTCATAGATACCGCCCGGGTAACCCGAGTGGCGATAGTACTTCTTGTCGGTCGTCTTGGCGCCCGTCACACGCAGCTTGGCTGCGTTGATGACGATGATGAAATCGCCGGTATCGACGTGCGGAGTGAATTCGGGCTTGTGCTTGCCGCGCAGTCGGTGTGCCACTTCGCTGGCGACACGCCCGAGGACCTTGTCCGTCGCGTCAATCACGTACCAATCGCGCTTCACCTCATGGGGCTTTGCGGAAAAGGTCTTCATGATTTTTCCAAATATTGAGTCAGTGCCCGAGTGGACCCGTATCGCGCTGAGAACTTGCGTTCAGACTGCTCACGAACGGATCGTCTTGCGGACGCCTGCGCAACCCCATGCGAGGTCATCGCCGGCCCGCCTTCCCGCTTGTTGGTGCGGGCTCTCTGGATTTCTTTTCCGCGGGCAATCCGGAAAAGATTTCAATTGTACCCCGCGCAGACCTCTTGACACAAGAAAAAGGGGCGCTCGAGTCGAGTGGACGAAAAAAAACCCAAGCCATCAAGCTTGGGTTTGAATCCACCAAAGGAGGAGGGTGGAGGAGACACCTGCTGATCGTTGACTTGGTGGGTTGCACCGCATCAGCCGATCCAATGGTGCGAATTATACCCATTTCTGGGGCATGCGCAAGGCAATTTGCACTACGAAATCTAATTTCGTAATGTGAAAAGCAAATGAGATCAGGGAAAACAGGTAAATTCCTATATGCATCAATACCTTGCGTTCATTTCCTGCGAAGCAGATTGCTGTTCACTAGAGATATTCTTCCAATTTCGGCGCGATTTCGGTGCAGAAGTCGCGGGTTGCACCTTTTCGCACGGGCATCACTGTCAAGCCGCGTTCACCCTAGGGGGGCCAACGCAGGCGAGGGCCGATGGCTACAATGTGGCTTTTCGTCGGCGCTGGCCGACCCTCTGCACAAGGATTGGACATGGATTGCACTGTGAGCTGGACCGGCCCGGATGGCATGGCCTTTTTGGCGGAAACCGGCAGCGGCCACCTCGTCACGATGGATGGGGCCCCGGACGGCGGTGGCCGCAACCTCGCACCGCGCCCGATGGAAATGGTCTTACTGGGCACCGGTGGCTGCACCGCCTATGACGTGGTGCTGATCCTGAAGCGGGGTCGCCAGGACGTGCAAGGCTGCAGCGTCAAGCTGCACGCCGACCGCGCCGAGACCGATCCGAAGGTCTTCACGCGCATCCACTTCACCTTCACGGTGACGGGACGCAACCTGAAGCGGGAAACGGTAGAGCGTGCCGTGCAGCTGTCGCACGAGAAATACTGCTCGGCATCGATCATGCTGGCCAAGACGGCCGAGATCACGCACTCGTTGGAACTGGTGGACCTGGCCACCCAGCCGACGGCATCGGAATAAATAAGAAGCGAAGCGGACCGATAAGCCGGATTCTGTGCGCCGCGTGGCCGAAACCAGCGGCGTGACAACCATTCCTCTAGACCGGCTGTTGCCAGCCGGCTCAAGCTCCCTACCCGCAGACTCAGCGAGCCGCTTCATCGCCTGCTTACTTGGGATTGCTCCGGGTGGAGGTTACCGCGTTTCACCCTTCGCCCTGGCCGAAGCCCGGGCGAAGACTCGTCTCTGTGGCCCTATTCCGCACGTCACCGTGGATGGTCGTTAGCCATCACCCTGCTCTATGGAGTCCGGACTTTCCTCCCCTTCCGCTCGCACGAGGCGGCGAAAGCAGCGATTGTCTGGTCCGCTTCGCGAGGCGCGAGTCTAGCACTGTTCAGGTACGAAGCGCCGCCGGCCGAGCCGAAAGACCGTCGTATCCAGATAGAAGCCGGCGTCTTCATTGGCATTGCACCAACCGGGTATACCCATGACGGGCAACGGGCGGAAATGGCGGGGCGCGAGATCGGCGTGCAGCAGCGTCTCGGCCAGTGCAGCGTCGAGCGAGGGGCGCTCCGCCGGCAACGCAGCCACGCGCACCGGCCACGCATGGGCCGTGATCGACTTGTAAGGCGCGACCAGCTTTTCCAATACCGCATGGCCGAACGGCAGAACCGCGCACGTTGCGCCCCACGTTGCCCTGCCCTCGACGAACAAGCCGCGCCAGTCGAACCCGGTCAGATAGCGCTCCGGCGCGTCTTGGGTGTGCAGGAAGATCAGGGCGTTTTCGTCGAACAACGTGGCGGCATCGCGGACGGTGCCGCGTGCCGTGCCAATCCCGTCCTGCGTAATCGCCCGCGCCTGACGCGCGTTGAGCGCCGCTTTGGCACGCGGCCAATGCAGCCAGATCAGGGCGTTGAAAAAGTCGTGGAGATTGTCCCGCGTCGGCACCTCGCCGGTGGCGGCGATGTTTGCTTCATAAGCGGTGCCGGCCGGCAGTGCATCTTGCGGGACGAAGCGCACGGCATGGCCGCTGCACGTGCGGATCGCTTGAGCCGCCGGCTGTGCATTCAGTGCGTCTCGAAGATCGGCGCCGCGCGCGATAGCGTCTGCGAGCGGCGCGCCGACTGCAGCGAGCGGTGCGAACGCCGGATGGCCCCAGTCGATCGCACCGAGATCAGCGGCCACCAACTCAGACAGACTTCCAGCGCAGCATCTCGCCGCCACGCAACGGCACCAGCGTCTGCTCGCCAAACGGGACTTCGGCGGGAAGCTGCCATTGCGAGCGCGTAAGCGTGAGCGTGCCGGCGTTGCGCGGCAGGCCGTAGAAGTCCGGCCCGTGGAGGCTCGCGAAACCTTCGAGCTTGTCGAGCGCGTTGGCGTCTTCAAAGGCCTCGGCGTACAGCTCCATCGCGTGCAGCGCGGTGTAGCAGCCGGCGCAGCCGCAAGCGTGTTCCTTCACACCCTTGGCGTGCGGTGCGCTGTCGGTACCGAGGAAGAAGCGCGGGTGGCCCGAGGTGGCCGCTGCCACCAGCGCCAGGCGGTGCGTTTCACGCTTGAGCACCGGCAGGCAGTAGTAATGCGGGCGGATGCCGCCGACGAACAGCGCATTGCGGTTGTACAGCAGATGATGCGCGGTGATGGTTGCGCCAACCGGGCCTTCCGCATCGCGCACGTATTCGGCGGCATGCTTGGTGGTGATGTGCTCGAACACGACCTTGAGCGCGGGGAAATCGCGGCGCAGCGGCAGCATCACGGTGTCGATGAAGACCGCCTCGCGATCGAAGATGTCGACGGTCGGGTCCGTCACCTCGCCGTGCACGAGCAGCGGCATGCCGACTTCCTGCATCGCTTCGAGCGTCTTGGCGCAGCGGCGCAGGTCGGTCACGCCGGCATCGCTGTTGGTGGTGGCACCGGCCGGATACAGCTTCACGCCATGGATGAAACCGCTGGCGCGGGCCTCCCGGATGACCTCAGGCGAAGTGTTGTCGGTCAGGTACAGCGTCATCAGCGGCTCGAACTGCGTGCCTGCGGGCAACGCGGCGAGGATGCGCTCGCGGTAGGCGCGTGCCTGGGCGGTGGTGGTCACCGGCGGCTTGAGGTTAGGCATGATGATCGCCCGGCCGAACTGGCGCGCGGTGTCGCCCACCACATCGGCGAGCGCATCGCCGTCGCGCAGGTGCAGGTGCCAGTCATCGGGGCGGACGATCGTAAGAGTGTCGGTCATGGTGCGTGCGGAAGCGGTCAGCAAAAACGTGAATCAGAGAATGAGGATGACGCGGTAGTCGTTGACGTTGGTGCGCGTCGGGCCGGTGACGATCAAGTCATCGGCGGCAGCAAAGAAACCGTAGGCGTCGTGTGCATCGAGCGCGGCGCGGGCGGCAACGCCCTTGGCGGCGGCGCGCGCGATGGAGCCGGGGTCAAGCAGCGCACCCGCATTGTCCTCCGATCCATCGATGCCGTCTGTATCGGCGGCCAGTGCGTAGATATCACCCATGTCTTCGAGCGTGACACCGAGCGAGAGCAGGAACTCCGCGCAGCGCCCGCCGCGGCCGCCGGTCACGCCCGGCGGAATCGTCACCGTGCATTCGCCACCGGAGATGAGTGCCACCGGCGCCACAAACGGCGTGCCGTGCTGGCGCACCTGCCTCGCCAGCGCGCCGTACACCTGGGCGACCTCACGCGCCTCGCCGGTCACCGTGTCGCCGAGGATGGCGGTGTGGATGCCACGCGTCGCAAATACCTGCGCGCCGGCCTGCAAACTCTGTTGCGCAGTGGCGATGACGTGGTTGGTCACGCGTGCAAAACAGGCGTCGCCGGGTTTGGGCGTTTCGGCAATCTCGCCGCGTGCGCCACGTTCGAGGTGCGCGTGCACGGTATCGGGTATCTGCGCACCCCAACGCTTGATGATGGCCAGCGCATCGGCGTAGGTGCTCGCATCCGGCACGGTCGGGCCGCTGGCAATGGCGCTTGGATCGTCGCCCGCCACGTCGGAGACGATCAGCGTCGTGGCCGGCGCGCGCGAAGCGGCGGCAAGCCGCCCGCCTTGAATGCGCGACAAATGCTTGCGCACGATGTTCATGTCGGTGATCGGAGCGCCGCAGCGCAGCAACTCGCGCGTCACGTCTTTCAGATCGCCCATCGGGATGCCCTCGGCGGGCAACGACAGCAGGCTGGAGCCGCCACCCGAAACCAGCACGATCAGGCGGTCGCGCTCGGTGAGCGCGCAAACCCGATCCAGGATTTCCTGCGCCGCCTGTTCGCCCGCCTCGTCCGGCACCGGGTGTCCGGCTTCGATAACGCGGATGTGCTCGGTCGGCAGGCCATGCGCATAACGCGTGATGACCAGGCCTTCGATCTTTGCGCGGCCGGCATAGGCCTGCTCGACGGCCAGCGCCATCGAGGCAGCCGCCTTGCCGGCGCCGACCACGAGCGTCTTGCCGCCGGCATGCGGCGGGGGGAGGAAGTCAGCGACGATCTTCAGTGGGTCCGCCGCGCCCACGGCGGCGGCGTAGCTCTCCAGCAGGAGGGCACGGGCGGCGGTGCGATCGAGCTTCATGGGGATGACGTCCGGTGTGGGCAATCTGGGGGCGATGGTGTGCGGCATGTGCGCAACGCCCGGCAGCGGGGCGCGGCGCCGTGAAGACGAAGGCGCTTGGCACCCCCGGCAGCCGGCAGGATAATGGTTATTTTATTGCATCCGACTTTTCCCCTACCATGTGCCAGCTGCTGGGCATGAACTGCGCCGAACCGACCGATGTGACGTTCTCGTTCACCGGGTTCGCCGCGCGCGGTGGCGTCACCGACCACCATGCCGACGGCTTTGGCGTCGCCTTCTTCGAAGACAAGGCCTGCCGCCTGTTCATCGACAATCAGTCGGCCGGCACCTCGCCGGTGGCGGAACTGGTCAAGCGCTACCCGATCAAGTCCAAGAACGTCATCTCGCACATCCGCAAGGCGACGCAGGGCACGGTGCGGCTGGAAAACTGCCACCCGTTCATGCGGGAGCTGTGGGGCCGGCATTGGATCTTTGCGCACAACGGCGACCTGAAGAACTTCTCGCCGTTTCTCTCGGGCGTCTACCAGCCCGTGGGCGATACCGACAGCGAACTCGCCTTCTGTTTCATCATGCAGGCGCTGCGCAAGCGCTTTCCGGGGTCGCAGCCACCGCTTAACGAGCTGTTCTACGCGCTGTCCGACATCACCAAGGAAATCACCCGCTACGGTGTGTTCAATTTCTTGCTCTGCAACGGGCAGG
Organism: Ralstonia pickettii; assembly: GCF_001699815.1. GTDB lineage: Bacteria > Pseudomonadota > Gammaproteobacteria > Burkholderiales > Burkholderiaceae > Ralstonia > Ralstonia thomasii. The sequence continues at coordinate 16,930 of NZ_MCGB01000077.1, read as the reverse complement.
CGCAGTTCGCGCATTGCTCAACGCGGCTGTATTACATCGTGCGGCAGTGGCCGTTCTCGACGGCGCATTTGATCGACGCCGACATGACGATCGACTTCGCCAAATACACCACGCCCGCCGATCGCGTGGCTGTCATCGCCACCGCACCGCTCACCGACAACGAAGTCTGGACGCAATTCGCGCCGGGCGAGCTGCTGATGTTCGAATCGGGCCAAGCCACGATGGCGACCAAGGTGCCGATTCCGGAAGCCGTGCAGATCGCCAACGCGGCCAATACGGCTTGCACCTGACATGATCATCGCCCAACAAAAAGCCGCTCCTGAAAGAGCGGCTTTTTGTTGCCTCCAACCCGGCGCTTAAATCGGTTCACAATCCGTAGCGAGCGGCCCGAGGTTGGTCCGAGAAGCGCAGCCGTACATGGGTACGGCGAGCATCGCAGGGCCAAGATCGGGTCGCGCAGTAGGATCGTGAAGCGATTTTCAGTGCGACAGGATCTTCGACAGGAACTGCTTGGCGCGATCGGAACGCGCGTCGATGTTGCCGAAGAACTCTTCCTTCTCGCAGTCTTCAACGATGCGGCCCTGGTCCATGAAGATCACGCGATTGGCGACCTTGCGAGCGAAGCCCATTTCGTGGGTCACGCACATCATGGTCATGCCTTCCTTGGCCAGCTCCACCATCACGTCGAGCACTTCATTGACCATTTCCGGGTCCAGCGCGGAGGTCGGCTCGTCGAACAGCATGCAGATCGGGTCCATCGACAGCGCACGGGCGATTGCCACCCGCTGCTGCTGACCGCCCGACAGCTGGCCCGGGTACTTGGCAGCGTGCGCCTTCAGACCCACGCGATCCAGATACTTCAGGCCCTTGGCCATGGCCTCTTCTTTCGAGCGGCCCAGCACCTTCTGCTGTGCAATCGTCAGGTTCTCGGTAATCGAGAGGTGCGGAAACAGCTCGAAGTTCTGGAACACCATGCCCACGCGCGAACGCAGCTTCGGCAGGTTGGTGCCCTTGGCGCCGACCGAAGTGCCGTCGACGAAGATTTCGCCCTTCTGGAACGGCTCCAGCGCGTTGACGGTCTTGATCAGCGTGGACTTGCCGGAACCCGACGGGCCGCACACCACCACCACCTCGCTCTTCTTCACGCTGGTGGTGCAGTCGGTCAGCACCTGGAAGCTGCCGTACCACTTGGAAACGTTCTTGATCTCGATCATTGGGTCACCTTCTTCTGAAGTCGCTTCACCAGCACGGAGGCGCCGAAGCAGATCACGAAATAGCACAAGCCGGCAAACAGCAGCAGCTCGACGATACGGCCGTCGCGCTCACCGATGTTGTATGCCTGCGTAAAGAAGTCCGACAGCGCGCTCACATACACCAGCGACGTATCCTGGAACAGGACGATGGCCTGGGTGAGCAGCAACGGAATCATGTTGCGGAATGCCTGCGGCAGGATCACCAGGCGCATGGCCTGGCCGTACGTCATACCCATCGCGTAGGCGGCGAACATCTGCCCGCGCGAGACGCTCTGGATACCGGCGCGGATGATCTCCGAGTAATACGCCGCTTCAAACAGCGCGAAGGCGACCAGCGCGGACGTCATGCGCATGTCGGTGGCCGGCGACAGGTTGAAGATTTTCTGCAGTACCTGCGGCACGATCAGGAAGAACCACAGCAGCACCATCACCAGCGGGATGGACCGGAAGAGGTTCACGTACGCCTGCCCGAACACCTGCAGCGGCTTGATGCCCGACAGGCGCATCATCGCCAGCAGCGTGCCCCACACGATGCCGACCAGGATGGCCGTGCCTGTGATCTCGAGCGAAAGGAGCATGCCCTCGCCGAGCACGCGCATGTTGTCGACGTTGATGGACGAGAAATCGAATTGATAAGCCATGAAGAGTCCTCGCCCGATTACTTGCCACCGATAAAGCCAGGCAGCCGGGAACGTGCTTCCACCCAGCGCATGAGGCCCATAACGGTCAGGTTGATCAGCATGTACATCAGCGTCACGGCGATGAACGATTCGTACGGCTGTGCGGTGTAGTCGACCAACTGGCGGCCTTGTGCGGCAAGCTCAAGCAAGCCGATCGTCGAGGCCACGGCAGAGTTCTTGAAGATATTCAGAAACTCCGACGTAAGCGGCGGCACGATGATGCGGAACGACATCGGCAACATCACGTAGCGATACGTCTGTGCAAGCGTGAAGCCCATCGCCAGGCCTGCGTTGCGCTGGCCGCGCGGCAGCGAATTGATACCCGAGCGCACCTGTTCGCACACACGCGCCGCGGTAAAGGTACCGAGGCACAGCATCGCGGACAGGAACATCGCCGTGGCGGGGTTCATCTGTTTAATGTAGTCGCCGCCCGGCACGAGTTCTGGCATGACGAAGTACCAGATGAAGAGCTGCACGATCAGCGGAATGTTGCGGAACACTTCCACGTACGCTGCGGCAAGGCCCGACAGCCACTTGTTCGGCACCGTACGCAGCACGCCCAGCACGGAGCCGATGACGAGCGCGATGATCCAGGAAGACAGGCCGAGCACGACGGTGGTCTTCAACCCCGCCAGCAGCCAGTCCAGATAGGTCTGATTCTGGGCGGCTTCCGTAAAGAAGACGCCCCAGTTCCAGTGGTAATTCATGATGGTTCCCTCAAAAAGAAACGGAAGGGAGAAGACCTGTTAACCGGCCTTTGCCTTCCGTTTCGGTGACGCTTGTATCAGGCCCGTTGAGGGAGCCGATCAGTCAAGAGCCTTGTCGTTCGGGTTCTTGATCAGCGCCTTCATGTCGTCCGACAGCGGGAACTCCATATTCACGCCCTTGGGCGGAACCGGCTGCTCGAACCACTTCTTGTATTCGGCGTTGATCGTGCCGTCCTTCATCATGCCGGCGATCGTCTTGTCGGCCAGGGCCTTGAACGGCTTGTCGTCCTTGCGAACCATACAGCCGTAGGCTTCGCGCGATTGCGGCTTGGCCACGACCACCCACTCAGCCGGGTTCTTGGCCTTGGCGCGCTCGCCGTACAGCAGGGCGTCGTCCATCATGAACGCAACAGCGCGGCCCGATTCCAGCGTCAGGAACGACTGGCCGTGGTCCTTCGTGCTGATGATGTTCATGCCCATCTGCTTCTCATCGTTCATCTTGCGCAGCAGGCGTTCCGAAGTCGTACCGGCGGTGGTCACGACGTTCTTGCCCTTCAGGTCTGCCCAATCTTTGACGCCCGAATCCTTCTTCACCATGATGCGCGTGCCGATGATGAAGATGGTGTTCGTGAACGATGCCTGCTTCTGACGCTCGAGGTTGTTCGTGGTCGAACCGCACTCCAGATCGATGGTGCCGTTCTGCAGCAGCGTGATGCGGTTCTGCGAAGTGACCGGGATCTCGTTGACCTTCAGGTCCTTCAGGCCGAGCTGCTTCTTCACGTCCTCGGCAATCTTGGTGGCGACGTCGTACGAATAGCCGATCGTGCGGACACCGCCGACGTTGTAGCTGAACGGAATCGACGAATCGCGCACGCCCAGCGTGATGGTGCCGGTGTCTTTGATCTTCTTGAGCGTACCAGTCAGCTCTTCTGCGTGGGCAGCGCTGCCGAACGCACCAACGGCGACACCAACGGCAGCAACCACGGTTGCCAGCTTGGCGAGGTTCATGAAAGTCTCCTTTTGACCATGAAAGAGAAAGACGGGACTGTACCAAAAAACGTTTGGCGACAGTATTGGTGTTGCCACTAAATCGTTGAATCCAACGGAGTTTTTCCTCCGGCGCGGACCCTGCCGCAACCGCGTTTTCCGAGCAACCGGATACCTTGCGTTGTGCTTTTCCGAAAAACCGGACAAGACGCGCAGCGCCATGCACGGCAACGCTCTGCAACATCGGCACGCAGGCCCGGTTGCTTGAGCGGATGGCCGCCAGTTGCTAAGGAAAAACAAGGGGAAATAAAGCCCGCCCGATGTGCGCTCTCTGTCGCTTAACGAACCCGACTTGAGATGGGAAGGACGACGTTGATGCCATCGCCCTTCTCATGGTGCGGTGCTCCGGAACGTTATGGTTCGCCCCATGAGCACCGGCTTTCTTCAACCGTCGCGCATGGCCGCCTGATCGGCAGCAACGCGATAGACCGGTGCAGCACCCTGTTGGAGCACCGCGCCGGTATTGACCAGCGCGTTGCCGATCAGGGGTACAGACCGCGCTCTTGGCGGGCCTGCAGAATCCGCGTACAGGCGATGATGAACGCCGCCGTACGCAGAGTAACCTTGTTGTCCTGCGCCACTTGCCAGACGCCACGGAAGGCGTCTTGCATGATCCGTACCAGACGCTGGTTGATCTCGTCTTCGGTCCAGAAGAAGCTCGAGAAATCCTGCACCCATTCGAAATAGCTGACCGTTACGCCGCCAGCGTTGGCGATCACGTCCGGGCAGACCAGGATGCCCCGGTCGCGCAGGATGTCGTCCGCCTCGGGCGTCGTCGGGCCGTTTGCACCTTCCACGACAATCTTTGCCTTGATATGAGGCGCGTTCTTGGCAGTGATCTGGCCTTCCAGCGCGGCCGGGATCAGGAATTCGCAGTCCAGCGCCCAGAAGTCGTCTTGCGAGACGGCCTCTGCAGCAAAGCCGGCCACGCTGCCATTGTGGTCAACGTGCTTGATGAGCGCGTCGACATCCAGGCCGTTGCCGTTGAACACAATGCCCTTGTGGTCTTGCACGGCAATGACCTTGGCACCAGCGTCGTGGAACAGCTTGGCTGCCACGCTGCCCACGTTGCCGAAACCCTGCACCACCACGCGCGCGCCCTTGACGTCGATCCCGAGGTTGCGTGCGGCTTCGCTGCCGACCACGAACACGCCGCGGCCAGTGGCTTCGCGACGGCCCAGGCTGCCGCCCAGTGCGATCGGCTTGCCGGTCACCACGCCAGTGGCGGTGGAGCCTTCGTTCATGGAGTACGTGTCCATCATCCACGCCATGATCTGCGCGTTGGTGTTCACGTCCGGGGCCGGAATGTCCTTGTTCGGGCCGATGATGATGCCGATCTCGCTCGTGTAGCGGCGCGTCAGGCGTTCAAGTTCGCCGGAAGACAGCTTGCGCGGGTCGACGCGGATACCACCCTTGGCACCACCGTACGGCACATTCACGGCCGCATTCTTCACCGACATCCAGGCAGACAACGCCATCACTTCCGACAGCGTCACGTCCTGGTGGAAACGCACGCCGCCCTTGCCCGGGCCGCGCGACGTGTTGTGCTGCACGCGATAGCCCTCGAAGTGGGCGATGCGGCCGTCGTCCATCTGGATCGGCACGTCGACGATCAGCGCGCGCTTCGGGCGCTTGAGCGTTTCAACCCAACGTGCAAGCGAGCCGAGGTAGGGGGTAACCCGATCGACCTGCTGCAGATAGATGCCCCACGGGCCGAGATTGTCGGCCGGCAGATAGGACGGGATGGCGTGCTGGAGTGTCGACGGAGATGCGACATTGGACATGGCTGTCTTCCTTTTTTGGGCCTCGGTAAGGCCCTTCAAGTCCCACAAAATGCCCGCCAGCTTAGGGACCGCCCGGAACGAAATCCAATGCCATTTTTACATCGGGTTATGCATTGAACGCATAACCCCGGGGACGAATTCGATGGCCCGTTCAGCCCGCCAGCGCGCTCCACAGCGTGTCGATCAGCTCGCGTTTGCGCTTGGACTGGGGGTGCCGACGGTCGTGTGCGCCGCTCTGGGGGTGCTCACGGTAAAGCCGGATTTCCATCTCGATCGACAACGTACCGCCGCCCTTGCCTTCCGCGCGCACGAGGCGACCCGCTGCCACATCCTCACGCACCGCACTCTCGGGCAGGAAGGCCACGCCATGGCCCGCCAGCGCCATCACCTTGAGCGCCTCGGCCATGTCGGTTTCGTAGCACTTGTCGAGCAGCGGCGCCACCGGCGAGTTTTCCAGCAGCACATCCACCATGCGCCCGAGAAAGGCATTGGGCGTATAGCTCAGGTAGGCGATGGGTTTGCGTGCGGTGGGAACGAGTCGATAGATCGGCCGCCCGCTGGCATCGGGCTTGGAGAACGGCGAAAGCCGCTCGGTGCCCAGCACCAGCATGTCGTAGCGCGTGGGGTCGAGCTGGATCATCTGCCGCGCGTGGTGATAGACCATCACGAGATCGCAGCCGCCCTCCACCAGCGTCATCACCGCATCGTGCACATTGAGCGCGCGCAGCCTGCATTGCAGCTTGCCGATCTTCTCTTCCACCTGCGCGAGCCAGCCGGGGAAGAACGTCAGCGATAGCGTATGCGGCACGGCAAAGTCGATCGTCGACGCACTGGCCGGACGCTGGCCGCGCATCAGTGCGCGCGTCTCACTCACCTGGGCGAGCATCGCCAAAGCCTGTTCGTAGAAGACCTCTCCGGCGGGCGTCAGGCGTGTTGGGTAGCTTGATCGGTCGATCAGCTCATTGCCGAGCCAGGCCTCGAGGGATTGAATGCGCCGCGAAAACGCCGGCTGCGTCACGTGCCGCAGCTCGGCCGAGCGCGAAAAGCTGCGCGTCTCGGCCAGGCTGATGAAGTCTTCCAGCCATTTGAGTTCCATCGGATTGCCTCTCCCTCAACCTGCTCGGGCGTCTTCTGCTTCTTCGGCAACGCGCTCTGGCTCGCGTGCCTGCATGCGCCACATCTGCGCGTAACGGCCTTCCGCACGCAACAACGATTCATGCGTGCCTCGCTCGATGATGCGACCGTGCTCCATCACCAGAATCTGGTGCGCACGGACGATGGTCGACAACCGGTGCGCAACGACCAGCGTGGTGTGGTTCTGCGCCAGGCGCATCAGCTCTTCCTGGATGGCGTGCTCGGTGCGCGAGTCGAGCGCAGACGTCGCTTCGTCAAACACGAGAATCGGCGGGCGCTTGAGCAAGGTGCGTGCAATCGCCACACGCTGCTTCTCGCCGCCGGAGAGCTTCAGGCCGCGCTCGCCGACTTGCGTCTCGTAGCCGTCGGGCAGCGATTCGACAAAGTGGTGAATCTGCGCCGCGCGGGCGGCTTCAATCACCTCTTCGCGGCTCGCATCCGGGCGGCCGTAAGCAATGTTGTAGTAGATGCTGTCGTTGAAGAGCACCGTGTCTTGCGGAACGATGCCGATGGCAGCGCGCACGCTCGATTGCGTGACATCGCGCAGGTCCTGACCGTCGATCTGGATAGCGCCCGACTTCACGTCATAGAAGCGGAACAGCAGGCGCGCCAGGGTCGACTTGCCCGAGCCGCTCTGCCCAACGACGGCGGTGGTCGTGCCGGCCGGAATCGTGAAATCCACATCGAACAGGATCTGGCGATTGGCTTCGTAGCTGAAGTCGACATGCGCGAAGCGCACTTCGCCCGCATGCACCGTCAGCGGCGGAGCGTCGGGCTTGTCGGCGACTTCGCGGTTGGTCTGCAGCAGGTTGAACATGCGGTCCATGTCGGTCACGGCCTGCTTCAGCTCGCGGTAGATCACGCCCAGGAAGTTGAGCGGAATGTAGATCTGCAGCATCAGCGTGTTGACCAGCACGAGGTCGCCCAGCGTCATGTGCCCCGCCGCCACACCTTGCGTGGCGCGATACAGGATCAGGATGAGCGCCGTGGCCACAATGAGCTGCTGGCCGAAGTTCAGCACCGACAAAGAATTCTGCGAGCGGATGGCTGCGGCGCGGTAGTGCTTCAGGTTCTCGTCGTAGCGACGTGCTTCGTAGTCTTCGTTGCCGAAGTACTTGACCGTTTCAAAGTTCAGCAGCGAATCGATCGCCTTCTGGTTGGCGCGCGAATCCAGCTCGTTCATCTTGCGGCGGAAGTGCGTGCGCCAGTTCGTCACCGTCACCGTAAACACGATGTAGCTGACCAGCGCGCAAAACGTGATGAGCGCGAACCACACGTCGTACTTCACGAAGAAATACGTGATGACGAGGCCGACTTCCACCAGCGTCGGCAGGATGCTGTACAGCGAATACGAGATGAGCGACTGGATGCCGCGTGTGCCGCGCTCGATGTCGCGGCTCATGCCGCCGGTCTGGCGCTCCAGATGAAAGCGCAGCGACAGCGCGTGCAGATGGCGGAACACCTGCAGTGCGAGCGTGCGCACCGAACTCTCCGTGACCTTCGCGAACAGGATTTCGCGCAGCTCCGAGAACAGCGACGTCGACAGCCGCAGCAGCCCGTAACCAATGATGATGCCCACCGGCACAACCAGCAGCGCGCGCGGGTCGGACGGCGACACGTTCATGGCATCGATCAGCCGCTTCATGACCATCGGCACACCGAGGTTTGCCACCTTGGCCGCGATCAGAAACGACAGTGCCAGCGCCACCCGCCACTTGTAGGCCAGTAGATACGGCAGCAGGCTCTTGATGGTGCGCCAGTCGCCGCGGGCAGCCCCCGGCGGAGGCGGTTCGGAAGAGGCGGGAAAGCGGCGCATGTGCGGTGCAATAAAATGGCGGATTGTGTATTCTCCCACCGATCACCTGCGCGCGCCCCAGGCGCGCTGGTGGGCCCTCCCTCCCGCCTCAATGCTGCCCTGCATCATCATGTCCGATACCCATGCCGCCACCGAAACCGTCACGCTGCCCGCCGACAAGCAGCCCGCCGTGCGCGTGATGCCCATGCCGTCCGACGCCAACGTCCACGGTGATGTGTTTGGCGGCTGGATCATGTCGCAGGTGGACATTGCCGGGTCGATCCCAGCCGTGGTACGCGCCAACGGCCGTGTCGCCACGATCGCGGTCAACTCGTTTGTCTTCAAGCAACCTGTGTACGTGGGCGATCTGGTGAGCTTCTACGCTAACGTGGTCAAGACGGGGCGCACGTCGATCACCGTGGATGTGGAGGTCTATGCGCAACGCATGCACGCCAGCGGTCGCCACGCCACCGTCAAGGTGACGGAAGCCACCCTCACCTACGTGGCGACCGACGAGACTCGCAAGCCGCGCGTGCTGCCGCCGCTCTGAAGGGGCAACGGCCAAGAAAAAACCCGGCTTCGCGCCGGGTTTTCTTTTGCAGGTGAACGATTCGCTCAGTTGAACTTGGAGAAATCCGGGCGGCGCTTTTCGAAGAACGCCGTGAACGCCTCGCGCGCCTCGGGGGCACGCAGCATTTCCCCAAATTGCTTGCCTTCCACCGACATGCGCTCGGCGATCTGCGGCGTGGCGCCCTCCTTCATCAGGCGCTTGGTGGCGCGCAGCGATGCGGGCGGCAGCAGCGTCAGCTTGCGCGCCTGCGTACGCACGAAGGCATCCAGCTCGCCAGCCGGCAGCACGCGATTGACCAGCCCCAGCTCGCGCGCTTCGTTCGCGTCGAACGGCTCGCCGAAGAGCAGCTTGTCCGCCGCGCGGTGGTAGCCGGCCAGCTGCGGCAGCAGCAAGCTCGATGCGGCTTCAGGGCAGAGGCCCAGCTGCGCGAATGGCATCGACAGCTTGGCCGTCTCGGATGCGTAGACGAGGTCGCAATGCAGCAGCATGGTCGTACCCACGCCGACAGCCGCGCCGCTCACGGAGGCGATCAACGGCTTGCTCGCTGTGCTGATCGCTCGCAGGAACTGGTGCACAGGGGCGCTCTCGTCCTTGGGCGGATTCTTCATGAAGTCTTCGAGATCGTTGCCCGCCGTGAACACGCTCTCGTGGCCGGCCAGCACAATCACGCGGATGGCGGGATCGGTTTCGGCAGCCACCAGGGCATCGGCCAACGTTTGATACATCGCGGCCGTGATGGCGTTCTTGCGGTCCAGACGATCAAAGGTCAGCGTCAGGACGCCGTCTGCGGTCTCGGTACGAATCGACATGAAAACTCCAGGTGAAGCCTGCGCGGCTAAATCGGCACAGGCGAATCAGATAGATAACCGACGGAGAACGCGTTGGCCCCCACGTTCAACGCCACGGTCAGGCTCATCGGCGCGAGCAGCACTTCCACGCCGTGCTCCTGTGCGGTTCGCATCAACGCTTGCACCGGCTCCATGCGGCGCACGGTATCGAGCGAACCGGAATACGTGATCGCCACCACCGGCGTGGCCAGACGCTCCTCGGTAATCATGGTTTCGGTGTGCGCGAGCAGGCGGCGAATTCCCTCGTCGGAGCCGCGCACCTTGGCGATGGCTTCGGTGTCGCCGCGGTGCATATGAATGAGCGGCCGCACGTTGAAGGCCGTGCCCATCATGTAGCGCCCCCAGGTGATGCTCTTCTCGCCCTTCTGCTTGGCGCGCGTGTACATGTACAGCAACTCATCGGGCACGAGATAGACGTGTGAGGCATCGCGCAGGCGATTCTCGATCACGTGCACCACGTCACGCACCTCTGCGCCTTCCCGCAACATGCGTGCTGCTTCATGCACCATCAGCGCTTGGCCCGGGCCAATGGCGCCGGTATCGACCACCGTCAACTCGAACAGCCCTGAGCGGCCCGCATCCTTGCGTGGCTTGAAGCTCTTGGCCGTGGTGCCCACCACCGCGCCGGTTGCGTGGCTGTAGAAATGACTGCGCGAGCTGGCAATCGTCAGCAGCAAGGCACGGTCGTGCTGCGTGACCACGTGCTTGAGCAGGAAGTCTTCAATCTCGCGTTCGAGCAGCGGAATCGATTCGGCATAGTGATCCTGCTTGTCGACGAGGTATTTGCGATAAAGCTGCGGCAGCGCCGCCTCGTCGCGGCGGTCTTCTACAAACAATTCGCCCGCACGAATGCGGAACGGCACCACGCCCAACCCCAGTTGATCGATCATCGAGCGTGGCATATCGCATGCCGCGTCGGTCAATACGATTGTGTCGCCGATAGTGTTGCCCATCGCACGCCCTCCTCTTGGTGCACCGCCGGTGGCCCGGTGGTGTGTCTCCTCTGTTGCGGAATCATGGTTCCGCTTCTGTCGCGATGCCGGCTAGGTGCCGGCTGCGTTCTTCGGCGCGCTTGTTGATGTAGTACTGCGCGCGCCTGCGCAATCATGCGTGTTGAGACGGGCGATTTACAAGCAGGGGGAAGAACTTAATCCTTCCCCCTGACGTGGGGTCACATGCGTTCGAAAATGCCCGCAGCGCCCATGCCGGTGCCGACGCACATCGTCACCATGCCGTACTTCTGGTTGCGACGGCGCAGGCCGTGCACCACCGTGGCCGCACGAATGGCACCGGTGGCGCCCAGCGGGTGGCCCAGCGCGATCGCGCCACCCAGCGGGTTGATCTTGCTGGTGTCCAGGCCCAGGTCCTGGATCACGGCCAGAGACTGCGCGGCGAACGCTTCGTTCAGCTCGATCCAGTCGATCTGGTCCTGCGTCAGGCCGCCCGCCTTCAGCGCGGCAGGAATCGCTTCCTTCGGACCAATCCCCATGATCTCCGGCGGCACACCGCGCACCGCAAACGACACAAAGCGCGCCAGCGGCACCAGGTTGAACTGCTTGAGGATCTTCTCCGACACCAGGATCAACGCGCCCGAGCCGTCCGACGTCTGCGAGCTATTGCCGGCCGTCACGCTGCCCTTATTCGCGAACACGGCGCGCAGCTTGCCCAGGCCTTCGACCGACGTATCGGCACGCGGGCCTTCATCCAGCGACATCGTGCGCGTCCTGATGTCGATTGCGCCCGTACCCAGGTTCGGGAACTTCTCGATGATCTCGATCGGGGTGATCTCGTCCTTGAACTCGCCGGCTTGCTGCGCGGCCAGCGCCTTCTGGTGCGAAGCCAGCGAGAAGGCGTCCTGCGCCTCGCGCGAGATCTTCCATTGCTGGGCGACCTTCTCCGCCGTCAGGCCCATGCCGTAGGCGATGCCGACGTTCTCGTCGCGCGTGAAAATCTCCGGCGACATTGACGGCGAGTTGCCCATCATCGGCACCATGCTCATCGATTCGACACCGGCGGCGATCATCACGTCGGATTCGCCCACCCGGATGCGGTCAGCCGCCATGGCCACGGCGGTCAGGCCAGAGGCGCAGAAGCGGTTGACGGTTACACCGCCCACAGAGTTGGGCAGGCCGGCCAGCAGCGCGCCGATACGCGCCACGTTCAGGCCCTGCTGCGCTTCCGGAATCGCACAGCCGACGATGGCGTCTTCGATCAACGCCGGGTCCAGGTTCGGCACCTGGGCGACAGCACTCTTGAGGATGGTCGCCAGCAGGTCATCCGGGCGCAGGTTCTTGAGCGTGCCCTTGGGCGCCTTGCCGATCGGGGAACGCGTCGCTGCGACGATATAGGCGTCTTGCAATTGCTTGGTCATGATGAAACTCCTGTTTCTCTGTCGTCGCGGCGATTAGTTACGCACCGGCTTGCCGGTCTGCAGCATGCCCATGATGCGTTCCTGGGTCTTGGCGCTGCCGAGCAGGTCCACGAAGGCCTTGCGCTCCAGCGCCAGCAGCCATTCTTCATCCACCAGCGCGCCGGCTTCGACGTCACCGCCGCACACGGCTTCAGCGATGCGCGAGGCAATCGTGAAGTCGTGCTGCGAGATGAAGCCGCCGTCACGCATGTTCACCAGCGACGCCTTGATCGTCGCGATACCCGAACGACCTGCCACCGGAATGCCCACCGGACGCAGCGGCGCGCGGTAGCCCGAGTCGGACAGCGCGCGCACTTCATTGCGCGCAACGTGCAGCAATTCGTGCACGTTGAACACAATCGTGTCGGTCGGTTGCAGGTAGCCGATCTTCTGCGCGTCCAGCGCGGAAGACGACACCTTGGCCATAGCCGCAGCCTGGAAGCGGTTGGTCAGGAACTGCAGGATGTTCGTGCTGCCCGCTGCCTGCGCAGCCTTGGCAGCGGCCAAGGCCGCTTCCTTCAGGCCGCCACCTGCCGGCACCAGGCCCACGCCCACTTCCACGAGACCGATGTACGTCTCCAGCGCAGCCACACGCTTGGCCGAGTGCAGCAGCAGTTCGCAGCCGCCGCCCAGTGCGATGCCCGATGCGGCCGACACGACCGGCACGCCGGCGTACTTCACACGCATCATGCCGTCCTGAAACTTCTTGACGAACGGCTCGATGCCCTTGGCGCCGCCCATCATAAAGGCGGGCATGGCTTCTTCGAGGTTTGCACCGGCGGAGAACGGGCCGCCCGGCGCGCCCAGCTTGAGAGACGTCGGCTGCCACACCACCAGACCCTTATAGCCGGCTTCGGCCAGGTCAACGGCACGCGTCAGACCGTCGATGACGCTCGGCCCGATCGTATTCATCTTGCTCTTGAACGAGACGACCAGCACGTCGTCCTGGCCGGCCGCATCGTCCACCCAGATGCGCACGGCGTCGGTCTCTTCGATGGTCTTGCCATACGTGAGCGGATTGACCGTGGTCGCACCCTTGATGGGTGCGCGGAACACCTGGCGGCCGTACACCGGCAGCGTGCTGCGTTGCAGGAACGTGCCCTGTTTGGCCGACCACGAACCCTGTGCCGAATGCACACCGCCGTTGTCCGCCACTGGGCCGGAAAACACCCACTGCGGCAGCGCTGCGTTCGACAGCGCCTTGCCGGCTTCGATGTCTTCCTTCACCCACTCGGCCACCTGCTTCCAGCCCGCCTCTTGCCAGTCTTCGAACGGGCCGCTGTTCCAGCCGAAGCCCCAGCGGATCGCCAGATCCACTTCCGCGGCGGAGTCGGCAATTTGCTCCAGGTACACGGCGATGTAGTGGAACACGTCACGGAACACAGCCCACAGGAACTGCGCCTGCGGGTTGGTCGATTCGCGCAGCAGCTTCAGACGCTCGGCCGGCTCCTTCTTCAGGATGCGCACAACGATGTCATCCGCCTTCTTGCCACTTGGGCCGTACTGGCCGCTTTGCGGATCCAGCACCTTGATTTCTTTGCCTTCCTTTTTGTAGAAACCGGCGCCGGCCTTCTGGCCCAGGGCGCCCGCCTCCACCAGCTTGGCCAGCACGGGCGGCGTAGCGTAGACCGGAGCGAACGGATCCTCCTTCAGGTTGTCCTGCATCGTCTTGATGACGTGCGCCATCGTGTCCAGGCCCACCACGTCCGCCGTGCGGAACGTCGCTGACTTGGCACGGCCCAGCTTCGAGCCCGTCAGGTCATCGACCACGTCGAACGGAATGCCGTACTTGGCCGACTCCGCAAATACGGCCAGGATCGAGAAGATGCCGACGCGGTTGGCGATGAAGTTGGGCGTGTCCTTCGCGCGCACCACGCCCTTGCCGAGCGCGGAGGTCAGGAACGTTTCCAGCTTGTCGAGAATGTCGCCGCGCGTGTGGGCAGTCGGGATCAGCTCGACCAGGTGCATGTAGCGCGGCGGATTGAAGAAGTGCACGCCGCAGAAGCGCGACTTCAGCTCGGCATCAAAGCCATCGGATAGTTCGGTGATCGACAGACCCGACGTGTTGGAGGCAAAGATCGCATGCGGGGCGATGTGCGGCGCGACCTTCTTATACAGGTCGTGCTTCCAGTCCATGCGCTCGGCAATCGCTTCGATCACGAGATCGCAATCGCGCAGCTTTTCGATGTCGTCTTCGTAGTTGGCCGCCTGGATCAGGTTGGCGTCATCCTTGATACCGAGCGGCGCCGGCGACAGCTTCTTCAGGTTTTCAATGGCCTTCAGCGCGATGCCGCTCTTCGGGCCTTCCTTGGCCGGAAGATCAAACAGCGTGACAGGAACCTTGGCGTTGATCAGGTGCGCGGCAATCTGCGCCCCCATCACGCCGGCGCCCAGCACAGCAACGCGCCGGACGAGGAAATTGGAACGCTGGCCGGCCTGCGGCTGCGCGCTGGTGGGGAGTTCAGTGCGGGTCATGGTGTCCTCGCGGGAGGTGAGGAAGAGACAAGCGGGGCGACGGTCTTTGCGCGTCGCCCCGGGTAAGTGCGCCTGTTAGAACAGGTCGGCTTCGAGTGCCATCAGCGTCGCGCCGCCGGCACGTGCCATGCGGATCTGCGAAGCGGTCTCAGGCAGCAGCTTGGCAAAGTAGAAGCGCGCCGTCGCCAGCTTGACCTTGTAGAACGAGTCGCCACTGTCTTGCTTTTCCAGAGCGATCTTGGCCATGCGGGCCCAGAAGTACGAGAACACCAGATGGCCGACCACACGCAGGTACGGCACAGCGGCGGCGCCGACTTCGTCCGGGTTGGCCATTGCCTTCATGCCGATTTCCATGGTCAGCTTCTGGACCTTGTCACCGATGTCGGCCAGCGGGTTGATGAATTCCTGCATGGCTTCGTTGGTGCCTTCGGCTTCCACAAAGTCCTGGACCAGCTTGCCGAATTTCTTCATCTTGGCGCCCATGTCGCCGAGGATCTTGCGGCCCAGCAGGTCCAGCGACTGCACGGTATTCGTGCCTTCGTAGATCATGTTGATGCGGGCGTCGCGCACGTACTGCTCCATGCCCCACTCGGCGATGTAGCCGTGGCCGCCGAATACCTGCATGCCTTCGTTGGTGGAGATGAATGCGTTGTCGCTCAGGAAAGCCTTGGCGATCGGCGTCAGCAGCGCGACGAGGTCGGCGGCGTCCTTGCGCGCCGACTCATCGGAGTGCGACAGCTCTCGGTCGATCTGAAGGGCGATCCAGTAGCTAAATGCACGGCCGCCTTCGGCAAAGGCGCGTTGCGTCAGCAGCATGCGGCGCACGTCCGGGTGCACGATGATCGGGTCGGCCGGCTTGTCCGGTGCCTTCGGGCCCGACAGGCTGCGCATCTGCAGACGTTCCTTGGCGTAGGCAGCGGAGTTTTGGTACGCGACTTCGGTCAGGCCCAGGCTCTGCATGCCGACGCCGAGACGGGCGGCGTTCATCATCACGAACATGGCGTTCAGGCCCTTGTTCGGCTCGCCGACCATCCAACCGCGCGCACCGTCCAGATTGATCACGCAGGTAGCGTTGCCGTGAATGCCCATCTTGTGTTCGATGGAGCCGCACTTCACGGTGTTGCGCTCGCCCGGGTTGCCGTTGGCATCGGGGATGAACTTGGGCACCACGAACAGCGAGATGCCCTTCGTGCCGCCCGGCGCGTCCGGCAGACGTGCCAGCACCAGGTGAATGATGTTCTCGGCCAGGTCGTGCTCGCCCGCCGAGATGAAGATCTTCGTGCCGGTGATGGCATACGAGCCATCGGCCAGCGGTTCAGCCCTGGTGCGCAGGATGCCCAGGTCGGTGCCGCAATGCGGCTCGGTCAGACACATCGTGCCGGTCCACACGCCCGACACCAGTTTCGGCAGGTAACGCTGCTTGAGCTCGTCGGTGCCGTGTGCGTGCAGGGCTTCGTACGCGCCATGCGACAGGCCCGGATACATCGTCCAGGCCTGGTTGGCCGAATTCAGCATCTCGTACAGCGCGTTGTTGATCAGGATGGGCAGACCTTGGCCGCCGTATTCCGGATCGCAGCCCAGCGAGGGCCAGCCGGCCTCGACGTACTGTTGATACGCCTCCTTGAAGCCCTTCGGAGCGGTCACCACGCCGTCGCCGTGGTACGTGCAGCCCTCGCGATCGCCGGACTGGTTGAGCGGGAAGATGACTTCGGAGCAGAACTTGCCCGCTTCCTCGATCACCTGGTTGATGGTGTCGGCATCGATCTCCGCGTGCTGCGGCATCTCCTTCAAGTGGTTCTCGACGCCGAGAAGCTCATGGAGGACAAACTGCATGTCGCGCAACGGTGCGGTGTATTGACCCATCTTGGGCTCCTTGGTTGTTGCTGCGCGACCCGCTAGGTGTGCGACGGCCGCGTCAGGTTCGGTAAGACTGAATGAGTTTGTTAGAGCGTGTTATGCACTTTGGACGACAGGTGCGGCGTGAACGAGCATGAGCATGGCAAAGACGACGAAATGCAAGCCGGCGAGTGTTTCAGGCAAGCGCTCGTAGTCGCGTGCGAGTCTTCGAAACCGATTGAGCCATCCGAAACTGCGCTCGACGACCCATCGGCGTGGCAGCAGGACAAAGCCTTTCTTCGCCTCTGGCAGTTTGATGACCTGCAATTCGATGCCTTCGTCCCGCGCGGCTTGCGCTGGTTCTTCGCCCGTATAACCCTGGTCGGCAAA
>NZ_MCGB01000076.1 GCF_001699815.1 Ralstonia pickettii | reverse complement strand
CCGGTGCCAGCGCTCGAGCGCGAGGCGTTATCAGAAACCGGCCGTGCGCAACCTAAACGCAATGCAGCCAGCCCGGCCCGCGCCCGCTCGGGCGAAGCTTCCCCCATGGCGAAAGAGGGCCCACGCGAACACGCCGGCATCGTCGCCAAGGCGGTTGACAAGGTGAGCGCAGCCGGCAAATCGACCGAAACCGCTGCCCGCCGCCGCGCTCGCCGCGATGAGGGCCCGACCAAGCTGTTCGTGCTCGACACCAACGTGCTGATGCACGATCCGACATCGCTCTTCCGTTTTGAAGAGCACGACGTCTATCTGCCGATGATGACGTTGGAAGAGCTGGACAACCACAAGAAGGGCATGAGCGAAGTCGCGCGCAATGCCCGTACGGTCAGTCGCACGCTCGACCAGCTTGTGGCGGGCACCGATGGCGTCATGGACGACGGCCTGCCGCTCGCCAAGCTCGGCAACCGCGATGCGCAGGGGCGCCTGTTCTTCCAGACGCGTCTGAATGACATCAAGCTGCCCGACGGTCTGCCGCAGGGCAAGGCCGACAATCAGATCCTGGGCGTGGTGGCCGCGTTGCAGCAGCAACGTCCGGATCGATCCGTCGTGCTGGTGTCCAAGGACATCAACATGCGGATCAAGGCGCGCGCCCTCGGCCTGCCGGCGGAGGACTACTTCAACGACCGCGTGCTGGAAGACACCGACCTGCTCTACAGCGGCATCATGGCCCTGCCGGCGGACTTCTGGCAGAAGCACGGCAAAAACATCGAGAGCTGGCAGGACCCCAAGACGGGTACGACGTTCTACCGCTTGTCCGGCCCGCTGGTGCCATCGTTCCTGGTCAACCAGTTTGTCTTCCTTGAACCGAATGACGGCAGTCTGCCGCTGTATGCGCAAGTCAAGGAGCTGAACGGCAAAACCGCCGTGCTGCAGACGCTCAAGGACTACACGCACCAGAAGAACAACGTCTGGGGCGTGACCGCGCGCAACCGTGAGCAGAACTTCGCGCTGAACCTGCTGATGCATCCGGAAGTCGACTTCGTTTCGCTGCTTGGCCAGGCTGGTACGGGCAAGACGCTGCTGGCACTGGCGGCAGGCCTGGAGCAGGTGCTGGATCAGAAGCTCTACAACGAGATCATCATCACGCGCGCCACGGTGCCTGTGGGTGAAGACATCGGCTTCCTGCCCGGCACGGAAGAAGAAAAGATGCAGCCGTGGATGGGCGCCTTCGACGACAACCTCGAGGTCCTGCAAAAGTCCGACGACAATGCCGGCGAGTGGGGCCGTGCCGCCACGCAGGAGTTGATCCGCTCGCGCATCAAGGTCAAGAGCATGAACTTCATGCGCGGCCGCACCTTCGTCAACAAGTTCCTGATCATCGACGAGGCGCAAAACCTGACGCCCAAGCAGATGAAGACGCTGGTCACGCGCGCGGGCCCCGGCACCAAGATCGTCTGCCTGGGGAACATCGCGCAGATCGACACGCCCTATCTGACGGAAGGCTCGTCGGGCCTGACTTACGTGGTGGATCGCTTCAAGGGATGGAGCCACAGCGGGCATATCACGCTGGCGCGCGGTGAGCGTTCGCGACTCGCAGATCACGCCTCAGACGTGCTTTAGAAATCACATCGCGGCAACGTCATCAGCCGCAAACCGTTGTGCCATCGGGCCTCGCGATTGCGTGGCCTTTTTTTTGCTGCATCTTCGGCACCTCTCTTTTCTTCCCTGATGGAGGCCAATGATGCCCATGCAGCAAAACCTGCAGACCCGATCGCGCTTGACCCTGACGTCGGCCGCGCTGGCGATGATGCTGTCCGCCGGCGCGTCCATTGCGCTCGCCGACAACCTCACGCCAAAGACCGCCGGCCAGATCAGCTACGTCTGCGGCGGCGTTGCGCAGGACGAGCAGCAGGCGCTGAACAGTGAAGCCCGCAACTACAACCTCTCTCTGCTGTTTACGCAAGGCGCGCGCGGCGAGTATCTGGCCGACGTCGACGTCCAGCTCACGCGACACGGCAAGGAGGTCGCAAGCTTCCGCGCCGACGGCCCGCGCTGTCTGATCAAGGCACCGCCGGCCAGCTACAACGTCATCGCCACATACCAAGGCACCACCAAGCGGGCGACGGTGCAGACGGGCAGCACGCGCAACGTCCAACTACGCTGGTAAACCTGCCCGCAAAGCGCGACGCCATCAGGGCAAAATTCGCAGACCCGCGCCCTGCTTGGCGTTGCGCCTCGCCAACACGCAGTTTGGCTTTCTGACGCGGCGCGCATAGCATGCTCGCTATCCGGACTCTCCTGATGGCCAA
This sequence comes from Ralstonia pickettii, assembly GCF_001699815.1. Taxonomy (GTDB): domain Bacteria; phylum Pseudomonadota; class Gammaproteobacteria; order Burkholderiales; family Burkholderiaceae; genus Ralstonia; species Ralstonia thomasii. The sequence goes on along the minus strand of NZ_MCGB01000076.1, from coordinate 75,320 downwards.
TGCTCACGCGGCACAGCTTTCCCCACGGCAACATGCGACTGGCAGGCGCCGCCCTGCTGGCGCTGGTGTGCCTGCTGTCCGCATGCTCCTCGACCCCGACCCGCTCCACCGCCTCGCGCGATACTGGCCTGCGCACGCGCGGCGCCCCGATCCAGGATCCGAGCGCCGGTCTGGAAGAAATCTCCATCGAAGCCATGGCGCTGGTCGGCACGCCCTACCGCTACGGCGGCAATACACCCGACAGCGGCTTCGATTGCAGCGGGCTCGTGCGCTACGTCGTGCAACGCGCTGCGTCTGTGAACCTGCCGCGTACCGCCGCCGAAATGGGCCGCCGCGGCACCTCACTGGATCGCCGCGATGTTGCATCGGGCGACCTCGTCTTCTTCAACACGACCGGCCAGCCGAACTCGCACGTGGGCATCTATGTCGGGCAGAACCGGTTTGTCCACGCACCGGCCACAGGCGGCACGGTGCGCCTTGAAGACATGACCAAGTCTTATTGGGCCAACCGCTACGGGGGCGCACGCCGTGTCGTGGCCGTGAGCAACCTGCCCGATGCACCGGCGCCGACCATCGCCCCCATCACGCCGGCGCCCGTCAGCCCTGCCAGCCCAATCGACGATGATCCGCTCGGTACCCTCGCCCGCACACGCGATGCTCAGGCCGACAGCCTGATGTCGACACGCGTGCCGGCGGCTGCGACGCCGCCTGCGGATGACGACCCCATCGCGCGCTTTGCCACGCAGTAGCGCATCGCTCGCCCCAATGCAAAACGCCCACCGGTTTGGTGGGCGTTTCGTTTTTGCGAAGTGAATCCGAGGCCGGCTTTGCTTACAGCACGTGTCGACCGATCCACCAGGCGATGGCCGCCATGAACGCCGACGCGGGAATCGTCAACACCCACGCCCAGACGATGTTGCCTGCCACCCCCCAGCGCACGGCAGAAGCTTTCTGCGCCGCGCCCACACCGACAATGGCGCCTGTGATGGTGTGCGTCGTCGACACTGGCACGCCCAACGCCGAAGCGAAGAACAGCGTCATGGCGCCACCGGTTTCCGCGCAGAAACCGCCGACCGGCTTGAGCTTGGTGATCTTCTGACCCATCGTGCGCACGATCCGCCAGCCACCCAGCAGCGTACCCAAGCCGATCGCCACATAGCAGCAGACGATGACCCAGATCGGCGGTTCGGTTGCCGTGGCCGACGCGTAGCCGCCCGCAATCAGCAGCATCCAGATGATGCCGATGGTCTTCTGCGCATCGTTGCCGCCATGGCCCAGGCTGTACAGCGAAGCGGAGAGCAGTTGCAAGCGCCGGAACCATCGGTCCACCTTGGATGGCGGCGTTCGGAAGAACAGCCAGGACACCGCCACCATCAAGAGCGAGCCGAGGATAAAACCCAGCAACGGCGAAATCAGGATGAACGCCACGGTCTTGAGCAAGCCACTGGCCACCAGCGAGCCCGTGCCGGACTTGGCCACAGCCGCGCCTACCAAGCCACCGATGAGCGCGTGCGACGAGCTGGACGGAATGCCGTAGTACCACGTGATGATGTTCCACGCGATGGCGCCGACCAACGCCCCGAAGATGACGTAATGATCGACGATGGACGGATCAATCGTGTCCCGTCCCACCGTGGTTGCCACCTTGAGGTGGAAGATGAAAATGGCGATCACGTTGCAGGCAGCGGCCATGGCCACTGCCTGCTGCGGCTTGAGCACGCCGGTCGACACCACCGTCGCAATGGAGTTGGCCGCGTCGTGAAAGCCATTCATGAAGTCGAACACAATGGCCAGCGCCACCAGCAGAACGACCACCCAGAGACTGATCTGAAGCGTATGCATGAGGCGTCGTCTCGTCAGGCGTTTTCGAGCACGATGCCTTCGATGATGTTGGCGACATCCTCGCAACGGTCGGTGATGCTCTCCAGTTGTTCGTAGATCGCCTTGAGCTTGATCAGCAGCTTGATGTCGTTCTCGGTGCGAAACAGCTTGGCCATGGCAGCGCGCATCACGCGATCGGCATCCGACTCAAGACGGTCGATTTCGTGGGCAATGGTGAGGATCTGGCGGCCGTTGTTCATGTCGCTGAGCAGCGCCACGGCCTTGCGGACTTCCTCGCAGCAAGCCACGCAGATGGTCGCGAGCTGGCGCGCCTCGTCCGTCACGTTGGTCACGTCGTACAACGAGATGGTGAGCGACACGTCTTCCATCAGGTCGAGGATGTCGTCCATCGTCGTGATCAACTTGTGGATCTCGTCGCGATCAAGCGGGGTGATGAAAGTCTTGTGCAGCAGTTCGATCGTGTCATGCGTGATGCGATCGGCCTTCTTTTCAAAATTCTGCACGTTGCGTGCATGCATTTCGGCATTGGGCAAATCGTTGACCAGCTCCTTCAGCGCGTGGGCCGCCTTGACGGCGCACTCGGCGTGCTGGTTGAAGTACTCAAAAAACTTGCCTTCGGTGGGCATGAAGCGACCGAACATGATGATCCTTGGGAACGGAAAAAAGCAGGAGTCGTAAAAACAACGCCGGACGGGATCACCGCCGGCGCTGTCATTAAAACGCAATATTTTACCGGAACCAGCCTCGCGACATGCGTGGCACGTTGTGGCAGGCCGACACGAATTACACGTTACGTGTCGTTGTCAAAGAAGGCATTGCCCCCGGTGAAGTTGTCGAACTTCGTGTATTCACCCAGGAACGTAAGGCGAACGGTCCCAATCGGGCCGTTACGCTGCTTACCAATGATGATTTCGGCCGTACCCTTGTCCGGAGAATCGGGGTTGTAGACCTGATCGCGATAGATGAACAGGATCACGTCGGCGTCCTGTTCGATAGCACCGGATTCGCGCAAGTCCGACATCACAGGACGCTTGTTCGGGCGCTGCTCCAAGCTTCGGTTCAACTGCGACAATGCGATCACGGGGCAGTTGAGTTCCTTCGCCAGACCCTTGAGCGATCGCGAGATTTCCGAAATTTCGGTCGCACGGTTCTCACCGCTGCCCGAGCCCGACATCAGCTGCAGGTAGTCGATGACGATCAGGCCGAGCTGTCCACACTGGCGTGCAAGCCGGCGCGAACGTGCACGCAACTCCATCGGGTTCAACGCAGGGGTTTCGTCGATGAAGAGCTGCGCGTCGTTCATCTTCTGGATGGCATGCGTCAGGCGCGGCCAATCCTCGTCGAGCAGTCGGCCGGTGCGCAGGCGGTGCTGATCCAATCGACCGACCGAACCCAGCATACGCATGGCGAGCTGCGTACCCGCCATTTCCATTGAGAACACAGCCACCGGCAGGCCCTGCTCCACCGCCACGTGTTCGCCGATGTTCAGGGAGAATGCCGTCTTACCCATCGATGGGCGACCGGCCACGATGATCAGGTCGCCGCCCTGCATACCGCTGGTCATGCGATCGAGGTCAACGAAACCCGTCGGCACACCGGTAATGTCGCTCTGGTTATCGCGGTGGTACAGCTCATCGATGCGCTCGACCACCTGCGTCAGCAGCGGCTGAATTTCCAGGAAGCCCTTCTGCCCACGCGAGCCCTCTTCGGCAATCGCGAACACCTTGGATTCGGCCTCGTCCAACAACTGGCGCACGTCGCGCCCCTGCGGGTTGAAGGCACCAGCGGAAATCTCGTCGGCGATCGTCACGAGTTGGCGCAGCACGCCGCGGTCGCGAACGATCTCCGCATAGCGACGGATATTGGCGGCGCTCGGCGTGTTTTGGGCCAGCGCGTTCAGGTACGCCAGGCCACCCACCTCTTCCGCCTTGCCAGCGGCCTGCAGTTGCTCGTACACCGTGATCACGTCAGCCGGCTTGGCCTGCGAGATCAACTTGCCGATATTGTGGAAGATCAGCCGGTGGTCGTAGCGGTAGAAATCGTGCTCGTTGATGAAATCGGCAATGCGATCCCAGGCGGCGTTATCCAACAGCAACCCGCCGAGCACCGACTGTTCGGCCTCGATGGAATGCGGGGGCACCTTGAGGGAATCGAGCTGGGGATCGGAGGGCGCGTTCATGGCGGGATTATAACGGCGCTGCTCAGTCTTCAATTTGAACCCCTGACACAAAGGACAACAAAAAAGGCAGAGACTTTCGTCCCTGCCTTCTTGACTCGCGCCGGCCGGCTGCCCAGGCGCCGCGAGGTGCAGCTTGCGTGCTTAGACTGCGTCGCCCTGCACCAACACCGTCACGTCGACTGCCACATCGGTGTGCAGCGACACGACGACCGGGTGATCGCCAACGGTCTTCAGCGGGCCATTCGGCATACGCACTTGCGCCTTCTCGACCTTGAAGCCTTGTGCAACCAGTGCGTCGGCGATGTCGTGATTGGTGACGGAGCCGAACAGACGGCCATCCACACCAGCCTTTTGCGACAGTTGCAGCGTCAGGCCGTTCAGCTTCTCGCCTTCGGCTTGTGCAGCTGCCAGCTTTTCAGCAGCCAGCTTTTCCAGCTCAGCACGACGGGCTTCGAATTCCTTGATGGCGGAATCCGTAGCGCGGCGAGCTTGCTTGTTCGGGATCAGGAAGTTACGAGCGTAACCGTCCTTCACGCGCACCACGTCGCCCAGGTTACCCAGGTTGACGACCTTCTCGAGCAGAATAATTTGCATTGTCAGTTCTCCTTATCCCGCTGATTAGTGCTTGTGCTGATCGGTGTACGGCATCAGCGCGAGGAAACGTGCGCGCTTGATGGCCGTGTCCAGCTGGCGCTGATAGATCGCGCGCGTGCCGGTCAGGCGGGCCGGCGTGATCTTGCCGTTCTCGCCGATGAAGTCCTTGAGCGTGTCCAGATCCTTGTAGTCGATCTGCTCAACGCCAGCCACGGTAAAGCGGCAGAACTTCTTGCGCTTGAACAACGGGTTTTGCTGCTGGAAGCGCTTCTTGTTCTTCGCGTCGCGCTGCTTCTTGTTCATGAATGCCATGATTCAATCCTTTACGAATACGTTACATCCGGAGATGTGAAAGACCAGTGCCTTACTGCTGCGGTGCTTGCGAGCCAGGAATCCCACGCAATCCAGGACGGTGCCCGGAGCGATGCGATCCAGAACGGAAGCCATCTTGCCGGCTGCCAGTGCCTCCATCGAAAACTCGATCTGCCGCACTGTCTGCGCTTCGACCGCCTGCCCGCTGTATGCCAGCAGACAATTGACGATCGGCACGCCGGCTGGGGTGTATCGCATCACCTCGCGCTCGACCAGAGTGGCCACGAGCTGCAGGCGGTTGATGGCGTTGTCCCCGAGGGTTTCGTTCATGCTGGTGATGCGCGATCAGGCTTGCGCAGCACCGCGCGGCATCAGGCGGCCTGTTCGGTCTGAGCGGCGGCCTTCTTGGCCTCTTCGCGTGCGACTTCCTTCATCATCGGCGACGGCGCCGTTTCAGCCTTCTTGGTCTGAACGATGAGGTGACGCAGCACGGCGTCGTTGAACTTGAAGGCGTGCTCAAGCTCAGCCAGGGTTTCCTTGCCGCACTCGATGTTCAGGCACACGTAGTGAGCCTTCGCGAGCTTCTGGATCATGTAGGCCAGTTGACGACGGCCCCAGTCCTCGACGCGGTGCACTTGGCCGCCTTGCGAGGTGACCGTGCTCTTGTAGCGCTCGATCATCGCGGGCACTTGCTCGCTCTGGTCCGGATGGACGATGAATACGATTTCGTAATGACGCATTGACGCTCCTTGTGGATTAAGCCGCCCGGGCGTCACACTCCGGTGCAGCAAGGTTGGTTAGCCTGCTATTATACGCAGGCTTTTGCGACTTTTTCAATATCGATCAATGACTTGCTGAAGCGAGGCAACTTCTGCCTGGGCGCGACCAGAGGCTAAAAGCAACGTCAGAAGCACACGCGCCTTATATGGGTTGAGCGTACCGCTCGACGCCCAGCGGTCCGCACTAGGCAGCGCAGGCACCACGCCAGCACCGGTACGCGTGGAGCGCAGTACGAAAACCCCCTGCTGACTCGCCCGGTTCAGCGCCGCTTCAAGATTGGCATGGATGGAACCCGCACCGGTTGCGGCAATCACCAGCCCCTTCACGCCCGCGGCAACCAGCGCATCCACCACGCGAGCATCGGGCTGGGCATAGCTCGCCACAACCTCAACCCAGGGCCACTGGCCCGCAGGCGGCATCGGCAGCACGTCGGCTGCGGCCACACGTTGCCCTACCCGCTGAAACTGCACCTGCGTGTCGAGCACGAAACCCAGCGCGCCGGTGTCCGGCGAAACAAACGCCTCAACCGCGTAAGTGTGACCCTTCTGGACATCGCGGGCGGCATGCACGCGCTGGTTGAGCGCCACCAGCACGCCTCGCCCGCGCGCAGACGGACTGGCCGCCAGCCGCACCGCATTCAGCAGATTCAGCGGGCCATCCGCCGACAGCGACGTCGACGGCCGCATCGCCGCAGTCAGGACGATCGGTGTATCGGTCTGCTGCGTCAGGTGCAGTAGCATCGCGGTCTCTTCCAGCGTGTCAGTGCCGTGCGTGATGACCACGCCATCCACACGCTCGACGTCGATCCAGTGACGGATACGCGCCACCAGCTTTTCCCATACGTCGAAGGTCAGATCCTTGCTATCGATCTGTGCGACCTGTTCAGCGCGCACGTTGGCGAGGCGCTCCAAACCAAGCTTGCTGGCCGCGAGCAGTTGATCGATGGGGACGGCGCCAGCGCGATAGCGTGCGGCGGAGCCAGCGTCGTCAGCAGAGCCGGCGATCGTGCCGCCGGTGGCGAGGATGGCGATGGTAGGCAAGGACATCGTTGCAGACATGCGTGGTGGGCAAGGCGCGCATTGTATCCGCCCGCATCGCCTTTGCCGACGCGGGATTGCCCGGGGCGCCGGCAAAAACAAAACGCCGGCACCCAGGCCGGCGTTTGCAACAGAAGCCGTATCGATTATTTCTCGACGAAGGCGCGCTCGATCACGTAGTCACCCGCTTCGCCCATGCGCGGCGAGATCTTGAAACCGCGGTCGTCGAGCAGCTTGCAGGTGTCTTCCAGCATGGCCGGGCTGCCACAGATCATGGCGCGGTCGACTGCCGGATCCATCGGGGGCAGGCCGATATCGACAGACAGCTTGCCGCTGTCGACGAGGTCCGTCAGGCGGCCCATGTTGCGGAACGGCTCACGCGTAACCGTGGGGTAATAGATCAGCTTTTCGCGCACCTGATCGCCAAAGAACTCGTTGTTCGGCAATTCCCGGGTGATGAAGTCGGCATAAGCCAACTCGCTCACTTGGCGCACGCCGTGCAGCAGCACGACCTTCTCGAAGCGCTCATAGGTGTCCGGGTCCTGGATGATGCTCATGAACGGCGCGAGGCCGGTGCCGGTGCCGAACAGATACAGGTTCTTACCGGGTAGCAGGTCATCCAGTACGAGCGTGCCGACCGGCTTCTTGCTCACCAGCAGCTTGTCGCCCACCTTCAGATGCTGCAGTCGCGACGTCAGGGGGCCGTTCTGCACCTTGATGCTGAAGAACTCGAGGTGCTCTTCGTAGTTCGGGCTCGCGATGCTGTAGGCGCGCATCAGCGGCTTGCCTTCGACCTCCAGCCCGATCATGACGAAGTGGCCGTTATGGAAGCGCAGCGCCTGGTCGCGGGTGGTCTTGAAGCTGAACAGCGAGTCATTCCAGTGATGGACGCTCAGAACGGTCTCTTGATTGAAGGCGGACATGGTGACATTCGGGCCAACCCAATGAAGCTCAATCGGGTTATGTGGCGATGCAAAAATCGGTCAAGGCCTTGATTTTATGCGATTCGCCGCGGCCGCGCCTGCATGGATTGCGCATAAGCTTCTAACCAGTCGCATGGGTTTTGACGCCGGTCATAAGGACTGGGCGCCTGCGCAACAGGTCACAACAAAATCACTTGCGCTTCCTGCGTCACTGTATAAAATCACAGCACCTGTTCAAATATACAGTGCGCCGATGGCCACCCTCACCCCCCGCCAGCAGCAGATTTATGACCTCATCCGCCAGACGATCCAGCGCACGGGCTTTCCGCCGACGCGCGCCGAGATTGCCGCGGAGTTTGGCTTCTCGTCGCCCAATGCGGCTGAGGAACACCTCCGCGCGTTGGCACGCAAGGGCGTGATTGAACTGACGCCGGGCGCCTCGCGTGGCATTCGGCTGCGGGCGGCGGGCGACACGGCGCAGCATCAGTTCTCGCTGCCGTCGATGGGATTGATGCAGTTGACACTGCCGCTGGTGGGCCGCGTGGCCGCCGGTAGTCCGATCCTGGCTGCCGAGCATATTGATCGCCAGTACCAAGTGGATCCGTCGCTGTTCTCTGCGCAGCCCGATTTTCTGCTGAAGGTGCGTGGTATGAGCATGCGCGACGCCGGCATTCTCGATGGCGATCTACTGGCCGTGCAGCGCGCCAGTGAAGCCACCAACGGCAAGATCGTCGTGGCTCGACTGGGCGACGACGTCACGGTCAAGCGCTTCCAGCGCAAGGGCCGGCATGTCGAGCTGATTGCCGAGAACCCCGATTTCGAACCGATCCACGTTGATCTGGATCGCGATGAGTTTCACCTGGAGGGCTTGGCCGTCGGTCTGATCCGGCCTGCTGCTCCGTAAGTCTCCGGCGCATCTCAGCGCCAAACCTTCGCTGTTTGATTCCACTTGAAGGTGAGCCAGCGGCTCGCCGGGGCGGAGTCTTGCCACTCGCTTTTCCACCCGAACTCACGAGGTCTGCCATGCGACTCGGATCGATGTCTTCCCGCCGCCGCCCGGTACAGCCGGTTCCCTTCCGCCAAACCCAGGGCGTGCGCATCTATCAAGGGGAGCAGCGCCGTACGATGGTCGGCAGCATGGCCGCCATCTGCCGCATGCTGGATGCGATTCCAGCGGCCTCGCGCACTGCTGGCGCCGAAAGCTGCTGAGGGAAAGAGAAGGCCGATGAGGGCTGTGAAGCGCGCTGCAGCGGCCGATCAGGGCATACCCCAATGCTGCCGCCGCAACTGATTTCATACACTTGCCGTGCCCTGAGGACAGGGCTTTCTTCAACTGATTTTCGGCCCGCCGTTTGAGCGGGCTGTTTTTTTTCTGCTCGTAAGTTGCTGCAACGGCACATTTAACGATGTTCCGTCGGTGAAACGGACGTTTACCCCGATGTTGTTTGGCGTACGTGACAGTAGTATTGCTAATGCCCTCAGGGGCAATGAGATCGCTGAATTCGAAGCCCGCACATTGCGGGCTTTTTTTTGCGCCGCGACCGGCAGGCGAGCCGCTAAACGCTCCCCGCTTTCTCGACGACGAGGATTCGCGCCTCGCCCCGCGGGTGCGCCACATGCTCGCAGCCGATACCGGCGAAGAAGATATCGCCGGGTTCCAGCGTCGCGACTTTCTCCTCGCCGGCTTCGCGGTAATGCATGTCGACCGTACCGTCGAGCACCACGAACACCTCCTCACCGTCGTTCACATGCCAGCGGTAAGGCTGGTCCGTCCAATGCAGGCGCGTGGTAATGCCACTCATATTGGCAATATCGAGCGCGCCCCAGGCACGCTCGGCGGTGAACGACTTGGCGCGGATGATGTTCATGGCGATCGTGCGTCGGTTATTGCATTGACTGCAGGTTGCCGATGCGCACCAACATCTCGGTGAACATCTGCATATCGAGGTCGAGGTCCTGCACTTCCTTGTACTCGTTGGCGTTGTGCGCCGTGTACTTCTTGCCCGGCATGGCCGGGCCGAAATTGATGGCGTTCGGCATCAGCTTGGCCGTCGTGCTGCCGGCCGTCGGCACGGGCTTGGCGTCGAGGCCCGTGGTGTCACCATAAATGTTGAGCAGCGTCGACAGCCACGCGCCCTTCGGATCGCGCGCCATCCAGTTGCCTTGATCGTGGTTGATCTCGAGGGCGACATGGTTGGCCTTGGCCCATGCGTTGATCTTGCCGGCGATTTCACCGCGCAGCGCATCAGGCGTTTTGCCGCGCGGCATGCGCACGTTGGCGCTCACCTCCACGCGGCCATTCTTGTCGCCGATCACCGTAGGCGAAATGGTGAGCGGCCCCATGAAGTCGTCCTTGTAGGCGACGCCCATGGTAGTGCCGAGGTAGTCGGTGCCGTAAAGGTCGGTGAGGTAGCGCACGGCATGAGCGTAGGCGTTGTCTGCCAAGCCGAGATCGGCTGCACGCAGGAACAGCGCGAGGCGCGGCAGCGGGTTGACGCCCTCTTCCGGACGCGAGCCGTGTGCGGAGGCGCCAGTCACCTTCACGACGATGCTGTCGCCCGTGCGCGCGATGTCGATCGAGAACTTGCCCTGCCCTGCCAAGCTGTTCACGAACCCATCGCGCTTGGCTTCGAGCGCGGCGGCGGCCAGGCCCAGATCACCGCCCTTGAGCGTGGCGGTGGCCGTTTGTGGGATGGAGCTTGCCGACGCCGCGCCCGTCATCGAAACGATGGCCGTATGCGAAGCATCGCCAGCTTGCGCAGGGAAGAACACCTTCAATGCGCCCGAGCCTTTCTCTGCAACCACGGCCGGGTACTTGCTGTCGAGCACGATGTTGTACGCAGGCAATTGCGTGTGCTCACGGTAGTACTTCATGCCATCGCCACCGGTTTCTTCGGTGGTTTCGATCATCAGGCGGATGGTGCGCGCGAGCGGCACGCCACTGTCCTTGACCGTTTTCATGGCGTACATCGCGGCGGCAATCGAGCCCTTGTCGTCAATCGTGCCACGGCCGTACAGCAGATTGCCGACGCGCGTGACCTTGAACGGATCGAGCTTGGTGCCGTCGCCGAGCACCCACTCCTCGGCCTTGGCGGGTACGACGTCGGCGTGCGTCAGGATGCCGAACTCGTCCGAGCCGGTGCCGGGCAGCGTAACTTCAAAGACGCGGTTGTCGACGTTGCGGTATTTCAAGCCGAAATCGCGCGCCATGCCCTCGATCAGCTTGCCAAACGCGACGATGGCGGGGTTTTCGTACTGCGGAATCTTGTCGTCGCGCACCGTGGGCAGCGCGACCATCTTTTCGATCGAACCAATCACGGCCTGCTGGTTGTGCAGGCGGTTGTACAGACCCAGCAGGCGCCCGATGTTGACGAGGTCATCGCCGGCCACCGGAGCCTTCTTCTGGTACGCGGCGACACTGCCCGCGACTTGCGGATCGGCCTTCGCGGCTGCCGCAAGAAAGCTGTTCAGATCGGCCGATGCCTTGGATTGCTCGGCGGCGAGCAGCGCGTCGAGTTGCGGTTTCTGAATCGTGGCGGCAAAGGCGCCGGTGCCGCAAGCCAGCGACAGTGCGATCGTCAGCGAAGACAGGCCAATACGGGCAGTGCGTTGCATCGAAGTGGTTTCCGAAAAAGGCGAAGGCGCCATCATAGGGGCGAAGCGCAAGCCACGCATTGTGCAGCGCGAAAACGCTAAGGCACGCCCGCTGCGCGGTATGCTTGGAGCTTTCCCAGGAGGCTTGCCGCATGGAACCGTCTCTGGACACCGCCCCCGGTCTGTTGAGCGTGCTGGAAGAACTGCGCCGGCGCGAACCCATCTTCCATCGCCCCGAGTTCGGCACGCGCCGCGAAGACTTCGAGCGCATGACCACGGAAGACTTCTGGGAAACCGGTGCCTCGGGTCAGCGCTACAGCCGCAGCTATGTGCTTGGCGTTCTCGATGCCCGGCACGGCCACATCGGCGAGGATTTCTGGCAAACGCGCGATTTCCGCTGCCAAGAGATTGCGCCGGACAACTACCTGCTGACGTACACGCTGGTGCAGTCGAACCGGACGACGCGGCGGGCGACGTTGTGGCGGCGGACGCTGGATGGCTGGAAGGTCATATACCACCAGGGAACCATCGTGGCGGAGAGTCGTTGAACTCCGTTGCGAAACCCTCTAGGCAAGGCGAAAGAATGTTTGTATAATCGCTGTTTCCTTGAACGGCGACACGCCGGTCAGGCAACAACGGTGGCTGTAGCTCAGTTGGTAGAGTCCCAGATTGTGATTCTGGTTGTCGTGGGTTCGAATCCCATCAGTCACCCCAAGTTTCAAGAAAAAGCCCGCATTCGCGGGCTTTTTTGCATTCAGCGATCGGGGCAACGCCCCTTTCCCCGCATCAAACCGCTACCGCCTCCTCATTCGATTCTTCGCCACGCCGCAGGTGGGCACGCGCCTCGTCGAACAGTGCATGGGCGTCGGCCAGCGTCTTGACGCGGCCCAGCGCCTTGGAGTCCGACAGCACGCGCCGCCAGCCGCGCGCGCCCGCCACACCGCGATACAGCCCCAGCATGTGCCGCACCGCCGCACCTGCGTAGCCGCCACGCTCTACCCAGCGGCCGACGTAGCCGATCATCGCGTCTTCCACCTCGGCGCGCGTGGGGGCCTCGGTGCCTGCGCCGTAGTAGCGCGCATCGAACGCAGCCATCAGATGCGGATGGTGATACGCCTCACGGCCGATCATTACGCCATCAACGTGCGCCAGGTGCGTGTCGATCTGCTCGAGCGTCTGCACCCCACCGTTGAGCAGAATTTCCAGATGCGGGAAATCCCGCTTGAGCTGATAGACGACTTCGTAGCGCAGCGGCGGAATCTCGCGATTTTCCTTCGGGCTCAGGCCTTTCAGGATGGCATTGCGCGCGTGCACGATGAACGTCTCGCAACCCGCCTCGGCGATGGTGCCGACGAAATCGCGCACGAAATCGTAGGTCTCGATTGCATCAATGCCGATGCGGTGCTTGACCGTGACCGGAATCGACACCGCATCGCGCATCGCCGTGACACCCTGCGCGACGAGCTTGGGCTCAGCCATCAGGCAGGCGCCGAACGCACCGCGCTGCACGCGCTCCGACGGGCAGCCGCAGTTGAGGTTGATTTCTTTGTAGCCCCATTGCTGGCCGAGGCGCGCGGCCTGGGCCAGATCGTCCGGTTCACTGCCGCCGAGCTGGAGCGCCACGGGATGCTCGAACTCGTCAAAATCGAGGTGGCGCGGGACGTCGCCGTGCAGCAGCGCGCCCGTGGTCACCATTTCGGTGTAGAGCCACGTGTGGCGCGAGATCTGGCGATGGAAGAACCGGCAATGTCTGTCAGTCCAATCCATCATCGGGGCCACGCTCAGCCGCCTAGGCGTTGATTTCATTGGAATACGGTTTGAATTCAAGCGCTTACACCCTACTGTTTTCTGCGCGATTTCATGAGATTTGTGGCGGTTTCCGCTCATTTTTTCGGCCCAATGCTACGGCGTGGCATCGAGGAAAAATGGGCTCGATCAGCGAGCGAAAACGCAGGGACGGGAGTATAGGGTACACGGCCCAAATCCGCCGGAAGGAAGGCGGCGTGGTCGTACATACAGAGACCAAGACGTTCGACCGTGCGCCGGCTGCGCGGGCCTGGCTCGTGAAGCGCGAAAAGGAGCTCGACCAGTCAGGCGCCCTGAAGACCGCCAAGCAGGAAGATCCGCTGCTCTCGGAGGTCATCGATCGGTACATCTGCGAATCTGTCCAGCCGCTCAGGCGCACCAAACAATTTACAAGGACCGGTTGGTGGCACCTGAGATCGCCACCGAAGTAAATAACGCGGTCAAGCTATGGCTCGCACGCGGGTAGTTGTTGGCGCTTGGCTTGTCGCCGTCACCGCTCATTTTTTGACGTACGCGCTGTCTGCCCAGCCCGAACCAGCAGAGTGGTACGCCTCACTCCCGAGCTACCGAGCGGCGATCTTCGGACTTACACGTTTGCCGCTGTGGCTGGCTGGCCTGTGCGTACTACTGGCATTGGCGAGCTGGATCCGCCGGCAGCGGTGATCGGTCATCCCCCGCCCCCCTCTTTGCCGACTAAGAGTGCACTGCGCGGGATGGGCAATTGATCTATTATCCAACTCCCCCTTCCCCGTCACGTGAGCGAAGTTAGCTCGCGTCGATCCACTACTGGCGCTGTACTGCACTTCGAGTGAAGTCAACGTCGCACAAGCCTGCTTGGCAGGAGCGTGCAGTGTTCAACGACCACGCCCCGACCAGGCGTGAAGCCGTTGCCCAAAATCCTTTACTCGTTTTGCCAAGATGATTCAGATCCATAACGCAAGCCAACCATCGGCACCCAACAAGCGCTGCTCCGGATGCAACTCCGATGATGGCACCGCTATCGAGATGGCCTTCGCATTTCAGCCGATCGTTGATCTGCGCACGGGCGACGCCTACGCACACGAAGCGCTCGTACGCGGACCCAACGGAGAGCCTGCGGCATCGGTGCTGACGCAAGTGGACGAGGCAAACCGTTACCGGTTTGACCAACGGTGCCGCACCACCGCAATTGAGCAGGCGGCCGGGATAGGGATGGACACCTTTCTATCCATCAATTTCATGCCGAATGCGGTGTATCAGCCTGCCGCATGTATCCGCACAACGTTTGAAGCGGCCGAAAAATTCGGCTTTCCCATCAATCGGATCATCTTCGAAACCATCGAGGGCGAAGACATCATCAACCGCCCCCACCTCCTGGAGATCTTTCGGGCATATCAATCGTTCGGCTTCCAAACCGCGATTGATGATTTCGGTGCCGGCCACTCCGGGCTCACCCTACTCGCCGATTTCCAGCCGGACCTGATCAAGTTGGATATGGCACTTATCCGAGGAATCGATTCAGATCTGGTGCGTCAACGCATTGTTTGCGGTGTGCTCAGCATCTGCAACGACCTCGGGATCCGGGTCATTGCCGAAGGTGTTGAAACGGCACCGGAACGCGACTTCCTCGCTGCCGCGGGTATCACGCTCATGCAAGGCTATCTGTTCGCAAAGCCTACGTTCAGAGCAATGCCACCGGTATCAAACACTCGCTGATGGTCACACGGACTTTAGCCAGACCGACTGCGGGCACACCGGCTATTCGGGCCGATCCGTCCGGGCTGGCGGACGGCTGATTCCCATCAACCCCGTTCGATTGGACAACCGAGCCCGGTAACTTATGAGCCCACCACTGCTAAAACTATTCGAGGCGGCCATTACGCAGGCATGGAATGCCATCGTGATCACCGATGCCGACATCGCTGTCGGTTGCCGAGTGCAATTTGCCAATCCAGCGTTCACAGCCATGACGGGCTATTCTCTGGACGAGCTACGCGGCCACTCCCTTAGGATTCTTCAAGGTCCGGACACCGATCCGGCATTGATTGATGAACTTCGCATCTGCCTGAAAGAGGCGCGACTCTTCGAGGGCACCGCAACGAACTATCGAAAGGACGGCTCAAGCTACACCGTCCGCTGGAGCATTTCACCAGTTCGCGACGACAGCGGGTTGGTCACCAATTTTGTCTCGGTGCAACAGGATATTTCCGACTACGAACAGGCAGAGCAGACAAACAGACTGCTCGCACGCGCGCTTGATGCAACAAGTGACCCGGTCATGCTTACGGATGCAAAAGCTCGGATCATCTTCGCGAATGCTGCCTTCGCCAAGTCCACGGGCTACACGGTCGACGAAATCCAAGGCAGCACGCCCGCCATGTTCAAGTCAGGCAAACATGACGAGGCTTTTTATGCGGCTATGCGCCGCTCGCTTGCCAGCGGACAAAATTTTCGCGCCACCTTCATCAATCGGCGCCGTGACGGCTCGCTCTACCATGCAGAACAAAGCATCTCGCCGATATTCGGAGAGAAAGGGCGTATAAGCCACTACGTTAGTGTGAGCAAAGACATTACCAAACGCGTAGAGCGGGAACAGGCACTGTTACGTGCAGCCACCAAAGACAAGCTCACCGGTCTGCACAATCGTCACCATGGCGAGCAACTCCTTGCGGAGCGGTACAGGACCGCCAGGACGCTGCAGCGCCCCCTTACCCTCGTCATGTGCGACATCGACCACTTCAAGAGAATCAATGACGAGTTCGGTCATCCCACCGGAGACCGCGTACTGGCCGAGGTGGCCGACATGCTCCGGCAAGCGGTCCGCAGCCGCGACGCTGTCATTCGCTGGGGTGGCGAAGAATTCATGATCGTGCTCGACGAATGCTCACAGACGGATACCGTCGACCTTGCCAAGCGCATTCTCGATCGCGTCAACGCCCATGAAGATGGGGAAGTCCCCGCGCTGACCCTCTCGCTCGGGCTCGCGACGCTGGCCCCAGACGAGGCGATCGATGAGCTCATCGCACGTGCTGACTCGGCTCTTTACGATGCGAAACGCGCCGGGCGCAACCGGCTGTCAATCGCGGCTTGATTGGCCAAATCGCAGGCCGAAGAGCACCGCGACAACGAAACCGTCATGCGGCTCCTCCGGGAGATCCCTTGAGATCAAGAAAGAGTCGGAGAAGCAGCGTCAGCGATAGTCGTGGGCAAGCCGAACGCATCAAAAAGGCGCGTCACATTCCCGCCCACAAAAAGGGTCATCCGTGAGATTCCGTCTGCATCAACCGAAACGACATGCAGTGAGTGCGCTGCCAGCGGCGCCATTGGTGAGGAGCGCGAACGGAAATACGCAGCAAATCCAGGTTCGCCATTTGCGCGGATTTCTTTCATCCGTATGTCCGAATATGCCGGCCACGCCCATGCGAAGAAGGCTCGTATCGATTCTCGTCCGGCATACCACTGCGCGAGCGGTGGCATCGTATAGATCGCGTCGTGCTTGAGCAGTGTGGCCAACCGATCGGCATCGCGCTCTTCCCACGCTTGTACGTAGCCGCGAAGAAGACTCCTTTCGCTTGGCGTTGTCTCGCTTACGTTGGTGATCTCTCCGGAACTGTAACCAGTGGCCAACTTCGAGCGGGCGCGTTGCAAGGCGCTATTGATTGAGGCGACAGACCCTCCCAGCAAACCTGCCGTCTCCGCTACCGACCACCCCAGTACATCACACAGCAAAAGCGCAGCCCGTTGTCGTGGGGCGAGTTGCTGGATAGCCGCCATGAACGCCAGGCCCGTAGCTTCCCTCATGCTGATGCGCGCCTCAGGAGTTGGGCCTGGGTCGGTGACGGCGTCCAGTTCCGATTGGGGGTAAGGCTCCAGCCAAGCAACATCAGGCGCAGGTTGTCCGTCCGGCATGGCGGTGGTGGGGCCGTCGAGCTGATCTGGGAGGCGGCGCGCTAGATTTTTCCGTTTGCTGAGCGCATCAAGACAGACGTTTGTCGCGATCCGATAGAGCCACGCTCGAAACGAACCGCGGCCATCGAACGTGCCGTAGCTTCGCCATGCACGAACGAACGCATCCTGAACGGCGTCATCAGCCTCATGCAGTGACCCCAACATGCGGTAACAGTGCACCTTGATTTCCCGTCGCGCCGCGCCGAGAAGTTCATTGATATCCCTGCCACCTGATTCATCGCTGCCGGGGTCAACTCCCAGCCTGCTGTCCTGAGGCTTCATGCTTTGTTCCCGCTTTACTGGCCTGCGCCAAAGTCCATGGCATGCCGTTCGGCAAATTGGCTAAAAGACGTCGGCAACACGTTGAAGCGCTTGTGCGTCGATAGTTCAATGGTCGACTCAGACCCGCCCTGGAGCCGCTCGTGGACTTGCTTGTCCAGCGCGTCGGCCACCTCCGTAGGAATACCAGCCGCAACCAGGGCGCGCCAACGCTCGAGCGGACTGATGGGCACATACCGTACCTTGCGACCCGTTGCTGTCGACAAATGCTGGGCGACGTCAGCCATGCTCAAAAGGTCGGGGCCCGTCATGGGCAGCACCTCCCCATGGTAGCCGCCATCACGAAGCAACTGGAATCCAACTTTTCCAACGTCCATCAAATCAACCGGACTCAGCTTGATGTTGTCGAGCGCCAGATACAGCGAGCCATCGTTAACGATGCTCGGTGCTTCAAAAATGTACTCCTGCATGAAACCCGTGGGTCTCAGGCTCGTCCACGCCATGCCACTACCTCGCAGGTGCTCTTCGATCCGCTTGTGCATGTTGCTGAACACGAACGTCGTTTCTCGTCCTGCGTTCAGTCCGGATAGCTTGATCAGGTGATGAACGCCAGCCGCTCTACAGGCGTCGATGAAAGTCACTTGCGTACGGAACTTGAATCGCCCCGGGGCGATTCAGTTTGATATGTGCGTAACGATTCGAGAGGAGGAGTTTCCATGCCTATATGGAGCCCTCTCCAGCGCACGAAAGGGCAAGGCGCGCGCGCCACTGCTCAAGAGATTTGCGAACGATGCGCTGCGTATGCGGGGCGGCAGTTGCATCCCTTCGGGTGGATGGCTTTGACCGATTGTGTTGGGAAATTCGATTTGTGAATCCGGTGACGATCCAACGACGCTGCGGCTGTGTCGCTAGGGCTTGTAGCCGTACCTACCAGCATCCTGACTTCAATCGCTCTCTTGATGAAGCCTACCGAACGAAGCCAAACCAGCTCGGCTGGAAGGGCCGGTCGACATCTACAACGCCAGCAACACACCGCCAGAGATCACCACGAGCAAGACCTCCAACGGCACGGTACTGCACGCATGAAATCAACCCTATCAACGAGGGGTAAGCAAACACGCCACCCTAAAGGGGACCGAAAGGCTACATTCTTGTAAAATCAGATGCTTGGCGCTGATCCCGGCAGCATGCTTGACTACCGCTTGGCGAGCCGAAAGCATCAAGCGTATACGTCTCCTGGATTTGGCGATGCCTTTCCGGGCTGGCCAGCCCCGAGGCGACATCCGGTTTGGTCACCGGACTCTGACAAGCGCATCTGCGCCAATATCGATAACGGCGGCAACCTACATTTCTCGCGGATGAGCAAGTACCTTTGCGCAACGCGACGAATTTTCGAGTCTCAGGCATGAGTATTCTGCTAACCGGCGCGACCGGTTTTGTAGGCGGCGCTGTTGCCGCCAACCTTGCGGACAAGGGTTTGCTGCGCGACACCCGATTTGCGGTGCGCGGCGGCACCCCCGCCGACGGGCTCGTGCGCCTGCGAAACAACCTGCGCCGTTTTCAATTGCCGAAGACGGTGCTGGATGGCATTAGCGAAGCGCAAATCGTGCCGTTCGACTTGCGCAATGCGGCCGCCACCGCGCTTGGCGACCCGGAAATCATCATCAACTGCGCCGCGCTGGCGACGTTTTCCAACCATCCGTCGCTGTGGGAAACCAACGTGGGTGGCGTGCTGGCACTGGGCAGGCAGGCTGTCCAAGGCAAACGGCTGAAGCGCTTTCTGCAGGTTGGCACCGGCATGTCGTGCGGCAAACTTGCTGACCGCCACGTGCAGGAAAGCTGGAACGTGCCGCCGCTTGAGCAACACGCGGTGCAGTACACCTATTCCAAAGGGATGGCCGAGCTGAAGCTGCGCGAAGCGTATCCCGAGTTGCCGCTGGTGGTAGTCCGACCGTCCATCGTAGTCGGCCACAGCCAGTTGGGCTGCGCGCCGTCTGGCAGCATCTTCTGGATGCTGCGCATGGTCGCCCTGCTGGAGACCTTCAGTTGCCGGTTGGGCGACCGTATCGACATCCTCCCCGTGGACGATTGCGCCGAGGCCATCGTGCGGCTGGCGCTCAAGCCGATGCTGGCGCACGACCTGTATCACATCAGCGCTGGCGACGCGCATTCGGAGCAGATCGCCACGCTGTACCCGCGCGTCAAGCGCTGCGCGAGCCCGGAAGAAGATGCCCAGGCACTGGCCGATTACGTGTATCAGGAAAAAATCGAGGAGAAGGCGCTGGCTCGCAAATTTCTGCGCTTGACCGAAGATGGCAACGTGCGTCTGGTCGCGCGATCCATCCACCTATATGCCAAGTTCGCCAGCATGAGCTACGTGTTCGATAACACGCGACTGGTAACAGAGACGGGCTTTCAGCCGCGCTCGCTGCTCAGTTATCTAGACCGCTGCCTCGACACGTCGGACGCCGTGTCGATCACCGAGCAGATGCAGTGGGACTACAAATAAGCGTCCCCAACTAAACCAAACCACCAGACCAACAGTAGCCTCACCGCCCTCGGCATGCGCCCGTGGGCGCGTGCGCGAGGTAGTCTTTGCAGTCGTGAGCTCGCCTAAGCAACGCGCCCGTAGTGATCCTGGAAGCGAACAATATCGTCCTCGCCAAGGTAGGATCCGGATTGCACTTCAATCAGCTCAAGCGGAATCTTGCCCGGGTTTTCCAGGCGATGCGTCACGCCTAGCGGTATATACGTTGACTGGTTTTCCGACAGCAGCATCACCTGATCACCGTTGAATACCTTGGCGGTGCCGCACACCACGATCCAATGTTCTGCACGATGGTGATGCATTTGCAGACTGAGCGACGAGCCCGGATTGACGATGATGCGCTTGACCTGGAAGCGCTCGCCTTGGTCAATGCCCTCATATGAACCCCAAGGGCGAAACACCTTGCGGTGCGTGACCGACTCGTGACGGCCCGAGCTGTTCAGACGCTCGACGATCTTCTTGACGTCCTGCGCTCTGTCACGGTGCGACACCAGAATCGCATCGGCGGTTTCCACAATCACCAGGTCGTTGACGCCCACCGCCGCCACCATGCGGTGCTCGGCCCGCACGTATGTGTTCCTCGCGTCCTCGACCAGCACGTCCCCAAACAACGCATTGCCGTTGTCGTCGACGTTGGCGATCTCGGCAAGAGCCGTCCACGAACCGATGTCGTTCCAGCCCAGGCCAGCCGCCGTCACAACGGCAGCATGTGCCGTTTTTTCCATGACGGCGTAGTCGATCGACAGCTTGGGGCTGGCGCCGAAGGCCTCTGCATCGAGCCGCACGAAATCAGCGTCGCGCTTGGCGGCGTTCAGTGCCAGTTCTGCTTGACGGAGAATCTCGGGCGCATGCTGGCGGAGTTCGTCCAGGTAAGCGGCCGCCTTCAGCATGAACATGCCGCTGTTCCAGTAGTACCCACCCTCTTCCAGCAAGCGGGCGGCGGTCACCGCGTCCGGCTTTTCCACAAAACGCTCCACCCGGTACGTGCCATCGACTGCAACCAGCGCTTCGCCACCGCGGATGTAGCCGTAACCCGTATGCGGCTCGGTGGGCTCGATGCCAAAAGTGACCAAGAAGTTATCCTTGGCGACACTGGCTGCAACCGTGGCGAGCTTGCCGAACACCACGTCGTCCTCGATCACGTGATCCGACGGCAGTACCAGCAGCAGCGCATCGGGCGTTGCCTGCGATGCAAGCAGGGCCGCCACGGCTACGGCTGGCGCCGTATCGCGGCCGACCGGCTCAAGCACGATTGCCGACGGTTTCACGTCGACGCTGCGCAGTTGCTCGGCCACCAGAAAGCGCTGCTCCTCATTGGTGATCACGATCGGGGCGGCCACATTGCCGATACCGCGCAGGCGCAGCGCCGTCTGTTGCACCAGCGTGTGTTCGCCGACGAGCTTCAGATACTGTTTCGGATAGCCGCCGCGCGACATTGGCCAGAGACGGGTACCGCTTCCGCCACACAGAATGACGGGGTAAATATTCATATCAACTCCCTCAAGGACTACCACTCACTCAATCAATGCATTTGGCCCATCGCAACGCTCGTCGCCACCTGCCCCGCTACAGCACTCCACGCAGGCGCGCCTGCCGACGTTGCGCCCAGGCCCAATATCCGTACCACGCCGCATTCCGGCTCCAGCGCCACGCCTTGCGCAGCGGCCGCTTCCAGTCATCCGCAATCCGCCCAAGCGGGCGTGCTGCCGTTGATCCGAGCTTGCGCACCACCGCTTCCGGCGTGGTGAACAGCCGGGTGCGCCAGTCCCAATAGATTGGGTAGCGCAGCAACGCACCAGCCACCAGCATGTCGAGCGTCAGCTTGCGCTGCCGCCACGGCTGCTCCAGCGCATCTTGTGTCAGCCCCCAGCCTGCATAGAACGGCAACCCATAGGTGAAGACGCGCTTGCCTCGCAGCAGAGCATCAAATCCAACGAGCGATGACAGCACGTGCACCTCATCGGCGCAATCGACCAACGAGACCACGTCGGACTCGGCGTCGACAATGTCGGCCAATTCGTGGGCATGCACCAGCCCCTGCCGGTTGCCGGACAACACATCTGGATGCGGCTTGTAGACGATGAAGCCATCTGGATTGCGCTTGCGCACCGCTTCGAGCAGCGCTTCAGCCGTGCCGAGTGCCCCGGTGCCGAAGCGGATCGACGCATCG
This sequence comes from Ralstonia pickettii, assembly GCF_001699815.1. Lineage (GTDB taxonomy): Bacteria > Pseudomonadota > Gammaproteobacteria > Burkholderiales > Burkholderiaceae > Ralstonia > Ralstonia thomasii. The sequence continues at coordinate 53,329 of NZ_MCGB01000076.1, read as the reverse complement.
TCGGCCACCTGGCCAGCCACGAGGATGACCGTCTTGCCGGCCGGTGCGTTCCAGCCCGGCGCGCGCCGGCCGAGGTTGTACTTCGTGACGCCAAGGCGAGCTATCAACTCACGCAAAGCCGCCGCTCGAGCAAGTTCCGCATCATCGAATTGCGCGCTGTTCAGGGTATGCGTCAGTTCGTTCGGGGTGCGCGCATCGAAATACAGCCCCTCCCGATCGAGCACCTGGCTGCACGGCGCATTCATGTCGGAGCCAAGTCCGTCGGAGTGGAAGAAACCATCTTCCATGCGCAACATGGGTGCACTCGCTGGAATGCCCTCCGTGCTCTTGCCCCCCCACAGCGCCACACGCTCCCCGTGCTCTATCTTTTCTGACACGCGCGCCCAGCGCAATTTGCTCCCGCCAGCCATCAGGAATGGTGTGGCGAAAAACCGCTTCCATAGCTGGAAACGCACCCCCGCCACTCGCTCGCAATCTGCATAGCGCGCACGCACCGTGCGCTGCAGCTCAATGCTGTCAAGCGAGCGTTCCAGCGTGCCAACACCATGGGTTTCGGGGTCAAGATAGCGCGCGAGTCGCAGATAGACCGCGTCGAACAATGCGGCGAGTGTGGGGCGGTGGGGGCGGTCCGGCATCGGAAGATCATCCGTTGTCAGGCCCCAGCCCGCATAGTATGGGCGACCAAACACGCGCACAGGTATGCCAGCCAACAGAGCCTGCATGCCTTCGGGCGCGCTCACCGTATATGTATGGTCAATATGTGACAGCGTGGCGAAAAAACTGAAACCCGCAGCAATTCTGCGCGTGCCTGTAGGCAGATCACCCGCTCCGGACAGCCCGCCCGCAGCGCCACGGGCAGCGGGCCAGATCCAGATTTCTGCGCCGGGGTGCTCGCTCTGTGCCGCCGCCACCATGCGCGCAAACGCGGCCCTCGTTGCGCCCCAACCGCATTGCTGGTCAATCAGTAACACGCGCGGCTTACTATGCGGCTGCATTAACTCCGGTGGACAAACAGGCGTGGCATTGCGTGCAAGGTCCGCACGGGCGGCGACCATGCGCGCCATAAGGTCAGGCAGTTCCGGCGAGGTCCCCAGGCTATCGACGCTGGCAAGCAATCCCTGCACGGCCTGTTCCATCGGATCACCCGCGCCACCTGGCCCGGGCAGCACGAACCAAGACAGCATCGGCTCCCCGAGCTTGCATTCCGACCAGATCGGACCTGGAAGCAAAGTCGGTGTGGTCGAATCAATGCAGCGTTTGAGCCGGAGCACTGCCCGCCCCACCCGCCGCTCGCCCCATACACCACCGGCAACGCCCGCGATGGAGCCAAGCGTGCGCCAGCCCCGCGTCACGCCACGCAGGTATGAGGCGACCTGAGGCACAGGCCCGGCAACCGCGCCCATGTCGCGCATTTACGCCAGCTCCTCGATAAATTGATCAACTACCTCGAAGTGCTGCTGCCATGTGGGCTCGCGGAACCCTTCAATGCGGATCAGTTGGCTCGCGCGCCGCACGCTATTCGCCGTGGAATATTCCAAAATGCGCGCCATCCAGCCAGGGCCGTCAAGCGGATCGAGATAGTCCGGTATCTCGCCTGCGATCTCCCGGAACACCGGCAGATCACTGGCAATCACAGGCACCCGCATTGACAGTGCTTCGGCCAGCGGCATGCCGTAGCCTTCCACGAAAGATGGGAACAGCAGGGCCTGGGCGTGATGCAGATAGTTGTAGAGGCGCTGGTCGGAACAATTGGCCTCTTCTATGACTTTGCCGCGCAGGGCCACACAGCGTTCCAGCATATCCACCACGTTTTCGCACTCCCACCCTCGCCGCCCGATGACAACCAACGTCGGGGCACGTTCACCCAGTTCCTCGACCATACGGCGCCAGACATGGAGCAAAAACCAGTGATTCTTGCGCGGCTCAATTGTGCCCAGCATGACGAAATACGGCTGCGCGAGCGGGCGCGCGTCTACGTTGGCAGCCGGCACGCCTGAAGCCAGACGCGCCACTACCGTCTTCGGCAACGGCCATCCGGCCCATCGCGCTTCTTCGATTAAGGAATCGAGCGTAGCTTTGGAATTAGCGATAACACCAGACGCATGGCGAAGCGCCACACGCATCCGCTCCCGATGGAGCTCCCGCACTCCTGGGCGACAATATTCAGCGTGTGTGAGCGGAATCAAATCGTGCAGCATGAAAACCGTACGGATATTCCGGTTCGCCAGTGATTGAAAATACCGGCAATATTCCAACCCGGAATGGCTGGTATGCAGCAGCACCCCCCGAGCAAATCGCTCCCGACGCAGCGCGCCGAGAATAGCACGCACCATCAGTCGCCGAGCATCCCTCCAACGGGTGGCGTCCTGATTTAGCAACAACTCAAATGCCTGCGCCGATTCCCGCTCCGGCAATACGACATAAAATCCGCGCTCGCTCAGTACGGCACGCGCGCGGGATGCATAGTGGCGGATGTAGGCAAGGCCAACGCGATCCACGCCAGTTGGCAGAGTCTGTTTGGCCAGCCTGTCCAGAAGCCGCGTGACGTCTAAGAATATCGGTAGCACAGCTTTATTACGAATGCATGAATTAGCGGGTGGAGAGTAAAAATATGCCAACGACTTTTGCGGGAAAATTGCCAAAGGGCTGCATATTCTAGCGACGGGCATGTGATACTTGCAAAGTTTTGCTTGACCTCAAGAACCTTCTCCAGAATGCGCAGCCTGCCCGCCTTGCTTTCGGCAGTGTCGATTGTCGGCATTGCCAGCCTTACCGCCTGTTCGTCCGTCCCCTCTTCCGGCCCAACCCGATCGCAGGTAACCGACGCCGCCACCGATGCGTCCGTCACAGCCGGAATCCAGATCGTAGACGTGACCGAAGAAGTGGCCCAGCGTCTTCTGGCCGAGCGCCAGACCGCCGACTTTGCCCGGACGTTGGGGGGCGGGGCGCAATTCCAGCAGCAACTGGGCGTGGGCGACGTCATTGAAGTTTCCGTCTGGGAAGCCCCGCCGGCCACCCTGTTTGGCGCCACCGGCATGGACCCGCGTGTTGCGCCAAGCAACGCCCGCGTCTCCGTGCTACCCGAACAGATGATCAGCGGCGACGGTTATATCAATGTCCCATTTGCCGGGCAAATCAAGGCCGCCGGGCGCACCACCACACAACTGGAAAAGGACATTACCGCCGCCCTGAAAGGCAAGGCCAACCAGCCCCAGGTGCTGGTGCGGCTGTCCAAGAACGTTACCTCCTACGTGACCGTAGTGGGCGACGTTGCCACCAGCACCCGCATGCAACTGACTGCACGCGGTGAACGGCTGCTTGATGCCGTGGCCAGTGCCGGCGGCGTGCGCCAGCCGGTAGACAAGATAACGATTCAAGTCACCCGCGGCAACGCGGCTCAAACCCTGCCGCTGCAAACCATCATTCGCGACCCGCGCCAGAATGTGCCGCTGCGTGCTGGTGACGTCGTAACCGCGCTATTCCAGCCCCTCAGCTTTACTGCGCTGGGTGCCACCGGCAAAAACCAGGAAATCAATTTCGAAGCGCAAGGCATTACGCTGGCCCAGGCCATTGCCCGTGCCGGCGGCCTGGAAGACTCTCGCGCCGATGCGCGGGGCGTGTTCATTTTCCGCTTTGAAGATGCCAACGCCCTGCCCTGGCCGCGCCAGCCGGTGCGCACCACACAGAACGGCAAGGTGCCGGTGGTCTACCGTTTGAACCTAAAGGACCCCGGCAGCTTTTTTGTAGCGCAGACGTTTGTGATGGATAACAAGGATTTGCTGTACGTGTCGAATGCACCGATTGCTGAGCTGCAGAAGTTCTTGAATGTAGTGTTTTCCGTGGCTTATCCGGTGGTGACTACGGTGAATACGTTCAAGTAATTCTGTTTGCTTCGGTAGCCAGTCTAAATGGGGGCTGGCTATACCGTGCCTCAGCTCTCGAGCGCTTGCCCGGGCGGGTACCGCCCTGCAATTGCTCAGCATTTTGGGAATTTGGTCTACCAAGACAACTGGTTTGATGACAGTTCCGGCCGCGGCACCTCAGTGGACGTCGGACGTGACGGCATGAGTGCTGCCCGGATGTAATAGCATGAGTATTATTTCTTACGCCCAGAACTTTGAAGACGTCATGCTATGGCGTGCCTTGGGGCACGTAGCAGAAGGCTTCTATATCGATGTGGGCGCCCAGCACCCCACTATCGATTCCGTCAGTAAAGCGTTTTACGAGCATGGCTGGCGCGGCATTCATGTGGAACCCACCAGCACCTATGCCACCTTGCTGAGACAGGATCGCCCGGACGAAACCGTTCTGCAGGCCGCCCTGACCCACACCCATGGCACGCTGACGTTTTACGAAATCCCCGAAACCGGCCTGTCTACGGCGGATGCCACCATTGCCGAGCGCCACAAGCAGCAGGGCTTCCAAACCCGTGAAACCACAGTTCCCTGCCTCACCCTGGCCGATGTGTTTGAACATGCCGGCTCACGCGACATCCACTGGCTCAAGATTGATGTCGAAGGATTCGAACGGCAGGTGCTGGAAGGCTGGGGGCAGTCACTAGCCCGGCCATGGATAGTCATAGTGGAAAGTACGCTTCCGCTAACAACTATCGAATCCCACTCACATTGGGAACCGCTACTGCTTGGCCGCGACTACGAACACGCCTATTTCGACGGACTTAACCGCTACTACGTCTCTGCCGGCCACCCCGAACTGCGCGAAGCGTTCCGCGCAGGGCCGAATGTGTTCGATGGCTTTGCGCTTAACGGCACTGCCAGCGCCCCTTTTTGCCACCTGGTGCAGGAACACCATCAAGCACAAGTTGACTGCGCGCAGGCGGAGCTGGCCCAGGCAAAACACACTGCCCAGCAAGAAATCACGCGCCTGACCGACGCATTGGCTACGCAACAGGAGCTTCACACCAAACAAGAGCAGGCCCTGGGGGAACAGTTACGAGCAGCGAACGATGCCGTGCACCAGCTCGAGTCCACGCTGGTTGATCAGGGCCGCGCCAATGTCGAGAAAGAACAATCGCTGATGCGCGACCATGCTAATCGGGTCGAATCTCTGCTCCAGCAACTCCAAGCCAGCGAGACGGAGCTTCGTCAGTTAATGCAGGAAGGGGCTGCGCGCGAAAGAGAGCTAACACGGCAGGCTGCCCAAATCCGTGAGGAAGTGGACGAGCTGCTGCGCACCTTGGTACAGCGGGAAAAAGAGTTCTCCCAAGAACTCATGCAAACCCGCCAACATGGCGAACAAGCCCTGGCCGACCAGTTTTCCGCGAGCCAAGCCGAGCTGCGACGGCTGGCCCAGGAGGGAATCGAACGGGAACAAGTACTGACCCAGCACAACCTCCAGGTTCGGCAGCAGATGGAAGCCCTACTGCGCTCAGTAGCGCAGCGGGAAAGCGACTTTGCCAGAGAACTGCTACAAACCCGGCGCGAGGTCGAGCAGATCACTGCCGAACAAGCCCGCGTCCACGCGGAGCTAGAGCGGACTCTGCGTCACGAAGGGGCCGAGCGCGAATACGCGTTGACCGAGCAAATCGGCCAACTTCGACTGGAAGTTAAAGAACTGCTCCATTCGTTGGCGCAACGGGAAAGCGAATTTTCCCGAGAACTTCAGCAGGTTCACCGCGACGCCCAGCAAGCCGTCGGCGAACAAGCCCGAGTGCATGCCGAGCGCGACCAGGCATTGGTTCAACAACTTCTGACCGCATACGCAGAATTGCGTAGCGCCGAAGCGCGCGGCCGTGATCGAGAACGACAGCTTGACCAGGAAATTTCCAGCACGCAGGCAGAGCTTATCCAACTGACGCAGGCCCATGCGACACTCGAGGCGCAGCTCAGAGAGCAAATGGCGGCAGCACAACATACAACCTTGGCGCTTAAGGCATCGTTAGATGCGATTCACACCTCTTTCGCATGGCGTCTCACGGCACCAGTGCGCTGGATTGGCTCCCTGTTGTTCACCCCTTTGCCACTGCCGCGAACTCAGGCGGCGCCGATATTTTCACCTCCAGAAGCTCAGCCTGCAGCACCAGCCCCAACATCTGCTCTCACCCAACAACACTCGAGTGAGACCCCAATTTCTGCCTTAGCGATCACCCCCCCCATGAACCGTCTATCAACAGCACACACGCTGGATGAACTCTTGTCGTACCACGATCAGGACTTCGTCTTTTGTGCTTACATAACCTTACTTGGCCGGGAGCCCGACCCGGAAGGTTTGCGCTACTACCTAGCTCGCGTGCGTCAAGGGGTTGGCAAAATAGAGATTCTTTCACAGCTTCGCCTCTCTCCAGAGGGGAAAGCACGTGGCGCATCACCCCTTGCGGGCTTGGATGCAGTAGTGACGCCCTATCGCTACCTCAAGCTTCCCGTGATCGGCTCGTTGCTTGGTTTTTTGATAGGAGTCCAAGGCCCTGGCGTCAATCACCAGAAATTGAACGCGATCGAAAATCAAATCTGTGTCCTCGGCGACGAAAACCGGCACCGCTTTGTGCAACTCGAACAAGCAATGGCCAGCCTACACCACGTGGTCATGCAGCAAGTTCACTCAGTAGGTGCCGATCTAGGTGACGCATCGAATCCGAGCGAAGTCGCCGCAGCTACCGACGGCATCCGACCGCCTGAGTTCGAAAGTCTCAAGCAACTCTCGCCACGCGCGCGGGAAATCTATCTTCAGCTTAAGAAGTCTGCTGCCATTCATGCCAAGGGAGTCGCATGATGCGAATTGTGATTGACCTGCAAGCTTGCCAGACTGCCGGTAGCAGGAATCGTGGTATCGGCCGGTATTCAATGGCGCTCGCGCAAGCGATGGTGAAGAATGGGAGCAAACACGATTTCTGGCTCGCGTTGAATGGGCACTACCTCAACACCATTGAACCGATTCGAGCCGCATTTGAGGGACTGATTCCGCAAGATCACATCTGCACATTCGAGGTTACGACGCCGGTCGCGGACATTGATGCGGCCAACACGTGGCGCCGTCAGGTGTCAGAGCGTATGCGGGAGGCTTTCATCGCAGACTTGCAGCCGGACTTCGTTCACGTCAGCAGTCTGTTTGAGGGTCTGGTCGAAGACGCGGTGACGTCGATTGGTCATCTCGATCAGATTACACCTCACGCGGTGACGCTATACGATCTGATCCCTCTGCTGAATCCCAAACCATATCTCGAGAATGCAACGGTACGAGATTGGTACTATCGAAAACTGCAGTTCGCTAAACGCAGTGACTTGCTGCTGGCAATTTCGGAATCGAGCCGACAAGAAGGCATTCATGCACTTCAGCTCCCGCCAGAACGGGTTTTTAACATTTCAACTGCGATCGATTCGTCTTTCCGGCCAGTTGTATTAGGGGACGCAGCTAAATCGTCACTGCGCCTTCGTTACGGTCTCAAAGAGCGCTTCTTGATGTACACGGGCGGGATCGATCATCGTAAGAACATTGAAGGTCTGATCGCTGCATACGCAATGCTGCCAGCGGAACTGCGCCGGGACAATCAGCTTGCGATTGTCTGCTCCATTCAACAGGCGGATCGGGACCGCCTTTCCGCGCTATGCTTGAAAGAAGGCCTTGCCAACAACGAGGTGGTATTCACAGGATACGTTCCTGAGGATGACTTGCTCGGCCTCTACAACCTTTGCACATTGTTCGTATTTCCATCTCTGCATGAAGGATTCGGCCTGCCGGCACTCGAGGCGATGGCTTGCGGCGCGGCAACAATCGGCGCAAACAATAGCAGCATCCCCGAGGTGATCGGACGCGATGATGCGTTGTTCGATGCGCGCACCCCTCGCCACATCGCGGCAAAAATTGCGGCCGTGTTGCAGGACGAGGCGTTTCGGGCAACGTTGCGCGAGCACGGACTCAAACAAGCATCCAAATTCTCATGGGATAACAGCGCGAAAAGTGCCCTGGCCGCCATGGAAGCGGCAGCGGAGATGTGCGACGTTGCGCGAACATTTGTCGTCTCCAAGCCCCTCCGTGCACGCCTTGCATACGTTTCGCCCATGCCGCCTGCAAAGACTGGCATCGCCGATTACAGCGCAGAGCTGCTTCCTGAACTGACACGTTACTATGATATTGATGTCGTCGTCGATCAGCCGGAAGTCAGCGACCCGTGGGTATGCAGCAACCTGGCAATCCGAGATTTCGACTGGTTCGACAGGAACGCAAAACAATTTGACCGAATCGTCTACAACTTTGGAAATTCGCATTTCCACGAGAAGATGTTCGGCTTGCTTGAGAGGCATCCTGGCACCGTCGTGTTGCACGACTTCTATCTGAGTCATCTGCAGCAATGGCGTCAACATCAACACCAGTGGCCTGGATATTTTTCGCGTAGCCTGCTGACGTCGCACGGCTATCGTGCTCTGATCGAGCACGTAGATGACGAGAATGACAGCGTCGTATGGCGCTATCCTGCTAATTTCGACATCTTTGCACGCGCATCCGGCGTCATCGTTCATTCGCAATTCGCGTTTGCCGCTGCTGAGCAATTCTATGGCAATGCGAGTATCCGCGAGATGGAACACATCCATCAGTTACGAGCAATCCCACAAGTGGATCGCCAGAGCGCTCGAATGCAACTAGGTTTTGACGATGACGACTTTGTCATCTGCTCGTTCGGAATGCTTGGCCCGATCAAGCTAAATCAGCGGCTCTTAACCGCGTTCCTAAACTCGAGCCTAGCCAAAGATCCGAAATGCCGGCTCGTGTTCGTCGGCTCGAATGACGCGGGCGCTTATGGTAAGGAAATCGAGCAGTGCATCAAGGAGAGTGGGTGCGAGGATCGCATCGTCATCACAGGATTCTTGCCGCCTGATCTTTTCAATGCGTACCTTTGTGGTGGCGATGCAGCAGTACAACTACGGACGCAAACACGTGGCGAGACCTCCCGCGCGGCACTAGATTGCATGGCGCATGGATTGCCCTTGATTTTCAACGCGCATGGGACCATGGCCGAGTTCCCGGACGACGCAGCAATAAAAATCTCGGACGAGTTTGAAGATCGCGAACTTGTGCTTGCGCTCGAGCGACTGCGCAAAAGCAAGACCACAGGCGAGCGGTTGCGCGCGCGCGCGCTTGCCCTCGTTCGCGAGCAGCATGCGCCCGCGAAGGTGGGGCACCGCTTCTATACCACCGTCGAGAAATTTGCGCGTTACGGCAGTAAGGCCAGAGCGCAGCGCTTGACGGAGGCGATCGGCAATCTGACTGACGTAGCGACATCTGACGATGATTTGTGCACGACCGCACGTAACCTCAATATCAATACGCCGTCACTGAGACAACGTGAGTTGCTGGTCGATATTTCCGTCTTGGTCCAGGTTGATGCGAAATCAGGGATTCAGCGAGTTGTCCGATCTATCCTGAGCCAGTTGCTGCGGAATCCGCCTCCCGGCTATCGAGTCGAGCCCATCTACAGTACGCAGGAAGGGGCATGGCTAGGCTACAGGTATGCTCGTCAGTACACGCTGGCGATGCTCGGCCATACCGACCCTACGGTTACGGACGATGTCGTAGAGCCGTATCGCGGAGACACTTTTCTCGGCCTCGATTTGACTCTCCACCGGGCATCGAGGATGGCTGACATTGGCTTTTACTCTCGGTGGCGCGCTCGTGGCGTGGGGATTCATTTTGTCGTGTACGACCTCTTGCCCTTGCTTCACTCACAGCATTTCGAATCGGGCGTGACTGAGTCATTCGACTCCTGGGTAGACGCAATCACGGCCGTCTCGGATAGTCTGATTTGTATCTCTCGAACAGTCGCCGAAGAGCTTCACGAGTGGCTGTACTTATCGCGCGTGAAGCGCGATCGTGCTTTGGGAATCGGCTGGTTTCATTTGGGAGCGGATGTCGAAGCCAGCATACCGACAAAGGGTATGCCGGAAGACTCGACCAACGTGTTGGCAAATCTTGTGAAACGCCAAACAATACTCATGGTGGGGACACTTGAGCCGCGCAAGGGACAAGGCCAAGCGTTGGCAGCTTTTGAACACTTGTGGGAACAGGGGGTGCAAGCCAACCTGGTTATTGTCGGCAAGCAAGGATGGTTGGTCGAAAAACTGGCCGAACAACTGAGGAACCACCCCGAACGTGGACAACGTCTGTTCTGGTTGGACAGCGTCAGCGACGAGTATCTGCAAGCGATTTACGCTAATTCGTCCGCGTTGCTGGCGGCATCGGAGGCTGAGGGCTTTGGCTTGCCACTCATCGAAGCAGCGCAGTTCGGCATTCCCATTATTGCACGCGACATTCCTGTCTTCCGCGAGGTAGCGGGCGAACATGCCTTCTACTTCTCCGGCAACGGCCCGGCCGAACTATCGGCGCGACTTTCAGTCTGGCTGAAGAAACACCAGCGTGGCGAAGTACCTCAATCGAAGAATATGCCGTGGCAGACGTGGTCCGAAAGCGCGCGCCAGTTAATGAGCGTCGTATCGAACCGTCGTTGGGCTTTTGAGTGGATGCCGGACAGAACTCCTCGGTTTCGGGGGTCATCGTCGTCTCTGCGATCCCAGGTGGGGAAGAAAGAAGGTGGACTGGTCAGAACGACCGGTCAGGCAGGCTATTTGCTCTTTGGCCCCTTCCTGCCCTTGCAGTCAGGGCAATACGTGATTCGCGTGTGGGGTAGCGTGAGGGCCCCCGGTCGCGCCAAGCTTGACATTTGCATTGACAGTGGAACGACGATCTTGGCTGAGGCGACCTTGCCGAAGCAAGTCGCATCTGCCAAACCAGTAGAACTTATACCACCCATTGCCGTTTCGTTACTTAATGGCTGCCACGATCTGGAAGTTCGTCTGTGGGTAAGCGAAGATAGCGAAATCGAAGTGAGCCGTATTGATATTTCAACGTGCATTGATAAAAAAATTAAAAAGGAAGAATCGGATTGCAATACAGCGGATAGCCCATTATCCGTCTAGATAGTTTTTTTCAGCCTTTCATATTTCGACGATGCAACAGCGCAACCCTTGGACTCAATTTAATGACTCCATTAACTTGCACGGCTCACGGCGCAACTGTTGCAGCGCCCTTCTGCATCAGCAGCCGGAAAACTAGGCTGCCACGAAGGAAATAGCCCACCAACCCTATTTAATTTATTTCACTTTAAAATCAGAGAAATAAGAATGACCACTGCTATCATCACCGGCATCACTGGCCAAGACGGCGCCTACCTAGCTCAACTGCTCTTGGAAAAAGGTTACACCGTCTACGGCACGTACCGCCGCACCAGTTCCGTCAATTTCTGGCGAGTCGAGGAACTCGGCGTAGATAAGCACCCGAACCTACATCTGGTCGAGTACGACCTGACCGATCTGAGCGCCAGCATCCGCCTCCTACAGACGACCAAGGCCACCGAAGTCTATAACCTCGCCGCGCAAAGTTTCGTCGGCGTATCGTTCGACCAGCCCGCCACCACGGCCGAGATCACCGGCATCGGCCCGCTCAACCTGCTCGAAGCAATCCGCATCGTCAACCCGGAGATTCGCTTCTACCAAGCCAGCACCTCCGAGATGTTCGGTAAGGTCCAAGCCATTCCCCAGATCGAGAGCACGCCGTTCTATCCGCGCAGCCCTTACGGCGTGGCCAAGCTGTACGCACACTGGATTACCGTGAACTACCGCGAGAGCTACAACATCTTCGGCAGCAGCGGCATTCTGTTCAATCACGAGTCGCCGCTGCGTGGCCGTGAGTTCGTGACCCGCAAGATTACCGACAGCCTAGCCAAGATCCATCTGGGCAAGCTGGACGTGCTGGAACTGGGCAACCTCGACGCCAAGCGCGACTGGGGTTTTGCCAAGGAGTACGTTGAGGGTATGTGGCGCATGCTGCAGGCTGACAAGCCAGATACCTACGTGCTGGCCACCAACCGTACAGAAACGGTCCGTGACTTCGTCACGATGGCGGCCAAGGCGGTCGATACCGAAATCATGTGGGAAGGCCATGCCGAGAGCGAAGTCGGCTACGATCGCAAAACAAACAAAGCCATCGTCAAGATCAATCCCAAGTTCTACCGCCCGGCTGAAGTCGAGCTGCTGATCGGCAATCCCGCCAAGGCCCGCGAAGAACTGGGCTGGGAGCCCAAGACGACGCTTGAGCAACTGTGCCAGATGATGGTCGAGGCAGACGTCCGGCGCAATCAGGCAGGCTTCTCGTTCTAAGACATGGCAAAGGTCCTGATTACCGGCATTCGCGGCTTCACCGGGCAGCACTTGCTCAAGGAGTTGCTTGATGCCGGTCACGAAGTCTGCGGCCTGGCACACACACCGGCGCCCGAGGCGTCGGTGCGTGTGCATGTGTGCGACCTGCTTGACCGCACGGCACTGACGGAGGTGCTCGCCCGAGAGCAGCCCGAGGCGGTGGTGCACCTCGCCGCCATTGCGTTTGTTGCCCATGGCGACGCCCGGGCAATCTACGAGACCAATGTGGTGGGCACCCGCAATCTGCTGGATGCTATCCATACGTCGGGCTGTCGGCCAAAGTCCGTACTGCTGGCCAGCAGCGCCAACATCTACGGCAATGCAGACCGCGAGGTGATTGACGAGTCCACTCCCGCTGCGCCTGCCAATGACTACGCGGTCAGCAAGCTGGCCATGGAATACATGGCCAGGCTGTGGGAAGACAAGCTGCCAATCACCATCGTGAGGCCGTTCAACTACACAGGGGTAGGACAGTCGCCCAACTTCCTGCTGCCGAAGATCGTCTCGCACTTCCGCGAGCGCAAGCCTGTCCTAGAACTGGGGAATCTGCACGTCGTCCGCGATTTCTCCGATGTGCGCAGCGTTGTGTCCGCCTATGGGCGCTTGCTCGACGAGCAATTCGCGGGCCAGACCTTCAATGTCTGTTCGGGTACTGGCTATGCGTTGGAGGATGTGCTGGCCATGATGTGCGATCTCGCCGGATACCAGCCGGAGATCAAGGTGAACATGGCCTTTGTACGCGCCAACGAAGTGCACACGCTGATCGGTAGCAACGCCAAGTTGCGTGAGGCCATTGGCGCGCAGCCCACCATTGCGTTGCGCGACACACTGCAGTGGATGCTGGAAGCCGAAGAATGAAGCTGATCCTTGCGGTGGATGCGATCGTGCCACCATTGACGGGCATCGGCCGCTACACGTGGGAACTGGCCAGGCACTACACCCTGCCGCAAATCGGACTGGACCAAGCGCGCTTCTTCTTTGCCGGCCGCTGGGTGGAGGATCCTGCCTCGCTGCTACAGCCTGCCACAGCGCAGCCGCGTCGGCGCAAGGGCTTGCTGCCCCGCATGCCTGCCAGTTGGCGCCGCTGGAACATGCGGCGCCAAATGCGAAGCCATGTATTTCATTCGCCAAACTATTTCCTTCCCGATGCGGTGGATGGCGGCATCGTCACGGTGCACGACCTGTCCGTATTCAAGTACCCCGAGACCCATCCGGCGGAGCGCTTGCGGCATTTCGAGCAAGGCTTTGCTTCCACACTGAAGCGGGCTGCACATCTGATCACCGATTCCGAGGCGGTTCGTGCAGAGGTGGTGGAATACTTTGGCTGGCCGCGTGACAAGGTCACCGCAATCAGGCTTGGGGTGCCGACCGAATTCGGGCCGCGTCCGCACGCAGAACTGCGTGCGGCGCTAGAGCAGTATGGCCTGGCGCCGGGAGCCTATGCGCTTTGCGTCTCAACACTGGAGCCGCGCAAGCGCGTCGACCGCCTGCTCACTGCCTACGGCACCCTGCCCTCGGCATTGCGCGAGAGCTGTCCGCTTGTGCTGGCAGGCAGCAAGGGCTGGCTGAGCGACGGTTTGCAGGAGCAGATTGCGCGCGGCCAGAGCGAGGGATGGCTGCACTACCTGGGCTTCGTGCCCGAGCCCGTCCTTCCCTTGCTGTACGCTGGTGCGCGGGCCTTCCTGTACCCTTCGGTGTATGAAGGCTTCGGCCTTCCCGTATTGGAAGCCCTTGCCAGTGGCGTACCGACGCTGACGTCCGATTGCTCGTCGCTGCCGGAGGTCGCCGACGGCGCCGCTTGGTTGGTGCAGCCGGATGATCACGCCGCGCTGTGTGAAGGGATCGCCAAGGTCTTGTCCGACGAAGCATGGCGCGCGCAGGCAGTGGAACGCGGACTGCAAGTGGCCCAGCAGCACAGTTGGGCCCGCTGTGCGGCGGGTACGCTGGAGGTGTGCCGGCAGTTCGCGTGATGGGTGGCGCGATGATGTACCGTGCGGGCGAGGTGTTATCGAACCGCCAGTGAAGTCCGTCTTATCTCATGCTCTTCGCCGAGCTCCTGCGTTTGCAAGGTCACACTGAGCCACTCAGCCAACGGAGCCGACTTTATATGATCAGTGATTTAGTTTCAGAAGATATCAGGGTTTCGATAGGTAAAGGCACCTATGCGTCCTCTCCGCCAATTATCCGCCCACATCATGCGAATAATCGAATAGTCATTGGCAACTATTGCTGCCTCGCGCACGACGTGACTATTTTTGCCGGCGGCAACCATCCCATGGGCTATCTGACAATGCATCCTCTGAAGCTCTATTTGGGTAAGGGATCATTTGAGGACTGGTCCGCCGATTGTGGCGATGACGCTGAAACAACGACAATTGGGAACGATGTATGGATCGGTCATGGTGCAACAATTTTGTCCGGAGTTAAAATTGGAGATGGCGCAGTCATCGGGGCCCGTACTGTTGTCGCGAGTGATGTGCCGCCTTACGCCATTGTTGCAGGTAACCCGGCAAAATTAATCAGAAAGCGCTTTAGCGAGCCGCAGATTGAACAACTATTGAAACTCGGCTGGTGGAATTGGCCACGAGAACACATTGAAGAAGCTGCAGAATATCTGTGTTCTGGCGATCTTGATGCACTCTTGGCCTTTGCAGGGGAAAAGCGAGGAGTATCAAGTCCTTGTTCATCCGTACACTAGTCTGCAACCTGACATTCATGTGCACGTTGGCGGCGCAAACCTGACCAACGACGGCGAGCTTATGCAGTGATGCAACGCATGTCGCTGCAGCCGAGAGAGATGCCGCTTTGTCCAAAGCCGAGACCATGCGAGCTTAACTCGCTTACCAGGGCAAGGTGGCCAGCAATTTTTTGAGCTGCATGGCACTTTCGGACCACGTGAGCCACGGCATGGACCGGCTATCGGGTGCACTACCCGCCTGTAGCTGATCGAGCCAGCGCGCGAGCACAGGAGCAAGTTCAGCACCTGTGCCGGCGGCAAAATAGCTGGCATGGGCGCCAGCTATTTCCCGAAATACTTCAATATCGCGCACAAGTAACGGTATGCCATGTTGTGCAGCTTCCACCAGAGGCAGCCCAAAGCCCTCGGCCTCGGACGCCATCACCAGACCATTTGAACGGCAATAGAGGTGGCTCAACTCAGCATCGCCTGCCCGCTCTAGCCAAATCAGGCGTTTACCGGCCTCGGGGTGCTGCCGCAAGCGGGCAGCCATCGCCTCCATATGCCAGCCCGGCTTGCCAACAATGACCAGCTTCACATTCCCACCCTGCTCCCACAGGATGTCCAGCGCGTCCAGCACTTGCGCATGGCCTTTGCGCGGTTCAATCGTCCCCACCATCAAGATGACGGGGCCCGAGCCCTCTTCAAACTGGGCGTACCTGGGGCTTTCTCCCTGGTTGGACGGCAACTGGCTGGCGACCAAATCGGCCCCTAGGTGAAACCACCGCGTTGGCAAAGCGGCCGGCTGCATGCTGTATTGCCGGCGCAGCCAATCATCCGCCTGCTTTGCCACTGATGCCGAGATGCAAAACAATGCATCAGCATGCACAGCCAGCGTCGCCAGCCAGCGCGGGAAGGCCTTGCGTGCAATCGGCGTAAACCAGTCAGGATGCAGTACCGGCAACAGGTCATACACCACGACGACCAGCTTGACGCCCTGCTGGCGCCAGCGCAGCAGTTCACTCTGCCGCCGGGGCAAAATGCGACTGGTCAGATCCAGCCCAAGGAACACGTCGCCTGCAGCGACCTGAACCACCTCACTATCTGAAGAGTCGGAGCGTGGTTGTCCGCTCAGCTTGACAAGATAGTTGTCGGCATAACGATAGCCCTGCTTGCGGGTAGCCTGCACCGGGCGCACGATAAACCCATCGGGAGGCGATTGGAGTACGCACAGCAGCAGTGCCCGCACTACACGCTGTATGCCACTGCCTGCGTCATTGCGGGCGATAATGGATACATCCACCAGCAGTTGCCGTGGTCTACCGTCCGATCCTGGCGCTGCCTTGCTGGCGGTGCGAGACTGGACGGCAACCCGGGCGGCGTTCACCCACCGATGTGGCCACCATTGAGCCAATCGCAGCAACAGGTAGATTTCAAGAAGGCTGCGACGGCGAATCATGAAGTCCTGTCTTGCTGGGCAGGATAAGAAAAAAACCAACTTAGCCGCAACGCCATCCCCTTAAGCGCAGGGCACGACCAAGTTAGCCAACGCTTTCCTGGTAGAAGGCATATGCGTCGTCGACTTGTTCGAAGGTATGCAGCTTGCCCTGCACCAGGACGGCCGCGCTGTCGCAGTGTTCGCGAATATAGCCGGCGTCATGGCTGACGATGATCAGCGAACGGTCGCGGCGCTTTTCGAATAGTTCGCGGTGGCATTTGCTATGGAACCGGCTATCGCCCACCGCGATGATTTCATCAATCAAAAAGCAGTCGAACTCAATGGCCATGGAAATGGCGAACGCCAGCCTGGCTCGCATGCCTGCCGAATAGGTTTTTACCGGCTCACGCAGGTAGTACCCCAATTCGGAGAACTCTTGCACGAACGGTTCTGCCGCTTTGGCATCGCTGCCGTACACCCGGCAGATGAAGCGCAGATTGTCCATGCCGGTCAGACTACCTTGGAATGCGCCACCAAATGCCAGGGGCCAGGACACACTCATGCCGCGGCGAATCTTACCTGCAGAGGGAAGTTCCGCACCGCTGATCATGCGAATCATCGTGGATTTCCCGGCGCCATTGCGGCCGAGAACACCAATCTTTTCTCCCTTGGCGACGCGCAGGTTGATCCCGTCCAGAACAGTGCGCCGACCCTGACGGGTATGGTAGATCTTGGAGAGATTCGCCAATTCGATCATTCCGGCTCCACTCGCTTGCTGGCGTCCATCACGAAAAACAGACCGACCAACAGCATCACCAGATCGGCAACGACCATGTAACCGATGTCGTAATGGGGCTTGACTAGCGCACCGAAATAGCCCCCGCGTACCATCTCGACGCCATGAACCATCGGAAGCAGCAAAATGTACTTTTGGACGGCCCTTGGCATCCAGTCGACCATGAACAGCGCCCCCGAAAGCGGAAATAGCAGATAGGCGACGGTATGCCAGATCCGTTCAGCAGCTTCACTCCGCTCGCTTAGCGCACCGACGATAAAACCCAGCCCAATGCCAAAGACGGACAGATAGATCCAGCCGCCAATGATCTGCGTGATATCAGCCGGCGGCTCCATCATGCCCAAGGTAACAAACAGCGTTGTCAAAAACAAAAAGGAAATGGTCGCCCCGGCAATCTCCAGAATGACGCGCGACAAAAACAGATCGATCACCCGGACATTACGGTGATACAGCAAGCTCTGATTAGGCTCAATCGCCAACGCGCAACGGCTTGCGCTGTTTCGCCAGACCAGTACCGAGGAATATCCAGTTACAGCAAACGCGGTGATAGGCAAACTGGAACCATGGGTGGCTTTGCTCAACGTCCATAGCGCTGTCACCCCCAAGGTGAACATCATCGGCTCGAAAAACACCCACAGGAAGCCGATGTTGTGCCGCCCGTAGCGGGTAAGGATTTCGCGCATCAGCAAAGCCCCCACCACGCGCAACTGGATCTGGAATGATCTCAGCAATGGCGTGTCATGTCGCATGCAGGTCTCTTCTCTACCTTAATCGTGATGCTCGCGAACGCCGGCAAGCACTAAGCTGAGAACCCCCCACACCAGCATGCCCAGGGCGAAAATTTCGAAAATCCGCTTCAACCGCTTCGGTTCGACCGCCACATCCGGCTGATTCGGCTGCACCAGACGTTCCAGGTACAGTTGCTTGCGCTGCGCTTCAGCGCGGGCATTCTCCAGCGCCGCCATCGCCGATGCCAACTGTTTGTCGGCAAACTGCGAGTCGAGTTGAAGGCGGGTGTAGTTGGCGGCCTTATCCGACAGCGAACCCTTGCCCCCCGTTACACCGCCCGTTGCCTCCTGGATTTGTTTTTCCACTGCGGCAATATTGGTTTTCAGCACCGGAATCTGCGGATTCTGTGGCGCAATGGCTTGTAGCTGGGACAGCTGCGTCTGCGCACTGAACAGTTGCGCCTGCAGCGTAGTTACCTGCTGCAATTGCAAGGCCGACTGCCTGTCGGGGTCGAACACGGTGTTCGATTTACGATAGGCCGCCAGCGCCGCCGCTGCATCCTTGGCTTTGGCCGCAGCCGCATCGACCTCGGCGCGCGCGAACTGCACCATGTCTTTCGCGGCGCGCTCGTTCATGCGGTTGATCAAGTGTTCACTCAGTTCCAGCAGAGACTCATTGATCTTGATCGCATCCTGCGAGGAGAACGAGCGCACCTGCAGCGTGGTGATCGCGGAGGTGGAGTCGAACTCCACCGTGACCACGCGCTTGTTATAGTACTTCCAGAGCGCTTCAAAACTATCGTCGAACTGCCGCAGGAACCGGCTCAGGATGTCGCCGTGGTTGCCGTAGGCGTCGAGGATATAGTTGTTTCGGTTCAGCTCGCCCAGGGCATCGCGCGATTCGATGTAATCGATCACCGGATAGGTGTCATCCTGCGCCCGCGAGAAGCCGGTGCCCTGCAAGAGCGCACTCAGGCTGCCGCTCTGGCTCTGCCGCTGCGGGCTGCGCACCACAAAGCGCGACTCAGAAACGTAGATATCGGACGCAACAACGCCAAAGTAGAGCGTCGCGAGCGCGGTTGGCACAACAACAGTGCCGAGAAAGAGCCGGTTAACGCGTTTCAAACGCTGCCAAAGCCCACTTCTGCTTCTGGTCGCCTCAGCGGCCGTGTCTTCTCTCAGTACCGTATCCAACGTATTTTCCAATGCAGTGCATCCCGACGCAGTGCGCCAGGCCGGTACCCTGAAGCTGAGCACGCGCTCAACGCCGGGCGATCCATCAATAAACGCAGACTTATCTGCGCGTTACCACCCCAATATGACGGCCGCATGACGCGTTCGCAATTCCACAATTGAGGGGAGTTGATTATAGCCAGGGCCTCATGACGGCGCTATTGCGCGCCGCCGCCAAACGCATCAGATTAACAACGCCTCCAGGGCATCCCCTTACGAGACATTGCCGCCTAGGGTATCCTCCTGCCCTGCTCGGACTGTCACCGAAGCGAGCTTTGCCTCGCCCTGCAGATCTGACTGCCTCATCCCTCTTCCCTGATACTTAGGCTGCTGCACGCCCCAACAGATGCGCCGATCGTTTCTCGCCCTGCAAGGCACGGCATCGCCTTTCTTCCGCCAACTGCTGTCCGCTCTGAGCTCACGCGGACACCATGTGCAGCGGGTGAACTTCTGCGGGGGCGATCTCGCCTATACCGGCATCGAGAGAGGGTGCAATTACACGGGTGAACTAAATGCCCTTTCTGGCTGGTATTCCGACCTACTCAAATCAGGTAGCTTTACCGACCTCCTACTCTTTGGGGATTGCAGGAAAATCCATCAGCCTGTATATCCGAGTGCCGAGCGAAATAATATTCGCGTGAACGTATTCGAAGAAGGTTATGTCCGGCCTCATTGGTTTACCATGGAAGTGCACGGCGTGAATGGTCGCTCGCGGTTGCCGCGCGACCCGGCGTGGTATCGCGAGCACCGCGCAGTAACGCCGCGTCACGCTCCTGGCCAAAACACTGGCTACAACCTCTACGAACGCGCTTACCACGACATCCGCTACCGCATGGCAAATGCCTTGTACGCCAGCCGTTTTCCGCACTACCAAAGCCATCGCCCCCATAACGGCTACCGCGAATACGCGGGGCTGGCCCGGCGCCTGCTTCAGGAGCGCCAGTATCGGGTTGAAGCGGAACGGCTGACGGAGCGCCTGCTCGCAAAGAAGCTGCCCTACTACTTGTTTCCGCTGCAACTGAATTCGGACTCCCAGATCCAGACCCACTCGCCGTTCGATGGCATCCGGCAGGCGATTGACCATGTGCTTGCCTCGTTCGCCGCGCATGCGCCTGCTGATGCGCTTCTGGTCATCAAGAATCATCCGCTTGACACAGGGCTGATCGAGTATCGCCACTACGCCAATAAAGCCGCAAAAGCGCTCGGCATGGCAGACCGCCTTGAGTTCATCGATGCCGGCCACCTGCCGACCTTGCTCGATCACGCGCGTGGCGTGGTGGTGGTCAACAGCACGGTCGGGCTGTCTGCCCTGCACCACCGCCGGCCGCTGAAGGCATTGGGAACGGCGATCTACGACATGGAAGGCATGACCTGGCAAGGCAACCTGGATACGTTCTGGCGAGAAGCGGACGAACCGGACATGGCCTTGTACCAGGCGTTCCTGGACTACCTAGTGCACCACACGCAAATCAACGGCGACTTTTACACACGCACCGGCATCGCCATGGCCACGGCCGGCGCGGTGAAGCGGCTGGAGGCTGCGGCCCATGACTGACCGCCGCGCCCATTGCATTGTCATCACCGGCGCCAGCGCAGGCATTGGCCAGGCACTAGCTCGCGCATACGCGGCACCCGGCGTCACGCTCGGACTGGTTGCGCGCGATGCAGTGCGGTTGGAAGCCTGCGCCGATCAGTGCCGGCAGGCCGGCGCCACCGTAATCACTGCGCAATTGGACGTCCGTGACGCTGGGGCCGTCGCCGCATGGCTGACGGCATTCGACGATGCGCACCCGATCGACCTGCTGATCGCAAACGCTGGCGTGGCAAATACATTGTCTTCGGCCAGCGACTGGGAAGACCTTGCGCGCACACGCGAGGTCTTCGACACCAACTTCTATGGGGCGTTTCATACGCTGTTGCCTGTGCTGGCACGCCTGCGTGCACGCAAGCGTGGCCATGTGGCGGTGATCAGCTCGCTGGCGGCCATTCGCGGCATGGCCATCTCGCCGGCTTATTGCGCGAGCAAGTCGGCAATCAAGGCTTATGGAGAATCGGTGCGACCGTTGCTGGCGGCGGACGGGGTGCTCCTGTCATTGGTCTTTCCCGGCTTCGTCAAGACGGCGATGAGCGACGTCTTCCCCGGCGATAAGCCTTTCCTGTGGTCAGCTGACAAGGCGGCTCGCCACATCCGCGCCAAGCTGGATGCGGGGCGAGCGGAGATTGCATTTCCGGCGCTGCTGGCGCTGGGTATGCGCCTGCTGCCACTGCTGCCTCCACGGCTGGGGGACCGCATCCTGGACCGGCTGTCCTACCTGCCCCGGGCAGAGCGTTAACGCAGCATGCCAGGCGCAGCCATTTTCCTGCTTGCCCTGGCGATGTCGTTCCTGCCGGACGCCATCGCCTTGCCGCGTTCCGCGCCGCCGTGGCGGCGCAACGCTGCGGCGCTTGCCACGCATGGTTTTTCGGTGGCAACGGTGTTCCTGCTGACGCTGGCGGTATCGGCACGCCCGGTGTTCGCGGGTTTCGTGGCCGTGTCGCTGACGGGATTGCTGGCCGTGGTCAGCAACGCCAAGTATGCGTCGCTGCGCGAACCACTGGTGTTCTCGGACTTAAGCCTGTTCAGCCAGTTGTTCCGACATCCGCGCATGTACCTGCCGTTCCTCAGCTTTGCCAACGTGCTGGCGCTTGGCTTTGGTGTGGCGGTCTTCGTAGGGATGCTGGTGCTGAGCATGCCGCTGCAGGGCGCCTCGCGGGGGCTGCTGCTGGCCGGCGCGGCGGCTAGCTTCCTTTTGCACGCATGGGCCGTGCGAACGCTTCGGCTCACAATGCAGCCCGATGCCGACCAGCGCCAGCATGGCTTCTACGCGGTGTTCGTGGCCTACTTGCTGAACGGCCTGCGCCCCACCACTGCGGCAGCGCTGCGCACAGCGATGAGCCATGGGCCGTTCTCGCGCACGGCGGAACCAACGGTACGGCCGGACGTCATCGTCATCCAGAGCGAATCGTTTTTCGACGCGCGCCGGCTCGGTCTCGCCGTGCGCGCCGATCTGCTGCCGAACTTTGATGCAGCCTGCGCCGAAGCGGTGCAGTGCGGCCAACTGGAAGTGCCGGCCTGGGGCGCCAACACGATGCGCACGGAATTTGCCGTGCTCTCGGGGCTGGATTCTGGCGCGCAAGGCTACGCCAAGTTCTACCCATATGCTTATATACGCCAGCCGTGTACTTCGTTGGCGGGGTGGTTCCGGCGCGCGGACTACCGTACGGTGGCTATGCATCCGTACCACGGAGACTTCTTCGGCAGGCACCGCGTTCTGCCGCTAATGCATTTCGATCGCTTTCTCGATATCCGCCATTTCAACAAGGCGCAGCGCGCGGGTCCCTACGTGGCCGACCTTGCGGTGGCCGATGCCATTCAGGTCGAACTTGAGGCCGCCGGCGATTCGCCGGCGTTCGTCTTCGCGATGACCATCGAGAACCATGGGCCGCTGCACCTGGAACACGTGGCGCCCGGGGAGGCGGCTTCCTATCATGCGTTTGGCGAAGGCAAGCCTTGGAACGATCTGACCGCCTACCTCCGCCACCTCGCAAATGCGGACGCCATGATCGGGCAGTTGACGCGCTATCTGGCTACCCGCAAGCGTCCCGCGATCCTCTGCTTCTATGGCGACCACGTGCCGGCACTCCCGGCGGTTTATCGCCAGACCGACCATCTACCCATCCATAGCGACTATCTGTTGTGGCGCAGTGATGCCGCCTCGGCGCCACCAAGCCAGCAGAAGCGCATGCGGGTACATGCCGAATCGTTGGGCCAACTGCTGATCGATTGCATCAGCGCCCCGCTACCGGCATCGCGGGATGCCGGGGCATCAAGAACAAACGCGGCGAGCACTGAAAGCCAACAGCAGCAACAACAGTAGTCTCTGCCACCTTGGTGTGCCCAGAGATAGCAACGTGAAGCCGCAAGCAGCGCAGAAATCGAGCAGGTTAAGAAGATGAAAGATGCAATAGCTATTGTCGGAATGTCGTGTCGGTTTCCGGGCGGTGTTCACAGCCCGGAGGATTATTGGAAGCTCCTGGTTGCTGAAACCGACGCCGTGACCGAAGTGCCGGCGGACCGCTTCAGTACCGAGTTTTATCAACACCCCTCCAAGCGTGAGCCCGGCAAGAGCTATACTTTTGCGGCCGGCGTCATCGACAACGTCGCGGGCTTTGATGCCGACTTCTTTGGCATCTCGCCGCGCGAAGCGCAGCAGATGGATCCTCAGCAGCGCCTGCTCCTCGAACTGGCCTGGGAAGCCTTCGAACATGCAGGGCACCACCCCCAACAGATGGCGGGCCAGAACTGCGCAGTGTTCGTCGGGGTGGCGGCGCAGGACTATGGCGACCGGGGCGTCGACGACCTCAGCGTGGTGGACGCCTACTCCGCCACCGGCAATACGCTGAGCATCGCCTCCAACCGCATCTCGTATCTGTTCGACCTGCGCGGGCCGAGCATGTCGATCGACACCGCATGCTCGTCGTCGCTGGTGGCACTGCACCAGGCATGCAACGCGATCCGAGCCGGAGAGGTGGAAACGGCGCTGGCAGGCGGCGTCAATCTGCTGCTGCACCCGTTCCCCTTTGTCAGCTTCGCCAAAGCCTCGATGCTGTCGCCCACCGGCCGCTGCCGCGCTTTCGATGCTTCTGGCGACGGTTATGTGCGTGCCGAAGGCGGCGCGCTGGTGCTGCTCAAGTCGCTGTCCAAGGCGCTGGCCGACGGTGACACCATCCATGCCGTGATCGCGTCGTCGGGGGTCAACTCCGATGGCCACTCGCAAGGCGGCATCAATGTGCCGGCGTCGGCCACGCAAGCGGCGCTGCTGGAAAACGTGTACGCCCGCGCCGGGGTCGATCCGCGCGAAGTGGACTATCTGGAGGCGCACGGCACCGGCACCGCAGTCGGAGACCCAATCGAGACGCGCGCGCTGATCGACGTGATTGGCAAGCTGCGCAGCCCCGATGCGCCGTTGCTAATCGGCTCGGCCAAGACCAATGTCGGGCATCTGGAAACGGCGTCCGGCATGGCTGGTCTGATCAAGGCAATCCTGTGCCTGAAACATCGCGCGGTGCCAGCGTCGATCCACTTCCGCACGCCGAACCCCAATATCGACTTCACGGGTGGCAACCTGCGTGTGGTCGATCGCTACACACCGTTGGCGGCCAAGGACAAGCGCCTGCTTGTCGGCGTAAATTCGTTTGGTTTTGGCGGCACCAATGCGCACGTTCTGCTGCGCGAAGCCGCGCCGCCTTCCAAAGCAGCAAAAGCCGGCAAGGCGATCAGCGTTGCGCAAAACCGCCCCGCCCCGTTGATGCTCAGCGCGCGTTCGCAAGAAGCGCTGCAGGCGCTGGCCGCCGCCTATCGGGACCAACTCGGCGCAGGCACGTCCTGGCAGGCGCTGGCAGGCGCGACGGCTCATCGCCGACAGCCCTTACGCTACCGCGCCGTCATCGACCCATCTAACGCTGCAGACGTTGCCGCAGATGGCATCGCGGCGCTGGCTGCGCTGGCGCAAGGCGACACCTGCCCCGCTGTGGTGACGGGCGAGGCCGTCGCCAACGACGGCAAGCTGGCGCTGGTGTTCTCCGGCAATGGCTCTCAGTGGGCCGGCATGGGGCAGCGCCTGCTGCAGGAGGACAGTGTCTTCTGCGCAACCGTAAAGCAGATCGATGCCTTCTGGTGCGCCGACGGCAGCGCATCGCTGCTCGATGTGATGCGTGCAGGCGCCACCGCGGAGTGGCTGCAGCGCACGGAAAACGCGCAGCCACTGCTGTTTGCCATACAGGCGGGCATCGTGCAATCGCTGCTCGAGCAGGGCCTGCGCTTTGACGCATGCTATGGCCATAGCGTGGGCGAAGTCGCGGCGGCGTATGCCGCGGGCGCCTTGTCGATGGAGCAGGCCGTGCGCGTCATCAAGGTTCGCAGCCGCGCCCAGGCGCTCACCGCTGGCAAAGGCAAGATGGCCGCTGCAGGCGTGGGGGAAGGGGCCGCGCGCGAACTGATCGCCGCGTTGGGCCTTGACGACGTGTTGGAAGTCGCCGGCATCAACAGCCCCGGCGCCGTCACGCTGGCCGGCCCCCTCACGGCACTGGAAGCCGTGCAGGCGCATTTGGCGCAGGCAAATCAGTTCTTCCAGATGCTCGATCTAGACTACGCCTTCCACAGTCGGCAAATGGATGCCATCCATGATGTTGTGGTGGAAGGTCTGCGAGGCCTGCAACCGCGGGCAACGCACAGCACTTTTGTCTCAACGGTGACCGGCACGCCGCTGTCGGGCGCCGAACTGGACGCCAGCTATTGGTGGCGCAATATCCGCGAGCCTGTCCAGTTCGAGCCGGCCACGCGCCAGCTGATCGATGGCGGCATGCGGCTGTTCCTGGAAATCGGGCCGCACTCGATCCTGCGCGCCTACGTGTCGCAATCATTGGAGGCGGCACGCGCGAACGGCAGCGCCCTGCCAACGCTCAAGCGCAACCACGACCAGAGCAGCCAGCTGCGCCACGCGTTCTGCACGGCGCTCGCACACGGCGCGCGGCTGGATCGCAATACCGTCTACCCCGACGCACACCGCGACGTCGTGCTGCCGACCTATCCGTGGCAGCGCACGCCCTACTGGGCCCCCATCACCGCAGAAGGCTACGACCTGGTCCACCGCCACCGCCAGCACCCGCTGCTTGGCTACCGGCTGAAGGACTGCGCGGCAGCCTGGGAAAACCAGATCGACCCAGTCAAGCTCCCCATGCTCGCCAGCCACGTGGTGGACGGGGCTGTCACCTTTCCTGGGGCGGGTTACGCGGAGATGGCGCTGGCTGCGGCGCGCAGCTACTTCGGTACCGTGACTTGCGCGGTGGAGAATCTGGAGATTCGCACCCCGGTGGTATTCCAACCGCAGCAGGGCCGACTGTTCCGCTTTACGCTCGATCCGCGCACTGCGGGTTTCGTGATCGAAACGCGCCCACGCGTGAGCGACGATCCCTGGACCATCAATGTGGCCGGTCGCTTGCTGATCGGCGGCCCGTCGCAGACCGCGCCGGCCATCGAGCCGCAAAGCATGGCTGCGCTCGAAGAGCAGGCCCCCATTGCCGGCAGCACGCTGTACCAGGCGGCACTCGCGATCGGCTTGGAGTTTGGCGAGGCCTTCCGCTGGGTGCAGACGGTCCGCATCGACGGTGACGTTGCACTCGCTGAGCTTGCAGCGCCCGCCTCGCAGCAGGCTCATCTGGATCGCTACACGATGCATCCGGGCGCGCTCGACAGCGGCCTGCATCCGCTGCTGGCCCTGATGGCCGCCGGCAAGCCCAGTGCTGAGCAGGCCGCCTACGTACCGGTGCAGTTTGGCCGCATGGATTACTTTGGCGGCGTGCCGGCCCGCGTGGTGGCGCGGATCGAACGCCGCAGTCCGCATTCGTTGGTCGCCAATTTCCAATACCTGGATGCCGGCGGCAATACAGTGCTGAAGCTCTCCGCATGCCGCTTCCGCCGCGTAGATCTGATCCGCCGTCGCCACGGCAAACCTGGGCGCTATGTCTTTGCGCTGGAAGCCAAGCCGGCAACCGAAGCGATTGCTGCGGCTGCGACGCCTTCGCCGGCCAGCCTGTTGGCCACGGCAGCCACCATGGTCGCCGGCACCGAAGACGCCGCGCATCGCGACAGGCACCTCACCGAAGTCATGCCGCTGATCGACGTGCTGGCTGCGGCCTACGCGTTGCGTGCCGTCGAAGCGCTGCACGTCCGCGCCAAGGCCGAGCTGCCGGCCTGCGCGAATCCAGCACTGCTCGCACGGCTAGTCGACATGTTGCTGGAAGACGGCATCCTCGTGCGCCGCGACGGCGTGCTGGCACTGGACGACGAAACGCTGCCGCCTATCGAAGAACTCTGGCGGAGCCTGCTATCCCTGTCGCCCAGCCATGTGGCCGAGCTGACGCTGCTGGCACATTGCGGCGCCTCGCTGCCGGCCATTCTGAACGGCGAGCTGGAAGCTGGCGCCGTGCTGCCCCCGGCGCGCAACAGCCTGCTGGACCATCTGTTCGAGGCCTCCCCGACGTGGTCGCATGTCAACGCAATGGCCAGTGCTAGCCTGGATGCGTGCATCGAGAGATGGACCCAGCGCCGCCCGATGCGGGTTCTGGAAATCGTCCCGCCGGAAGCCAATCTATTCGAGCCGATCGGCGCGCACCTGCAGGGCCGCTGCGAGTACACCATCGCCGGCAGCCCCGAGCAGCTCGGCGCCTTTGATACCGGCCGTCATCCGCTAATCCGCACGGCGACGCTACAACTGAGCGATCAGCCCGAGTTGACCGTCGAGCCGGGACGCAGCCACACGTTCGATGTGGTGGTGGTCAATAACCTGCTGCGCACATCTGGCAAGCCGAATCGATTGCTGGCGGCCGTGCGCACGTGGATGACGCCTGGGGCACTGCTGGTGCTTAGCGAGGCCCAGCCAAGCCGTTTCTCCGACATTGTGTTCGGTTTGTCGCCGGAATGGTGGTCCGCAGGTCGTGGGGATTTGCTCCCCGCCGAGTCCATCGAAGCCATGCTGCTTGCCGAGGGCTTCCAGTCACCAGCCCGCCACGTCGAGGCTGATCTCCAGATTGAAGGCGCACCGGCGCTGCTGCTGGCGCGCCGCCAGCTTGGACGTCAAGCCGATTCATGCGATATCGGCGAGATCGTCACAGAAGGAATTGACGGCAACGCCGAGCAATTGGGGGCGAACTGGCTGGTGGTCTGTCCTGGCACACCGGCCGAACTCGCCACCACGCTGGCTGCCGCGCTCGAAGAGGCCCTTGCTGGCGCAAGCCTAGCGAGCCGCAGCCCGCGCGTTGCGTTGGTGGAGTCCCCCGAAGCGGCGCTGGCGCATGCCGCACTGGACGAAGCGGGAGCACCGTGCCAGATCGTCTTCCTTGCTGCAGACGCGCCAAGGCTTGACGATAGCGCCGACGCGGGCACGCTGATGCAGGCGCAAGAGCCGACTTCAGTCGCGCTAGCACGTTTAGTGCGCGGCTTGAGCGGTAAGCGCGCCAGCGCGCAACTGTCGATCGTCACCTGCGGCGGCGCGCCGCTGGCTGCGCCCGGCACGCCAGCAATGGCGCTGCAGCCGTCGCAGGCCACCCTGTGGGGTCTGGGCCGCGTGCTGATGAACGAGCACGCCGAACTGCATTGCAGGCTCATCGATATCGATCCACGCGAGACGCAGCCAGTACCGGCGCTCAGCCGTGAGCTGCTATGTGCCGATGCGGAAGATGAAGTCGTGCTCGGCCTCGAAGAACGCTACGTGCCGCGCATGCTGACCGCCGAAGTGAGCGAGCTGCGCGAACAGGCCACACGGGCCGCCGCAGGTGCATCGGCCATACCCGCTGTGCTCGGCTTTGAATCGCCGGGCTCACTGAGTCACCTGCAGTGGTTCCCGCTGCCCGAGTTCGAGCTGGAACCCGACGAAGTCGAAGTGGAGCCGATGGCCGCGGGCCTGAATTTCCGTGACGTGATGTACGCGATGGGCCTGTTGTCTGACGAAGCCGTCGAGAACGGTTTTGCCGGTCCGACCATCGGCATGGAGTTCTCCGGCCGCGTCACGCGTGTGGGCAGTGCGGTCGCGAATTTCGCCAGCGGCGATCTGGTGCTCGGTTTTGCCCCCGCGTGTTATGCGAGCCGGTTGCGTACCCGCGCGACGGCGCTGGCACACAAACCCGCGCGGCTGAGCTTTGAGGAAGCCGCCACGATCCCGACCACGTTCTTCACCGCCTATTACGGGCTCAACGAACTGGCGCGCATTCGCAAGGGCGAGCGCGTACTGGTGCATGGCGCGGCCGGCGGTGTCGGCATCGCTGCAATCCAGTTGGCACGCCACCTCGGTGCCGAAGTATTCGCCACCGCAAGTAGCAATGAAAAGCGCGAGTTTGTACGCCTGCTCGGCGCAAGCCGCGTGTTCGACTCACGCAGCCTGGCATTCGCCGACGAGATCCGGCGCGCGACCGGAGGCGAAGGTGTCGATGTCGTGCTCAACTCGCTCGCCGGCGAGGCGATGGTGCGCAGCATCGACGTGCTACGTCCGTTCGGTCGCTTCCTCGAGCTCGGCAAGCGCGATTTCTACGAGAACAGCCGTATCGGCCTGCGCCCGTTCCGCAACAACATCAGCTATTTCGGCATCGACGCCGACCAGTTGATGGATGCGTCGCCGCAGCTCACCGCATCCCTGTTCGCCCAGGTGATGGCGCTGCTCGATCAGGGCGTGCTCGATCCGCTGCCCTACCGCGCGTTCCCTGCCGCACGCATCGAGGAAGCCTTCCGCTACATGCAGCAGGCCCGCCAGATCGGCAAGATCGTGGTCACCTTCGCCGGCGGGGTGCCCGCACCACAGGCCGCCAGCGCATCGCATCTCGCGCTGGATCCGTCGGCCGCCTATCTGGTTGCGGGCGGCACCGGCGGTCTGGGCTTCGCCACGGCACGCTGGCTGGTCGAGCGCGGCGCACGTCATCTGGTGCTGGCCAGCCGGCGCGGCACGCTCGCGCCCGAACTGGCCGAGGAAGCGGCGCACTGGCGCGACACGCTCCAGGTAGATACGGCGGTCGTGTCGTGCGACCTCAATAATGGCGCGGCGGTGCGCGCGCTGGTCGACGGACTGGGCCGCAGCGGCACGCCGCTGAAGGGGCTCGTGCATTCGGCAATGACCATTGCCGACGGCCTGATCGCCAACCTGGACGACGCCAAGATGCGCGACGTACTGGCGCCCAAGGTTGCCGGTGCCTGGAACCTGCATCAGGCCACGCGCGAACTCGCCCTGGACTTTTTCGTGGTGTATTCGTCGGCCACCACCTTCCTGGGCAACCCCGGGCAGTCCAACTACGTGGCCGCCAACGCCTTCCTTGAGGCGCTGATTCACCAGCGCCGCGCGCAAGGCCTGCCGGGCACCTACATGGCTTGGGGCCCACTCGAGGACGTGGGCTTCCTCGCCCGCAATGCCCAAACACTGGAGGCGTTGCAGGCCCGCATTGGCGGCCGCGCAATCACCTCCGCACAGGCGATGACCGCGCTCGAACAGGTGCTGCAGTGCGGCCATGCCGGCGAAGCGCTACTGTGGCTCGACTGGAAGTCCATCTCGCGCGTCATGCCAGCCGCACGCTCGCTGCGCTATCTCGACATGCGGGGCGGCATCGGACAGGAAACGCAGCGCGCCGATGGCGCCAGCATGCAAGCCGAGATCCGCGCGCTTGACTCCGCCGAAGCCGTGCAACTGGTGATCGAGACACTGCAGGCACAGATCGCTCGGATCCTCCACCTATCTGCCGCCAAGGTCGATCCTGATCGCTCAGTGACCGATCTGGGCATGGACTCGCTGATGGGCATGGAGCTCGGCATGGCAATTGAGGAGTGCTTCGAGGTCAAGCTGCCGGTGATGATGTTGGCCGAAGGTGCGACCGTGCGCTCGCTCGCGCAGAAGATAGCTGAATCGGTGCGCGCCGGCGCAACCGACGGCCAGGAAGCAGGCGCTGCAAGTGATGTCGAGCAGCAATTGGCCTCACTGTCGGCCATCCATGGCTCGGAAATCAGCAGCGACGAACTGCAACGCATGGCACGCGAAATGACCGCCAACCGAGCAGTCGCAGATGTCCTCACTGAGACGACCTCGTGATGACCGCGCCGGGCTGGGCAAGCAATCAGGGAACACTGGCGCGCGAGCTGCGGCTGTACGGCCGCGGGCTGCACACCGGCAAGCGCGTCAATGTCCGCGTGCATCCTGAGCGCGTCGGACACGGCATCGTGTTCCGGCGCATGCGCGGCGGCCAGCAGCTTGCATTACTGCCCGCCTCTGCGGCGCTGCGCCTGGGGCAGCCGTTGTGCACGGCACTCCAGAATGCCGATGGCTGGCGCGTGCGCACCGTCGAACACCTGCTGGCAGCTTTGCTGGCATGCCAGATCGACCACGCCACCGTCGAGATCGATGCCGAAGAGGTGCCGATCCTGGATGGCAGCGCACAGCCCTGGCTGCAGGCGATCGAGGCCTGTGGACGCCTCCCGCTGGATGCACCCAAGCGCTTCCTGCGGATTCTCAAGACGGTTGCTGTGGAAGATGGCGGCATGCATCGCACGATCATCGAACCGGCCGACCACTATGCGATGTCCGTAACCAACGACCTCAAGGGGTTCGGCGAGATGAACTGGCAGGGCATCATCGACCCCGTTTCGTTCGCTTCCGACATCGCGCCATCGCGCTCATATGGCCGCCTGCGCTGGGCGGTGCCAGCCATCTTGTTTGGCTATCTGCGGGGCCAACCGATTCTGCGCGGCGCGAGGCCGTCATGCACCGCTACCATTGTCGGCTCCGGCGTGATCGGCGGCATGCGCCTGCCGATGGAGTTCGTGCGGCACCGCGTGCTTGATCTAATCGGCGACCTAGCTCTGCTGGGCGCGCCGCTGTTAGGCAAGGTCACAGCCTTGCGCCCCAGCCACGAAATGAATTACCGGCTTTGTGCCGCCCTGCTCGCCCGGCCCGATGCCTGGGAATGGGCATACCCCACACACTGACGAAGGAATCCGCAGTATGAGACTGGGCGACCAGTTGCGACAGCAGCTTGCTGCTAAGGCCCTGAAGCGGCAGCTTGATCGGGTCACGAAAGAAATGGAGACGGGAGCCGAACGGGCGGCAGTTGCGGCCCATACCGGTGAAGCGTCGGCAGCACAGCCGGTCAATCCGGCGGACTATGCGGCACTGTGCCGCTTCGACACGCTGCCTGCGTACCAGCAGGTCTCGATCATCCGCGAGGTAAGCGAGCGTTTGGGCATTGCGTCGCCGTTCTTCCGCGTCCACGAAGGCGTGGCCGGGGCCACCACGCAGATCAACGGCCAGTCCTATATCAACTTCGCCAACTACAATTATCTCGGCCTATCCGGGGATGCTGAGGTATCGGCCAGCGCCAAAGCCGCAGTCGACCAGTATGGCACCTCGGCGTCGGCAAGCCGCATGGTGGCCGGCGAGCGGCCGGTCCAGCGCGAGCTAGAGCGCGCGCTGGCAAGCGTCTACGAGGTCGACGACTGCGTCGCCTTCGTCAGCGGGCATGCCACCAACGTCACCGTGATCGGATGCCTGTTTGGCCCCGGCGACCTGATCGTGCATGACGCGTTGGCGCACAACAGCATCGTGCAGGGGGCGCAGCTCAGCGGCGCCAAGCGGCTGAACTTCCCGCATAACGACTGGGCAGCGCTTGACGCCCTGCTCACGCGCGTGCGGCGCGACTACCGCCGTGTGCTGATCGCCGTGGAAGGCATCTACAGCATGGATGGAGACTTCCCCGAGCTGGAACGCTTCATCGACATCAAGCGCCGCCACGGTGCCTTCCTCATGGTCGACGAAGCGCACTCGTTCGGCGTGCTCGGTGCGACAGGCAAAGGCATCCGGGAGCATTTCGGGCTGGCCGGCCGCGACGTCGATATCTGGATGGGGACTTTCAGCAAGACGCTGGCGGGCTGCGGCGGGTACATCGCCGGCGAGCAGGCGCTGATCGACATCCTGCGCCACCTGGCACCCGGTTTCCTGTACAGCGTTGGATTGTCACCGGTGCTGGCCGCCACCTCGCTGACCGCTCTTCGGCGCATGCTGGATGAGCCGCAACGAGTCGCCAAGCTGCGCGAGCGCGGACGTCAGTTCCTGGACGCCGCACGTGAAGCGGGCCTCAACACGGGGCTGAGCGCCGGATACTCGGTCGTGCCAGTGATTATCGGCAGTTCGCTCAAGGCCGCGCAATGGGCCAATGCACTGTTCGAGAAAGGCATCAACACGCAGCCGATCTTTTATCCCGCGGTGGAGGAGAAAGCCGCGCGGCTGCGCTTCTTTATCTGCTCCACCCACACGCCGGAACAGATCGCTTATACGATAGCGTCCGTTGCGCAGCTGGCACGGCGTTAGCACTATGGACACGATGCTGCAGATGGATCAGTCATCGGGCTCGGCACTCACGTTCCGTCGCGCTGCGGCTAGCGATGCCGCTGCGCTGGCGCCGTTGGTGCTCGCCTCCGGCCGCCAGGAATTGGACTGGCTGCTGGGCGTGCCACCGGCCGCATGCGAGGCTTTCCTGCGCCGTGCCATCGCCACCCCAAGCGGGCGTTTCTCGTGGAAGCGCCATTTGGTCGCCACGATCGGCGGTCAGCCAATCGCTGCCCTTGCGATCCAGGACGGTCGGCACAACTGGCTGGATGATCTCTACGCAGTCCGCGACTTCCTGCAGCATTTTGGCCTGCGCCGCACGCCCAGCATCATCCGCCGCGGGCTGATTCTCGAAAGCGAGATTCCCGCTCCCACGCGGCGACAAACGCTGGTGGCCCACTGCGCCACGCACCCCGATCTGCGCGGCCGGGGAATTTTCAGGGCCCTCTTCTCACACGCAATCAAGCAGCAACTGCTTCCTTCCACGGTCGGGCAGACGCTTGTGCTCGATGTGCTGGACACGAACCACCGTGCAGCGGCGCTTTACCGGGAACTCGGATTCGAACCAATGGAACGTGGCCGCCGCTCGGCTAGCTTGCCAGCGCACCTGGCGGCCACTCGGATGCGGTATTGCGCTTGCAGCTGACTGGGTGAGTGTCGGCCCAGTAGGTGCAGACCCACCACGCGCTATTACCAGCAGACGGCTAGCATGCGGGCAGGGACTGATTGGACATCACGACCAACACAGTCCGCGACGGCCTATGGACCTCTCTGTCAAGTTCCAACCCGGAAGTGCTCCGGGCTCTGGCCAGCATTGACCGCACGCTGCAGCCAATCCGGCATATCGCCCTCTCCATCCCACGTTTGACCCTCAGCACTACGATATCGTGCTTTCGATGAAGCGCGACGAAGCGGCGGAAAACACCCTGCGGCAGTGAGATCGGCATACGCCAGGCCATATCGTGCGATCTGCATGCGAACCCACGCGATAGCCTCAGCCCGTCGCCGCAACATCGCCGCAGGGCTGGACTCGATCATGGACAGATCAACACGATTCGGCATGTAGCGAAGTTTCTAGGAAAAGAAAGATGAGTATTCGGCTTTCGGCGTGGCAAGGTTTCCCGGTATCGCGTCATCAGCGATGAACGCGCTTCAACAGTGCTCCACCACTATCCCAATGGACATCCACATCGCGAAGCAGATGGCCGCTGAGAATGTAGTCATCGGATGCTGCGGCTATGGCTTCCAGCTTGACCAACTCACCAACCGGCAATGTATCTAGATTGAATGACAGAAAAGGTTCCGTTGGCGAAAGGTACGCATGGTGCTGCTCACCCGCCAGCCCACAATGCGCCGCGCGAACACGTCGATGACGAACGCCACGTACAGCCAGCCCTGCCAAGTGCTGACATAAGTGAAGTCGGACACCCACAGTTGATTGGGCCGCTCGGCTTTGAACACTCGCTGGACCCGGTCCAATGGGCATGGCGCCGAAGCATCCGGCGTCGTGGTCCGCACCACCTTGCCACGACGCACGCCCCGCAACCCCTGACGCTTCGTCAAGCGTTCGACTGTGCAACGCGCGACACGGATGCCCTCGCGATTCATCGGCTTCCAGACCTTGTCGGCGCCATACACCTGCCAGTTGGCATGCCAGACGCGCTCGATGTCGGGGATAAGCGCGTCGTCGCGTTGGGCACGTTTGCAGCGCAGCGCCGGTTTGCGTTGCTGGGCCGCGTGGCGCCGGTAGCAAGACGGGGCAATCTGCAAGACCTTGCAGATGGGCTCGACCCCGTACGCATCGCGGTAGCGGTCGATGTACGCCTTCACGACTTGAGTCGGCGGTCGAGCTCCGCCTGCGCAAAAAACGCGCTGGCCGTCTTGAGAATCTCGTTGGCGCGGCTCAGTTCCTTGACCTCGCGCTGCAACCGCTTGAGCTCCTCGCGCTCGCTGCTGGTCAGGCCGTCACGTTGCCCGCCATCGACCTCCTCGCGCTTGACCCAGTCCAGCAGCGTCTGCGGCACGCAGCCAATCTTGGGCGCGATGGATTCAACCGCCGCCCACAACGACGGATACTCGCATCGGTGCTCTTGCACCATGCGCACGGCGCGCTCGCGCACCTCGGGTGAGAACTTGTTCGTCTTGTTCATTGCTCCATTCTCTCAAGAGTTGGAGCCTCCTCAAATCCCGGGGCGATTCAGCAACAGCATATTTGTATCTCCGGGTAGTCAGTCGAGGGGCCAGCGGGGACCGATATTGCGATCCCCTGCTGAACAAGACTGATCTGCCCCGCCCTTCTCATCGGTCGCCCTGACGATGAGCGAAATTTTGCTGGCGCACCGATGAATATCGATCGCATGCCCAGTCATATCAGTAAGCCCCAGAGTAGATGACAGGGGCGATTGCCCCATCCACTCATGGATCAATCATGAAGCTCTACTACGCGCCCCAAAGCTGCGCTCTCGCACCGCACATCGTCGCTGCCGAAGCTGGTATCCCGATCACGGCTGTCTCTGTCGACATTCCCACGCTTAAAACCGATACCGGTATCGACTATCTGACTATCAATCCAAAGGGCTTCGTTCCGGCTCTTGAACTGTCTGATGGCCAGGTTCTAACGGAGAACGCTGCGATCCTGCAATTTCTAGCCGACCAGGCGCCCGCAGTCGGATTGGCGCCTCCCAACGGCACGTTCGAACGCTCCCGCCTGCACGAGATGCTGCATTACCTGGGCACCGACATTCACCGCGGCTACAGCCCACTATTTCGCCGCGAGACGCCGGCTCAGACCCGCGAAGAGCGACAGTCCAGCCTCCGGCGCCACTATGCAGTACTCGACACTGAGCTTTCACGCACGCAGTTTCTTCTCGGCCACCAATTCAGCGTCGCAGACGCGTATCTCTTTACCTTGACGCGTTGGGCGAAGCTCATTCAGTTGGATATTTCCCAGTTCGGCCACCTGCAAAGCTTCCAAGGGCGTGTCGCCGCGCGTCCTGCAGTCGCTGCAGCAATGCGCGCTCAAGGTCTGATCGACGCGTGACGCCTTAATACTTCTGGTCAAAGAGGACTCCATGAACTCACCAAATACGCCTGTGCCTGCAACTGCGACGAGCAGCGGTTTGCACGGAAAGGTCGCGATGATTGTTGGAGCAAGCCGCGGCTTGGGCAAAGGCATCGCCAAAGCGTTTGCCGACGCGGGTAGCAAGGTAGTGGTTGTGTCCCGCACCCCAGTGCCTGCAGGTGAGCTGGAAGATGGCGCTACACATGCTGAGATTGCGGATGCCCGCACTGATACAACTGCCGCCACGCTGCTGACAAAGCATGATCCCGATATCCTGGTCCTAGCCGCCGGTGCCACTCCAGTTATGAGGACAATCCGGGAGCAGTCTTGGGAGACGTTCTCTCTCAACTGGGACACCGATGTGAAAATGGCTTTCCATTGGTTGCAGGCAGTCCTGTCGAAGCCGCTAAAGCCAGGAGCGCGCGTAGTCGTGATCAGCAGCGGCGCAGCGATCTCCGGCTCACCGCTAAGCGGGGGCTACGCCGGCGCCAAGGCAACTCAGCGCTTCATCGCACAGTATGCGCAGGATGAGGCATTGCGAGCCGGATTGGACATTGCAATCTCGACAGTGATGCCGCGTTTCGCGCCAACAACTGGCGTTGGTGCACCTGCGGTTCGCGCTTACGCCGAGCATGCCCGGGTCGACGTCGATGAATTCCTCCAGACGTTTCAGCGCTCCTTCGGAGCACTCGTCACGCCCGAGACTGCCGGCCATGCAATAGTCGGCCTAGCCAGTACTCGAACTTCGGAGGTTGCGCCTGCCTACTTACTGACGGGAGACGGCTTACAGAAGCTGGCCTGACGGTGCGAAGCAATAGGCGTAAGACCTCGGGAATGTGCCGGCACCATGGAGGGCGCTGGGCAACTTCTAGTTTGTTGAATCTAAGCGGCCAGTTCACGGCACCACAACGCATCGACGCCGCGCCCGCCGCCGCTCGCGTACCCGCCGACGTCGAGCGCGCGCTGCAACTGCTCAACAAACACATCTACCAGGCAGACCGCCACACCGGCATGCTCATCGTCCTGCAGCACGATGACGCCAAAGACCCGTCGTCATCTCCGCCGGCAGCTATCGGCACAAGCGCGCCCGCGCGCTGACTGACTTTGCGCGGGCGTCGGTGCAGATCTCGGATTTGATTGAGGCGGGGGTGTAGGGGGCGGGATGGGGCTCGCATCGCTGGGCGGGTTGCGGGCGTCGGTGCGGGCCCTTGGGGCTGGCCGTTATTGGCCGGTCTCGGCCCTCCGCTTGGTGCGTGGGCTAGCCGGCGCCAGAAGCAACTACCGACCCAAACCAGCCAATCGAACTTCTCGAGAGCGAAAGCTTAGCCGGTATTGTGCTTACTGCAGCAGACGTTGAATGTCGCCTTGCCGTATAGGAAATTTCTTGAAGTCGCCGTAGTCTTCAAAGAACCATACACATTTGTCAGCCGTTTCATCGGTACCACGCGCGAGGCATACCTCGGCTTCGCGAGAATACCAACCCTGCTTTCCGTCCTCGATCGTGATGCGCGTGACTAACGGATTACCGAAGCAACTTGACCCAAATACCACGCGCTCAAGCAACGGCTCACCGTTTCTCTGGAGACTCAGGAAGATCTCTGGTGCAGCCCCACACATTCCCCGTTCACTCCAGCCAGTTTGAGTAGCGATGATCGTGTACTTCGAGTCGGGCAATGAGCATTCGTAGGAGAGTTTGCTTGGCGAAAAAAATCCATGGCGAGCCAACACGTCGGGACGAACCGTGCCGTGTTCAGTCAACGCGGTGATCGCCGGGTTGTGTATCCCTCGATACTCGACGTCTAAGAATTGCGCATCCGGGACGCATGAAATGCGCACGAAATCAACCGTATAGTCGGCCCACACCGGACTAGCGAGCACCAAGAGCAGCAGCGCGATGAGTGGAAACCACTTGTGCATTTGAGGCTGCCGATGATCAGTGTGCTTAAGGGTCATGAAGAAAATTTGTTGCCTTGTTTTCGCAGCAGATCCATCTCCATCGCCATCTTCGAGGGAACACCGGTCAGTATCGGATCATTGTCGGAAACGTATCACTGACTCGCGGCCATACCTAGCAGCTCGAGGAGGGGTGTCAGGCACGGGCGACAGTATTGAATCGGTTGTCGGCTCATGGCCGATTGCCGCCAATCGCCACCGCAACTTGCTGACGCCCCCTTTATGGTTGGACGCAAACACCAGCCACCTCAAGCGCCCGCTCCCTCCCCTGCAAATACCTCAGTTTCTCCGCATCCCGCTCGGCCCCAGCGAAGAGATCGACAAGATCTGCCGCATCCTCTCCAGATAGCTCACATCGGCCGGCGGCTCCATCGCCCAGGCCGGTGCTGGGCTGATCTTCACCTGCGCCGGCACCGGCGTCGGGCTGGCAACGGGCGCGCACTGACATCCGTACATCACCAGCAGCAAGAGCGCGCTGCAGACGCGTGTTTTCAGCGGTGGCACGTTGCATCTCCGAGAAATGGGTACGGTCGAGCGCGTCGAGCTGGTCGGTAAGCTGCCGGTGCTTGCCGATTGCTGCCTGCAGCGCGGTCACGACGGTATCGACGGCAGCCTGGCGCTCGCTGGCGTGGTCGCGCTGGATCTGCGCGATGGTCGTCTCGTACCGGTTGGCCAGCCAGCCACACACAGCTGCTGCAGCCACCGCTGCCACTGTCAGGAGTCGGACGATTGCGAAGTTCATTGGCTTTGCCTTGTCTGATGATGTGGGTCAGCCACTCGTTGGTGACCTCGAAGCGGAAGATCGGGTTTTCTGCCGGGAAGACGTCGGTAAAGCGCACGTTCCACACGACGCTGCCCTGCTCGATCCGGCTGGCGGTGTTGAGCACCGGGTCTGCGTAGACCTCGAAGTCGATCAGCGCGCCCGCGTTGCGCTCGTTGCGCATGAATACGTGCAGGCCTTCGGTGACGTGTGCACGTAGGTCTTCGTAATGCCACGGTCGACGGCCCATTTGTGACCGGCCTGCGCTGCATCCATAAGGAGGTCGAGCGTACGCACGCGCGTGACGAACGACCATTTCGAATCGGTCGACAACGTGCGATTGCCCCACAGGCGGTAGCCACCATCGCGAATGATGGTGGCGATGCGGGCCTAGTTGAGCGGGTTCGCGCGGCAGGTCAGATCGTTGTCGAGATACTCGATGGGCCGGCCTGTGCCGGTGATGCCAACGAATTCCTTGTTGGACGGCGACGCCCAGTAGCCGTATTGCGCATCGGTGTACGCAAACAGGCCTGCAGCGAAAGCGGATGCAGTGCATCTACTTCTGCATTGGCGGTGGTGTCCCACGTGCGCACGCCCGGGCCGTCGATGATGCTGACGGCGCGCAGCTTGTCGGCAAGCCCATCCATGGCCGTCGCGACCGGCTGGCGCGCGGAGAACCCCGGTGCGATCAGCAAGCGTGGCTGCACGTTGAAACACGATTTGGCATCGAGCATCGACTGCAGGCCGGTGCGCACGCCGCCCGCCGTGACGCCACCGATGATGCCGGACGTGAGCGCGTTGGTGTCTTTCGACTCCGTCACGCCGGTCGCGACGATGACAGCGGAGGTGCGGGCGTAGATGGCATTGATGGCGCGGGTGATGGCGCTGTTCTGGCCGAAGGCCTGCGCGGCCTCGCGCGGGTTGGTGATCTGCACCGGCACATCGGGCTGCACGAGATCCGCACCGGGGGTGTAGGTGTCTATCAGGTCGATGATGGACGACGAGGGCACGGCAATTGGCCGTGGACCGCTATCGATAATCGTGGTGGTGATGCCGTGGAAGAATGAAGATGCCATGCGGCTCCTCGACGGGAAGAAGAAAAAAAACGCCCCGCGCGGTGGCGGGGCTTGCTTGCTGCGGGGTGTGGCGCTGGGGGCGTCCAGGCGCTGTCTTCGGTGCTAGTCGACGCTGATGTTTAACGTCACAGGGCCATTTGCCGGCACAGTGACCTCTTTGGTCCGATAGACCTTCCCATCGCTGTAGATCGTCGCGGTGTAATTTTTGGCAGGGATTTCCTGCTCCTTGCCGAACTCCGTATATCCGTTGTGCCCCCACCGCGCCTTGTCGATTGTGACGGCCGGCGTTTTCAGATTCTCTTTATCCCCTACCAGATTGACGATGACTTTTGTCATGATGGCTCCACGGTTGATCAGCGTTGAATGGGTCGTCATGCGCGCATGTGCGTGACATGCGCGCCGATGACTCTTGCTACGGTAGGGAGCAGTGAATCGGTTTCCTATGGGGCTTGCGTCATGTGTCGGTGGTCTGGGTCTTGGTGTTTTTGTCGTTCGATGGCGCCTAATCTAACAGCGCATCCGGGGTGTCCGGCCCAGTGAAATTGGCGGGAAAACCGGGTTGCCCGGGCACTTCGCGCAGCGCCTGGCGGTACTGGCCGACCTGCTGCGCTTTGCTCGCATCGCCGGAATCCATGGCCTTGTAGAACATGGCGTCGGCTGCCATGAGGCGACGATCGCGCTCCTCGCGGGCGCGCTGGCCCAGCACGTGCAGCCGTGCTGCTTCGAGCTGCTTGCCGGTGTCGCGGCACATGTTCTGGCCAACCCAGAAATCGACGCCGTGAACAAGATTGGGGTACTTCTGCCGCACGCAGAAAATCAGTTCGTCATGTGTGATCACAAGGCTGATCCTCATGGGCGCAAGCGACAAGCGGCGGGGGTTCGGCGAGGGGCGTTCACCAGTCACAGCAAGTCAACGGTTCAAAATCCAGGCGCGCAATTTACCGGTTCTAGTCCGACAGCCCCAGCAGCGGATGCTGCTCATGGCGCCAAGGCGAAACAAAGAAGGCGGCCACTTCGTCGTCACGCACGGCGTCAATGCTGGCGTGCTTCCACTTGGGCGCATGATCCTTGTCGACCGCGAGGGCCCGAATGCCTTCGATGCCATCGCCTTCGGCAAACACGTGCGTCATCATGTCCAGTTCGCGGCGCAGCTCATCGGCCAACGTGGTGTGGCGGCCGCGGCGGATCAACTCAAGCGTCACCGCGATCATCAACGGCGAGCGCTTGGCCATGTGCGCGGCGGTCTGAGCGGCCCATTCGGTATCCGTGCTGCCGGCCAGATCCGCGAAGATGCCTTGCACGCTGCTTTGGCTGAAGCAGGCATCAATGGTCTCGCGGTGAAGGGCGATGATGGCCTTGGCATCATCGGGCGCCGATGCGGCTTCGGTAAAGCAGGCGGTGATCTGCTCGGCGCTGCCCCAGTTGCCGTCGCGCAGGCGCTGGAAGATGGACGCCAGCGCCGCGGTGGTGACATGGCAATCGGCAAGGCCGATCGACAACGCATCCGCCGCTTCGATCATCTGGCCGGTCACGCCCAGGTATTCGCCCACATGACCCGGCACGCGCGCCAGGAACCACCCGCCGCCCACGTCCGGAAACAGGCCGATGTTGGTTTCGGGCATGGCCATCTTCGTGCGTTCGGTCACCACGCGCAGCGATGCGCCTTGCGAGATGCCCATGCCACCGCCCATGACGACGCCGTCCATCAGCGCGATGTAGGGCTTGGCATAGCTGAAGATGAGGTGGTTGAGGCGGTACTCCTCGGTGAAAAAGGTGATGAGCTGCGGGTCGCCTGCCGTGGCCGCGCGGTAGAAGAAACGGATATCGCCGCCCGCGCACAGGGCTTTGCCGCCCTCGCCACGCAGGATGACAGCGTGGACTTCCGGATCGTGCTGCCACGCCAGCAGCGCATGCGACATGGCGCGAATCATCTCCAGCGACAGCGCGTTGAGCGCCTGCGGCCGGTTCAGCGTCAGCCAGCCGATGCCGCCGCGTACTTCGGCGATCACGTTGGGTTGAACTTCAGCCTGGGGCGCGGGGGAAGCGGTGGATTGCATGTCTCGAATGTTGTTGTGGGTAATAACGGCTCGCACTGTACACGACAGCGTATTGAAGCGAGGAAGGGCTCTAGCCTGCCCCCTTTCGCAGCGCGGGTGTTGGGCGTATACCTGCCAGTTGGAGACGACACACATCACAACAATCCAATGACCCCTGCCAACGCCGCCCCGGGCGCGTCGAGTTTCGACCCCGGCCTGATCCTTCTGGCCTTCGCGCCGGTCTTCCTGCTGACCATCGGCGCCGAGGCGTGGTACTGGCGCAAGCGCGACCCGTCCGTCTACAGCCTCAAAGACACCGTTTCAAACGCCTGCCTCGCGCTCATGCACCAGGCGTCGGATGCGTTCTTCCTGTGGCTGATGATCAAGACGGTGTATTCGTGGACGTACAGCCACGGCCTGCGCACAGTGCCCGAGACGTGGTGGTCATTCGTGCTGCTCCTGCTGTTGCAGGATTTTCTGTACTACTTCTTCCACCGCGCCAGCCATCGCGTGCGCTGGATGTGGGCCTCGCATGTGACGCACCACTCGTCGGAAGGCATGAATTTTTCGACGGCATTCCGCCAGAGCCTGACCTATCCGATTTCCGGCATGTGGCTGTTCTGGATTCCGCTTGCATGGATCGGCTTTACGCCGGACTGGGTGATCCTCGCCGTGGGCTTGAATCTCGCGTTCCAGTTTTTCGTCCATACACGGCTGGGGGCGCTGGATTCGCGCTACGCCGGCTTCTGGCGCTGGCTGGGGCAATACGTGAATACGCCGTCGGTGCATCGCGTGCACCACGCCAAGAACCCGCAGTACATCGACCGCAACTACGCCGGCGTGCTGACCATCTGGGATCGCATGTTCGGCAGCTTCGTGCCGGAGGAGGACGCCCCCGTTTTCGGCATCACGCGGCAGGTTCACACGCACAACCCGATCACCCTCACCTTCCACGAATGGCGCGACATGTGGGCTGATGTGTTCCGCGATCGGGACATTCGCTACCTGTGGAAACCGCCCGAGTGGCGCAGCCCGCGCGCGGCGGTCACGGCCGAGGCGATGCCGCTCACATGAACGGCGGCCCGAAGCGCGTGGCGACGCGATCGGTGGAATCGAACAGATCGCGCAGCACGGCACTCGTGCACGTCGGCTGCACGTACAGGTAGAACGCTACCTCGGGCAGACGCGGCAGACCATCGGCCTCGGTCAGCACACGCATGTTGGCATCGAGCAATTCGGTCGTGCGCGCGGTCACGCCGAGCCCCGCGCTGATCGCGGCCTTGATGCCCGTCAGCGTGGGCGACAGATAGCTCGTGCGCCACGGAATGTGGTGGGCATCCAGGCATTCGATCGACAATTGGCGGAACAGGCTCAGCTCGTCGGCCATGACCAGTGGCACCGGCGCGGCGGGATTGAAGATGAAGTCTTCCGCGCAGATCCACACCATCGGCGACGTGCGCAGCTTGATGCCGGGAAAGGCATCGTCATAGCGTGTCGAGATCGCCAGATCGAGCGTCTTGTCGCGCAACGCGTCCATCAGGAACGGGCTGCGGCCCACGTTGATTTCCATCTGCAATTCCGGCGACAGCTTGGACAACCGCCGCAGCAGATTCGGCAGGATCGAATCGGCCACATCGTGCGGTGAGCCGATGCGGATTTTCTCGATCGGCCCACCAGTTTGGATCACCTGCACGGCCTGGTCGTTGAGCGCCAGGATCTTGTGCGCATAGGCGACGAGCCGCACGCCATCGGGCGTCATCATCTTGTGGCGGCCGCGCTTTTCGAACAGCGCGCAGCCCATTTCCTCCTCCAACCGCTGCATCTGCTGCGTAACCGCCGACTGCGTGCGCCCCACCCGTGCTGCTGCCGCGGCAAACGTTTCGTGCTGAGCGATCGCCACGAAGGTGCGCAGCAGATCGATGTCCAGATTTCGCATCCCGATCCCGATACTTCAGATTTTCTAATTGATTCCCGCTAAAAATTAAATTGTTCTGCGCAATTCTGGCCGATAACCTGTCAGACACACAAATAAAACTGAACAAACACTCTGTTCAGGCAGACACCCCAGCCGCAGAGAAATCGCGCTCCGACACTGAATCGGTTTCAGCCTCAACCCGAATCGCGTTGCCTGCAATCCGCGCTGCGTGCGCGGAGGGGCGTCACTAACCCTTTTTGATTCGTTTCGCGTCGATATGACATCGTTCGTTACCGCCCAGGCCCTGAAAGCGTGGCTGCACGACGGCGCCGAGATCGCGCTGTTCGACGTGCGCGAGCACGGCCAGTATGGCGAAGCCCATCCCTTCTACGCCATCCCGCTGCCGTACAGCCGACTTGAGATCGATGCCCCGCGCCTTGCGCCACGCCGCGCGGTTCGCATGGTCGTTTATGACGACAACGATGGCGTTGCCGATCGCGCGGCCGATCGCCTGAACACCATCGGCTACACCAACGTGCACGT
Organism: Ralstonia pickettii; assembly: GCF_001699815.1. Classification (GTDB taxonomy): domain Bacteria; phylum Pseudomonadota; class Gammaproteobacteria; order Burkholderiales; family Burkholderiaceae; genus Ralstonia; species Ralstonia thomasii. Next base: position 8,958 of record NZ_MCGB01000076.1, on the reverse strand, counting down.
ACTGCAAGGCGGCGCACAAGCTTGGGCGCAGGCAGGCTTTACGCTGTTTGCCGGCGTTAACGTGCCGTCCAAAACCTTCGGAGAACTCGTCGAGAGGGCGTACCACACGCCGCGCGTCACCGCGCGTGAACTTGCGGCCATGCGTGAACGCGGCGACGACGTCGTCATCGTCGATGGCCGCCCCGTCAGCGAATATCTGAAGATGACGATCCCGTCGTCGATCTGCTGCCCGAACGGCGAACTGGGGCTGCGCATCCGCGAGCTTGTCCCCGATGCAACCACGCCAATCGTCGTCAACTGCGCGGGCCGCACGCGCAGCATCATCGGTGCGCAGACGCTGATCAACCTCGGCATCCCGAACCCCGTGATGGCGCTGGAGAACGGCACGCAAGGCTGGTATCTGGAAGACCTTCCACTGGAACACGGCAGCACCCGCCGCTATCCCGATGTCATTGCGCCCGCTAACGTCAAGGACATGCGCGAGGCCAGTCAGCAACTTGCCGCGCGCTCTGCCGTGCCCGAGGTGGATGCGGCAACGCTCGCACGCTGGGTCGCACAAGGCGAACAGAGCCTCTACCTGTGCGATGTCCGCACACCTGAGGAATTCGCCTCTGGCAGCTTACAAGGCGCGCAGCATGCGCCGGGCGGTCAGTTGATCCAGGCAACTGATCAGTACGTCGGCGTGCGCCACGCGCGGCTCGTGCTGTTCGATGCCGACGGCGTCCGCGCGCCAATCGTTGCCAGCTGGCTGCGGCAACTTGGTCACGATGCCTATGTGCTGCGCGACGGCCTGGACAGCCGCGCGAGCCTGCCGGTGGCCATGACAGTGTTGCCGCAGCCGTTGCCCGAGTTCAGCGTGCAAGCACTCGCCACTGCGCTCGCGGCCGGCACCGCACATGTGATCGACCTGCGCCCCAGCATGAGCTTTCGCCGCGCCCACGTGCCTGGTGCCACATGGGCCATTCGTCCACGCTTGCCGGCCCTGGCCGCCGACCGCGATACCGTCCTGATCGCCGACGACCCGCGTATCGCTCAGCTCGCCGCGGCAGATTGGGCAGCACACGCGCCGCAAGCCGCGTCGCGTCTCAAGTTGCTGGCCGGTGGCATCACCGCGTGGACTGCCGCCGGCTACGCCACCGAAGGTTCCGACAGCGCACCGCCTGACGCCGATTGCATCGACTATCTCTTCTTCGTGCATGATCGGCATGACGGTAATAAGGCTGCGGCAAGGCAATACCTGGCCTGGGAAACCGGCCTGCTCGCTCAGCTCGACGCGCAGGAACTCGGCGCCTTTCGCGTCGGTGCGGGTGGCGCGCAGTCATGACGCTCTACCGTTGAGACCCACGCACCATGTCGCCGCTGCGCGCTTCGTCGATGCGCTGGCGCTGTTCGGTATTGGCACCTCGTGGGGCGGGTTCGAGAGCCTAGCAACGTTCAGTAATGTGGCGGGCACGCGCACTTGCACGGATCAGTCTGCAGCTGGCCCAGCCCGATCGTGCGCCTGCACATCGGATTGGAAGATGCGCAAGACCTGATCGAAGATCCGGCACAAGCGTTCAGGCATAGCACTAGCGGCATCGCCGAGCAAAAAAAACGCCCCGGAATCTCGGGGCGTTTTTCTGGCAGATCGATTGTCGATCAGACCGCTTCTTCACGCGATGCGCGCTTGCGCTCGTGCTCCTTCAGGTGGCGCTTGCGCAGGCGGATACTCTTCGGCGTGACTTCCACCAGCTCGTCGTCGGCGATGAATTCCACCGCGTACTCCAGCGACATCTGGATCGGCGGCACCAGGCGCACGGCTTCGTCGGTACCCGACGCGCGCACGTTGGTCAGCTGCTTGCCCTTGATGGGGTTCACGACCAGGTCATTGTCGCGGCTGTGGATGCCGATGATCATGCCTTCGTACAGCGCGTCGCCAGGCGACACGAACATGCGGCCGCGATCCTGCAGCTTCCACAGCGCGTAGGCCACGGCAGCGCCGTCGTCCTGCGAGATCAACACGCCGTTGTGACGCTCGCCCAGATCACCTTCCTTGACCGGGGAGTAGTCGTCGAAGATGTGGCTGATCAGGCCCGTGCCGCGCGTAAGCGTCAGGAATTCGCCCTGGAAGCCGATCAGGCCACGGGCCGGAATGCGGTATTCCAGACGCGTGCGGCCCTTGCCATCCGACGCCATGTCGAGCAGTTCGCCCTTGCGGCGGCCCAGCTCTTCCATCACGCCGCCCTGGTGGCCGTCTTCCACGTCCACGGTCAGGCGCTCGAACGGCTCGCACTTCACACCGTCGATTTCCTTGAACACCACGCGCGGGCGCGACACGGCCAGCTCGTAGCCTTCACGACGCATGTTTTCCACCAGAATCGTCAGGTGCAGTTCGCCACGGCCCGACACTTCGAAGATCGTGTCGTCGCCGGTGTCCTTCACGCGCAGAGCCACGTTGGACTTCAGCTCGCGGTCCAGACGGTCGCGCAGCTGGCGGCTCGTCACGAACTTGCCTTCACGTCCTGCCAGCGGCGAGGTGTTGACGCAGAAGTTCATCGTGAGCGTCGGCTCGTCCACCTTCAGCATCGGCAGGGCTTCCTGGGCGTCGGGCGCGCACACGGTGCAGCCGATGCCCAGTTCTTCAATACCGTTGATCAGCACGATGTCGCCGGCTTCAGCTTCCTGCACCAGTTCGCGCTCCAGGCCACGGAACTTCAGCACCTGGTTGATACGACCCTTGATCGGGTTGCCTTCCGGGCCGAACTTGACCACCACGTCCTGCAGCGGACGCACGCGGCCGCGCGTAATGCGGCCAACGCCGATCTTGCCGACGTAGCTCGAGTAGTCCAGCGAGATGATCTGCAGTTGGAACGGACCGTTCGGGTCGTCGTTACGCTGCGGCACCTTGTCGAGAATGGTCTCGAACAGCGGCTTCATGTCGCCTTCGCGCACGTCGTCGGTCAGGCCGGCGTAGCCGTTCAGGCCCGAGGCATACACCACCGGGAAATCGAGCTGGTCATCGTTGGCGCCCAGCTTGTCGAACAGGTCGAAGGTCTGGTTGATTACCCACTCCGGACGTGCGCCCGGGCGGTCCACCTTGTTGATCACGACGATCGGCTTCAGGCCCAGGGCCAGCGCCTTGCGCGTCACAAAACGCGTTTGCGGCATCGGGCCTTCCACGGCATCCACCAGCAGCAACACACCATCGACCATCGAGAGCACACGCTCCACTTCACCACCGAAGTCCGCGTGCCCCGGCGTGTCGACGATGTTGATGTGCGTGCCGTTGTATTCGACCGCGCAGTTCTTGGCCAGGATCGTGATGCCCCGCTCTTTTTCGATGTCGTTCGAATCCATCACGCGCTCGGCGATCTGTTCGTTCTCGCGGAACGTGCCGGCTTGGCGAAGGAGCTGGTCGACCAGTGTGGTTTTGCCGTGGTCAACGTGGGCAATGATGGCGATGTTGCGAAGCGCGCGCATGGAATGTGAACTCGAAAAGACGTGACACGAGCCCGGGACAGCACCCAAATTCAGCTCGCGGAATAACCTGACATTCTAGCATGCTGCGATGCGCAATACATGACACTCGTTGATGAATCGGTGAAGGGACGTGGATCGGGTGAATATAAGATCACTCATTATTTCTAAAAATGGAATCACACATTCAGTACCTTGCTGTTTGCTGCGTCAATTCGTATATTTGTCCGGACAATGATTGTGCATACATAAGATGTCCGAACAGACAAGACCCGCCACCGAAGTTGCTGCCGGAACGCTCTTCCGGGTGGAGGACTACCGCATGTGCGAAAGCGTTGGCTACCTCGTCGGGCGCGCCAAGACAGCGCTGTCCATGGCCATCGAGCAGGAAGTTGCCGCGATGGACGTGACCCATTCCCAGGCTAGTTGCCTAGTGCTGCTCGCTAACGGCCGATGCCAGACCGCGACCGACCTCGGCCGCGAACTGAACACCGACATCGGTTCGCTTACACGCATGCTCAGCCGCATGGAAAAGCGCGGCTTGATCGAGCGCGTGCGCAGCGAATCCGACCGCCGCGTCGTGCATCTGGAGGTGACCGAAGCCGGCCGGGACTTGGCCGACCGCATGCCGGCCATCTATACGCACGTGCTGAACCGTTTCTTTGCCGGCTTCACGCCGGGCGACGTCGATACGCTGCGCGGACTTCTCAAGCGCATTCTCGACAACGGTGCCGCCACGGAGGGCCACCGCATGCGCCCCGCCGATCACTGACACTGACGCCACCTTGTCCGAAATGGACACGCAGCACCAAACGCTTCTTGCTCTCCCCGACCGCTTGATACAACGAACAACATGAACGCCTTGAACTCCGCCCCTCAGGCACCTTCGCCCCTAAGCCGCGCTGGCAACACGCGCGCGCAATGGCCGGCACGCCTGGGCGTGGCGCTTTCCGCCGTGACGCTGGCCGTGCTGGCTGGTTGCGCGAACCTCGGCAATTCGCATAGCACGCAGACGCTGACAACACCGGGGCAGCTGGCGAGCGCGCAATCGTTGCCCTCAGAAGGCGGCCAGTGGCCTTCGCAGAACTGGGTCGATCAGTTCGACGATCCGCAATTGCGCGCGCTGGTGGATGAGGCCATCAAGGACAACCCGAACCTGCAAGTCGCCTTTGCCCGCGTCCGAGCTTCGCGTGCGATGGCCGATGTCGTGCGCGGCAATCTGTATCCGAGCGTCGGGCTCGATGCCGACATGACGCGCCAGCGTCTATCGGAATACGACATGTTTGAAGGCACGCCGCTGGCCGGCCGCTGGTTCACAGAATCGAAGATCCAGCTAGGCGTGAGCTACGACCTGGATTTCTGGGGCAAGAATCGCTCCGCATTGGAAGCGGCGCTGTCCGACGACAAGTCGATCGAAGCGGAAAGCCAGGCTTCGCGACTGATGCTGTCGACCACGGTGGCACGCACCTACGCCAAGCTGGCTGCACTCTATGCGCAGCGCGACGTGGCTGAACGGTCCATCGCGCAGCGCAAGGATTTGACCAACCTTGCCGGCCAACGCTTGCGTGCCGGCCTGGATACGCAAGTCGAGACCACGCAGGCGCGCGCCAACGTGGCTGCCGCGCAGACGGAACTGGAGCAGGTTGACGAGCAGATCACGCTGGCACGCAACCAGCTGGCTGCGCTACTGGGCAAGGGCCCGGACCGCGGCTTGACGATTGCGCGCCCGACGCTGCTCGCACAAGCCACGCCCAAGCTGCCGAACAATCTGACCATCGATCTGATCGGCCGCCGCCCGGATCTCGTGGCTGCACGCTGGCGAGTGGAAGCAGCGTCGAAGGACATCGACGTGGCCAAGGCACAGTTCCTGCCGGATATCAGCCTGACTGCATTCCTGGGGCTGGCTTCGATCGCGCCGGAAAACCTGCTGCTCGGCGCATCGCGTCAGCTCGGCATCGGTCCGGCGCTCAAGCTGCCGATCTTCGAGGGCGGCAAGCTGCGCGCCAACCTGCGGGGCAAGTACGCCAACTATGACGCCGCCGTCGCCAGCTACAACCAGACGCTGACCGAAGCCCTGCACGACACCGCTGACCAGATCACCACGCTGCACAGCATCGATTCGCAGATCACGATCCAGCGCACGGCCCTAAGCGAAGCTGAGCGTGCCTACAGCCTGGCCCGCACGCGCTACAGCGCCGGCCTCGGCACGCAACTGGTCGTGCTGAACGCCGAGACGACCGTGCTGCAGCAACGCAAGCTCGCGACCGACCTGCAGGCACGCCGACTCGACGCGCAGATGGCCCTCATCAAGGCCCTCGGCGGCGGCTATACGGCAGAAGACCTGCCGGGCGCCAAGCCTGAGGCCGCCGCCTCGCATGGCTGACCTGTACTGAATTGAACTGAACCGACCGTTCCAACGCATTCTTTCGAGCCAACATCATGAGTGACAACAAGCCCCAAGCCGCACCGTCCGCTGCTCCCGCGCCCGCAGCCCCCGCGGCAACGCCTACCGGCAACGGCAACGGCAACGGCAAGCGCAAGCGCATGCTGACCACGCTGGCCGCCGCACTGGTGGTTGCCGGCGTCGGCTACGGCCTCTACTGGGGCCTGTACGGCCGCTGGTTCGAGTCGACCGACGATGCATACGTGCAAGGCAACGTGGTCCAGGTGACACCGCAAGTGGCTGGTACCGTGGTCGCCATTCGCGCCGATGACACGCAACTCGTCACCTCTGGCCAGCCCGTGATCGAACTGGACCGGGCCGATGCACGCGTCGCGCTGGAGCAGGCCGAAGCCGCGCTCGCACAAACGGTGCGCCAGGTGCGCACGCTGTACTCGAACACCAGCGCGTTCACCGCCACGATGGCCATGCGTGAAAGCGATCTCGCCAAGGCCAAGGATGACTTGGCCCGCCGCAAGCAGATCGCCGGTACGGGCGCCGTGTCGCAGGAAGAAATCTCGCACGCACAAACCGCCGTGCAGGCTGCGCAGTCCGCGCTGGAAGCCGCCAAGGAACAGCTGCAAGGCAACCGTGTGCTGACGGAACAGACCACGCTGGAGCGTCATCCGAACGTGCTGCAGGCTGCCGCCAAGGTCCGCGAGGCTTACCTGGCCTATGCGCGTACTAGCCTGCCGGCATCGGTCACGGGCTATGTGGCCAAGCGTTCGGTGCAGGTCGGCCAGCGCGTCGCTCCTGGCACGCCGCTGATGGCCATCGTGCCGCTGGATCAGCTCTGGGTGGACGCCAACTTCAAGGAAGTCCAGGTGCGCCACATGCGCGTGGGCCAGCCGGTTGAACTGGTGGCCGACGTGTATGGCAGCAGCGTGACGTACCACGGCAAGGTGGTCGGTTTCTCGGCGGGTACGGGCTCGGCGTTCTCGCTGTTGCCGGCACAGAACGCCACCGGCAACTGGATCAAGGTCGTGCAGCGCCTGCCGGTGCGCGTGTCGCTCGATCCAAAGGAATTGAAGGACCATCCGCTGCGCGTGGGTCTGTCGATGGAAGCCAAGGTCGACATCCATGACGAAGGCGGGCAGAGCCTGGCCACCGCACCGGCTGCGTCGCCGCTACAAACGACGGTGTACGACCAGGCCGGCAAGGACGCAGATCAGGTCATCGCCAGCATCATCGCCGCCAACGCTGGCCGAGGCGGCGCCACGGCACCGGCCGCCGCCAACGTGCCGGCCGCATCGGCTCCGCGCACTTCGCAACCCGCACCCAAGGTCTGACGCATGGCAACCGCCGCGCCCAAGCCGCTACAGCCACTGACCGGCGCCAAGCTGGCGATCGGTACCGTCGCGTTGTCGCTGGCCACCTTCATGAACGTGCTGGATTCGTCCATCGCCAACGTGTCGATCCCGGCCATTTCGGGCGACCTGGGCGTGGCCCCGAACCAGGGCACGTGGGTCATCACCTCGTTTGCGGTGGCCAACGCCATCTCGGTGCCGCTCACGGGGTGGTTGACGCAGCGTTTCGGGCAAGTGCGCCTGTTCGTCACGTCGATCCTGCTGTTCGTGTTGTCGTCTTGGGCGTGCGGGCTGGCGCCCAATATGGGCATGCTGATCGCCGCCCGGATCATCCAGGGCGCTGTGGCGGGCCCAATGATTCCGCTGTCGCAATCGTTGCTGCTGTCGACCTATCCGCCCGCCAAAAGCTCAATGGCGTTGGCGCTGTGGGGTATGACGACGCTGGTCGCGCCAATCATGGGCCCGATCTTCGGCGGCTGGATCTCCGACAACATGAGCTGGCCCTGGATCTTCTACATCAACATCCCGGTGGGCATCCTGGCTGCCTATGCGACGTGGGTCATCTACAAGGACCGTGAATCGCCGACACGTTCGCTGCCCATCGACAAGATCGGCCTGGCGCTGTTGATCCTGTGGGTCGGCTCGCTTCAGTTGATGCTCGATCGCGGCAAGGAACTCGACTGGTTCAACTCGACCGAAGTCGTGGTGCTGACGGTCGTCGCCATCGTGGGCTTCGCGTTCTTCCTCATATGGGAGCTGACCGAAGATCACCCCGTGGTGGATCTGACGCTGTTCAAGGGCCGCAACTTCAGCGCGGGTGTCGTCGCCATCTCCGTGGCGTACGGCCTGTTCTTCGGCAACCTCGTGATCCTGCCGCTATGGCTGCAGACCATCGTCGGCTACACCGCCACCGATGCGGGCCTGATCATGGCACCGGTGGGCATCTTCGCCATCATTCTCTCGCCCGTGATCGGCAAGAACCTGCCGAAGATGGATGCACGCTGGGTCGCGACCACGGCGTTTATGACCTTCGCGCTGGTGTTCTGGATGCGCTCGCGCTTTACCGTACAGGTAGATACGTGGACGCTGATGATCCCGACGCTGATCCAGGGCGCGGCCATGGCGATGTTCTTCATCCCGCTCACGTCGATCATCCTGTCGGGTCTGTCGCCCGAGCGGATTCCGGCCGCCTCCGGGCTATCGAACTTTGTGCGGATCATGTTCGGCGGTATCGGTGCATCGATCTCGACCACGGTGTGGGACAACCGCTCCGCCCTGCACCATGCGCAACTGGTTGAACACGTGAATCCGTACAACCCGGCCTATGCGTCGTCGATCAACCAGTACACGCAATTGGGCATGCCCAACCTGCAGGCCCATGGCGTGATCGAACGTGTGATCTCGCAGCAGGCCGCAATGCTGGGCGCCAACGATATCTTCTGGATTTCGGCCGTGCTGTTTATCGTGCTGATCGTCTTCATCTGGCTGACCAAGCCGGCGAAGTCGGCCGCCGGCGCAGAAGCTGCAGCCGGCGCGCACTGATCCAAGATCGCGCGTGTCAAGTCCTGCCATAGGTTGACACTGTGCTCAGTCTCCGAGCGCCCGATGCACCGCATCGGGCGTTTTGTATTTCAAGGCCAGATGAGGCCGTTCGTGGTTGTAGATATGCACGGCCTGCGCCACCATGCGTGCGGCCTGCTCTAGGTCGGCGGGGCGCTTGAGCAGCAACTCCCCTTTGAGGATGCCGTTGACCCG
>NZ_MCGB01000075.1 GCF_001699815.1 Ralstonia pickettii | reverse complement strand
GGGACGAAACAAGGGATGCACCACCACCGTCAGCGCGTCGAATCCACAGCGTCCACATAGCCACCTCAATCCAACGTCTTGCGATAAAACCGCAACGCCACCCCCAGCACCACCACCGTAAACACCATCAACGGCCAGATGCTCGGCCACAGCTCGAACCAGCCATTGCCCTTGAGCAGGATGCCGCGCGTGAGCCGGTTGAAGTACGTCATCGGCAGCAGGTTGCCGATCACCTGCGCCCACTTCGGCATGCCCACGAACGGGAACATGAAGCCCGAGAGCAGGATGTTCGGCAGGAAGTAGAAGAAGGTCAGCTGCGTCGCCTGCAGCTGGTTCTGCGCCAGCGACGACAACGTAATCCCCACCGTCAGGCTCGCCACGATAAACAGCAGCGCCGACACGTAGACCATCCACACACTGCCGACGAACGGCACGTGGAAAACGAAGAACGCCATCAGCAGGATGATGGTCACCTGCACCAGCCCGATGGAGATGTACGGCACGATCTTGCCCGTCATCACCTCCAGCGGATGCACCGGCGTGGCGAGCAGGTTTTCCATCGTGCCGCGCTCGCGCTCGCGCGTCATGGCCAGGCCCGTCATCATCACCATGGTCATCGTCAGGATGGTGCCCATCAGGCCGGGGATGATGTTGTATTGCGTGATGCCTTCCGGGTTGTACAGCTTGTGGATGCGCACATCGAATGGCGGCGCCGCACCGTTGGTGCCAGCACCTCCAGCCAGCGACGACAGCGCGCCCTTCATATCCTTGCTGACGACGCCCTGCACCAGTTGCGAGAGCGAGGCCACGGCGAGGCCGGTAGCGGCAGGGTCGGTGGCATCGGCCTCCACGAGCAGCGAGGGTTTCTCGCCGCGTACGAGCTTGCGCGTGAAGTCCGGCGGGATCGATACGACAAACTGAAGCTGCCCCTTGGACAACGCCTCGCGCCCGGCGGTTTCGTCTGTCAGCGTGGTCGCCAGGTCGAAGTAGTCGGAGTTGCGCATGCTGGCCAGGAAGCTGCGCGTGAACTCGCTCTGGTCGGCGGCGATTACGCCGGTCAGCAGGTGCCTCGGGTCGGCGTTGATGGCAAAACCGAACAGGATCAGCTGCATGATCGGAATGCCGATCATCATCGCGAACGTCACGCGGTCGCGGCGAAGTTGCAGAAACTCCTTGAGCACCACGCTCCACCAGCGCACAAGCGAAAACCGATTGCCCTCTGGCTTCATGGCTGCGTCCCGTAATTGTCGGAGGAGCGCCTCATCATGTGGATGAACACGTCTTCGAGGCCGGTGTCGATCGGCTCGGCGCGCATACCGGATTCTCCGGCGAGCTTGCGCAGCGTGCCCTCCAGCGCTTGCGCATCCGCGCCGGTCACGTGCAGCACCGAACCAAACGCGACGGTCTGATCGACGCCGGGCTGCCCTTCCAGCTTGCGGCCCAGTTCGACCAGATTGCCGCCCGAGACCGACCACGTCGACAGGTGCTGCGCGGCGATCACTTCATCGGCGGTACCTTGCGCGAGCAGCTCGCCATATGCGATGTAGGCAAGCTTGTGGCAGCGCTCGGCCTCGTCCATGTAGTGCGTGCTGACGAGCACCGAGATGCCCTCCGCCGCCAGCCGGTGCAGCTCTTCCCAGAAGTCGCGGCGCGCTTTCGGGTCGACACCGGCGGTGGGTTCATCGAGCAGCAGCAGTTCGGGCTTGTGGAGCATGCAGGCGGCCAGCGCCAGGCGTTGCTTCCAGCCGCCCGACAGCGAGCCCGCCAGTTGCTTGGCGCGCGAGGCCAGCCCGAGATGCTCCAGCGCGTGATCAACCGCCTCGCGCCGATTGGGCATCTCGTACAGGCGCGCGACGAAATCCAGATTCTCGCGAATGGAAAGATCATCCCAATACGAGAACCGCTGCGTCATGTAGCCGACGCGCCGCTTGATCTGCGCAGACTGCTTGAGGATGTCGTAACCGAGGCACGAGCCACTGCCGCTGTCGGGCGTCAGCAGCCCGCACATCATGCGGATCGACGTGGTCTTGCCGCTGCCGTTGGGGCCGAGGAAGCCAAAGATCTCGCCGCGCGCAACCTGCATGGAGAGGTCTTTCACGACGTGCTTGTCGCCGAAGTGCTTGTTCAGGCTATGCACGTCGATTGCGTAGCCGCCATTGCCTGTGTGGTGCCGGCTGTCGGGGCTGTCAGGCCGGGCAGTGCTCATGGCAGTGTCACCTCGACGGGTTGGCCCGGGCGCAGCTTCGGGCCATCGGCCGCGACCGGCCGCGCTTCCACCATGAAGACAAGCTTGTCCCGCGTCGTGTTGCTGTAGATGACGGGCGGCGTGTATTCGGCTTCTGTTGCGATGTACGTGACGGTGGCGTTGATATCAGCCGCGCAGCCATCGCAGTGCAGGCGCGCGGCTTGCCCCGGCTTGAGCGCGCCGACCACGCCTTGTGGCACGAAGAATCGCACCTTGACGTTGGCCGGCGGCAGCATGCGCACCACGGGGCTGCCGGCGCCGACCCATTCGCCTTCGCGATACAGCGTGTCGAACACGAGGCCGCCCTGCGTAGCTTTCTGCGCTTTCTGGTCGAGCCGCCATTGGGCCTGCGCCACTGCGGCCCGCGCCGCCTCCACCTGTGCGGATTGCGCGCGAATCTGGTCATTGCGCGCCGGCAACTGGGCAATGCGCAGCTGGTTGGTCAGTTCACGCACGCGCTGCGCGTTGGTCTGCGCGCTGGAGCGGCTTGCATCGAGCTGCGATTGCGCGATGCCGCCTGCACGGAACTGCGCCTCGTCTCGCGCCAGCTGCGTCGACGAGAGCTTGTCCGCCGCCACCGCCTGCGCCAGTTGCGCGCGCACCGCGTCCACTTCCGGCACACGCTTGCCGACGTTCAGGTCGGCGAGTTGCGCTTCGGCGCCTTGCAATTGCGCGGCAGCCTGCTGGCGAGCGGCAGTCTCATCCACCGATTCCAGCACGAAGAGCGGCGCACCTGCGTTGACCGTCTGCCCGCGCTGCACGCCGAGATAGTCCAGCCGCCCGCCCACCGGCGACGCCACGTAGACAAACTCACCTTCCACGTAGCCCTGGTAGGTGCGGTCGTCGTGTTTAGCGCAGCCCGCCAGCACGATTGCTGCGGCCAATGCCGCCGCCAAACACCCTGCCCTACCCATGCACAACGCTTGCCGCATGCCACCCTCCGCGGGATTCGATTGATGCGATTGACCTGCCGTGTTCGCCTACTTGCGTCCCTTGCTCTTTGGCTTAGGCTTGCGTTTCGGCTTCGCTTGCTTCCCGCCGGCTTCCTCGGGCGCCGCGACGGGGCCGATGCCGTGCAGCAGCAGCGCAGCCACGTGCTGCCCGATAGCCTCGTCGCTCACCTGATCCGCCAGTGGCAGACGCCCCCACAGCGCGCGCGTCGCCAGCGGTAGCATCGCCAGGCCGATCACCGAGACCATCACCAGCGGCGGCTGCAGTGCCGCGTTCACCGCGCCCGCCGCTTGTGCGCGGGCAATGCGGTCGACCAGCAACGTGGCGCGCTCCAGCGCGATGCGCGCGAACACACGCTCGCGCAGCTGGCCGCCTTCGCTGGCGATCTCCCGAATCCACAGCGTCGGAAACCAAGGCGTGGCCGTGGCCACCGTCACCATGCGCTGCGCCACGCCTGCCAAGGTCTGCGCGAGGTCGGGCAGATGCGCGTCGTCGGCGATGATTGCAAGCGCCGGGCGCGTCACTTGATCGACCAGCGGGCGGATGCGCCCCTCCACCACGGCGTCGAGCAATTGATCGCGCGACTTGAAGTGGTAATGCACCATCGGTGCCGTCACCCCAGCTTCGCGGGCGATGGCAGCAAGCGTGGTCGGGCCAACGCCGTCGCGCGCAAACAGGGTGACGGCGATGTCGAGCAGGCGGTCACGGAGGCCGTCCTGCGTTACGCCATCCTGGCGACGGGGGCGGCCCGGGCCGCGAGAAGTCGGTTCGAAGGTTGCCATGCCGCGAATATTAATTGTCTAATTAATTAATTTCAAGGCGACATGTCGCGCCTTGTAGATCGACGGGGAAGATTGCGACCGCGCGGCTAAACGCGCGCCGCCGCATCAAGCTGCGCAAGCCGCACCAGCAAGCGGTCCTGCGCTTCGCTCGGGAAGCTCGATGTGCGGCGCACGGCGAACACGGTGTTCAGGCAGCGCCGCGTCGCGATCGGGCGCACGACCTGCAGACGCCCGCGCTCCACCGCTTCCTGAACGGCATGCAGCGGCAGCACCGACCAGCCCATGCCGGCCTCCACCAAGGTGCTCACTTCTTCCAGATCGGAAACGTGATGTGCGCTGACGGTCGTCTCCGGCATGCGCCGGAACAGCGCCTTGAACCACAGCCCGTAGACCGCATCGGATTCGTCGTAGGTGACAAAGGGCAGCGCCGCGCAGTCGGCCAGCGTGCGTGGCGCAGCGTGCTCACGCAGTACCCGGGCGCTGCAGGCCAGCACGAACTCTTCGGTATAGACAGCGTGGTGTTCAAACAGGCGCGACGTGCGCGGCGTGTAGACGAAGCCGAGATCGGCGCGGCCGGATTCGACATGGCTGAAGACCTCTTCGTCGCTGCCGAAGACGAGTTCCAGGCGCACGTCGTCGAGAAGCGGCGCCTCCGATTCGGGCGAAGGCGTCAGCAGCGCCGGCATCAGCACATAGCGTCCGAAGCTGGAGCCGCTCGCCAGCTTGAGCGATACCCGCTCCATCTCGCCGCTGTGCAAGGCGGCGCGCAGCTCATCCAGCCCGGCAAACGCATCGCGGCACCACGCACGCACCGACGTGCCGGCGCGCGTCAGCACGAGCTTGCGCCCCGAGCGCTCGAACAGGGGCACGCCGAGCCACTGCTCCAGCTGCCGCATCTGGTACGACAGCGCCGGTTGCGACACGGCGAGGCGGTCTGCGGCACGCACGAAGCTGCCTTCGTTGGCGACGGTCAGGAAGCTATGCAGATAACGCAGCGGCGAGTGCGACATGGCGCCTCAATTCATCAAATTTTTGGATCGAAAAACGAAAAACATTCGATTTGATTTCAAGTCTGTCAGATCGCACAATCCGCCGCAAGTGAACGACCGATCCAGGCAGGAGGCCATCATGACGACCGCAATGCAACATCCGAGCTATGCATTGGAAGACCGTTACGGCGCACGCAACTACGCGCCCTTGCCGGTCATGCTGGAACGCGGCGAAGGCGTGTGGCTCTTCGATACCGACGGCCGGCGCTACCTCGACATGATGTCTGCGTACTCGGCCGTCAGCTTTGGGCATTCGCATCCGAAGCTCGTGGCCGCGCTGACGGAACAGGCCGGCCGGCTGACGCTCACGTCGCGCGCATTCCACAACACCGAGCTGGGGCCCTTCCTGGCCGACGTCTGCCGCATCACGCGCATGGACCGCGCGCTGCCCATGAACACCGGCGCGGAAGCCGTCGAAACCGCCATCAAGGCGGCACGCAAGTGGGCGCGCGACGTAAAGGGCCTGCCGCCCGAGGCGGCCGAAATCATCGTCTTCGACAACAATTTCCACGGCCGCACGACGACCATCGTCGGGTTCTCCTCACACGATCAATATCGCTACGGATTCGGACCCTTCGCGGCGGGCTTCCGGCGCATTCCGTTCGGCGACGCCGATGCACTGCGTGCGGCGATCGGGCCCAACACGGGCGCCATCCTGATGGAGCCCGTGCAAGGCGAAGGCGGCATCGTCGAACCGCCTGCGGGCTACCTCAAGCTCGCGCGTGAACTTGCCACCCGGCACAACGTGCTCCTCGTCTGCGACGAGGTGCAAACGGGCCTAGGCCGCACCGGCGATGTGCTGGCGAGCTGGCACGAAGGCGTTGACGCCGATCTGGTGGTGCTGGGCAAGGCGCTCGGCGGCGGCATGGTGCCCGTATCGGCCATTGCCGGGCGCGAGGCGGTCATCGGCGTGTTCCACCCGGGCGACCACGGCTCCACGTTTGGCGGCAACCCGCTCGCAGCGCACATCGGACGCGCGGCACTTGCCTTGCTGATGGAAGAACAACTGCCACAGCGTGCCGCGCGCGTGGGCGCAGCGTTCATCAACGAACTGAAAACGCTGGTCGGCCACGGCGTTCGGCAGGTGCGTGGACGCGGCTTGATGATCGGCCTGCAGCTCGACGCCGACATCGATGCACACGACTTCGCCTTCGCGCTGGCCGAGCGCGGCGTGCTGACCAAGGACACCTACGGCAACGTGGTTCGCCTGACACCGCCGCTGGTCATTGGCGAGGCCGAACTGGCGCTGGCGCTGGACGCCATCCGCCAGACGCTGGCCGGCTGGCCGCGGCGCAAGGTGGCGTGAGGAAGAACTCGCAAGGGGAGTGACATGACCATCATTGATCTGATCGGCGCGGCCATCGGCTGCGGAGCGCAAGACGACGGCTGCAAGGACGGCCCGCGCGCGCTGCTGGAAGCCGGCGCGCTGGGGCGATTGCAGACGCGGGACACGCATGCCGCGCTCGTGCACGACATCGAACTGGCGATGTCAGCTGGGCACAGCCGCTCAGCACGCTTGGCGGCGCTCCCAGGCGTCGCCGGCTTCTCGCGCGCGCTCGGCGACGCGACCGCGCACAGCGTGCACCAGGGGCATGTGCCCGTGGTCATCGGCGGCGATCACTCCTGTGCCATCGGCACCTGGTCAGGCGTCGCAAACGCCTTGCGGCCAAGGGGACCGCTTGGCCTGATCTGGATCGACGCCCATCTCGACAGCCACACGCCGCAGACGAGCGATTCCGGCGCCATCCACGGCATGCCGCTGGCGGCGCTGCTCGGCCACGGAGCAGCGGCCCTCACGCAGATCCGCGATGCCGCGCCGAAGCTGCTGCCGGAACACGTGGTGGTGATCGGCGCGCGCAGCTACGAGCCCGCCGAACGCGCGTTGCTTGACCTGCTTGGCGTGCGCGTCATCGACGCAGCCGAAGTCGCACGCAATGGTCTGCGCGCCGTCATGGCCGACGCCATCCGCCAAGTCAAATCGGACACGGCCGCCTTTGGCGTGACACTCGATCTGGACGCCTTTGACCCCGCCGTCGCGCCGGGCGTCGGCACGCCCGAAACAGACGGGCTCACCGCGCAGGGCATGGCGCAAGCACTCGCCGCGTGCGCACGCGACGCACGGTTTGCCGCATTCGAACTGGTGGAATACAACCCGCGCCACGACAAGGGCGGGATCACGGCACATCTGGCCCTGGACCTCCTGGCCAGCGTCGCAGGCGCATTGCACGCCCAGCGCCGCGAATACGCGACGGCGGCTTGAACCGCCATTAAAAAAATCGGACCGCCAACACCCGCGAACAGACGGTGTGGCCGTACCCTGCCCTATGCGACGCCTTGAATTTCTGTTGCAAGGAGGAAAAAGGAAGGGAAACTGTTTGAGCGCAGCGAGTTTTTCCCTTCCCCTCCTTGCGACATAAATTCAAGGAATCTTTCGCCGCATCGGGCGCGCCTTTCTTTGCTTACTTTCTTTGGCAAGACAAAGAAAGTGAGTCAGCCCCGGTAAGGGACGAAACAAGGGATGCACCACAAACGCCGGTGGTGCAGAGAAGAACAAGCGCTTAAGCCTGTTCCTTGATCCGAAACACCTCCACCCCCACCGACTCACAATCCGGATACACATCCGGCTTCTCCGTCGACACCCGCGCGGCCAGCACATGCGGGTGCTTGAGCATCGCCGCCAGCACGTCATCGCACAGCGTCTCCTGCAGATGGATATGGCCTTGCGCCATGCGCCGCGCCACGGTCTCGCGCATGAAGTCGTAATCCACCACTTCATGCAGCTTGTCTTCCGTGGGCGACGAATGCTCCAGCGGCACGTACAGCTCGATGTTGATCAGGACGCGCTGCTCGCCCTTCTTCTCGAATTCATGCACGCCGATGTTGATCTGCACTTCGTAGTTGCGCAGGAACATGCGGCGGCAGTGCGACAGGCGCGGGTGGGATAGCAGGGAAAGCATGGGAGCGTCCGGGGGAGGAGTTGTTTATTCAGTCAGGAACATCACGTCGCGTGCCAGCGGCATCAGGTGCTGGCCTCCGTCGACGAACAGCGTGGTGCCGGTGACGGCGCGGGCGGTGGCGAGGTAGCACACCGCCTCGGCAATGTCTTCCGGCGTGGACGACTGGCCCAGCGGCGTCATCTGGTGCGCGCGTGCAAACCCGCCTTGCGACTGGTCGCCCGACACCATCGTGATGCCCGGCGCCACGCCCACCACGCGCAGCGCGGGCGCCAGCGCCTGCGCAAGCTGCATCGTGGCGGTCGACAGCGCCGCCTTCGACAACGTGTAAGAGAGGAAATCCGGGTTCAGGTTATCGAGCTTCTGGTCGAGCAGATTGATGACGACGCCGCGGTGCTCGGCGCCATCGGCAGTCAGCGCACGGTGCAGCTCGCGCGACAGCAGCAGCGGCGCCGCCACGTTGGTGCGCATGTGCGTATCGAGCGACGCATAGCTGAAGCTGGTCGCGACGTCGTACTGGAACAGCGACGCGTTGTTGACCAGGCACGTGGGCGTACCCAGTGCAGCGCTGCAATCGGCGATCAGGCGGCCGGCGGCAGCTTCGTCCGAGAGGTCGGCCTGCAGCACGGCGGCGCGCCGGCCCATGGCAGTGATCTCGGCGGCCACGGCGTCGGCCTCCGTGCGCGAGCGGTGGCAATGCACTGCCACATCCCAGCCGTGGCGGGCCAGGGCCAGGGCAATGACGCGCCCCACGCGACGGCCTGCGCCTGTGACGAGAGCGATGCGCTGCTGTGTAGCGGATTCTGCGGTCGATTCCGCAGTTGACTGGTTGAGCGTCTGCGCCATTGTTTACAATTCGCCGATGAGCAAAACCGTGAGTTTACCGCTTCCCAACGAGGCGGCGCAGGCGCAGTCCGCGCACCTGTTCGCCGTGATCGCCGACGCCATTGCGGCCGCCGGGGGCTGGCTTTCGTTCGACCGCTACATGGAACTGGCGCTTTACGCGCCCGGCCTGGGCTATTACAGCGGCGGCGCGGCCAAATTCGGCCGCCGCGTGGAGGACGGCGGCGACTTCATCACCGCGCCCGAACTGACGCCGTTCTTCGGCCGCACCGTGGCGCACCAGCTCGCGCAGGTGCTGCAGGCATTGCCCGAAGGCCAGCGTCACGTGCTGGAATTTGGCGCCGGCACCGGCAAGTTGGCCGCCGACATCCTTATCGAATTGGATGCGCTGAGCGTGCGGCCCGACAGCTACGGCATCGTCGAACTCTCCGGCGAGCTGCGCCAGCGCCAGCAGGAGCGTCTGACTGCGCTCGGCCCCGACCTGGGCGCCCTGGCGCAGTGGCACGACACATTGCCCGCGCCGTTCACCGGCGTGATGATCGGTAATGAAGTGCTCGATGCGATGCCCGTGTCGCTGTGGGCGCGGCGCGGCGGCATGTGGCACCAGCGCGGCGTGATGCTAGATGCGGAGCACGGCCTGCAATGGGAAGACCGGCTTGTTGATCCGTCAGAGGTCCCAGCCAAGCTGGCCGCCCTGCCCGGCACGGATGATTTCGTTACCGAATCGCATGAGGCCGCCGAGGGCTTCATCCGCAGCACCGGCGCAGCGCTTGAACGCGGCCTGCTGCTGCTGATCGACTACGGTTTCCCGGCTGCCGAGTACTACCACGCGCACCGCGCCAACGGCACGCTCATGTGCCACTACCGCCAGCACGCGCATGACGATCCGTTCTGGCTGCCAGGCCTGCAGGACATCACCGCGCACGTCGATTTTTCGGGGATTGCCCAGGCGGGACAGGAAGCCGGGCTGGAACTGCTCGGCTACACGAGCCAGGCGCGCTTTCTGTTGAGCGCCGGCGTGGGTGAGCTGCTGATGACACTTGATCCGTCCGATCCGATGCAGTTTCTGCCGGCGGCCAATGCCGTGCAGAAACTGCTGTCGGAAGCAGAAATGGGCGAGCTGTTCAAGGCCATCGCGCTGGGCAAAGGCATCGATGCAGCACTGCCGCTGACCGGCTTTGCCGATGCCGACCGCTCGAACCGCTTGGGTTAGACGATCAGGCTGACGCGGCCTTGGCCGCTTTGGCCTCCAAGGCGCGTTCGTTCTGCTCGGCTTCGTAGCGGCCGATCGTGCCGCGCATCCACCACAGCAGCGCAAGGCCCGGGAAGGCAAACACCACGGTCATCAGATAGAACGCGGGCCAGCCGTAGGCTTCCACGAGGTAGCCCGAGGTGGGCCCAACGTACACGCGGCCGATGGAAGCCAGCGCTGACAGCAACGCATACTGCGTCGCCGAGAACGACCGGTTGCACAGCGCCATCAGCAGCGCCACAAAGGCCGCCGTTCCCATGCCGCCGCAGATGTTCTCGATGCCGATGGCCACCGCCATCGTCCACAGGTGCTGCGGCGTCACGGCCAGCACCCAGTAGCCCAGGTTCGACACCGCCTGCAGCACGCCAAAAAGCAGCAGCGCTCGCACCAGCCCGAGCCGCACCATCAGCGTGCCGCCATACAGTGCGCCCACGATGGTGGCGGCCAAGCCGAGCGTCTTGTTGACGATGCCGACCTCGCCGGCGGAAAAGCCGACGCCGCGGATCAGGAACGTGGTCGACAGGCTGCCCGCAAACGCGTCGCCCAGCTTGTAGAGCACGATCAGCCCCAGCAGCGCCCAGGCGCCACGGCGGGAGAAGAAGTCTCGCAGCGGCCCCACCACGGCTTCCTGCAGGCTGCGCGGTGGGCGAGCCGACACCTCCGGCTCGGGCGACCACAGCGTCGTGATGATGCCCAGCGCCATCAGCCCGGCCATCAGCAGATACATGTTGCTCCAGCCCATCACGCGATCGGCCAGATACAGCGCCAGGCCACCCGACACCAGCATCGCCAGCCGGTAGCCAAGCACCTTCACGGCCGCGCCGACGCCGCGCTCGCTCGTATGCAGCACATCGGTGCTGTAGGCATCGAAGACGATGTCCTGCGACGCGGATAAAAACGCCACCAGCACCGCCAGCCCAGCCAGCGCCCAGAGCGCGGCATGCGGCGGCGTGAAGGCCATGGCCGCAATCGACGCTACCAGCCCGGCCTGCGTCAGCACCAGCCAGCCGCGCCGGCGGCCCATCAATGGCGGTGTGAAGCGGTCCATCAGCGGCGCCCACAGGAACTTGAAGATGTACGCCTGCCCCACCAGCGAGAACAACCCGATGGTGCGGATATCCAGCCCTTCCACCGTCATCCAGGCCTGCAGCGTGCCCGAGGTGAGCGCCAGCGGCAGGCCGGAGGCAAAGCCCAGCAACAACATGGCGCCGATGCGGCGGTTGCGAAAAATATCGAGGTAATCGTGGAAGGTCATGCGGCGGGCCGGTGGCGAAGGCGAATGCGGGTTGCCACGTAGCGTGGCGCGCGGCGTTGGCCGATATTATGTCGCACGGATCCGTCCCCTCACCTATATGCCCCGTGTCACACGCTCCCTGCTGACCGCAATCGGCCTCGCGCTATCTGCGTGGGCAACCGCCATGGACGGCCCGCTGCCCGTACCCGCCGACGGCGTGAAGCTGGAAGCGCCCACTACCACATCGCCCAACATCCGGCTCGTCATTCCGGCCGAGGAAATCGATAAGCGCGCGCTGGCCGAATATCAGGGGATCATCGACAACGCGGCCCACGAAGGCGCGCTGGCGCCCGACAACGTGCCGGATCTGATCCGCATCCGCGGCATCGTCAAACGGCTCACACCTCAGGCACCGCGCTGGAACCCCGACGCCACGCATTGGCAGTGGGACGTCAACTTGATCGGCTCGTCGCAGGTGAACGCGTTCTGCATGCCCGGCGGCAAGATCGCCGTGTTTTCGGGTCTCCTCGAACAGTTCAAGCTGACGGACGACGAACTCGCCATGGCACTCGGCCACGAGATCGCCCACGCGTTGCGCGAACACGCCCGCGCCCGCGCCGGCCAGCGTGAAATCACCAACCTGGGCGCCAACGTCATCTCGCAATTGTTCGGCTTCGGCAACCGGGGCGATACGGACCTGGGTGAAGGCGCCAAGATGCACCTGCTGGCCTTCTCGCGGGCGGAGGAAACCGAGGCCGACCTGGTCGGCATGGACATCGCTTCCCGCGCCGGCTACGACCCGCGCGCCGCGCTCACGCTGTGGCAAAAAATGGGATCGATCGGCGGGACGGAGCAAAAGCAGTTTCTGTCGACGCACCCGTCGGGACGCACGCGCATGGCCGTGCTGTCGCGCCATTTGCCCGAAACGCTCACGCTGTTTGCCGACGCCCGCCATATGACGATGGCGAAGCTGCCCGAATATCGGTCGAACATGCAATATCTGGGCGCCGCACCTGTTGATAATGGCGATGAGGCGCCGATGCGGCCGATGCGGCGGCGGTAATAATGGCTAGGTAATTGGCGCATTGATGTCTGATCAGTCACCGGTTCCATCAAGATGCGCTGGAAAGTCACATCGGTAGCTGGTTTTGCGCACAGCATATCGTGCAGCCCCCCAAAAAAATCTCGTCGATGTGCGAGGTTTCTTGTCTGCGCGGCCGGATGCGGCAGCAGCAGCCCCAGCAGGACGCCACCGGCACGAACGCCGCCGTCGACACCCGCCATCCACAACGTACTGGCGCCGTCAGCCGATCCGCAGCCAGCCGAAACAACCCCGTAAGCAGACGGGTCGCGCAACCGGCCATTCCTCTTTACGATGGGTGCTCACTTGCGCGTGTGCGGCGCCAACCTGGAGGAACCCGTGAGTCTGACCATCCTGTGTGTGCTGGTGATCGTGGCAACGGTGTGCGCAGCACGCGGCCGACGTCGGGCTGCGCGCGGGCTGGCGGTGTTCTCCGGTGTGCTGGTGATCGCGATCGGCTGCGGGCCGGTGCCCGCGTGGCTGCTCGATTCGCTGGAAAAGCCGTTCGAGAACGAGCCCCATGTCCAATGGGGCGCGCGCAACGCCATCGTGCTACTGGGCGCGGGCACATTCCGCGTGGGCGACTCGGTCGAGCCGGGGCTGTTCTCGTATCCGCGGCTGGTGGAAACCACACAGCTGTACCAGGCGTGCCGCAAGTCAGATGGCGATTGCAAGATCCTCGTCAGCGGCGGCGATGCACGTCACCATGGCTCGCCGGAAGCCACCGTGTATCAGCGCGAGCTTGTCAGGCTGGGCGTCGCCAAGGACGACGTGCTCATAGAGCCCCAGAGCATGAACACGTGGCAGAACGCGCAATTCTCGCGCACGGTGTTGGCGCAATACGGCGCTGATCGCACCGTGCTCGTTTCATCGGCCATCCATCTGCGGCGCAGCCTGCTGTATTTCACGCACTTCGGCATGGCGCCGGTCCCCGTGCGCGCCGACGATCTGCAGGCCGCGGCGTCGCCCTTGCCGATGGCATACAACTTTGCGCTGACCGACTTCGCACTGCACGAGTGGATCGGCATCGCGCGCTATCACATGTACAACGCGCTGGGCTGGAACCCTGGGCGCATCAACCCCGGTGACGCCTGATTCGGCGGCCCTGTGCCGGGCATTCGAAGTGGTGCTCTAGTGCTTCCGGAGGGGAGCAAAATTCCGGCGCCGACCTATACTTTGTGCATCGCAACATCCGGGCATCGCAATGCGCCATCTCGGCCGTATTGAAGCTCACCGCCTCATCGCCATTGGCAAGCTCGCTTGCCACCACCCGCCCACCGGGCGCGGCCATCCCTGACGGGAATCGCTGACGATTCCTGCGCCAGCAAGTGGGCCGCTGCGTAAGCAGCGCCCACCCCGCCAGCCACACCTCAGAAGCAATCCAACAAGCAAGGGGAACCCTCATGCCTGAAGTCACGGCAAGCAAGCTGCCGGTCAAACTGCTCGCGCTCGTCTTCGGCGCCGTCGCGGCGCTGGTGATCGGGCGGACTTTCCTGCTGAACTGGCAGATCATTCCGCCCGGCTACACGGGCATCAAGATCAACCGGCTCGTCGATCGCGGCATCACGCATGAAAACGTCGTCACCGGGTTCGTGTTCTACAACCCCGTGCAGACCGCGATCATTCAGTACCCGACTTACGTGCAGCGCGTGATCTGGACGCAAGACGTGAACGAAGGCCGCGCGCTCAACGAAGAACTGACGTTCAACACGAAGGACGCCGTGCCCGTCAACGTGGACGTGGCCGTCTCGTACCAACTCGATCGCGAGAAGGTGCCGGCCTTCTACACCAACTTCCGCGCCGATCGCATCGAGACGTTCACGCACGGCTACCTGCGCGACACCGCGCGCAACGTGATCGTCGCCATGGGCTCGGAATACAACTTTGACGACGTGAACGGCGGCAAGAAGGAAGAGTTTGTCGCGCGGCTGACCAAGGAGCTGGACACGCGGCTCGCACCGCTGGGCGTGTCGATCAAGCAGTTCGGCATCGTCGGCTCGCTGCGCCCGCCGCGTGCGCTGCTCGATGCAGTGAGCGCCAAGACCAAGGCCATCCAAGACGCGATCCGCACTGAAAATGAAGTGCGCTCCGCCCAGGCCGAGGCCAAGAAGAAAGTGGCGATTGCCGAAGGCGAAGCCGCTGCCAACCATGCGCTCGCCTCGTCGCTGGATGACCGGCTGCTCGCCTGGGAACGCTTGAAGCTCGAACGTGCCGCCATCGAGAAATGGAACGGCGTGACGCCGAGCGTGATGGCTGGCGGCAACGGCGGCGGCATGTTTTTCAACATCCCGGCGGGGGCGCAGAGCAAGTAAGCCGCGGGTCGTCAAAACGGCCAAAGAAAAACGCGCCCGAAGGCGCGTTTTTCGTTTCCGCTCAGGCGGCGATCAGCTCGCGAAACCCGGCGCGGCTTCGCGCACGGTGTGCTCGGCGCCTGCTGCGGGAACCGGCGCTTCCACATGCAGGCTCGTCGCCTCATCCACACCGAGATGCACGTTCATGCATTGCACCGCTGCGCCCGCCGCGCCCTTGCCCAGGTTGTCCAGACGCGCGGTGACGACCATGCGCTCGTCCGAACCGAACACGAACAGGTCGGCACGGTTGGTGTCGTTGGCGCCCTGCACATCGAAGAAGCCGTTGTCGAGCGTCGCAACGTTGTCGGCCGGCGCCACGCGGATGAACTGCTCGCCCTGGTAGTAATCGGCCAGCACGCGGGCGATGTCCGCCGGGCTCGCCTTGCGCGCCAGGTGTTGCGGGTGCAGGCCGATCGTCACGGCCAGGCCCTTGAGGAAATTGCCGACGACCGGCGTGAAGATCGGTGCGAGCGACAGCTTGCTCTGCACGCGCATCTCCGGCAGGTGCTTGTGCGCCAGCGCCAGCGCGTACGGACGCGGGCTGTCGAGCTTCGGGTTATTGGCGGCGAGGTAGTCGGCAATCATCTGCTTGCCGCCGCCGCTGTAGCCGGTCAGCGAGAACGCGGTGACCGGGTAGTCGGCCGGGACGATGCCCGCGTCCACCAGCGGACGCATCAGCAGCACGAACGCACTGGCGTGGCAGCCCGGCACGGCGATGCGCTTGGTGTTACGCAGGCGCTCGCGCTGGCCCTGGGCCAGTTCGGGCAGGCCGTAGACCCAGTCGTCCGACGTGCGGAACGCGGTGCTGGCGTCGATGATGCAGGTGTTCGGGTTGTTGACCAGCGAGACGGCCTCGCGCGAGGCGACGTCCGGCAGGCACAGGAATGCGACATCGGCGGCATTCAGGAATTTGGCGCGCTCGGCAGAATCCTTGCGCTTGTCTTCGGCGATGCGCAGCAGCTCGATATCGTCGCGCTGCGACAGATAATCGAGCAGGCGAAGGCCGGTGGTGCCTTCCTGACCGTCGACGAAAACCTTGAATGCCATGGTGATCTCGCTAAAAAACTGGGGGCCAAAGACAACGCCGGCAAGCGATGCCGGCGCGTGAGGTTTGCATTGTAGCGGCTGACGAAGACATTTCCGCGGCAGCGCTATGAAGTGCTTTTAGTGCCGCTTACCAGTGCGGCTTCGTGTCGTAATCGATCGTCAGCGGCGCGTGGTCGCTGAACTTGATGTCCTTGAAGATCGACGCGCGGCGTGCCGTGGCGGCAATGCCCGGCGTGGCGATCTGGTAATCGATACGCCACCCGACGTTCTTTGCGTATGCCTGGCCGCGGTTGCTCCACCACGTGTACTGCTCGGGGCGCTGGTCGAGCGTGCGGAACACGTCCACGTAGCCGACCTCATCGAAGAGCTTGGTCAGCCACGCGCGCTCTTCGGGCAGGCAGCCGGAGTTCTTCTGGTTGCCCTTCCAGTTCTTGATGTCGATTTCCTTGTGGACGATGTTGACGTCGCCGCACAGCACGACCTCGCGGCCCTTTTCGTGGCGCAGGTCCTTGAGGTGCTCCATGAACAGGTCCATGAAGCGGAACTTGGCCTGCTGACGCTCTTCGCCGCTGGAGCCCGACGGCACGTAGACCGAGATGACCGACAGCTTGCCGTAGCGGGCCTCGACGTAGCGGCCTTCGGCATCGAACTCGCCGTTATCGAAGCCGACGATGACTTCGTCGGGCTTGTGGCGCGTGTACAGGCCCGCGCCGCTGTAGCCTTTCTTTACCGCGTGCTGGAACACGCCGTGGTAGCCGTGCGGCGCCAGAAATTCCGGGGTCATGTCGTCTTGCGCGCATTTCAGTTCCTGCACGCAGACGAAATCGGCGTCCTGCTTGCCCATCCAATCAAAAAAGCCTTTGCTGGCAGCGGAGCGAACGCCGTTGAGGTTGGCGGAAATGATGCGTAACATGGCGGGACTTTTTTGCGGACCAGAGAAAAAAAGATGAGCCAAAACAGCGAGTTGCGCCAATCCTTCATCCGCTTTGCGGTGGAGGCCGGCGTGCTGTCATTCGGGGAATTCGTGACCAAGGCGGGGCGGACGTCGCCCTATTTCTTTAACGCCGGCAAGTTCGCAGACGGCGCCCTGCTGGGCCAAGTCGCGCAATTCTATGCGAAAACCCTGCTGGACTCGGGTGTCGAGTTCGACATGCTGTTCGGGCCGGCCTACAAGGGCATCACGCTCGCGTCGGCCACCGCCGTAGCCTTGGCGGGCCTGGGCCGGAATGTGGGCTTTGCGTACAACCGCAAGGAAGCCAAGGACCACGGCGAAGGCGGCAGCCTGGTCGGCGCGAAGCTGCAGGGCCGGGTGGTGATCGTCGATGACGTGATCTCTGCCGGCACCTCGGTGCGCGAGTCCGTCGAGCTGATTCGCGCCGCCGGCGCGACCCCGGCTGCTGTGCTGATCCTGATGGATCGGATGGAGCGCAGCGGCAACGCCGTGGATATCGGCGAGCGCTCTGCGGTGCAGGATGTGCAGGCGCAGTACGGCATGCCGGTGGTGTCGATTGCGAATCTGGATGATTTGCTGGGGTATCTGGATAACGCTGGCGACCCGGCGCTGGCTGGGTATCGGGAAAAGGCTGCTGCTTATCGGGATAAATACGGCGTTAGCGCGATCTGAGTTTTTGCCGCGTTAAAAAACCCCGGTGGATGTTGTTCGCCGGGGTTTTGTTTTTTGTGGCTCATCCTCCTGCCGCGGCCGATGCGAGGGATGCACCATCAGCGCAAGAGCCGCAAACCACCACCCTATTCGATCTTCAACCCCAAGAACGCCGGATTCCCCACCGGATATTCCGGCTGCAACCGCTCCATCACCTGCAGCAGAATCTCCGCCACCATCAGGCTGCGATGCGACTTGGAGTTCGCTGGAATGATGTGCCACGGCGCGTGCGGGGTGGCTGTGGCATTGATCGCGTCTTCGTAGGCGGCCATGTAGTCTTCCCAGAACTTGCGTTCTTCAATGTCCGCCATCCCGAGCTTCCAGTGCTTCTGCGGATCGTCGATACGCATCTGCAGCCGATCGCGCTGTTCCTCCTTGGAGATATGTAAAAAGCACTTGACGATGGTGGTATCGGTCTCGGTCAGCATCTGCTCGAAAGCATTGATGTGAGCGTAGCGGCGCTTGCTCTCGGCGGCATCGATGTCTCCATGCACGCGGGTGACAAGCACATCTTCGTAATGGCTGCGATTGAAGATGACGATCTCGCCTGCGGCCGGCACCTCCGCATGGATCCGCCACAGGAAGTCATGCGCCAACTCCAGCGGCGTGGGCACCTTGAAGCCCACCACGCGCAGGCCGAGCGGGTCGAGCGCACGGAATACGGTGCGTACGGTGCCATCCTTGCCCGCAGTATCCATGCCCTGCAGCACGACCAGCAGCTTGCGGCGGTGCTCGGCATAGAAGATGTCCTGCAGCGCCTCAATGCGCGCAGACAGTTCGGCCAGCCGCGCCAGGTCACCCGCCTTGCTGCCCGTGGTGCACGGTTTGGCGGCAGGATCGAACTTGGCGATCTTGAACTTGCTGCTGCCGTCGAAATACCAGTCGTCGATGGGGTTCTTGCCGTTGGATGCCACGGTGTCTCCTTGTTGTTCAGACAGGCGAATGGGCAGTTCCCGCGCGCCTAGTGGGCAGCGGTCAGCTTGAGCGCATCCAGATCCAGCGTGCCTTCAAACACGGTCGTGGCGGGGCCCGTCATCATGACCGGCTGGCCATCGCCCGCCCACGCGATGGTCAGGTCGCCGCCGTGCGTGGCCACCTTGACGGGTGAATCGAGCAGGCCGCGGCGGATGCCGGCCACCACCGCTGCGCACGCGCCGGTGCCACAGGCGAGCGTCTCCCCCGCGCCGCGCTCGTACACGCGCAGGCGCACGGAATGGCGATCGACGATCTGCATGAAGCCCGCATTCACGCGACGCGGAAACACGGCATGCGATTCGATCAGCGGGCCATCTTCCAGCACGGGGAAGGCTTCCGTATCGTCGACAATCTGCACGGCGTGCGGATTGCCCATCGACACGGTCGACAGCCATTCGGTCCGGCCGTTGATCTGCAGCGCGTGCTGCGTGTCGTCGCCTTGGGTGCGGGTGGGCAGGCCTTCAGGCAGGAACGGCAGGCGCGCCGCCTCGAACACCGGTGCGCCCATGTCGACTGTGACCTGGCCGTCGTCCTGCATCGTCAGCGTGGCGATGCCGTTCATGACTTCCACACGCACGGTGCGTTTGTCGGTCAAACCGCGGTCGGTGACGAACTTGACGAAGCAACGTGCGCCGTTACCGCAGTGCTCCACCTCGCCGCCGTCGTGGTTGAAGATGCGGTAACGGAAGTCGACATCGGGCCGTGTCGAACGCTCGACCAGCAGGAGCTGGTCCGCCCCCACGCCGAAGTGGCGGTCGGCAATGGCAGCCCATTGCTCGGGCGTGAAGTCGATCGGGGTCTGGATGCCGTCGAGCACGACAAAGTCGTTGCCCGCGCCGTGCATCTTGGTGAAGTGCAGTTTCATGGCTGGCCGCACAGATGCGGCGATGAGCGTTCGGAAAACACCCATTCTAAAGGGAGCCGGCCGGGGTTGGCGCGGGCCGGCTCCCCGCATCAATAAATGCCCGGCATGCCCTCGGGACGGTGCTTGAAGCGCTTGTGCACCCAGTAGTACTCGGTGATGCGCGGGCGTATCGCGTCTTCAAAGAAGGCGTTCATGCGGCGCGTGTCGGCGGTCAGATCGCCGGTGGGGTAGTTCTCCCACGCGGGCAGGATGCGCAGCGCGTAGCCCTCGTAGTTGGGCAGGATCTCGGTGTACATCGGCACGACCTTGGCACCGGTCATCGATGCCATGCGCGGGATGGCGTTGAGCGTGAGCGCCGGTACACCAAAGAATGGCACGAACTCCGAGTCGCGCTCGCCGAAATCCATGTCGGAGATGAGCTGCAGCGCCTCGCCGCGCTTGATGGTACGCATGATCTGGCGGATGTTTTCGTTGCGCGACACCATGGTCGCGCCAAAGCGGCTGCGCAGCGCCTTGATGGCGTCATCGAGCACCGGGTTGGCCATGCGCGTGTACAGCGAGCAGCCGGCGTTGCCGACGTGCTTGCGCAGGTAGTCGGTGAGCGCCAGCGCGCCGATCTCCACGCCCGACAGATGCAGCGTGACGAGAATGTGCGGCTGGCCGTGCAGCGCTGGCAGATTGGCCTGGTCGTCGATCTTCACCACGCGCATCAGGCGCTTTTCCGACGCGAACCACGCAAACGAGCGCTCGGCAAAGCTGCGGAAGACCTTGCGGAAGACTTCGTGCGCCATGGCTTCGCGCTCGGCTTCGGACTTCTCGGGAAAGCACGCGCGCAAGTTGGCCAGCACCACGCGGCGGCGGCCATTGGGAATGCGGTACAGCAGCCCGCCCAGGCCTTCGCCAAAACGCGCGACAAAGCCGTACGGCAGGAAGGACAGCAGCCACAAGAAGCCGAGTCCGAGTTTGGCAGAGAGACGTTCCATAAAGGCAGCAGTGTCAGGCAGCGGGCGGAGCGTCCGCGCCCTTGGGATGCTTGTAGCGGTTATAGCCCCAGAGATATTGCGTCGGCGCCACGGCAATCAACCGTTCGACGGCGGCATTGATGCGGGTGGCGGCCTGCGTTGCGTCTTCGGGCAGATCGCCAATCTCCTCCAAGTGCAGGCGATAGCCTGCGCCGCGCGGCAGCCGTTCGGCAAACAATGCCACGACGGGTGCACCCGTGAGCCGATGCAAACGGTGCACCAGCGTCATCGTATAGGCGGGCTTGCCGAAGAACGGCGCCCATACGCCCTCGCCGGCGGTGGGGGTCTGGTCGGGCAGGATGCCGACGGCCTCGCCGCGCTTGAGTGCGCGCACCAGCATGCGCACGCCACGCGGGTCTGCCGGTGCCATCTGCATGTTCGGTCCCGCCCGCATGGTTTCAATCCAGCCGCGCAGGCTTGCCTTGCGCGGCGGCTTGAACAGCGAGGTGACGGGGTGCTCACGCGCATAGGCCTGCGGCAGCACTTCAAAGCAGCCCAGGTGCGGCGTCAGGAAGATCAGGCCGCGCCCATCTGCAAGCGCGCGCTCGACGACCGTCCGGCACACGTCGAACAGGTGAGGGGCGACGTCCGCCCCGTTCTTGCGCACCCAGAAGTAGGGCATCTCGAACACCATGCGGCCGGCGGATCGCCCAGCCTCCTTGAGCATGGCGGGCGTGACGTCGGGATAGGCGTGGCGGAAGTTGGCAATGAGCCGGTCGTGATAGCGGCCGGGCACCTTGGCCGCCAGCGCCCCCAGCCAGCCGCCCAGCGCCTGCAGCGCGGATAGGGGCAAGCGTGAAAACAGCCAGAACAGGAAGGTCATGCGTGCGGTCGCAGCAATGTGTTGGTCGCAGTCGACAGGGGAGCAGGGTCTTGACAGGCCTTGCTGCGGCCCCGAAAAGTGCCGCGTATAATAACGCGATTCGCCGAGTTAACTGACAACTTGCGGGGCGAATCCTTGCTTGGCCACAAACCTCGGCAAGGTTGCTAAATACCGCTAAAGCGTCGCCGGCCGTGGCTCAACGGATTGGCAACGTGATAGCCAATCTGGAGCTAACAGCCGTGTCAAACGACTTCCTCTTCACCTCGGAGTCGGTCTCCGAGGGCCATCCCGACAAGGTCGCCGACCAGATTTCCGACGCCATCCTGGACGCCATCCTCGCCCAGGACAAATATGCGCGCGTCGCAGCAGAAACGCTGTGCAACACCGGCCTGGTGGTGCTCGCGGGTGAAATCACCACGACGGCCAACGTCGACTACATCCACGTTGCGCGCGAAACCATCAAGCGCATCGGCTACGACAACACCGAATACGGCATCGACTACAAGGGCTGTGCCGTCCTCGTCGCTTACGACAAGCAATCGCCGGACATTGCCCAGGGCGTCGACCGCGCATCGGACGACTACCTCAACCAGGGCGCCGGCGACCAGGGCCTGATGTTCGGCTACGCGTGCGATGAAACGCCCGAGCTGATGCCCTTCCCGATCTACTACGCGCACCGCCTGGTCGAGCGCCAGTCGCAACTGCGCCGCGACGGCCGCCTGCCCTGGCTGCGTCCGGACGCCAAGTCGCAGGTGACGGTGCGTTATGTGGATGGCAAGCCGCACAGCGTCGATACCGTGGTGCTGTCCACCCAGCACGCGCCGGAAATGTCGCAAGAGGCCATCCGCGAAGCCGTGATCGAAGAGATCATCAAGCCGGTGCTCCCGTCGCACATGCTGGCCGAGACCAAGTACCTGGTGAACCCGACCGGCCGCTTCGTCATCGGCGGCCCGCAAGGCGACTGCGGCCTGACCGGCCGCAAGATCATCGTCGACACGTACGGCGGCGCCGCCCCGCACGGCGGCGGTGCGTTCTCGGGCAAGGACCCGTCGAAGGTCGACCGCTCGGCGGCGTATGCCGCGCGCTACGTGGCCAAGAACGTGGTGGCCGCCGGTCTGGCGCGCCAGTGCCAGGTGCAGGTGAGCTACGCGATTGGCGTCGCACGCCCGATCAACATCACGGTGTACACGGAAGGCACGGGCGTGATCCCGGACGAGCAGATCGCCAAGCTCGTGCAGGAGCACTTCGACCTGCGCCCGAAGGGCATTGTGCAGATGCTGGACCTGCTGCGCCCGGTCTACGAAAAGACCGCCGCGTATGGCCACTTCGGCCGCGAAGAGCCCGAGTTCAGCTGGGAAGCCACCGACAAGGTCCTGCTGCTGCGCGAAGCGGCCGGCCTGGCCGGCGAGCCGGCCAAGGCGTTTGCCTGAGGCCACCCTGCTGCAGACAAGAAACCGCCTCTCGGGGCGGTTTTTTGTTGCGTGCTTGGTAATACCGCGCTCACGGCATCTTGCTGAGAATGCCGTTCATCTCATCTGCGGAAAACGCCCTCAGCGTCTGCGAACGGACATTGCCCGCCGCGGCCAGCGCCAGCCCGAAGGCCGTCATGGCGGCATCGTCCGGGCCCTCGCAGATCACGGCGAGGTCGTACTGGCCCAGCGTCCAGTAGATCGCCTTCATGTCGATGCCGGCCGCCTTGGCCAGTTCGCGGGCCGCAGCCGCCCGCTTGGTGGTGTCTTTCACGCTGCGGATGCCCTGGTCGGTAAAGTTCAGCAGGGCCAGAAAAGTTGCCATGGTGCATCTCCTGATCGGCGGGAGTCGGAGGGAAGCCGCATCGCGCGCCGCCGAAACGCGCGGGAGGCGCTTTCGTGCAATGTGCACGCCAGGCAAGCTGGCAGGCCGCATTGCGGCAACATCGCGCCCACACCGGCCCGTTCCAGCCCGTGCAGTGCCCCGGATGGTTTCAGATGCGATACACCGCCGCTGACAAGCGCCCATTGCGCAACTTCGGTCAGGCACGGCGGTATCACACGCGCTAACGTATCGCCACCCAGGAGCCCAACCTGACCACCGCCACCGACCGCTACCTCGCCCGCTTCCGCGCCGTGCTTGCACACATCGACGCGCATCTGGAAGACACGCTGGATGTAGACGGGCTGGCCGGGGTGGCCGCGTTTTCCCGGCACCACTTCCACCGCCAGTTCTCGTTGCTGTTCGGCATGAACGTCGGGCGCTATGTGCAGTTGCTGCGCCTGAAGCGCGCCGCGCATCAACTCGCCTATCGCGACGATGCGCGCATCACCGACATCGCACTGGCGTGCGGGTACGAAGGGCCGGAGGCATTTGCGCGGGCGTTCCGCAGGCAGGCGGGGCAATCGCCGTCGGCATTTCGGGCGGCGCCGCAGTGGACACCCTGGGCTACCGATCTACAGGCGCTGCGCGCCCTCAGGAGCCAACACATGCCGGCACAACCGCAAACCCAATCCGTTGAGATCGTCGAGCGCGAGGCCGTCGCGGTCGCCGCCATCGAGCACCGCGGCGATCCCGCGCGCCTGAGCGAGACTCTCCGCACGTTCATCGTCTGGCGCCGTGAGCATCGGCTGCACCCGAGCGTTTCGGCCACGTACAACGTCGTCTACGACAATCCCGACGATGTGCCGCCCGAGGCGTTCCGCATGGACATCTGCGCGGCCACGCGCGCGCCGATCGCCCCCAATGCAGCGGGCGTAGCGGGCAAGACGCTGGCGGGCGGCCGCTACGCCGTGCTGCGCCACACGGGCTCCGACGACACGCTCGGCCAGAGCGTTGCGTACCTGTATGCCGACTGGCTGCCCGCCAGCGGCGAGGAATTGCGCGACGCGCCGCTGCTGTTCCAGCGCGTGCGCTTTTACCCCGACGTGCCCGAGCACGAAGCCGTGACGGACGTGCTGCTGCCGCTCAGGTGAACGTTCAGGCGTCCAGGTGAACCTGGATGCCGGTGGCCGTGTAGATGGCCGTGGCCTGGAAGCCGTCCACCACCACCGTCGAGAACTGGCGGTTGCTGCCCGCGCCATCCACCACGGCGATGGTGTCGCCCACCTTGGGCGTGTAGCCGTTCACGAACTTCAGGTGCAGCGTGCCGCCCGCAATGGTGGTAAGGCCGGCCACGCTGAGCTTGCCCTGGCCGTTCGGGCCGATGGCGAGGTCGAGCGTGGTGCCCTGCAGTTGGGTGAACTTGCCCGCAATGGCCACCGCCGCCGGCGCGTTGACGGCCAGCGTGCCAGCGCCGACATACACATCGCCCGTGCCGAATGCGTTGGCCGAATCGGCTTCCAGCACGCCGCTTGCGACCTGTGTGCCGCCGGTGTAGGTGTTGGCGCCGGCCAGACGCAGCCTGCCGGTGCCTTGCAAGGTGAGCTTGCCCGCGCCCGAGATGGCATTGCGCCACGTATCGGCCGCGTTGAAGCCGCCCTGCGTTGCGTCCATCGACACGATCACGTTGCCGTTGAACGCGCCGTAGTCGTCGGCAGCCGCAAACAGGTTGAGGCGGCCCCAGCCTTCGGCGTCGTCGAGCACCGGGTAGCCGGACGCCAGCTCCGTGGTCTTGAGCACCACGCGGCGCTGGTCGGCGCTCAGGTACGGGAAGCGCGTTTCCAGCAGCACCTCGGCGCCCTTGGGCACCACCGGCGCCAGTGTCGTGGCGCTGATCTGCGAGAAGCCAAACGTCATCCGGCGCGTGAAGTTGGCCTGATTGGTGGCGTAGTCGGCAAAGCGGTCGGTGGCCGGCGTGCCCGACTGGGCCAGCGCCGGGAAGGTCGTGGCATCGGTGCCGGTCTGCGCCATCAGCGCGGTGTGCGCCTGCGTGAAGGCAGCCGCCTTGAGCGCGGCGTTGGCCGGGTCGACCAGATTGGCCGCCGCGGCGGCAATGCCGATCATGCGGCCGGACATCACATCCAGCGGTGAATGCATGCCCGCCAGGATGCGGTTCTCGCCCAGCTCCTGGCCGCGTGCAAGCATCTGCTGGGAGCCCTCAGGCACCAGGTACGGCAGCTGTGTCGACAAAGCCCGGGTCTGCGGGCGGCGCCGGAATGGCCTGCGTGGTGGCAGCGGGCGTGCTGCTGGTGGTGTCATCGCCGCCGCACGCGGTGAGCGCGAGGGCACCGAACAGCGCAACGAGGCTGGAGCAAAGACGCGGGCGGGAAAACGCGGGGCGGGCAGTGAAGGCCATGGTACGGCGGGCTCGCAACCCGCAGAGCGCGCTGGAAAGCGCGGCAGTCTCGACACGCGCCACGAAACAACGGTGACGTTTCGTTGACAAATCCGCGTGATCTTCGCCCTACATTGGGGCATTCCGCGTCATGACAGCGCTAACAGTGAGTTATGTCACGGCGTGATAGAATCGCCGGCTGCATTCTTTGACATTGGTGAAGCCTGGTCCGGGCAATCGCCGTCCGTCGACCATGTCCTCTTCATCCCTGCATCCCGCCCTGCGCCGCTGGCTCCACAGCTTCATTCCTGCACCCGTGACGGTGCGCTGGAGCGAGCGCGTCCGTTCCGCAGTCGGCGCCCTCGTCGGCATCCTCTTTACCGGCACGATGATGAAGATGGTGCCGGGCGCTTCCACCCTGATCCCGCTGCTGGTCGCCCCAATGGGCGCCTCTGCCGTGCTGCTGTTTGCGGTGCCCGCCAGTCCGCTCGCGCAGCCGTGGTCGATCATCGGCGGCAACCTGGTGGCGGCTACCGTGGGCGTGACGTTCGCGCTGCTGGTGAATGATCCGGTGATTGCCTCTGCGCTGGCCATCTCGGCGGCCATTGCCGGCATGTTCGCACTGCGCTGCGTGCACCCGCCATCGGGCGCGGTGGCGCTCACCGCCGTGATTGGCGGCCCGGCCGTGCATGCCCTGGGCTATCGCTTCGTGCTCGAGCCGATCCTGATCCAGTCTGCGCTGCTGCTGGTGGGCGCGCTGGTGTACCACGCGGCCACGGGCCACCGGTATCCGCACGCACAGCGCCTGCCCGCTGCCGAGCGTCCGCCTACCGCGGCCGGGTTCACCCGCGCCGACATCGTGGCAGCGCTGCGCCGCCAGAGCGAGCTGCTCGACATCGACCCCGAAGACATCGAAGCCGTGCTGCGCGAGATGCAGCTGCAGGCCTACACGCGCACCTTCCAGGCGCTCACCTGCGCGGACATCATGACCACGCCGGTGGTCACGGTCTTGGCCGGCACGTCGATCCCCCGTGCATTGGAACTGCTGCGCCAGCATGGTTTCAAGGCATTGCCGGTCGTGGACGAAGGACGGCGCGTGGTGGGGATCGTCACGCGTGTCGACCTACTCGGCCTGGCGCCAGCGGACATGCGCCAGACGCTGCGCCGCTGGTTCAGCATCGGCGCGCTCACACCCCCGCGCGTGGCCGATCACATGAAGACGCGCGTGCAGACCATCGCCGCCAACGCGCCCATGTCGGATCTGGTGCCGATGTTTGCCAGCGCCGGCCACCACCACATTCCGGTGCTGGATGCCGACGGCCGGCTGGCCGGCATCGTCACGGAATCCGACTTGGTGGGCGGGCTGTACCGTCAGGCCAACATCGAGCCACAGGCGGCCTGAGCGGCCATCAAACCGCATCCATCGGCAACTCACGGAACGCGCCCAGCTGTTCCGCCGCCACTGAGTACGCCACCAAGCGCGGGTAATCCGCCGCCGGCACGCGATCGGCCACCATCAACTGGATGAAGGCCCAGGCCACGGCCACTGTGACGCCGGCCTGCGTCAGCTCATTCTCCTCGACGGGCAAGGGCGCGTCCTTCCACTCCGCTTCCAGTGCTTCCACCGCTGCCAGCAACTGGCTGTGCACGCGCTCGACCCACGGTCCGTGCACTTTCTCGCTCGGGCGCAGGTTGTGTTCATAGACGATCTGCACGGCCTTCTCGCACGCGGCCAGCGCCAGGCCAATCACGCGCAGCGCGTGCTGGCGCTCGGCAATGGCGGCGGGCATCAAGCTGCGGCCTGCCAGCGTTTCTGCGTAATCGATGATGAGCGTGGAGTCGATCAGCACGGTGCCGTCGTCGCACACCAGTGTGGGCGCCTTGACCACGGGGTTGATGGCGCTGAACTGATCGAAATGCCGGAAGACCGAGACCGCCGCGTGCTCGAACGGCAGCCCGAGCAGCTTCAGCGAAATGGCCGTGCGGCGCACGTACGGTGAATCAAGCATGCCGATCAACTTCATGAAATCTCCTCGCTGTTGGAGCGTCGGTGGGTAGAAAACCTTGGTGCGAAGCGCATGGCTGCGCGGGCACGGATGCACATGATAGACAGCCAGCGCAAAGCGTGCCGGCCGCCTCAGGCACGTTTTCTGCGTGCGCCGCATGGCTTTGAGCCGTCTGTTGCCGACACCGGCCGGCCTCCCGATTTTCTAGAATGACCACAACTCGGGTGCACTGTGCTGCCCGCCGGACAGGAGACCTTATGCCGTTTCTCGCGCATCACCATGACTGCCTCGGCTGGAACGGTGAGATGGCGCAGCGCGTGCTGGCATTCGATTGGGCCTCCACTGAACTGGGCCCGATCCAGGACTGGTCACCCAGCCTGCGTGCCGCCGTGCACATGGTGCTGGCGTGTCCGGTGCCGCTGGTCATGCTGTGGGGCCGCCACGGCTACATGGTCTACAACGATGCCTACGCCGTGTTTGCCGGCGGGCGTCATCCCTATCTGCTGGGTTGCCCCGTTGAACTGGGCTGGCCCGAAGTGGCCGACTTCAACCGCCATGTCATGGACGTCTGCCTCGGTGGCGGCACGCTGTCGTACCGCGACAAGGAACTTGTCCTGCTGCGCAACGGCCGCCCCGAAGACGTGTGGATGGATCTTTACTACAGCCCGCTGCCCGATGACACCGGCCGCCCGGCGGGTGTGCTGGCCATCGTGGTGGAAACCACCGAGCGCGTGCAGACCGAGCGCGAACGGCAGGCTGCCGAACAGGCCCTGCGCCAGTTGACCGAAACGCTGGAGCAACGCGTGGCCGATGCGCTGTCTGCCCGCGCCGAAGTGGAAGCGCAATTGCGCCAGGCCCAGAAGATGGAAGCCATCGGCAACCTGACCGGCGGCGTGGCCCACGACTTCAACAACGTGCTCCAGGTGATTGCCGGCAATCTGCAGATGCTCTCGGTGGAGGCGCCGAACAACACGCGCGTGCAGCATCGGATTGCCGCCGCCACGCGTG
Organism: Ralstonia pickettii; assembly: GCF_001699815.1. Lineage (GTDB taxonomy): Bacteria > Pseudomonadota > Gammaproteobacteria > Burkholderiales > Burkholderiaceae > Ralstonia > Ralstonia thomasii. The sequence continues at coordinate 4,097 of NZ_MCGB01000075.1, read as the reverse complement.
CCGTGCAGCGCGGTGCCACGCTGGCGGCGCAGCTGCTCGCCTTTGCGCGCCGCCAGCAGCTCTCGCCGGCGGTCGTCAACCCGACGCGGCTGGTCCAAGGCATGAGCGAGATGCTGCACCGCGCACTGGGCGAAGCCATCAAGGTGGAAACGCACCTGGCCGCCGACTTGTGGAACGTCCAGGCCGACCGCAACCAGCTCGAGAACGCGCTGCTGAACCTCGCCATCAACGCACGCGATGCTATGCGCGGCGGCGGCATGCTCACCATTGCCGCCAACAACGTCACGCTCGACAACACACAGGCGGACGTGCGTGATCAGCTTACCCCCGGCGACTACCTTGTCTTCTCCGTCACCGATACCGGCGTGGGCATGCCGCCCGAAGTGGTCGAACACGCTTTCGAGCCCTTCTTTACCACCAAGCCCGACGGCCACGGCACGGGCCTGGGGCTCAGCATGGTGTTCGGCTTCGTCAAGCAGAGCGGCGGGCACATCGCCATCGACAGTACAGTCGGACAAGGCACCACGGTGCAGCTCTACTTCCCGCGCTGCACGGAGGCGGCCCCGGACGATGCCGTCGAGCTGCGCGACACCATCGTTACGCCCATGGGCGGGCGCGAGACCATCCTCGTGGTGGAGGACGATACCGACGTGCGCCTGACCGCCGTCGACATGCTGACCCAACTCGGTTACCGCGTGCTCACGGCCGCCAACGGCCAGGCCGCGCTCGACCTCATGAACAGCGGCACGTCCATCGACCTGCTGTTTACCGACGTGATCATGCCAGGCCCCATCAAGGGCAGCGAACTGTCGATACGCGCCGCGCAGCGCGTGCCGCCACTGCCGGTGCTGCTCGTCTCGGGCTATCCGCGTGACGAGGTGCAGCACGACGGCAGGCTGCCGCCGGGTGTGACACTGCTCGGCAAGCCCTACCGGCGTGATGACCTGGCGCGCATGGTGCGCAACGTGCTCACCGCCAGCCGCACCGCGCAGGCACAGGCGCAATCGGCATCGCCATCGGCGGGCCCTGCCGTGGCTACAGACGCTTCACAACCGCCTGCGGTGCTGCTGGTGGAAGACGACACCGCCTCGCGCGAAGCCATGCAGGAGGTGCTCACCACCTTCGGCCTGCAATGCGTGGCCGCCGTCAATGCCGAAGACGCCCTTGCACTGGCCCGCACGCGCTCCGTTCAGGTGCTGCTGACCGACCTCACCCTGCCCGGCCAATCCGGCGCGAACCTCGCCCGCACGCTGCTGCGCATGCAACCGCAACTGCAGGTGCTGCTGATGTCCGGCTATGGCACGGAAGCCGAGATTGGCGAGCCCATTGCCGGCGCACGCCTGCTCGGCAAACCGATCGACCTGATGACGCTGCAGCAGGCGCTGGCGCCGTGGCTCGGCGCAACCGTAAGGGCTGCCGATACGCAGAATGTGACGAACGCCGCATAACCGAAGCACCCGGTCACAAACGATCTCGCCCGCCCGTCTAGGGAGCATCATCCCCGGACGACACGCCCGCCATGACCAAGCCCAGCCCCGACCGCACCACCCGCACCGACAGCGAAGACACGACCTTCACCGCCGTCCGGCCCCGCCTCTTTGCGATTGCCTATCGCATGCTCGGCAGCCGCGCTGACGCTGAAGACGTGCTGCAAGACGCCTGGATGCGCTGGCACCAAACCGACCAGACCGCGCTGCAATCGGCCGAGGCATGGCTCGTGACGGTGGTCACTCGCCTGTCGATCGACCGCCTGCGCGCCGCCAAGACCGAGCGCGAAGCCTACGTCGGCTGGTGGCTGCCCGAGCCGCTGGTTGAACCCGAAAGCCACGCCCCCACGCCCGAAACCGCCGTGGAACTGGCAGGCGATGTGTCGATGGCCCTGCTGTGGGTGCTCGAGCGCCTGTCGCCCGAAGAGCGCGCGGCGTTTCTGATGCGCCAGGTATTCGATCAGGATTACTCGGAGATCGCCGCCCTGCTGGGCAAGACCGAAGCCGCGTGCCGGCAGATGGTGCACCGCGCATCAGACCGGGTGCAGCAGGAGCGCCCGCGCTTCGATGTCGCGCCCGATGCGCATCGGGACTTGCTCGAGCGCTTTGCGCAAGCCTCACGCACGGGCCAACGCGATGCCATCCGCGCGCTGCTGGCAGATGACGCGCAACTCGTGGGCGACGGCGGCGGCAAGGTGCCGTCGTTCACGCGCATCATTCAAGACGCCGGTCAGATCACCAAGATCTACTGCGAGCTGGTGCGCGCCATGGGCGACGTCCGCTACGTACACGCCCGCGTGAACGGCGAGCCCGGCCTGCTGCGCTACGTGGATGGCAAGCTGGAATCGGCGCAGTCGTTCGTCATCGAGAACGGCCAGATCGTGGCCATCTACGTGGTGCGCAATCCGGACAAGCTGGCGCACATCGGCATCGGCGCATAAAAAAACAAAGTTTTCTTGCGGGGCTGTCACAACGCAGCCGCGCTAGGCGTCTTCAGGGTATGGAGCGACGCAAGGTACCCACCTGCCGCCTGCATCGGCTCCTTCATCAACTCAAACCCTCAGGAGCCACGTATGTCGCAAGCCCCCCGCATTGCCTACTTCCAACTCGCACCGAAGGCATTCAACAACCTGCTGAACCTGTCGAACGGCCTGCGCCGCGACTTGCTGGGCGCCAGGCTGGTCGACCTTGTGCTGCTGCGCGTGTCGCAAATCAACGGTTGCGCCTTCTGCATCGACATGCACTGGGCCGACCTTATCAAAATGGGCGAAGACCCGCGCCACCTGAACGCCGTGGCCGGCTGGCGCGAAGCGCCGTTCTTTACCGAGCGCGAGCGCGGCGCCGCACTGCGCTGGGCCGAACTGGTCACCAACACCCCGCACAGCGATGCCAGCGACGAAGAATTCGCCCGGCTGCGCGAACACTTCAGCGATGAGGAGATCGCCGAGCTGAGCTTTGTGATCGTCACCATCAACAGCTGGAACCTGCTGAACGTGAGCCTGCGCAACCCGGTGCCGCTGAAGGCGCCGCATGTTGCAGCGGCTTAACAGAAAACAGCGGGAAGCTGCGCCAGTACGACGATCGCTGTACAGCAGCGCTTGCGCACATGCGTAGGCGCTGCACCTACAGGTTCAACAGGTTCAGCCGTGCAGGAAGCGCACCATCAGCACTTCGTCTGCATAGCCCGTGGTGGATTTAAGCGCGCGCGGCTCCACGCCGTAGGTCTCAAACCCGCAACGCTCGTACAGTGCCAGCGCTGCATCGTTGCCGCGTACCACCGACAGCGTGAGTTGCTGGACGAGCCCCGTTGCCGCCGCCACGATGCGCTCCACCAGCGCCACGCCCACGCCGCGCCCGCGCGCGGCCGGCGCCACGTAAAAGCCCCACACAAAACCCTTGTGCGCGAGCTTCGCTATCGTTTGCTGCTTGAAGCCGACCATGCCGACGATGCGTGCGTCGCTGCCGGTTCCCGCATAGGCGCCCAGCACGATGGTGGTCGCCAAGCGCTCGGCAAACGCTTCCGTCGAGAGCCCGACCTCGGCCTCGTAGGTTGAACCGAATGCGTCGGGCGAATCCTTGAGCGCAGCAAGACGAATGGCGCGGTAGTCCGCCACGTCAGCTGCATCGACAGAAGACAACTGGCGGATCAAGACTGTGTTGTTCGAGTTTGGGTTGGCGTTGGACATGGCTGGCAAGGCGATCAGCGTGTAGGCAAGAAGCAAACGTAAGCGGCCAGTATCGCGCCAATCACACGCACACGACCTACAGTGCCGCCTCCGTCCATGAAGCCGAGGGCTTTGTCCGTCAATTGGCCTATGTCGGCATGTGCCCAGGTACCTATGCTTCGGGAAACGCGAGTCAACAAATCTACAAACCGCGACAACCGGAACGGGGGGGAGCCATGGCCGAGCTTTTAATCGCCAAAGCGCAACGCAGCAGCAGCGCATACACACAACCCACACCGGCACCGATTCCGCCCGACGCCCCGCGGCACGCACGCGGCATGCACGGCGCCGCGCTGGTGATGGCCGCCGCGCTGTCGCTGGGGCTCAGTGCCTGCGGTGGCGGCGAAGATGCCGGTACCACGACCCCACCGACGAACAACAACAC
>NZ_MCGB01000074.1 GCF_001699815.1 Ralstonia pickettii | reverse complement strand
CGCAAGCCGCGCGGGACGAAGGCATCGAATTGCAGGTCATCAAACTGCCAGAGGCGAAGAAAGGCTTTGTCCTGCTGCCACGCCGATGGGTCGTCGAGCGCAGTTTCGGATGGCTCAATCGGTTTCGAAGACTCGCACGCGACTACGAGCGCTTGCCTGAAACACTCGCCGGCTTGCATTTCGTCGTCTTTGCCATGCTCATGCTCGTTCACGCCGCACCTGTCGTCCAAAGTGCATAACACGCTCTAGGTCCGGGCGGCAATCGAGATCGAACAGCCGCCGCGTACGCGCCAGCACGGGCGGCATGGCGTGCAGCAGACTGGGCGACAGGGTCAGTGCCACCGCGTGGCGTTGCGGCACATTGCGCGCGTGCAGCCAGCCGATGTGCCGCACGCCGCCGTAGTCGACGGTGATCGTGCGGGCGTAGCTGTCGGCGGTGACCACCTCGACGCCGTCGACGGCACGGGCGCGCAGAAATTCGAGCAACGCCGGCCACGCAAACGGCGGACGGCAGCCGAGCATGAGCGTGGGGCCGTCTTCGGTGCGCGGTGCCGTCGTGCGCGAGCGCAGGCGCGTGGGTGTAAAGCCGTAGCGCTCGATAAAGCCGCTGTTCAGGCGCCGGACGCTTCCGAAGCCGGCGGCAAAGGCGACGTCGCCGACGGGCATGGCCGTATCGGTCAGCAGCTGTTTGGCGAGCAGCAGGCGCTGCGTTTGCGCGTACTCGATGGGCGAGACGTCGAACTCCGCGCGGAAGATGCGGCGCAAGTGGCGGTCGGTCACGCCCACGGCTGCAGCCAGCGCGGTCAGGTCGTGTTCTTGCAGAAAGCCTTCGTCGATCATGCGAGCGGCGGCGCGTGCAAGGTTGGACGACATCTCAGCCAGGCTGTGCCCCGGTGCCAGTTCTGGCCGGCAGCGCAGGCAGGGCCGAAAACCCGCGCGCTCGGCAGCGGCCGCCGTGGTGAAGAAGCGGCAGTTCTTCTCCAGCGGCGTGCGCACCGCGCAGACCGGGCGGCAATATACGCCGGTGGATGTCACACCGACGAAGAACCAGCCGTCAAAACGTCGGTCGCGCGATTGCACGGCGTGGTAGCAGGCGTTGTGGTCGAGATGCATGGTGGTGATCGGGGGACTCGCCAGCTAGTCTAGCCCTGTCGGCCCGAATGAATTCGCCGGATTCGGACACATCCCTCGATGTCAAAACTTCGGTATCTCGGCACAATTGCGAACACAACTACACATCAGGAGACCGGCATGTCCAAGACCATCGTCATTACCGGCGGGAGCCGGGGTATCGGTCGCGCCACGGCGGTGCTGTGCGCGCAACGCGGCTGGTCTGTCGCGCTGCAATACCGCGGCAACCGCCAGGCGGCGGAAGAGACGGTGGGGCTGATCGAACAGGCCGGCGGCCATGCGCTGGCGGTGCAGGGCGACGTGTCGAACGACGAAGACGTCATCGCGCTATTCGAGGCAGCGACGGGTCGCTTTGGTGCGCTGCATGGGGTGGTCAACAACGCCGGCATCGTGGCCGAGGCGCAGGACGTGGCCGATATGACCACGCACCGGCTGCGGACGATGTTCGAGACCAATGTGCTGGGCGCCTTTCTGGTCGCGCGCGAGGCGGCGCGGCGGTTGTCGACGTCGCGCGGTGGTGTGGGCGGTTCGGTGGTGAACGTGTCGTCGGCGGCGTCGCGCCTGGGGTCGCCGCACGAATATGTCGACTACGCCGCCTCAAAGGGTGCCGTCGACACCATGACGCTGGGCTTGGCGCGTGAACTCGGGCGCGATGGCGTACGTGTCAATGCCGTGCGCCCCGGTTTGATCGAGACCGATATTCACGCCTCTGGCGGCCAGCCCGACCGCGCTCAGCGCCTTGGCAGCGGCACGCCGATCGGCCGCCCCGGCACGCCGCAAGAAGTGGCCGAGACCATCGTCTGGCTGCTCTCCGATGCGGCGTCGTACGTGACTGGCGCGCTGCTGGATTGCGCGGGTGGGCGCTGACGGGTGATCAGGCGTCCGCCCCCGCGCGGAAGGTATCGCACTGGCGAAGGTCGCCGCCATCGAAGCCCTGACGGAACCAGTGCATGCGCTGCTCGGACGTGCCATGCGTGAAGGCATCGGGCGTGACGCTGCGGCCGGCGTTGCGCTGCAGGGTGTCGTCGCCGATGGCGTGTGCGGCGGTCAGAGCTTGCTCCAGGTCGCCGCGCTCAAGCAGACCGCGTTGCTGCGCAAAGTGGCCCCACACGCCAGCCAGGCAATCGGCCTGCAGCTCCAGCTTGACCGACAGCGCATTCGTCCCGGCCTGCGATTTGCCGGCCTGTGCGCGGCTGACCTTCTCCGACACGCCCAGCAGGTTCTGCACATGGTGGCCCACTTCGTGCGCGACGACGTACGCAGCGGCAAAGTCCCCTGGGGCGCCAAACTTGCGGCGCAGTTCATCGAAGAAACCGAGGTCCAGGTAGACCTTGGTGTCGGCCGGACAATAGAACGGGCCGACGGCCGAGGTGGCGTCGCCGCAACCTGAGCGGATGCCCTGGCGGAACAGCACGAGCTTGGGCGGCTGATACGCGCGGCCGGCTTGCTTGAACAGTTGGCTCCACGTGTCTTCGGTGTCGCCCAGCACGTGCGAGACCAATTGCTTGCTGCGGTCGTTGTCGGTCTCGCCGGTCGGCCTGGCCGGGCTGTGCGGCGCGGATTGCGTCGGCGCATTCTGCGACACCTGCATCACCATGCTGAGGATTTCCAGCGGGTTCTTGCCCATCAGCAAGCCCACCACGGCCACGATCGCGATGCCGCCGATGCCGAGCCGCATGCCGCCCCCGCCGAAGCCGCCGCCGCCCGAGGATGAGCGCTCATCCTCGACATTGTTGCTTTCGCGCATGTCATCCCAACGCACGGTGTTCTCCTTGAGGGGCCTGTGAGGCAATTAGGGCGGGGTAAGGCCGGGTGTCACACCCGGCAAACTTTGCAAAGTCTACCTGCTGTGCGTACGTACGGGCATGCCGCCGCGCTGCCGAATCGTCTGTACGGAGCGCCAGCGCGAGCATTGGCAAGGGTTCACGGCGATTTGCGGCGCCGCACAAAGCCCGGCAGGAAACTTGCTAGCCAAGGCTGCTCATCCTCCGTCCGGCTGTCACACAGGTGACATGCGGCGGTTCCCGAATAACGTTCGGCAGAAGATGACGCTGCCGATCCATGACCTCGAGTTCTCACCATGCGCTTGCCTGCTTCGATCACTGCTCAACCACCCGGCGCCACAGAGCCGTCGCATCTGGCTGCCACCCATGTCGATCCGACCGAGGTGTCGGACGTGGAGCAAGCCACAGCCGAGCGCAAGCCGTGGTGGGGACGCGTGTCGGATGCAGTCATGGGCGGCGCATTCAGCAGTGTGGCAGCCGCGTTGATTGCGGTGACGGGCGCGATTTACGTTGGGATGTACCACGCGCCATGGGTGAAGAGCCTCGCCGGCCACACGCCGTCGGCCGCACAGGCCGGCGATGCGATGAGCGTTGCCATGGCCGCCGGGCCTGCCAACGCCGCCGCGCCGGCGCTGACGGCTGCACCCGCGCCGGCGGAAGCTGCCACGCAACCCGCATCGCCCGACCGGGTTGCGGCCGCGCGTGACCGGATGGAGCAACGCGTCTACTCGCAGGTCCAGCCGCCGCGTGCCCGCACGGTGGCCGAACGCGAGACGATGGAAGACAACGACGCGCCGGCGCCGGCCAACGCGCGCCGTCATCATCGCGGTACGCGCTACATGCGCCACGGCGCGCCGTTCAACGCGGCGTGGTACAAGGGCGCCTGATCGGCCCTCTCTACATCGCGGCCAGCTGCGGCGGGCAATCCGCTTTGACGTTTTCCAACGCGTGCATCGCTGCCACCAGGCGGCGGTGCAGCGATTCGGATACCGGCAGAATCGGCGCGCGCGTGTCTGCGCCAATGCGGCCCTCCGCTGACAACACCGCCTTGACCGGCGCGGGGTTCGGCTCTGCAAACAGCAGCGCAGCCAGCGGCGCCAACGCGTCGGCCAGGCGGCGCGCCTCGTCGATGCGGCCCGCACGATGGTGCGCGACGAGCGCCACGAACAACTCCGGCCGCAGATGCGCGCCGGCCAGGATGCCTCCCGTGCCGCCATGTGCGAGGCAATCGAGCAGCGCGCTGTCATCGCCGCTCAGCACATCCAGCGGCCCATCCTGCAACGCGCCGAAATGCTCGGCCACACATTCCTTGATGGCGATGATGTTGGGCTGTTCAGCCAGCGCCAGCGCGGTATCGGGCGCGATCGAGACGCCTGTGCGCTTGGGCACGTTGTAGAGCACCACGGGGCGGGCCGTGCTGGCCGCCACGTGTGCGTAGTGCCAGTGCAATCCCGCTTGCGAAGGGCAGACGTAATACGGCGGGGGCACGAGGTAGCCGGCGCTGTTCCAACGCTCGTAGTGGCGGATCTGCGCGCACACGTCGCGTGTGTCCGTCGCGCCGACGCCGATCAGAAACGGCGTGCGCTCGCCGCAAGCGTCCGCGATGGCCTCCAAAACGGTGTAGCGCTCGATCTGAGAGAGCAGCGCGGCTTCACCGGTCGTGCCCAGCGCCACGAAGCCCGACACACCGGCGCCCTCGTAATGGCGTACCAGTTGCCGCAGTGCGGCGGTGTCGACCTGTCCATGGTGGAACGGCGTGACCAGCGGAATCCAGATTCCTGAGAACATGGCACGCCTCAATGCAGCACAGCATGCGCGCGCTTGTGCGACGTGCGCAGCGGCGTAATACGGCCCAGCGTGGCGCGCGGCAAGCCATGCAGCAGCGCGCCGATTACCGCATCCACATCTGCGTGAGCCAGTTCGAGATCAACGGTGACCGCTTTGCGGCGCGCGTCATGCCGCACGATGTACAGCCCGAGCGCGTCCCCAAGCAATGCATGCATCTGCCGCCGAACCGCATGCGGTGTGTCACCGGGCACGGTCACGCGCAGACGCACGTGCTGGCGTGCCGGCAGAGCCACTGCGCGAGGTACCGCCGCCGGAGAAGGCGGCAGCAATTGCGGAACCAGCGAAGATAGGAGCATCGATCGCGCCATGATGGAAGGTGGCGACGGCCCGCGTCGCCATGTCGTTGAACATGACGACACCGTATCGATTCGCTCGTAAAAAGCGTGAAAAAGGGGTGTGACGCTCCGTAAAGAAAGTGTAAATGCTCAGGCAGCGCCCACTGCCTTGCGACGACGCAGCGCGATGATCGTCAGCGAGATGCCGCTCACCGCAGCGGCCGTCAGCACGTAGTAGCTCGGTGCCAGCGTATCGCCCGTCGTATGGATCAGCCATGTGACGATGAACGGCGCGAACCCGCCAAACAGCGTCACGCCGAGGCTGTAGCCGAGCGACAGGCCGGTCGAGCGCACGCGCGTGGGGAAGATCTCCGACATCAACGCCGGCATCGGGCCTGAATACGCTGCCTTGAAGATGCCCGACACGGCTTGCAGCGCCAGCAGCGCACCGATGGTCGGGTACGCGCGCAACAGCGCAAACATGGGGTAGATCAGCAGGATCATCAGCGCCGATGTGGTGAGCATGATTCGGATGCGGCCGATGCGATCCGACAGCGCGCCCATCACCGGCGAGAGCAAGAACTGCAACCCGCCGTTGAGCACCACCACCGCGAACGACTGCGCCGCCGGCAGGTGCAGTTGCTTGACGGCGTACGTGGGCATGTAGAGCTGCAGCACATACACCGACACCGTCGACTGCGCCACCACGCCCACCGCCAGCAGCAGGTTGGTCCACTGCGCTTTGAACGACGCCTGCGGGTCGACCGTTGCTTTCTTCTGCTCGGCGACGAACTCCGGCGTCTCATCCAGATGACGGCGGATGTAGAACCCCACCGGCCCGACCAGCAGACCGAAGATGAACGGCAACCGCCAGCCCCAGCCTTCCAGATCCGCTTGCGTGAGCGATGCCGTGAGCAGCGCTCCCAGCCCGGCCGCCAGAATGGTGGCAATGCCCTGGCTGGCGAATTGCCAACTGGCGTAGTATCCGCGCCCGCGCGGGCTGTGCTCGACCATGAAGGCCGTCGCGCTGCCGAATTCACCACCCACCGCAAAGCCCTGCACCAGCCGTGCGAGCAGGATGGTGATGGGCGCGACGATACCGATTTGCTGGTAGCTCGGCATCACGGCAATCACCAGCGTGCCGATGATCATCAGCAGGATCGACAGTGTCAGTGCTGCCTTGCGCCCCTTCCTGTCGGCATACATGCCCAACACGATCGCGCCGACCGGCCGCGTGATGAACGACACGCCAAAGCTGCCCACCGCAAACAGCAGCGACACCCATTCGTCATCGGCCGGAAAGAACAGCTTGCCGATGACCGACGCGAAGAAGCCGTAGACAAGAAAGTCGTACCACTCCAGCGCATTGCCGATTGACGACGAAATGACGATGCGGCGTGCGTGCGCTGCACTCGTGGGCGCAGGACGAGCAGGTGCAGCAGTGCCTGCCGCAGAGGGGGCGGTCATGATGAGGGTTCCTTTGGTGCCGGCCGGGATCGTTTTTATGGGAACTGCAGCGCGTTGCCCGCCCGGTCCAACGGGTCAGCGCGCTGGTGCGGCGGGCCTCTTTAGAAGCCCACCGCGTGGCCGTCGCGGCGGCTGTCGCTGGCGGCCACGTAGCCGTGGTCGGCGTCGTCCGACAGGCGCCAGATGAACTGGCCGGAGCCGAAATCCATGTACGGATCGGCCACCGATTCAAGCTTGTGGCCTCGCGCTTCCAGTGCAGCGACGGTCTTGGCGTTCATCGTGCCTTCCACGTCGAGCGTGAAATCGCGGTTGACCTTCCAGCGCGGGGCATCGCACGCGGCCTGCGGCTGCTGCTTGTAATCGAGCATGCGCACGAGCGTCTGCAGGTGGCCTTGCGGCTGCATATCGCCGCCCATCACGCCAAAGCTCATCTGCGGCTGGCCGTCCTTGGTCAGGAACGCCGGGATGATCGTGTGGAATGGCCGCTTGCCGCCTTCCACCACGTTGGCCGAACGCGCGTCCATCGAAAAACCGAAGCCGCGGTTCTGCAGGCTGATGCCGGTGCCGGGCACCACCACGCCGGAGCCGAAGCCCATGTAGTTGGACTGGATGAACGAGACCATCATGCCGTTCTCGTCGGCGGCCGTCAGGTACACCGTGCCGCCGGCGCGTGGCATGCCGAAGGTCGGCATCTGCGCGCGGCCCATGTCGATCAGCTTGGCGCGCGCATCGAGGTACGCGTCGTCGAGCATCTGCTCGGGCGTGACGTCCATCGAGCGCGGGTCGGCCACGTATTGGTAGAGATCGGCAAACGCCAGCTTCATCGCCTCAATCTGCAGATGCTGCGAGTCTGCCGAGTCGACGGGCAGGGCGCCAAGATCGAAGCGATCCAGAATACCCAGCGCGATGAGCGCGGCGATGCCCTGGCCGTTCGGCGGGATTTCGTGCAGGTCGTAGCCGCGGTAGCGCTTGGTGATCGGCTTGACCCATTCGGGGCGATAGTCGCGCAGGTCTTGTGCGGTCATGCTGCCGCCGCATTCTCGTGAATAGGCGGCGATGCGCTCGGCGAGTTCGCCTTCGTAGAAATCGCGGCCGTTGGTCTGGCCGAGGCGGCGCAGCGTGGCGGCTGCGTCGGGCAGCTTGAACTTCTCGCCCACTTCCGGCGCGCGGCCGTGCGGCATGAAGGCCTGCGCGTAGCCGGGCTGGTTGTGCAGTTCGGGAATGGCCGCTGCCCATTTGTGCGCAACGATGGGCGCGATGGTGTGGCCGCGCTCGGCAATCTCGGCGGCGGGTTCCAGCACATCGGCAAACGGCAGCTTGCCGAAGCGTTCGTGCAATGCAGCCCACGCGGAGATGGCGCCGGGCACGGTCACCGCGTCCCAGCCGCGTGTGGGGCGCTTGGGGTTGCCGTTGGCGTCTTCGCCGTATTTCTTGCGGAAGTAGTCGAGGCTCCAAGCCTGCGGCGCCGTGCCGGAAGCGTTCAGCCCATGCAGTTCCTTGCCGTCCCACAGGATCGCGAATGCATCGCTGCCGAGTCCGCACGAGACGGGCTCGACCACGGTCAGCATGGCCGCCGCGGCGATGGCTGCATCCACGGCGCTGCCGCCCGCGAGCAGCATGCGCAGTCCAGCCTGTGCGGCCAGCGGGTGCGACGTGGAGACAACGTTGCGCGCAAACAGGGGAATGCGGACGGTGGGATAGGGGTTTTGCCAATCGAAGCGGTGGGACATGGGGCTCAAGCGGTGATAAGCGGGAATGTTTGACGAATGATTATTTGCGGTGCGCTGGATTTAATAAAGTTAAAATTCATTGGATCTTGCTTAAGAAAAACTTGATAGTCCGCCGCGCCTTGCCGTGAGTACCGTCCGCTTTCTCCGCACCTTTGTCGCCGTGGCGCGCCATGGCTCGTTTGCCGCAGCCGCCGAGCGCGTGGCACTCACGCAGGCCGCTGTGAGCCTGCAGATGCGCGCGCTCGAAGCCGAGCTGCGCCGCGACTTGTTCGACCGGTCGGGGCGGACTGTCACGCTGAATGCGCATGGTCGCGCGCTGCTGCCACAAGCCGAGCACCTGCTGGCGCTCTACGACGCCATGCGCGTCGGTGACGAACCGCAGACGGCGTTGTCCGGCGCGGTGGCGATTGGTGCGGTGGTGTCGGTGATGGGGTCGCTGGCACATGCGGTGGCGGGGCTCAAGCAGGCGCACAAGGGACTGGACGTGAAGCTCATTACCGGCAAATCGGGCGAGCTGGTGGAGCAGGTGGAAGCGGGCGAGCTGGATGGGGCACTGGTGGTCGAACACCTTGAGCGCCTGCCTGCCAACCTTGTGTGGCACCCGCTCTATACCGAGCCGCTGGTCGTTGTGGCGGGCCGCCACACACGCGGCCGCGCAGAGGAAGTCCTGCGCACTCACCCGTTCCTGCGCTTCGACCGCGCGGTACGCACCGGCGCCCTGATCGATCGCGCCCTGCGCAAGACGCACATGGCGGTCAACGAGTTCATCGAGGTCAATTCCATCGAGGCGATTGTCGAACTGGTGCGCCAGCAGGTAGGGGTGACACTGGTGCCGCGCCTGCGCCGCGCAAGCTGGGAGAGCGACCCGGCCCTGCGCGTGCTGCCCCTGCCGCCGCAGACGCCGGTGCGCACCGTCGGCATGATCGAGCGGAAAGAGCACGTGCGGCACGGTGTGATTCAGGCGGTACTCGATGCGCTCGAAACCACACTTGGTAAATCCAGCGCCTAGACTGCAATCACCAAAGCCCGCCCTGGAGGCCCAAAATGGACGCGTTCATCGAACGTTGGCGCAACGAACTAATGCTGCTCGCCCGCATCCTCATGATGGTGCTGTTCGTGATGTCCGGGTGGGGCAAGCTGACGGGCTTTCAGGGCACCGTCGGCTACATGGCCAGCACGGGCGCGCCCATGCCGATGGTGGCCGCAGCGGTTGCCGTCGTCATGGAGTTTGGCGTGGGTATCGCCTTGCTGATCGGTTTCTGGACGCGGCCGCTGGCGCTGCTGATGGCGTTGTTCGTGCTGGGCACTTCGTTCATCGCCCACAGCTACTGGAGTATGGAAGGCTCCATGGAGGCCGCCAACAAGATCCAGTTCTACAAGAACCTGAGCATCATGGGCGGGCTGTTCCTGCTGGCAGCGGTGGGGCCGGGCAAGTACGCGGTGCAGAAGTCGTAGTGCGCGCTCAGCGCAACGACCGCTGCACCAGCACCAGCACGGCAAACACGCCGCACGCCACGGCAAACCAGCTGAAGAGCTGCGTGCCGGCCAGCAGCGTTGCCTGCCGGTCGATCTCGGCCGACAGGCTGGCCAGGCGCTCCGGCGTGAGCGGGTTGGCAGCCTGCAGGTCTGCCGTGAAGCGCGTGACGTGCGCCACGATCAGCGAGCGCGATTCCGCCTGCTGCGTCTGCAGCGACACAGCCGCCAGCCCCGTGCCCACCGCGGTCGCAAACTGGCGCGCAATGTTCTTCATCTGGTAGCCGTGCGCGAAGTCTTCGCGGTCGAGATCGAGGTAGGTCATCATCGCGACCTGGATCATCACCGCGCCTGGCGTGATGCCTTCCAGAATCGACACGGGGAAGAACGCGTAGTCTGGCGCGCCCGGCATCAGGCTTGTTGCCAGCAGCAGCGCCGCTGCCGCATACACGGCAAAGCCGATGGCGATGAAGCGCCGCTTGCGGAAGAAGAACGGCAACCAGGCGGTCATGGCGACGGCTACCACGGTCGACACTGCCCCGCTGATCATCAGGAACAACGTGGTCGTGCGGAACGTAAAACCCAGGCCGCCTTGCGATACCGCCGGAAAGAGGTACGACCAGTACCCGCTCATCAAGTAATAGATGCCGTAGAAACCGATGCCCCACAGGTAGCGGCGGCCGTTCAGCCGCGAGAGATCGAGCCACGGGTCTGGGTGCGTGCGCAGGCGGTGGATGGCCAGCAGCAAAGAAGCCGTACCGCCCAGCAACAGCAGCGGAATCAAAGGCGAGGCCGTCAGCCGGTTGTAGCGCAGCTCCGACAGGCCCACCAGGAACGACAGCGCACCGATGGCCATGGCGCCCACGCCAACCCAATCCCACTGGCCGTCTTCAGGCGGCGCTTCATCGGGGCGCCGCGCGGCGCGTGTGCGCGGCTGATGATGCTCGGGCGGCAGGAAGAACACCGCCATCCATGCCACACCGGCCAGCGCCAGTTCGATCCAGAAAATCACGCGCCATTCGCTGTATTCCAGCACTTCGGCGCAGATCCACGGCGCAATGGTGGTCAGTCCGAACAGGCCGACGCTGAACATCAGCATCGGCGGAATGCGTTCGTCGGGCTCGGCTGCGAGTTGCACCAGGATGCGCGACGCCGAGAACAGGCCACCCGCGCCCAGGCCCTGGATGGCCCGTCCGATGATCAGTTCGCCGATGTTGTTGGACTCGGCGCACACCACGCAGCCGATGGCGAACAGCACGATGCCCACCAGCGAATACATGCGGTAGCCCACGTGCGCCGCAATGCGGCCGATGGCGAGGTTGGCGACGACGGCCGCCACGGCATACGCTGTGACAGCGTACAGATAGGCATCGGGGCTCGCATGCACACCGCCCTGGATGTGCTGGCCCGCCACGGCGAACATCTGCGACGAGACGAAATCGAGGCCCGTGGAGAGGCCCATCGCCAGCCCAAAAGCGTGGACGCGCGCCGAAGAAAAATGGGGAAACGCCCGCAGGGATGCGGGTTTGAGGATTTGCAGCGACATGTGCCCGAGCTTAAACTTGCCCGCCAGCCGGATAAACGGCCAACTCTAGGAACACTGTCCAGTCATGCGAACAATGGAGTGGAACGATTGGGAAACCTTCTGCCGCGTGGTGGAGGCCGGCAGCTTTACCGCCGCCGCCGAGGCGCTGGGCATCCCCAAATCGACCGCCAGCGCCGCCGTTTCACGGCTGGAAGCCGGGCTGGGCGTGCGGCTCATGACGCGCACCACGCGACAGTTGCGGCTGACCGAAGCGGGCTCGCACTTCTACGACGACATCGCGCCGCTGTTCGAGCGCCTGCGCGAAGTGCACGCCGACACCACCGCGGCCAGCGAAACCGTGGCCGGCACGCTGCGCATCGCTGCGCCGTACGAAGTCGGTGCGCAGCACCTGACCGAACCCGTGTGCCGCACGCTGGAGAAATACCCGCATCTGCAAATCCAGGTGCACATCTCATGGGAACAGCCAGACCTGCTAGCCAGCGGCTTCGACATCGTCTTCGTCATGGTTGACCAGGTGTTGCCGGATTCGTCGCTCGTGGCGCGCCGCGTGGTGCTCATCCCGCGCGGCTTGTATGCATCGCCGGCCTTGCTGGCGGAACGCCCGCCGCTCAAGACGCCCGCCGACCTGGCCGGCTGGCCCTGCCTCTCCGGGCCTGACGACGCGAGTTGGGCCTTCCGCCCCGTTGGCGAGCCCGCCGTCGAACCAATCGAAGTCCCCATCCAGCCACGCCTGCAGACGTTGAATGCCGAAATGCGCGCCCGCGCCGCCGTGCGGGGCCTGGGCGTGGCCCGCATGGCGCGCTCTGTGGGCGATACGGAAGTCGCGGCCGGCCGGCTTGTGCGCGTGCTGCCCGATTTCGAGTTGACCGCGCTGCGCGTCTACGCGTTGATGCCTGCCCGCAAGCTGGTGCCGCGCAAGGTCCGCGTGTTTCTGGATGCGCTGGAAGCGGAGGGCGCTTCCGCCACACCTGCACCCGCCTAGCCGAAGACCGGCGCCGGATGTCACAATCGGCGCTTCCCTATTCGGATTGTGAGGACCGGCGGCTATGCGTTTGCGCCAGATCGAAGTCTTCCGCGCCGTGATGCTGGTCGGGACCGTCAGCGAGGCGGCGCGCATGCTGAACGTGTCGCAACCCGTGGTGACGCGCGTGCTGCAGCACACCGAGCTGCAACTCGGTTTCCGCCTGTTCGACCGCACCAAGGGCCGCCTGCAGCCCACCGCCGAGGCGTTCGAACTGTTCAGCGAAGTCGAGCGGCTGTACCAGGAGGTCGAGCGCGTGCGGCGCGTGTCGGCCAACTTGCGCCACAAGGGGGCGGGGCGCTTGCGCGTGGCGGCTACGCCCAGCCTGGCGCCGAGCATTCTCGCGCCCGCCGTGCGGCGTTTCTCGCAGCGGCATCCCGATACGCTGGTGCGTGTGTTCACGCACCACACCGCCGAGATCGTGCAGGGCTTACTCTCGCAGGACATCGACGTCGGTTTCGCCTTTGCGCCGCCCGTGCATCCGGCCATCAGCACCAAGCCGGTGGCGCAGGGGCGCATCCTGCTGGCCGCGCCGCGCGCCTGGGTGAGCGGCAAGACCGATGGGCGCGCGCTGCACAAGCTCGTTGCCGAGAAGCCTTTCATCGGATTGGAAGACCAGATCTCGCTTGGCTCGCTGGTCGGGCAGACATTGGCGCGCGGCGGGCTGGCGCCGCAGTCGACGTTGGAAGTGCAGACATATTCGTTGGCGCGTTCGCTGGTAGAGGAGTCGCTCGGCGTGACGATGCTCGATCAGTTCACAGCCGCCACCGGCAGCATGGAGCGCATCGCGCTGTTCGCGCTGGAGCCGGCGCAGACGTTTGATGTGCGTGCCATGCGTGCCGAGCATCACGCGCCGTCATCGTTGGCCGATAGCCTGGTGCAGTGCTTTGCCGAGGCCGCGCGTGCGCTGTCCGATGAACTCCCGCAGCGCGTCGAGCCGACAGCATTCGTGCTCAAGCCCACCGAACCTGACAGCGACGCGGCGGACTAACCGACTTGCGCTGACCATTCTCAGGAGACGGATCCATGCGTCGTTTCGCAACTGCAGTGATGTTCGGGCTGGCGCTGGGCGCCGGCGTCTTCAGCGGCGTCGCCACCGCCCAGCAATCGCCGGTGCCCGGCATGTCGTCCGACGATCTGAATACCGCGCTCGACTTTGCCAAGGCGGGGCTCAACAAGGCGATCGATCAGGCGCGCGCCTATTCCGCGTTGCCGATCAAGGACCCGCACGACGTGCGCTACACGTGCGAAGGCGGCAAGACGCTGCTTGTGAAATACATGACCGTGGGGGATACGCCGCTGGCCGCCATGACCCTCAACGGCAAGACGCTCGTGTTTGCCAACGTGATGGCCGCGTCGGGTGCGCGCTATGCGTCGGGCCAGTATGTCTGGTGGACGAAGGGCCCCACCGGTTTCCTCGCCGACGAGACCCTGTCCGGCAGCCGCAACCAGCTTTACCGCGATTGCAGCGAAGCGAGCAGCGGCCGTCCTTAAATTTCCTGCAGATCGCGCCCGACGATGATCTCGCCCTTGAAGTGCGGGCGCACGGCATCCAGCCAGACTGAATCTTCCAGATACGGATAGCCGCCGGGCACGAAGTGCGACAGCACCAGTGTCTTCACCTTGGCCTCGGTGGCAATGCGGCCGACCTCTTCGGTGGAGGTGTGGCTCGCCAGCAGATGCTCGCGCAGCGTCTTGGCGTTGGGCTCGGTGGACAGCAGCTTGTCGAGCGACGGCAGGTGCATCACCTCGTGCACAAGCACATCGGCGCCGTATGCCAGGCGCACGAGGTTTTCGCTCGGCGCCGTATCGCCGGAGATGACGATGGAGCGGTCTGCCGAATCGAAGCGAAACGCGAATGCCGGCGAGACCGGTGGGTGCTTGACCAGCGCGCTCGTCACCTTCACGTTGGCATCCTGCATGACGAGGCCGCCCTCGGTCAGCTCGTGCGGATGAAGCATCGGCGCCAGCGGCGGGCGGCCTTCATCGGCAATGCGGGTGCGGATGTCGTAGTCGTACAGCTCAAGGAACTTGGTCGTCATTGCGGCCAGCGGGGGCGGGCCCCAGGCGTCGACGGGGCCGGTCAGGTCGGTGGCCCAGGCGAGCAGCATCAGCGTGCCGTAATCGGCGTTGTGATCGGAGTGCTGATGCGTGATGAAGACGTGGCGGATGTCCTTGAGCTTGAGGCCCGCCGTCACATACTGGCGTGCGACACCGTTGCCGCAATCGACCACGTACGACACGCCGTTGATGACGATCACCTGTGCCGGCGCCGAGCGATTCTTCTTCGGCGTCGGCCCGCCCGCCGTGCCCAGCAAGATCAACCGCGTGCCCTTCTTGGGTGCATCGGCGGCCAAGGCGCCAAGCGGCAGACCTGCCGACGCCGCGCCCGCACCCACGGCCAGCGCGCCGGCCTGCCGCATCCAGCGGCGACGGTTGTTGTCGAAACCGTGCATGCGGCGGTCTCCTCTCTGTTGTTGTATGTGCGTGGGCTTCAGCGCGGCAGCCCGCCCACCTTCATGCCGGGCTTGACGCCTTTGCGTGCAAACCAGCCCTTGTTCATTTCCAGCGCGTAGCTGCCAGCCCGGGTGGGGCAGTGATTGTCTTCGGTCTGCGGCTTCATCTCGGCAATGTCGGAGATGGTGCCGTCGTCGGTGATGAAGGCGATGGACAGCGGCAGGTCAGTGTTCTTCATCCAGAAGCAGTGGCCAGCGGATTCATCGAACACGAAGAGCATGCCTGCGGTATCGGGCATGGTCTTGCGGAACATCAGGCCGGTCTCGCGGGTTTGCGGGGTGGCCGCCACTTCGGCCTTGACCTTGTACATGCCGATGGTCAGGTCGACCACGGGCAGGCCGGTATTCGGGGCGGTGGGCGCGGCGGGTGTCTGGGCGAGGGCTCCGGTGGCGGCAACGGCCAGCGACAGAGCGGCAAAGAGGCGGGACAGGGTGGTCATGGCGCGAGCGGATCGGAAAAGAAACGCTCCATGATCGGCACTCGGCCCGCCGCCGTCAATGAAACGGCGGCGGGCTGTGCGACGAAGTTGTTACCGCGTGTTGGTGCCCGCGGGAGGCTGATGTTCGAGGGCGACCGTCTTCGCGGCCACCTTTGGCGCATGCACCGAGCGCGCCTTGTCGGCTGCCGGATCGGGCATCAGCGCCACATACCGCGCATCGGTTAGCGTGCGCAGGAATGCAACGATGTCGTCGATCTCGTCTTCCGTCAGCGCAGGCGTGGTGCCGGGGCGGCGGTTCATCGGCACGGCATTCACGTTGATATTGCCCTGGTACTTGGCCGGCACATCGTTGAAGCGCTTGCCGCCGGGGTACCACTGCGCGGGGTCGGTCGAGCGGGTGGCATAAAACGCCACCGTGTCGCGCAGCGTGCGGAACACGCCGTTGTGCATGAACGTCTGGCGCACCGCCACGTTGCGCAGGCCGGCCGTGCGGAAGTAGCCGCACCACTGGTTGGGCTCCGGCCATTTCAGCGTGCGGGCGGTCTGGCACAGGCCGACGTCGAAGTGGCGCGCGTCCTTGTTGGCGGGCAGCAGCGGGTTGCGCGGCACAGCGATGGCGTCGTAGCCGAAATCCGTGAACAGGGACCGCTCTGGACGCGACGACGATTCCACCATCAGGTGACACGACGCGCAGTTGCCTTTGTCCGGATTGCGGAACAGGGCGAGGCCGCGCATCTCGGCGGCGGAGAGCGGCGTGCGCTTGCGCAGGAAATCATCGAAGCGCGAGGTGAACGGCGCCAACTCATCGCTCTGGAAATAGGCCTCCAGCGCCTTGCCCAGCACGCTGACCAGGCGTTCGGGCTCATGCACCGCATTGGCGCCGAACTGCTTTGCAAGCGCCTCGCCAAGGTCGGTGCCGGCCACCTTGCGCTGCAGGTCGCGCGCTGAACGGTTGCCCATTTCGTCCGGGTTGAACAGCGGGCCGCGAATCTGTTCCGGGATGGAATCTGCTCGGCCATCGGCAAAGAAGCCACCGAACGGCGACGGGAAGCTCGCGTCGTCATCCTGGAAGAAATAGCGATGCGGGATGTAGCGCAGGTACAGCAGCGACGGCGCATTGCGTGCCGCAACATGCCCTGGGCGGCTGCCGGCCGGCACACCGATGCGCAGCGCCTCGCCCTTCAGCGTGGGCCCGAAGGCGCGGCCCGGATCATGGCACGCCGCGCATGCGGTGCCTTGCGGCTCCGACAGGCGCGGGTCGAAAAACACCCGCTTGCCGAGCGCGACGAGGTTCGGGTCCGGCTTGAACGCGGTCGACTCGGCGGGCGGCGGCACGGCGTCCAGCCTGGGCGTCATGCCGATCGATTCGGCCGCTGCCGCACCCGAGAAGAGTGCGGCGGCAACGAGCAGCGTGGTGCTCAGGCGCTTCAAGGTGCAACGAAGCCGGTCTTGTCGCACACCAGGCTCGTGCCGTTTTGCGTGCACGTCGTCAGCAGCTTGCCGGCCACGGTGTAGGCCTTGAACAGCCAGCCCTTGGCGGGCGCGGCCTGGCGGTCCATCACCATGAAGCCGAACGAGTTGTTGTGCGAGATGCTGCCAACGGTCACACCCGAAGCCGGGCTGATGGCCGGGAACGGATCGGGCAGGGCCACGTCGAGCGAATCGCCGGCGTTGCCGGCAACGATGGTCGCGGGGTGGTTGCTGGTGAAGTTGATGGCCTGGAAGTCATGCACATGGCCGTGCAGCGCGACCTGCACGCCCGGGGGGTAATACGCCGTGGCGTTCAGGCTGTTCATGACCGACAGCAGCGCGGCATTGCCGCCCAGTGGCGTGCTGCCCGCGATGGGCACGAAGCCCAGAATCGGGTGGTGATTGGTGAAGATCGACATCACGCCCGGCTTGGCGGCCAGCGTGCCCACCGCGCTGAACTGCTTCTGGTAGGTCTGGAACCACGGGTCGGTCGTCGCCAATGCCGTCGTGCCGGCCTTGGCTGAATCGAACACGATGACCTGCGTGTCGCTGCCGAGCGCCACGGCGTATGGGTCCGACGCATTGGCTGCCGTGTCGTTGGCCGGGTTGTCGCACGAGCGGTCGGCCGAGTACGGGTGCGGATCCAGGAAGCGGTACCAGCCCTGGCCGGCGCGTGCACATTCCTCGTGGTTGCCGCGCACAAGCACCCACGGCGCTGCGGCCATCAGCGGGGCGGCGGGCTGGAACAGGTCGGCCTGCCACGTATCCCAGCCGTAGCCCCAGGGGCTGCCCTGGCAGCCGGCCACGTCAGGCGGGCAGGCGTTTTCTCGGTAGTGATAGTCGCCCACGTGCAGCACGAGGTCCGGGTTCATCTTGGCCGCCGTGGCGGCAGCGCTCGCAAACGGCCACGACAGCGGGTCGTTACACGACTGGAACGTGTTGCTCGACTTTTTCATGCGGCAGCCGGTGTCCGCCAGGATCACCACGCGCTGCGGGTTGGCCTTGGGCAGCGGCAACACGCGCGAGCCGATCGACGCGGCCTTTGCCGTGGATGCCACGGTGGCTTCGCACGCGTTTACAGGGAAGGACGAAGCTTTCGAATCGCTGGCGGCACTGGCCGTGGTGCGCTGAGCCGGCGTGCCGGCCGCCACACGCAGCGTCATGCGCGTGGCGGTGCCGTCCACCGTCAGCAGCGGGCAGACCGAGCTGTCGACGGGCGAGGCGCTGTTCGTATAGCTGGTGACCGCGCGCACGACAGCCTGGTTGCTGTCGCCGATTTCCACCCATGCGGCCTGGATGTTGGCGTCAGCCGTGGCCGCATCCGAGGGCGTGGCCGTCGACACCGGCGTCGAATCAGACGACGAGCCACCGCAGCCGGCAATTATGGCGGCAGCGGCCAGCGCGGCAAGAGAGAGCATCGTGAACACGGTGCGTTTTCGTCGCACCGGAGCGAACATCGATCGGAATTCCATTGCGCCATCCCTTTTTTTTGTTGTGAGGAACGGGCAAGGTACTCAAGCTTGATGGCGCTATTTTGACAGCCCAGCACGCGCGCCCGGGATTTCCGTTCAGCAGGCGAGGGCGAAAAAAAAAGCAGATGCATAAGCACCTGCTTTTTCTGTATCGGCCGAGCCGCGTGGGCCCGGCAGAAACACAAGCTTATTGCTTGGCGGCGTCAGCAGCCGGAGCCGAAGCGTCAGCAGCCTTCTTGGCAGCCTTCTTGTGGTGGTGCTTCTTGGCCTTCTTGGCCTTCGGAGCAGCCTTTTCGGCAGCAGCCGGAGCAGCAGCTGCGTCAGCAGCCGGAGCGGAGGCTTGAGCGAACACACCGGTGGCGAACAGGCCGGCGATCAGGGCAGCGATCAGCTTCTTCATGGTGAATCCTTTTATAGATCAGTGAGTTAACCAACGACCCGCTTAATGAGTCATCTGCAATAACGCAGGCCGTTACAGGCGCGTTGACATGTTCCGTCGAATTTTTTGTGGCCCCGGGCGAAAGCCTCTGCGTCGCCGGATCCGCCATGTGGCGCATGTTGCGCTGCGCAAGAAAGGTGCCCGCCGGACGATGCGTCGTGACTGCGTTTCGGACCCATCTGATTGGATGGGGGCGCCTGAGCCTTGAAAATGCGAGCCGATTTTGTTCAAGGCCCGCCGTGTCTCTGCCGTCGTCATCTCCCCGCCCCACCAAGCCCGCCCAGCGCAGCAAGCCTGCCCATTTCCGGCGCCGCGATTTTGTTCTGGGCTGCGGCGCCTTACTTGTGCTGGGCGCCGTGCCGGGTTTTCGTCCGCCTTCGCGTGACGCTTCCAGCCTCGACGATTTCATGCTGGTGTCGCAGACGATCTCCGGTGCCCCGCCGGACCGCCACGTGGGCCTGTCCTGTTTCAGCCATTTGCACCGGACTGACGATCGCTTCATCGAACACATCCAGACGCTTGCGTGGCTGGTCAGGCGCAATCCGGGCCTGGACGGCGTTGGCCTAGTCCGCTTAATCGATGCCGACAGCGCGTGCGACCTGCGCGCCGCCTTGGCCCGCCTTGTGGATGCCTGGAGCGCCCGGCTGGATGCGGATCCCGCGTGGGGGGACATCCGCCCGCTCATCGTCAGGGCTTCTGAGGCCAGCCTGTCAGGCAGTTGACAGCCGCCCCGATGCGTGCGGCAGTATGGCGGATGGTGAAATTTTCCGGCATAATGCGGAATTCACTCTTGTGTCTTATATAAGAGTTGCGGCTTGCGCGAGATGCGTGATTTGTGCGGTGCATCGTGAGAGCGTCACCGTAGGCCGTTAGAATCGCCAGTTCACTGCAGCGCGCCACGCCGGCCAACCCGTGAGCGGCGCGCTGTGCTGTCAATCCCCACCGTCCACCCGCTAACCTGCGGTCTGCACTGGAGTCGTCCATGTATCAACACATCAAGGTCCCGGCCGGCGAGAAGATCACCGTCAACCAAGACTTCTCCCTCAACGTTCCGAACAACCCGATCATTCCTTACATCGAAGGTGACGGCACCGGCTTCGACATCACCCCGGTGATGATCAAGGTGGTCGACGCAGCGGTTGAGAAGGCTTACAAGGGCGAGCGCAAGATTTCCTGGATGGAAATCTACGCCGGCGAGAAGTCGACCAAGGTGTACGGCCCGGACGTGTGGCTGCCGGAAGAAACCCTGCAAGTCCTGAAGGACTACGTGGTGTCCATCAAGGGCCCGCTGACGACGCCGGTGGGCGGCGGCATCCGTTCGCTGAACGTGGCGCTGCGCCAGGAGCTGGACCTCTACGTCTGCCTGCGCCCGGTGCGCTACTTCAAGGGCGTGCCTTCGCCGGTCAAAGAGCCGGAGAAGACCGACATGGTCATCTTCCGCGAGAACTCGGAAGACATCTACGCCGGTATCGAATTCGAAGCCCAGAGCGACAAGGCCAAGAAGCTGATCAAGATTCTGCAAGACGAATTCGGCGTCAAGAAGATTCGCTTCCCGGAAACGTCGGGCATCGGCGTGAAGCCGGTTTCGCGCGAAGGCACCGAGCGTCTGGTGCGCAAGGCCATTCAGTACGCGATCGACAACGACAAGCCGTCGGTCACGATCGTGCACAAGGGCAACATCATGAAGTTCACGGAAGGTGGCTTCCGTGACTGGGCCTACGCGCTGGCACAGAAGGAATTCGGCGCCGAGCTGATCGACGGCGGCCCGTGGTGCAAGTTCAAGAACCCGAAGACGGGCAAGGAAATCATCGTCAAGGACGCGATTGCCGACGCCTTCCTGCAGCAGATCCTGCTGCGTCCGGCCGAGTACTCGGTGGTGGCAACGCTGAACCTGAACGGCGACTACATCTCCGACGCTCTGGCTGCGCAAGTCGGCGGTATCGGCATCGCCCCGGGCGCGAACCTGAGCGACTCCGTTGCCATGTTCGAAGCCACCCACGGCACGGCACCGAAGTACGCAGGCAAGGATTACGTGAACCCCGGTTCGGAAATCCTGTCGGCCGAAATGATGCTGCGTCACATGGGCTGGACGGAAGCCGCTGACCTGATCATCTCGTCGATCGAAAAATCGATCCTGTCGAAGAAGGTCACGTATGACTTCGCCCGTCTGCTGGAAGGCGCGACCCAAGTGTCGTGCTCGGGCTTCGGTCAGGTGATGATCGACAACATGTAAACTGATCCGGAGTGTTCCGGAAAAGTCCAGAAAACCCCGGTGTACACTTAGTGTCGCCGGGGTTTTTTGTCTCTAGAGTTCCAGAAAGATTGAGTACGATCCGGCGCTAAGTGAGTGTTGTACGGAGTATTTTGGGGGCGAAGCAATACTCAAAGTGCTCACTTCTGAGGATCGCTGCCATGCGCCACTTCAACTACAAGCTGACGCCCACCCGTATCAACAACGCTAAGCCCAAGGAACAGCCCTACAAGCTCACGGACGGCGGCGGCCTGTTTGTCCTGGTGCACCCGGGCGGCTCGAAGGCCTGGCGCTACCAATACATGCTCTCGGGCAAGCGCCGATCGGTGCTGATCGGGAGCTATCCCGAAATCGGCGTGTCTGATGCGCGCGACCGGCACGCCGAATACAGGGCAATGGTCGAGCAGGGCACTGATCCGGCCGAACACCGGCGCCAGGACAAGGCAGAGCGCAAGGCCAAGGAATCACTGCAGGAGGATGAGGGGCTATTCAAGGCGTTCTCCCTCAAGTGGATCGATGAGCGCTTGGCTACGAAAACCGAGGGGTACCGCAGCCAGATCAAGTCGCGCTTGGAACGTTTCGTGTGGCCGGTCATCGGCCGCAAGGCCTTAGAAGACGTGAAGCCGTCCCACCTGCTGGAGATCATCGAGGCCCGGCGCGCCACGCCAAACACCGCGGAGGGCGTACGGGTCATCATTCAGCAGATCTACAACTACGCCATCCAGAAGCTGCTTGTAGAGAGCAATCCGGCAGTTCCTCTGCGCGGCGTCATCACCGTGCCCAAGGCTGAGCACCATCGGCACCTCAGCGAATCGGAACTGGGCGCGTTCTGGCGCGCTCTCGGGCGCCAGGGCGCACACCCGGCTACCACCGCGGCGGCGCGCCTGCTGGTCTACAGCATGTGCCGCAAGTCCGAGGTGCTGCGCGCGAAGTGGGCGGAGTTCGATCTCGACAAAGCCCAGTGGGACATCCCTGCCGAGCGGATGAAGTCGCGCCGCCCACATCGTGTGTATCTGTCGCGCCAAGCCATTGAGTTGTTGGAGATCATGCGCGCGATCAGCGGCGATGGGGTGTACGTCCTCCCCTCGGTGAAGATCGCCAGCGTGCCGTTGGCCGAGGCCACGCTGAACCACCTGTTCAAACGCCTGGACTTCGGCGTGCCCGAGTTTTCCCCGCACGGCACGCGTGGCACTGCGGCGACGCTACTGCGCGAGCACGGATTTAGCCGGGATGTGGTTGAGCTGCTACTTGCCCACACTGAGCGCAGCCAGACGGCGGCGAGCTACCACCATCACGAACTGGAAGCGGAGCGGCGCAAGGCGCTGCAGTACTTGGCAGATGAGATCGATCGGCAGGCGGCCATATCGGCAGCCGGCAATGTGGTGAGTCTCAAGGGCCGGGCAGCATAACGGTAACAGCCGCGCCTAGATCGGCCAATCGAAAACGGGTTCTCTCACCCGCTGGCGCTGCTCTCTTTTTCGAGGGACTTTGCGTGAGGGCGCAAGGATGGGCTCGACTCCCACACCCAACGACATCAATTCGCAGAACAGAGAGTTCTGGGCGAATCAGGATCACATCGGCAGGTACGGTGACGCGATCGCGGCCGCCACTGATGCCCTGATGAAATATGACACGTATGGGCACGGTCGCTTTGTGTGGCTAGCTTACAAGAGCGTCCGAGTTGCGGAAAGGCTCTGGCCGGCCTATCGGGAAGCGATGATTGCCTACGTCAGTACCTGGGGAAATGGGCAGGAAGTTAGGTTATCCACAGAGGTGTTGGACACCCTGCGAGAGCGAGTCCTGTGCATCCTGGATGGTGTTGTTGGGGATCTTCTGGATCTGGGCGATACGAGCAGCAAACACGGGCACGCCGCCGTCAAGAAAGCGCTTAGGATCGATGCGGAAAATTCCCCCACTAGTTCCAAAGCTCGCACGCTTGAAGAAGCAATCATCGAGGGGATGATCGCCATTTACCGCCAAGCATCAGTGCTGCAGGAAAGGTTCGCGCGCGGGGAGTCATCCTTTAGCGTGCGACCCCCAGCCGCCGCAGATCACATCAAGCGGTTGGTGGCAAATAACACCGGGGTGAGCATTTCTCAGGTTGATGCAACCTGGCGCAAATATCTATCAGAGGGTGAACATGCGGACGACTGCAAGGCACTGATTCAGCAGGTCAAGGAACAAGACAAGGCACTTCGGCGCAAGGTAGTGCCAAAGCTGAAAGCAGCGGTCAAGCGGCCCCAGAAACCAACGGCGGATCACCGCTGGCGGAGAACTGTGAGGACGAAAATTTAGAAACCCTCCCTGTTTTCTAAATATTTTTTCTTAATGCAAACAGTTCCGCAGAGCTTCGGGATGGTCCCGAGGCAGCCGACGGAGCTTTTGCATGACCGCAAACATCCAAGCCGCACTGACCATCCTGCGCCGCAGGCAGGTGGAAGCCGCAACCGGGCTCTCGCGCTCGAGCATCTACCAACGCATCAAGGAAAGGACCTTTCCCGCTGCGGTCCAGCTAGGCCCGCGGGCTGTCGGCTGGCGAGCCGGCGACATTGAGGCGTTCTTGGCAAACCCCGCCGGATATAAGGCATAAGGGGCGCGCGCATGACCACCAAAAACGGAAAGGGCCGCAACTCCTGCAAGAGTGCGACCCAGAAGACCACCGATGTCAATGATAGGGATATGTCGGTCGCGGCGCAATGCAAGCGCGTGCTCGAATACCTAAAGTCCGATGGCCAGACCACTTACAGCCTCCGCGCCAAGGGCATCAGTCATCCTGCACAGCGTGTGAAAGAGCTTGTCCGGCTTGGCTACAGCATCTGCTCGGATCGGGTCATTGCCGTCGATAGCGACGGCTTCTCACATGCCAACGTGGCCCGATACTGCCTCATGGATCGCGAGCCGGATCTCGTCGACCTGATGGAGGCCGCCAGTGCATGAGCAGACGAGCCACCACTGCCAAAGCCAAGCGGGACGGAGCAGGCGGCGCCATTCTGTTGATTCCGCACACGGTGATCGACAGCCCGGCATTTGTCACGCTCTCGGCCAACGGCGTCAAGCTGCTGATCGACATGGCCGCGCAGTACAACACCCGGAACAACGGCGCCTTGCTTTGCTCCTGGCGCTACATGAGCGAGAAACGCGGCTGGAAATCGCCGGACACACTGAACCGCGCGCGACAGGAGCTGATCGATCGGGGTTTGATCGTCCAGACGGTGCAGGGACGTATGCCCAACAAGGCGAGTTGGTACGCAATCGGCTGGTGCGCGTTGGACAACCTAGACGGGCTGGACATCAAGCCGCAGGGCTTCCCACGGGGCGCCTATCGGCACTGGAACCCGGCGCCTCTAAAAACGCAGTCGCCTGTACGGAAATCGTACATAGACCCCCCTCAATAGATACGGTTTCCGTATATGGGCCACTGACCGTAGATACGGCAATCGTATCTATCCGGCCCATTTTGCCCCCAGTCCTAGATACGGTTTCCGTACACCTTCTAGTAATGCCACTCCACAGCCAAACAATCAGGACCGCTCATGCTTGAAAAACTCCTCACCCGCAAACCCATGACAGCTATCAATGACGCAAACCATCTGAGCGAGGGCGACGAACTGCGGCTTGCCGAGCAGGCCGTGCAACGGCTGTTGGATGACATGGCGGCAGCAAAGCTGAAGCTCGACCGGTCCGCAGCAGATGCCGATCGCTGCGTTGCTGATCCGGGCAAGGTCCTGCCCCAAGAGCTTCATTCGGCGCTGCTGGCTCGGTCGGAGGCGCTGGCGGCATATGACACCGCAGCGACCAGGTACCAGAGCGCGCTCGGTGAACTTGAGAAGCGATGTACCGAGATTACCGAGCGGCGGGTGCAAGAGGATGCCAAAGCGAGGAAAGAGGCGTACGAGAAAGCGCTATCTGACTACCGGGTGCAGTGCATGGCGCTGATCAAGCCGGCGCTGGAGGTGCGCCGCTTGGGCCGAGTTGCAGGGGTCTTCCTGCCGTACTCCGCACCCGGCGATCTACTTTTTGACCATGACTCCGACATCACTGTCGCTGGCTATCCCGTGCCTGTGTGGGTGCAGGGCTCAATTTGATGCGCAGCACCGCGGAGAGGCAACCAAACGGAGAAACACATGACTGATCGCCAGATCACCTATGACGGCCAAGTACCCCAAACGCTTGACCTGTTGAACACCAATAAATCCACGATGATCGCCATCGCCAAGCTGACGGGCGACATTCTTGGCACTAGCACTATTGTGACGGGCCTTGCGTGTGTTCCAACGTCGCCGGCTTCGATGTCCGTCAACGTCAACCCTGGTCAGATTTACCAGAATGTCGTCGTTGACCAGAACGTCTACTCCGACATCGCGGCGGACACGGCGCACAGCATCGTCAAGAGCGGCATTCTCATGGATGCCCAGAATTTCGCCATCAGCGCTCCGTCCACGGCGGGCTATTCGCAGAACTACCTGATTCAGGCGACCTTCCTTGAGACGGACACGAACAACATTGTTCTGCCTTACTACAACAGCTCGAACCCGGCGCAAGCGTTGAATGGCCCGGCAGGCAATGGGAGTCAGCAGCCGACGCGGCGCGCTGGACAGGTATCGCTGCAACTTGTAGCCGGCACGGCTGCGGCTACCGGTACGCAAACGACGCCGGCGGTCACGGCTGGGTATGTCGGCCTGTGGGTCATCACGGTAGCGAACGGGCAAGCGACGATCACGGCGGGGAACATCTCTAAGTTCTCAGGTGCGCCGTTCTTCCCGGGCTTCGCGCGTCTTGATGGATCGACGCCATTCACCGGCGTACAACAAGGTGTCGCGCCTGCGAAGCTCGACAACTCCCCGAATCTTGCAACGACCGCATTTGCCAATTCGACTGGGTCAGTCGTTGGCATGGTGCGAAACGGGAAGATGCAGGTCGCTACTGCGGCCGCGACTGCAAGCTTCACGGCAGACGAAGTGGTTGTCGAAACAGTGCTTGGTGGCGCACCGCTGCGGCTGGCGAACTTCAACCAGTCTGTCAATCTCGCAACGACTGGCGCCGGCGGCATGGACACCGGCACGGCCCCAGTAAGCGGGTATGTGGCGCTGTATGCGATCTACAACCCGACGACTGCAGCTTCGGCTCTTTTGGCAACAAACGCCACTAGCGGCAAGCAACCCGAAGTGTACGGCGGCGTCAACATGCCCGCTGGCTACACCGCATCGGCGTTGGTGTCGGTGTGGCCGACGAACGCCTCCTCGCAATTCATCACTGGCACGCAGATTGGTCGGACGGTTATGCGCGGCATCGTGACGGTTCTGAGCACCGGTACAACACAAGCAAGCCCGACTAGTCTCAGCATCTCCAGCGCCGTGCCGCCAAACGCATCTAGCATGATTGGTAGCTGCGGCGCGGTGCCGAACAGTGGGCAAGCGGTGGCGTCGGCAGCGGTAACTCTTTCGATCTACCCAGATGCTGCCGGCACCGGTGGCAGCGGTGTTAGCGCAGTTGCTGGCGGCGGCAATGGTGCCAACGCGAACGTGTTGGTTCAGCTCAATACGCCGCAAACCGTCTACTACACGAGCAGCATCAACACCGGTACCGCCAACTTCACGCTCGGCGTGGTTGGCTACACCTTCTGAGGCAGAAGCCCGCCATGCGCGGGCCTCAACTCCCAAACCGAGAGTCCCTATGAGCGACCAAGACAAACCATTCGGCGCACTCACCGCGACCCAAAGGCTAGCCATGGGCGACGACGAAAAACGGAAGCGGCTGAGAGCGCATTACGTTGAATGTGACGCCGTGCGAGCTGAGCGTGCTGCGATCGAGCGCGCAGAGTATGAGCGGTTTCTGAGCTCTCGTTTGTCACCCCGGCGCGGCTGGAGTCGGGCCCCACTGCCGTCTTATCCGGTATTCCCTGAGGAACTGTGCGGGATGACCTGCGGTGCCCGAACGCGCGCCGGCACGCCCTGCAAGATGACGGCGATCTACCGCAACGGTCGATGCAAATTGCACGGCGGGATGTCGACGGGGCCGCGCTCCAATTCGGGCAAGGCTAGATCCGCGGCTAACGGCCTGATGCCGAAACGGAAGCAAACCCCATGAGAGGTACATAAAAGATGGTTTCCAAACCGCTGGTAACCACTTTGGTTTCCACGGTTTGGGGCCTTTTGGAGACCTGGTTAGCAGCGCGGTTAGCACGGTTTGCGCTCGTTGCGCGCTCGATATCAAATTTGAGGAACGCCACCCCATGAAGAAGTTCTGCGGTGCCCAAACGCGCGCTGGAACCCCCTGTAAGCGCTCGCCACTGGCCGGGAAGCGTCGCTGCCGGCTGCACGGCGGGGCCAGCACTGGCGCAGGCAATCCGGCCCGCCCCGGCAACCGGAATGCCCTCAAACACGGCTTGTATAGCGATCGCCTGACGGACGAGGAAAAGGCGTTGCTGGAGCAGATGCCGGTCGGCTCGCTCGACGAGGAGATCCGCCTTGCGCGCGTGTTGCTGATGCGCACGCTGGGGGCTGAGGAGACAGACGAGCGGCTGCTGTCGATCGACCGTGTGATTCTGCGCAAACCGGGTTTGGAGGCCACCTATCGGCCGCCCCAGCACCTTGAGCACATCCTCCGATTGCTGGGCCGCATTGGGCGCCTGGAGATCGCCAGAGCCGCGCTACTGGAGGGTCTATGCGACAGCATCGGCGCCGGAGCGGACAGCCAAGACAGCCCGCGAATAGCGGTCGTCCGTGAGAATGGCGAGACCAGCGCGGGTTAGCCTGGCAACCGCCCCTCGCGTGCGCGCACATCGAGCACGGTCTTATCATCGGCCGCCAGATCGCACTCATAGGTGACCGGAGTAAAGGCGCCGAACCCATTTTGAAATTCAGCCTTGTCGCCGATCATGGTGAGCGTACCAGCGGCCTTGTCCGCCCAGCGGAATCGGCTGAACTTCATCTCAAACGTGCCGTCTGTCCATCGGACGCTGTGCTTGGCCAACCGTTCGATTGGGTCTTTGCAATAGACGCTGGCGGCCACCACAGCCTTATCTCCCCGGCATTGCAGATTGTCCTTTGCGCACTCTTGGGCGACTGGCTTGGTTTCGCCTTTCTTCTCATTGTTCGAGCTGCATTGCGCGATAGCGACGGCCCCTATGATCGCAAGAAATAACACGCCAAGAATGCTCTGCTTCTTCTTTGGCTTGCCTGCCGCCACAGTCGCTGTGCTGCGCAACGGTGGCGCGCCGCAGTTCGGGCAGGCGGCGGCTTCAGTGCTGACATCTTTGCCGCATTCACGGCATTTGATCAGAGCCATTCTAGGAATTAATCGTGAAACTAATTTGCGATTACATTCGCAATTTGCGAATGCATTCGCCCATACATCGCGCCAGCGTTTTCGATAGCGAACTATCTATTTGATAGCATGCTATCAAAGGATATACAAAAGCTTATTTGTAATCTAATCCGAAATAATTTAATTCCGATGGCGGATTTTGTCAATTAAATCAGCGCGCTATATTGCTTCAAGCCTGCTGTCGGCAGGTAGGCGGCGGCCAAGGGGCCGCAACCCCAAGGCCGCCTATCACACCCCAAGCAACAGGAGCTTGAGCTATGACCGAAGACAACTTCACCCCGTCACGCCACGACATCGGCGAACTGAAGATCATCATTTCGCTCGGCCTGTCGTTTTGCATGTACGTCGGCACGCGGGCGCATCTTGACGCTGAAGGCGTTATCCCTGTCGGAACCAAGTGGCCAGACGGCTTTAGCTGGGTTTCGTGGGAGGCTAATGGTCTTCGCTTCAGGCTGGTGCGCGAGCGTCCCGAGGGTGCGAAGGGACCGCGCCGCGTTTTCCTCGACTGCGACAACTGGTGTTTGCGTATGGATGTGCAGGGGCGGTCCGTTGCCGACGCAGTCATCAAGCACAAGGCAGACAATCTAGCGCAGTATATCCACGGCCAGACGCCGGCTGGCCAAGCAGAGTTCTTTCGGCAGTGCGAACTGTATTATGCCGCCTGCAACGACGAGAAGTTCCAGGCATTCAAAGCACTCATTCCCGGCCTTATTCCGCCGTCGCGCAAGCGTCGCGGCCGTCCGTCCAACGCTTCCGCTACCCAATCTCAGGAGGCGGTATGACAACGGAAAACTACAGCAAGACCGGCGACATGCGGCAGGAGTTGGCTTCGCGAAAGGGTGTCGTCCCTACCGTTCCGCCGCGGGCTTTCTAGCCAATTGCCGGCGTGAGTTGGTGGCCTGCGCAGTACCAATAGCCCTCGGCGATGTCCGAGGGCTATTACTTTGAGCGGCCTTGGCTGTCCCGCGCCTGTCCCTCGGGACAGTCACGCGATGTCACACAATGTCACGCGGACAGGTGCGCCGTGTCCGCATCTTGTCCGCCTCGCCTGCGGACTGATTGCGGACATAGAAAGGCTATGCGGATGTCTTCGGGGAAGGCTTGCGGGAAGGTTGCACCGTGTTCTAACGGTGTCTTAACAGTTAGGTCACGGTGTCGAGACGGGTGAATGCGCGGCATGTCCTAGCGCCGCCTGCGTTGCATCGCGTTGCGTTGCATCGTGCCCGCAAGAGTATAGAAGGCTCGCGAGCATTCGCGAAGTTTCGCGAGCCGTCCGGAAATCCGATGGAAGCCCCTTGCTAGCCCCTTGCTAGCACTCGGGACGCCAAAGATCGGAAGCGCTCGACCTGCCTGAGTGGAAACCCAGTGGGTTTCCCGTGGGATTGGCCTATCGTTGCGCCCCAGTTTCCCGAGGCGTCCCCCTTCAAAGCCAGCCAGCGACTCCACCATGGCGCGAACACGTGCCCCGATGCGATTCGCTGAAGCTGTACGAGCCATCACAACACTGGGCGGTTGTGCCGTTGGGTGCCCGACACATCCTTGGTGTGCGGCGGCGAACGGACGTCACGCCCGTGCTGGCTGACGTAGTGCCCGTGCTCAACGAGCGCGGATTGGTCCGGCGCCTGGTTGTAGCTCTGTTGCGCGATGCTGACGACGCGGATTTCCATGTTCCGTGAAAGTGTGCGCCGTGCGCCGAGCCTAGTCAGATAACGTCGCGGGGATCGTGGGGTCGATCTTCCGGATCGCCCGAAGATCAGCCTTGTCTTCGTCAGTCATCGGCATATCCAGACCCGCATACTTGCGCTTTACAGCGTCATAGTGGGCACGGCTGAGCGATGTCATTTGCCACACGCCCGGTACTTGATTGGGCATCGTGAAGATGGCCGTTGCCGGCTTCGGTATGAGGCTGTGGGGGACTGTGAACTCACAATGGAAGAAGCCCATGTCCATTCCGCAGTTGTTCGGTTTCAGCGCTTGCCCGTCGATGGCGAGGCTCAGTTGAACCTTGTCTGCCCCTTGCTGTGTCCATGCCAACTGCACGTATTCGGAGGTCTTTGGCTTGGGCGGCCGGCCGAGGCGTTTGCTCGGTGGCACCCCTATGACGATCTCCTCGCTGATATCCCACAGTTTTACCGGCCCAAGCTGGACAATGACGCTGTCTTTGCTGATGTAGGTCTTGCCCATGCCAACCAAATCGACTGCTACCTGGTTGTTTTTCTGGGCGTAACCATCGATCAGTGCTTTTGCGTAGTCGGCCTCGGGGATCACGAATAAGGTGCCGGCTTGGCTGACTGCGACGTAGTCGCCCCATGGCGTAGAGATTCTCGGATTTCCGCCGGGCCCGGGGTGAACCTGGATTGTCTGCGCTACGGCCATGCCAGAAGCGAGGCCGAACAGAATGGCAACTCCACGTCTGATCTTGTTCATTTTTCTTTTCTAGTCGGGACGCCAGGAGGTCGATCGAGGCGTCATTGCTGGTGCGGTTGCTTGGCTCTCGATTATGGCGACGTAGCCACGTGCTGCAACTGCAAAAAGGTGGGGCAGCCGCGCGCTAGTGAGTACTTTTCTGAGTGTTATTCGGGGGATTGAACGCAGATGCATTGATGCAACAAAGGTTTGCGGGAAATTTACACAGAATGATCGAGCACGCGCTTCGCGGCTTCGGCCGTGATGCAAAGGAAAACCCCGGCAGCTTCGGCTGGCCGGGGTTTTTTTATTTCGCGCCGCCAACGGCCATCCGCAGACGCTCGCAGTTCTGGCCGCGTTTGCACGCAAAAAAAGGGCGGGCGAGCCCCAACAAGCCCCAACGCCGGTGCTGCAACAACGGCGCTGCAGGCCCATG
Source organism: Ralstonia pickettii (assembly GCF_001699815.1). Classification (GTDB taxonomy): domain Bacteria; phylum Pseudomonadota; class Gammaproteobacteria; order Burkholderiales; family Burkholderiaceae; genus Ralstonia; species Ralstonia thomasii. The sequence continues at coordinate 67,758 of NZ_MCGB01000074.1, read as the reverse complement.
CGCCGGGCCTCGCCCATTGATCAGCAGGGGTGTTCGGGTTGCTCTGGCGAGTCCGCCGTGCTCGTCGGGGAGTATTTCAGGGGCGCAGCGCGCGCGGACACCGCATGCAAAAACGCACGCCCGGAGGCAACGCCTTTCTGATATTCGGTGAGCGAATCGCCAGCCGGGGAATCGGCGGATTTGGAGATCGAGCGGGTCACGGCATTCCTTTTCATCTGATGAACGGAACCGCGCCCAACCCTGGCAGGAGGGGTGGGCGAGCACAGGCAAGGTGGAAAACCGATGCGTAACAGTCGGCGCGGCCGAAGCCGCTCATGCCTGGCTCGCCCCAGGAGGGTGACGAAGCCAAGCCATAGCAGTCGAGGGCAAGAACCTATGCTCGGTCCTCACCCGTTACGCACGAGGTTTCCACACCTCGATCGCTTTCTCTATGGCACTGAAAGCGATGGCGCGAGTGTACCGATGGCTGCTTCGTCTGAGCAGGGGCGAAACTATAAATCAGAATTTGCCTAGAGGATGCGCATGTGCGGCGCGGATGCTGTTTCTCGCCGCTGCGCTTTCGGATGGTGCCTCAGTGCGGCAACCGCGTTGTGCCGGGCGATTGTGGCCCAGGCGAGCGTCCGCGCAATGCATCGCGCAGCTGCCGCACACCGCGCCACAGCTTGGGCAGTAACCACGCCGATACCAACAGCAGCAGCGCCAGCACCACCAGAAACGCAATCGGCAGGAAAAACGCCATCAACAAACCACCGCTGGCGGCCACGTCTTCGCTGAACGACGCCACCCAGTTCGAGAAAGGCTCCGGCGACGTGTTGATCAGTGCGCGCGTGCCGGCCTTGGTGGCATGCGCCGTGCCGGCCAGCGTCCCGCCGATCAGTCCTGCGGCCACCATCCATTGCGGATCGAGCTGCCCGAACGCGGCGGCAGCCAGAATCGCACCCGCAGGCACGCGGATGAAGGTCTGGATGCCATCCCACACCGAATCGAACCCGGGAATCTTGTCGGCGAGGAACTCCGCCACGGCCAGCACGCCGGCCAGGCCGATCACCCACCACGATTCCAGCATCTGCAGCCCGGGCGGCAAATGCAGCCAACCCGTGCGGCCGAGCACGCCGGCAGCAAATACGGCCAGATAGAGGCGGAATCCGCTGGTCCAGGACAGCCCGGCGGCCAGCGCGGCGGTTTCCAGCATGAGGCTCCTTGGGGTGCAGAAGAGAGGCGAACGGCGAGTCAATATTGCAGTGTAGTGCGCGCTCGCCTGCGCCGCGGCTTAAAGCAGCGATTTGCCCTGCGACAGGATCTTGTCGCAAGCCTGCTTGGTGATCTGCGACTTGATGCTGCTCAGGTCGAATTTGTTGCCATCCGAATTGGTCAGGATGCCTTTTGTGCCCTCGGTGTAACCCGGGTTGGATGCCGGCGCATCCCCCAGCTTGCCGAGCAGCCTGTCTTTGACCGAGGCCGCGTCGGTGGCGCCGCCCAGGTAGTTGTTCTTCATGCAGAACTCCAGCACGCCAGCCACATTGCCGGCGCTGCCCGACGTCAATGACCCTAGCGACGGCACACCGCCCAGGCTGCCGATGCTGCCAAGGCCACCGGTGGTGTCCTGGCTGTTGCCCTGCGTGGCACCCTTGATCAGGTCTCCAAGCTGGGCGTGGGCGACAGCGGGAAGCAGTGCGGCAATCAGCAGCGTTGCCGCGGCGGCGGTGCGGGTCAGGGGGTGTTTCATGGGGGGCTCCTTGGAATGACGGGGATCACCACACCGCAAGTGCACAGCCCGCCGAAATGACGTGTTGCGCGCGGTGAGTCATCTGCGCCATTGTCGTGCGCCCCGGCAACAAAAAACCCGGCATGTCGCCGGGTTTTTTGCATTTGGGCACCATCGCCATGCGGCAAGGTGCCGCACAACGCCAATCAGGCAGCCTGGATGTTGGTGGCCTGCTTGCCCTTCGGACCTTGCGTCACTTCAAACGAGACGCGCTGATTTTCCTTGAGCGTCTTGAAGCCAGCCATTTGGATGGCCGAGAAATGCGCGAACAGCTCTTCGCCGCCTTCGTCAGGCGAGATGAAACCGAAACCCTTGGCGTCGTTAAACCATTTGACCGTACCGAGTGCCATGAAAACCCCTCCGTTAAAACACAAGTCCGAGCCGGGAGGGGTGTGCCTGTCGGGGCAGTTCAGAGCGGTACCGCGCAGTCATCGCCCGGCCGCCGGCCCGCAGGGCACGACGAATGGCACGGGTGGAACCGCGCCGCAAGCGATCGGTCTTCTTGTGGCAAACACCACAGCCTGAAGCGGTTGTCGATCTGTTGTCGACTGGTGTGAGGCCTCCCGGGCTCACCATTCATGTGGCTCACTGCCAACGGTTTGCGGGGCAGTAGGGCGCACATGCTGAATTCGATTGTTCGAGGAATGTAAGAGACTGTCAAGGCCACAAAGGATGGGTTTGTGGCGAAAAACGGTCAGTTTCTGAAGAGGATTTGCTCGAAATCCGGCCGATCGCCTCAAAGTACGGAAAACGATTGGCATCCCGGGCGCGGCGCTTGCGCCGGCTCCAGCCAGCGCGGAGGCGGTAAGACCCTTCGCTCCCGAGGGCTGACGGACGCACGCGGCACGGGCCAAACCGTTTGTAGACCTTGAAGTCGGCGTTATTTCCCCAAATTGCGAACTCGAAAGGAGTGGTTAGAATAAGACCATGGCAATCCGGCAAGCGACCACTCCACAACACGATGCAGGCACCGTCCTGGAGCGGAAAGAGCAAGCGCTCAAACCGCCCGCGATGTACAAGGTGCTGCTGCTTAACGACGACTACACCCCGATGGAATTCGTCGTGATGATTCTTCAACAATACTTCAGCAAAGACCGGGAAACAGCCACACAAATCATGCTGACGGTGCATCGGGAAGGTAAGGGCGTGTGCGGTCTCTATACCCGGGATATCGCCGCGACGAAAGTGGAATTGGTGTCAACCCATGCACGGCAAGCGGGGCATCCGCTGCAGTGTGTGATGGAGGAAGCATGATTGCGCAAGAACTGGAAGTCAGCCTGCACATGGCGTTTGTTGAAGCCCGCCAGGCTCGCCACGAATTCATTACGGTGGAGCATCTGCTGCTTGCGCTGCTGGACAACCCGACGGCCGCCGAGGTGCTTCGCGCCTGCGCTGCCAACATCGAAGACCTCCGCACGCACCTGAAGAACTTCATCGCCGACAACACCCCGGTGGTACCGGGCACGGACGAGGTGGACACGCAGCCGACACTCGGCTTCCAGCGCGTGATCCAGCGCGCCATCATGCACGTGCAATCCACATCGAACGGGAAGAAGGAAGTGACGGGCGCGAACGTGCTGGTCGCCATCTTCGGCGAGAAGGATTCGCACGCGGTGTACTACCTCCAGCAACAGGGCGTGACCCGGCTGGACGTCGTCAACTTCATCAGCCACGGCATCCGCAAGGACCAGGCCGAGCCTGCCAAGCAAGGCGAAGGCAACCCCGAGGGCGAAGGCGGCGACGGCAAGGAAAGCCCGCTCGAGCAATTCACGCAAAACCTGAACGCGTTGGCCAAGGCCGGCAAGATCGATCCCCTGATCGGTCGCGAGCAGGAAGTGGAGCGCGTGGTGCAGGTGCTTTGCCGCCGGCGTAAAAACAACCCGCTGCTGGTGGGCGAGGCCGGTGTCGGCAAGACGGCCATCGCAGAAGGCTTGGCATGGCGCATCACCAAGGGCGAAGTGCCGGACATCCTGGCAAAGTCCGTCGTCTACTCGCTCGACATGGGCGCGCTGCTGGCCGGCACGAAGTACCGCGGCGACTTTGAGCAACGCCTGAAGGGCGTGCTGAAGTCGCTCAAGGACAACCCGAACGCGATTCTGTTCATCGACGAGATCCACACGCTGATTGGCGCAGGCGCCGCTTCGGGCGGCACGCTGGACGCCAGCAACCTGCTCAAGCCCGCGCTGTCGTCGGGCGCGCTCAAGTGCATCGGTGCGACGACGTTCACGGAATACCGCGGCATTTTCGAGAAGGATGCTGCGCTGTCCCGCCGCTTCCAGAAGATCGACGTGGTGGAGCCGACGGTCGACCAGACCGTCCAGATTCTGCGTGGCCTGAAGTCGCGCTTTGAAGAACACCATGGCGTGAAGTACGCGTCGTCGGCGCTGACCGCCGCGGCTGAATTGTCGGCGCGCTTCATCACCGATCGTCACCTGCCGGACAAGGCGATCGACGTGATCGACGAAGCCGGTGCAGCGCAGCGCATCCTGCCGAAGTCGAAGCAGAAGAAGACCATCGGCAAGGGTGAGATCGAGGACATCGTCTCGCGTATTGCCCGCGTTCCGCCGCAAAGCGTGTCGCAGGACGACCGCAGCAAGCTGCAGACGCTGGAGCGCGACCTGAAGTCGGTCGTGTTCGGGCAGGACCCGGCCATTGATGCGCTTGCTTCGGCCATCAAGATGTCGCGCGCCGGGCTGGGCAAGACGGACAAGCCGATCGGCTCGTTCCTGTTCAGCGGCCCGACGGGCGTGGGCAAGACGGAAGTCGCCAAGCAGCTCGCGTTCATCCTCGGCATCGAGCTGATCCGTTTCGACATGTCGGAGTACATGGAGCGCCATGCGGTGAGCCGGCTGATCGGCGCGCCTCCGGGCTACGTGGGCTTCGATCAGGGCGGCCTGCTGACGGAAGCCGTGACCAAGAAGCCGCACTGCGTGCTGCTGCTGGACGAGATCGAAAAGGCGCACCCGGACATCTTCAACATCCTGCTGCAGGTGATGGACCACGGCGCGCTGACGGACAACAACGGCCGCAAGGCGGACTTCCGCAACGTGATCATCATCATGACGACCAATGCGGGCGCCGAGACAATGAACAAGGCAACGATCGGTTTCACCACGGCGCGCGAACAGGGCGACGAGATGGCCGACATCAAGCGCATGTTCACGCCTGAGTTCCGCAACCGTCTGGACGCAACCATCAGCTTCCGCTCGCTGGATGAGGAAATCATCATGCGCGTGGTCGACAAGTTCCTCATGCAGCTGGAAGAGCAACTGCACGAGAAGAAGGTGGATGCCATCTTCACCGAGAAGCTGCGTCGCTTCCTGGCGAAGAAGGGGTTCGACCCGCTGATGGGTGCACGCCCGATGCAGCGCCTGATTCAAGACCTGATCCGCAAGGCTCTGGCCGACGAACTGCTGTTCGGCAAGCTGGTCAACGGCGGCAAGGTGATCGTGGATCTGGACGATGCAGACGCGGTGAAGCTGGAGTTCTCCGAGAACGAAGCGCCGCCGGCACCTGCCCAGGAAGAAGCGGAAGCGTGACGAGTTTGTCGCACCAAACAAAAGGCCCGGAAGTTCCGGGCCTTTTTTATATGTGGGCGATATTGTCAGTGACGCCCGGTGCTGCCGAAACCACCGGCACCGCGCTCGCTCTCGGCAAAGTCGTCCACGATGTTCAGCTCGGCTTGTACCACCGGCACGATCACGAGCTGCGCAAGCCGCTCCATCGGGTTGAGCACGAACGCAGTGCTGCCGCGGTTCCACGTGCTGACCATCAGCTGGCCCTGGTAATCCGAATCGATCAGGCCGACCAAGTTGCCCAGCACGATGCCATGTTTGTGGCCCATGCCCGAGCGCGGCAGGATCAGCGCGGCATAGCCCGGGTCGGCCAGGTGGATCGCCATGCCGGTCGGGATCAGGTGCGTAGTGCCAGGTTCGATGGTGAGCGGGGCGTCGACGCAGGCGCGCAGGTCCAGCCCGGCGCTGCCGGTGGTGGCGTACTGCGGGAGTTGTTCGTGCAGGCGGGCGTCGAGGATCTTGACGTCGAGTTTCATGCGGGGCAGGCCGAAGAGGTTGCAGAAGCCGGAGATGGTAGCGCAAACGCCTCGGCTAGCAGCTCGTATGAGCGCAGGCGCGCCTTGTAGCTTGGCGCGACGGTCAGCACGATCAGTTCGTCGGCGACAAAGCGGTCCTTGAGCGCATGCATCTGCTCGGCCACGGATTCCGGCGTGCCGATGATGCTGCGCGGCCGCTCGCGCATGACGATGGCCTGGTCGCGTTCGGTGTAGACGTGCGCTTCGCCTTGCTCGACGGTCGGGATCGGGCCATTCACGCCAAGCGCCATCTGCACGCGGCGCAGGTCGATGGCAGCTTCATAGCGGCGCGCCTCGGCCTCGGTGTCGGCGGCGATCACGAAGACGGCGGCGGCGCTATACGGGCGCGCATCGTAGCCAGGTTCGAAATCGGTGCGGTACTGCTGGGAGACGATGTGCCCGACGTGCGGGTTGATGAAGTGCGCGAACGCGAAACGGATACCCAGGCGCGCGGCCAGCGCGCCGCCAAAATCGCTGGAGCCGAGCACCCACAGTTCGGGTCGGGTGTCGATCTCGGGCTGCAGGATGACGCCGTAGGCGGGGTGATCCGGCGGTAGCGTGCCCGTCAAGTGCCAGATCAGTTCCTGCACCTGCTGCGGGAAGATGTCGCCGCGGTTGTAGTCGCCCATGGCCACGGCCTGCGCGGTGCGCATGTCGCCGCCGGGTGCGCGGCCGACGCCCAGGTCGATGCGGTTCGGGAACAGCGCTTCCAGCAGGCGGAACTGCTCGGCCAGCTTGAACGGGCTGTAATACGGCAGCATCACGCCGCCGGAGCCCACGCGCAGGTGTTTCGTGGCGCTCGCCACGCGGGCGATCATCACTTCCGGCGCCGGATTGCTGACGCCACGCAGGCCGTGGTGCTCGGCGCACCAGTAGCGCGTGTAGCCGAGTGCATCCGTGAGTTGCGCCAGGTCGACCGTCGCGGCGATGGCATCGCGCGCGCTGTGGCCGTAGATGACGGGGCTTTGATCGAGGACGGACAGGCGGATCGGCGCGGCGCTCATGACTGAGCCCCATGCACGCGATCGGCGATGGCCGCGACGATCTGGCGCGCGAGCGTCAGCTTGTCGGCACGCGGCAGGCGCGTGATCCCCTTTGCATCGAAGAGCGCCACTTCGTTGTCGTCGCGGCCGAAAGTCTGATGGCCGAGATTGCCGACCAGCAACGGGATGCCCTTCTTCTGACGCTTGGCCTCGCCAAACTCCTCCAGCCGCTCCGTTTCGGCCGCAAAACCGACGCAGAACGGCGCATTCGGGCGGCGTGCGACAGCCGCCAGGATGTCGGGGTTCTGCGTGAACGTTAGAGAGGGCACGTCGGCGTCGCTCTGCTTCTTCAGCTTGTGCTCTGCCGCCTGTGCCACACGCCAATCGGCCACAGCGGCGACGGCAATGAAGATGTCGTTCTTTGCCGTATCCAGTTCGTGCATGACGGCGTCGTGCATCTGCTGGGCGGTTTGCACATCGATGCGCAATACGCCTGCAGGGGTGTCCTGATGGCACGGACCGGCAACGAGCGTGACCTCCGCACCGGCCTGCGATGCCGCCCGCGCCAGCGCAAAACCCATCTTGCCGCTGGACAGGTTCGTGATGCCGCGCACCGGGTCGATTGGCTCGAAGGTCGGGCCGGCTGTCAGCAGCACCCGGTGTCCTCGCAGCAGCTTGGGCTGGAAGAAGCCAATGAGTTGCTGGACGATGTCTTCCGGCTCGAGCATGCGGCCGTCGCCGACTTCGCCGCAGGCCTGGTCGCCGGCATCGGGGCCGAGCAGGGTGACGTCGTCGGCGCGCAGTTGGGCGGCATTGCGTTGCGTGGCGGGCGCGGCCCACATCTGGCGGTTCATCGCGGGCGCCACGAGCAGCGGGCAATCGCGCGCGATGCACAGCGTTGAGAGCAGATCGTCGGCCATGCCGTGCGCGAGCTTGGCGAGAAAGTCCGTGGAGGCAGGCGCAATGACGATGGCATCTGCCTCGCGCGAGAGGTCGATGTGCGGCATGTTGTTGCCGATGCGGCCATCCCACTGCGACGTGAAGACCGGGCGACCGGAAAGCGCCTGCATCGTCACCGGCGTGATGAAGTGCGTGGCGGCCTCGGTCATCACCACCTGCACGGTGGCGCCCGCCTTGGTCAAGAGCCGCACCAGCTCGGCCGACTTGTAGCACGCGATGCCCCCGGTCAGGCCGAGCACGAAATGTTTGCCTTGCAGTTCCATAACAACCCGCTTGGGAATCCGATTGACGCAATATGCGCGGGCAGGATACAACCCGGTGCCCGGGCTTCCTGCTGAACAGTGGCGATGATACCGGCTTGCCCCGCGGCGCGTCTGGCGCTCGGGTTTTTCGTTAAGAGCGCATTCTCGATATGGTTTTCGGTCGTTCCGCAGTTCGCAATGTTCTCGCCTGGATTGGCGGTTGCGCCATCGTGGCGGTGGTGGTCGGAGGTGCGCTCGTGTGTGGGGCGAAGGCATGGCTGCGCGAGGAGCCGAGGCTCGCACAGGCGGACGTGATCGTCGTGCTGGGCGGCGAATCGGGCCAGCGCGTGATCGGCGCCGCCGAGCTGTACCACGCGGGCGTTGCTCCCCGCGTGTTCGTCAGCGGGCAGGGCGATTGCCTGCTGATCGAACGTCGCCTGGTGATGGCGGGTGTGCCCGCAGAGCGCATCGGCCACGAATGTGTGTCTGGCAGCACGATGGAAAATGCGCGGATGACGCGCGGGACGCTAGCGGGCCAGCAGGTGCAAAGCGCAATACTGGTCACGAGCTGGTATCACACCGGCCGGGCGCTGGCGGTGTTCCGCAAGGTATGGCCGGAGGTCACCTGGGGTGCGCAGGGCGTATTCCCGGGCGACACGCTGGCCAAGTCGGTCCCGATCTACGAAGCCGGGTCGATTCTTGCGGAGTACGTCAAGCGGGCGTGGTATGCCGTCCGCTACCGGGCCTGAGCCTCATTTGGCTGGCATGGGCCGCGCATCGGCGGCCAGGTCGTCAAGCGAGGGCACGAAGCGGACCGTGTCGCGCTTGTTGGATTCCCGCACCCAGTCGCGCAGCGCGTTGCTGGCTTGGAGATGCGCAGAGATGTCTCCGACCACGGCGAGCTTCAGTCGATAGTTCGTGATCTTCTGCGCGATGCCGCCGGCCAGGCCGGTGCGCAGTGCAAAGAACGCGGCATCGAGACGGCTGACAGGCACGGCAATCATCGATGCTCCATGCCCCAGCGCCTCGCCAATCAGGTGGTCCAGCGCATCCTGTTCGCTGGCGATGCGCGGGCCGGCCTCATCGAGGCATAGCACCGCTTCGCCGTTCCAATGCTGGAGTTCTGACACAGCAGGATCAGCGACGCACGCGTCGCAGTTCGTCGACGATCAGCAGCACCGCGCCGATGGTGATGCCGCAGTCCGCCACGTTGAAGGCCGGCCAGTGGTAGTTGTGCAGGTAGAAGTCGAGGAAGTCCACCACGTGACCGTAGATGACGCGGTCGATCACGTTGCCCAGCGCGCCGCCCAGAATCAGCGCCAGCGCGAAGCAGAACATCTTCTGCCCGCTGTGCCGCTTGAGCAGCCACACGATGAACAGCGCCGCCGCCACGCCCAGGCCCGTGAAGAACCAGCGCTGCCAGCCGCCTGCCGCCGCCAGGAACGAAAACGCCGCTCCCCTGTTATAGGCGAGCACCAGGTTGAAGAACCCGGTGACCGGGCGCGACTCGCCGTAAGTGAAGGTTTTGAGGACGGCGATCTTGGTCAACTGGTCCAGCAGGATCCAGATGACGGCCAGACCCAGCCAGGGGCCCACGCCATGACCGCCGCTGCTCTTCTTCAACCCGATCGATTTGCTCTTGCCGTTGTTCCGAGTGGCCATCAGGCAGCGCTCCGTTGTTCGCCGGAACCGAACAGGTTGTCGGTGCAGCGCTTGCAGAGGGTCGGGTGGGCGTGATCGTGGCCGACGTCGGCGCGGTAATGCCAGCAGCGCTCGCATTTGGAGTGCGTGGACGGCACCACGGTGATGAGCAGATCGCCGCCTTCCGGCGCGCGCTCCAGCTTGGCCGCGGACGTGATCAGCACGAAGCGCAGGTCGTCGCCGAGGCTGGCCAGTGCGTCATGCACGGATTCACCCGCCGACACCGTCACTTCCGCCTGCAGCGACGAGCCGATCTTGCCGTCGATACGCAGCGCCTCCAGCTGCTTGGTCACTTCGCCGCGCACGTTGCGGATGGCGGCCCATTTCTCCAGCAGCGCGCTGGCGCCTTGCGGCACCGGAGCGTTGTAATACGTGCTGGTGAAGATGGTGTCGGTGTGCTCCGTGCCGTGCGCAAACACCTGCCAGGCCTCTTCGGCCGTGAACGACAGGAACGGCGCCATCCAGTGCAGCATGGCCTGGGTGATGTGATACAGCGCGTTCTGTGCCGAGCGGCGTGCCACGGAATCGGGCGCCGTGGTGTACAGGCGGTCCTTCAGCACGTCGAGGTAGAAGCCGCCCAGGTCTTCCGAGCAGAACGTCTGCAGCTTGGCGACCACCGGGTGGAATTCATACACGTCGTAGTGCGACAGGACTTCCTTCTGCAACGCATCCGTCAGCGCTACCGCGTAGCGGTCGATTTCGAGCCATTGCTCGGTCGGCAGCGCGTGCTTGGCGTGGTCGTAGTCGGTCAGATTGGCGAGCAGGAAGCGCAGCGTGTTGCGGATGCGGCGATAGCCTTCCACCACGCGCTTCAGGATTTCATCCGAGATGGCCAGTTCGCCCGAGTAGTCGGTCGAGGCCACCCACAGGCGGATGATCTCGGCGCCCATCTTGTTGGCGATTTCCTGCGGCGCGATCGTGTTGCCGATCGACTTGGACATCTTGCGGCCTTCGCCGTCCACCGTGAAGCCGTGTGTGAGCAGGCCCTTGTATGGCGGCTTGCCGTACAGCATCGAGGCCGTCAGCAGCGACGAATGGAACCAGCCACGGTGCTGGTCGGAACCTTCCAGGTACAGATCGGCCAGGCGACCGTCCGGCAGGTCGGCCGAAGCGTCGTACAGGTCCGCCGCGTGCGAGCCGCGGATGACGTGCCAGTGCGTGGTGCCCGAGTCGAACCACACGTCGAGCGTGTCGCGATTCTTCTCGTACATGTCAGCCTCGTCGCCGAGCAGCTCGCGCGGGTCGAGCGTCTGCCAGGCTTCGATGCCGCTTTTTTCGATGCGCTGGGCGACCTGTTCCAGCAGCTCAGGCGTGCGCGGGTGCAGTGCGCCGGTTTCCTTGTGCACGAAGAAGGCCATCGGCACGCCCCATTGGCGCTGGCGCGACAGCGTCCAGTCCGGGCGGTTGGCGATCATGTTGTGCAGGCGCTGTTTGCCCCACGACGGGTAGAACGCCGTGGCATCGATGCCTGCCAGCGCCGTTTCGCGCAGCGTGGCGTTGCCGTCGTTGGGCTGCACGTCCATCCCTGCAAACCACTGCGACGTGGCGCGATAGATGATCGGCGTCTTGTGGCGCCAGCAGTGCATGTAGCTGTGCGCGTACTTGTGCGCGTCGAACAGGTTGCCGGATTCGCGCAGCACTTCGACGATCTTCGGATTGGCGTCCCAGATCATCTGCCCGCCGAACAGCGGCAGCGTCGATGCGTACACGCCGTTACCCATCACCGGGTTGATGATTTCCGAGTCGGGCATGTTGTGTGCCTTGCACGACTGGAAGTCTTCCACGCCGTAGGCGGGCGCGGAGTGGACGATGCCGGTACCGGTGTCGATGGTCACGTAGTCGCCCAGGTAGACGGGCGAGGTGCGATCGTAGCCCGCGTCCATCTTGGCGAGCGGATGATGGAAACGCACGCCATTGAGCGCTGCGCCTTCGCACGTGGCCAGCACGGTGCCTTCCAGCTTCCAGCTTTGCAGGCAGGCTTCGACGCGCTCCTTGGCAACGATCAGCAGCCCGCGCGACGTGTCGACCAGCGCGTATTCGATTTCCGGGTGCAGGTTCAGCGCCTGGTTGGAGGGGATCGTCCACGGCGTGGTCGTCCAGATCACGATCCAGCCCGGCTTGGCCTTGAGCACATCGGCGCCGACGTGGAAGGCGCTCGCCAGTGCGTCGATATCGGCAAATGGGAAGCCGACGTCGATCGACAGGTCGGTGCGATCCGCGTATTCGACTTCCGCCTCAGCCAGTGCCGAGCCGCAGTCGAAGCACCAGTTGACCGGCTTCAGGCCGCGGAAGACGTAGCCTTTCTCCAGGATCTTGCCCAGCGCACGCACTTCATCCGCTTCGTTGCGGAAGTTCATGGTCAGATAGGGATCGGCCCAGTCACCCAGCACGCCCAGTCGCTCGAAATCGGCCTTCTGGCGCGCGATCTGCCCCGTGGCGTAGGCGCGCGCCTTCTCCTGCACTTCCTTGACGGGCAGACCCTTGCCGAACTGCTTTTCGATCTGGATCTCGATCGGCATGCCGTGGCAGTCCCAGCCCGGCACATAGACGGCGTCCAGCCCGGTCAGGCCGCGCGCCTTGATCACCATGTCCTTGAGGATCTTGTTGACCGCGTGGCCGATGTGCAGATCGCCGTTGGCATACGGCGGGCCGTCGTGAAGGATGAACTTCTTCGCGCCTTTACGAGCAGCACGGATCTTCTTGTAGAGCTGCTTGTCCTGCCATTGCTTGACCCACAGCGGTTCGCGCTTGGGCAGGTCGCCGCGCATGGGGAAGGGCGTGTCCAGCAGGTTGACCGGGTATTTGCTCTTCTCCGGCGTAGGCTTCTTGGAATCGGACATGGTGTGATGTGGGGCAGATTCGGGCAATTCGGGTGGGTGCAGGCGCGGCTGACAGTGCAGGACGCGCGTGCGCAGCGTGTGGCTTCTGGGCGGCGAACGTGTCGGCCGCCTACTGAATTCGGTCGGTGGCGGAGGTGGCGAAGTCGCGCCGAAGCGTTGGAGACTCGCCGGCCGGCGGAACAGGCAGGCCGAAGAACTGCCGCGCATGAACACAGTCCTGCGCGATGGCGTCCTTGAGCGCATCGAGCGAATCGTAGCGAGCCTCGTCGCGCAGCTTCTTCATGAATTCCACGCGGACAAGCTTGCCGTAGACATTGGCCTGGTAATCGAAGATATGCACTTCCAGCAGCACGCGGCCGGAGTCGTCCACCGTCGGGCGTACGCCAATGCTGGCGACGGCCGGCAGCGGTTTTTCGGCCAGCCCGTGCACCTGCACGACAAAGATGCCGGCCACCGCCGGCCTGCGGTGCGAGATGCGCAGATTCAGCGTCGGGAAGCCGAGCGAGCGGCCGAGCTTTTGCCCGTGCACCACGTGCCCGCTGATGGCATAACCGTGACCGAGCAGGCGGCGGGCATGTTCCAGGTCACCGGCGGCCAGCGCCTCGCGCACGGCGGAACTGGAGATGCGCACGCCGGACTCCGACACCGAGCCCATCTGCTCGACTTCGAAGCCGAACTGGGCACCAGCGGCCTGGAGATAAGCGAAATCGCCGGCGCGCTTGGCGCCGAAGCGGAAATCATCGCCCACCAGCAGCCAGCGCGTGTGCAGGCCATCCACCAAAACATTGCGCACGAACTCGTCGGGCGTCTGCCCGGCGAAATGCGCGTTGAAATGCTCCACGACCACGCGGTCGACGCCCTGGCGGCGCAGGCTTTCCAGCTTGTCGCGCAGCAGGGCGATGCGGGTGGGCGCGCGGTCCGGCATGAAGAATTCGCGCGGATGCGGCTCGAACGTCATCACCGTGAGCGGCAATCCGCGTGCATCGGCCGCCGCGCGTGCGCGGGCCAGCAGAGACTGGTGCCCGCGGTGCACGCCGTCGAAGTTGCCGATGGTCAACGCGCAGGGCGCGCGACTTTCGGCGTTGGGCAGGCCGCGAAAGACTTTCACGAGAAGCGTCGGTGGTCGAGGAAGGGAGAAGTGCGTTCTTGTGCCGGATTGACGTGGCAGGCGCCAAAATCCAGCAAAACGCACATTATATAAGGGATTGCCCCATCCCCGGCGCGCACGCGGATTGGTGTCGGGGTGTTGCACAATCGTCCGAACGGTGCGCCCGCGCGGTTCATGCTTGCGGCACAATCCGGTATCCAGTTTCTTCCCTACATCCCCCTTGAACGCCTCGCTGCGCCTTTTTTTCGCCAAGTTCGGGCTTGCCAGCCGCGCGCCGCTTGAACTGGATGCCCGAGCCAAGCTGCTCGCCGCCGTGCATCGCGGGGCGCCCATGGGGATCGCCGCCTCGGTCGTCCTGCCTGCCTTGACGGTCGCCGCGTTCTGGGATGCCTCCAACCGGCCGGGGCTATTGGGCTGGTGCCTGATCATGCTGTGCCTGACGGCGTCGGGCCTGCGCTTCTATTTCGGCTATCGCTACGACCTGACCCGCATGACGCTGGCCGCGCACACCCGCAAGTGGTGGACGGGCATGCACGTCATGTCGGCGGTGGGCGGGGTGGCGTGGGGCTGCTCGGCGGGGCTGTATCTGATGTCGCCGTCGCTGGAGTTCAGCAGCCTGCTGATGATCGTGATCATCGGTGTGGCGGCGGCGGCGGTGTTGTCGCAAGCGCCGGTGCCGTCGAGCCTCCTGATCCTCGGAACGGGCATCCTGGCGCCGCACTTTTTGCTGGCCGAGCAGGCGTTTCCGGGGCACGGGCTGTATTTGCGCGGCGTGCTGCTGTTCTTTGCGGCGCTGCTGACCCGGCATGCCGTGAACATCCACAACACGCTGGTGCGCGAAATCCAGTTGGAGAACGAGAGCCGCCAGCTCGCGCGCCGCTATCAGGATGAAAAGCAGCGCGCATTGTCGGCATCGGAAGAAAAATCGCGCTTCCTGGCCGCGGCCAGCCACGATTTGCGTCAGCCGGTGCATGCAATTGTGCTGCTGGTGGAGGCGTTGCGGGCGCGCAATCAGTCGGAATCCTTGGCGCCATTGGTGGAACAACTCGCCTCGGGCGCCGCGACCATCGACCTGCTGTTCCGCTCGCTGCTGGACCTGTCCAAGCTGGAGAGCCGCAAGACCTCGCCGACACTGGAGCCGGTGGATCTGGGCGAGGTGATCACCGAGGTGGTCCAGCAATTCATGCCGGATGCCCGCGCCAAGGGCCTGACGCTCGCGGCGCGCATTCCGCCGCTGCCGGTGTACGGGATGGCCGAGCCGGTGCTGCTGCGCCGGGCGCTGTTCAACCTGCTGCAGAACGCGCTGCGCTACACCGAGCGCGGTGGCGTGATGGTGGCGCTGCGCGTGCGCCAGAAGCATTTGCGGATCGAGGTGTGGGATACCGGTATCGGCATCGCGCCTGAGCATCAGAAAGACATTTTCTCGACCTACTACCAGGTCGAAAACCCAGAACGCGATCCGAGCCAGGGCTTGGGTTTGGGCCTGTCGATCTACAAGGAATGCGTGCGTCTGCTGCGCGGCACGTTCGGCGTGCGCTCGGTGCCGGGGCGCGGCTCGATGTTTTGGATGGCGCTGCGGCCGGTGCCCGCCGAGATCAAGGCGCCGCTGGCCACGCAGCCGCGCGCCGAGCAAAAGCGCGCCGTGCTCGATCAGCCGCGATTCTCCGGCGTGGTACTGGTCGTGGACGACGACCCGCAGATCCGCAAGGCCTGGCACGCGCTGCTCGAAGCGTGGGGCGTGGAAGTCCACAGTGCCGCCGATGGCCGCTCAGCCGAGCAACTGCTGGCGCGCGGCATCCGTCCGCAGATCATCTTCTGCGACTTGCGCCTGCCCGGGGAGGAAGACGGCCTGCAACTTCTCGAACGCTGGCAGGTTAGTCATCCGGATGCCCACGCCGTGCTGCTGACCGGCGATCGCAATTCCGCCGCCCTGGCGCGTGCCGAAGAAGCCGGCTATCTGCTACTGGCCAAGCCCATGGACCCGAACATGCTGCGCGTGCTGCTCAAGCGCTGGCTGCGCGGCCGCTCAGCCGAGCCGCAGGTGGCCTACTGATACGGATGGGAATGTAAAACGGCGCCGTCGATGGCGGCGCCGGATTGAAGAGGCCAGACGCTCAGTTCAGGCCGCGCCCGTCAGGCGAAAACGCTCCATGCGCGAAATGATCTGGATGCGCGTGCGCACGCCCAGCCGCTGCAAAATCGCCGAGACATGCTCTTTGACGGTGTTTTCCGTCAGGCCCAGCTGACGTGCGATCGACTTGTTCGGCAGACCTTCGAGCAGCAGCGCGAGCACCGAGCCCTGACGCGGCGTCAGTCCCAGTTCGGCCGGCGTGATGGGGATGCCGTGCGAAGCGCCGCCCTTGCCATTGATGCCGCCCATATCGTCTTCCGACGGGAAGGACGCATCGCCGCCAAAGATGCCGGCCACTGCCTTGGAGAACGCATGGGCATCGGCATGCTTGCCGATGAAGCCGATGGCGCCCAGCGCTTGGGCCTTGGCGACGATTTCCGGCGTGTTTTCCGCCGACATGAAGGCAAAGCGCGCTTCCGGCAGTTTGCCGCGCAGTTCACGCATGGCATCGAAGCCGGTGCAATCGGACAGCCATACATCGAGCAGCACGACGTCAGGCCGGACGCCTTCTTCAACCAGCGCAAGCGCCTGGCGCCGGCCAATGGCCGCGTGCACCTGAACTTCAGGCAAGGCGTGTGCAAGAAACGTGGTCGTGCCAGACAAGGCGAGAGGGTGGTCGTCGACCACCAGCAGGCTACGCAGCGAGCTCGTCATTCTTATTCCCCGGTGAGGGCAGAGCCCTCTTGTTGTTGTACGCGTGTCGACCCGGCGCGGGCGATGGCCGACTGGCCGGGTTTATCACCCTGAGCCGATCGACCGTCACGGTATCGCCCGCACGATGTTGCAGCGCAGGATGAACGGACGTTTGATTTGCGTCGAATCATCGCGGGCTGCACACCCGACCCCTCGGGAGCGCGGACATTTATGGTGCTGAGATTATCAGAGCGCGCCAATGCACGCCAACGGTTGCCCCTTCCTTTTGCGGGTGCGACAAGGTTTTTGCCGGCACCCGTCGGCAAAATGCCACGGTGACTGCAAAAGCGCCCGCGGCATGGCCTTGCAGCCGTCACACCCGATTTTCTCGGGGAACGGCGGCGCACTTGATAAAATGCCGCGATGAAAAACATCGTCATTCTCATTTCCGGACGCGGCTCCAATATGGAAGCCATTGTCCGCGCCTGTCAGGCCGAAGGTTGGTCGGGACGCATTGCCGCCGTCATTTCTAATCGGCCCGATGCGGCAGGACTTAAATTTGCCGCTTCGCACGGCATTGCCACCGCGGTGGTCGACCACAAGGCTTTCCCCGATCGCGACAGCTTCGATGCCGCCCTGGCGCAGGTGATCGACGGCTTTTCGCCGGATCTGGTGGTGCTGGCCGGTTTCATGCGCATCCTCACGCCCGGCTTTGTAAAGCGCTACGCCGGCCGCATGCTGAACATTCATCCGTCGCTGCTGCCGTGCTTCCCCGGGTTGCACACGCACGAGGCCGCGCTGGCCATGGGCGTGAAGGTGCATGGCGCGACTGTACATTTCGTCACCGCCGACCTGGATCACGGCCCGATCGTGCTGCAGGCCATCATCGACGTGCGTCAAGGCGACACGCCTGACTCGCTGGCCGGGCGGCTGCTGGCACAGGAGCACACGATTTACCCGCGTGCCGTGCGCTGGTTCGTGGAAGGGCGGTTGTCGGTCGAACACGGTGTGGTGCGCGTCTCGCCGGATGAATCGCAGCTTGTCATTGGCGTCAACGCCCGGGAGGCAGCATGAGCCAGAATCGTCAGCGTTCGGGCGGCAATGGAAGCGGCGGCGGGTCGGGCAACAAGCGCGCGGGTTCGGGTGGTGGCGGCTGGTATCGGGCCCCGCAGGGCAAGCCTGCACCCCGCAGCGCGCCGCGCCCCCGCACGGGCGTGCATGGCAGCCACCTGGAACACCTGGACAAGGTGCTTGCGCGCCTGCTGCACTTTGCGGCTCCCGCCGACATGGTGGTCAGCCAGTATTTCCGTGAGCACCACGAACTTGGCCACCGCGAGCGCGGCATCATCGCCGAAGCGGCGTTTGCCGTGCTGCGCCGCAAGGTGGAATTCGGCCAGTTTGCCGAGAGCGGCACGGGCCCGGCGCGTCGTCGCCTGGTGCTGCTGGGCTTGCTGCAGACCGCCGGGCGTGAGGCCATTGCCCCGTTCCTGAACCCCGTAGAAGCCGAATGGCTGGATCGCTGGGAAAACCGTGACCGCGCCGCGCTGGCGGCCCGCGTGCGCGCCAACCTGCCCGACTGGCTCTTCGATGCGCTAGTTGCCCAGCACGGTGCGGAGTTCACCGAAGCACTGGCGCAAGCATGGCTCACGCCGGCGCCGCTGGACTTGCGCGTGAACACGCTCAAGGGCGAACGCGACGCCGTACTCGCCACGCTTGCCGAAGCCGGTATTGAAGGCAGTGCAGCGCCGCTCTCGCCGGTGGGCATTCGCCTGGCCGGCAAGCCGGCGTTGAACAAGCTCGATATCTTCACCAACGGCACGGTCGAGGTGCAGGACGAGGGCAGCCAACTGCTGTGCCAATTGCTGGCACCCAAGCGCGGCGAGATGGTGGTCGATTTCTGCGCCGGCGCCGGTGGCAAGACCCTGGCGATCGGCGCGGCGATGCGCTCGACCGGGCGCCTGTATGCCTTCGACGTATCGGAAAAGCGCTTGTCGAACCTGGGCCCGCGCCTGGCGCGCAGCGGTTTGTCCAACGTGCATCCCGGTCGCATCGACAGCGAGCACGATGCCAAGGTCAAGCGCCTGGCGGGCAAGATCGATCGTGTGTTGGTCGACGCGCCGTGCAGCGGCTTGGGCACGCTGCGCCGCAATCCGGACC
Organism: Ralstonia pickettii; assembly: GCF_001699815.1. Lineage (GTDB taxonomy): Bacteria > Pseudomonadota > Gammaproteobacteria > Burkholderiales > Burkholderiaceae > Ralstonia > Ralstonia thomasii. The sequence continues at coordinate 49,148 of NZ_MCGB01000074.1, read as the reverse complement.
TGAAGTGGCGCCAGTCCGCACAGGCCGTGGAAGAAATGTCGGCCAAGCAGTTGTCGATCCTGACATCGGCGGCGCGGCTGCTGAAGCCGGGCGGTCGCCTCGTCTACGCGACCTGCAGCGTGCTGGCGCGCGAGAACCAGCAGGTGGTTGAGCAGTTCCTGGCCGCGCATGAAGATTTCGTGCTCGTGCCCGCCGGTGAGGTGCTGGCCGCGCAGAAGATCGCGCTGGAAATGGGGCCTTACCTGGAGCTGTATCCACACACACATCAGACCGACGGCTTCTTCGCGGCCGTGCTGGAGCGCCGCGCATGATGGTGCGCCGCTTGGGGTGGCTGCTGGCCGCATGGCTGGCGTTTGCTGCAGGTGGTGTCGCACTGGCCCGCAGCGCGCCGCCGGTGCAGCCGGCCAAGGGCACGGTGCAGGCAGCGTTTACGCCGGATGACGACATCGAAGGGTTGTTGGCCGATGCCATTGACCAGGCGCGCGAGCAGGTGCTGGTGCAGGCGTATCTGCTGTCGAACAAGGCGATTACGCGTGCGCTGCTGGCGGCGCATCAGCGTGGCGTTGATGTGCGCGTGCTGGCCGATCGCGAGCAGATGACGCGCTCCGGCGGCAGCCGCGTGCCCGAGGTCGCCAATGCGGGCATCCCAGTCTGGCTGGAGGTGCGCTATAAAAATGCGCACAACAAGGTCATCGTGATCGACCCGCGCGGCGCGCATCCGGTGCTGGTCACCGGCAGCTTCAATTTCACGCAGACCGCGCAGCGCGGCAATGCCGAGAACGTACTGATCGTGCGCGGCGACGCCGATCTCGCCCAGCGCTATGCCGCCAACTGGCAGAAGCATGCGGGTGACGCGTTGCCCTATCGAGCCCAACAACCGGCCGCCCAATGAACGGATTGCCGCTGAACCTGAACCACATCGCGCTGGGCCACATGATCGACGACATTGTCTTCGATCTGGGTGGCCCTCGCTTTATCTGGCAGCTGGGTGTGCTGCTGCTGGTGCTCGCGGCCGCCTGGCTGATAGCGCGGCCGATTTCGCGGCGCTTGCACACGGCCCATGTGAACGACACGTTCGCCCTGCGTTTTGCCTGGTCGAGCCTGGAGCGGGCGATGTTCCCGCTGATCGGCTGGCTGCTGGTGGTGGGCGCGCGCTACGCCCTGATCGGCACCATGCCGATCAGCGTGTTCCGGCTGGCTGCGGTGCCGCTGTTTGGCCTGGCGATCCTCTATCTCGGCTTCTACGTGCTGCGTCGCGTGCTGTCGGCCAACGGCGAACTGCACGGCATGCTGGTCGTCGCCGAGCGCGTGCTGACCACGCTCATGTGGATGGGCATGGTGCTCTACGTGCTGGGTGTGCTGGGCGATGTGGTGGACTATCTTGACGGCATTCGCTTTGCGCTGGGCGGCAAGCAGAAGGTGAGCCTTGCCGCCATGCTGATGGGCGTGGTCTGGATTCTCGTCACCGTGCTCGTGGCGATGTGGTTCGGCTCGTGGCTGGATAGCCGCATCACGCGTGCTTCCGCGATTGATGCCAACCTGAAGGTGGTGCTATCGCGCGTGACCAAGGCGGTGCTGCTGCTGGTGTCGTTGCTGCTGAGCCTGTCGCTGGTTGGCATCGACCTGACGGTGCTGTCGGTGTTTGGCGGCGCGCTGGGCGTTGGCCTGGGCTTCGGCTTGCAGAAGATCGCCAGCAATTACGTCTCGGGCTTCATCATCCTGCTCGAGCGCTCACTCAAGCTGGGCGATCAGATTACCGTCAGCACGTACACCGGCATCGTCACGCAGATCCGCACCCGCTATACCGTGGTGCGCAATGGCGACGGCGATACGCTGGTTCCGAACGAACTGATGGTCGCGCAGGCCGTGCAAAACCATAACGAGCGCGGCACCGTGCGCGTGGCGGTGCGCGTGCAGGCATCGTATGCCGCCGACCCCGAAGCCGTGCTGGCGCTACTGGTGCAATGCGCCGAGGGCATCCCGCGTGTTCTGCCCGAGCCGGCGCCCGCCGCTTTCATGGCTCTGTTCGCCGACAGCGGTATCGAGTACGAACTTGGCGTGTGGATCGCCGATCCGCACAATGGCAAGCTGGGCGTGCAGTCCGACCTGAACCGCGCCATCTATCGTCGCTTCAAGGAGGCTGGCATCGAGATTCCGTACCCACAACGCGAAGTGCGTGTCCTGGGCTCGCTGGCCTTGCAGGGCGCTTCAGGCACTTCGGGTGATGTGGCGGCCTCTTCCAGCGCACCCCTGCCGACTTAGCACACCTGCGGGCGGAACGGTGCCCACTTGCCTGAGGTCAAACCAGCGGTTTTCCCCCATGGAATCGAGGGGGTATTCGGTTAAAATGTTGGATGATCCCACGTAGGAATTGACGGCCCCGTCGCAAAGGCATCGCACTTGCGACAAGACGCCGCGAATACCTTGTATTGCGCTGGGGCGGAGGTCATATAAACGGCGGTCGGAAAGCTCGCCGATGTGACGCGCAAGCCGGGTGTCAACACCCGAATCCCCGCCAACACGACCCCATTGTCGTAACGCTGCGACAGTGGATGGCCTTAAGAGGCAGCAACGTCCGGATCGATTGATGGACCAAAGGCTGCTTTGATCACCCGAGTTGACCACGGAGAACACTTTGATCGACTCCTTTCTGACTTTCCTTGCCAACGGCACCCTGGATTGGGCCTGGTGGCAGATCCTGATTTTCACGCTGGTGATGACGCACATCACGATCGCCAGCGTCACGATTTTTCTGCACCGCTGCCAGGCGCACCGTGCGCTGGACGTGCATCCCATCGCCGGACACTTCTTCCGTTTCTGGCTGTGGCTAACCACGGGCATGGTCACCAAGGAATGGACCGCCATTCACCGTAAGCACCACGCCAAGTGCGAAACCGAAGAGGATCCGCACAGCCCGCAGACCCGAGGCATCCGCAAGGTGCTGATGGAAGGCGCGGAGCTGTATCGCGCTGAGGCCAAGAACAAGGAAACGATCCAGAAGTTCGGCCACGGTACGCCAGACGATTGGGTCGAGAAGAACGTGTATTCGAAGTTCACGTGGCAGGGCGTCGGTTTGATGCTGATCCTGGACGTGCTGATGTTCGGCGCGCTGGGCCTCACGGTGTGGGCGGTGCAGATGCTGTGGATTCCGATCCACGCTGCCGGCATCATCAATGGTTTGGGCCACTTCTGGGGCTACCGCAACTTCGACTGCGAAGACGCTTCGACCAACGTGTCGCCGTGGGGCATCATCATCGGCGGCGAAGAACTGCACAACAACCACCACACGTACGCTACGTCGGCCAAGTTTTCGGTCAAGTGGTACGAGTTCGATATCGGCTGGGGCTACATCCGCGCGCTGGAAATCGTCGGTTTGGCGAAAGTCAAGAAAGTGGCGCCCAAGGCCCGTTTTGGCGACGTGAAGCCGGTCGACCAGAACACGCTGGAAGCCATCATCGCCAACCGCTACGACGTGATGGCCCGCTACGCGAAGACCGTCAAGGCGGCCTACCGCCAGGAGCTGGCCAAGCTGAAGGACTCGCGCGCTGTCGAGTACCGCGCACTCAAGCCGGCCCGCAAGTGGTTCCACCGCGACGAGACGAAACTGGGCGCGCCGCAGCGCGAGCAGCTCTCCCAAATCGTGTCGGACCATTCGGCGCTGCACACCTTCGTTGAGATGCGCCGTGAGCTTGGCGCCCTGTGGGGCCGATCGAACGCCACGCGTGAGCAACTGCTGTATCAGCTGCAAGAGTGGTGCAAGCGTGCTGAGGAAAGCGGTATCCACGCGCTGCAGGAATTTGCTGTGCGCCTGCGCCGTTACGCCTGAGTTTCTTGTTTCATAGGTGAAGCCCCGCTCCGCAGCGGGGCTTTTCTTTTGGGTAAACTGCCACAACTTACATTTTTAGCAAGCCGCGACAATGTATCGCGGTGCCAGTCCTCCTCACACGCCGTCCGTTTCATTGCCGCGCCAGCTTCTTGGCGCTTTCACAGCGCGAATGGACGCGGAGACCACCATGGAAACCCACATCAAGACGGTTGAATTCGAGCGCCCGGATATGCTTTCCGAGGCGCAATCCGGCGCCAGTTGCGTGGCTCACGCCTGGGCCAAGGTGCCGCCGGTGCTGTCGCGTGAGGAACGCGACGAACTGAAGGCCCGCATCAAGCGCCTGCTCAAGGAACGCGAGGCCGTGCTGGTCGCGCACTACTACGTTGACGCCGACCTTCAGGATCTGGCCGAGGAGACCGGTGGCTGCGTGTCCGATTCGCTGGAGATGGCGCGCTTTGGCCGCGACCATTCGGCTAAGACATTGATCGTGGCGGGCGTGCGCTTCATGGGCGAGACCGCCAAGATTCTGAGTCCTGAAAAGACCGTGCTGATGCCTGATCTGGATGCGACCTGCTCGTTGGATCTGGGTTGCCCGCCGGATGAGTTCGCCGCCTTCTGCGACGCGCATCCGGATCGCACCGTGGTCGTCTATGCCAATACCAGCGCCGCCGTGAAGGCGCGCGCGGACTGGATGGTGACGTCTTCCATCGGCCTGAAGATCGTGCAGCACCTGCACGCGCAGGGAAAGAAGATCCTGTGGGCACCCGATCGCCATCTCGGCAGCTACATTCAGAAGCAGACCGGCGCCGACATGCTGATGTGGCAGGGCTCGTGCTTGGTGCACGACGAATTCAAGGGCGTGGAGCTTGACCTGCTGCGTGCCGAGCACCCGAACGCGAAGATTCTCGTGCATCCGGAATCGCCGGAATCGGTCGTGGCCCAGGCCGATGTCGTGGGTTCGACTTCGCAGCTGATTGCCGCAGCGCAGTCATTGTCGGCGCAGGAATTTATTGTCGCGACCGACAACGGCATCCTGCACAAGATGCGCATGGCCGCCCCGGGCAAGCGCTTCATCGAGGCGCCGACCGCCGGCAACGCTGCCACCTGCAAGAGCTGCGCGCATTGCCCCTGGATGGCGATGAACGCGCTGACCAATCTGGCCGAGGTGCTGGAAACCGGTCGCAACGAGATCCACGTCGATCCGGCCATCGGGCGGCAAGCCGTGGTCTGCATCGATCGCATGCTGGACTTTGCCGCGCGCGAGAAAGCCACGGTTCGCCCGCAAGGCGACCTGGCCGCGAACGCACAACTCTTTCAAGGAATCGGCCCGGCATGACGGCAACACAGATGAACACGACGCGTCTCGCCCCTGCGGCTGAGGCAATTTTCGATGGCTTTGGCCCGGCACTGCGCGAGGCGTTGTCCGCGAATGTGGCCGCAGCCATTGCCGAGGACGTTGGCACGGGCGACCGCACTGGCTTGCTGATCCCCGCCGATCGCCTTGCGCGCGCGCGCGTGATCGTGCGTGAGCACGCCGTGCTCTGCGGCACACCCTGGTTCGATGCGTGCATGCGCGCCGTTGACCCGACGCTGCGGGTCACGTGGCGTCAGCACGAAGGCGATCGCATGGCGCCCGATTCCGTGGTGTGCGAGATCGAGGGCCCGGCGCGTTCGCTGTTGACGGCTGAGCGCCCGTCGCTGAACTTCCTGCAGTTGCTGTCCGGTGTGGCGACGGCGACTTCGCGTTACGCCGCAGCCGTCGAAGGCACGCGCGCCCGCGTGCTCGACACACGTAAGACGCTGCCGGGCCTGCGCCTGGCGCAGAAGTACGCCGTGCGGATCGGTGGCGGCGAGAATCAGCGCTTAGCCTTGTACGACGGCATCCTGATCAAGGAAAACCACATCGCTGCGGCAGGTGGCGTGACAGCGGCCCTGCGTGCGGCGCAGGCGCTGAACGCAGGCGTGACGATTCAGGTTGAGGTGGAAACGCTCGCGCAGCTGGATGAAGCACTGGCGGCAGGTGCCACGTCCGTGCTGCTCGACAACTTCGAACCGCCCGCGATGCGCGAGGCTGTGCGCGTAACGGCGGGCAGGGCGCTGCTCGAGGTGTCCGGCGGCGTAAACATCGAGACGATCCGCACCTTTGCCGAGACCGGCGTGGACCGAATCTCCGTCGGCGCGCTCACGAAGGACGTGCGCGCAACCGACTTCTCTTTGCGGATCGTCGACTAAGGCTAAGCCTCAGCGTTTCCGGGCGATCTGCCGATGGGTCGGCTGCATGACCGTCGGCAGTGCCTTGGGTAGCGTTTCGGGGTAGTCGCGCGAGAAATGCAGGCCGCGGCTCTCATGCCGTGACAGCGCACTGTCGACGATCAGCGAGGCGGCCTCGACGAGGTTGCGCAGCTCGAGCAGATCGTGGCTCACGCGGAAGTTGGCGTAGTACTCCGTAATCTCTTCGCGCAACAGCGCAATGCGGTGCTGCGCCCGCTCCAGCCGCTTGTTCGTGCGCACGATGCCGACGTAGTTCCACATCATGCGACGCAGTTCGTCCCAGTTGTGCGAGACGACGACTTCCTCATCGGGATCGGTCACGCGGCTCTCATCCCACGCGGGAATCTGCACCGAGGTCGGGTTCGAGGGCGGCTGCGCCAGGATGTCTTCCGCCGCGCCACGCCCGATCACCATGCATTCCAGCAGCGAATTGCTCGCCAGCCGGTTGGCGCCGTGCAGGCCGGTGTAAGCAGTCTCGCCAACGGCGTACAGGCCGGCGATATCCGTGCGCCCGAGGTGGTCTGTGACCACACCGCCGCACGTGTAGTGCGCCGCCGGCACGACCGGAATCGGTTGGCGCGTGATGTCGATGCCCAGCTCCAGGCAGCGCGCCATGATGGTCGGGAAATGTTCCTTGAGGAACGCCGGGCTCTGATGGCTGATGTCCAGATAGACGCAGTCCAGCCCACGCTTCTTCATCTCGAAGTCGATCGCGCGGGCGACGATATCGCGCGGAGCCAGTTCTGCGCGATCGTCGTGCGCGGGCATGAAACGCGTGCCGTCGGGCAGGATCAGCTTGCCGCCTTCACCGCGCACGGCCTCGGTAATCAGGAAGGACTTCGCGAACGGGTGGTACAGGCACGTGGGGTGGAACTGGATGAACTCCATGTTCGCCACGCGGCAGCCCGCTCGCCACGCCATGGCAATACCGTCGCCGCTGGCCGTGTCCGGATTCGTCGTGTAGAGATAGACCTTACCCGCACCGCCCGTGGCCATCACGGTTTGGCTCGCGGTAATCGTCTTGACATGGCCCGATGCAATGTCGAGCGCGTAGAGGCCATGGCAACGCATGCCCGGCCGACCCAGCTTCGCATCGGTAATCAGGTCGATCGCGAAGTGGTCTTCCAGCAGCGTGATGTTCGGGTGGTTGCGTACCTTCTCAACCAGCGTCGTGACGACGGCATGGCCGGTGGCATCGGCTGCGTGGATGATGCGTCGATGGCGATGGCCGCCTTCGCGTGTCAGGTGGAAGCCGAGTTCGGCCTGCTCATCGCGCGTGAAAGGCACGCCATGGCTGATCAGCCATTCAATGGCCGAGCGCCCGTTCTCGACGATGTAGCGGGTAGCCGCTTCATCGCACAGTCCTGCGCCAGCGATGAGCGTGTCGTCGACGTGTTCGTCATGGCTGTCGCCCGAATCGAGCACGGCGGCAATGCCGCCCTGCGCCCAATCGCTGGCGCCTTCCGGCAGGCTGCGTTTGCTGATGACGACCACGCGGCGGTGATCGGCTAGGTGCAGGGCGACGGTCAGGCCCGCCAAGCCGCTGCCAACAACGGCAACATCGAAATTCATGGAAGACGCGGAACGCGGTTCAGACGCAACTGGTAAATAACACAGTCGCGTGTCAATCGGAAAGAGGAGCAGTGTACACCGCAGCATGCGCCAAACCGCAGGCAACAAAAAACCCGCTTGAAAGCGGGTTTTTGCTGTCGGTCATGCCGACGGAAACAAGATACGCAATCCGCGAGGATTACTTGATCTTGGTTTCCTTGTAAGCGACGTGCTTGCGGGCGACGGGATCGAACTTCATGATCTCCATCTTTTCCGGCTTGGTGCGCTTGTTCTTGGTGGTCGTGTAGAAATGACCCGTACCTGCGGTCGATTCCAGCTTGATCTTGTCGCGTCCGCCTTTGCTGGCCATGTTTAACTCCTAATTAGACTTCGCCGCGTGCGCGCAGGTCCACGAGCACTTCGTCGATGCCTTTTTTATCGATCAGGCGCAGACCAGCGTTCGAGACGCGCAGGCTGACCCAGCGGTTTTCGGATTCGACCCAAAAGCGGCGATTCTGCAGGTTCGGCAGAAAACGGCGCTTGGTCTTGTTGTTTGCGTGGGAAACGTTATTGCCGACCATCGGCGCTTTCCCGGTCACTTGACAGACGCGTGCCATGGAGCACTCCTAACTAAATTCGTTGGCTACAGTTTGCGACCGGGCGCTGGGACCAAAACCAAGCGCAGCGCCACTGTAGAGGTGGGACTTCAGCGAAACGCGGATTATACACACAAAACCGCTGACAAATCAACGAGATCGATGGATTGCCGTTGGGCCCCGTGCGATGCGGCATCGGCACTACATTTTGCCGTGTTCGAGAAAGCCGTAGACGTGGTTGCGGCCGACGATCATGTGATCCAGGACGATCACGTCGAGCATTGCCAGCGCGCGGCACAGTTCGCGGGTCAGGATGACGTCGGATTCGCTGGGTTCAGTGTTGCCGGTGGGGTGGTTGTGGGCCAGGATCACGGCGGCTGCATTGTGATGTAGCGCGCGCTTCGCGATCTCGCGCGGGTAGACGCGGGCTTCGGTCAGCGTGCCGCGGAAGAGTTCTTCCCAAGCGATCAGCCGGTGCCGTACATCTAGAAAGAAACAGGCGAACACTTCATGCGGGCGGTGGCCGAGTGTCAGGCGCAAGAAATCCTTCACGCTTTGTGCGGATTCAAAGGTCTGACCCTGCGTGAAGTCTTCTTTCAGTGCACGCCGGGCAACTTCCAGCAGCGCGTGCAGTTGTGCGTATTTGGCGGGGCCCATGCCGTTGATCGACGAGAACTCCTGTTGAGAGGCATGACACAGCCGCGCGAGGGACCCGAAGTGCGCGAGCAGTTCGCGGGCGAGGTCGACGGCGCTTTTGCCTGGCACGCCCACGCGCAGGAAGATGGCCAGCAGCTCCGCATCGGAGAGCGCAGCGGGGCCGTGGGCGAGCAGTTTTTCACGCGGCCGCTCGTGGGCGGGCCAGTCGACGATTGCCATAGGGTTGGGATGCGCGGAGGAAAGGCCCTGCCAGCGGGAGTGCGGCGCGCGTCGCGCCTGCGGCAGCGCGGAGGGCTGACGTACAATAACGGGTTACTTTTTGGTCAAGCAGGTTGAGCGTGCAAAATTTGGTGAACGAGGCGTCCGCGGCGACGCCAAGCGGCACAGGCAAGGTGGTTGGCCCGGATTCCTTTCTGACGCTGCACTACCGCATCGCGCTGGAAAACGACACCGACATCGTTACCACCTTCGACGACAAACCGGCCACGCTGCTGCTCGGCCAGGGCCAGATGGCGCCCACGCTGGAGCAGGCGCTGCTTGGTATGCGCGAGGGCGAGCGCACGACGTTCCGGCTGGCACCGGAGCATGCGTTCGGCCCACGCAATCCGGAACTGCTGCAGCGCGTGTCGCTGGCCACGCTGCGGGAGAACTCCTCGTTCGAAGAGGATTACCAGCCGGGCGACCTGGTTGAGTTCAATGCGCCGAGCGGCGGCAAATATGCCGGTGTGCTCAAGGAAGTGGGCGAGACCTCGGCATTGTTTGACTTCAACCACCCGCTGGCCGGTCAGACGATCGTGTTTGAAGTCCAGCTGATCGGCATCCTCTGATATGAGCAACGCTGTGAACGCCCCGCTCGATCCCATTGATCCTGTCACCCAGGCCGACGCCGAGGTCTTGCTGGCGCAGCCGCGCGGCTTCTGCGCCGGCGTGGATCGTGCCATCGAGATCGTCGAGCGCGCGCTGGAGTTGTTTGGCGCGCCGATTTACGTTCGTCACGAGATCGTGCACAACGCTTATGTGGTTGGCGATCTGCGCAACAAGGGCGCGGTGTTCGTGCAGGAACTCGACGATGTGCCAGTGGGTGGCACAGTCATCTTCAGTGCGCACGGCGTGTCACGGGCGGTGCGTGAGGCGGCGGAAGCGCGCGGCCTGCGCGTGTTCGATGCGACCTGCCCGCTGGTGACCAAGGTGCACGTGGAAGTCTCGAAGATGCGTGCGCAGGGTTTCGAGATCATCATGATCGGGCACAAGGGCCATCCCGAGGTGGAAGGCACCATGGGGCAGGCCAACGACGGCATGCTGCTGGTTGAGTCCGTCGATGACGTTGCGCATCTCGAGGTGAAAGACTCGACGCGTCTGGCCTACGTGACGCAGACCACGCTGTCGGTGGATGAGACCCAGGAGATCGTGGCGGCCATCAAAGCGCGCTTTCCGGCCGTGCACGAGCCCAAGAAGCAGGACATCTGCTACGCGACGCAGAATCGCCAGGACGCCGTGAAGTTCATGGCGCCGCAGGTGGAAGTGGTGATCGTGGTCGGCAGCCCGAACAGCTCGAACTCGAACCGCCTGCGTGAACTGGCCGAAAAGCTGGGCGTACCTGCCTATATGGTGGATACACCTGAACAGGTGCGCCCCGAATGGGTGGCTGGCAAGCGCCGCGTGGGCCTGACCGCGGGGGCGTCGGCACCCGAAGAGCTGGCGCAATCGATTGTCGATCGGCTCAAGGCGCTGGGCGCACGCACCGTGCGCCCGCTCGACGGTATTCAGGAAAACATGTCTTTCCCCCTTCCGAGGGGGCTTCAAATCAATTGAATCCCTTTATGTAAATGCCCACTTAAAAGCGCACAAAAACGGTGCGCCCTAATGCGGTGCATAAAGCGCTTTTGAGGAATCGACGGCCACTTCTCCGGGAGTGGCCGTATTGTTTTGTGCGTCGCAAAAACCTCGTCAATACCGGCGAAGCCTTGATTTGCCGTGGCAATTGCCCGCCAAGCCGCATGAATAGGGGGTTTCCCCTACTCTGGCACGCTTCTTGATTAGCCTATGCGCCGTTCGCGAATGCCTGCGCGAAATGACGCCTGTTTGGGCATTGGGGAAAGCCCGTAAAGCGGCGTAGTTACAGTAAAAATCGTTGTTGCGACGCGTATTGCATCCGCAATAAAAGGGGATACAATTCGCGCGTTTCAAATTGAAACAATCGGCGCGGGGGGAGCGGCCGGGAGGCAGGACGCTCTTCTTGCTCTTGCGAGATCTAGGAGATCACTCATGCAAATTAAGTTTGCCAAAGTTCTGCCGCTTGCGGCTGCCGTGGCACTCGTAGCAGCTTGCGGTAAGAACGAGGAAAAGCCCGCAAACCAAGCTGCTGCACCTGCAGCAACGTCGGCTCCGGCGGCGGCTGCCGGCGGCGAGACCGTCGTCAAGATTGGTCACGCGGCTCCGCTCACGGGCGGTATTGCTCACCTTGGCAAAGACAACGAAAACGGTGCACGTCTGGCCGTTGAAGAAGCCAACAAGGAAGGCCTGACCATCGACGGCAAGAAGATCAAGCTGGAACTGGTCGGTGAAGACGATGCAGGCGACCCGAAGACGGGCACCGCCGTGGCGCAGAAGCTGGTTGACGAGCACGTTGTTGCCGTCGTCGGCCACCTGAACTCGGGCGTTTCGATCCCGGCCTCGAAGATCTACAGCGATGCGGGCATCGTGCAGATCTCGCCGTCGTCGACGAACCCCGACTACACCAAGCAAGGCTTCAAGACGACCTACCGCGTGGTGGCCACCGACGCGCAGCAAGGCCCGGCACTGGCGAACTACGCCGCCAAGACCCTGGGCGCCAAGACCGTGGCAATTGTTGACGATGCCACCGCCTACGGTAAGGGCCTGGCTGACGAGTTCGAGAAAACCGCGAAGGCCGACGGCGTGAACGTCGTGGCGCGCGAGGCGACCAACGACAAGGCCACCGACTTCAAGGCCATTCTGACCAAGATCAAGGGCAAGAAGCCGGACGTGATCATGTACGGTGGCATGGACGCCACCGGCGGTCCGTTCGCCAAGCAAGCCAAGGAACTGGGCATCACGGCCAAGATCGTTGGCGGCGACGGCGTGTGTACCGACAAGGTGGCCGAACTGGCTGGCGACGCGATCGACAACATCGTCTGCTCGGAAGCAGGCCTGGCACTGTCGAAGATGGAAAAGGGCGCGGACTTCGAGAAGAAGTACCAAGCGCGCTTCAACACGCCGGTGCAGATCTACGCACCGTTCACGTATGACGCCGTCAACGTGATCATCGACGCGATGAAGCGTGCCAACTCGACCGACGCTGCCAAGATCCTGGCTGCCATGCCGGCAACCAACTACAACGGCGTGATCGGCAACATCGCGTTCGACGACAAGGGTGACCTGAAGCAAGGTTCCATCACCCTGTACAACTACAAGGACAAGAAGAAGAGTGTTCTTGACGTTGTGAAGATGTAATCGAAGGGTTATCCGCCCTAAAAACGGCACCGCGACTACCCCTGCGGTGCCGTTTTTTATAGCCTCGCCAATGAAACAAGGCCCTCACCATGGGCGTGTCGGCAGGCCGCTTACCAGCAACCTCACCTTACCCATCCGATTGATCGCATACCTTGCGGGCACGTCATCCCGTCGCCTACAACAAAGCAAGGCATAGCAGGAGCTGTTCTCATGGATATCTTTATCCAGCAGATCGTGAACGGTCTGGTGCTCGGCAGCATTTACGCGCTGATCGCACTTGGCTACACCATGGTCTACGGTATTCTCGGCATCATCAACTTCGCCCACGGCGATGTTCTGATGGTCGGTGCAATGTCTGCCCTGACCGCCATCAACTTCCTCCAGAAGTACTTCCCCAATCTGCCTGACTGGCTCACGCTGGTGTTCGCGTTGCTGTTTGCCATGCCGGTCTGCGCCATCGTGGCCTACACCATCGAACGTGTCGCTTACCGGCCGCTGCGCAACGCGCCGCGCCTGGCGCCGCTGATCACCGCCATCGGCGTGTCGATCGTGCTGCAGACACTCGCGATGATGATCTGGTCGCGCAACCCGCTCACCTTCCCGCAACTGCTGCCTTCGAGCCCGATTGATATCGGCTCCACGGGCGCAACCATTACGGGCAAGGAAATCGTCATCATCCTGGTGTCGATCCTGGTGATGGTCGGGCTGATCCTGCTGGTCAACCGCACCAAGCTCGGCCGCGCGATGCGCGCGACCGCCGAGAACCAGCGTGTGGCAGGCCTGATGGGCGTCAACCCGAACTTCGTGATCTCTGCCACCTTCATGATTGGTGCTGCCATGGCTGCGGTTGCAGGCGTGATGATGGCGACCAACTACGGCAATGCTCACTTCTACATGGGCTTCATCCCCGGCCTGAAGGCGTTTACCGCCGCGGTGCTGGGCGGCATCGGCAACCTGGCAGGCGCCATGGTTGGCGGCATGCTGCTGGGCCTGATCGAAGCTCTGGGTGCCGGTTATATCGGTGATCTGACAGGCGGTGTGTTCGGTTCGAACTACCAGGATGTGTTCGCATTCATCGTGCTGATTGGCGTGCTGCTGTTCCGCCCGTCCGGCATCATGGGCGAACGCGTTGCGGACCGCGCATAAGAAGGGGAGCGCCATGACAGAAAATTTCAAAGCGCCGATGAAGACGCGCGCCGCGTTGTACGGCTTCCTGATCCTTGCGATCTTCGCGCCGTTCATCGTGGGCGCCGCAGGTGGCAACTACTGGGTGCGCGTGCTGGACTTCGCACTGCTGTACATCATGCTGGCCCTGGGCTTGAACATCGTGGTGGGCTTTGCCGGCCTGCTCGACCTGGGCTACATCGCGTTCTATGCGGTGGGTGCCTACATGATGGCGTTGCTGGGTTCGCCGCACCTGTCCAATCAGTTCGAGTGGATCCACAACCTGTTCCCCAACGGGCTGCACCTGATCGTATGGTGGGTGATTCCGCTCGGTGCCGGGCTGGCGGCGCTGTTCGGCATTCTGCTGGGCACGCCGGTGCTGAAGCTGCGCGGTGACTACCTCGCCATCGTGACGCTGGGCTTTGGTGAAATCATCCGGATCTTCATGAACAACCTCGACCGTCCGGTGAACATCACCAACGGCCCGAAGGGCATCAACCTGATCGAGCCGGTCAAGATCTTCGGGTTCGACTTCTCGAAGCGCCATGATTTCTTCGGCATCCGCTTCGACTCGGTCTACATGTACTACTACCTGTTCGTGATCCTGGCTGCGATCATCATCATCGTGTGCCTGCGGTTGCAGAACTCGCGTATCGGTCGTGCATGGGTGGCGCTGCGTGAAGATGAAATCGCCGCCAAGGCGATGGGCATCAACACGCGCAACATCAAGCTGCTCGCCTTTGCGATGGGTGCGTCGTTCGGTGGCGTGTCGGGTGCGATGTTCGCGTCGTTCCAGGGCTTCGTGTCGCCGGAATCGTTCGTGCTGTGGGAGTCGATCTACATCCTGGCGATCGTGGTGCTGGGCGGCATGGGCCATATCCCGGGCGTGATCCTGGGCGGCATTCTGCTGGTCGGTTTCCAGGAACTGCTGCGTGCGCTGGCCGAGCCGGTGCAGAACAAGCTGTTCGGCCATGTGATCGTGGAAGCGGAAGTGCTTCGTCAGCTGCTGTTCGGCCTGGCGATGGTGGTGGTGATGCTGTATCGCCCGTCGGGCCTGTGGCCCTCGCCGCGCAAGGAAGACCGTCCGCAAAAGCAGCGGGCTGGTGGACTGTCCCGTATCTGATGGAGGCACGCACATGAGCAATAACAACGTCCTCCTCTCGATCCGAGGAGTCCAGAAGCGTTTCGGCGGCCTGCAAGCGCTGTCCGACGTGAGCCTGGAAATTCGCGAAGGCGAAATCTACGGTCTGATCGGCCCGAACGGCGCCGGCAAGACCACGTTCTTCAACGTCATCACCGGCCTGTATACGCCTGACGCGGGCGAGTTCGTGCTGGGCGGCACGCCCTACCAGCCGACCGCCGTGCACGAAGTGGCGAAGGCCGGCATTGCGCGCACGTTCCAGAACATCCGCCTGTTCGGCGACATGACCGCGGCGGAAAACGTCATGGTGGGCCGCCACGTGCGCACCAAGGCGGGGCTGATCGGCGCGGTGTTCCGCACCAAGGCGGCACGCGAGGAAGAGCAGTCCATCGAAGACTGGGCGCATGATCTGCTGGACTACGTCGGCATCGGCAAGTACGCCAACTA
The DNA here is from genome assembly GCF_001699815.1 of Ralstonia pickettii. Lineage (GTDB taxonomy): Bacteria > Pseudomonadota > Gammaproteobacteria > Burkholderiales > Burkholderiaceae > Ralstonia > Ralstonia thomasii. Next base: position 34,024 of record NZ_MCGB01000074.1, on the reverse strand, counting down.
CACGGCGCGCAACCTGTCGTACGGCCACCAGCGTCGTCTGGAAATCGCCCGTGCCCTGGCCACGCAGCCCAAGCTGCTGGCTCTGGACGAGCCGGCCGCCGGCATGAACGCCACGGAAAAGGTGGAACTCCGTGGCCTGCTCGACAAGATCCGTTCCGACGGCAAGACCATCCTGCTGATCGAGCACGATGTGAAGCTGGTGATGGGCTTGTGCAACCGCCTGACCGTGCTGGATTACGGCAAGGTGATCGCACAAGGCTTGCCACATGAAGTGCAGAGCAACCCGGCCGTGATCGAGGCCTACCTCGGCGCGTCAGCGCACTGACGCAGAGGAACGGAATATGAAACCAGTAATGTTGAAGATCGACAGCCTGAAGGTCGCTTACGGCGGCATCCAGGCGGTCAAGGGCGTGGATCTGGAGATTCGCGAAGGTGAGCTGGTCACGCTGATCGGTGCCAACGGCGCCGGCAAGACGACCACCATGAAGGCCATCACTGGCCTGCAGGGCTGGGCCGGCGGTGACGTGCAGTATCTGGGCAAGTCCATCAAGGGCGTGCCGAGCTACAACCTGCTCAAGCAGGGCTTGGCGATGGTGCCGGAAGGCCGCGGCGTGTTTGCGCGCATGACCATCGTCGAGAACCTGCAGATGGGTGCCTTCACGCGCAACGACGAGGCCAACATCAAGGCCGACATCGACCGCATGTTCGGCATCTTCCCGCGCCTGAAGGAACGTGCAAACCAGCTGGCCGGCACGATGTCGGGCGGCGAGCAGCAGATGCTGGCCATGGCGCGTGCGCTGATGAGCCAACCGAAGCTGCTGCTGCTGGACGAGCCGTCGATGGGTCTTTCCCCGATCATGGTGGAAAAGATCTTCGAGGTCGTGCGCGACATCTCGGCGCAAGGCGTGACCGTGCTGCTCGTCGAGCAGAACGCGCGCTTGGCACTCCAGGCTGCGCACCGCGGCTACGTGATGGACTCCGGTCTCATCACCATGAGCGGCGATGCCAAGCAGATGCTGGACGATCCGAAGGTGCGTGCCGCCTACCTGGGCGAATAAGCACCCTCAAGCACCACGAGAAAGCCCCGCGATTGCGGGGCTTTTTCTTTTGCGCGCGACCCGCGTTTCAGGCAGAAGCCGCCGTGTAGATATTCGGCCGATGCAATTGCATGAACCCGACACCCTCCGGCACATCGGCAAAGCCGTGTTTGCGATAAAGCCAGTCGGCGCCCGTTGTTACGAGCACTGTGCGGCGCAGCGTCTGCAGGTCAGGGTGCTCGCGCAGGAAGTCCATCAAAGCGTGTGAGATGCCTTTCCCGCGCAACGCCGGCAGCACGAACACATCGCACAGGTAGGCGAACGTCGCCCGATCGGTAATGACGCGCGCAAAACCAACAAGCTCCACATGTGAGCCATCGCCGTTCAGTCGATAAGCGGCGAAGCAGAGCGAGTTTGCAACCGATCGGTCGAACACATCGCGCGGCAGGCCGCGGGCCCAGAACGTCTCCTGTGACAGGAAGTTGTAGATGTCGTCCAGCGGAAGCCACGCGGAATCATCGGACAACACGATCCCCGTGGCCGGCACTTCTCGCGTCACGGCCATGGCAAACCTCAGAGTGGGAACAGGGGTATAGGGCGATGCAGGGCGACGCATTGCGCGCCGCCCCAGGGTATGCAGTACGCCTTAGGCGTGCGCCTTCAGCAGCGTGCGCAGCATGCCGATCATCGTGTCGATTTCTTCGGTCGTCACGTTCAGCGCGGGCATGAATCGGAGGATGTTCGGACGCGGGGCGTTCAGCAGCAAGCCCGTCGGGTTCATCTCGCGTGCAGCTTCGACCAGTTGGCCGCCGATGTCCTTGCCGAGCAGCAGCGCGCGCAGCAGGCCGTTACCGCGCTCGCCGGCCAGGCCGAACTCTTCGCTCAGCTTGAGCAGTTGCGTGCGCAGATAGGCGCCGCGTTCTTCCACGCCAGTCAGGAAGCCCGGGGCCAGGAGTTGCTCGATCACCGAGCAGCCGACGGCCGTCATGAGCGGGTTGCCGTTGTAGGTCCCGCCCTGGTCGCCGGCTTCAAAGCTGGCGACTTCATCCGTGCACAGCAGGGCCGACAGCGGTACACCACCGCCGATGCCCTTGCCCAGCGTCATGATGTCCGGCTCGATGTTCGAGAGCTGATAGGCGAAGAGGGTCCCGCAGCGGCCGCAACCGGCCTGCACTTCATCAACGATCAACAGGATCTTGTGCTTCTTGGTCAGCGCACGCAGTTGCTGCATGAATTCCGGCGTGGCCGGCAGCACGCCGCCTTCGCCTTGCACCGGCTCAAGCATCACGCCGACAGTCTCGTCGGTGATGAGCGCTTCCACCGAGGCAATGTCGTTCAGGATGGCTTTCGGGAAGCCCGGCACCTGCGGCGCGAAGATGGTGTCCCAGCCGGCCTTGCCCGACGCGCTCATGGTGGCGAGCGTGCGGCCGTGGAAGCTGTGGTCGAACGTGATGATCTGGAAGGCGCCGTTCTTATGCTTCTTGCCCCACTTGCGGGCGAGCTTGATGGCGCCTTCGTTGGCTTCGGCGCCGCTGTTGGCGAAGAACACCTTGTCGAAACAGCTGTGCGCCGTCAGCAGGCCGGCCAGCTTGGCCATCGGCTCGTTGTAGAACGCCGGGCTCGGGTTGATCAGCTTCCGGGCCTGCGCGTTCAGCGCTTCGATCATGCCGTCGTTGGAGTGGCCGAGGCAGTTGACAGCCCAGCCTTGCACGAAGTCCAGGTAGCGCTTGCCGTTGTGGTCCGTCAGCCACGAGCCCTTGCCTTCGGTGAAGACGATCTCGGGCCGGTTGGTGATGTACATCAGGGACTGGACGGGGTAGTCAGCAAACGCCATGGCAAAGCTCCAGAAAAAGGCGGCAGGAAGATGAAAAAGCGGAAAAACGCGAGTTGGAAAAAGACAAAGGCCACGGGGGTCGCCCCGTGGCCTTGTGATCGTCGAATCCTGTGAACCCGATATGCAATCAGCAGACAGCCGCGTGGCTTCCCGGAGGGAGCAACGTACGGCGGCGTCGGAGGTGCAGGGCTTGGTTCATAAGGCGCAAGAATAAGACGGATGCCAAGTCAAGTCAAAACGAAATTTGGGCCTTCTTTGGATTTGTGCAACGTCAGCCGGCCGGGTGGAGGTCCGCCTCTGAGGTGAAGGAATCGGCGAAGAACGCATCCGGGTGCATCCCGCACTGGGCGGCGAAATCCGCGCGGGCCGAATTGATCACTACCGGCGCGCCGCAGGCGTAGACCTCGTGGCCAGACAGATCGGGGTGGTCTGCCATCACGGCTTGGTGGACGAAGCCGGTGCGGCCCGTCCAGGCGTCTTCGGGCAGGGCGTTGGAGACGACCGGCACGTAGGTGAAGTTCGGCAGCGTGCGCGCCCATTCTTCGGCCTTGGCGTGCATGTACAGGTCTTGCGGGCGGCGCCCGCCCCAGTACAGCGTCATGGGGCGCGTGCTGCCGATGAACTGGGCATGCTCGATGATCGCCTTGATGGGCGCGAAGCCGGTGCCCGAGGCCAGCAGGATGATCGGCTTGTCGGACTCTTCACGTAGGAAGAAGCTGCCCAGCGGGCCTTCGAAGCGCAGGATGTCGCGCTCCTTCATGGCCGGAGCGCCTTCCTTGGCGCCGAACACGTAATCGGTAAATACGCCGCCCGGCATGTGGCGGATGTGCAGCTCGATCGGGCCGTCGTCGTGCGGCGGGTTGGCGATCGAGTAGCTGCGGCGCTTGCCGTCGCGCAGGAGGAATTCCACGTACTGCCCGGCCAGAAATTGCATACGCTCGGTGGCAGGCAGTTGCAGCTTGACGATGGTGACGTCCGGCGCGGCCTTTTCCAGTGACGCGACGCGGCACGGAATCTTCTTGATGGGGACATCGCCGGCGCCATGCACCTCACGCACTTCAATGGTGACGTCAGTGGCGGGTGTGGCGCAGCAGAACAGCGCCCGGCCTTCGGTGGCCTCCTGGGCGGAGAGCGCGTTGGGGGAGTGCGTTCCCTGGACGATGGAACCTTCGCGCACGTTGCCCTTGCACGAGCCGCACGCGCCGTTCTTGCAGCCGTACGGCAGGCCGATACCCTGGCGCAGCGCTGCTGCAAGGATGGTCTCGCCGTCTTCGGCCTGGAACTGGCGGCCGCTGGGCAACACGTTGATCTGGTAAGCCATACTACAATCCGAGAATATGTTGAAAAGAGTGTCTGGTCGCCCGTCTGGGCATGCAATGGTGGTCAATCCGGCAGCACGTCCGATGGTGAATCAGTTAGTCGTTCGGCCATCCAAATCCGCACTACGCTTGGGCCTTCCCCGCGTGCTGATCGTCGGCTGCGGCGACGTCGGGCAACGCTGCCTGGCGATGCTCCGCACGCGTTTTCGCGTCTTTGCCGTCACCTCGCGCCTTGAAGGTCGAGCTTCGCTGCGCGAAGCCGGCGCCGTGCCGATTGTCGCCAATCTGGACGATGCCGCATCGCTGCGCCGCCTGCGAGGGTTAAGCCCCCGCGTGTTGCATCTGGCACCGCCGCCCGCTGTCGGCAACGATGATCCACGTACGGCCGCGCTGCTGCATACGCTGGCGCAGCCGTCCCCGAATTCCGCCGCCACAAAACGTCGCATTTTACCCGAGCGGGCGCGCAGGACGGGTGGCCTCACTGGCCGCTTGAAAACTCACCTCCAAGCGCGCGCGTTCGTGTACGCCAGCACCAGCGGCGTCTACGGCGATGCGGCTGGCGCCTGGGTCGACGAATCCCGCCCGGTGAAGCCAACCACGGCGCGTGCCCAACGCCGGGTCGCGGCCGAGCGGCGCGTGCGCTGGTTTGGCGCGGGCGGCGGCTGGCGCACGTCGATCTTGCGCATCCCCGGCATTTATGCGGCGGATCGGCTACCCATCGCGCGGCTCGAACGCGGTACGCCCGCCTTGCGCGCGGAGGACGATGTCTACACCAACCACATTCACGCCGACGACCTGGCGCGCGCGGTCATTGCCGCCCTGTTCCGGGGGAGACCGCAGCGCATCGTGCATGCCACAGATGCATCGGAGCTGCGCATGGGCGATTACTTTGACGCCGTGGCCGACGCGCGCGGCTTGCAGCGCCCGCCGCGCATTTCCCGCGCGGAGGCCCTCCAGCAGATCGAGCCTGCGCTGCTGTCCTTCATGAGCGAATCGCGCCGGCTGCGCAACACGCGGCTTGCGCGCGAGTTGCGCGTGGCGCTGCGCTACCCGACGGTGGCGGATTTCCTGAGCAGCGAGGTCTGACGTGAAGGCGCCTGAGCCCGCCCCTGCAACGTCGTCGCACGGCGCCTGGCTGCGCGTTGCGCCGCTGGCGCTTTGGCTGTCGGTGGCGGTGGTGGGCGTAGGCGCCTCATGGTTTGCCGCCTGTTTCGTGGCGGATTCGATGGGTGCGCGCGACATGCAGCAGATGGTCGATGCGCGGCGCCAGTTGGCTGCGCAGGTAGCGGAGGGAATGTCGAGCCAGATCACCGCCGACGTGGCCCTGCTGCGCGCGCTGCCGCAGACGCTCGCGCAGATCGACGCCATCCCGCGCGCGGTGGCGCGCGTCGACACCCGGCGCTGGAACCTGATGGACCAGGGCTCATGTGCCGAAGAGGCGATGTCGCACCCGGAAGTGGTCGACATCGATGCTTTCCTCAACGCCACCGCAGGCAATCTCGGGCTGGACTACGTGTGGGTCGTGAACCAACACAATTACGTGGTGCTGGCCAATAACGCCGGTCATGCCGATTCGTTCGTCGGCGTGCAGTTGAGCATGCAGCCGTACATGAAGGAGGCGATGCTGGGTGGCCTGGGCGAGCAGTTCACGATCGGCCCGGTGACGGGCGTGCCGGGCCTGTTCTTCGCCGCGCCGGTATATGACGCCGGAGGTTACCTGGTCGCAACAATGGGCACCAAGGTGAGCCTCGCGAGGCTGCAGCACTGGGTATCGCACCCGACATCGTTGGTGACCGATCCGAACGGCTTGATCATTCTGTCCACCGATGCATCGCTGGTCGGCAAGGTCCTGCCGGATGCTCGCCTGCAGCACATGGGCGCCAGCGACCGGTACAACGCCTACCAACGCGTCGACTTCGAGCCCTGGCCCTATCAGCCTACCGCGAAGGCGCATCGCGATGTGCCCGCCTGGGTGCCGGCCGAGGTGCGCGATACGCTGGCCTGGCGCGAGGGCAGTGCGATGCCATCGCTGACCGTGTCGCGCAATGCCAGTGCGGACCTCACGGTCGTCGTGGCCGAGCCGCTGCCGGCGTGGGGCCAGCAGATCGCCAACCATGCGCGCAACCGCATGATCGGCTTTGTGTTGTTCGTGAGTGTGTTGGTGACGTTCGCGCTGGTGGCGTGGTCTTTGGTGCGCGAGCGGCAGCACCACCGCGTGACGCGCCATCTGAACCAGCGGCTGCAGCGCACCAACAGCGCGCTCGCCAACGAGGCGCATTTCGATCATCTGACCGGTGTGCTGACGCGCCGCCGGTTCCTGGCGCTGTTCGATACGGTGCTCGCGCGTGCGCACAATCGTGCCGAACCGCTTGTGCTCGTGCTGGCCGATCTGGATCACTTCAAGCGCATCAATGACACATGGGGCCACGCTGTGGGGGACATGGCGCTGCAGCGCTTTGCGTCGCTTGCCACGGGCGTGCTGCGCAGCAGTGATCTGGTGGGGCGTTTGGGCGGCGAGGAATTCGCCATGGTGATGGGACGCACCACGCTGGAAACCGCCACCGAGGTGGCCGAGCGCCTGCGTACGGCGGTGGCCGAGACGGACGAAAGCTTCCCGACCGGGCTGTCGATGACCGTCAGCATGGGCATGACGGGCTGCCGGCCGGGCGATACCGCGTCGGAAATGCTCAAGCGCGCCGATCTGGCGCTGTATCGCGCCAAGGAAAGCGGACGTAACCGGCACGTGGCCGGCTGACATTACCGCGCGACGCGGCCTGCGCGCCGACGGCGCAGTTCAAGATGCGTGCGCGTGCCTGACAGCGGCACACGGCGGAAGCGCTCGCGGCGCTGTTCTTCATCAAAGAACGCTAGCGACGGCTTGACCAAATCGCTGCGCGAGACAATGCCCACCAGCGCGCGTGATTGTGAATCGGCCACCACCGGCAGCCGCTCGAGCCCATGCACTGCCAGGCGCGTGGCGACGATGCGGCAGGTCTCACCGGGCAGCGCCATCACGGGGGCATTCGCACCAAACAACTCGGCCACGGTGACGGCACCGCGCTTCTGGCCCGCCAGCAGCGCATCGCGGTCGAGCATGCCGATCAACGTGCCATTCGGCCCACCTTGCACCACGGGAAACGCTCGGTGCGCCTGCGTGGCGCCGAAGCGGTCGGCGAGTGTATCGGCCAGCGTGGCCTGCGCGTCGATGGTCTGCACCGAACGCGTCATCACCTCTTCCACGGCGTGGCGCTCGAGCGGGTCGACAGCGTATTCGCGATAGATGTGGAAGCCGCGGCGCGCGATCTTCTCGGTCATGATCGAGCGCGGCATCGTCAGTACGACAAAGCCGTAGGATACTGCCACCGCCAGCAGAATCGGCAGCAGCGCGTTCACATCGTGTGTGAGGCCGAAGGCGAAGACGATGGCCGTGAGCGGGGCGCCCAGCACACCGGCCAGCATGGCCGCCATGCACACGAGCGGCCACAGGCCCGGGTCGCCGCCGGGCAGCACTGGGCCGATCAACACCCCCAAGCCGGCGCCCATCATCAGCAACGGGGCAAGCACCCCACCCGACGTGCCCGAGCCCAGCGCGATCACCCAGATGATGGCCTTGACCACCAGCAGCGCCAGCGCCACCCGGATGGCGAGATGGTTGTGCAGCAAATCGCCGATGACGTCGTAGCCGACACCCAGCGCACGCGGCTCGAAATAGCCGCCGATGCCGACCACCAGGCCACCGAGGGCCGGCCACCACATCCAGTGGATCGGCAGGCGGCCGAACAGGTCTTCCGTTTTGTACAGCGCCATCGACAGCGAGCGCGCCAGCGCGCCGCACAGCAATCCGGCGACCACGCACGAGCCCAGCGCAGGCAGCGTCGCGGGTGCGGTGTCCAGCGGGAAGAGGGGCCCGGACTCCAGCACCAGCACACGCAGGAAGCCCGCCACCGCGCACGCCACCGCCACCGGCAGCATGCTGCGTGGGCGCCATTCGAACAGCAGCAACTCCACCGCAAGCAGCAGCGCGGCCACGGGCGTGCCGAACACGGCCGTCATGCCGGCCGTGGCGCCAGCCACCAGCAGCGTCTTGCGCTCGGCGGCCGTCAGCTTGAAGAACTGCGCGAACAGCGAGCCGATCGCGCCGCCCGTCATGATGATCGGGCCTTCCGCGCCAAACGGGCCGCCGCTGCCGATCACGATGCCCGACGACAGCGGCTTGAGCACCGCCACCTTCGGCGACATCTTGCTTTTGCCGAACAGGATGGCCTCGATGGCCTCGGGAATGCCGTGGCCGCGGATCTTCTCCGAGCCGAAGCGCGCCATCAGACCGACGATCAGCCCGCCGATAAGCGGTACCGCAATCACCCAGGCGCCGAGCGTGTTGGTGGCCGGCGAGCGGTCCGCCAGCGACAGCGTCTGGAAAAAGAACAGGTTGGTGAAGAAGCGGATCAGGTTGAGCAGCACCACGGCTGCCAGCGTGGCAAACGCCGCGATGACGACCGCCAGCGCAGTGGTGCGGAACAGCGTGGTGTCGGTCGCAAAGTCGCGCCGATGCGGTTGGTGTTCAAGGGCTTGCATGACGTTACTGCTCGGAGGCGGGTTCGGCGGGTTGATCGAGGTGCGGAAGCTTGAAAGCGCGGCGGAATGCCGACAGCTCGCTCTGGTGCAGCCCGGCCAGCAGTGCGACGAGGTTGTCGCCCTTCCTGGAGAGATGGACTTCGACCTGGCGTGCGTCGGTGTCGCTCTGGCGCCTTTCGACCAGACCCGCTTCTTCGCAGCGCGTGATGAGTGCCGCTGTGCCGTGCGGCGCGGCCTGCAGGCGCTCGGCCAGTTCGCCGACGGTGGCCCATTCGCGCCCGGCATAGCCTTTCACGTGCAGCAGCAACTGATACTGCAGGGGCGTGATGCCCTTGGCGTGGATCAGATCTTCGGAGGCGCGCAGGAAGCGACGCAGGTGGTAGCGGAAATCGGAGAGGTTCTCGAAATCCTGCTTGGACAAAGGGCGTGCGGGGGTGGACATGGCGGAATTAAAAGGTTCGTGGCGGAATATATCACGACATGACATATTTTGGAGAGCGAGCCCTGTTGCAGCGTTGCCAACCCGGCGTGCGTCTGAGTGACACCGATTGTTGATTGGCGATCAAGACTGTTTCGTCGACGGACGGGTTTTTCTGCAAAGGTAGAGCACGCACACTGCGGTCCATGCTCATTGCGCCGGTCGCGGACGCTCGCTGCTGCGCCATCGCCTTGGCGCACGCATCGGACGCATCGTATTTCCGCCGGAATCGTCGCCCGCTTGCTGAAACGTTTGCGGAAATCGCGGCAGAGGTTCTGCCCGCTTTCCATTCTTCCGCTTTGGAGTACACCGCATGAACCCCACCCACACTTCCGCCGAGCCCACACGCGGCAGCGCAACGCTGCCGCTGCTCGCGCTTGCCGCCGGCGCCTTTGGCATCGGCACCACCGAGTTTTCTCCGATGGGCCTGCTGCCCGTGATTGCCGACGGCGTGCATGTATCGATTCCGCAGGCAGGCATGCTGATCAGCGCGTACGCCATCGGCGTGATGGTGGGCGCCCCGATCATGACGTTGCTGCTGGCACGCTGGCCGCGACGCAAGGCGCTGATCGCGCTGATGAGCATCTTCACCATCGGCAATTTGCTTTCGGCCCTCGCGCCGGATTACACGACGTTGCTGCTCGCCCGGCTCGTCACCAGTCTCAACCACGGCGCATTCTTCGGGCTTGGCTCGGTGGTGGCCGCCAGCCTTGTGCCGCGCGAGAAGCAGGCCAGCGCCGTGGCCACGATGTTCATGGGCCTGACGATCGCCAACGTTGGCGGCGTGCCGGCCGCGACCTGGCTTGGCCAGATGATCGGCTGGCGCATGTCGTTTGCCGCCACGGCAAGCCTTGGCCTGATCGCCATTGCGGGCTTGTTCACTGCGTTGCCGAAGGGCGATGCCGGCAAGATGCCCAACCTGCGCGCCGAACTCGCGGTCCTGACGCGTCCCGTCGTGCTGGGCGCGCTCGCCACCACGGTGCTCGGCGCGGGCGCGATGTTCACGCTCTACACGTATGTTGCTCCAACGCTTGCGCAACTGACCGGTGCTTCGCCGGCGTTTGTGACGGCCATGCTGGTGCTGATCGGCATCGGCTTTTCGATCGGCAACATTGCCGGCGGCCGCCTGGCCGATCGCTCGCTCGATGGCAGCCTGATCGGCTTCCTGGTGTTGTTGATCGTAACGATGCTCGCGTTTCCCGTGTTGGCCAAGACGCACGTCGGTGCCGCCGCCGCGTTGCTGGTGTGGGGCATTGCCACGTTCGCAGTCGTGCCGCCGCTCCAGATGCGCGTGATGCGTGCCGCGGCTGAAGCGCCGGGCCTTGCATCGTCGGTCAACGTGGGCGCGTTCAACCTCGGCAACGCGCTGGGCGCGGCAGCGGGCGGTGCGGCCATCTCCGCAGGCCTGGGCTATGCGGCGGTGCCGATTGTCGGCGCGGTGATTGCTGTGGCAGGCCTTGCGCTGGTGGGGCTGCACGTCGTGCAGCGTCGGGCGCGCTTCGCCATGAACCCCTGATTCGATTTCCCCTGGAGCACAAGATGAACAAGATTCCCGCTTTCGGCCTCGGCACGTTCCGCCTGAAGGGCCAGGTCGTCATCGACTCGGTTCGCAATGGCCTCGAACTTGGCTACCGCGTCATCGACACCGCGCAAATCTACGGCAATGAAGCGGAGGTAGGCGAGGCCATTGCCGGCTCCGGCGTGCGCCGCGAAGACCTGTTCCTCACGACCAAGATCTGGGTCGACAACTACGCCAGGGACAAGCTCGCGGCGAGTCTCGAAGACAGCCTCGCCAAGCTGCGCACCGATTACGTCGACCTCACGCTGATCCACTGGCCTGCGCCCGACAACGGCGTGTCGATCGAAGAATTCATGACCGCGTTGGCCGAAGCCAAGGCCCGGGGTTTGACGCGCGAGATCGGCGTCTCGAACTTCAATATCGCCCTGACGCAGCAGGCGATTGCGGTGGCTGGCAAAGACGCCATCGCCACCAACCAGATCGAGCTGAGCCCGTATCTGCAGAACCGCAAGCTCGTCGAATTTCTGCAGCGCGAGGGCATTCACGTCACGTCGTACATGACGCTCGCCTACGGCAAGGTGCTGGGCGATCCGGTGATCGGCGCGATCGCACAGCGGCACGAAGCGACGCCGGCGCAGGTCGTGCTGGCGTGGGCGATGCAGCTCGGCTACTCGGTCATCCCGTCGTCAACCAAGCGAGAGCATCTTGCGAGCAACCTGCGCGCGCAAACGCTGCACCTGACGGACGAAGACATGGCTCAGATCGCCGCGCTTGAGCGCAACGGTCGCGAGGTTTCACCGGACGGGCTGGCGCCGCAGTGGGATTGAACATCGCAGCACCGACGCAATAGAAAAAGCCGCTCCGAAGAGCGGCTTTTTTACGTCGATCGAGCGCTTGGCCCGTGTTGCATCAGTCGTCCAGTTGCGACAGGTCGCGCACCGCGCCCTTGTCCGCCGACATGACCAGCTTGGCGTACGCCTTGAGCGCGGCCGACACCTTGCGCGGACGCGGCTGCGCGGGCTTCCAGCCCTTGGCGTTCTGCTCTTCGCGGCGACGCGCGAGTTCTTCATCCGACACCAGCACGTTGATCGTGCGGTTGGGGATGTCGATGCGGATCTTGTCACCGTTGCGCACCAAGCCGATCGCGCCGCCCGCAGCCGCTTCCGGCGAGCAGTGACCAATCGACAGCCCCGAGGTACCGCCGGAGAAGCGGCCGTCCGTCAGCAGCGCACAGGCTTTGCCGAGGCCCTTGGACTTGATGTAGCTCGTCGGGTACAGCATTTCCTGCATGCCGGGGCCGCCCTTCGGGCCTTCATAGCGCACGACCACCACGTCGCCGGCCTTGACCTTGTCGGCGAGGATGTTCGCGACCGCTTCGTCCTGCGATTCCGTCACGTGCGCCGTGCCTTCGAACACGAGGATGCTTTCGTCCACCCCGGCGGTCTTGACCACGCAGCCGTCCAGCGCGATATTGCCCCTCAGCACGGCCAGGCCGCCTTCCTTCGAGAACGCATGCTCGTTCGAGCGGATGCAGCCTTCGGCGCGGTCCAGATCCAGGCTCGGCCAGCGCGTGTTCTGGCTGAAGGCGACCTGCGTCGGGATACCCGCCGGGCCGGCACGGTAGAACGTCTGCACAGCTTCATCCGACGTGCGGACGATGTCCCACTGGTCCAGCGCGTCCTTCAACGTGGGCGCGTGCACGGTGGGCGCGTCGGTGTGCAGCTTGCCGGCACGATCCAGCTCACCCAGGATGGCCATGATGCCGCCGGCGCGGTGCACGTCTTCGATGTGGTACTTGTTTGTGTTCGGCGCGACCTTGCACAGCTGCGGCACGACGCGCGAAAGGCGGTCGATGTCCGCCATCGTGAAGTCGATCTCCGCTTCCTGCGCGATGGCCAGCAGGTGCAGGATCGTGTTGGTCGAGCCGCCCATCGCGATGTCGAGCGTCATCGCATTTTCGAACGCCTTGAAACCGACCGAGCGCGGCAGCACGCGCTCGTCTTCCTGCTCGTAGTATTGGCGGGCGAGTTCAACGATGCGGCGGCCGGCGCGCTTGAAGAGCTGCTCGCGGTCTGCGTGCGTGGCGACCACGGTGCCGTTGCCCGGCAGCGACAGGCCGAGCGCTTCGGTCAGGCAGTTCATCGAGTTGGCCGTGAACATGCCCGAGCACGAACCGCAGGTCGGGCACGCGGAGCGCTCGACTTCCGCCACTTCCTCGTCGGAATACTTGCTGTCGGCCGCGATCACCATCGCGTCGATCAGATCCAGCTTCTTGATCTCGATGGCTTTGGTGACGGGGTTGGCCAGGCGCGTCTTGCCCGCTTCCATCGGGCCCCCCGAGACGAAGATCACCGGAATGTTCAGGCGCATGGCGGCCATCAGCATGCCCGGGGTGATCTTGTCGCAGTTGGAGATGCACACCATGGCATCGGCGCAGTGCGCGTTGACCATGTATTCCACCGAGTCGGCAATGATGTCGCGGCTGGGCAGCGAATACAGCATGCCGTCGTGGCCCATGGCGATGCCGTCATCCACGGCAATCGTGTTGAATTCCTTGGCCACACCACCCGCGGCTTCGATCTCGCGCGCGACGAGCTGCCCCAGGTCTTTCAGGTGCACGTGGCCAGGAACGAACTGGGTGAACGAGTTGACCACCGCAATGATCGGCTTCTGGAAATCTTCGTCTTTCATGCCGGTGGCGCGCCAGAGCGAGCGTGCCCCCGCCATGTTGCGGCCGGCGGTGGAGGTTTTGGAACGGTATGCGGGCATTGTGCGTACTGAAGAAGTTTCGAAATGGGGGAGCGGGCCACGCGGATACTGGCCCTCATGCCCGTGCGATCAACCTCTTGAGCCGCGCCCGGGGCAAAGCCGCCATTATCCCACGCCGCGCGGGGCGTGTTGCCGGCTGCCGTTGCGTTGCCGAGCGTCCAATGAAAAAGCCGCTTCTGCGTGAACAGAAGCGGCTTGAATTCTGGTGCCCGAGGCCGGAATCGAACCGGCACGCCTTGCGGCGGGGGATTTTGAGTCCCCTGCGTCTACCAATTTCACCACTCGGGCAGGTGCTGATGAGCCGGCAATTATGCCAGAAGTCCGGCCAAGCGAACAAGGCGGCCGGAAGACGCTCAATCTGTGTGGTGGTTGTTCTGCTGCTCGAGCACGCGCAGCAGCGACGCCGTATCGTCATACCCCCAGCCATTGGCGACCAGCGTATTGAGCTGCGAGGCCACCAGCTCCATCGCCGGCATCTGCAGGCCGAGTTCCTGGGCGATCTCGCGCACCAGGCCGAAATCCTTGTCGTGCAGGCGCGCTTCGATGCCGGCGGCAAAGTTGCGCTCGGCCATCTTGGGCCCTTCCAGGTCGAGCATGCGGCTGCCCGCGAAGCCCGGGCCGATGGCCGCCAGCACGCGCGACGGGTCGGTGCCCTGGGCGCGCGCAAACAGCATGGCTTCGGCAATGCCCTGGATATTGATGACCTGCACGATCTGGTTGCACGCCTTGGCGACCTGGCCGGCACCGTAGTCGCCGACGTGCGTGATCGTAGTGCCCAGCAGCTGCAGCAGCGGGCGCACGCGCGCCAGCACCTCGGCCTTGCCGCCGACCATGATCGACAGCGTGGCCTTCTGCGCGCCTGCGGTGCCGCCTGAGACCGGCGCATCCAGGAACTCCAGACCCGCCGCTTCCAAATCGGCCGCGATCCGGCGCGTGGCCACGGCGGAGATCGTGCTGTGATCGATGCACACCGCACCACGCGGCGCGCCATGGATGACACCGTCCGGCCCGAGCAGCACGCCTTCCACATCGGCTGTGGACGTGACGTTGGTGAAGATGACCTCCGCGTCGCGCGCCGCTTCGGCAGGGGCGTTGCACGGCTCGGCGCCGAGGGCGCGGGCGTTGTCGACAGCTTCCGGACGGCGCACATAGGCGCGCACCGGATGCCCGGCGGCAATCAGGTGTTGGACCATCGGCGTGCCCATGTTGCCGAGGCCGATGAAGGCAATGCGTGTCATGGCGAATCTCTGCGTATTACGTCTTGCGTATCGATATTGATTTAGCGCGGGCCGGCGTAAGCGAAGCGGCCGTTCTTGATGATGCCCATCACGCGCGAGCGTTGATCGAAGCCCTGATGATCCTGGGTATTCAGATTCAGCACGCCGTTGGGCACAGTCAGATCGCGCGTGGTTTCCAGCGCATCGCGCAGGGCGGCGCGGAAGGCAGGTGTACCAGGCTTGGCGCTGGTCTTGAGCGCACGGGCCGTGGCATTGTCGAGCAACTGCCAAGCGCCCCATGCGTCGCCCGCGAACTGCGTGACGGTGTTGGGGCCATACTTGGCTTCATAGCGATCAGCAAATTCCACAGCCACCTTGCGCACCGGATGGCCGGCCGGGAGTTCGCGCGCGACCACCACGGGGCCGGTCGGGAAGAGCGTGCTTTCCACATCCTTGCCGCCCACCTTCAGGAACTCCGTACTGGCGATGCCATGCGTCTGGTAGATGCGGCCCTTGTAGCCGCGCTCGACCAGCGTGCGCTGGGGCAGGGCGGCCGGGGTGCCGGCCCCGGCAATCAGGATGGCGTCGGGCTTGGCGGCCATCAGCTTGAGAATCTGACCGGTCACGCTGGTATCCGTGCGCGCAAAGCGCTCGTTGGCCACCACGCGCAACTTGCGCACGTCGGCCAGCTTCGAGAATTCACGCCACCAGCTCTCGCCATACGCATCGGTAAAGCCGATGAAGCCGACGGTGTGCACGCCGTTGTCTGCCATGTGCTGGGTGACGAGCGTGGCCATCTGCGAATCGTTCTGCGGCATCTTGAAGGCCCAGCGGCGCTTGGCGTCCTGCGGCTCGACGATGGAGGCAGATGCTGCCAGCGTGATCATTGGCGTTTGCCCTTCGGCCACTGCATCGAGCGAAGCCAGCGCCGTCGGCACGATCGTCGGCCCGACGATCACGTCTACCTTGTCTTCGGCGATCAGTTTGCGCACGTCCCGCACCGCCATCGACGGGTCGGAGGCGTCGTCGAGCACGATGACCTGCGCGCGCTGGCCGCCGATGGTCGCCGGCCACATCTGCACGGTGTTCTTGCTGGGAATGCCGATGGCCGCGGCGGGGCCGGTGGTGGACAGCACCACGCCCACGCGGATGTCGGCTTGGGCAGGCAGGGCAAGTGCAGCAGCGCTGGCAAAGAGCGCCATGCCGCACAGCAGGCGACGTCGGGTCGTCATGAAATCTCCGGGAGGTTCGAGTGTTGCAGATTGCCGGCGGATCAAAGCTCGTACGCTTCGTGATCGCCGGACATGAGTTGTTCGACCAGCTTGCGCGTGAGCGTCGGCGCAAACAGTTCGATGAAGGTGTAGACGAAGCCGCGCAGGTACGCCCCTTGTTTGACGCCCAGGTGCGTGACGTTGGTGCCGAAGAGGTGTCCGGCCGGAATGGCGCGCAGGTTGCGGTCGCGCTCGGCATCAAACGCGACGCCGGCCACGATGCCCACGCCCAGGCCCACTTCCACGTACGTCTTGATGACGTCGGCGTCGATGGCTTCGAGCACGATGTCGGGCTTGATCTGGCGCAGCTCGAACGCGTGGTCGATCTTGGGCCGGCCGGCAAAGTGGTGGTCGTACGTGATGATCGGGTAACCCTTCAGGTCGTCCAGCGTCAGGTGCTGGCGCGACAGAAGCGGGTGGTCAGGCGGCGTCACCACCACATGCTGCCACTGGTAGCCCGGGATCGAGATCAGATCCTTCACATGCGACATGCCTTCGGTGGCGATGGCAAGGTCGGCCTGGTCGTGCAGCACCATCTCCGCAATCTGCGCGGGCGTGCCCTGCTGAATGGAAAGGCGCACCTTGGGGTACCTGCGCGTGAATTCGGCAATCGCCTTGGGCAACGCATAGCGCGCCTGCGTGTGCGTGGTGGCGATGGTGAAGTTGCCCTGGTCCTGCGCGGCGTAGTCCTTGCCCACGCGCTTGAGGGTTTCCACCTCTTCCAGCACGCGCTCGACTGAAGCCAGGATGCGCCGGCCCGGTTCCGTGAGGCCCCGGATGCGCTTGCCGTGACGGGTGAAGATATCGACACCCAGTTCCTCTTCCAGCTCGATGATGGCCTTGGAGACACCTGGCTGTGATGTATAGAGCGCTTTTGCGGCCTCTGTCAGGTTGAATTTCTGCCGCACGGCTTCGCGCACGAAGCGGAATTGGTGGAGGTTCATGGCTGCGCGGTCAATAAGAAGAACGGGTGCGAACTGAACGCTACTTATAACCGACGCCATATAAACAAACAATTTTTTATTGGTTTGGGATATGAGGCCAGTTCATTACGATGCTCGAACTTCGTGATAACACGCCCTCACTGTCCCTGCGCCATGACGCTTGCCTATACGATTTCCGGTCTGCTGGTCGGCCTGTTGGTCGGCCTGACGGGCGTTGGCGGCGGCTCGCTGATGACGCCGCTGTTGACGTTGATGTTCGGCTTTTCGCCGGCGACCGCTGTGGGCACCGACCTGGCCTTCGCCTCGCTGACCAAGGGTGTCGGCACGATCGCACACCGCAGCCACGGTCATATCCGCTGGGACATCGTTAAGCTGCTCTGCCTGGGCAGCCTGCCCGCCGCGCTGGTGACGGTGCTGGTACTCAAGCGCATGGGCAATCTCGATGCCGAGTGGATGCACCTTATCCGCGTGACGATTGGCGTGTCCGTCATCCTGACGGTGATTTCGCTGCTGTTCCGCCAGCGCGTGCTGGGCTGGCTGGCCCGCAACCCGCGCTATCGCTTGCAAGGCATCACGCTGGCCGTGGCCACGGTGATCGTCGGCGTGGTGCTGGGCGTGCTGGTGACGGTGTCGTCCATCGGCGCGGGTGCTGTGGGCGCGACGCTCATCCTCATCCTGTATCCCGAATTGAAGAGCGCCGAAGTGGCCGGCACCGACATCGCCTATGCCGTGCCGCTGACCGCCGTGGCGGGCCTGGGCCACATGTACCTGGGCACGATCGACTGGAACCTGCTGGTGTCGCTGCTGGTGGGCTCCATCCCGGGTATCTGGCTGGGCGCGCGCCTGTCCAAGAATCTGCCGGAACGTCTGGTGCGCGGCGCGCTTGCCGCCACGCTGACGATCACGGCCATCAAGCTGGTGTCGTGATGCATGACTTCATGCCGGCCCTGCTTGACTGTGGCTGCTGTCGTTGAATCGGCGGCAGCGCCATAACGAAACGCATTCCCCCAATTGAATCGCACGCCGGCCCAGCCGGATTGGACCGAACAGTCATGTACCAATACGACGCTTACGATCACCGCCTCGTCGCCGACCGCGTCGCGCAGTTCCGCGACCAGGTGCGCCGCCGCATTTCGGGCGAACTGACGGAAGAAGAGTTTCTGCCGCTGCGCCTGCAGAATGGTCTGTACTACCAGCGCCACGCCTACATGCTGCGCGTGGCGATTCCGTATGGCCACCTGCGCGCCAAGCAACTGCGCATGCTCAGCCACATCGCCGCCGAGCACGACCGCGGCTACGGCCACTTCAGCACGCGCCAGAACATCCAGTACAACTGGATCGAGCTGGAGCAGGTGCCCGACATCCTGGCCAAGCTGGCCTCGGTGGAAATGCACGCCATCCAGACCTCGGGCAACTGCATCCGCAACATCACGACCGACCAGTTTGCCGGCGTGGCACCGGACGAGGTGATCGACGCGCGCCCGCTGGCGGAAATCCTGCGCCAATGGTCGACGTTCATCCCCGAGTTCGCGTTCCTGCCGCGCAAGTTCAAGATTGCCGTGTCGGCCTCGCGAGACGACCGCGCCGTGACGCAACTGCATGACATCGGCGTCTACGCCTATGAGAAGGACGGGCAGACGCTGCTGCGCATCCTGGCCGGCGGCGGCATGGGCCGCACGCCGATCCTGGGCGCAATCATCAAGGAAGACCTGCCGTGGCAGCACATGCTGTCGTACATCGAGGCCGCCGTGCGCGTGTACAACCGCTACGGCCGCCGCGACAACAAGTACAAGGCGCGTATCAAGATTCTCGTGAAGGCCATCGGCGCTGAGGAATTTGCGCGCCAGGTGGAAGAAGAGTGGCAGCACATCAAGGACGGCCCGTCGACCATCACGCAGGCCGAGTTCGACCGCGTGGCGCAGTTCTTCGCGCCGCCCGCGTATGAAAAGCTGGCCGACACCGACGCTGCCTATGAAAAGGCGCTACTGGAGAACAAGGCGTTCGCCCGCTGGGTGAGCCGCAACGTGCATCCGCACCGTGTGCCGGGCTATGCCGCTGTCACGCTCTCGCTCAAGCCGGGCGCGGCGCTGCCCCCGGGCGACGCCACGGCCGAGCAGATGGCGCTGGTGGCGGATTGGTCCGAGCGGTTCGGTTTTGGCGAGGTGCGTGTCGCGCACGAGCAAAACCTGATCCTGCCGGACGTGAAGAAGCACGACTTGCTGGAGCTGTGGCAGCTGGCAAAGGAGCACGGCATGGCCACCGCCAACATCGGCCTGCTGACCGACATCATTGCGTGCCCGGGCGGTGACTTCTGCTCGCTGGCCAACGCCAAGTCGATCCCCATCGCGCAGGCGATTCAGGCGCGCTTCGACGATCTCGATTACGTGCACGACCTGGGCGAGCTGTCGCTCAACATCTCGGGTTGCATCAACTCGTGCGGTCACCACCACGTCGGCAACATCGGCATCCTGGGTGTCGATAAGCACGAAGAAGAGTGGTACCAGGTGTCGCTGGGCGGCGCACAGGGCAACGACTCGGCGATCGGCAAGATCATCGGCCCGTCGTTCAAGGCCGAAGAAATGCC
The DNA here is from genome assembly GCF_001699815.1 of Ralstonia pickettii. Taxonomy (GTDB): domain Bacteria; phylum Pseudomonadota; class Gammaproteobacteria; order Burkholderiales; family Burkholderiaceae; genus Ralstonia; species Ralstonia thomasii. The sequence continues at coordinate 14,477 of NZ_MCGB01000074.1, read as the reverse complement.
CGACGTGATCGAGCGCATCATCGATACCTTCGTCGCCAACCGCACGGAAGACGAACGCTTCATCGACACCTATCACCGCATCGGCATGGCCCCGTTCAAGGAACGCGTCTACGCCCGTGCAGAAGCCTGAAAGCCGAGGGAAACGAACATGAGCAAGATCATCAAGCTGCAAAACGGTGCCCCGCAAATCGTGGCTGACGAATGGACCGTGCTGCGCACCCCGGAAGGTGGTGAGCTGACGCAAGCCGATGTGGACGCCGCCGCGCACGCCATCGTGCCGCTGCCCTATTGGGAAGCCCACCGCGACGCACTGCTCGCCCGCGCCCGCGCCGGCACACTGGCCGTCTGGCTCGCTCCGGACGACGAGCCGTTCGCGCTGGAGGCAGACCTGCCCAGCTTGTCGCTGGTGGCGGTGGATTTCCCGGTCTTCCGTGATGGCCGTGGCTACAGCACCGCGTTCCTGCTGCGCCAGCGCCTGGGCTTCACGCGTGAGTTGCGTGCCATCGGCGACGTGCTGCGCGATCAACTGGACTTCATGCGCCGTTGCGGTTTCGACGCTTACGCCGTGCGCGCAGACAAGAACATCGACGATGCACTGAACGGCTTCGGCGAGATCAGCGTGCGCTACCAAGGCGCCGTCGACGAGCCGCGTCCGTTGTTCCGCCGCGAGCGTGCTACCGAGGCGAGCGCAGTATGAGCGAGTTCCAAGAGGCTGCCCTGTCCGAGGTGCCGGTGTCCGCTATCGGGCGCCCGGTGCTGTGGACGCGTCCGGTCTACACCGGCACGGCTGAAGCCCTCGCTGCGAAGGAAGCCGCGCTGTTCGAGCGCCTGGCCGAGATTGCCGCCAGGCACGGCGTGGCAAAGTTCGCCACCAGCCTGGCAGCCGAAGACATGGTCGTGACCGATGCGATCCTGCGCAGCCCCCAGGCCGTGCGGGCGCACCTGCCGATCTTCACGCTGCAGACCGGCCGTCTGCACGCCGAAACGCTGGCGATGCTCGAGCGCATCCGCGAGCACTACGGTTATGTGATCGAGCAATACGCACCGGATGCCCGCGCAGTGGAAGCCTACGTCCGTGACCACGGCCTGAACGCCTTCTACGACAGCATCGAACTGCGCAAGGCCTGCTGCAACATCCGCAAGGTGGTGCCGCTGAATCGCGCGCTCAAAGATGCCGACGCATGGCTGACGGGCCAGCGACGCGAGCAGGCCGTCACCCGTGCCGACCTGCCGTTTGCTGAAGACGACGACGCCCGCGGCATCGCCAAGTACAACCCGCTGTTCGACTGGTCCGAGCCTGAAGTCTGGGCCTACCTCGAGCAGCACAACGTGCCCACCAACGCGCTGCACGACAAGGGCTATCCCAGCATTGGCTGCGAGCCTTGCACGCGTGCGGTGCGCGCTGGTGAGGATGTGCGCGCCGGCCGCTGGTGGTGGGAATCGCGCGACAGCAAGGAATGCGGTCTGCATGCGACGAATCTGTCGCAAAAGAGCTAAGGAAAGGAACATGGGAGTCATGAGCGAAATCCCCGGCACGGCATTGACGCCTGTGCAGAACGAGCACCTCGACTGGCTGGAAGCCGAGTCGATCTACATCATCCGCGAGGTGGTGGCCGAGTGCCGCAACCCGGCGCTGCTGTTCTCGGGCGGCAAGGATTCGATCGTCATGCTGCATCTGGCGCTCAAGGCCTTCCGCCTGGGCGAGCGCAAGATCGAGCTGCCGTTCCCGCTGGTGCACATCGACACGGGTCACAACTACCCCGAGGTGATCACCTTCCGCGACGAGCAGGTCGCCAAGCTGGGTGCTCGCCTGGTGGTGGGCCATGTGGAGGATTCCATCAAGCGCGGCACCGTGCGCCTGCGTAAAGAGACCGATTCGCGCAACGCCGCACAGGCCGTCACGCTGCTGGAGACGATCGAATCGCACGGCTTCGACGCCCTGATGGGCGGTGCCCGCCGCGACGAAGAAAAGGCCCGTGCGAAGGAGCGCATCTTCTCGTTCCGCGACGAGTTCGGCCAGTGGGATCCGAAGGCCCAGCGCCCGGAACTCTGGAGCTTGTACAACGCACGCATGGCGCAGGGCGAGCAGATGCGCGTGTTCCCGATCTCCAACTGGACGGAACTCGACGTGTGGCAGTACATCGCCCGCGAGAACCTCGCCCTGCCGCCGATCTACTACGCGCACGAGCGTGAAGTGGTGCGCAAGAACGGCCTGCTGGTGCCCGTCACGTCGATCACGCCCAAGGCCGACGGCGACGTGAGCGAAGTCCTGTCGGTGCGCTTCCGCACCGTGGGCGACATCAGCTGCACATGCCCGGTGGCGAGCACCGCCGCCACGCCGGCCGAGATCATCGCCGAGACGGCCGTGACCGAAATCACCGAACGCGGCGCCACGCGCATGGACGACCAGACGAGCGAAGCCTCGATGGAAAAGCGCAAGAAGGAAGGGTATTTCTGATCATGACGACGAATTCGACGCACCCAGCGACGCATCCTGCATCGCACCAAGGCCTGCTGCGCTTCATCACCGCCGGTTCCGTTGACGACGGCAAGAGCACGCTGATTGGCCGCTTGCTGTACGACAGCAAGGCCGTGCTGACCGACCAGTTGCAAGCGCTGGCCAACGCCAAGAACAAACGCACTGCCGGCGAGCAGATCGACTTCTCGCTGCTGACCGACGGCCTGGAAGCCGAGCGCGAGCAGGGCATCACGATTGACGTGGCGTACCGCTATTTCTCGACCGCGCGCCGCAAGTTCATCATTGCGGATACGCCGGGCCACGAGCAGTACACGCGCAACATGGTGACCGGCGCCTCGACCGCGCACGCCGCCATCATCCTGATCGATGCCACGCGTGTGACGACCGTTGACGGCAAGACGGAGTTGCTGGCTCAGACCAAGCGCCATTCTGCCATCGTGAAACTGCTGGAACTGCAGCACGTGATCGTGGCCATCAACAAGATGGACCTGGTCGACTACAGCGAAGCGCGCTTCAACGAAATCCGTACCGCCTACGATGCACTGGCCGCACAACTCGGCTTGCGCGACGTGCGCTACGTGCCGGTGTCTGCGCTGCGCGGCGACAATATCGTTCATGCGTCCGAAGCCATGCCGTGGTACCAGGGCGAGCCGCTGCTGGCGCTGCTGGAAGACTTGAAGGTGGAAGAGACCGCCCCGGCGGGCGACGATGCGCTGCGCTTCCCGGTGCAGCTGGTGGCGCGCCAGGACGGCTCGCAGGCCGATGATTTCCGCGGCTACATGGGCCGTGTGGAAGCCGGCACCGTGCGCGTCGGCCAAGCCGTGCGCGTGCTGCCCGCCAACCGCGAAACCACGGTGGCCGAAGTGCTGACGCCCAATGGCGCAGCTGATTCCGCCGGCCCCGGCGAGACCATTACCGTGCGCCTGGCCGACGACGTGGACATCTCCCGCGGCGACACGATCGTCGCTGCCCCGACCACGGCAGCCAATGCCGCCAAGAAGCTGCATGCCGACCTGTGCTGGTTCGACGAGCATGAGCTGAATCCGGCCCGCAAGTACGTGCTCAAGCACACGACCGCCACCGTGTTCGCACGCGTGTCGGATGTGGAGCGCGTGCTGGACGTGCATACGCTGTCGCACGAGACCGGCCGCAAGCAGATCGCGCTCAACGATATCGGTACGGTCAACATCAGCCTGCAGAAGCCGATCGTCTGCGACGCATATGGCGACAACCCGGCCACCGGCGCATTCATCCTGGTGGACGAAGCCACGCACCATACGGTGGCGGCTGGCATGATCCGTGCATTTTCCTAATGTGGATGGCGCGTGCTAAGTTGCGCGCCGCAGGAAAAAGCAAAGGAATCCAGGCAATGGAAGCGAAGACCCCCAAAACACTTGGCCACGTGAGCCTGATTGGTGCGGGCCCCGGCGCCGCGGACCTCATCACGGTGCGCGGTGCACGATTGTTGGGCGAAGCCGAGGTCGTGCTGCATGACGCACTGGTCTCGCCGGAGGTCTTCCAGTACTGCCCGCAGGCCGTGTTGATTGCGGTCGGCAAGCGCTGCGGCAAGCGTTCGACCGCGCAGCGCTTCATCAATCGCCAACTCGTCGATCTGGCCACCAAATATCAGCGCGTCGTGCGCCTGAAGGGGGGCGATCCGATGCTGTTCGGCCGTGCCGACGAGGAACTGCAGGCGCTCGAGCAGGCCGGCATCGACTACGAAGTCGTCCCGGGCATTACGGCGGCGCTGGCAGCCGCGTCCGCCATTCGTCAACCCTTGACCAAGCGCGGCGTTGCCCGCAGCGTCGCGTTTGTTACGCAAGCCAAGGCGACCGACCCGGACACGCCGCAACCCGAAGGCGCCGTGCCGGAACCCGTAGCGCAGGCCGATTCGCTCGTCTACTACATGGGCCGTGATCAGGCCGCCTCCATCGCAGCAGACCTGATCGCACGTGGCCGCGCGCCGTCCACCCCCGCTTGGGTGGTCGAGGCTGCCACCACGCCCGAGCAGCGCTCGGCGTGCTTCACGCTGCAGCAGATGGCCAATGGCGCCGCCGCGGAGTGGATCAACGCCGAGCATCCGAGCCTGCTGATGATCGGCGACGCGTTGGCCGTGCGGGCATCGGCGGCCGCATCTGAACCCGCGCTCGACGCGCATCCCCATAGCTTGGCCGCCTGAGCTGCGCTCGGCGCGCCAGCGCTTTCTCTCACTCCCCCTTCTTCACGCAGTAAAAACCCGCCCGGGTACAGCGACAACGCTGCCGGGCATGAGATGCTTTGACCTATTTCATTCTCCGGGGGGAGATCAGTGCCATGCCGCACGTCATCATCGAATACACCGCCAATGTCGAGGCCGATGCGCGCATTCCTGAGCTGATGCGCGTGCTTAACGATGTGCTGATCGGCTATGCGGATGTGTTTCCCATTGGTGGCATCCGCACGCGCGCGCTGCGCCTCGACCAATACCGCATGGCCGATGGCGCGGAAGACGATGCCTTCATCCACGTGACGTTCCGCATCAAGGCGGGGCGGCGCAAAGCCGTGACGGGGCCGATCTGTGCAGCGATGTTCGCCGCCATGCGTGCGCATCTGGCCGACGTGTTTGCGCGCCGTTATCTCGGGTTGACACTGGAACTGGTGGAGTTCGGCGCGCATGGCTTTCACGTCGAGAACAACGTGCATGCGCGCTTCGCGCGCGCGGCAGAACCGCAGTAGGGCGTCTGGTTTAGCCCAGTTGCCGGACGCAGTAACCCGCGATGGCGTCGAGTACGGCGTCGTCTTCGCCAACGGCGTCGGCGCAGCGGATGGAGAGGGCGGGATGCGCCTGCGTGCATTGCGCGACCAGCGCAGGCAGATCGCGCCGCAGGTGGCCGCCCTGGCCGAAGAACACGGGCACGATGGTGATGCTCTGCGTGCCGTTTGCGGCCAGGTCAGCGATGGTGCCCGGCAGATCGGGCGCCATCAGTTCGAGAAAGGCGAGGCGCGTGTCAACGTCGGGCTGCTGCGCAGCCAAACGCTCGCGCAGGCGGTCGAACGGTTCACGCCAGCGCGCGTCGCGCGCGCCGTGCGCAAACAGGACAAGTGCACGGCCAGCCATCAGTGGCGCTCCACCCAGCGCAGGCTGACCAGCGCCAGTGCCAGATACAGCGCGCCCGGCACGATGGCCGTGAAGATGGCCGGCCACGTGTTCAGCAGGCCGACGTGCGAGAAGAGGTTGTTCACCAGCTGGAACGACAACCCGAGCATGATGCCGCCGAACACCTTCAGGCCGACCGCACCTGCACGTGCGTGCAGATACGCAAAAGGCAGGGCCAGCGCCATCATCACCAGCACGGTGAACGGATAGACCACCTTCTTCCACAGCGCGATCTCGTAGCGCTGCGTGTCCTGCTTGTTGTCGCGCAGGTGGCGGATGTACTGGAAGAGGTCCAGCGTGGCCATGCGGTCGGGCGTGACCATCAGCACCGACAGGATCTGCGGCGTGAGTTCCGAGCGCATCTCCTGGTGCGGCAGCTTGGTCTGCTCGCCGCGGAAGTCGGGCGCCAGCGCGTCCGGCGCGCCGGGCACGGCCTGCACCGTGTCTTGCGGGGCAACCGTGCCGGGCTTGCGCGGGAATTCAACGAAGCGTGTCTCCGTCACGTCGTTCAGTTGCCAGTTCTGGTGGCCCTGGTAGCGCGCCTGATCCGCCACGCGAATCGAACTCAGGCGGTAATCCGAATCGAACTCATAGATGCGCAGGCCCTTGATGGACTGGTCCGGCTGCAGCGCGCCCACGTTGACGAAGCGGGTGACTTCGCCGCCCGTGCCGTCCGGCTTTGCGGGGCCGCGGTCCTTCACCCACACGCCCGAACGGAAGCCGGCCGACACCGTCGCGCCCAGCGCTTCCAGTCGCACTTTCTGTGCGTACTCTTCCGCTTTCGGCCCGATGAATTCACCAAAGAGGTACGTGACGAGCGCCAGCGGCAGCGCAATCTTGAACAATGACAGTAGCGCACGCCGCGTATCGAGCCCGGCCACGCGAAAGATCGTGAACTCCGACTGGCTGGCCATCTGCGAGAACACGTAGATGGCGCTGATGAGCGCGGCCACCGGAATCACTTCGTACACACGTGTCGGCGCCTGCAGCATCACGTGGAAGAACGCGACCAGCGTGGTGTAGCGTCCGACCACCGAGCCCAGCTCGCCCAGCATGTCGAAGAAGATGAACAGCGCCAGCACCGCAAACAGGATGAAGACGAACACGCCGTAGATCTGACGCGCGAAGTACTTCTCATAGACCGGCATCTTCATCACGCACCCGCCTTCTTGGGTGCGAAGCCCAGCAGGGCAGAAATGCCCTTCAGGCCGGCCGCGCTGTAGTGGCGGAAGCGGAACAGCAGCACCGCACAGATGAAGGCGGCCAGGTGGATCGGCCACCAAGCCATGAACACGTTCATCTTGCCCTGCGAAACCCACGCTTGCGACAGGTTCAACAGGTTCGAATACGTCAGGTAGATCAGCACCGCGAAGATCATCGGTGTGTAGCGGCCCAGGCGCGGATTGACGTAGGCCAGCGGAATGGCGATCAGCACAAAGTTTAGCGCCAGCAGAGGCAGGCCGATCCGCCATACCAGTTCGCCCAGGTTTTCGGGCGTCGGGTCGGCGAGCAAATCCTTTGTGGAGCGGCTCTTGGTCGGCAGGTTGGCGTCTGCCTGCGGTGGCTTGTTGGCGACCTTCACGCCGTATTTGTCGAATTCGACGATGCGGTAGTCGAGCTTGCCGGGGGTGCCTTCATAGCGGCGGCCCTTGTCGAGCACGACAAAGCGGTCGCCATTGGGCATGGTCTTGAATTCGCCGGTCTTGGCCACCGCCACGCCGATCTTGTCCTGCTCGGCATTGGCGACGAACAGGTTGCGGGCGTGCTTCATGCCGCTATCGACGCCCTCGATGAAGAGCACATAGTTGCCGTGCGCGGGCTCGATGAAGCGGCCGGCGGAGATCATCGACAGCACATCGCGTTGCTCGAAGCGGTCTCGAAACAGCGCGCTCTGCTGGTTGGCCCACGGCCAGCCGAACAGCGCCAGCAGCGCCACCAGCACGATGAACGGCAGCGAGAAGCGCAGAACCGGTCGGATGAAATCCGTCAGGCTGATGCCCGAGGTGAACCACACCACCATCTCGGAATCCTTGTACCAGCGCGTCAGCACCAGCAACACCGAGATGAACAGCGTGGCGCACAGCAGAATCGCCAGGTAGCCCAGCGTTGCCAGGCCGATAAGGAGCAGGACGTCATTCGGGTTGGCCTCGCCGTTGGCGGCCATGCCGAGAATGCGGATCACCAGGGTGGTCAGCATGAACGTCAGCAGCACGAGGAAGACGGCGCCGGCGGTAAAGGACAGCTCGCGTCGCAGGGCTTGTTCGAAAATCATGCGGATGCGGGAAGGGGGAGGGCGAGGTCTGGGCCAAGGTTGGGACGATGCGTGCCCCATCCAGGTTCCATCGGAGCCCCCGCGCAAAATGGCGGATAATGTGGGCTTTCGTTGACTCGCCTCATAGAGAGAAGCGCGATGGAATTTAGCACAAAAGCCCTGGACTGGGCCAAAGCGGGCGCCCTGGCTGCCAAGAGCGATTGCCTCGTGATCGGTCTGTTCGAGTCGCAGACCTTGGCTGGCGCCGCAAAGGCGCTGGACGTGGCCACCAAGGGCCTGGTCGCCCGCCTCGTCAAGCTGGGCGACTTCGAAGGCAAGCGCGGCACGTCGCTGCTGCTGCACGAAGTGGCCGGCGTGGGCGCTGCCCGCGTGCTGCTGGTCGGCCTGGGCAAGGAAGCCGACTTTACCGACCGCGCTTACGCTGAAGCCGTGCGCACCGCACTGCGCGCGCTGGCCAGCACCAAGGCCGCCAGCGTGACATGGACGCTCACCGAGCACACCGCGCGCGACAAGGACACCGCCTGGGCCGTGTTGACCGCCGTCACGCTTATCCGCGAAGCCAGCTACCGCTTTATCGAGCGCCATCCGGAACTCAAGAGCAAGCGCGACAAGAACGGTACCGGTTTGCGCAAGCTCGTGCTGGCCGTGCCGGCTGCCGACGCCAAGACAGCCAGCGTGGCTGCCGCCCGCGGCACCGCCATCGCCAACGGCATGGACCTCACGCGTGATCTGGGCAACCTGCCGTCCAACATCTGCACGCCGACGTACCTGGCCAACACCGCACGCCAGATCGCCAAGGATTTCAAGCTCAAGGTTGAAGTGCTTGGCCGCAAGCAGATCGAAGCCCTAAAGATGGGCGCCTTCCTGGCCGTGACCAAGGGCAGCGTCGAGCCGCCGGCGTTCATCGTGCTGCGCTACGAGGGAGGTCCGGCCAAGCAGGCCCCGGTGGTGCTGGTCGGCAAGGGCATCACGTTTGATACGGGTGGCATCTCGCTCAAGCCGGGCGAGGGCATGGACGAGATGAAGTACGACATGTGCGGCGCCGCTTCGGTGCTGGGCACGTTGCGTGCCGTGGCCGAAATGGGCCTCAAGCAGAACGTCATTGCCGTGGTGCCGACCTGCGAGAACATGCCCAGCGGCATCGCCACCAAGCCGGGTGACGTGGTGACCAGCATGTCGGGCCAGACCATCGAGATCTTGAACACCGACGCCGAAGGCCGCCTGATCCTCTGCGATGCGCTCACCTATGTGGAGCGCTTCAAGCCGGCCGTGGTGATCGACGTGGCCACGCTCACGGGCGCCTGCATCATTGCCCTGGGCCACATCAACACCGGCATGTACGCCCGCAGCGATGCACTGGCCGATGCGTTGGTAGCGGCGGGCAAGCAGTCGCTCGATACCGCGTGGCGCATGCCGCTGGACGAGGAGTACCAGGAACAGCTCAAATCCAACTTTGCGGACATGGGCAACATCGGCGGCCGCCCGGCCGGCAGCGTGACGGCAGCCTGCTTCCTGGCGCGCTTTACTGAAAAGTACGACTGGGCCCACCTCGACATCGCCGGTACGGCCTGGAAGAGCGGTGCAGCCAAGGGCGCCACGGGCCGCCCGGTGCCGTTGCTGACGCGCTTCCTGATGGACCGCGGTTGATCAGCCGGAGGCACTGCACCGTATGACCCGCGTCGATTTCCACAGCAACGTGCCTGGCAAACTGGCGTATGCCTGCCGGCTCGTGCGCAAGGCCTACGGCGCGGGCCAGAAAGTGATCGTGGTCGGAGATCAAGCTGCGCTGCAAGCGTTCGACACGCAGTTGTGGACGTTCAGCCAGCTCGATTTCCTGCCGCATTGTGGCCTGCGGCATCCCCTGGCTGCCCAGACGCCCATCCTGCTGGCCGATGCAACTGAACCGCTGGACGACGCGCCGCATCACGACATCCTGGTCAACCTGTCGCCCGAGCCGCCGGCGCTGTTCGCGCGCTTCAGCCGGTTGATCGAAATCGTGGGCGATGACGATGCCGATCGTGCCGCTGCGCGCGATCGCTTCCGTTTCTACCGCGATCGCGGTTATCCGATCCAACACCACGACGTGGGGCGCGCATGACCGACGGACGTTATCCCAGGTCCCACGCGGACAACAACATCCCTGTTCTGACGGAGATCGTCGAATTGGAGGACGCGGCACCCGCGGCAGCGCCCGCTGCGCCGCCGCGCGCGCCTGCTGAAGTGCCCAACGTGGACGTCCCGCCCGCCCTGCGCGAGCAGGGGCTTGCGCCCACGTCGGCCATGCCGCCCGCAGGCACTGATGCCGCCCGCGTGATGGGCGACGTGATGTGGCGTTTTCAATCCGAATGGCCGGCGTTGATCGAAGCGCAGTGCCGTGCCGCCATGGAGTCGCGCCTATCGCTGCTGAGCGAACAGTTGGCGGCGGAGCTGACCCGTACGCTGGAGGCCCGCCTGATGGATTGGCTGGGCGCCGCGCTGGACGATGCGCTGGCTGCGCAGCAGAAGCCGCCGCAGCGCTGATCGGATCAAGAAAAACCCGCCGTGTGGCGGGTTTTTTGTGGGTGTCGCCAACAACTCAGTCCGTTACCGCACCCTTGCTGGCCGTTGCTGCCAGTTTTGCAAACTTCGCCAGCACGCCACGCGTATAGCGCGGCGCAGGTTGCTTCCACGCGGCGCGGCGGCGGGCAAGCTCGTCGTCCGGCACGTTCAATTGCAGCAGCCGCTGGTGCGCGTCGATGGTGATCGAATCCCCTTCGTGCACCAATCCAATCGTGCCTCCCACGTAGGCTTCCGGTGCGACGTGGCCGACCACCATGCCCCACGTACCGCCCGAGAAGCGTCCGTCGGTAATGAAGCCGACTGACTCGCCCAGGCCCTTGCCGATGATGGCCGAGGTCGGGGCCAGCATCTCCGGCATGCCGGGGCCGCCCTTCGGCCCCAGATAGCGCAGCACCAGAATATCGCCGGCCTTGATCTGGTCGCCCAGGATCGCGCTCATCGCACTTTGCTCGTCCTCGAACACGCGGGCCGGGCCGGTGATGACGGGATTCTTCAGCCCGGTGATCTTCGCCACGGCGCCTTCTTCGGCCAGATTGCCCTTCAGGATGGCGAGGTGGCCTTCCTTGTAGAGCGCCTTGTCAATCGGCAGGATCACGTTCTGATCAGCGCGCGGCTGGTCGGGCACGTGGGCGAGTTCTTCCGCCAGCGTCTTGCCGGTGATGGTGATGCAATCGCCATGCAGCAGGCCGGCGTTGAGCAGCAGCTTCATCACCTGCGGGATGCCGCCGGCCTCGTGCAGGTCGGTGGCCACGTACTGGCCCGACGGCTTGAGGTTGCAGATGACGGGCACGCGCTGGCGCACCCGCTCGAAGTCGTCGATCGTCCATTCCACTTCCGCAGCGTGAGCGATGGCCAGGTAGTGCAGCACGGCGTTGGTCGAGCCACCGGTTGCCATGATGACGGCGACAGCGTTCTCGATGGACTTGCGCGTGATGATGTCGCGCGGCTTCAGGTCGCGGCGCACGGCATCAACCAACACGCGAGCGGATTCGGCGGCGCTGTCGACCTTCTCCTGATCGGGATTGGCCATCGTCGATGAATACAGCAACGACATGCCTAGCGCTTCAAACGACGAACTCATCGTGTTGGCCGTGTACATGCCGCCGCACGAACCGCTCGACGGGCAGGCGTTTTTTTCGATGCCCTCGAAGTCTTCCTCGCTCATGCGGCCGGCGGTGAATTCGCCCACGGCCTCGAACGACGAGACGATGGTCAGGTCCTTGCCCTTCCAGTGCCCCGGCTTGATGGTGCCGCCGTACACGTAGATGCCCGGCACATTCGTGCGCGCCAGGGCGATCATGCCGCCCGGCATGTTCTTGTCGCAGCCGCCGATGACGACCACACCGTCCATCCATTGGCCGTTGACGCAGGTCTCGATGCAGTCGGCAATCACTTCGCGCGAGATCAGCGAGAACTTCATGCCTTCCGTGCCCATCGACATGCCATCGGAAATGGTGGGCGTGCCGAAGATCTGCGGATTCGCGCGGGCGTCCTTTATTGCAGCCACGGCGGCATCGGCCAGCTTCTGCAGGCCCGAGTTGCATGGCGTGATGGTCGAATGGCCGTTGGCCACACCGATCATCGGATTGTTGAAGTCGTCTTTTGTGTAGCCCAGCGCGTAGTACATCGAGCGGTTGGGCGAGCGCGCCACGCCCTGAGTGATGTGCTGGGAACGCTTGTTGTCTGGCATGGGGGTCTCCGTGGGGTCGACTCTATCGTTGTAGTCAACGGCTTGGCGCCCAGCATGCGCTTGGAGAAACGACGCGTCAAATATATTATTAAGCGATTATTGAGTCGAATAATGTATCAATCGCTGATATGGATTTGCGCCAGCTTCGCTATTTCGTGACCGTTGCCGAGGAATTACATTTCGGGCGCGCCGCCGAGCGGCTTTCGATGACGCAGCCGCCGCTGTCGCAGCAGATTCGCGCGCTCGAAGACGAATTGGGCGTCACGCTGTTCCATCGCACGCAGCGCTCCGTGGCGCTGACGGCTGTCGGTGCGCGCTGGCTGGTTGAGGTGCGGCGTGTGCTGGCGGAGGCGAATGCACTGCCCGGGCTCGCGCAGCGGCTGGCGCGCGGCGAGGTCGGCTCGCTGTCGCTGTCCTTCGTCAGCACCGCCGATTACGGCATCCTGCCCGCCTTGCTGCGGCACTTTCGCGACGCGCGGCCCGATGTGCAGCTTCTGCTGCGCGAGGCCACCAGCGATGTGCAAATCGAAGCGCTCCTGGCCGGCGATGTGGATGCCGGCGTCGTGATTGCGCATCACGCCGGCTCCGTGCCGGGCGAGCTGGAATACCGCCCGATGGTGCGCGAGCGTCTCGTGCTGGCGGTGCCCGCGTCGCGCGCGGCGCAATGGGGCGTGGCGCCGGGCCAGGCGATTGCGCTGGCAGATGCAGCGGCCGAACCGCTCATCATCTTCCCGCGCCGGTCCGCGCCCGCGCTGTATGACATCATTACCGGCTATCATGCCGCGCACGGCGGCCGGCCCGGAGAATCTGGGGCTGCCACGCGCATCGGCCAGGAAGCCATCCAGATGCAGACCATCGTCAGCCTGGTCTCCGCCGAGATGGGCGTCGCGCTGGTGCCGGCATCGCTATGCAACCTCCAGCGTACCGGCGTGGTCTATCTCGAACTCGCCGCGCCAAGCCCGATCATCGAGACCGGGCTGGTGTGGCGACGCGATGCCGCTTCGCCGGTGCTGCCGTGGTTCGTGTCCAGTGCCGAAGCCGTCGCCAAGCTGCAAGAAGACAACCAAACCTGAAACCCACAGGATTCATGCTCATCCATCCGCAATTCGACCCCGTCGCCCTGCATCTGGGGCCGCTCGCCATCCGCTGGTACGGCCTGATGTATCTGGCGGCGTTCATCATGTTCCTGTGGTTCGGCCGACTGCGCACGCGCCAGCCGCACATCGCGGCCGAAGGCTGGACCGGCCGCGACCTTGACGACATGCTCTTCTACGGCGTGCTCGGTGTGATTCTCGGCGGGCGCCTGGGATACGTGCTGTTCTACAAGCCCGACTGGTATTTCGCCCACCCGCTCGACATCTTCAAGGTCTGGGAAGGCGGCATGGCCTTCCATGGCGGCTTCCTCGGTGTGGTCGTGGCGATGATGCTGTATGCGCGCATGCGCGGTCGATCGTGGATGCAGGTGACTGATTTCATCGCGCCGATGGTCCCGTGCGGTCTCGCAGCGGGGCGCCTTGGCAACTTCATCAACGGCGAGCTGTGGGGCCGTGTGTCGTCGCCCAACCTGCCGTGGTCGATGATGTTCCCGCAGGCACAGGGCGAAGACCGTGAATGGTTGCTTTCGCATGCGCAAGAGGCCGTCACCAGCGGCCTGCAGGCCGTTTTTGACCAGTACCACATGCTGCCGCGCCACCCCTCGCAGATCTACCAGTTCCTCGGCGAGGGCGTGCTGTTCTTCATCCTGCTGTGGCTGTATGCGCGCAAGCCGCGGCCGATGGGCGCGGTGTCCGGCGCATTCCTGCTTGGCTACGGCGTGTTCCGCTTCGCCGCGGAATTCGCGCGTGAGCCGGACAACTTCCTGGGCCTGCTCGCGGCGAACCTGTCGATGGGCCAGTGGCTGTCGCTGCCAATGATCCTGATCGGCATCGCCATGCTGGTCTGGTCCTATCGTCGTGCAGGCAACGGTGAAAAAAACCAGGCGCACGCCTGACGCAGCAACCGCGCAAAGAAAAAGCCACCGAACTTCGGTGGCTTTTTTCATGGAGCTGACCCGTCCTGAATAAGGTTGACACTTTTTCCCCGCCAGGGAGTGAGGGTCAAGATGGACGGGCAGAAGAAGCGAACGCAGAGGGACTACACGCTGGCTTTTAAGTTGGCAGTGGTTGAGCAGGTGGAAAAAGGCGAGCTGACCTACAAAGAGGCGCAGCGACGCTATGGCATTCAGGGTCGCTCGACGGTGCTGGTATGGTTGCGCAAGCACGGACGACAGGACTGGAGCGCCTCGGCGGCGGCCAAAACCACGATGGGAAATCAAACCAGCCAGCGCAAGCCGCTCACGCCT
>NZ_MCGB01000073.1 GCF_001699815.1 Ralstonia pickettii | reverse complement strand
GCGCAGCGCAGGCCAAGGCACAACCCAAATTGCCATGCCGTGCGCCCAGGCGTTTGCACTGCGCGGCACCGTGCAAGCTGGCGCGCCTTCCATGCGCTGAACTGCAGAGCGCCCGCCGCAAGAACCACCGCGCTGCTGGCAACTGGCGCCACCCGTGCCAGCACGGGCCACGTCATTTCAAGCTTCGCCAACGCCGCACCCAGCCCAAAGACCATCACGCCGATCAGGGCCCACACCGCGAAGTACCCGGCGCCTGCCAACGCCGTCAGCGCATCAACGTTCGGCTTGCCTGCCAGATGAAGCGCCACGCGATACTGCTGCAGCATCGGCAGCAATGACGGCAGCATCATCGCCGCCATCATCACCGTCCACATGCAAATGAAGGACGCAGCAAAGCTCCACCACGTCTGACCGCACATCGGCATCCAGGCCATCGGCATCTCGCTCATGGCGGGCATCGCGTTGCACCACGCCACTGTCGCCGTCGTGCTGGCGACGAACAGCAGCGCCGAGACGGCAAGGAAGCCGCGCTCGGACACCCCATGCTCGCGTGGCAGCTCAACGTTGCTGAGCGTATTCGTCATGGCGACGCCACCAGACACCGGTTTCGTTGCGGCCCAGCGGCGCGCGGTCCAGCCACTGGTATGCGCCCCACAAGCCGTCGAGCCCGCGCGCGTACGTGGAATACGTGTGATACACGACGCCGTCTTCCAGCACGAACGCACTCATGCCGGGCCGGTCGCGCACGTAGGTGGGCGCATCGGTGCCGCACATGCTGGCGAACTGCTGCACGGGTTCGGGCAAGTCGGATGCATCCATCACGTGGCTGCCGCGCACGTAGTTGTAGTCGGCGCTGCCGGCGCGCTGTTGCTCTTCCGAGATCGAGACGTTGAAATCGTAGTTGAAATCGCTACCCACCGATGATGCCCACGGAAAGCTCCAGCCCATCCGCTCGCGATACTCGATCAACTTGGCCAGCGGCCCGCGCGACACCGCCAGCAGGGTGACGTCGTGGTTCGCCAGATGCGTGACAAAGCCGTCAAAGCCGTCAGCGATCATCGAGCACGATGGGCAGCCCGCCTTGTAGTCCGGCCCGAACATGAAGTGATAGACCAGCAGTTGCGAACGTCCGCCAAACAGATCGGCAAGCGTCGCGCTGCCATTCTCGGTTTCAAAGCGGTAGCTTTTGTCGATGCGCACCCACGGCAGTGCCTGCCTGCGGCGCGCGAGTTCGTCGCTACGGCGCGTGAGTTCCTTCTCGGCCTTGAGCAGTTCAATGCGCTCTGCCAGCCAGGTTGCGCGGGTTGCTGTGGGGTGTGTTGCACTCATGCTTGCCTCCGTTTTGGGTGAGTGGTCGTGTGCTAGATTAGGCGCCGACCTCAAACGGCGGGAGTGACAAGTGTGGCGGGATTCGAATGGATTCATTGATCACGGCTGCAGCGCGCGCACTCGCTGCCGGTGACCCATTCGGAGCGCTGAACCGCGTCGCTCTGCGCGACGATGCCGCCGCGCTGGCTCTGCGTGGCATCGCCATGGCCCAGCTCGGTGATCTGGCGCGCGCCAAGCTCCTGCTACGTCGCGCGGCCCGCGCATTCGGCTCTCGAGAGGCAGTGGCACGCGCTCGCTGCATCGTTGCGGAAGCCGAAATCGCCCTCGCCTCGCGCGATCTTGGCTGGCCTGCCAAAACCCTCGACACGGCATGCGCCACGCTCGAGGCGCACGGCGACCACGTCAATGCCGCACACGCGCGGTATCTCAGCATCCGTCGCCTGCTGCTGATCGGCCGTCTGGACGACGCAGAAGCCGCGCTCGCCGCGCTAACGCCGGCGCATCTTCCTCCGGTCTTGCGGGCGGCACATGCGCTTGTCGTCGCCGGCATTGCCATCCGACGTTTGCAGACCGCTGCCGCACGGGCAGCCCTGAGCGATGCCGATCGCGCAGCACGCCAGGCCGGTATCCCGACGCTCAGCGCCGAAGTCGAACGCGCTGCCCTGGTCTTGAGCGCACCTGCTGCGCGGCTCATCTCCCGCGGCGAAGAGCGCGTGTTGCGCCTTGATGATGTCGAGGCTCTCTTTGCATCGGACGCGCTGGTGGTGGATGCGTGCCGGCTTGCCGTGAGGCAGGCCGATACAGTCGTCTCGCTCGCCACGCGGCCCGTTCTGTTTACGCTGGCACGTGCACTTGCAGAGGCGTGGCCGGAAGACGTGCCCAGAGACGGCCTCATCGCGGGGGCATTCCGCACCCGGCATCCCGACGAAACGCACCGCGTGCGCTTGCGCGTAGAGATCGGGCGTTTGCGCACCGCGCTTGGTGCGCTGGGCACGGTCAAAGCGACGAAGCACGGATTTGCACTGCAACCCCACGCGACGCAAGACGTCGTTGTTCTCGCACAGCCTGTCGACGAGCAATACGCCGCCGTGCTGGCGTGCCTCGCTGATGGGGAATCGTGGTCCAGCTCTGCATTGGCATTTGCGCTCGGGGCCAGCCAGCGCACCGTACAGCGCGCGCTCGACGCGTTGGCAGCCGCCGGCAAGGTGCAGTTCTTCGGACGCGGGCGCGCGCGCCGATGGGTGACGCCGCCGGTACCCGGATTCGCGACCACCTTGTTACTCCCCGCACCGCTGCCAAGTGACTAGGATGAAGACTCCACAACCGATTCCAGCGAGCCCAACATGAAGCGATCCACCGCCGAAGTCGTGCGCGAATACGGCCCCTTCCCTGGCGCAGAGAACGTCGGCGGCGTGACCTACGATGGTCAGCACGTCTGGTTTGCTGCCGGCGGTCAGCTGAAGGAACTCGACCCCGACAGCGGCAAGACGCAGCGCTCCATCGATGTACCGGCCCATGCCGGGACCGCGTTCGATGGGCGGCACCTGTTCCAGATTGCCGAAGACCGCATCCAGAAAATCGACCCGCAAACGGGCACCGTGCTCGCCACGATTCCGGCGCCGGGCGCGGGCGGAGACTCGGGCCTCGCCTGGGCCGAAGGCACGCTGTGGGTCGGCCACTACCGCGAGCGCAAGATCCGCCAGATCGATCCGGACACCGGCAAGGTATTGCGCACCATCGAATCCAACCGGTTCGTTACCGGCGTCACGTGGGTCGGCGGTGAGCTCTGGCACGGCACTTGGGAAGGCGATACGAGCGAGCTGCGGCACATCGATCCGCAAACCGGTGAAGTGCTGGAGCAGCTTGACATGCCGGCCGGCATGAACGTGTCGGGTCTCGAGTCGGATGGCGCCGATCAGTTCTTCTGCGGCGGCGGAACCACCGGGAAGATTCGCGCGGTGCGACGCCCCCGCAAGCAGGCGGCATAGGCGCGCTACGGGGCTTTCGGCAGCGGTTGCCGTTTATGTGATGCCGCAGCAGATTCATCTGCTGCCGCAAGAGCCTCAGACGCTGCGGCAAAGTGCGTCTTGGACACCTTAATGTTGCTACGAAAAAAAACCCCGCAGTGCGGGGTTTTTTCTTGGCAGATGCGACCGATCAGATCGCTTCGATCTTCGTGGCAGCCGGGCCCTTTTGGCCAACGCCTGCAACGTAGCGCACCTTCTGACCCTCTTGGAGGGACTTGAACCCGTTGCCCTGAACTTCAGAGAAGTGAGCGAAGAGATCGTTGCCGCCTGCGTCCGGGGTGATGAAGCCGAAGCCCTTGGAGTCGTTGAACCACTTTACTGTGCCGGTTTCCATGTTGGATATCCTAAAAAGTTCTGCATGAGCCTGTGCTCACCAGGCACGACAATCAAGGAAGAAACATGGAGCAAAGGAAGCACCGCTTGGCGTGACAACCCAGAACATCGGAGTAACTGCTTGAAGATCCTGCAGGGATGGTTTCTACAGACATTTCAGACCCGCGTCAACAAATAATTAGATAATCTGCCACCATTGACCCACCCCGCACCCCACCGCTGAGTCAGCACGCCACAGTGGGCATGCGCTCTTGAGAGAACCATTGGCATGACACTCTGCTCGGCTTGCGCCGCAATCGAACTCCATAAACGCGGCGCGCCAGGCCATGCTTTGCTCAGAATCACCGACACGCAACGCATCAAATCGCCCTCCGCGCGCGCAATCACCGTCAGCACGTTCTCGTGTCCCACATGCGGTGCGCGATGGGTCTATCGCGACGAAAAGAACGTGGACAACCAAGGCTGGTCACTGGAGGCGTAGACGCCGTTCGGGGTAGCTTTTTGGCAGACACTGGATAGCCAACTACAAGGACGAAAAAAAGCCCGCATAACGCGGGCTTCTTCCGACTTGGCAGGTGAACCTCACTCCCACTCGATCGTCGCAGGCGGCTTGCCCGACACGTCATACACGACCCGGCTCAAACCACGCACCTCGTTGATGATGCGGTTCGACACGCGGCCCAGCAGGGCGTACGGCAGATGCGCCCAATGTGCGGTCATGAAGTCGGTGGTCTGCACTGCACGCAGCGCCGTCACGTAGTCGTATGTGCGGCCATCGCCCATCACGCCGACGGACTTGATCGGCAGGAACACCGCAAACGCCTGGCTGGTCAGGTCGTACCAGCTCTTGCCAACATCGCCTTCGCCGCACAGGCCGGCGGCCGCATCCTGCGCCGTGGCCTTCGTGCCGCGCAGCTCTTCGATGAAGATCGCATCGGCACGGCGCAGCAGGTCTGCATATTCACGCTTGACCTCACCCAGAATGCGCACGCCCAGGCCAGGCCCCGGGAACGGGTGGCGATACACCATCTCGTGCGGCAGGCCCAGCGCCACACCCAGCTCGCGGACTTCATCCTTGAACAGGTCGCGCAGCGGCTCGAGCAGCTTCAGGCCCAGCGTCTCCGGCAGGCCGCCCACGTTGTGGTGGCTCTTGATCGTCGTCGCCTTCTTGGTCTTGGTGCCGCCCGATTCCACCACATCCGGGTAGATCGTGCCCTGCGCCAGCCACTTGGCGTTGCTGAGTTTCTTGGCTTCGGCCTGGAACACTTCAACGAACTCGCGGCCGATGATCTTGCGCTTGGCTTCGGGGTCAGTCACGCCAGCCAGATGGCCGAGGAACTGCTCGGACGCATCCACATGCACAACCTTGGCATGCAGGCGGCCGGCGAACATGTCCATCACCATCTTGCCTTCGTCCAGGCGCAGCAGGCCATGGTCGACAAACACGCAGGTCAGCTGGTCGCCAATGGCGCGGTGGATCAGCGCCGCCGCCACCGAAGAATCGACGCCACCCGACAGGCCGAGGATCACCTCTTCATCGCCCACCTGCTCGCGGATCGCCTTGACGGCCTCGTCGATGTGATCGCGCATGACCCAGTCGGGCTTGGCGCCAGCGATCTCCAGCACAAAGCGCTCGAGCAGCGCGCGGCCCTGCACGGTGTGCGTGACTTCCGGGTGGAACTGCACCGCGTAGTAGCCACGCGCCTCGTCGGCCATGCCCGCGACGGGGCAGCTCGGCGTCGAGGCCAGCAGCTTGAAGCCCGGTGGCAGCTCTGTGACCTTGTCGCCGTGGCTCATCCACACCTTGAGCATGCCGTGGCCTTCGGGCGTAGCGAAGTCCTGGATGTCCTTGAGCAGGCGGGTGTGGCCATGCGCGCGCACTTCGGCGTAACCGAATTCGCGGTGGTCGCTCCACTCCACCTTGCCGCCAAGCTGCACGGCCATGGTCTGCATGCCGTAGCAGATGCCCAGCACCGGCACGCCCAGGTCCCACACGGCCTGCGGGGCGCGCAGTTGATGATCTTCGTACGTGCTGGCGTGGCTGCCGGACAGGATGATCGCCTTGGGCGCGAATTCGCGCACGAAGGCGTCGGACACGTCGTTCGGATGGATTTCGCAGTAGACGTGTGCTTCACGCACGCGCCGCGCAATCAGTTGCGTGACCTGCGAGCCGAAATCAAGGATGAGGACTTTGTCGTGCATGTTGTGGAGGAATGGAATCGGCAATCGTGTCGACTTCAGTGCCGGGGCCGTAGCCCGGAGGCGGCATGTAGCCAGGTTCTTTGCGTTGCGCCTTTTCTGCGCGTTCGCGTTCGCGCGCGGCCGCGGCGTCTTCACGGGCCTTCTGCGCGCGCACGCGCTCATGGGTGCGCACACGGCGCGAGGCGGGAATCTGCACTGCGGAAAACGCCGCCAGCACCGCCGCAAACGTCGGCAGCCAGATGCGGCCGGCGCCCTCCACCGGCAGGTGGAAGAACAGCAGCCAGACAATCACCAGCACGGCGACCGCCAGGTTCAGATGACCGACTACCTGGGCCACAGCGGTCGTCAGTTGCCCGTTGACGGTGGCGTGCCACAGCAGCCAGGCCACGCCAATCAGCGTGACGCCGAGCAGCTGGCCGTACATCGCCGGTTCCGGCTGCGGCAATTGCAGCGCGCCGAAGATGGACGTCATCGGTGAAGCCAGCAGGACGAGACCGACGCACAGTGCGACAGCCGCATCCAGAAACAGAACGAGTCGCAAAAGCGCTTTCATCATCGTCTCCAGTTGCGGGCGGCCGCCCGTGCCTCGGCCACCGGTTGAATCGGCCGGAGCGCCCGCGCGCCCCGGCGGCAGTACTGCTTGCCTTCTATCTTGTTTGTTGTTTGCGATGATCGACAAGCGATCAGTCGCGGTGATAGTTCGGCGCTTCCTTCGTGATCTGCACGTCGTGCACGTGCGATTCGTTCATGCCCGCGGCGGTGATCTCGACAAACTGGGCCTTCTCGTGCCATTCGGCGATCGACGCGCAACCGCAGTAGCCCATCGACGAGCGGACGCCGCCCGTGAGTTGATGCACGATGGGCAGTGCCGAACCCTTGTACGGCACGCGCCCTTCGATACCTTCGGGCACCAGCTTGTCGACGTTGGCGGTGTTGTCTTCCTGGAAGTAACGGTCGGCAGCGCCGTCCTTCATCGCGCCAACCGAGCCCATGCCGCGGTAGCTCTTGTACGAGCGCCCCTGGAACAGGAACACCTCACCGGGAGATTCGTCCGTGCCGGCAAACATGCCGCCCATCATCACGGTGTGTGCGCCGGCAGCCAGTGCCTTGGCCACATCGCCCGAGTAGCGGATACCGCCGTCGGCGATCAGCGGAACGCCGGTGCCCTTGAGGGCCTCGGCCACATTGGACACGGCAAAGATCTGCGGCACGCCCACGCCCGCGACAATCCGTGTCGTGCAGATCGAACCCGGGCCGATACCAACCTTGACGCCATCCGCGCCATGGTCGACCAGCGCCCTGGCCGCGTCGCCCGTGGCGATGTTGCCGCCGATCACCTGCACTTGCGGGTAGTTGTCCTTGATCCAGCGCACGCGGTTCAGCACGCCCTGGCTGTGGCCGTGCGCGGTGTCGACCACGATCACGTCCACGCCCGCCTTGACCAGCAAATCGATACGCAGATCGTTATCCGGACCCACGCCCACCGCCGCACCCACGCGCAGCGAACCGCGCTCGTCCTTCGAGGCCAGCGGGTATTCGGTGGCCTTCTGGATATCCTTGACGGTGATCAGGCCGCGCAGCTCGAAAGCCTCGCCCACCACCAGCACACGCTCCAGGCGGTGCTTGTTCATCAGGCGCTTGGCCTCTTCCAGCGAGGCGCCTTCCTTGACGGTGACGAGCTTCTCGCTCGGCGTCATCTTGGCGCGCACCGGGGCGTCCAGTTCTTCTTCGAAACGCAGATCGCGGTTGGTGATGATGCCCACCACCTTCTTGCCTTCCAGCACCGGGAAACCCGAGATGCCGTGCTGTGCCGACAGCGCCATCACGTCGCGGACCTTCATGTCCGGGCCGATCGTGATCGGATCGCGCAGCACGCCCGATTCAAAGCGCTTGACCTTGGCGACTTCGCGCGCCTGTTCTTCGGGCTTCAGGTTCTTGTGGACGATACCGATGCCACCTTGCTGCGCCATAGCGATGGCGAGCCGCGCTTCCGTAACCGTATCCATGGCGGCGGAGACGAGCGGAATGGCAAGTTCGATCGAACGGGTGAGCTTGGTGCGAAGGGACGTATCGCGGGGCAGGACGGCCGAGTAGGCCGGGACGAGCAGCACATCATCGAACGTGAGTGCTTTCTGGACAAGACGCATAGCAATTTCCTCTAGGCGCAAAATCGGATTATACGGGAATTCGCCCCACGGTTGTAGAGACCCGTGCTATGCTCGATAAATTTTTCTTCGCGCACGCACCTACAGCACCCTGCGCCACCAGCGGCCGCGCAGAATCAGCCTCGCGAGTGTTCGAATGGGAATTGGCGTATTGTGCGCCCTGCTGGCCGGGGCGATGTGGGGCATGGTCTTTATTGCTCCGCGCGCGCTGCCCGCGTTTTCACCGTGGGAACTGACCCTCGGCCGCTACCTCGCCTACGGCGTCATCGCAGCCATTGCCGCTGCCCCGATCCTTCCGCGCATTGCCCGCAAAATTACCCGCGCCGACTGCTTGGCGCTGGTCAGGCAATCCTGCAGCGGCAACCTTGTCTATTTTGTTTTCGTGGCGTTTGGCGTGCAGCTGGCTGGTGTTGCGCCCACCTCGCTGATCGTTGGCATTCTGCCCATCACAATCACCATGCTTGGCCGGCGCGATCATGGCGCCGTGCCGCTCTCCCGGCTGATCTGGCCGCTCCTGGTTGTCGCTGCCGGCATCGCCTGCATCAACGTTGACCTGTTCGGCCAGACAGCGGCAACGGCGGCCACCAACATCCGGCCGGTCTGGCAACGCATTGTTGGCATCGCTTGCGCGGCAGGCGCGCTTTTCAGCTGGACGTGGTACGCCTTGGACAACGCCCGCTACCTGCAGCGCAATCCGCATTTCTCCAGCAACGAATGGTCTGCGCTGTACGGCATTTCGAGCGGCATCCTGTCTGCCGCCTTGACCATGGCGGCCCTGCTTGCAGTCGGCACAAGCTGGATGGATACCGGCGGACGCGTCTGGGGCACGTTCTGGACCGTGAACGCTGCCGTGGCACTGGGCGCGTCGCTGATCGGCAACAATCTGTGGAACATCGCCTCCCGGCGGCTGCCGCTCACGCTGTCGGGCCAGATGATCGTGTTCGAGACCCTGTTCGCGCTGGCATATGGCTTTGTGTACGACGATCGCTGGCCGCGCCCGCTTGAGATGGCCGCAATCGCCTTGCTGATCTTGGGTGTCGGCTGGTCGGTGCGCTTGCACGCCAACAAGAAGTCTGCATAAACTGGGCGCCTTGCCGGGGGGCGAGTCGACAGGCCAAGCCAGGCCGTCGGCCTAGATTGGCGAGTGGCGATCACGCCACCGGGCTCCCGTGCGCGTCGAGGGGCCGTCGTCGGGTCGGCCAGCGCGCCGTCGGCAGTCCACGAACGAGAACTCCATGAAACGACTGCACGTCCTGTTGCCTGCCACTGCGGCCCTGATCGCCCTCGCTTGCCCGGTTGCCCAGGCGCAATGGGCCTGGCAATGGCGCGATGACAAGGGCCACATGGTCTACAGCGACGCCGCACCGCCACCGTCGGTGCCGCCCAGCCGCATCATCCGCAACCCGAACAGCCGCACGGCCACGGCCTATGAAGCGCTGTCCGCGCCGGCCTCGGGCGTCAAAGCGGCAGACCCTAATGCGCCCGCCAAACCCGGTCAGCCAGCCTCGAGCGTCGCCGCGCCCAACCCTGACGAAGAACTGCGCAAGCGCCTGGCCGATCGCGCAAAGAAGGAACAGGAGGAAGCCAGGCAGGCTGACGCTGCGCAGCGCAAGCAAGCCGAATGCGCACGCCTGCGCAACGAAACCACGTATATGCAAGACGGCCGCCGCGTCGGCTCGGTGCAGGCCGATGGCTCAATCGCCTACTTGGATGACACCCAGCGCGCCGCAGCCGTCCAGCGCAACCAGGCTGCCCTCAGCGCCAACTGCAACTGATCGCTCTTTATTCGAGGACGTCGTCTTTGGGCGGCGCCTCGTTGCGCAGCCACTTCAGCCCTTCGCGCGTGCCGGTGGCCCGCACCTTCTGCACGCGCCGCCGGCGTGCAGTTTTTGGATCGGCGATCAGCGGACCCAGGATTTCCACTCGATCGCGCGCATGCAATGCGGCATCCGGCGTCTTGCGCTTGCCGTAAACGCCCAGCCGGCAGGTATCGATGGTCAGATCCAGGCCGTTGAGCAAGCCGGACGCATGCACGGCGTCAGCCACCGTCGCCTGCGCCGGCACTTGCACGTTGACGAGCCGCGGCGGCGTGACCGTCGCCAGGCAGACCATCACGTCAATCACGGTACCGGATTCAGGACTCGCCATACACCGCCTCGGCGCGTTTGACGAATGAGTCGACGAAGGTGTTGGCAATCATGCTGAACACCGGGCCGATCAGCTTTTCCAGAATGACGCTGGAAAACTCGTAATGCAGATGGAAGTTGATCTTGCAGGCGTCCGCGCGCAGCGGCGTGAAGATCCAGAACCCGGTGAACGACTTGAAAGGCCCGTCAGCGAACGTCATATCAATGCGGGTGGGCCGCGTTTGTACGTTACGCGTGCGAAAGAACTGATGGATGCCTTTGAAGGCGATATCCACGCGCGCGTCGAGTGACGTTTCCGTCTGCTCGTAGATTTCCACGCCGCCGCACCATGGCAGGAAGTTCGGATAGTCTTTGACGTCGGTGACCAGGTCGAACATCTGTTCGGCCGAGTGGCCAATCAACACGGTTTTTTCAACGTCTGCCATGCGTGATCCGAAAGCTTTGCGCGCCGCGTCCCGGTTGGGATTGCGGCGGATTTGTTAAACTCGCCATTTTATCGCAGCGCATGCAGGGATCCTCACCCCAATGCGCGCACCGCATATTCCAACGTATGACCATCGCCGACAACAAGAAGGCCTTTTTCGATTATTTCATCGAAGAGCGCTACGAGGCAGGGATGGCTCTCGAGGGCTGGGAGGTGAAAGCCATCCGGGCCAACCGTGCGCAGATCAAGGAAGGTTACGTCGTCATTCGTAACGCCGAGCTGTTCCTGATCGGGGCCCATATCAGCCCGCTGCAATCGGCCTCCACGCATGTCCATCCGGACCCCGTGCGCACCCGCAAACTGCTGCTGCACGCCGAAGAGATCAAGAAGCTCATCGGCAAGGTCGAGCAGCGTGGCTACACGCTCGTTCCGCTCAACCTGCACTACACGCGCGGCCGCGTGAAGTGCGAAATCGGCCTCGCCAAGGGCAAGAAGCAGTTCGACAAGCGCGAAACCGAGAAGGACCGCGACTGGCAGCGCGAAAAAGCCCGCCTCATGCGCGAGAAGGCTTGAGCCCTCCCGCTCCGAACTTTACGCGCTCGGCCGCTGCTGCTTCACGATCGTCAACGCTGACGCAATCATCGTGCTCAGGTCGCCCATGTTCCCCGGCACGATGAGCGTGTTGCCCTGCTTGGCCAGGTTGCCGAACGCGCTCACATACTCTTCCGCCACTTTCAGGTTGACGGCATCGACACCGCCCTCGGTGCGAATGGCCTGACCGATCTTCTGGATCGCCTGGGCGTTCGCTTCGGCCACCGCCAGAATCGCCGCCGCTTCGCCCTGCGCCTTGTTGATGGCAGCCTGCCTTTCCCCTTCCGATTTCTGGATGGCGGCCTCGCGCGCACCGGATGCCAGGTTGATCTGCTCCTGGCGCTTGCCTTCGGATGCGGCGATCAGCGCACGCTTTTCGCGTTCGGCCGTGATCTGCGCCTGCATGGCGTGCAGGATTTCCTTCGGCGGGGTCAGATCCTTGATTTCGTAGCGCAGCACCTTCACCCCCCAGTTCGATGCCGCCTCATCCAGCGCATTGACCACGCTGTGGTTGATGAAGTCACGCTCTTCGAACGTCTTGTCCAGTTCGAGCTTGCCGACCACCGAGCGCAGCGTCGTCTGCGCCAGCTGGGTGATGGCGATCACGAAATTGCTGGAGCCATACGATGCCCGCATCGGGTCGGTCACCTGGAAGTACAGGATGCCGTCCACCTGCAGCTGCGTGTTGTCCTTGGTGATACAGATCTGGCTCGGCACGTCGAGCGGGATTTCCTTGAGCACGTGCTTGTAAGCCACGCGATCAACAAAGGGCAGCACGATATTGAGCCCCGGCGAGAGCGTTGCGTGATACTTGCCCAGCCGCTCCAGAATCCAGGCGTGCTGTTGCGGCACGATCTTGACGCCTTGTGCAATGAGCACGATGGCGGCAAACAGGACGATGATCGCGAGAGTCCCCAGCTCGAACATAGAACCTCCGTGGTTGGGCTTGCTGGTTGTTGTTGGTTGTTGCTGATGGCTATCTGGGCGCGACAACAAGCACGTTGCCACGTACTTCGACGATCCGGAATTCGCCACCCGTGGCCGGCGCGTGCGGCGCGAGTTCGACATCCCACGCGGCGCCGCGATATTGCACGCGCGCGCGGCGCTCCGGCGACCAGGCATCGACGCGCAACATCTCGCCAATGTCCAGATTGACGTTGCGATTGCGGGCGGCATTCTCGCGCGTGACGCGCCCATAGCGCGTACGCCGCAGCCCGACGATGCCGAATACCGCCACGATGGCGGCAACGATCGCCTGCGCAGGGAATGCGAGGCCGATCAGCGCGGCAAGGCCGCCTGCGAGCAGGCCGATTGCCACCATCAGCAGATAGAAGGTCCCCGTCATCAGCTCGCCGATGACGAGCAGCACGGCCAGAGAAAAAACCAGACGGTCAGAGCCGACATACCCCCTCTCCCTGAATCCCATAAAAAAACCCCCGCGACGCTAGACGTCTGCGGGGGCATGTCGCTCGGCCCCCGCCAGCGTTGGACGCCGTCGGGCACTTCGCGTTCTTGTTGGCGCGTACCCTTCAGAATACGCGCCTTGTCTTACGGCACTCTAGGTCGGAATCAAGCCGAGCCCAGCTTCTGCCACGTGTCGATCACGGAGTCCGGGTTCAGCGAGATCGACGAGATGCCTTCCTTGGCCAGCCACTCGGCAAAATCCGGATGGTCGGACGGGCCTTGACCGCAGATGCCGACGTACTTGTTCATCGACAGCGCCGTGGAAATGGCACGCTGCAGCATGAACTTGACTGCCGGATCGCGCTCGTCAAAGTCGCGGGCGAGCAGCTCCATGCCGGAGTCGCGGTCCAGACCCAGCGTGAGCTGCGTCAGGTCGTTCGAACCGATCGAGAAACCGTCGAAATGCTGCAGGAATTGCTCGGCCAGGATCGCGTTGGACGGCACTTCGCACATCATGATCAGGCGCAGGCCGTTCTCACCGCGCTTCAGGCCGTACTTGGCCAGCAGCTCGACAACCTTCTCAGCCTGGCCGAGCGTACGCACGAACGGCACCATCACTTCGACGTTGGTCAGGCCCATCTCGTCGCGCACGCGCTTCATGGCACGGCACTCCATCTCGAAGGCTTCGGCAAAGTCTTCGGCGATGTAGCGCGAGGCGCCACGGAAACCCAGCATCGGGTTTTCTTCGTCCGGCTCGTAGCGGGAACCGCCAATCAGCTTCTTGTACTCGTTGGACTTGAAGTCCGACAGGCGCACGATCACGGGTTTCGGATAGAACGCCGCTGCGATGGTGGCAATGCCCTCGGCCAGCTTGTCGACATAGAACGCACGCGGGCTGGCATGGCCGCGGGCCACGCTTTCCACAGCCTTCTTCAGGTCGCTGTCGACTTGCGGGTAGTCGAGAATCGCCTTCGGGTGCACGCCGATGTTGTTATTGATGATGAACTCAAGGCGGGCCAAGCCCACGCCACCGTTCGGAATCTGGCAGAAGTCGAACGCCAGCTGCGGATTGCCGACGTTCATCATGATCTTGGTGCTGATCGGCGGCATTTCGCCACGCTGGACTTCCGTGATTTCGGTTTCCAGCAGGCCGTCGTAGATCTTGCCTTCGTCGCCTTCGGCGCACGAGACCGTCACCAGCGTGCCGTCCTTCAGCAGGTCGGTCGCATCGCCGCAGCCCACGACTGCCGGCACACCCAGCTCACGCGCGATGATGGCCGCGTGGCAGGTACGGCCGCCACGGTTGGTGACGATGGCTGAGGCGCGCTTCATCACCGGCTCCCAGTTCGGGTCGGTCATGTCGGCCACCAGCACGTCGCCGGGCTGCACGCGTTCCATTTCAGCCGGGTCGTTGATCACACGCACCGGGCCCGTGCCGATCTTCTGGCCGATGGCGCGGCCGGTGGTCAGCACCGGCGCTGAGCCCTTGAGGCGGAAACGCTGCTCGACCTTGCCGTGTGCCTGGCTCTTCACCGTTTCGGGGCGGGCCTGCAGGATGTAGATCTTGCCGTCGCGGCCGTCGCGGCCCCACTCGATATCCATCGGGCGGCCGTAGTGCTTCTCGATGATGACGGCGTACTTGGCCAGTTCCGTCACGTCCGCATCGCTGATGGAGTAGCGGTTGCGAAGCTCGCCCGGCACGTCGACGGTCTTCACGCGGCCTGCTTCGCCCGGCGCGGTGAACTCCATCTTGATCAGCTTGGAACCGATCGAGCGGCGGATGATGGGGTACTGGCCGGCGGCCAGCGTAGGCTTGAAGACGTAGAACTCGTCCGGGTTCACAGCGCCCTGCACCACCGTTTCGCCCAGGCCGTAGCTGGAGGTGATGAAAACGACATCCTGGAAGCCCGATTCGGTGTCGATGGTGAACATCACGCCCGAGGCGCCGCAGTCCGAGCGCACCATACGCTGGATGCCGGCAGACAGGGCCACCACGTCATGGGCGAAACCCTTGTGCACGCGGTACGAAATCGCACGGTCGTTGTACAGCGAGGCGAACACGTGCTTGATCTTGTCGAGCACGTCGTCGATGCCGAGGACGTTGAGATAGCTCTCTTGCTGGCCGGCGAACGAAGCATCCGGCAGATCTTCCGCCGTGGCCGACGAGCGCACCGCAAACGATGCCTCAGCGCCTTCGCGGGCGGACACGCGAGCGTACGACTCGCGAATCTCCTGCTCCAGACGCGGCTGGAACGGCGCGGTGGCGACCCATTCGCGGATCTCCTTGCCGGCGGCCGCCAGCGCCTTGACGTCGTCGACGTCGAGGCTGGCCAGACGCTGCGAGATGCGCTCGGTCAGGTTGTTGTGTGCAAGGAAATCGCGGAACGCCAGTGCCGTGGTGGCAAAACCGCCCGGAACGCGCACGCCGGCGCCGTCCAGCTGGGAGATCATCTCGCCCAGCGAAGCGTTTTTACCGCCGACGACCTCGACATCGGTCATCCGCAATTGCTCGAACGGCAGCACATAGGCGCCGTCTTGCGACAGGTTAGTCATACAAGCCCCTAAACTAAGTGAAAAACCGGTCGGATCCGCACGGGGCTTTCTTCTTGTCGTCTGGCCGTACGAATCGCTTGGCTAAATCATCCGGAAGCCCTGCCAGGATTGCAGCTGCGGCATTGCCTGACAGGCGATTGGCCCGAATTGCTTAGCTAAACGATCGCCGCTATTCTACCGTGCCGCAGCACGATTTCCTGCCGGCGTGCTGGAAAAACCCCTCGTTTTCGATGACCGACCTCGCCTCCGCATCTTCCAGCCGGACACCTTTCCGGACCGTTTTCATCGTGTCGGATGGCACCGGGATCACCGCAGAAACCTTCAGCCACTCGATCCTGGCGCAGTTTGAGATGAAATTCCGCCAGGTGCGGATTCCGTTTGTCGACACGATCGACAAGGCGCATGTTGCGGTCGCCAAGATCAATGAGGCGTTCCACGCCGAAGGGGTGAGGCCGATCGTCTTCACCACGTTGGTGGATGCCGAGGCAAACGAGATCGTCCATCGGGCCAAGGCCACCATCCTGGACATGTTCCAGACCTTCATCGAGCCGCTCGAGAAGGAACTGAACCTGAAGTCCACCCACGCCATCGGCCGCTTTCACCAGAACGCCGACACCGAGGCGTATAAAAACCGCATCGAAGCGATCAACTTTTCACTTGCTCACGATGACGGCCAGTCACACAAGAATCTGGCCGAAGCGGATGTGATTTTGGTGGGGGTGTCGCGCAGCGGCAAGACGCCGACCAGCCTGTACCTGGCGATGCAGTACGGCGTGAAATCGGCCAATTACCCGCTGATTCCGGACGATTTCGAGCGCGGCAAGCTGCCCACCGTGCTGTACGACTACAAGAGCAAGATTTTTGGGCTGTCGATCGATCCTCAGCGCTTGTCGGAAATCCGCAATGAACGTCGCCCAGGCAGCAAATATGCCGCGCTGGAGAATTGCCGCTACGAGATCAATGAAGCCGAATCGATGATGCGGCGCGAGGGCATCAAATGGCTGTCGTCAACGCACAAGTCGATCGAGGAAATTGCCACGACGATCCTGCAGGACGTCAAGATGGATCACAACAACTACTGAGCGTGGAATCGCCCCGCAAACAAAACGGCCGGCATTGCACCGGCCGTTTTGTTTTTCTGCCGGCGGGCGAGCCAGTCAGGCGCGATCACGCACCCAGTTGCCGCCGTGCGCCGCGGCCTGCGCTGCCGGCGATGTTTCCAGATAGGCCAGCGCCTGCTCGGTCGACCCTTCATGATGCGGCGTATAGCTGGGCCGGAAATAGCGCAGGGCGGCGCCCAGCATTTTCCAGAACGATGGCAGGCAGTTACGCCGCGAGCCATGCCACCAGCCGCGGATAAAACCGGGGAACCTGCCCGCCCCTGGATCGCGCTTGTACATGAAGCGAAAGCCGGTGACCAAGAAGTACAGGAGCAACAGGATCGTGGTCAGCATATGGAAGCAGCGTTCGAGATACGAGCCGCCCATGTGCCGAAAGATGTCGAACGCGACGGTGCGGTGCTCGACTTCCTCCGCGCCATGCCAGCGCAACAGGTCCAGCATGACGGGATCGGCGTGGGCGGCGTCGAGCCCCTTTGCGTTGAGCACCCAGTTGCCCAGGTAGCCGAAAAAATGCTCGAGCGCGGCGATGATGCCGAGTTGCTGCCGCAGCCAGAAGCGCGTGTGGCCGATCTTCAGACCCAACGGCTGTTCGCCGAGCACCTTGGAGAACAGCCAGTCGAGCCGCTTGGTGAAAGGCTGAGTATCGATGCCGTGGTCTTTGTAGTAATGCGTCAGCACGCCGCCATGCGAGCGCGAATGGACCGCCTCCTGACGCAGGAAGCCCTCGGCATCGGCGCGCAGCTTCGCGTCGGTAATCAGCGGCAACGCCTTGTTGTAAACGCGGCAGAACCACAACTCGCCGGCGGGAAACAATAGATTCAGGATGTTGATGATGTGCGTACTGGACGGATCGCCGTGAATCCACTGGATGGGCGTGTCCTTCCAGTCGAAACGGACGTGGCGGGCCTTGATGAAGTAATCGGGCGCGGTCATGGTGGTCTCCGGATGTTCTTGTCTGTGCGGGCTCAATGCCCGGCCATGCTCACGCGCGCGATCAGCCGGCTCAGCCATTGCGCATAGCGCGAGATGAAGCGGGACGAATGCGCCTCGATGCCGATCGTGACCACGGGCTTGTTGTGTTGAACCGCGCTGAACATGGCTTTTGCGACGGTCTCTGGCTTGAGGCCACGCAGTTGGTAGAGCTTGGTGGCGCGGGCGCGCAATTGGGCTTGCTGTGCCTCGGTCGTGCCGGTGTAGACCGTGGAGGCCATGATTCCGGTCTCTGCAAAACCGGGGCAGATGGCCGACACGCCAATGCCCTGCCCGGCCAGCTCGCCACGCATGCATTCGGACAGCATCAGCACTGCGGCCTTCGTCGTCGCATAGGCGGCAAGATCGCGCGATGGCGCAAAGGCCGCCGCCGATGCCGTGTTCAGGATGTGACCGCCCTGCCCGCGCGCCACCATCTGCTTGGCGAACAGTCGGGCGCCGTGGATCACGCCCCACACATTCACGTGCAGGATGCGCTGCCAATCGCGCTCGGACGTGTCGACAATGCCGCCGGCCATGCCGATGCCTGCGTTGTTGACGACGATGTCGGCGCCGCCCAGTTCCTTGCCGACCCAATCGACCAGCGCTTCCATCTGCTCGGCGTTGCCGACGTCCACGGTATGCGCCCACGCCTTGCCACCCGTGAGGCGGATGAGCTTGGCCGTGCGCTCTGCATCTTCAGCACGAATGTCGACGGCGACAATGGCTGCGCCTTGCTCCGCGAATTCCAGCGCCGCGCAACGACCGATGCCGCTGCCAGCGCCCGTGATGACGGCCAGCTTGCCGCAGAGCGGTTTGCGGTCGCCATGCTGACGCGCGCGTTGCAGCGCCTCGGATTCCGGCTTGCCCTCGGCGTGCTCGATCAGCTCGCGTGCCATCTCCGCCAAGCGTGCAGCATGCGTGACCGGCAGCCAGTGCCGCGCGACAACTTCGCGGCGCCAATACTGCGGTACCCAGCGCGAGAGGTCTTCGGACAACGCGGGGCTGACGTACTTGTCCAGGGTCGGCACGATCACCTGCACCGGCGCATGTGCGACACGCTTGCGAGGCGTGAACAGGCTGCGGATGAAGTTGGCGCGATACAGCGACACACCGCGCACGCCGTCGGCCGTCTGCGTGGCGCGCGGCACGATGGCGGTCTTCTCCACACGACGCAGCACACGCGGCCACGCGCGCCCGAGCCACAGGCGCCAACTCAGTTCCGGCACGATCGGCAAATGGAATAGCAGCACGTACCACGAGCGCACGAGCTGGCCCAGCATCTTGCCCAGCGACGACGGCGTCGGACGCAGCAGTCGCGCGCGCATCCAGTGCCCGACGTGGTCCAGGCACGGCCCCGAGCACGACGTGTATGACGCAATGCGCCCGCGCAGGCGCGCCTCCGTCACGAATTCCCATGACTGGATCGAACCCCAATCGTGCGCGATCAGGTGCACGGGCTTGCCCGGGCTCAGCGCATCGATGACGGCGATGAAGTCGTCGGTCAATCGCGCGAAGGTGTAGTTGCGCATCCCCTTGGGCGAACTCGACCGGCCCGCACCCCGCACGTCGTAGGCAATGACGTAGTAATCCCGCGCGAGCAGCGGTGCCACCTCGTGCCAGACCTCGCTGTTGTCGGGGTAGCCGTGCACTAGCACGACGGTTGGGTGCGCGGGGTCGCCCCAGGTCTCGACTGTGAGCGAGACGCTGCCGGACTGCACCATCCGCGCCGAATAGTCTTTGGGCGAAACCGCTGCGGGCGATTCGAACAACGCCAGCGGAGCCTCTTCAAGAAGCGTTTTCATCTGGGCCTCCGTGTGCGTCAGGCAGCGCGCTGCTGCGCGAGTTGACGCTGCTGCCAGCGGCGCACGTGCGGCAGATCGTCGTCGAGCCAGTAGGCGTCGTCTTCGGTAATGACGAGCAACTCCTCGAACTTGGCCCCGACGCCATGGAAGCCCAGATGCGGTTCGACGGCCCACAGGCCGGGGACCGGCGCGTGCTCAGATCGACGATCGATCGACCACAGCGGCGACCACCCCTCCTGCTTGCCGCTGCGCACCTGGTCGAGGATCAGGTTGCGCGTGGCGTTCAGCCCGAAGCGCGCCACGAAACGCGGCTTCAATGGGCTGTCGAGCTTGACCACGCGATGCGCCAGCACTTTGAACGGATACGCCTTGTGACGCGGCTCCACGCCCTGCTTCATGCAAAGCTGGTCCACCGCACGCGCCACGTCGGCCATCGACCGCCGCTCGCGGATCAAACGCACGATCAACTCGCGATGCGCCATCAGGTCGTCCTGTAGCTGGTCGAGGATGGCGTTTTCGCCGAGACACGTGGCATAGCCGACATCGGCGATCACGCCATTGCGCACGGGCGCCACGTCGAGGATGACCGGCATGTTCTCTTCCAACCGTCGCGACGACGGAAAGAACGCCAGGTTGAAGCCGGCCATATGCGTCAGGCCCGAAAAGCCCTGGAACGCGGTGCGGTCGCCAAACCACGCGAACGGCTTGTGCAGCCAGTCATGGACGCCACGATCGCCAAGCCACTCAGTGAGCAGCTTAGCCGCGTCCTTCTCGGTCATGCCGGGACGCAGCATGCCGCTGACGGCCTCGACGCACGCGTAGGCGAGTTGCTGGATTTCGCGAAACTGCGCGAGTTCGTCGACATGGACGCGCGCCAGGGTGGGGTTCGGCATGCCGGTCTCCTTGAGTCTGGGTATCGAGGGCGCTCGTTGGCGCCGCGATCAATGTTCCATTACTCAATGGCAAAGTCAATGCGAGACTGCTCTGGCGTTTGAAAACGCCGTGTGACCGGTAATCGACAGGAAAAAGAGAGGGTTAGCCCGCGCGGCGTTGTCGCACGGCCTCGAACAGGCAGATCGCTGCTGCGGCAGCCACGTTGAGCGACTCCATGCCGCCCGGCTGTGGAATCGTCACGGGGGTCGTCACCGCAGAGAGCCACTCCTGCGACACGCCCGCCCCCTCGTTTCCGAACACCCAGCCTACGGGTGAACTGAGCGGCACATCGAAAACAGCCTGCTTGGCGTGCGACGACGTTGCCAGCAGCGGCACCCGGAGCCGCGAATGCACGCTTTGGAACGTGCAGTGTTCAACGATGTTCAGGTGGAAATGCGCACCCATGGCGGCGCGCAATGTCTTGGCCGACCACGCGAACGCGCAGCCTGGCGTCATGAACACATCGCGCACGCCGGCAGCGGCCGCACATCGCAGGATGGAACCGACGTTGCCGGCATCCTGAATGCCATCAAGAATCACGCAGTCCGCATCAATGGTTTGCGGCAGCTTGCCTTCCGCCGTCTCCACCAGGGCCATCAGGTCGACGCCGTTGACGACCGTGGTGAGCTGGCCAAACAGGTTATCGGCCAGCAGGATGACGGTGTCCGGATCGACACGGTCGAGCACCGCAGCCACTTCCGGATGCCGGACATGGCGCTCCGAAACCAGGCATTGCACCGGCATGTGGCCCGCATCCAGATACGCCACCACCAGGTGCACGCCATCGAGCACGGATTGCCCCGCGCGCCGACGGTGCTGCGTCGAGCCCGAGAGCGCCTTGAGATGCTTGAACACCGCGTTGTCGCGGGAAGTGATGTGCTTCACGAATGGGCCCAGCGGAAAAAGGTCAGTCGTCCCAGGCGCTGCCTGCAGCGACGGTTTCGATGCTGATGGCGCTCATCCCCTCCAACGCACGACGCACGGGCGCGAACGAGCGGCGATGATGCGGCGTCACGCCATGCAGGTCGATCGCCGCCAGATGCTGCGGCGTGCCATAGCCGGCATGAACGTCAAACCCGTAGAGCGGAAACTCGATATGCAGCGCGGCCAACTGGCGGTCGCGCGTCACCTTCGCCAGGATGGAGGCCGCCGAAATGGCCGGCACCAGCGCATCGCCCTTGACGATGGCCTCCACCGCAAACGCCACCTGTGGGCAGCGATTGCCGTCCACCTGCACGAGATCCGGAAGCGTGCCCAATGCGGCCACGCCCTGTACCGCACGCTGCATGGCCAGCATGGTCGCGTGCAGGATGTTGATGCGATCAATTTCTTCGACGGTGGCTTCCGCCACGTGCCAGGCGAGCGCCTTTTCGACAATCTCGTCGTACAGCGCCTCACGCTTCCTGGCGGTCAGGATCTTAGAATCAGCCAAGCCCTTGATCGGCTTGCGCGGATTGAGAACGACCGCCGCTGCCGTCACCGGCCCGGCCAACGGCCCACGTCCAGCCTCATCCACGCCACAGAGAATGCGACGCGCGCGCTTGGCCGCCGGCTCCTGCGAGAGGAGCAGGCCAAGCTGGTCCGGATTGGGTTTGCGGGAAGCCATGGGCTTAAAGCTTACCGCGACTGCGTAGCAGATCGACCACGACTTTCGCGCCGATCTCCGCCATATTCTGCTTGAGCGTCAGGTGCATCTGCGTGAAGTGTTCACGCAGGAACGTGGCGTTGCCATGGTCGCTCAGTTGCAGCAGCGTTTCGCGCGCGAGTGCCTCGGGGGTCGCGTCATCCTGCAGCAATTCCGGCACGACAAAGCGGCCGGACAGGATGTTCGGCAGCCCAACGTACGGCAGATAGCCTTTGCGCTTCATGATCTGCGCGGTCAGCCAGGGCACCTTGTAGGTGATGACCATCGGCTTCTTGTACAGCGCCGCTTCCAGCGTGGCCGTGCCGCTGGCCAGCAGGATCACGTCAGCCGCTTCCATGGCTGTGTGCGACTGACCATCGACCACCCACAGATGCAGTCCTGGGTGCTCCGCGCGCATGGCATCGATCCGCTCGCGCAACGTCGCATTGGCCGCCGGCAGCACGAAGGCCAGATCCGGTTCGACCGCCTGCATGCGTGACATCGCCGCAAACAGCGTCGGCCCGAGATGCTTCACTTCGGAATTGCGGCTGCCGGGCAGCACCGCAACGACCTTGCGGCCCAACGGCAGGCCAAGGCGCGTGCGTGCACCCTCCACGTCCGGCACCAGCGGAATCTCATCCGCAAGCGGATGCCCGACGTACGTGGCCGGAATGCCGGCCTTGGCGTAAATTTCGGGCTCGAACGGGAACAGGCAAAGGATATGGTCGACCGCGCGGGCGATCGTCTTGATACGGCCGGCTCGCCATGCCCAGATCGACGGGCTCACGAAGTGCACCACCGGCACTCCCGCCTGCCGCATGGCGATCTCGACGTTGAAATTGAAGTCGGGCGCATCCACGCCGATGAAGGCCAGCGGCGGCTGGGCCAGCAGGTCCTGCTTGAGTTCCTTGCGGATCGCAAGGATTTCGCGCAACTGGCCGAGCACTTCCACGTAGCCGTTGACCGACAGCTTGTGCATCGGCCAGTTCGACTGGAAACCCTGCTCCGTCATGCGCGCACCGCCAATGCCGTTGTAGGCGATGTCGGCAGGCAGTTGTGCGCGCAGCCCCTTCAGCAGCAGCGAGGCCAGCAAATCGCCGGAAGCCTCGCCGGCCACCATGCCGATGCGGCGCACCGGCGCGGCGTTCTGAAGCTGCTCGCTCAACGGACGATGCCGCGCTTGGTGGCGGCAATGAAATCGGCAAACGCGGTCAACACCTCACGGGTCGGGGCGTCATCCGTCTGAGCGATCTGCGCGGCGATTTCAGCCTTGGCCTGATCAAAGCTCAGATCGCTCTTGTAGAGCAGCTTGTACGCCTGGCGCAGACCTGTGATCTGCTCGGCCGTAAAGCCGCGGCGACGAAGGCCCTCCACGTTGATGCCGTGCGGCGCAGCCTTGTTGCCGCCCTTGTCGCTTGCGGCGATCACGAACGGCGGCACATCCTGCACCAGCGCCGATGCGCCACCCAGCATGGCATGCGCGCCGATACGCACGAACTGGTGCACGCCCGACATGCCACCGAGGATCGCCCAGTCACCGACTTCCACGTGGCCCGCGATCTGCGCGTTGCTCGAAAACACCGTGTGGTTGCCCACGCGGCAATCGTGTGCGATATGCACGTAGGCCATGATCCAGTTGTCGTCGCCGATGGACGTGATACCGGCATCCTGGGCAGTGCCAGTATGGATCGCGGTGAATTCGCGGATGGTATTGCGATCGCCGACGATCAACTGCGTCGGCTCGTCGCGATACTTCATGTCCTGCGGCCGGCCGCCCACCGATGCGAAATGGCCAATGCTGTTGTCACGACCCAGCGTCGTGTAGCCCTCGATCACCGTGTGGTGGCCGACTCGCGTGCCCGCGCCCATCCGCACATTCGGGCCCACGACCGTAAACGCGCCGATCTCGACGCTCGAATCCAGTTCGGCATTCGGATCGATCTGCGCG
Source organism: Ralstonia pickettii (assembly GCF_001699815.1). Taxonomy (GTDB): domain Bacteria; phylum Pseudomonadota; class Gammaproteobacteria; order Burkholderiales; family Burkholderiaceae; genus Ralstonia; species Ralstonia thomasii. Next base: position 16,700 of record NZ_MCGB01000073.1, on the reverse strand, counting down.
GTCGGATGGATCTTCTGTGCTTGCGTCATGCCTCGCCCTTGGACTTGTCTTCGCGCACGGCACACATGATTTCGGCTTCCACGGCGACTTCACCGTCAACCTTGCCGTACACCTTGAACTTCCACATACCGCTCTTCGAGCGCAGCAGTTCGGCCGTCATCACGAGTTGGTCGCCCGGCGTCACCTGGCGCTTGAAGCGTGCACCGTCAATGCTCACGAACAGGTAGAGCTGGTTTTCCTTGCGCTCGTGATCGGCCTCGCCGAAGGTCAACAGCGCAGCGGTTTGCGCAAGCGCTTCGAGCATCAGCACGCCGGGCATCACCGGATGGCCGGGGAAGTGCCCGTTGAAGAACGGCTCGTTGAACGTCACGTTCTTGATGGCCGTAATCGACTTGCGCGGCTCCAGCGAGATCACGCGGTCAACCAGCAGCATCGGGTAGCGATGCGGCAGCAGGTCGAGAATCTTCTTGATGTTGAAATCGCTGACGACGCTGGGGGTCGCGCTCGTCGCATTCGTTGCTTCGGTCATGATTGTTGCTGCAGGTCTTTGACCCGCTGTTCCAGTTGTTGCAACCGTTCGCGCATGCGCGTCAGGCCTCGGACGATGGCCGCGTTACGCTCCCAGTCGCCATGCGGCATGAACGGGAAAACGCTGGTGAAGTGGCCACCGGGCTTGGTGATGGATTTGGTAATGGATGTGCCGCCCGAAACGGTCACGCGGTCCGCAATGGTCAGGTGGCCGGCAAAATTGGCCGCACCGCCGATGATGCAGTAGCGCCCGATCTTCGTGCTGCCGGAAATGGCCGCGCAGCCCGCGATGACGGTATAGGCACCCACGTGCACGTTGTGCGCGATCTGCACCTGGTTGTCGATCTTGCAGCCCTGTTCGACCACCGTATCGGCCATCGCGCCACGGTCGATGGCGGTGTTTGCGCCGATCTCCACGTCGTCACCAATCACGGCCCGGCCAACCTGCGGAATCTTCACCCATTCGCCGCCCTGCGGCCCGAAGTCGGGTGCAAAGCCGAAGCCATCGGCGCCGATCACGACGCCGCTATGCAGAACGCAGCGCGCGCCAACAACGCAGCCGTGGTAAATCGAAACGTTCGCGTAGAGCAACGTGTCGTCGCCAATCCGGGCATCGGCGCCAACAAAGCTGTTGCCGGCGATGCGCACACGCTCGCCGAGCACAGCACCGGCTTCGATGGTGACGTTCGGGCCGATGGAGCAGGATGCCGGCACCCTGGCGCCCTCTTCCACGCTGGCAGTCCGGTGAATGCCCGGTACAACGGGGCGCGCGGCCAGCGCAACAAAGCGCTGGGCAACGCGCGCAAACGCAGCATACGGATTGGCCGCAATCAGCCAGTTCCGGCCAGCAGCGTGGCCCTGGCTTTCGAGCGTTTCCAGATCGCGGGGCGACACGATGATCGCCCCCGCACCGGAACTCACAGCCTGATTGAGGTACAGCGGATTGGAGAGAAAAGCGAGCTGATCGGCGCCCGCTTGATCCAGCGGCGCGATCGACTTGACGATCAGGCCTGCGTCACCCTGGACGGTCGCGCCGAGCGACGCAGCAAGTTCACCAAGCGAAAACGACATGCGGACAACCTCATTTGGCCGATTGCGAATTCAGCGCCTTGAGCACCTCGTCCGTGATGTCGATGCGAGGGTTCACGTACACGGCTTCCTGCACGATCAGATCGTACTTGCGCTGCTCGGCAATCGAGCGGATCACGCGGTTGGCGCGCTCAAGCACCTGGGCCAGCTCTTCATTGCGGCGCTGGTTCAGGTCTTCACGGAACTCGCGCTGCTTGCGCTGGAAGTCACGATCCAGGTCCGACAGCTCACGCTGACGGCGATTGCGATCAGAATCGGCCAGCACGGCCGAATCCTTGTCCAGCTTGTCGGACATGCCCTTGAGCTTGGAGGCCATGTCCTGCAGCTCGCGGTCGCGCTTGGCGAACTCAGTTTCCAGCTTGGCCTGGGCGGCCTTGGCAGGTTGCGAGTCGCGCAGGATGCGCTCCGAATTGACGGCGGCGATGCGCGCTTCCTGCGCCGTCGCCGGCAGCGCAAAGCTGGCTGCGGCAAGTGCGGCGAAAGCAGCGGACACGCCCATGCGGGACAACGTGATGCGCGTGGATTTCATGATGAATGCAGTCATTAGAATGCAGTCCCGATCTGGAACTGGAAGCGTTGCGTTTGATCTTGGGTCTTCCGCTTGATCGGGAAGCCCATGCTGATCTTGAGCGGGCCGATCGGCGACAGCCACGACAGACCGAAACCGGTCGAGTAGCGCATGTCGCCCAGCTTGTAAGGCTGACCCTCGGCGAACACGTTACCGTAGTCGAAGAACGTGAACAGACGAACGGTGCGGTCCACGCCCGAACCCGGCAGCGGGAAGATGAATTCCACGTTGCCAACGAACTTGCTGGCGCCACCGATGGCCACGCCATTGGCGTCGCGCGGGCCCAGCGTGCTGGTTTCGTAACCGCGCACCGAACCGATACCGCCGGCGTAGTAGTTCTTGAAGACCGGGAAGTCCTTGCCACCGTAACCGTGGCCGTACCCAATTTCGTTGTTGAACGCCATCGTGAACGACTTCGACAGCGGGTAGAAATACTGGTGCTGATAGTACGCGCGGAAGTACTGCAGGTCGCCGCCCGGGATACCGAACTCCAGGTTGGCCTGCTGGTAGCGACCACGCGTCGGCACCAAGGCGCTGTCACGCTGGTCCTTCGACCAGCCGATGGTGATCGGAAAGTTGTTGGTGATGCGGCCGTTCTTCGCGACGTAGTTCTGGTAGGCCAGCGGCGTGTTGGTCGTCACGTCGATGGTCGTGCGCTCGTAGCCGATGCCGAAGAAGACGGTATCGGTTTCAGAGAACGGCACGCCGAACTTGACGTTGCCGCCCTGCTGCACGACGCGGTAGTCCTGGTCACCCGTGTAGTACAGCGGACGGTACGTGCGGTAGTACAGTTCGGTCGAACGGCTGATGCCATCCACCGTGAAGTACGGATCGAACTGCGTCACTGCAATGGTGCGGTTCGACTTGGAAGTGTTCACATCGAGGCCGAGGCTCGTACCGGAGCCGAACACGTTGTCCTGACGGATACCGGCCGACAGCACCAGCTTGTCGGTCGACGAGAAGCCCACGCCCAGGTTGATCTGGCCTGTCGGCTTTTCCGTCACGTTGACGTTTACATCGACCTGATCGGTTGTGCCGGGCACGTCTTCCGTCGTGATGTTCGCATCGGTGAAGTAACCCGTGCGGTTCACGCGGTTCTGCGAAAGCTGCAGCTTCTCGCCGTCGAACCACGAGGCTTCCATCTGGCGCATTTCGCGGCGCACGACTTCGTCGCGGGTCTTGCTGTTGCCGACAACGTTCACGCGACGCACGTACACACGGCGGCCCGGATCGACCACCAGCGTGAGTGCAACCGTGCGGTCCTTCTGGTTGATCTGCGGCTGCGGGTTGATGGTGGCGAAAGCGTAGCCATACGTGCCGAGCAGATCGGTAATCGACTTGGTCGTCGACGAGAGCTTGGCCGACGAGAAGACATCGCCCTGCTTGAGCTTGATGAGCTTCTCCATCTCGGCCTGCTTGCCCAGCAGCTCACCGGTCAGCTTGATGTCCGACACCTTGTACTGCTCACCCTCGTGGATGTTCAGCGTCAGGTAGATGTCCTTCTTGTCCGGCGTGATCGACACCTGGGTCGACTCGATTGCGAATTCCAGGTAACCGCGATCCAAATAGAACGAGCGCAGCGCTTCCAGGTCGGCCGTGAGTTTCTGCTTCGAGTACAGATCGTTCTTGGTGTACCACGACAGCCAGTTCGGCGTGGACAGTTGCATCTCGTCGCGCAGGTCACCTTCCTTGAAGGCCTTGTTGCCGACGATATTGATCTGGCGAATCTTGGCGGTCGGGCCTTCGTCAACCGTAAACGTGATCGACACACGGTTGGCGTCGACCGGCGTAACCGTGGTCGTCACCTCGGCAGCGTAATAGCCGCGCGAAACATACTGGCGCTTGATTTCCTGCTCGGCGCGGTCGATGAGCGACTTGTCGTAGTAACGGGCCTCAGCCACACCCACGCCACGCAGCGTACGACGCAGCGCCTCCTTGTCGAACTCCTTGAAGCCGATGAACTCGAGCTGCGAGATCGCAGGACGCTCTTCCACGCGCACCACCAGCACGTTGCCTTCGGAGCGGATCTGCACGTCCTTGAAGAAGCCGGTGTTGTAGAGCGCGCGAATCGATTCGGCGCCCTTCTCGTCGGTGAAGGTCTCACCCACCTTCACGGGCAAATAGCCGAACACGGTGCCCGGCTCGACGCGCTGCACACCCTCCACGCGAATGTCCTTGACGACGAACGGCTCCACTGCATGAGCCTGACCGGCAGTGACGGTCAGCACGGAAGCCGCCAGCACGCTGAGCGGGAAGCGATGTTGTCTGATCAATCTAATCCCCTAGTTGGATTCAATCGGAATCCACTTCTGAGTGTTTTCAAAACCCTGAGTTGCCCGCTCACGCCGGTGGCAACGATGTGGCTTACCGACCCAAGTTGAATACGGTTTAGCCGCGAGTCAGAAATAACCGACTCAAATCGTTGTACAGGGCGAGCGAAGTGAGAAGCAGGATGCAGGCGACGCCGATCTTCTGAAGGACTGCTTGCCAGGATTCCGGCACGGGTCGGCCAGTCAAAAATTCCACGCAATAATACAGCAAATGCCCCCCATCCAATACCGGAACTGGCAAGAAGTTCAGGACGCCGAGACTCACGCTGATCAACGCGAGAAAGCTCACAAACGTCTGCCAGCCAAGGCTTGCCGCCTTGCCTGCGAAGTCCGCCACCGTGATCGGCCCGCTCAGGTTCTGCAGAGACGCCTGACCAACGATCATCTTGGCCAGCACCTGCAGCGATAGCGCCGAAGTCCGCCAGACCTCGCCCACGGCGTGGCCCAATGCGGCGACCGGCTCATCCCGGATCATCGCCGTTTCCACCTTCTGGTTGAGCTGCGCGCCGAGCTTACCGATCTTCGGGCCCGTGGGGTTCTTGGGATCGGCGTCTGCATCCGGGCGAACGGGCAACGTCATGGGCTGATCGTTGCGCAGGATATCGATCGACGCGTTCTGTTCGGGCATGGCGCGGATCTGCCGGATGAGGTCCATCGCCTGATCGGCAGGCTGGCCGGCGAAGCGAACGATCTGGTCACCCGCCCGCAACCCGGCACGTGCCGCGGCACTGGAGGGCAGCACATCGACGACGGTGACCGGGCCACCGAGCAGGCGCAGACCAATCTGGTCGATCACGTCGGCCTGCGGCGTACGGGCTGCGCTCGGCAAGCCATGAAGACGGGCGGTGCGTTCGACACCATCGGCGCCCCGCACCCGCACAAGCGCATCGCGCCCTGCGATGCCGGCCGAGTACAGGCGCATGCGCACGTCGCTCCAGCTGCGCACGGGCGCAGGCGTTTCATCGTCCGTACCGATCGCGGTCACGCGGTCCCTGGCACGCAGGTCGGCCTGGGCAGCAATGCTGCCAGGCGGGGGAGCGCCGAGGATAGGTAACGGCTCGATTGCGCCAACCCATGCCAGCACTGCATAGAGGACAATCGCGAGCAGAAAATTGGCGATCGGCCCCGCAGCCACGATGGCGAATCGCTTGTAAACCGGTTGGTGGTCGAAGGTGCGCGGGAGGTCTTCGGGGAGGATGGGCGGATCTTTCTCGGGGTCTCGTGAGCCCTCGCCCAACATCTTGACGTAGCCGCCCAGCGGAATGGCGCAGATCGTCCATTCGGTGCGGTCAGGGCCGCGCCCCACATGGCGGAACAGCACCTTGCCGAAGCCGACGGAAAACCGGAGCACCTTCACGCCGCACAGGCGCGCGACACTGTAGTGGCCCAGTTCGTGAATGACGATCAGTACCGCGATCGCAAAGACAAACGCTAAAACGGTCTGCAAAACCTTCTCCGGATGCACTGAAGGGCACGCGCTGGTTGACCCCGCGCGAAGCCGCTATGTTACCCGCTTGCTCTGACGGGGCGCTTTCAGGCGGCCGGCAGTTGCGCGCATGCGGTCGCGATATAGCGCTCCGCCTGCTGACGCGCTTGGGCGTCGGCCGCAAATACGGTGTCGAGCGAGTCGGCGGGCACGATAGAAGTACGGGCGAGCGTGTCACCCACCACGGCAGCAATCTCGGTGAACCGGATGCGGCGCTGTAAAAATGCTTCGACAGCCACCTCGTTGGCCGCGTTCAGAGCAGCAGGTGCCGTACCACCGGCGCGCAGTGCATCAAAGGCCAGCGCCAGACACGGGAAGCGGCGCAGATCCGGCGCCTCGAACGTCAGTGCACCTGTGGTCACGAGATCGAGCAGCGGAACACCGGCCTCAATGCGCTCAGGGTAGGCCAAGCCGTAGGCAATCGGCGTGCGCATGTCCGGATTGCCCAGCTGCGCCAGCACGGAGCCATCGTCGTAGCCGACCATCGAATGGATGACACTCTGCGGGTGGATCAGCACTTCGAGATGCTCGACCGGCACGCCAAACAGCCAGTACGCCTCGATCACCTCCAGCCCCTTGTTCATCATGGTGGCGGAGTCAACGGAGATCTTGCGCCCCATCACCCAGTTCGGATGCGCGCAAGCCTGATCGGGCGTGACATCAGCAAGCGAATCAACGGCACGCGTACGGAACGGACCACCTGATGCCGTCAGGACGATGCGCGACACGCCGCGCCCGAACTGCGGAACTTGCTGAGGAAGGCATTGGAAGATGGCGTTGTGCTCGCTGTCGATCGGGAGCACGGTGGCGCCATGCTCACGCACGGCGTCCATGAAGAGCGCGCCGGACATCACCAGCGCCTCCTTGTTGGCCAGGAGCACGCGCTTGCCGGCGCGCACGGCGGCAAGCGTCGGGCGCAAACCTGCCGCCCCAACGATGGCGGCCATCACGGCATCGCAGTCAGGGTGGGCGGCGGCCTCTTCCAGCGCCTTGGTGCCAGAACAGATTTCGATGCCGGCAGCTTCTGTGCCCAGTTGGTCACGCAATGCATCCGCCGCAGCCGCCGAACCGAGCACCGCCATCTTCGGGCGAAACTCACGGCAGAGCACCGCGAGCTTGTCGGCCTGCGCGTTGGCGGTCAGCGCAAAAACGCTGTATTTGTCGGGATGACGGCGCACCACGTCGAGCGTGCTGTCGCCAATGGAGCCAGTGGCGCCAAGAACGGTCAAACGCATCATGTTCAGACGCCTCAGGAAATCAGCAGCGCAGCCAGCGGAAACACTGGCAGCAGTGCGTCGATACGATCGAGCACACCGCCGTGGCCGGGCAACAGGCGGCTGCTGTCTTTCATGCCGACCTGACGCTTGAGCAGGGATTCAAACAAATCGCCGCCGACGCTTGCGGCCACCAGCAAGATGGTCAGCGCCAGGGCTGCAACCGCACCGCGCTGATCAAACTCGTGCGAGAACCACGTCGGCGCAAACCAATGCGTGATGCCGGCCACGGTGGCGATCACTGCAACGAGCACGGCACCGCCGATCGCCCCTTCCCACGATTTGCCTGGGCTGATGGTCGGTGCCAGCTTGCGGCGACCCATGGCCTTGCCGACAAAATAGGCACCCACATCGGCCGCCCACACGAGCACCGCCACCGACAGCAGGAAGGCGACGCCGTGCGTGCGCAATTCAATAGCCCCATGCACGAACGCCGGCAGCATCACCAAACCAAGCAACGTGAAAACGATTTTGCGCGTGCCGTGCAGCTCGCGCACGCCACCGGCGAGCAGCGCCCAGGCGATCACCCATGCGACGACTGCGCCATGGAACAGCGGCTGCACATCACCGCGAACGGGAATGTCGTGCCAGGCGATCGTCAGCATGACGACAACGATCGCATAGACAACCGGCCCCCACCAGCCCGGCAGGCGCACGAGACGCCCCCACTCCCACGCGGCGAGGGCTGCAACCACCGTCACGAGCCCGGCCAGGCCGGCGGGCGGCGCAAAGAACAGAATGGGCAGGATGACAATCAGCAGGCAGACAGCGGTAATGACGCGAGTCAGCAGCATGTGTCAGGCTCCGGCGGATAGCGCGGGGGGAACATCGGGCTCGAGCTGGGCGCTTGTGCGGCCGAAGCGGCGCTCGCGGTTGCGATACCACGCAAAGGCGCGATCGAGTTCTGCGGCATCGAAATCGGGCCAGTAGCGATCGGTGAAGTACAGCTCGGAATACGCAAGCTGCCAGAGCAGAAAGTTGCTGATGCGTTGCTCGCCACCGGTGCGGATGAACAAATCCGGCTCCGGCGCGTAGGACAGCGCCATGTACGGCGCGAGCATCTCTTCGGTGATGGCGTCGGGTGCAATGCCGGGCTTTGCCGTCAACAAGGCGCGCATGGCTTGCAGGATGTCCCAGCGCCCGCCGTAGTTGGCGAGGATCGTGACGGTCAGACCGGGATTGGCAGCCGTCTTGGCCTCAGCTTCGCGAATCAAGAGCTGGATGCGCGGGCTGAACGCAGACAGATCGCCCACCACGCGCAAGCGGATGCCGTTGTCGTGCAGCTTGCTGACCTCGCGGCGCAGCGCCGTCATGAACAGCTTCATGAGGAAGGTGACTTCCTCGGCCGGACGACGCCAGTTTTCGGAGCTGAACGCAAACAGCGTCAGGTAACCGACGCCTCGGCGTGCCGCCGCTTCAACGGTTGCACGCACGGCGTCGAGGCCGCGGCTATGCCCGGCCACGCGCGGCAGATGCCGTTCGGTGGCCCAGCGGCCGTTACCGTCCATGATGACGGCAACGTGGCGCGGCGTATCGGCGGTGTCGGGCACCGCCAGTGTGGAACTGATATGCATGAATCGGGCTTCCCACCGCATGCGCCCAATGCGCCGGCGGCGGGAGACGGCCTTACACCGTCATGATTTCCTTGTCTTTCTCGGCGACCAGCTTGTCGATCTCGGCGACGAACTTGTCGGTCAGCTTCTGAACCTCGTCTCCGCCGCGACGCTCGTCGTCTTCCGAGATGGCCTTGTCCTTCACCAGCTTCTTGAGCTGTTCGTTGGCATCGCGGCGCAGGTTGCGCACGGCGACCTTGGCATCTTCGCCCTCGCCCTTCACTACCTTGGTCAGCTCCTTGCGGCGCTCTTCGGTCAGCGCAGGCGTCGGCACGCGAATGATGTCGCCCATGGTGGCGGGATTCAGGCCGAGGTCCGCTTCACGGATGGCCTTCTCGACGGCTTGCACCATCTTCTTTTCCCACGGTTGCACGCCAATCGTGCGTGCATCCACCAGGGTCACGTTGGCAACCTGGCTGATCGGCACCATCGAGCCGTAGTAGTCGACTTGCACGTGATCGAGCAGACCGGTGTGGGCACGGCCAGTACGGATCTTGGCCAGATCCGTCTTCAGAGCCTCAATCGACTTCTGCATCTTCTGCTCGGCATTCTTTTTGACATCGGCGACGCTCATACTTCCTCCGAACGATAACGGCGGTCTGCCGAACTTGCGCCCCGGAAAACGACACAGGACACCGGCAAGACCAAAAAGACAATAGGCGATTTTACATGGAAGCCGCTCGCCAACGCCATTTACGCAGGGTCAGCGAACGGCAAAAAAGGCGCCTGCAACGAGGCTTGCTGCTGGCTTCAGACGTGCACCAGCGTGCCTTCGTCTTCACCCAGGATCACGCGCTTGAGCGCGCCGGGCTTCTGAATGGAGAACACCTTGATCGGCAGCTTCTGGTCGCGGCACAGCGCGAAAGCGGTCGCGTCCATCACCTGCAGGTTGCGCGAAATGGCTTCATCGAACGTGATGGTGGTGTAGCGGGTGGCGCTCGGGTCCTTCTTTGGATCAGCGGTATAGACACCGTCCACCTTGGTGGCCTTGAGGACGATCTCGGCGCCGATTTCCGAGCCCCGCAGCGCGGCGGCGGTGTCGGTCGTGAAGAACGGGTTGCCGGTGCCGGCCGCGAAAATCACGATCTTGCCCTCTTCCAACTGGCGGATCGCACGGGGGCGGATGTACGGCTCGACCACTTGGTCCAGGCGCAGCGCCGATTGCACACGGCCTTCGAGATTGGCGTGACGCATGGCGTCCTGCAGAGCAAGCGCGTTCATCATGGTGGCCAGCATGCCCATGTAATCGGCCGTGGCGCGATCCATGCCGGCGGCACCCCCCGCGACACCGCGGAAGATGTTGCCGCCGCCGATCACCACTGCCACCTGCACGCCCAGCTTCACGATTTCGGCGATATCGTTGACCATCCCTTCGATGGTGCTGCGGTTGATGCCGAAGGCATCGTCGCCCATCAGGGCTTCGCCGGAAAGTTTGAGTAGAACGCGCTTATAGGCAGGCATGGAGATCCTCGTGACGATTCCTGGTACGGGAAACAGGAAAGGGGGAAATGACGCTGCGGATATGATAACGACGTGCAAAGCGGGGACTTCGCACATCCCGCAACCTTCTTGCGCGGAAGCCTTCGGGACATTCACCAACGATGCCCGCGCAAGCAGGCTGCACCTGCAAACAGGGCACCTTTCGGTGCCCTGTTTGTTCGGCATTATACGGCTGCGCCAATGGTGGAAACGACGCCTCCCGGCCTGCGCCGGAGGGCGAATCGCCGCACCATCGGAAGCGGCCGTCGCAGCATTACGCCTGTTGCTTGGCAGCGGCCACCTGGGCAGCCACTTCAGCAGCGAAGTCGTCTTGCTTCTTCTCGATGCCCTCGCCCACCACGTACAGCGTGAAAGCCTTCACGGTCGTGTTGGCGGCCTTGAGCATCTGCTCAACGGTCTGCTTGTCGTTCTTCACGAACGGCTGGTTCAGCAGCGACACTTCCTTCAGGTACTTCTGCACGCTGCCTTCCACCATCTTGGCAACGATTTCAGCCGGCTTGCCCGATTCAGCAGCCTTCTGCTCAGCAACGCTGCGCTCCTTGGCGACCAGTTCGGCCGGCACGTCGTCAGCCGACAGCGACACCGGCTTCATGGCGGCAGCCTGCATTGCAGCGTCCTTAGCCGCCACTTCGTTGCCTTCGAATGCCACCATCACGCCAATGCGCGTGCCGTGCAGATACGAAGTCAGCTGCGTGCCTTCGAAACGCTGGAAGCGGCGGATCGTCATGTTCTCGCCGATCTTGCCGATCAGGCGGGTGCGCACGGCTTCGACCGTTTCATCGCCGATCGACAGGGCCGACAGGGCAGCCACGTCAGCCGGGTTCTTCTGAGCGATCAGCTTGGCAACCTCGTTGGTGAAAGCCAGGAAATCGTCGTTCTTCGAGACGAAGTCGGTTTCGCAGTTCACTTCGACCAGGGCGCCCGTGGTGCCCTCGACGAACGCTGCGACCACGCCTTCAGCGGTGACGCGGCTGGAAGCCTTGCCCGCCTTGTTGCCCAGCTTCACGCGCAGGATCTCTTCAGCCTTTTCCAGGTTGCCTTCGGCTTCGGTCAGGGCCTTCTTGCATTCCATCATCGGCGCGTCGGTCTTTGCGCGCAGCTCTGCAACCATGCTTGCGGTAATTGCCGCCATTCTCATGCTCCTTGTTTCAGATCGTCGTCCGGTCGCGTGCGGATCCTTCCTCGCCTCGCGCCGGCCTGTCGTCCGGTTTCCATCCGGCCGCCCCACGAAATACGACGCGCGTGGGGCATCCGCATGACAAATTTCAAAAAAAAGGGGCGTTTGTTACGCGCCCCTGTCTGGCCATCAGCCCTGATCTGCTCCATCAGGTGCGGCCTGGCACGCGTCCCGCACGATCAAGCTGCGGGCGCCCGCCTTCTTGTGTTTAGCCTTCTTGGACTTCGACGAAGTCATCACCGCCGCGAGCGGCTTCAACCACTTCCTGGACCGCGTTGGCGCGGCCTTCCAGGATCGCGTCGGCCACGCCGCGCACGTACAGAGCAACAGCCTTGCTCGAGTCGTCGTTACCCGGGATGACGTAGTCGATGCCTTCCGGCGAGTGGTTCGTGTCAACCACGCCGATCACCGGAATGCCCAGCTTGGCGGCTTCGGTCACGGCAATCTTGTGGTAGCCAACGTCCACCACGAAGATGGCGTCTGGAATGCCGCCCATGTCCTTGATGCCGCCAATGGACTTCACCAGCTTGTCCATTTCGCGTTCGAACATCAGCGCTTCCTTCTTGCTCATGGTTTCGGTCGCGCCGGCTTCCTTGGCGACTTCCATGTCCTTCAGGCGCTTGATCGAGGTCTTGACCGTCTTGAAGTTGGTCAGCATGCCGCCGAGCCAGCGGCTGTCAACGAACGGCATACCTGCGCGAGCCGCTTCTTCAGCCAGGATCTCACGCGATTGGCGCTTCGTGCCGACGAACAGGATGGTGCCCCGGTTGGCTGCCAGTTGGCGCACGTACTTCAGTGCGTCCTGGTACATCGGCAGCGTCTTTTCCAGGTTGATGATGTGAATCTTGTTGCGATGGCCGAAGATGAAGGGGGCCATCTTGGGGTTCCAGAAGCGGGTCTGGTGGCCAAAGTGGACACCGGCTTCCAGCATTTCGCGCATGGTCACGGACATGAAATTCTCCAGTCGGGTTAGGTCTAAAGCCGCCTCAGACATCTTTCGCATGCGATACGAAAAACACCCGCGGTGAAGCGGCTCGCGATTTCAAGCGCCACCGGCCACATGACCGGCAACTGCTTAGCCAGCGATTATAGCGGCAAAAACCCAATCGACTCAAGGCCTTCCGAGCCTTCGCGACAAACGGCCCGAGGCTGGCGCCGAGCGCCCGAAAACCCCGGCCCGGGCGCTTTGGTGCGATAATTCACACTTTAGCCACGACGCGGCGCTTCGCGCGCTTGCGTGCAGAAAGAGTCACAGCATGGCCGTTACCATTCACACTGCCGAAGACATTGCGCACATGCGCGTCGCCTGCCGGCTCGCGTCCGAAGTCCTGGATTACATCACGCCGTTCGTGACGCCCGGCGTGACCACGGGCAAGCTGAACGAGCTGTGCCACGCCTACATGCGTGACGTGCAAGGCACTGTGCCGGCGCCATTGAACTATGCCCCGCCGGGCTATCCGCCCTTCCCGGCATCGATCTGCTCGTCGGTCAACGACGTGATCTGCCACGGCATTCCGGGCGACAAGGTGCTCAAAAGCGGCGACATCGTCAACCTCGACATCACCGTCATCACCAAGGAAGGCTATTACGGCGACACCAGCCGCACCTTCGTCGTCGGCGAAGGGTCGATCCTGGCCAAACGCCTGACGCAGGTCACGTTCGAATGCATGTGGAAGGGCATTGCGGCCGTGCGTCCGGGCGCGCGCCTGGGCGACATCGGCCACGTGATCCAGCAGCACGCCGAAGCCGCCGGCTACAGCGTGGTGCGCGAATATTGCGGCCACGGCATCGGCAAGAAATTCCACGAAGATCCGCAGATCCTGCACTACGGCCGCCCGGGTACCGGGATGGAACTGAAGGCCGGCATGATCTTCACGATTGAACCGATGATCAACGCGGGCAAGCGCGACATCCGCACGATGCCCGACCAGTGGACCGTCAAGACGCGTGATCGCAGCCTGTCGGCGCAGTGGGAACACACGCTTCTGGTGACGGAGACTGGCCACGAAGTGCTGACCGTGTCCGCCTTGACGCCACCGGCACCGGAATTCGTACACGAAGGCGCTCCGGCCACGGCCTGATCCTAACGGGCGAGCCGCACCGTCAGCGGCAGCAATGTCACGCTGATCTCGCCCCGCACCGGCTCAACCCCTGCAGCGACCGGCTCATTCCGGTCGCTGTTTCATTCACGCTCCACTCATGCCCTCTGCTGCCGCCGCTCCTGCCGAAGAAGCCCATCCGCGCGACGCCCTGAAAACTGAGCGCGCGCACCTGTTCGCGCAGTTCGACCAGCACGCCAACGTTCAGCAGCTCGTGACCAAGCTGGCACGCGCGGTGGACCGTGCGCTCGTGCGTCTCTGGCAGGAAGAGCAGATGCCCCCCACCTGCGCGCTGATTGCCGTGGGCGGCTACGGGCGCGGCGAGCTGTTTCCGCATTCCGATGTGGACATCCTCCTGTTGCTGCCAGGCACCGCAGACAAAGCCTTGGAGGCCCGGCTGGAGGCCTTCATCGGCCGCTGCTGGGACATGGGGTTGGACATCGGCTCCTCGGTGCGCACGGTTGACGAGTGCATCAAGGAAGCCGCACAAGACGTAACAGTACGCACGTCGCTGCTGGAAGCGCGTCTGCTGACGGGCGACGAAGGTTTGTACCGCACGTTCGAGACGCACTATCAAGGCCATCTGGACGCCGCAGATTTCTTCCAGTCGAAACTGCTGGAGATGCGCCAGAGGCATGCCAAGTACCAGGACACGCCGTATTCGCTCGAGCCGAACTGCAAGGAAAGCCCCGGTGGTCTGCGCGACCTGCAGGTGATTCTGTGGATGACGCGCGCGGCAGGTTTCGGTTCCAGCTGGAACGAGTTGCTTGCCAACGGCCTGCTCACACGCCGTGAAGCACAGGAACTGGTGAGCAACGAGCGCCTGCTCAAAACCGTGCGTGCGCGTCTGCACCTGCTGGCCGGGCGTCGTCAGGACGTGTTGGTGTTCGACCTGCAGACGCAGCTGGCCGAATCGTTCGGTTACCGCCCGACCACCGCCAAGCGCGCGAGCGAACAACTCATGCGCCGCTATTACTGGGTAGCCAAGGCAGTCACACAGCTCAATACCGTGGTGCTGCAGAACATCGAGGCGCGGCTGTTTCCGAGCGAGCTGGGTATCACACGCAAGATCAACGATCGTTTTGTCGAGCGCCAAGGCATGCTCGAAATTGCCGACGCCGATCTCTACCAGCGCGAGCCGACGGCCATTCTTGAAACGTTCCTGCTGTACGAGCAGACGCGCGGCATCAAGGGACTGGCAGCCAGCACGCTGCGGGCGCTCTACAACGCCCGGACGTTGATGGACGCCAAATGGCGCAAGGATCCGGCTAATCGCGCGCTGTTCCTGTCGATCCTGCAGCAGCCGCAGGGCATCACGCACGCGCTGCGCCTGATGAACCAGACCAGCGTGC
This sequence comes from Ralstonia pickettii, assembly GCF_001699815.1. Classification (GTDB taxonomy): domain Bacteria; phylum Pseudomonadota; class Gammaproteobacteria; order Burkholderiales; family Burkholderiaceae; genus Ralstonia; species Ralstonia thomasii. Next base: position 1,684 of record NZ_MCGB01000073.1, on the reverse strand, counting down.
TCGGCCGCTACCTGGTCAACTTCCGTCGCATCGTCGGGCAGATGCAGCATGACCTGTTCCACGTCTACACGGTCGATCAGCACATCCTGATGGTGGTGCGCAACATCCGCCGCTTCGCCATCGTCGAGCACACGCACGAGTTCCCGTTCTGCAGCCAGTTGATGGCGAACTTCGACAAGCCGTGGGTGCTGACCGTGGCGGCGCTGTTCCATGACATTGCGAAGGGGCGCGGCGGTGACCACTCCGTGCTCGGCATGTCCGACGCACGCCGCTTCTGCAAGGAACACGGCATCGCCAAGGAAGACGCCGACCTGATCGTCTGGCTGGTCGAACACCACCTGACCATGAGCCAGGTCGCGCAGAAGCAGGACCTGGGCGATCCCGAAGTCATCCGCCATTTCGCTGATCTGGTCGGTACCGAACGCCGGCTGACCGCGCTGTATCTGCTGACCGTTGCCGACATCCGCGGCACCAGCCCAAAGGTGTGGAACGCCTGGAAGGGCAAGCTGCTGGAAGACCTGTATCGCATGACGCTGCGAGTGCTCGGCGGTGCCACCACCGACCCGCACGCCGTGCTCGAAGGCCGCAAGGAAGAAGCGCGCGCGCTGCTGCGCCTGGCCGCGCTGGACGACACCGCGCACGAGGCGCTGTGGAAACAGCTCGACGTGGGCGTGTTCCTGCGCCACGACGCGCGCGATATCGCCTGGTTCACGCGGCACTTCTACAACCGTGTCGACACGACGATCCCGATCGTGCGCGCACGCATTTCACCGGCGGGCGTGGGCTTGCAGGTGGCTGTGTACTCGCCGGATCGGCCCGATCTTTTTGCGCGCATCTGCGGCTACTTCGAACGCAAGAGCCTGACGATCCTGGACGCCAAGATCCACACCACCAAACACGGCTACGCGCTCGACACCTTCCAGGTGGCCGACCCCAGCAGCGGCCTTGTGGAGCCCGGGCATTACCGCGACATCATCACGCTGGTCGAACACGAACTGGCCGAACAGATCTCGCGCGAAACCGCCCTGCCGGAGCCGCCGCGGGGGCGCATCTCGCGCCAGTCGCGCAGCTTCCCGATCAAACCGCGCGTCGACCTGCGGGCGGACGAGCGCGGCCAGTATTACCTGCTCTCCATTTCCGCGACCGACCGCACCGGTCTGCTCTACGCCATTGCCCGCGTGCTCGCACACCGCCGCGTGTCGGTACACACCGCGCGCATCAACACGCTTGGCGAGCGCGTGGAAGACATCTTCCTGGTCGACGGCACGCGCCTGACCCAGGACAACAAACTGCAGCTCGAACTTGAAAGCGAGCTGCTTGATGCGCTCGCCATCTGAGCGCCAGCCTTACCGGTCTAGATTCATGACTACCGATTCCGATGATTTTCCGGGCGACGACGACAAGCACCGCGCCAGCGACCCGACTCAGCGCGCCACCCGCCCGGGCAAGCGCGCCACGCTCGGCGTGCGCCGCGACGACGAAGGCAATGCCGTACGCTCCACCACCGGCAAGCCGCTGCGCTCATCCGACCTGAACCGCGAGCGCCAGCCGCTGCGCCCATCGCAGCGCCGGCCCAAACCGGAAGAAGGCGCCGGTAAGCCGCCGCGCCCCGCGCGCCCCCCGCGCCGCGACGACGACGGCCAGACGCGCGAAGCCAAGCCGCGCCGCATGCAAGGCGATCGCC
>NZ_MCGB01000072.1 GCF_001699815.1 Ralstonia pickettii | reverse complement strand
TTATACGGGCGAAGAACCAGCGCAAGCCGCGCGGGACGAAGGCATCGAATTGCAGGTCATCAAACTGCCAGAGGCGAAGAAAGGCTTTGTCCTGCTGCCACGCCGATGGGTCGTCGAGCGCAGTTTCGGATGGCTCAATCGGTTTCGAAGACTCGCACGCGACTACGAGCGCTTGCCTGAAACACTCGCCGGCTTGCATTTCGTCGTCTTTGCCATGCTCATGCTCGTTCACGCCGCACCTGTCGTCCAAAGTGCATAACACGCTCTAGTGACACCTCGGGCAACTGGATCTCGAGCTGGAGTAGCCTTCGAAGTCCTTTTAGAAATTTCACGTCAGCGATGCTTTGGCTTGCTAGGGAAGACGATAAGAGCAAAGGCCTTCTGCAGTTCCTTGGATTTCAAGGATGTACGTGGATTGCCCTCTATGCTCTTCTCGACTTCATGAAAACTGGGGGGCTTTCCGTAAAGGAAATAGCCACTCTCTCAGGATCGTCCGAAGCGGAAATCAAGAGGTTTACACACACTGCCAATAATTTCTCCGCAATTGGTCCGCTTTGCAGGCATGGTGAGCTCGGGCATCAGCCACCTGTGAATCCTATGCGGTTGTCTGAAGCTGCAGCAATAGTGCTTCCTGCTGCCCGCAAGTTTCTCGCGAAACGGGTTTCGGATCTGGGCCTTCAGTTGTGTTGGGAGAAAGGCAAAAAATGAGTCGTATCAGTCAACAAGAACTCGAAAGCTACCTCTGGGGTGCTGCCGTTTTGCTGCGAGGGCTGATCGACGCTGGCGACTACAAGCAGTTCATCTTTCCGCTGCTGTTCTTCAAGCGCGTGTCGGACGTGTGGGACGAGGAGTATCAGTCCGCTTTGGTGGAGTCGGACGGCGACCTGTCCTACGCGCAGTTCGCCGAGAACCACCGCTTTCAGATCCCTGAGGGGGTGCACTGGAACGATGTGCGGCAAACGCCGAAGAACGTTGGCAGCGCCATCCAGAAGGCCATGCGGGCCATCGAGTTGGCTAACCCTGACATGCTCGACGGCATTTTTGGAGATGCGTCGTGGACCAACCGCGAGCGTCTTCCGGATGAAACGCTGAAGGACCTGATCGAGCACTTCTCAACTCAGACGCTGTCGGTGGCCAACGTCCCCGAGGATGAACTTGGTAACGCCTACGAGTACCTGATCAAGAAGTTTGCGGATGACTCTGGTCACACGGCAGCGGAGTTCTACACCAACCGCACCGTCGTCCACTTAATGACGCAACTCTTGGCACCGCTAGCGGGCGAGTCGATCTACGACCCCACGTGTGGCACCGGCGGCATGTTGATCTCGGCGTTGGACGAGGTGAAGCGTTCGGGCGGCGAGTACCGCACCCTCACGCTCTACGGCCAAGAGCGCAACCTTATCACCTCCTCCATCGCGAGAATGAACCTGTTCCTCCACGGCGTAGTGGACTTCGAGATCATCCGCGGCGACACCTTGGCCGAACCCAAGCACATCGAAGGCGACCGCCTGCGCCAGTTCGATGTGATCCTGGCCAACCCACCGTACTCGATTAAGCAATGGGATCGCGAGGCGTGGAGCAGTGACAAGTGGGGGCGCAACACCTTAGGCACGCCGCCGCAGGGTCGCGCCGATTACGCCTTTCATCAACACATCCTGACCAGCCTCACTACCAAGGGCCGCTGTGCAGTGCTGTGGCCACACGGCGTTTTGTTCCGTAACGAGGAACAAGCCATGCGCGCAAAGATGGTCGAGCAGGATTGGGTGGAGGCTGTGATTGGCTTGGGACCCAACCTGTTCTACAACTCCCCGATGGAGTCATGCGTCGTCATCTGCAACCGCCGGAAGACGTCTGAACGCAGGGGCAAGGTGATCTTCATTGACGCGGTTAACGAAGTGACCCGCGAGCGCGCTCAAAGCTTCCTCAAGCCTGAGCACCAACGGCGCATCTTGGCTGCCTACGAAGTGTTTGCGGACGAGCCTGGCTTCGCCAAGGTCGCCACGCTGGCCGAGATTGGCGGCAACGGGGGCAACCTATCGATCCCGCTTTACGTGAAGCGCATTGCCGCAGTGGTCGCCACTGACAGCAATGGCGATGCGGTATCACTCCGCTCTGCCTGGGATAAATGGCAAACGGATGGGCGCACCTTCTGGCAACAGATGGACACGTTGGTGGAAACGCTGGATGGGCTTTCCAAGGCTGAGGATATGCAATGAAGCTCCAAACGATTCGGCTATCCAACTTCCAGTCTTTCGGTGAGGCACCAACCGAAGTCGTGCTTGAAGACATCACCTACCTCATCGGGCCCAATGGATCGGGGAAAACAGCCGCGCTTCAGGCCTTGTGCCGGCTCTTTGCCTTCGATCCATCACTGCGCCGGATCCTGCGCTCTGACTTTTACGTCCCATTCAATGAGGAAGCCCCGCCGGCTGAGCGTCAGCTCTGGGTAGAGGCTGACTTCCTGTTCCCAGAACTCGGCGAAGACGAGGACAACAGCACTGTTGCGCCTCATTTTGGCCACATGCGCCTCGACGAAGTTGATGGCACGCCGCGTGTGCGTTTTCGCCTCACCGCCACCATGGGGCTGGATGGAGACATAGAGGAAAGCTTGGTCTATGTGCTGGACATCAATCCTGACGGCTCGCCATTGACCACCGCACAGGTGCTCAGATCTGAGCGCAACCATATCCACGTCCACTATCTGCCCGCCCGGCGTGACCCCGCGGATCACATTGCCTACGGCGCCAATGCTTTGCTTGGGCGCATGCTGCGTGCAGTGAACTGGGATGCAGAGCGGAGTGTCATCAAGGGCCTCACCGACCAAATCAGCGACAGCTTGGCGGCCAACCCGTCAATCAATGCGTTCAGCACAAGCTTGAAAACGGCATGGGGTGGTTTGCACAAGGGCAGCTTCTTTGCCGATCCGAAGCTCACTTTTGTAGCGTCTGAGATCGAGGCCTTGTTAAGGCACATGTCGGTCTCTTTCACCCCTGGTCACGATGAGCAGCTGGTTGACTTCTCACGACTGAGCGACGGCCAGAAATCGATGCTGTATCTGTCGCTCGTGTTGTCTTCACAGGCCATCGGTCGAGCTGTCCTGGCTGCAGAAGACAAGTCATTCGACGCAGATAAGTTGCGCCCACCCGTCTTCACGGTGGTAGCGGTCGAAGAGCCAGAAAACAGCCTGTCGCCGCATTACCTTGGACGGATCGTCAATGCCCTCAACGGGATGACCGGCAACGGCGACGCACAAGCGCTGATCGCCACCCATGCCCCGTCGATGCTGCGGCGCGTCGACCCAGAACGTATCCGGTATCTGCGTCTAACCCAAGAACGAACATCGCGCGTCACGCATATCCAGCTGCCAGACACCACAGATGAAGCTCACAAGTTTGTGCGTGAGGCCGTGCAGGCCTTTCCGGAAGTCTATTTCTCGCGACTCGTGGTACTTGGCGAGGGAGACAGTGAAGAAATCGTGTTGCCACGCCTCCTACAGGCCAAAGGGGCACCGGTTGATGAGTCAGCAGTCTCGATAGCGCCCTTGGGTGGACGTCACGTTAATCATTTCTGGCGCCTACTGTCTGCCCTACAGATTCCCTATCTGACGCTGCTTGATCTGGATGTCGCCCGCTACCAGGCCGGGTGGGGGCGAATCAAGTACGCCAATAACCAGTTGGCAGCGTACGAGCCGAGTAAGGTACTTCCCGCAGACCATGGCATTCCCAGTTGGAATGATGCAACTCACAAGGTCCGAGCCTATGGGCACTACAACACTCTGCTCGAAGAGCGTGGTGTGTATTTCTCGTTCCCTATGGACCTGGATTTTTCGATGCTGCTCGCCTACCCGGATGCCTACGGTGTGGAGAAGGAAAAGCCTGACGAGTCAACGATTAAGGCCGTGCTAGGGAAAAGCCATTACGACGCAAGCCAATACAACGAGGACGAACAAAAACTGTTCGGCACTTACCACCGTAGCTTCAAGCTTGGCAGCAAGCCGGCCGCGCACATTGATGCGCTCGCCAAGCTCAGCGATGCGGACCTGCTCGCGAACATGCCCGAATCACTTGGACGCTTGGCCGATGCCGTCATCGCCAAGCTCGCGGAGTTGCCGGAGTGATAGCCGTCGATGCCTGGCAGCCCGCAGATGGGCTAACGCTTGAACCCAACGCCCTGCTTGCGGCCAAGGAGCAAGTGCGCAGCCTTGCACTGACAGCAGGCCCTGGTGCGGGCAAGACTGAAATGCTTGCGCAGCGGGCAGACTTCCTGCTGCGCACAGGCACCTGTTGCTATCCCAAACGAATTCTGGCCATCTCGTTCAAGGTCGATGCCAGCAGCAACCTGAAAGAGCGAGTCAAGCGACGCTGTGGTTCAGAAATGGCAGCGCGGTTTGACAGCTACACGTTTCACGCATTTGCCAAACGCATCATCGACCGCTTTCGACCCGTCCTAACAGGGCAAGATGCTCTGGATGTCGGCTACAAGATCGTTGAGCGAAAAGTGAAGCCGTCCCGCCAGGAAATCGAGTTTGCAGACCTTGTTCCTCTGGCAATCAAGATCCTACGGAAGTCAGCTATGGCGCGGAACGCTGTCCGCCAAACCTACAGCGACGTTTTTCTCGACGAATTCCAGGACTGCACCAACCTGCAGTACGAGCTGCTCAAGCTCGCCTTTCAAGGTACGAGCACTCGCCTGACCGCCGTGGGTGACACAAAGCAGAAGATCATGGGTTGGGCAGGGGCCATGGACGGCATCTTCCAGGCTTTCGTTGCCGATTTTGCGGCCACACCGCTCAACATGTACCGCAACTTTCGTTCGAAGCCGCGACTGCTGCGCCTGCAGAACGAGATCGTTCGCAGGCTTGACCCCTCATCTGTCATGCCCAATGAGCAGCTTGCCGGCGACGAAGGCGAGGTATTCGCGTGGCGCTTCGATGACAGTCGCCAGGAAGCTGAACATCTCGCAGAGCTGATCGATGGTTGGATAAAGACTGAGCAGCTGCCTCCAGCAGAGATTGCAGTCCTCATTCGCAATCAGCTTGATTTGTACGCCGATCATCTTATGGCGGCACTGGAGGCTCGCGGCATCCCTTACCGCAATGAGCAGCGGCTGCAAGACATCACGGTTGAGCCTGCAGCCCGCTTGATCGTGGATTATCTGACATGCCTCTACGGCCAGCGCGAACCAAAAGCATGGATTCGGCTCATGAATCAGCTGATCCCGTTTGCTGATGAAGAGATTCAGTCGAACGCGCGCAAGGACCTTGATCGGCTCATCAAGCAACAACGAAAAGAGGTGGTCATTGCCGAGTTGGTCGCAGAGCCCTTTTCAGGCTGGTGGGAGTTTGTTCGCGCCTTCCTGAAGCAGGTCAGTATCGAAACACTAGTGTCGCTTTCCCCAGACTACGAGTCGCATGGCCGGCTGAAAGAGGTTGTCCGTGACACCAAGATCCGGATCGAGGAATTGCTGAAACTGGAGCCTGATCTGCCTGAAGCCCTTGAGCGCTTTTCTGACGATCAGGCAGTACGAATCCTGACCATTCATAAGAGTAAGGGCCTTGAGTTCGATTCGGTCGTCATCATGGCGGTCGAAAAAGAAATCTTCTTTGGCGATCAGGACGAAAACCGCTGTGCCTTTTTTGTCGGGGTTTCTCGAGCCAAGAGGCGACTAGTCCTTACCCATGCAGATCAACGGGAGCGCCCAGCAGGACATACGAGACGCTGGGATGTGCAGCGCACGGCTCAAACTGAGTATTTCGGCTATGCCATGCCGTTCGTGAGACAAGAATAATGAACAACAGGACATTGAAGCCCGGCGGGCGTTTGGTGAAATTCGGCGACGTGGTGCGCCTCTCGAAAGCCCGCAGCCAAGATCCGCTGGCCGATGGCATTGAACGCTACGTCGGTCTGGAACACCTCGAACCAGGTGATTTGCGCATCCGCAGTTGGGGCAGCGTCGCTGACGGCGTGACCTTCACCAGCGTGTTTCAACCTGGGCAGGTGCTGTTCGGCAAACGCCGCGCTTACCAGCGCAAGGTGGCCGTGGCAGATTTTTCTGGCGTGTGTTCTGGTGACATCTACGTGCTGGAGACCAAGGACGCTCAGGTTTTGCTGCCGGAGTTGCTGCTCTTCATTTGCCAGACCGACGCCTTCTTCGATCACGCGGTGGGCACATCTGCAGGCTCGCTGAGCCCACGTACTAACTGGGCGAGCTTGGCGGATTTTGAGTTTGTACTACCGCCGATTGAGGAGCAGCAATCAGCCATAGTCCTACTGAGTGCCGCAACCGACCAGTGCCATGCCATTGAAGCTGCACATCTCGCCGCAGGCCGAATGCTGCAGTCGTTCAAGGATTCAATGCTTCTGTACAACACATCGGCCGTAGCAAATCCCTATCTGCTGAGCGACGTCTTGCTGAGGTCACCGGAAAGCGGCTGCAGTGCGCCGCCGAAGGATGCCGACACAGGCTATTTCGTACTCGGATTGGCAGCACTGTCCCGGGATGGATATGTGTCAGGAGACTTCAAGCCCGTCGAGCCAACGAGCAAGATGGTCGCGGCAAAGCTCTCTAAGGGCGACATGCTGATTTCTCGCTCCAATACAGTGGATCGAGTTGGATTCGTTGGGATTTTCAGCGACAACCGTGATGACGTGTCGTTTCCGGACACGATGATGCGTCTCCGGCCAAATCCTGCACTGGTCCACCCGGACTTCTTGGAAGCCTTGCTACAGACCACATCTGCCCGCGAATACCTCATGCGAATTGCAGCGGGCACTAGTGCCAGTATGAAGAAGATCAATCGCGCCAATTTGCTGCAGATGCGCCTGAACGTGCCGGATCTTGATGCCCAAGAATCGGCGCTCGATGCACTGCAGGAATTCAAAAACGCTATTGCAACGCAAAAGGCACGCTGGGATGCCGCTCTGCAACTAACAAAACTCATTGCCATGAGAACAATTGGGGGGGCGGCATAGTGTTTAACGAAGCCAACACCGTCGAAGCCTACGTCCGCGACCTGCTCGTTGGCCCGATCAAGGCAGTCCCTGCCAACACCGTTCAGGAACCTCAAGGTAGCTACGGCCCCAGTCCCAAAGGCATCGGCTGGCGCTATACCGCCCCTGCTGACGTGCCGAGACAGATTCAGGAAGTGCTGGTCGAGCCCTGGCTACGCGATGCGCTGATTCGCCTGAACCCCGAAATTGCCAGTCAGCCGGACCGCGCCGATGAAGTGCTCTACAAGCTGCGCGCCATCGTGCTGTCGGTGCGCTCGGATGGTCTGATCCGAGCCAACGAGGAAATGACGGCGTGGATGCGTGGTGAGCGCTCGATGCCCTTCGGCCACAACAACGAGCATGTGCCGGTGCGGCTGATCGACTTGGATGACCTATCGCAGAACCATTACATCGTCACCCAGCAGTACACCTACCGTGCTGGCCCCACCGAGCGCCGCGCCGATCTGGTGCTCTTGGTCAACGGACTGCCGCTGGTTCTGATCGAGGCGAAGACGCCGGTCAAGAAGTGCATCAGCTGGGTCGACGGTGCGGTACAGGTGCACGACGACTATGAGAAGTTCGTGCCGGAGCTCTTCGTTTGCAACGTGTTCTCGGTGGCCACTGAGGGTAAGGCCTACCACTATGGCTCCATCGGGCTGCCTGTCAAGGACTGGGGCCCTTGGCATCTGGATGGAGATGGCCACGATGGTCAGCACCATCCGCTGAAATCGCTCAAGCTGTCCACCGAGAGCATGCTGCGCCCGCATGTGGTGCTGGATATTCTGGGCAGCTTCACCCTGTTCGCCACCAACAAGAAAAAGCAGCGCATCAAGATCATTTGCCGCTACCAGCAGTTTGAAGCGGCCAACAAGATCGTCGAGCGCGTGCTGGCGGGTTACCCCAGGAAAGGCCTGATCTGGCACTTCCAGGGTTCGGGAAAGTCACTGCTGATGGTGTTTGCCGCGCAGAAGCTGCGTATGCACGCAGGATTGAAGAACCCTACCGTGCTGATCGTGGTGGATCGGATCGACCTCGACAGCCAGATCACTGGCACGTTCACCGGGGCGGACATTCCCAATCTGGAAAAGGCGGACAGCCGCGAGAAGCTGCAGCTGCTGCTGGCGCAGGACGTGCGCAAGATCATCATCACCACGATCTTCAAATTCGGTGAGGCCACGGGCAGTCTGAACGACCGCAGCAACATCATCGCTCTGGTCGACGAGGCCCACCGCACCCAGGAAGGTGATCTGGGCCGCAAGATGCGTGAAGCCCTGCCTAACGCGTTTCTGTTCGGCCTGACCGGCACGCCGATCAACCGCGCAGACCGCAACACCTTCTACGCCTTTGGTGCCGAGGAGGACGAAAAGGGTTACATGAGCCGTTATGGCTTCGAGGAATCGATCCGCGACGGCGCCACACTGAAGCTGCACTTCGAGCCCCGGCTGATTGACTTGCACATCGACAAGGCGGCACTGGATGCCGCGTACAAAGATCTGACCGGCGGCCTGTCGGATCTGGACAAGGACAACCTCGCCAAGACCGCCGCCAAGATGGCCGTGCTGGTCAAGACGCCCGAGCGTATCCGCAAGGTTTGCGAGGACATCGTCGAGCATTTTCAGACCAAGGTGGAGCCCAACGGCTTTAAAGGGCAGATCGTCACCTTCGACAGGGAGTCCTGCCTGCTGTTCAAGGCCGAGCTGGACAAGCTACTGCCGCCCGAGGCCACAGACATCGTCATGTCGGTGCAGGCGGGAGACAAGAAGGAACACCCAGAGTACGCGCCCTATGACCGTTCACGCGATGAGGAAGAACGGCTGCTAGATCGCTTCCGCGACCCGGCCGACCCTCTGAAGCTGATCATCGTCACGGCCAAGCTTCTTACCGGCTTCGATGCGCCGATCTTGCAGGCCATGTACCTGGACAAGCCGCTGCGTGACCACACGCTGCTGCAGGCCATCTGCCGCGTCAACCGTACCTATTCCGAGCAGAAGACTCATGGCCTGATCGTGGACTACCTAGGCATCTTTGATGACGTGGCAGCAGCGCTGGAATTTGACGACCAGAGCGTCAAGCAGGTGGTCAGCAACATCCAGGAGCTGAAGGACAAGTTGCCAGATGCCATGCAGAAATGCCTGGCGTTCTTCACCGGGTGTGACCGCACCTTGCAGGGCTATGAAGGCCTGATCGCTGCGCAGCAGTGCCTGCCCAACAACGAGGTGCGAGACAACTTCGCCGCCGAGTACAGCGTGCTCAACAAGATATGGGAGGCTCTGTCACCGGACACCGTACTGGGCCCCTTCGAGAAGGATTACAAGTGGTTGTCACAGGTGTACCAGTCGGTGCAGCCGTCCAGTGGCCACGGCAAACTGATCTGGCATTCGCTGGGCGCCAAGACCATTGAACTGATCCACCAGAACGTGCATGTCGACGCCGTGCGGGATGACCTCGACACTTTGGTGCTGGACGCCGATCTGCTGGAGGCAGTGCTCTCGAACCCCGATCCGAAAAAGGCCAAGGAAATCGAGATCAAGCTGAACCGACGTCTGGCCAAGCACACCGGCAATCCTAAGTTCAAGCAGCTTTCCGAGCGACTGGATGCTTTGAAGGACCGCTTCGAGGCAGGCCAGATCAACAGCGTGGAGTTTTTGAAGGAGCTGCTGCAGATCGCCAAGGAGGCACTGCAGGCCGAGAGGGAAGTTCCACCCGAAGAGGACGAGGATCGCGGAAAGGCAGCCTTGACTGAGCTATTCAACGAGGTCAAGACGGCCGAAACGCCGATCTTGGTCGAACGCGTGGTTGCGGACATCGACGAGATCGTGCGCCTGGTGCGCTTCCCCGGCTGGCAAGGCACGCAAGCCGGCGAGCGGGAAGTAAAGAAGGCGCTACGAAAGGCCCTCTTCAAGTACAAGCTGCACGCTGATGAGGATCTCTTCGAAAAGGCGTACAGCTACATCCGGCAGTACTACTAAAGGGGGGCTCCCAGGGTGACCCCGGTTGGGGCAAGACAATGGCAGCCTTACGCGTCTAAGCGCTTCGCTTCAGGTAAGCGGCCTCCTCCAAGTCCAACGTGAAATCGAAGACGATCTGAATGGGTTCCGGTGGCTGCCGGTTCTGGTTGAAGCTATCGACGTCCGATTTCAGTTGCTTGCAGTCACCGAGGATCTGATGCCGGCGCTGTTGGAAAGCGCGTCGCATATGGTCAGCTGGTGCCGTGCGAATATCGTCCCATAGGACAAGCTGCTCACCTTCATCTGTGGTGTATGCCGCTGCGTGCTTGGTTCGAATTCGGCGGCCTTGAGGGTCAGTAACGTACTCGTCCCGAAGCGCTCGCGATAGCTCCTCTGCGCACTGACCGATAACGGCTGAAGGCTGGGGCGCCCAAAGCTTCGCGTTAATCGCCCATGCCGCGACTTCCCGCATTGTTGCGGGCCATTTGTTGCCGGCACGACGATACTCTCCAACTATGGATTGAAGTTGCTCATTCTTTGTCGTCATTTCTATCCCTCACATCGATGCTGATTCGATCACACGATGACCAAATCCGTCGGTAATAGCATTCGCTACAACGTACTCTCGGACCTTCTCCAAGTGCTTCCGATGGAAGCTCCAGGGAATCAAGCCTCGATTCTGGAGCTGACCTACAACGAGGCCCGGATGTACGGCGATACGCCGAGCAAAACCAACGATCTGCTCCTCGCTAAACATTGGATTGACCCTTGCAATAAAGCCGTCCATTTCCCGCTTGGGAATGAGCGCTTCAGCCGCGTTTTCATTCGCCCTTGCTTCAATGTCCGGCTTGCCTGAGTCGGCATCCATGATGTCTACGTCGAGGATAGGTGCAGACTGTCCCTCCTCATGCTCCACGTGATCCAACTCATGAAGGAGGGTGTGCCAGAAGTTGTCGACCCGATCAAACCTCATCGACATCGCGACGACAGGATTCTTTTTGTCTAGCCAGAAACATGCGCCGTCGATCTTCGAGCCTGCAATAGCCTCAACAATCACGAATCGAATTCCGGCCTGCGCCAGAATTCCCGGCACTCGTTGTGTGCCGTCCGTGTGGGCCAGTTGCTCGCTGAGTTGAACTTTCGCTGCCGCCAGTCGTTGAGAATTGAAGCTGGCAGCGGTAGGCGAATATGCTGCCAACTTTCTCGCTCGGCAGAACCATGCCACCTGCGCTACAGGGACCTCATGGTACGTTGTGGCTTTGGCCGCGTAGCGAAGTTGAGGAGTCTGCTCGATCTCATCAATGCCGAAGAACTCAATTAGTTGCTGCTGTAGTACATCGACACTCTTGGTCGCTTCAATCCAACCCCGTTTAACCATCTCGCGAACGGGGAACCGGCCATGCAAGTCTGCCTTGCGTGCGATAGAGTCTTCTTTCGGTCGGACCTTTGATAGTTGGTATTGACCCTCCAGATTCATCCAAAGCTCCGGCGAACTGCCGAGCGCTGCCCCCAGCGCGATGGCTGTTTCCGGAGTAATAGAACGCTTGCCGCTGATCACTTCACTGACCAGGCGTGCGTCCTTACCAATAATTTCGGCGAACTCGGCCTGCGTCCACCCACGAGCCTCAAGCTCGTCCTTCAAAAATTCCCCGGGAGGAAAGACCTCGGCCGGAATACGTGCACCCATGCTGCTCTCCGATTTAGTGATAGTCCTCGATGCTGATGACAACGACCAATTTGCCCCCGCCGCGTCTCTCCAGCCGGAGGATGAGACGCCACTGATCGTTCAACCGCATTGAATGCTCTCCGTCCCTATCTCCTTTCAGTTTCTCGAAGTGGAGCGACTTCTGTGCATAGAAGTCCCGCTCGTCAGCCGCTGCGCGGATGTATTGGAGCCGTTTGCGGTAGGCCTTCACGACAGGCGCGGAGAGCCCAGCCGTGAACCCGGCGTCGGTCTCCAAGCGGTCATAGTCTGGGTCAGCGAACTCGATTTCCATCCCAATGGATTTTATGCATCTTTACACCATGTGTAAAGATGGCACTTTTCATGAATGTGCTGATTGCGACGCTTATTTGCCGCTTGGGTGGCACTCTGCTGTGAGCCTAGTCAGCCAGTGCAGGGGTGCTCGGAAACGAGTCACGTGGCACAAAGATGTTGTGCCACGACAGGGGCTGGCGTAAGTCGGTGCGAGTGACGTGGAAGGTACGGTAGCGGTACATCCATCAGTTTTTTTCGGTTTCGCGGCCCTACGCTAAGTTACTGAATATAAAGTACTTTGGGTTGCGTAACGTTACGGTCACTTACTCTTGAATATCAATAACTTATTGATTTACAAGGAAATTTGTAATCATCAGGTGGCGGGTTCGAGTCCTGCAGCCGGCACCAGCATCACGAGAACGGCCTCCCTCGCGGAGGCCGTTTTCTTTTGGCGAGCGCGTTCAGGCTGCTACGCGTGCGTTTCTTCTCCAAGATGCACGCCCAGCGGCGCTTGGTATCCATGCTCGCGCACGCATGCGTTCCTTCACGGTCACCGTTTCGCGATCGGCGTGGATTCTGCCGAGTGCTACCGAGTCCCGATCGCCCGCGATTCAGCCTCGCAACGCTCAACCGCGCCGCACCCAGACGACCTTGCCGCCCTGGATGCCCAGGTTGCGGCGTTCTTCGCGGTAATCCATGGTGCCGGGCAGGGCCTTGCCATCGCGCTCGCTGACGCGCCAGAGGCAACCGTTGAGCAGGGCTGTGGCGTCCTGTTCGGATTTGCCGATCAGGGCGTCGTCGGGAGCGGCGGCCGCCTTGCACGTGGTGGCGGGTGGGGTGTGTTCGATCATCTTGGATTCGCCCGCCTTCCCGGCTTGTTCTAATCCGGCCGTCGAGCAGCCGGCCATACCGGCGATTGCCGCAATCGTGGTGATTAGCGTTGCCAAGCGCGTCATACAAGGTCCGTCTGATGTCGTTGTGGAGAGCGCGCCCAAGTGACGCGCTCAAGCGTGACGGCAGTGTACCGATACCGGCTTGCGAGGCGCCTTGCGTCCGGAGTGTTGCCGCTGCGCAATGGCTTCGCGCGCGCCCCAAGAAAACGCTTGCCGCAGTCAACGAGACTTTGTTACTCTGCGCCCCGTCACAGTTACGGAGACCATCTCCATGGACAGTTGTTCTAGTCGATCTTCGATCGCACCTTGAACGGCTAGACAGTCTCGGCGCAACGTCTTCGCGCCTTCCCGCTGCCTAGCCGTATTGCACGGCGGGCGGTGGCTCTTGCGTGGGTTCTCTGCGCAAGTCTCTTCCTGAATTCGATTGTTGTTCGCCGGTACGGCCATGTAGCCGCGCATTTGCGTGCGCGTCGCATTGGGAGGTCCGTGTCCGGTCGTTGCCTACGTTCGTCACAGAAGCGAACGAGGGGGGCCTCATGCTGTTTGCTTCCATCGTCAAATCCGTCCGGAAGGCAGTACGCGCACTTATCTCGCTGGTGCGCGCCGCTGCTGCGGGCTGCCGTCCGCCCATTTTTGCTGCCATGGTGCTGCTATGGGTTTCTGCCCAGGCTGCCGATGCTGCAGAGGCGCTTGCATCGGTGCCGGCTGCCGCGACGCCGCTCATTGCCGGAGGCGAGTTCGGCGATCGCTTTGGTTTTCACGGTCAATCCACCTGGGTCTGGCAGGCCAAACCTGCGTTCAAGTCGCCGTATAGCGGTGACAACAGCCTGACGGCGGACCGGGCGACCAGTTACTCCTTCAGCACCACGCTCGATCTCGGCATGCGGTTGTGGAGGGGCGCCGAGTTCCACTTCAACCCAGAAGTCGTGATGGGCAAGGCATTCTCCGATCTGCACGGGCTGGGCGGCCCAACCAACGGGGAACTGGCCAAGGTCACGGGCACCGACCCGACGCTCTATCGCGCTCGCGTGTTCCTGCGCCAGACCTGGGGTCTGGGCGGCGACACCGAAAAGGTCGATGCCGACTTCAACCAGTTCGCCGACGTTGTGGACAAGCGTCGCGTGGTACTCACCGTGGGCAATTTGCCCGTGCTCGACGTGTTCGATGCGGTGGAGTACGCGCACGATCCGCGCACGCAGTTCCTAAACTGGTCGTTCATGACGCATCCGTCGTTCGACTATGCTGCGGATGCGCGCGGCTACAGCTGGGGGATTGCGCTGGAGTACACCGATAGCGAGTTCGGCTGGGCCGTGCGCGCGGGCCGCTTCCTGCAGCCGGTGGAGTCCAACGGCTTGCCGCTCGACACCCGTTTTCTCAAGCACTACGGCGACATGCTCGAACTGGAGAAGAGCTTCACGCTGTTCGGCCAGGAGGGCAAAGTGCGCCTACTCGGATGGCGAAACTTCGCACGCATGGGCCGCTTTGACGATGCCATTGCGCTCGGTCAAGCCACTGCGGGCCAGCCCGATTTGAGTCTGGTTCGGCGTGAGCACGCCAAGGTCGGCGTGGGTTTGTCCTTCGAGCAAAAGGTGGGTGAAAACTTGGGCCTCTTCACCCGATTGAACTGGTCGGATGATAAGACCGAGACCTATGCTTTTACGGAAGCGGGGCGCAACGTGTCGTTTGGCGGCTTGCTCAAGGGCGCGTCGTGGGGGCGTCCGGACGATGTGCTGGGGGCGGCCTTTTCGCTCAACATGCTGGGCCCGGACCATCGCGCCTATTTGGCCGCAGGCGGCAACGGCGCGTTCCTGGGCGATAGCGCCTTGAACTACGGCCACGAACGCATACTCGAAGTGTTTTACAGCTTTCAACCGGTCAAGGGCATCATGCTCAGCCCCGATTTTCAGTTAATCCAGAACCCCGGCTACAACCGGGACCGCGGGCCTGCCAAGTTCTTCGGCCTGCGCGTCCACGCCGAGTTCTAACCGTAGGAGGACCCATATGGACAGTCCGAGTCGACCTTACCCGACATTTACATCGGTATCCCACTAGGCGAGTCCGCCGCACGGTTTTCCCCTGCTGCTGACTTGCCGCCCAGGCAAGGCAGCGGTATCTGCATCGCTCCTTGATCGTTTCGACCATGCCGCCGCGTGTGTGTACAACGCGTGCGGAGATTGCTGCGTGCCGCGCGTATGCGCACGCGGCGAGGAGTGTGTCATGCGCAAATTCAATATTCCCGCCCGTCGTTTCTCGACGATCGCACTGCCGTTCAGCTCGGTGTTCGTGCAGCCGCGCGTTGCTGCACCTGCGCGCGCCGACGCCGTGCCCGTGACCTCCAACCGCCGGGCAGGCGACGGCGGTCAGCCGCTTTCCAACCACGGTTACGCGGCGGCGGCTGTGCGCCTGTCGCGCACGTACTGGTAATCCAACAACACAAAAAAAGGAGGTCGACATGACCCAATTCGCTTCGGGCATCGACGCACCGCCACGTCATGCCGCACTCGACGACGCTCATGTGGGCGACATCCGCGGCGCGCTCGGCACCATCGCGCATCACGATACGGGCGCTCGTAACAGCTGGCGCGCGCGTCTGCGGACGCTGCTCGCCATCCTCGGGCCCGGCCTGATCGTGATGGTCGGCGACAACGACGCCGGCGCCTTCGGCACGTACACGCAAGCCGGGCAGAACTACGGCACCACGCTGTTGTGGACGCTGTTGTTGCTCATCCCCGTGCTGTACGTGAACCAGGAGATGGTGCTGCGCCTGGGCGCCGTCACGCGCGTTGGCCATGCGCGGTTGATCTTTGCCCGCTTCGGCAGGTTCTGGGGCAGCTTCTCTGTCATCGATCTGTTTCTGGTGAACGCGCTGACGCTCGTGACAGAGTTCATCGGTATCAGCCTGGCGCTGGAGTACCTCGGCATCCCTAGACACTGGGGCGTGTGTGCGGCGGCGGCGCTGGTGATGCTGGCTGCCTCCACCGGCGACTTCCGCCGCTTCGAGCGCTTTGCGCTGGCGCTGGTGGCCGGCAGTCTCACGCTCATTCCCGTGTTCGTGATGGTCCATCCGCCAATTGGGCAGGTGGCACGCGACTTCTTTGTGCCCGCGCTACCGGCCGGCGCACCGCTAGCGGAGGTCATGCTGCTGATCATCGCCATCGTCGGGACGACCGTGGCGCCGTGGCAATTGTTCTTCCAACAGAGCTACGTGATCGACAAGCGCATCACCGCCCGTTTCATCCGCTATGAACGCGCGGATCTGTGGCTGGGCATCGTCCTCGTGATTGCCGGCGCGGTGGCGATGATCGCCTTCAGCGCCCAGGCCTTTCACGGTTCGCCAGAGTTCGGCAACTACACCGATGCGCTCGGCACGGCGCACGGTCTGGAGCGCCACTCGGGCCGCTGGGCCGGTGTCCTGTTTGCGATTGCGCTGCTGGATGCCAGCATCATCGGCGCCTGTGCGGTGTCGTTGTCGACCGCGTATGCGATCGGCGACGTGTTTGCCGTGCGGCACTCGCTGCATCGCAAGCCGACGGAAGCCAAGGGCTTCTACGCGATCTACTTCGGGCTGACCTTGCTGGCCGCAGGATTGGTGCTGACGCCCGGCGTGCCGCTCGGTTTGTTGACCAATGCAGTGCAATCGCTGGCCGGCGTGCTGCTGCCAAGCGCGACAGTGTTCCTGCTGCTTTTGTGCAACGACAAGGCCGTGCTGGGCCCGTGGACGAACGGCCGCGCGATGAACCTCTTCACCGGCGGTGTGGTGGCGGTGCTGGTGATGCTCTCCGTCATCCTGACGGCGGCTGTGTTGTTTCCGGGGATCGGAGAATTCGAGATCGGCGCCATCCTGATCGGCGGTTCGCTCATCGCCGTGGTCATGTCGCTGGTGCTATGGCGCATCGAGCGACGCAGGCACCGGCCGCACCATCCACAGCGTGTGAGCGTGCTGGATCGCAATCACTGGACGATGCCGCCGCTCGAGCAGCTCACGCCTGCCCGTTGGACGCCGCTCAAGCGCACGTGGATGTTTGTGCTGCGCGGCTACCTCGTGGTGGCTGCGGGGCTGGTGCTGGTACGGATTGCCGGGTTGCTCGCCCAATGAGGCCGTAGGGAAAAGCGCAGGGAGGCCGCTTCGGCGGCCTCTCCAAGATGAGAATTGTTCTTATTATCAGCTCAACCTTCGGGCGCACATTTGGTGACAACGTCGGCTGCGCGCCACTGTGGCTGATTGTCGCAGTGCAACAACAGGCACTTTCGATTGGCTTACCCGCAAAGCCACGTAAACCCTAGCCCTGCGGTTAGGAAATCACTTGTCAATCGACGTCGTTTTCTATTTGCCTGAGCGGATAGCGCGATCCAAAGCGCCGTCTGGCGGTAAGATCGCGCCCGCATTCCACTTCCAACCGCGCTCCCCCAACGGGCGCATGACGCAGTGCCTGCTCCGACCTTTCACGCCCCCGATCTGTCGTCCGCCGCTTTGTGCGACGCGGCGAAGTTCGACCTCGCCCATGCCCTGCATGAGCGAAGCCCACCTCGCCAACTGAGGGCGTTGGGTTCAGCTTCTCCCTGACCGGCGCCTGATGTGATCGAAGATCCGCTGCCGCACCTCAGCTGTATTCGGGGCGCCGGTAGTTCGGTCTTCTCTCATTTCCCGCGTTTTTCCCCTTGTGGCCGCTGTCTGGGCTGCTGGGCTCCCGTGATGTTGGTGCGCATCGCCGGCGCAATTGTGTAAGACATGAAGAACACACTCGTTCCACATATGAAGCGGCTCTTCGCCGCAAGCCTCCCGCTCCTGCTTGCGGGCTGCAACCTGACGGTCCTGGACCCGAAGGGGATGATTGCGGCTGAAGAAAAGACGCTGATCCTGGTGGCGACCGGCCTGATGCTGCTGGTCGTCATTCCCGTGATCGTGCTGACGCTGGTGTTTGCGTGGAAGTACCGCGCGTCCAACACCAAGGCTCGCTACGAGCCCGACTGGTCGCACTCCAACGCCATCGAGGCCGTGGTGTGGCTGATCCCGTGCCTGATCATCATCGTGTTGGGCGTGATCACCTATAAGTCCACGCACGCGCTCGATCCGTACAAGCCGATCGAATCGGATGTGAAGCCCATCACGGTCGAGGCTGTCTCGCTCGACTGGAAGTGGCTGTTCATCTATCCGGAACTGAAGATCGCGACGGTCAACCAGCTCGCATTCCCGGCCAACACCCCGATCAACTTCAAGATCACGTCCGACACGGTGATGAACGCGTTCTTCATCCCGCAACTGGGCAGCCAGGTGTACGCCATGGCGGGCATGCAGACCAAGCTGCACCTGATCGCCAACGAGACCGGCGTGTTTGACGGCATGTCGTCGAACTACAGCGGCTCGGGCTTCACAGGCATGAAGTTCAAGGCCACGGCCATGACGAACGAAGAGTTCGACGCCTGGGTCAAGCAGGTTCGCGCCTCGTCGCAGAACCTGACCAAGGAAGGCTACGCCGAGCTGTCCAAGCCGAGCGAGAAGGTGCCGCCGGCGGCGTATGCATCGGTCGACCCGTCGCTGTATCACAGCATCCTGCACAAATACATGGACAAGATGGGCGAAGGGGAGAAGGTCCTGACGCTCGACGAGGCGCTCGAAGGCGCCAACTGCACGACGGCCACGGCTGAGGCGGCAACGCGTCCGCTGCCGGTGCAGTCCGCCCTGCCTGCGCCCAAGAGCGCGGCCAAGAATTCCTAGGAGTTGACGATGTTTGGCAAGTTGAGTCTGGAGGCCATTCCGCTGCACGAGCCCATCGTGGTCGTGACGGTGTCGGCCATTCTGCTGGGTGGCGCGGGCCTGTTCGGCCTGATCACCTATCTCAAGAAGTGGACCTATCTCTGGAATGAGTGGATCACCTCGGTCGACCACAAGAAGATCGGCGTGATGTACTGCATTCTGGCCATCGTGATGCTGCTGCGCGGCTTTGCCGACGCCATCATGATGCGCTCGCAACTGGCGGTTGCCTCGGGCGGCGGTGCCGGCTATCTGCCGCCTGAGCACTACGACCAGATCTTTACCGCGCACGGCGTGATCATGATTTTCTTCATGGCCATGCCGCTCATGACGGGCCTGATCAACCTGATCGTGCCGCTGCAGATCGGCGCGCGCGACGTGGCATTTCCGTTCCTGAACACGCTGTCGTTCTGGCTGGCTGCTGCAGGTGTGGTGCTGATCAACGTGTCGCTGGGCGTGGGCGAATTCGCTCGCACCGGCTGGCTGGCGTACCCGCCGCTGTCGGAGCTGGCCTACAGCCCGGGCGTGGGGGTCGATTACTACATCTGGGCCTTGCAGATATCGGGCCTCGGGACATTGCTGACCGGCGTGAACTTCGTCGCGACCATCTTCAAGATGCGCGCGCCGGGCATGACGCTGATGCGCATGCCGATCTTCACCTGGACCGCCCTGTGCGCCAACATCCTGATCGTGGCTGCCTTCCCGGTGCTGACCGTGGCGCTGGCACTGCTGGGTGCCGACCGCTACCTGGACATGCACTTCTTCACGAACGGCGGCGGCGGTAACGCCATGCTGTACGTGAACCTGATCTGGATCTGGGGCCACCCCGAGGTGTACATCCTGATCCTGCCGGCCTTCGGCATGTTCTCGGAAATCGTCTCGACGTTCTCGCGCAAGAAGCTCTTCGGCTACACGTCGATGGTGTGGGCGACCGCCGGTATCACCGTGCTGTCGTTCCTGGTGTGGCTGCACCACTTCTTCACCATGGGCTCGGGTGCGAACGTCAACGCGTTTTTCGGTATCGCGACGATGATCATCTCGATCCCGACGGGCGTGAAGATCTTCAACTGGCTGTTCACGATGTACCGCGGCCGCGTCGAGCTGAACTCAATGATGCTGTGGACGATCGGCTTCATGATCACCTTCGTGATCGGCGGGATGACCGGCGTGCTGCTGGCTGTGCCGGGCGCCGACTTCCTGCTGCACAACAGCCTGTTCCTGATCGCTCACTTCCACAACACCATCATCGGCGGCGTGGTGTTCGGTTACCTGGCTGGTATCACGTACTGGTTCCCGAAGGCCTTCGGCTTCAAGCTGGACGAGAAGTGGGGCAAGCGCGCCTTCTGGTGCTGGTTCGTGGGCTTCTACACCGCCTTCATGCCGCTGTACGTGCTCGGCTTCATGGGCATGACGCGTCGTCTGAACCATACCGACAACCCGGCATGGCAGCCGTGGCTGATCGTTGCCGTGATCGGCGCCGCGATCATCGCCTGCGGCATCGCTTCGCAGCTCATCCAGATCTTCGTGAGCGTCCGCAACCGTCATGCGCTGGCCGACCTGACGGGCGATCCGTGGGGCGGTCGCACGCTGGAGTGGGCGACGTCGTCGCCGCCGGCGCACTACAACTTCGCCCGCGTGCCGGTCATCCGTGACATCGACGCCTTTGCCGACATGAAGGCGCGCGGCGAGGTGCTGACGCAGGTCGCACCGAGCTACGAAAAGATCCACATGCCGAAGAACACCGGCGCCGGCTTCTTCATCGGCATGTTCTCGATCGTGATGGGCTTCGCGCTGATCTGGCACATCTGGTGGATGGCCGTGCTGGGTCTGGTCGGCATGATCGGCAGCTTCATCCTCCGCAGCAACAACGACGACATCGATTACTACGTGCCCGCTCACGAGGTTCACGAGACCGAGTCGGCCTACTTCCAACGTATCGGTTCGCAGGCTTAAACCATGGCTTCCAATGTTCTAGACGGTCACGCCGCGCACGGCCACGACCACGCGCATGACCATGCGCACCACCACGATGCTGCAGACACCAAGGTCTTCGGCTTCTGGGTGTACCTGATGAGCGACTTGATCATCTTCGCGTCGCTGTTTGCCACGTTCTGCGTCCTGCGCGGTGCAACGGCCGGCGGCCCGACTGGCAAGGAACTCTTCGATCTGTCGTACGTGGCGATCGAAACCGGCATCCTGCTGGTGTCGTCCATCACCTACGGCATGGTGATGATCAGCCTGCAGAACGGCCGCAAGGATCAAGTGATGCTGTGGCTGGGCATCACGCTGCTGCTGGGCGCCGCGTTCGTCGGCATGGAAATCAACGAGTTCCACCACCTGATCGCAGAAGGCGCCGGCCCGAGCCGCAGCGCATTCCTGTCGTCGTTCTTCCTGCTGGTCGGCACGCACGGCCTGCACGTGGCGAGCGGCATGCTGTGGATCATCGTCCTGATGTGGCAGATCGGTGCCAAAGGCCTGACTCCGACCCAATCGACTCGACTGTCGTGCCTGAGCCTGTTCTGGCACTTCTTGGACGTGGTGTGGATCGGTGTGTTTACCGTCGTCTATCTGCTGGGAGCGATGTAATGGAACAGACCAACGCAACATCCGCCATCGCCCACGGCGAGGATCACGGTCATGCAGCCGGCGGCGCCGGCCATGCCACCGTCAAGGGCTACCTGATCGGCTTCGTGCTGGCGGTGATCCTGACGGCCATCCCGTTCAAGATGGTGATGGACGGCGGGTACTCGCACCAGACGGTGCTGGTGACGGTGATGGCCCTGGCGGTCGTGCAGATCGTCGTGCACCTGATCTATTTCCTGCACTTGGACGGCTCGTCCGCCCAGCGCTGGAACGTGATGGCTTTCCTGTTCACGCTGCTGATCCTGGCGATCGTCGTTGTCGGCTCGCTGTGGGTCATGCATAACATGAACGCCAACATGATGACGATGTAACGAGCCAGCCTGCTGCTGCATCGGAAGGGCGCCCCTGGTGGGCGCCTTTTCTTTTGCTCGAGCGGCCTTGAGCCCTGGGCTTGCCGTGCCCCGGCTTTGTTAAACTCGCCGGATTCCCCATTTCTGCGTTTCCCCCCGCAATTCCGCCATGTCACAGTACGTTTTCACCATGAACCGCGTGGGCAAGATCGTTCCGCCCAAGCGCCAGATTCTCAAGGACATCTCGCTGTCGTTCTTCCCCGGCGCCAAGATCGGGGTGCTGGGCTTGAACGGCTCCGGCAAGTCGACCGTGCTCAAGATCATGGCCGGCCTCGACAAGGACATCGAAGGCGAAGCCACGCCGATGCCCAACCTCAACATCGGCTACTTACCGCAGGAGCCGCAGCTCGATCCCGCCAAGACGGTGCGCGAAGAAGTCGAGAGCGGCCTGGGCGAAGTGATGGATGCGCAAAAGCAGCTCGAAGCCATCTACGCGGCATACGCCGAGGAAGGTGCCGACTTCGACAAGCTCGCCGAAGAACAGGCGCGCCTGGAAGCCATCATTGCCGCCGGTGCCGGTGACAACGTGGAACTGCAGCTCGAAATTGCCGCCGACGCACTGCGCTTGCCGCCGTGGGACGCGAAGATCGAGCATCTCTCGGGCGGTGAAAAGCGTCGTGTCGCGCTGTGCAAGCTGCTGCTGTCGCGCCCCGACATGCTGCTGCTCGACGAGCCGACCAACCATCTGGATGCGGAATCCGTGGACTGGCTCGAGCAGTTCCTCACGCGCTTCCCCGGCACCGTTGTGGCTGTGACCCACGACCGCTACTTCCTCGACAACGCCGCCGAGTGGATTCTCGAACTCGACCGCGGCCACGGCATCCCCTGGAAGGGCAATTACAGCTCCTGGCTCGATCAGAAAGAGACGCGCCTGAAGCAGGAAGAGTCGAGCGAATCGGCGCGCCAGAAAGCGCTAAAGAAAGAGCTCGAATGGGTGCGCCAGAATCCGAAGGGCCGTCAGGCCAAGTCGAAGGCGCGTCTGGCCCGCTTTGACGAGTTGAACAGCCAGGAATACCAGAAGCGCAACGAGACGCAGGAAATCTTCATCCCGGCCGGCGAGCGTCTAGGCAATGAAGTCATCGAGTTCCAGAACGTCAGCAAGAGCTATGGCGATCGCCTGCTGATCGACAACCTCAGCTTTACGATTCCGCCGGGCGCCATCGTCGGCATCATTGGCCCGAACGGCGCCGGTAAGTCGACGCTCTTCCGCATGATCACGGGCAAGGAGCAGCCGGATTCGGGCACCATCAAGATCGGCCCGACGGTCAAGCTGGCTTACGTTGACCAGAGCCGCGATGCGCTTTCCGCAGACAAGACTGTCTTCGAAGAGATTTCGAACGGTTCCGACATCCTCACGGTTGGCCGGTATGAGACGCCATCGCGTGCCTACATCGGCCGCTTCAACTTCAAGGGTGGCGATCAGCAAAAGCACGTCGGCACGTTGTCTGGCGGCGAGCGCGGGCGCCTGCACTTGGCCAAGACGCTCATCTCGGGCGGCAATGTGCTGCTGCTCGATGAGCCGTCAAACGACCTGGACGTGGAAACGCTGCGTGCGCTGGAAGACGCGCTGCTCGAGTTCGCGGGCTGCGTGATGGTGATTTCGCACGATCGCTGGTTCCTCGATCGCATCGCCACGCACATCATCGCGTTCGAAGGCGATTCGCACGTCGAGTTCTTCCCGGGCAACTATCAGGAATACGAAGCCGACAAGAAGAAGCGTCTGGGCGAAGAAGGCGCGAAGCCCAAGCGTATCCGCTACAAGCCCGTTACGCGTTAAGCAGGCGCATCGGGCACAGGCGCGTCGAGGTTGCTGTCAAACTCGACGCGCTTGTGCGACCCGTCACAGAACGGCTTGTTCAAGGAGTGCCCGCAGCGGCACAGCCATGCCTGGCCTTCTTCTACGGCCAACTCGCGCCCGCCCTGGGTGGCGACCCGGAAGGTTCCCTTGATATGGTACGGCCCGTTGTTGCGGACCGTGATGACAACGTCGTCTGCCATGGCGGGTCCTCAGAAGAGCATGCCCTGCATGCGATACGCGAAGTGTCCGGGCTTGGCGTCGCGCATTAAAGCCATGAACTGATCCATGTCCATATGCACGACATTTTCGTGGTCGCCGGCTTCGAAGTAGACGTCGCCGTGGGCCATCAGACTGCTGTCGATGTAGGTGGGCATGCCGTAAGCCATGCCAACGGGTGGTACGGCGCCAGCATCGCAGTCCCGAAAGACTTCGCGCAACTCGGATTCATCGGCCAGTGTCAGGTCCAGGCGGCCAGTTTCCTTTTGCAATTCCGACAGATGCAGGTGATACGTCGATGGCAACACGGCCGCGACATAGCCGAGCTTGTCTTCGAGCAGCAGCGTCTTGGCCAGACGGTCGCCCGGGACATGTGCAGACTGCGCGGTCTCCGTGCTGGTATGGGTATGCGGATGGCGAATCACCTCGTACAGGCAGCCCTTGCTGCGCAGGCAGCCGTCGAGGGTGCTGGAGATCGACATGGCGTCCTCCCGTGTGCTGTGCGGCCGGCGGCGGGATTGCAGGGGGCCACTACGTCAGCATAGGTCGGTTTGCAGATTGCGCGGGCATTCGAGCGTACAAAAGCAACGGGCCGCTCGTGTGAGCGGCCCGTTGCCGATGTAGCTGCCTGTTGCCGCTAGGCGTTAGCGGTCCCAGCCGCGGTGCCAGCCGTGATCGTGGTGCCCTTCGTGTTCGTGCCATTCGCGTTCGCGCCACTCGTGGCGGCGCCATTCGCGCTCACGCCAGTCGTCGCGGTCACGATAGTAGCCGCCATAGATCACCGGGGCCGGGGCATAGACCGGGGCAGGGCGATATACCACGGGCGGGGGTGCATAGACAGGTGCCGGGGCCACATACACCGGCGCAGGCACGCCGATCGCCACGCCGACATCCACATGCGCCAGCGCCGCCGTCGAGGCGCACAGCGCGGCGCCACCCAGAACGAATGCGAGCAGTGTGCGTTTCATGATGCTTCTCCTTACGGTTGCGAGGCCGGGGGCTACTGTGCCGTCGACTTCGTGTATCAAGTTCGTGATGCCATTCTATGAACCGTTGGGCGCTTCAGGTGATACGCAAATCCTACGGATGTAACGGGAAGTAAAACGCCCCACCGGCAAGACGCTGGTGGGGCGCGGCACTTCAAGTGGGGTGGCGCGTTCAGCCCTGTGCAGCTTCCCAGGCCGCACGCTGTGCAGGTGACGACCACACCGCCAGGTGCAGTGCCGACAAGGAGAATGGATCGGACAGCAACACCAGCTTCTGCTTGCCCGTGAGCTTGTCCGGGCCAACCTCCAACGCATGGCGCACATGCGCCTCACGCACGGCAACCAAGCGCCGGTCGTGCGGAAAGCGCGCCGTGCCGATCGCGCACATCAGCGCGTTGGTGACGGGGTCGACCACGGCTTGGCGGAAATCCGGCATCGGCGGCGCATTGCGCAGGTGCTTGCGCGTGGCGCGCAACTCACGCGGCGGGCGCACTTCCTCGGGAATCATGAACAGGCGCAGGCGCCGCATGCGGCGGCCCAGGCTCACGCGGCTGGAGAACACGGACAGCGGAATCGACACGATCAGCGCGCCGACCACGGGCGACAGCCACCAAAGGAAGCTCGGGTTCAGCCAATACACGATGGCGGCCCAAACGATGCCGATGACGGTGTGCAGGCCGTGGCGGCGTACGGCGTCGCTCCAATGCGTCTGTGCATCTTCGCGCGGCGGCGACTTCCAGTGCACCTTCCAGCCGAGGAACGCGGCCGTCACAAAGCGCGTGTGGAACAGCATGCGCACCGGCGCGGCCAGCACCGAGAACACCGCCTCGATTGCCATCGACAACGCCAGGTGGATCGCCCCGCCAAAGCGTTTCGGCCCCTGCGCCCACAGGACGAGCACGCTCAGGATCTTCGGCAGGAACAGCACGGTGGCGGTGGCGGAAAACAGCGCGGCGGCTTTTTCCGGATGCCACTCCGGCCAGATCGGGAAGAGCTGGCGGGGCTGCGTGAAGTATTCCGGCGCGATCAGCGTGTGCTTGGCCAGCAGGGCCGTCGACAGGATCAGAAACAGGAACCACAGCGGCGCCGACAGATACGCCATCACGCCGGTGATGAACACCGCGCGGTGCACACGGTGAAAGCCCGGCGCGCCGAACAGGCGGAAGTTCATGAGGTTGCCGTGGCACCAGCGGCGGTCGCGGCCCAGCTCGTCGAGCAGGTTGGGCGGCATTTCTTCGTAGCTGCCGTCGAGGTCGTAGGCGATCCACACGGCCCAGCCGGCGCGCCGCATCAGCGCGGCTTCGACAAAGTCGTGCGACATGATCTCGCCGGAAAGCGAGCCCTTGCCCGGAATCGGCGCCAGCGCGCAGTGCTTGATGAACGGGTCTAGCCGGATGATGGCGTTGTGGCCCCAGTAGTGCGACTCGCCGAGTTGCCAGTAGTGCAGGCCAGCGGTGAACAGCGGCCCGTACACGCGCGTGGCGAATTGCTGGATACGCGCATACAGCGTGTCGCGGCCGGCGGCGCGCGGCGCGGTCTGGATGATGCCCGCGCTTGGCGCGCCTTCCATCAACTGCACGAGGCGCGTCAGGCAATCGCCGCTCATCACGCTGTCGGCGTCGAGCACGATCATGTAGCGGTATTTGCCGCCCCAGCGCCGGCAGAAATCGTCGATGTTGCCGCTCTTGCGCTTCACGCGGTGGCGGCGCCAGCGGTAGAAGATGCGGCCGAAACCATCGAGCGCGCGGCAGATGTGCAGCCATGCGTCGGCTTCTGCCGTGCGGATGTCCGGGTCGCCGGAGTCCGACAGCACGAAGAAGTCGAAGTGCTCCAGGTGTCCCGTGCGCTGCAACGACTCGTACGTCGCGCGCAGCCCCGCGAACACGCGCTGCACATCTTCATTGCAGATCGGCATGACGATGGCCGTGCGCGCATCGTCCGGAATCGTGGCGTCGGGCGTGGCGCGGCGCGAGATGACGAAGCGGTCGCCGTGGAAGGCCAGCAGCAGGAAGCCGGTGATGGCCGTCCAGAAGCCAGCTGACACCCAGCAGAACAGCACCGCAAACAGCACGATGATGATGGCTTCGAGCCAATCTGCGCCGTGGTATGGCAGCACTGTGCTCATCGCCCAGGTGGCAGCGATGGTCTGCGCGATCATCAGCGCGAGAAGCGTCAGGCGCCGGCGCGCCCCGACGAAGCGCCAGATGCCTTTCGGGTCGGGCGAGTCGGGCGCTTCATACGGCACCGGCTTCTGGCCGCCGTGCATCCAGCGGTCGATGGCCTTGCGCGCGCGCCAGATGGGCCCGAGCACCCACGGCCACGGCACCATCGACCGGCGCGCGGGTGCGGGGCCCGTATCCAGATGGATGCGGCCCTGGCTATCGTGCTCAAGCGGCGGTACCGGTTCAGCAGTGGGCTCCGTCGATGCGGCATTGGCGCGCGTGGCGCCATAGGCGGCATCCAGGCGCGAGCCTACGGAGGCGTAGGCCGGCGCGTCGGCGTCAAGCGAGGTTGTCTGCGCCGGGTCGAGCCTGGCCAGTGCGCGATGCAGCTTGGCAAGCGCCGCTGCATCGTCGTCGCCAGCGGTGATGCCCGCGTCGTGCAGCAGCGCAGCACGCGCATCGGCCGCCAGCGGCAGCGCTTCAAGGTAATGGTCTGCCACAGACTGCGCTGTGGCAGGGCTGGTGGAGGGGGCGGCGCCGGGAGCACCGCCAGTCTGGGCTGTCGTCACGTTCAGCCCGGCGGTAACAGGTAGCTCCACGTCTCAGAGAGTCCGGTGCCGCCGCTGCGCAGGTAGCCGCGCAATTCGACGGGTTTGTCGTCGTCGACCCGCTTGAGGCGCACGGTCACGCGCCAGCCGCCGGTCGCGGTGTTGGGCTGGCCGAAGATCGATTCGATCTTGCCGTTGGCATCTGCCGAGAACACCGGCTCAACCGGCGCATTCGGCGCCAGCTTGGCCAGTGCGGGGCCTTCAAAGTCGACCACGAAGGCGATCGTATCGTCAGGCTTGCGCTCGTCGGGGCGCTTGGTGGTCCAGCCGTGCGAGCGGCGCGTCTGCGTAACCCATGCCAGCGCTGGCTTCTTGTCGGCATCCTTCTGCCACAGCAGGCGGTATTCAAGGTTGAACGGCTGATGCGGCTTGGGCGGGTTCTCGGGCACCCAGTAGGCGACCACATTGTCGTTCGTCTCGTCGGGCGTCGGGATCTGCACAAGCTCCACGCGGCCCGCGCCCCATTTGCCGACGGGCTCGACCCACGCGCTCGGGCGCAGTTCATAGCGGTCGCCGATTTCCTGGTAGCTGGAGAACGCGCGGTCACGCTGCATCAGGCCGAAGCCGCCCGGATTGGTCGTCCCGAACGAGCTGACCAGCAGGCGCTTGGGGTTCGTCAGCGGACGCCAGATCCATTCACCCGTGCCGGAAAGCACCGACAGGCCGTCGGAGTCGTGCACCTCGGGGCGGAAATCCAGCGCAGGCGCCGGCTGATTCTCGCCAAAGAAGAACATGCTGGTGAGCGGTGCGATGGCCAGCTTGCTCACGTTTTCGCGCATGTACACCTGCGCCTTCACGTCGACCGCCGTATCGCTGCCCGGCTTGATGACAAAGCGGTAGGCACCCGTGGCGCGGCGCGAGTTGAGCAGCGCGTAGATTGTCAGTTCCTTGGCGTTGACCGCGGGGCGTTCGATCCAGAAATCGGTGAAGCGGGGGAATTCCTCGCCCGAATTGAGCGCGGTGTCGATGGCCAGACCGCGCGCGGACAGGCCGTAGACCTGCCCCTTGCCGATGCCGCGGAAGTACGACGCGCCCAGGAACACGATGACTTCGTCCTTGTACTTGGGCGTGTTCATCGGATAGTGCACGCGGAAGCCGGCAAAGCCGAGCTTCTGCACCTGTTTCGGATCGAGCTTGACCGGGCCGTAGTCGAACAGGCGCGGATCGAAGCGGATTTCGCGCACGCCGGCGGGCGACACCTCGTTGATCTTCACAGGCTGGTCGTAGTACGAACCCTCGTGGAAGAAGCCGAGTTCGAACGGCAGCTTGTCACGGCGCCAATAGGCCTGGTCGGACTTGAAGCGGATTTCGCGGTACTGGTCGTAGCGCAGTTCGCGCAGTTCGCGCGGCAGGGTGTCGGCGGGCGCCTGGTAAGGCTTGGCGGCCAGTTGCTTGGCGCGTGCGGCCACATCGTTGAAGCCGAAGGCCAGCGCAGCATGAGCCGAAGCCAGCGCCAGCAGGCCGACGGCCAGCCGCGCATGGCGGGCTACCGAACGGGTGCGTACAGCGCGGGCGGCTGACGGCATGCGGGAGGAAACAGCGGAGGGAATGTTCAAAATGAGATCGAGTCTATGCGGCGGGCCGAGGAACGTGACGCTTCGGTCCTGCCGGTCATTCGTCTGTGCCGCCGAGATTTTACCCGCCGGACCTTTGCGAGATCAAAAGCGGCAACATTTTGATAATGTTTCCGGCCGCATCGGGCCGCTATCCGCGTCAAATGGCGTGTAACCAAGCGGTTTCGAGCCGCTCGGCCATTCGGTTGACGGGAACGCAGGCCGTCTGCCGGCAGTCAGAATCGCTTTTCCGTGCGCCCGGATTCCCGCGTGGCACACTTTCGGCTCTTTTCTCAATGGAGTTCGCATGACCTGCTGGACGCGACGCGCCACTGCAACTGCTGCGCTTGCCATCTCGACCTCGTTGCTCGCGCCCGTGGCGTTTGCCGCACCCGCAGCCAAGGCTGCTCCCAAGGCCGCAGCACCCGCCAAGGCGGCGCGCGACCCTGGCGATGTGGCGGTGCTGCTCGATGCCTTTCCGCTCGGCAAGCCGCTGCGCAAGCTGCCTTCGTGCGAAGACGTCCGCGCGAATGGCGGCAACGACGTCGCCGAATATTGCTCCGACGCGCTGGAATCGCACGGCCGCACGCGTTCGCTGGGCGTGCCGCAGGCATCGCGCCCCGAGTTGATGGATGGACCGCAGGCCGTGCTGCTGATTGACCAGGATGGCAACATCGCCGGCATGTTCGTGCCGACGCGCGGCGTGGATACCGAACAGCGCGTCTTCCAGGCCTTGTCCGATCGCTACGGCAAGCCAGCGCAGGAAGGCAAGGCGCCCCTCAAGCTCAAGTCTGGCAAGACAGTCGATTCGCTTCGCGCACGTTGGGCGGGTCAGCAGACGATCATCACGATGTATGCGATTCCTGAAGAGCCACAGAACGGCACGGTGGAATTCCTTTGGGCGCCGCGCGCCGGGGCGGTCATGGACCAGATGCGTGCGGAAGTCGACCCGAATGCACCCAAACCGCCTGCGGCGTCCGGTGTGGCCGCGTCCGCGCCCGCCGCGACGGCCAAGCCTTCTGCAGGTAAGCCGATGCCTAAGCAGTGAACTTACGAACACCCGTTCGTAGTTTTCGGTTACACCGCTTACACCCGCATGACGCCGGCGTCGCTCGCGCCGGCTTATAACGTCGACATGGCTCCACTAGCGGGGCCGAAGGACGCTAATCATGAAAATCGTGGCTCTGGCCTTGTTGGCCGCGACGCTTGGGGGATGTGCTGTGTATCCGGCGCCGGTGGCTGTGGCGCCTGCGCCGGTTTATGCCGCACCGGCTTATCCCGCCTATTACGGCGGCTATTGGGGTGGACCTTCGGTGTACTTCAATTACCACCACCGCTGATCGGCAGTCGGCTGATCAGCGTCTAGTCCGTTGAACGCAGGCCCCGCCAGCCCGGCGCCAACGTCTGCGGCAAGCCGATCAGATCCAGCACGCGCCCGACCGTGTGGTCGACCAGGTCGTCGATCGTCTTGGGGCGCTGGTAAAAGCCCGGCACGGGCGGAAACACGATTCCGCCCATCTCTGTGACGGCCGTCATGTTGCGCAGGTGCGCCAGATTCAACGGCGTTTCGCGCACCATCAGGATGAGGCGGCGGCGCTCCTTGAGCGTGACGTCGGCAGCGCGCGCAATGAGGTTGTCTGACAGGCCATGCGCGACGGCCGCCAGCGTCTTCATCGAGCAGGGCGCGACCACCATCGCTTCCGCTGCAAACGAGCCGCTGGCAATGGTCGCGCCGATATCGCGCACGTTATGCACGACGTGCGCCAGCGCTTCCACCTCTTCGCGTGCCATGTGCAGCTCATGCTGCACGTTCATCAGCCCTGCGGGCGACATCAGCAGGTGCGATTCCACCCCCGCTGTTTCACGTAGGCCCTCCAGAACCTGCAGCAGCCGCACCCCGTAAATTGCCCCTGACGCCCCCGTGATCGCCACGATGATGCGGCGCACGGGTGGCGTCTGAGCCGTGGCGTTCGGGGTCGGAGTCACGCTGAAATGAGACCGTAGCTCAAGCAGCCAGCAGCGGCTGCAGCTCGCCGCTCTGGTACATCTCCATCATGATGTCCGAGCCGCCGATGAACTCGCCGTTGACATAGAGCTGCGGAATGGTCGGCCAGTTGGCGTAGTCCTTGATGCCCTGGCGGATTTCGTCGTCTTCCAGCACGTTGACGGTGTGCGGACGGTCCACGCCGCAGGCCTTCAGGATCTGGATGGCGCGGCCCGAAAAGCCGCACATCGGGAATTGCGCCGTGCCCTTCATGAAGAGGACGACGGGGTGGCCTTTGACGATCTGGTCGATCTTTTCGTGCGTGGTGCTCATGGGGAGACTCGATTGGGTGAGGGGCGGCAGCCGGGTTCCCGAGCTGACATCCACATTGGAAAACCCATCTATTTTAGCGAGGAACGCGCACCGGCGTTTTGATCCGGCCATTGCCCGCCGCTGCACCGGTCGTGGCCGGCTAGGTCCTGCGCGGTGAAGACGTTGGCGAAGCCGGCGCCGCCCAGCAGCGCTCGCACAGGTTCGCCTTGGTCGTAGCCGTGTTCGACCAGCAGCCATCCCCCGGAGACGAGCCGCGCCGGCGCCCCGGCGACGATGCTGCACAGGTGGCGCAGGCCGTCATCGTGGTCGGTGAGGGCGCTGGCGGGCTCGAAGCGCAGGTCGCCCTGGTCGAGATGCGCGTCGGTGGCGGCGATGTAGGGCGGGTTGCTGGCGATCAGGTCGAAGGCGGGTGGCGCATCGGTTCCGGCCAGCGCGCCGTACCAGTCGCCCAGCGCAGTCTGGACGTTGGTGGCACCGAGCGCCTTGGCGTTGTCGATCGCCACGGCCAGCGCATCGGCGGAGGCGTCGGTGGCCCACACGCGCGCGTCGCGCCGCGCCAGCGCAATCGTGATGGCGATGATGCCGCTGCCCGTGCCCATGTCGAGCACGGCCGGCGCATCGCACTCCTCGAGGTGGTCCAGCGCCTGTTCGACCAGCAATTCGGTATCAGGGCGCGGGATCAGCACGGCGGGCGTCACCTTGAAGGTGCGGCCGAAGAATTCTCGTTCGCCGAGCAGATACGCCATCGGCTCGCCGGCCAAGCGGCGCGCCGCGAGTTCGCTGATACGCGCGCGCGCGGCCACGTCGATGGCGCAGGTGTCTTGCGTGATGAGTTGCACGCGCGACAGGCCCGTCACGTGCGAGACCAGCATGCGTGCTTCCAGTGCGGGCAGGCCGGCACGGGCCAGCGCTGTCAGCGCATCGGCCACACGAGCCAGGGTTTCGGGCGAAATGACGGGAACAGACGACACGGCAACAGACTGGCAGCGGAGATCGGGCGCACAAAATAACACGGGCCCGGCCGATGTGGCGCGGGCCCGCGAGCGGGGCTGTGCGGTTGAGCGGCGCTTACTGCTTGGTCGCGTCCTTGACCTTGTTGGCCGCTTCCTTGGTGGCGTCAGCGGTTTTGTCTGCTGCAACCTTGGCCGCGTCGGCCGTCTTGTCGGCCGCGGTCTTGGCGGCCTCCTTGGCCTGCGCCAGCGCGCCCGAGGCGGAGACTTGCGCGTCCGAAGCCGCTTGCGACAGTTCCACCTTGGCGGCGTCCGCGGCCTTGGTCACGGCGGTGCCGGCGTTGTCGAGCGCCTGTTTGGCGGCGTCCTTCGATTGCTCCATCGCGCTCTTGGCCGCCTGGTCGGTGGCCTCGTCTTTCTTGCCGCAGGCGGCCAGGCCGAGTGCGAGGGTGGTGGCGACGGTAATAGCCAGCAGTTGGGTACGCATTGCGATTCTCCTAATCGTGATGTTGCCGCGCTTGTTGGTGAGTGCGTGCCGGATGCGACCGGCGATGCACTCGGCGTGATCGAGA
This sequence comes from Ralstonia pickettii, assembly GCF_001699815.1. Classification (GTDB taxonomy): domain Bacteria; phylum Pseudomonadota; class Gammaproteobacteria; order Burkholderiales; family Burkholderiaceae; genus Ralstonia; species Ralstonia thomasii. The sequence goes on along the minus strand of NZ_MCGB01000072.1, from coordinate 55,461 downwards.
TCGATTATAGGAACGCGGGACCGTCTCGCCATCGCGCAAAGCTGTATCAAACGCAAGCGGATGTTACGGAGAGCGCGCTTTTTAACGATTGGGCGATCAGGCGTCTTCGCCCAGCGCCGCGAGCTGTTCCGCCTGGTGCTCAGCAGCCAACGCGCCCACGAGTTCATCGATGTCGCCGTCCATGATCGCGTCGATTTTGTACAGCGTCAGGTTGATGCGGTGATCGGTCACGCGGCCTTGCGGGAAGTTGTACGTGCGGATGCGGTCGGACCGGTCGCCCGAGCCGATCAGGCTCTTGCGCGCGCTGGCTTCCTTGGCTTGCGCCTCGCGCTCCTGGCGATCCTTCAGGCGCGCGGCAAGGACTTGCATGGCGCGGTCCTTGTTGCGGTGCTGGCTGCGGTCGTCCTGGCATTCCACCACCAGGCCGGTCGGCAGGTGGGTGATGCGCACGGCGGAATCCGTCTTGTTGATGTGCTGGCCGCCTGCGCCCGACGCGCGGAACGTATCGATGCGCAGATCGGCCGGGTTGATCTGGATGTCGGCCAGCGCATCGGCTTCCGGCATGACCGCCACGGTGCAGGCCGACGTATGGATGCGCCCCTGCGCCTCGGTGGCCGGCACGCGCTGCACGCGGTGGCCGCCAGATTCGAACTTCAGGCGCGAGTACGCGCCTTCGCCCACCAGCCGCGCAATCACTTCCTTGTAGCCGCCAAGGTCTGATGGCGATTCGCTCACGATCTCCACCTGCCAGCGCTGCCGTTCGGCGTAGCGCGTGTACATGCGCAGCAGGTCGCCGGCAAAGAGCGCGGATTCATCGCCGCCCGTGCCTGCGCGGATTTCCACGAAGATGTTGCGGTGGTCGTTCGGGTCTTTTGGCAGCAGCAGACGTTGCAGTTCGCCTTCGAGGGATTCCATCCGCTCGCGCGCGGCACGCAGTTCGTCTTCCGCAAACGCCTTCATGTCCGGATCGGCCGCCAGCTCCTGCGCGGTGGCGATGTCTTCCTCCGCCTGCTTCCATGCGGCAAATTGCGCGACCACGGGCTCCAGCTCGGCGTGTTCGCGCGTGAGCTTGCGATATTGGTCGAGGTTGGCGGTGGCGTCTTCACGCGCAAGCAGCGCGTTGATTTCGACGATGCGCTCGGCCAGTTGGTCGAGCTTGGACAGCATGCTGGGCTTCATTCGGGCAGTCGCGGAGGGAAACGCTGGAAGCGGAGGCGGCGCATGATACCGCGCCAGATGTTGCGCGCCGGGCGTGAAACCATGCGGCGCACGTGCGATGCGCTGGCCGCTAGCGCTCGGAGTGGCTGGACTGGCGGAATAGCGCCGGCAGCAGGTCGATGAGCTGTTCGCGGCCTTCGCCCTGCGCGTGGTTGAGCGCATGCGTCGGGCCGTGGAGGAATTTCTTGGTGAGCGCCTGAGACAGCGCTTCGAGCACCAGCGCCGGATCGTCGCCGCGGGCGAGCATGCGCTGGGCGCGTTCCAGTTCACCTTGGCGCAGCGTTTCAGCCTGGGCGTGCAGATCGCGAATGATCGGCACCACGCTGCGCGCATCGAGCCAGTGCATGAAGTTCAGCACGCGCGTTTCGATGATGGCCTCGGCCTGCGCCACGGCGGCCTGCCGCAGCGCGTTGCCTTCGCGCACGATAGCGCCCAGGTCGTCCACGGTGTAGAGGAACACGTCGGACAGACGTGCGACTTCGGGTTCGATGTCGCGCGGCACCGCCAGGTCGACCATGAACATTGGGCGGTGGCGGCGCTGCTTGATGGCGCGCTCAACGGCGCCCAGGCCGATGATGGGCAGCGTGCTGGCGGTGCACGAGACAACGATGTCGAACTCGGCAAGCTTGGTCGGCAGTTCGGCCAGACGCACGGCGCGGGCGTTCAGGCCCTGGTTCGACAGCGATTCGGCCAGCTTCTCGCCGCGTTCCAGCGTGCGGTTGGCGATCACCACTTCGCGCGGCGTCTGCGCGGCGAAGTGGGTGGCGCACAGCTCGATCATCTCGCCGGCGCCGATGAACAGGACGCGCTGATCAGCGATCGACTCAAAGATGCGCTGCGCCAGGCGAACGGCGGCGGCGGCCATCGACACGGAATGCGCGCCGATCTCTGTCGTGCCGCGCACTTCCTTGGCCACGGCAAAGGTGCGCTGGAACAGCTGATTCAGGTACGTGCCCAAGGCGCCCGCCTCGGTGGCGGTGCGCACGGCGTCTTTCATCTGCCCGAGGATCTGGGTCTCGCCCAGCACCATCGAATCGAGCCCGCTGGCCACGCGAAATGCGTGGCGTACGGCCAGCGACTGGCCGAGCGAATACACATGGGGCGCAAGTTCGCCGGCGTCGATGTTGTGGTGCTGCGCCAGCCAGCGAATGGCATGTTCGTGCGCGGTCTGTTCAGGCAGGTTGCCGTCGGTGGCGCAGTAGATTTCGGTGCGATTGCAGGTGGAGAGAATGGCGGCTTCTGCCGTGCTTCTGAGGTGGGGCAGATGCTGGCGCAGCGTGCCCAGCGCGGGCTTGAGCTGCTCGAGCGGAAACGCCACCTTCTCGCGCAGGGAAAGCGGCGCAGTGTGGTGGTTGATTCCGAGCGTCAGCAACTGCATGTGGGGCGGCCGGTTAAAGAAACGGCACGAATTTTGAGCACTCTGGATTATAACGCCCGGCCCCCGGATCAGCAGGACACAGGTCAAATCTGGTGACGTGTATGGATGAATGTCGGTTATTCGTCACGCGCCGCGCGGGGCACCGCCGTGGCCTTCCGCTGCGTCCTGCGCTAAGGTACGCGTCCAGTTGAATCGCTCAAGGGCAATACGGAGAACAGGCATGGGGTGGATCGGGCCGCTGTGGATCGGGTTGGCGGTGGGCGTGGCGGCGCGTTGGCTGCATCCCGCAGGCAAACGCCTGGGATGGGCGGCTGCGCTGGCGACGGGCGGAATTGGAGCGTTGGTCGGCTACTACAGCGGCCAGTTCGCTCACCTGTATGCCGATGGGCAGATCATGGCGTGGACGGCCGCCGTGGTAGGCGCCATGCTGCTATCTGCAGCATGGGGCCTGTTGCGCCGCTAGGGTGACTGTCCTGCGGCATTCTGGCGCGGCTTATCCCGCGCCCACGCCGGTGGTGCGCGCGTCGCGCGCGGCCAGATAGCCGGCCATCAGCGTTTCCAGCCGCTTGAAGTCCACCGGTTTGGTCAGGTGATCCGTAAAGCCCGCGTCACGACAGCGGGCGATGTCTTCTTCCATGCCGTAACCCGTAATCGCGATCGACGGGGCGGCTTGCCGCTCGGCAAAAACGCGCACCACGTCCAGGCCGCTGCCGTCCGGCAGGCCGATATCGCTGATCAGCAGATCGAACGTGCCGGATTCAGCGGCTTGCATGGCCGTGCGCGCGCCATTGGCCACGGCGACGCTGTGGCCGAGGATCTCCAGCATCTGCGACATGGCTTCGGCCGTATCGGCGTTGTCTTCCACCAGCAGCACGTGCAGGCCGCGCGTCGGTTGGGCGCGTGGCGAGGGCGGCGACGGCGGCGTCTCGGGCTGCACCATCTCGGTGGCCAGCGGCAGCGTGAGCGTGAACGTGGCGCCCTCGTGGCGGCCGGCGCTCTCAGCGATCAATGAACCCTCATGCTTCTGCACCAGCGCATAGGCAATCGCCAGGCCCAGGCCAAGCCCGCCAAAGCGCTGTGTGATCGATGCATCGGCCTGCTCGAACGCCGAGAAGATACGCGGCAGCGCGTCGGGTTCGATGCCGATGCCGTTGTCCTTCACGGCCACGGCCACGGTGGAGGGCGAGGGGTTCCAGACGCGCACCCCGATGGCGCCGCCTTCGGGCGTGAACTTGACGGCGTTGCGCACTAGGTTCCAGATCACCTGCTGGATGCGCGCGCCGTCGGCATACAGCCGACTGCGGCCCGCCTCGAAGCGCGTCTTGAGCGACAGCCGCTTGGCCTGCATGTCGTTGCGCGACATCTCCAGCGTGCTCTCCAGCAGCGGATACAGGTCGACCAGCGCAAAGCTCACGGCCAGCTTGCCGCGCGCAATGCCGGTGATGTCGAGCAGGTCGTCGATCAGGCGTGCTTCCAGTTCGGCGTTGCGGCGCACGACTTCGAGCTGCGCGACCACATAAGCAGGCAGATCCTGGCGCAGTTCCAGCAGATGCACGGCGGTCAGAATTGGCGTGAGCGGCGTGCGCAGCTCGTGCGAGAGCACGGCCAGGAAGTGGTCCTTGGCGTGGTTGGCGGTCTCGGCTTCTTCCTTGGCACGGCGCAGGGCGTCTGCGGCGATGCGCTCTTCCGTGGAGTCGCGGATGATCTTGGAGAAGCCGACCAGTTGCCCCGTCTCGTTGTGGATGGCGGTGACCACGCTGGATGCGTAGAACGGCGTGCCGTCCTTGCGCAGCATCCAGCGGTCGTCGGTGAGGCTGCCTTCGCGGCGCACGCGTTCGAGCTTGCGCTGGAATTCACCTGCCTCGCGCGCGGCCTGCGGATACAGAATCTCCGCCGATTTGCCGAGGATGTCTTCGCGCGCATAACCAAGAATGCTGCGCGACGCCGCATTCCAGGTGCGCACGATGCCCTGCGGGTCGAGCGAGAGCACGGCGTGCTCCTTGAGCGCGTTGATCAGCAGGCGGAAGTGCGTTTCCGCTTCGCGCAGGGCAGCTTCTGCGGCGATGCGCTGGCGGCGTTCGGCTGCTTCGGCCAGCGCCCGCAGCAGCACCACGGGCAGGCGCTGCAGGCGCTGCTTGATGACGTAATCGGTGGCGCCGCGTTTGAGCATGTCCACCGCATGCTCTTCGCCCAGCGCACCCGACACGAAGATGAACGGCGTTTGCGGTGCCATGCGGCGCGCAATGTCGAGCGCCTCCGCCCCCGTGAACTGCGGCAGCATGTAGTCGGCCAGGATGGCGTCGAAGGTTCGCGCGCTCAGTTGGGCGATGAAGTCGGTCTCGTTGTCGACCAGCGTGGTGTCAGCCTGCAGGTTGGCGGTTTCCAGCCGTGCGCGCGTAAGTTCTGCGTCGAGCGGATTGTCTTCGACCAGCAGCAGTTGAAGATTGGGCATGGGGGCGAATGCTCCGGATGGGCCGCTAGCTTACCGGCAGCAACGTGCGGCGTGCCCGGGTGGAGCCGGGCGGCGGTTCATTGAGCACCGCCCAGAATACGCCCAGGTCGGCAATCGCATCGACAAACGCCCGGAACTCCACCGGTTTGACCACGTAGGCGTTGACGCCCAGTTCGTAGCTGCGCAGCAGATCGGTTTCTTCGCGCGACGACGTGAGCATGACCACGGGCAGGCTCTTGAGCGCGGGCGTGGCACGGATCTCGGCCAGCACTTCCAGCCCGTCGACCTTGGGCAGCTTCAAGTCGAGCAGCACCACGGCAGGGTTGCCCGGCACGCGTTGCGCGTACAGGTTGCGCGCGTGCAGGTAGTCCAGCGCTTCAGCGCCGTCGCGGGTGACGACCACATCGTTGGCAAGCTGGCTGCGCTCCAGCGCCAGCAGGGTCAGCTCGAGGTCGTTCGGATTGTCTTCAACGAGCAGGATGGGTTTGAGCATGGTGGCAATGAGCGTGGAAAGAACCATCAGGCATCGCGAGTCACGGGTGTGCGGAGGCCCGCTGCGGATGCCGCCTGCGGGTCCGGCGTGCGCGGCAGCGCGAAGTAGAACGTCGCGCCGCGATCAAGCTCGCCCTCGGCCCAGGTGCGGCCGCCGTGGCGATCGATGATGCGCCGCACATTAGCCAGGCCGATGCCGGTGCCCTCGAACTCGTCCATGCGATGCAGCCGCTGGAACACGCCGAACAGCTTGGCCACGTATTCCATCGAGAAGCCCACGCCGTTGTCGGCAATGCGCACGATGGTTTCGGCGTCGGTCTGTTCGGCGTCGATATGGATGCGCGCCGGGTCACGGCCGCGCGTGTATTTGACTGCGTTGGAGAGCAGGTTGCGCATCGCCAGTTGCAGGAATGCCGGGTCGGCGCGCACCACCGGCAAGGTGGCGATGTCCCATTCAATATGGCGACGTCCCTGATCTGGCGTCAGATCGCGCACGACGCCGCGCACGAGCTGTGCGAGATCGACGTCGGTCAGATGAAGCGCGCCGCGGCCCATCTGCGAAAAGGTCAGCAGATCGTCGACCAGCTTGCCCGCAAAGCGCGACGACTCTGAGATCGTCTGCAGAAAGTGCCGCCCGCGTGCCGAGACGTGCTGGCCCTCCATCTCGTCCAGTAGTTCGGCATAGCCGGCGATGTGGCGCAGCGGCGCGCGCAAGTCGTGCGATACGGAATACGAAAACGCTTCCAGTTCGTGGTTGGCGCGGCGCAGTTCGCTGGCCAACTCCGCGGCTTCTTCCGCGCGGCGCAGCACGATGTTCAGGACGGCGTAGCGGAACTCCGCGGCGGTTTCCACTTCGCTTGTGCGCCACGGGCGCGAAGTGTGCGCGATGCGCTCCTGCCAATGGCGGGTGCGGCCCAGCACGTGCTGGCTGTCGTGGGCGATGGCCGCGTCCGGTGCGTCGCCCGCCCAGCGCACGGTGTGCGGGGTTTCGGGGCGGAACCACAGCACGTAGTGGCGATGCAGTTGCGAAACCTGCACGGCCAGCACGCCACTGGCCTGGGGCAGCAGCGCTGCGCTGTCCGGGTAGGTGGCGGCCACACGGTCGGTGTGGAAGACCTCCCCGGGGTGCGCATTGGCCAGCCATTCGGTCAGGCGCAGGATGCTGGCTTCGTCAGGCGCGGCACCGATGCGCACGCACTCGCCCTGGCGAACGATGGCGGCGCCGCTGGCCGAGGCAAAGCGCAGCAGATCGGCGGGATGTTCGAGCAGGCCTTCGTGGAAATGGTCACGGTCGGCCATCGCGGCCAGCAGGCGCACAAGGATGCGTCGCAGTTCCAGCCGGTGGGCGATCTCGGCGCGATCTTCCTTCGCTTCGATCTGCAGCGACAGAATCTGCGCCAGGTGTTCGCATGCCGTGCGCACTTCAAACGACAACGAACAGGGCGTCGCATGGTGGCGGGCGATCAAGCCCCACAGGTTCCCGCGCACCGTAAGCGCCAGCGTGAGCGACGCCTTCGCGCCCATGCGGCGCATGGTTTCGCGCTGCGCATCGGAAGCCGCGCGCAAGGCCGCGTAGGTCAGATCGGTCGTCCGCCCGGTGGACGGATGCAGCGGGGGCACCAGCCCCACCGGCGTGTCGTCGACGTCTGCCACCAGGCGCAAGGGGTTGTGGCTATACAGATTGCGCAGTTCGGGCGTTATGCCGGCGCCAGACAGGTGCGTACCGACCAGCGTGTCATAGGCCTCGTTGCGCGCTTCAGCGAGCGCTTGCAAGGAGCCATCGCGCTCAATGCGGTAGATCGTGACGCGGCCAAAGTGGGTGAGGTGGTGGACTTCGCGCGCGGCGAGGTCCGTCAGCGCATCGATCGTGCCTACGGCTTGCAGGCTGGCGACAAAGGTGCGCACCAGCGGATACATCGACGCAAACGCGCCGTCGGCCGCATGCATGGCGGGTTCCACCTCCAGGATGAGCGTGCCCTTGTGCCGATGCACCACCGCGTCGAGTGCGTGCCCGTGCGGCGTCAGGAGTGTGCCGATATACAAGGGGTGTCCGTCGATGCTGTGCGTGCCCAGGGCGCGCTCCAGCACCTCGCGCCCCGCCGTGCCGATGACATGGTCAACAGGCGCCTGCAGCGCGGTGGCCAGTGGCGTACCCAGCGCGGCCTCCAGGTTTTCACTCACCTGATGGATGCGCAGATCGGGTTCGGACAGGCACAGCAACACCCCGCGCGACTGGATGGCAGCGTTGCTGCCGATACCGGTCGAGGCGTCGATGTCGTCAATTGCAGACAAGGGCGGAGGCGATTGCGAACTCATGGCGTTGGGCGAGTGCGCCGTCCGAACGGTCCTGGCTGAATGCCAGTCGGGGCGGCGGGCTGCCCCGGGCGGAAGCGGCCTGCCGGGGTTCAGCGTATCTGCCGCGTTTCACGCAACCGGCGTGCCAGCGACGTGAAAATGGCGCAGCGATGGGCCTTGCCGAGCATCGAAGCCGTCTTGTTCACTTGCCCGCGTGTAAAAAAGTGATGCTGGGCCGCCTCAACGTTACAAGGGTGGGGACGGCATTCGTCTGGCGGGCCACCGCTGCGTGCTTGCGCCTCGCCCATGAAAAAAGCCCCGCAATCACTGCGGGGCTTTCTCGTTGGACGTGCGCGGGGTCAGACGTTGAACAACATTAGCAAGTCTACGGGTATATGGACACATCGAATGGCTGAGCAATCAACAACTTAGGTGATTCCTTGTGTCGCTCGTGTGGCCAGTAGATATGGACACTACAAAGCCTGAAGTGTACATCGAGCAGAGGCTTCTCAGAGCCCTTGCGTGGGCCAACCGCGCAGCCGCGGTAGAGCAGGTACATGGGCGGACCTTCGTCGGCGTCAGTGGTGGCCCTCCCTGCCGGTCACGGATCTGCGCCGTGCTGCTATACCTCATAGCAGCGGTCCAGTCCGAACAGCGTGCGCATTCGCTCGTCCTTCGCCGCGGAAGCACCGGTGAGATCGATCACCGCCAGCCTCTGCCGGGCCCTAGAGCAGCAGACGTAGAAGACATTGCGAGACCGCTTTGCGCGCTCTGGTTTCGCCGTCTCATCCGCACCGGACAGGTACTTGTCGAACGAATAGAAGGTCCACGCGGCGCCGGAGTCGTCCAGCACGACCAGCACGGTATCGAACTCGTCTCCCTTCACGCCATGCTTGGTAGCAAACGGCGTGCTGGTCATGAAGAACCGGGCGAAGGCGGCGACCTGCTGGTAGGGAAGCGCGAAGAAGGCCCCGTACAGCGTCGCCTCCAGTTGCTCGCGCTCTTTCGCGGCATCATCCATCTCCGCAGTGAGGATGGGCTGCGTGTTTACAAGCCGGAGGGCCAAGTCATCGGTCAGTGGGAATAGCTGGCGGTCGCGGATCGTCTCAAGCACTTCACGGACTGTGCCGGCAGCTCGCTTTGCCGTCAGGGCATTAAGCGCATCGCGCACGCCAGACTTTGCTGTGCGACTGGCTAGTCGGTGCCCCGCGCCATGGAGCCGGCCCAGCGTCTCGCCGATCTGCCCCTTCTCCCAGGCCAGGGCCAGCGGTTCAACCTTCTCCAAGAAGAACGCAATCCGCCGATCAGAGCCGTCGGTGAGGGCATCCTTGGCAAAGGACCCACGATCCGTGAAGGCCTGAAGCAAGTCAGCAAAACCAGCCTTGCGGGCAATCAGCCGATGGGTGAGGTAAAGCTCGCGTGTTCCTTGGCTTGCCAGGTCCCAGTTCAAGGTGTCGGTCAGCAGGTCGCGTGCGCGTTGAAGACCCGCTTCATCGGCACCAGCCGCAACGCGGATGTACGCTACGTCGCCTTGCGCGTTGTTGCTCCCAGGTATCTGCGTGATGTCGGTCCGGATGTTGTTCAACACATCCATGACGCGCAGCGAGCAACGACGGTTCTCGCGCTTGACGATGACCTCAAGTGGCGCTGCCAGCTCAGCTGGAAGTTCGCCGATCCCCTTGTGTTCTCCATGGTGATAGATGTTCTGCATCTTGTCACCGAAAAATCCGAGCACGAGCTTGTTGCCAGCCAGCGGTAGCATCCGGCAAAGCAGGATGTCGATCACTGCTTCGCTGGTGTCCTGGTACTCGTCGATGAAGATGTAGGGGTAGCGGCTCGCCACGATGCGCGCCAGCTTGTCGTATCTGGTGTAGGCGATGCGCGCGATCGAAAGCAGGTCGTCGTGATAGATCCGACCCTCGAGGAACTTGGAGCCCCGGTCCGAGTACTTCACCTCAAGCCGGGCGGCGACCCTTGCTGCTAGTTCCGCTTGATCAACCCGACGCGAGCTCCCCGTGGGGAGTGCAGCATTGAAATCGAGCAGAGCCTGCCGAAGGGCTTGCTGGTGGGGCTGCAACGTGCTCCATAGGAAGTCATGGATAGTCGAGACACGCACCAAAGAGTTGCCCTGGATGCGGTCAATCACCTGGTCCTTGGCCACATTGGTATAGGTGATGCAGGCGATCTGCTGCCCGTCACGCCTGAGCCGGTCGGCGACCGTCGGTGCACAGAGCTTCTTCAGACCCTCGACGAGAGAGTAAGTCTTGCCCGCGCCGGCACCAGCGTCGAGAACGAAACTGCGACCCTCGGCGAGGCATTCGGCGATGCGCTCGTCCGCTGTCTTTTCGGGCGCGGCCGCGGCTACTGCTTCGCCAACCATTCGAGCCCCTCGCGGATGTACATCGGTGTGGCCCAGCCTTCGTTGGCCAGCAGATCAAGCGCAAAGTCGACCTTCGGCAGACTTACGTTGTAGGCGTCCGCGGTCAGGGCTGCGGCGTCAGCATGAGTGAATGTTTCTCCGGTGGCCAACATCTTGGCTTTGTTGGCGGTCAGCCATGCCGCGTTCGCGTAGACAAAGGCTTCCTCGAAGCTGCGAGCGCACGGTTGGCCGACTGCTTCCGGGACTTGATAGGCAACCCGGACACGTCCAGAGGTCTTTTGTGCTTCGCCAGCCGCCATCAGCACAGGCAAATCAGAACTTCCTGGAAGCCACTGAGACAGGGTTGCATTACTGCTGACATGCCCGTTTGCGACGGGCGCCTTCTTCTTGGTTGTGCCATCGATCGAATCCAAATCGGTGATGACCAGAGCCGGCAACTGCAAGAACTCGATCAGCTTGCGGAAGAGATGTGCGTACGCGCCGCCCACTTCTACCGTGCAGACATAAGTCGAGGTTAGCTTGTCGCGCAGTGCGATATCCAGGGCGGCGATTAGGCGAGGCAGAAGCATGCGCTCGACTTGCCCTTCGATGAACACGAGCTTGTCCGCGAAGAACATGTCGCATCGAGTGGTCGTCAAGTACTTCCGCAGGAACTCCATCGCGGCCTTTTCGGGGTCGGTCGTTGCAGAGCACTCGAAGGACAGCAGGTCCTTGATCTCGACCGTTCCCTTGTTTCGCCGGAAGTAGCGAATCGGCGCGAAGCCGCAGTTGGCCGCCATGTGCGATGAGTGCGTCGTCAGCAGCAGTTGCACGCCGGTCTCACCCGCAGCGGGTGTGAGGAACTCGCTGACCTTCTGGACGAAGACCGCCTGCATCTGAGGATGCATGTGCACCTCGGGCTCCTCAACGACGACCAAGTGGACACGGGGACGATGCTCGAGGTCAGACTCCACGTCCTCACGGAAGGACTTGAGGCACAGAACAATGTAGATGAGGTTCTTGAACCCGAGTCCGTTGTATCGCTCGGGAAGCTCGAAGGCCTGATCAAGCGCTGCCGCGGGTCCCTCGGCTGGTGGCGTCGTTGCGCTGGCCGCCGAGTAGTAGACGCGCGTCGTGTCCTTGAAAAGGCCATCGGCGCTGAGCTCAGCGCGCACAGTTAGCTTGGGGGATTCCGGATGGCCGAACTTCGCCAACCCCTTCATCAGGCCGTCGAAAGCCTTGACGTACTGAGGGCCAAGGATGGTGGACTGGTCCCGCAGCGTCTTCTCGAGTGCCTTGAAATCGTTGGGAGCATCGACTTTGTAGCGGCGCTCGTAGTGCGTGTGGAGCAATGTCGAGAGGCGCGTGGCCTTGCTGCCTTCTTCACGGTCGTCGATGTGGCGCTGAGCGCTGACGACGTCGATGCGGATCAGCCGCTGCAAGATGCCTCGGTCGGGCAGGCGCTCGGCTTCGCTGCCGTCAGGGCTCAACTTGAATTGGTCGAGCTTGTAGTGGTCATGCAGGGTGGCCGCAAGATAATCGAAAAGCGACTGATCGTCGTCCCGGTCCTTCAGGTAGGCCTGCGCCAGTTGCTCGGGATTCGCAGGCGCGAAGCGGATTTCGACCATCACCGAGGCGGACGCATCCTCCAGATCCATCAGCAACTCCCCTGCAATCGCCAAATCTGGGCCCGTGTCGTCGTAGTCGAACTTGAGGCGCAACGACAAGACCGGCAAGTCGGGGAGGGGCGGTGGCGCGGCTACTGCAGCTTCGCCCCCCGCGGGTGCGGCCGCCGCAGGCGGCGCTAGGACGTGCTGCTCAAACTTCTTTAGGGCATCGCGACACCCCAGAGAAAAATCATTGATCGACAGCTGCTTGATCGGCCTTTGCAGGAAGGTCAGCATGGCCTCGATGGCCGAAGTCTTGCCGCTATTGTTGGGGCCGACGAGGATCGTGGTGATGCCTGTCGTGTCCAGCCGCATACGGGCGTACTGCAGCAGCCGGAAGTTCATGATGGCAATTTCGGACAGCTTCACGTCCGGTCTCCCTTTCCCTGCCCAGGCGCCTTTGTCTTGATGCTATTGCCTGGGGGCCCGCGTGGCGGTCCTGCGAAATTGTACGTTCGATCTGCCGCTTGGCAATGCTGTAAGCCTGAATAGGTCCGCAACAGGTTCGCCGCCATCGGCGGCAAAGGACTAGTGCGCAGGGTTGCATTTGTCTGATTTTCTGAGGACGCGGCGTGGACATTGGACTAGCGTCCCATTTTTGACCGGCAGCTCACGTACCATCTCGTAACTAAAACGAAAATGGGGAGAACGCCTCAATGGAACTGCTGATGACCGTTCTGATAGCAAGTCTGTGCGGCTATGCGGGTGCGCACTTTGCCGGGCGGGGCGGTAAACGTGCTGTCATCATTAGCACTGACACAAAAGCAAGTGCATACAGAGAGCTTCTGGATGCGCTGCTAAGGTAATTGACCAGGAAAACGCTGACATGGGCATGATTGGGGACATTGCTGAGGGCATTAAGGCAGTTGGGCAGATTGCCGTAAAGCCACTACTTGCCATCGCACTCGCTAGCGGGGCACTTTTATACGCTCCGGCACACGCTATTGCTGCAACAGGTCTCGCGGACTTTCTCGCGAAGTATCGAATGTGGATTGGATTCGCGTTACTGGCTTCCTGTGCCTATCTGCTCGCGCACGGGCTCGCATGGGTTTTCAATGTAATCGGCTCGTTGCTAGACGATGCGCGGATGCGTAAGGTCAGACGAAAGTGGCTGACAACGCTTACACCGGACGAGAAGGCAGTTCTGATTCCCTACATCCGCGACCAGGCCGCGTCGGTCACTTACAGCCTAAACGACGGCGCCGTGCGAGGGTTGGAGGGAAAGAGGGTACTGTATAGAGCATCATCCGTTTCATATGGACTTGGGTTTCCGTTCAACATGCAACCATGGGCTCGTGAAATTCTCTCGGCGGAGCCTGAGCTTCTGCTGTAGGAAAAATTCGATGAAACGCACAGTTCTGTTCGCGGCAACCGTTCTCGTTGCCACTGTTGCGCAGGCAGCAGACAACGGACTCCCCGCTGACTTCGACCCCGCCAGGCTTATCACCTATGGACGGGCAACTGGCCAACTCCCGAGCGTCCCGACAGCGAAGCCAGGCGATCCGAAACTGGAAGACCTAATTGTCATGCCCGGTTCGCAGGAGAAGGAAGACTCGACGCTGGTTCTCGCACACGGCCTCTCAGCCGGGGCCGCGCCCACGCACGCTACGGTTTTGGATAGCTGCCGGGAGTGGGTCGCACAGTCGAACACCGACCAAGGCCGCTTGGTTGAAATGGGATACGCCACGGGCTTTATGAATGCTGTTGAGGTGTACGGGCCGAAGATCAGGACTGTCACCATCGGAGAGATCGCGGATTCTTTCACGCGCGTTTGTCGTGAACACCCGGAAGTGCCGCCGCAACTCGCAGCGCTTGGCGTCATCATCGAGTTTCAGGCCGACAAGCCGACGAGGTAAGCACAAGCCGCTGCTGTCCAGCTGAACAACCCACATTCGGAAAGCCAATGAAGATGTCGGTGACCTCGACCTAGCCCTTTTGCAACGTGCGTCAGGAAGCCGTGAAGGTGGATTTGTTGGACCTGATCACTAGTGCTGGTCAGGCCGCAACGTACCTACTTTTGAAGGGTATCCGCATTTCGTGGTTGATTTCGCCTTGTGCGGTGCAATGTATCGTGCGACATGGGCGAATGAGGGTCGCCGAACGGCCAGAAGCAGCCAACCATACGCATTTGCCGAACGGCCGAAGTAGCATTACGTTCGGCCGCTGGCACCACTTAAATGTATCGCCGGCCGACGAAGGACTAAACAGCTCCACGTCCGCGCAGTGCGCTGCCCTCGAAGTGGGGGTGAGCCCGTGAGCCAATTCAGGCGAGCGTGCGGCGCAACACGATGGGCTTTCCGCCCATGGTCTGTTTTGTCATCCAGGCTGCCAGCGCGGAATCCAGGTAGTCGGCATGAATCGGGAACCAGTCAAAGAGAGCCATCCCCAAGCTTCGAACCACGTCGGCGCCGGCCTCTCCTAGCGCCACGGCTTGCTTGACGTCACCGACCGATTTGAGCACAGCCGCATGCTCGGCGAGGTGGCAGTCCCGCGGAGGGAAGTTGGTGGAGCGCATCCATTCATCTTCCTGCTCAAAATGGCTGATCGCGTGCTGCTCGAATCGTTCGATTGCATCGGCGGCGCTCGCATCCGAGCAGGTCACCAGTTTCAGTGCAAGCGTGTGAAACTCCTCGTGCACGTCGTCCATGGGCGTGAACCCGAGGAGACGCATATCGGACCAGGCGAGACTGTTGTCGCTGGCCGGCGTCGGCGCACTGGTATCCCGTGTGGTTGGGGCGCGGGAGGGAGTCTGGTCGCTCATGGTCAAGTCCTCGTGTTGGGTTCGTGCGTTGCGGCGGGATGTATCAGAGGTCCAGAACCAGTTCGCCCGATTTTGCACGCGATACGCAGACCATGATCTGCGTGGCTTTCTCGTCGTCCCGCAGCACCATGTCTCGATGATCCGCCTCGCCCGAGCACAGCGCGGTCCGGCAGGATCCGCAGGTGCCGCTTTCGCATGAGCTTGCAACGTGCACATTTTCTGCGCGCAGCACATCAAGGATCGATCGATCAGCCGGGATGTCCAGCGGCGTACCGGTGCGCTTGAGCCGAACGATGAACGGCGTGTTCACTTGCGCGTTCGCGTTATTGGCGCCAAAGCTCTCAAAGTGAACCGTGCCAGGCGGCCAGTGCCCCGTCATGTCGCGCACCGTGTCCATTAGCATCTGCGGCCCGCAGCAGTAGATGTGTGCGGCCTTGGGGCGCTCGAACAGGGTCCAGAAGTCGAATGATTTGGTGGGGTCGCCGAGATCGTGGTGAATTTTCACCCTCGAGCGCCATTGGTCGCTGCTGAGTTCGTCCAGGAACGCTGTACCTTCCGGGTCGCGAGCCAGGTAGTACAGCTTGAAATCCCGCAATCCTTCCGCCTTCAGTTGGCGCGCCATCGAGAGCATCGGCGTGATGCCAATGCCACCCGCGACAAGAATGAACGATTTCGCGCGCTCGTCGAGCGGAAATTCGTTTCGCGGCAGGGATACGTCAATCAGATCACCGGTGGACGTGCCGTCGATCAGGCTCATGGAGCCGCCGCGACCATTGCTGTCGCGCTTGACCGCGATGACGTAGCGATGACTTTCCTGCGAATCGTTGCAGAGGGAATAGCTGCGGCGCATGCCATTGGGCACCACGACGGTCAGATTCGATCCGGCTTCGAATGGCGGAAGAGGCGCGCCCTGCGGATCGGTCAGTTCAAAGCGCCAGATGTCGCGCGCAATCTTTTCCTTCTCCGCGATCGTCAGCCGCAGAAAACCGGTGTCCTGGGTAGTCATGCCTGTCTCCGTCTACTTGTCTACTTGTTTCGTTTTCATTTCAGCGGGTGGTTCGTATCATATTACTAGAGATCTAATTTGGCAAGCGACGTAATCGCCGGTTGAATTTCCGGGTTCGGTATAAACCCTCACTTGTCAGAGGCACCAAGGCCTCGTAGTCTCATAACTAGACGTCTAATTAAATAGTCGGCAACGAGAAGCAGACACCGTCCAGCGCGGGGGTCTGACTGATCGAGTCGACAAAACGCCCCCAAGAGACAACGAAATGAATGACTCCACGTTGAGCTACGCGGATGCGCCCCCGCATCTGAGCGACGATTCCGTAGCCGTAGAGGCGACCTATCGAAAGATCACACTCAGGCTGATGAGTTTCCTGTTCCTCTGCTGGGTGCTGAACTATCTCGATCGCGTCAATATCAGCTTCGCGCAACTGCAGTTGAAGCAGGACCTGGGACTCAGCGATGCCGCATACGGGCTCGGCGTGAGCCTGTTCTTCATCGGCTACATCCTGCTCGAAGTGCCGAGCACGTTGCTACTCAGGCGCATCGGCGCACGCAAGACCGTAACGCGGATCATGCTGTTGTGGGGCACCATTTCCACAGCAATGGCCTTCATGAATGCCCCCTGGCAGTTCTATCTCGCCCGGACGCTGCTTGGCGCGGCGGAGGCGGGCTTCTGGCCGGGGATCATTCTCTATCTCTCGTTCTGGTATCCCGCGCAGCGTCGCGCTCGTATCACGTCGCGATTCCTGCTGGCGATTGCCGTCGCCGGCATCATCGGCGGCCCGCTTTCTGGCCTGATTCTCCAGAATTTCACGGATGTCTGGGGCTTCCGCAACTGGCAGTGGCTGTTGTTCATTGAGGGCCTGCCGGCTGTGCTTGCAGGTGTTTTTGCCTGGTTCTATTTGGTCGATAAACCGCAGGATGCGAAGTGGCTGACTGCCGCACAGAAGCGCATTATCGTGGCCGCCCTGGAGGAAGAACACCGCCAGAAACCAGACAGCGCGCCGAGCCGCCTGATGGTTGCGCTGCGCGACCCACGCGTCTATGTGATCGCAGCAGGCTGGGCCACGGTACCCATCTGCGGCACGATCCTGAACTATTGGACGCCAACCATCATCAAGCAGACGGGCATCTCCAACATGCTGGAGATCGGCTTCCTGTCGGCGTTGCCTTACATCGTCGGCGCCGTTGCCATGCTGCTGATTGCACGCAGCTCCGATATGCGGCTTGAGCGTCGCTGGCACTTCTTTCTGTCCACGACGGCGGGTGCCGCGGGCGCAACGCTGTTGACGATGCTGACCCACAACCCGGCCGCTGCGATCGTGTGCCTGAGCCTCGTTTCGGTGAGCTACTTCGCCGCCGCGGCCATCATCTGGACCATTCCGCCGAACTACCTCAAGGGCGAGGCGGCCGCGGGCGGGATCGGCGTCATCAGCAGTCTCGGCCAGGTCGGTGCCTTCTTCGCCCCGATCGTGCTCGGCTGGGTAAAGACCGTGACGGGCAGTTTCTCGGCCGGCATCCTGCTGGTTGCCGTGCTCGTCTTCGCTGGCGGTATTGCGGTCCTCTTCGGCGTGCCACGTCAGCAACAGGCGCCGAAATCCGGTGTGTGAGAACGCACGCAACGGATTGATTTCGATTGTTTGAAAGGAACATCAATGAGCAAGCTTAAACTCTCCATCGCCGTGGGCAACTATGACCGGATGCGTCCGCTGATCGACGGCGGCGTCCAGATTGACGGCGTGGATCCCGTGTTCATGCTGCAGGACCCGGAAGAAATTTTCTTCCGTGCTTTCCGCCACGCAGACTACGACATTTGCGAGCTCTCGCTCAGTAGCTATTCGGTCAAGACGGCCGCAGGTACCTCGCCGTACATCGCCGTGCCGGTGTTCCCGTCGCGCGCGTTCCGCCACAGCTCGATTTACGTGCGTGCCGATCGTGGCATCAACCGGCCGGAAGACCTGAAAGGCAAGCGCATCGGCGTGCCGGAATACCAGCTCACGGCCAACGTGTGGGTCCGCATGTTCCTCGAAGAGGAGTATGGCGTGAAAGCGTCGGACATTCGCTGGGTGCGCGGCGGTTACGAAGATCCGACGCGCGTGGAGAAGATCTCGCTGAAGCTGCCGGAGGGCGTCATACTTGAAAACGCACCGGAAGGGAAGACGATCTCGAACCTGCTGGCCGAGGGGGAGATCGACGGTGTGATCGGGCCGCGTGCACCGTCGTGTTTCGACCGTGGGCATCCGCAGGTCAAGTACCTCTTCGACGACCCGCAAAAGAGCGCGGCGGAATGGTACGAGCGCCGCAAGCTGTTCCCGATCATGCACACGCTCGGCATCCGGAAGACGCTGGCCGAGCAGCATCCGTGGCTGCCCGGCGCCATGGCGAAGGCGTTCGAGCATTCGAAGGAAGTGGCGCTCGCGCGTTTGAGCGATACGTCGGCCACCAAGGTCACGCTTCCGTTCATCGAAGACCAGCTGCGCAATGCGCGCCGCCTGATGGGCCACGATTTCTGGTCATATGGATTCGCTAACAACGAGCACGTGATCGACCGTTTCCTGGCGCAGCATCACGCTGAAGGGCTGTCGAGCCGGCGTCTTCAGCCGGCTGAGTTGTTTCATCCAGCCAGCCTGGAAAGCTTCAAGATCTGATTCCCGCAGCGGGCATTGATGCCCGTCGCGCATCTGCCTCCCGCCAGATGCGCGGGGAACACCAGGAAGCGGGACAGCCCCTCTTAGAACTACGAAATCAAAATAATGACGAGACAAATCATCGCGCGTGCCGGTGGCGCGCTTCTGGCGCTCGCCGGTACGGCAGCCCATGCACAAAGTTCGGTCACCCTTTACGGCATCGTTGATACGGGTGTGGAGTACGTCAACCGGGTGGCGCAAGGTGCCAGCAAGGGCTCGGTGGTACGCGAGCAGTCTGGCAATCTCGCCGGATCGCGCTGGGGGCTGAAGGGATCGGAGGATCTTGGCGGCGGCTACAAGGCAATGATGACGCTGGAGGGCGGATTCAACTCGGATACAGGCACGCTCGGACAGAGCGGGCGGCTCTTCGGCCGCAAGGCCTTCGTTGGTCTCGCCACGCCAAGCGGCACGCTGACGCTGGGGCGTCACCAGAACCTGCTCTATGAGTTGATGTTCAAGTATGACCCGCTGACGTTCAACCCAAGCTACTCCGCACAGAGCATGGACAGCCAGTTCGTGAATCGCGCGGACAATTCGGTGCGCTATGGCTTGAATCTGGGCGGTGTGACGTTTGCAGCGTTGTACAGTGCGGGCTTCGACGCGGCCATTCAGAATGGCGGCGAGGTGCCGGGTGCTTCGAAGGTGGGGCGCGAAATGAGCGCTGCGATCCTGTACGACCAGGGTCCGTTTAGCGTCGGCGTGACCTATGATCAATTGCAGGGCACGTCGATCGCCACGCAAAGCAATACCCAGCAGCGCACGCTGCTGGGCCTGTCGTACCAGATCGGACCGGTCAAGGCACTGGCAGGTCTGCGCTGGTTGAATACGCGCAACACGGATGCGCCGCCGAGTTCCTGGCTGTACTGGGGTGGCATGACCTGGCAGGTGAACGCGCCGCTGTCGATTTCGGCCAGCGTCTACCACACGCACTTCCGCGAATCTAACGGCGGGCCGACGATGGGGGCATTGCTGGTCGACTACGCATTATCCAAGCGCACAGACGTGTATGCGGAGGGCGCGTACGTTGCCAACCGGTCAACGACCAATGTTGGCATTCGCGGTACCGGCGTGGACGTTGTGGCGGGCATGAACCAGGCGGGTGTGACGGTCGGTATTCGCCATCTCTTCTGAATTTTCAGGGCCTCGGTGCGCGGCCGCCAGGCGGCACGCGCACTGTTGAACGCTATGATGTGAACCATTTTGGTTACGGTCACGGCGAGGAAAGCATGGTAGCAACACGTTCTTCTGGCAAGGCAAAGGCTTCCAAAGAGGATCCCATCCTGCGGCATTGGCACGAGGCCGTCCCGGATGATCGTCTTGCCCACTTGGTCAAGGACGCAGCCCGCGCGATGGTGCGTGGGCTGCAGATGCGCCTGGCGCAGCACGAGGTCTCATTTGGCCACTGGGCGTTCTTGCGCATCCTGTGGGTCACCGACGGGCTGACGCAGAAAGAACTCAGCGACGAGGCCGGCACGACCACGCCAACCACTTTCAGCGCGGTGTCCGCGATGGAAAAGCTTGGATACGTCGAGCGTCACTATGCCCCGGGCAATCGCAAGAACACGCACGTGTATCTCACGGCTCGCGGCCGTAGCCTGAAGAACAAGCTCGTTCCACTGGCTGAAGAGGTCAACGAGATCAGCGTCAGGGGCCTGAAGGCAACGGAGATCAACATTGCGCGCAAGGTGCTCCTGACGATCATCGAAAACATGGCGCGCGACGAAGCCGAGACGGATGATCCGGCGCTGCGGATTCCGTCCACGCGGGAAATGGGTAGCCTGATCGCCTCGCGCGGCGAGGAGTAAGAACGTCTCAGATCCGTGCGGCCAGGTTTTCCTTCTCCACATATTCAGTCGATTGGCGGCGGCGCCTCCGTGCGGCAGCTGCCGATCTCAGGCAGTTTCTCCGCTCAATATCGGATCTTTCAAATGGATGTAGCAACCCGCGCGGCAATGACGCGCAATGTCTGCGACGCGCTC
The DNA here is from genome assembly GCF_001699815.1 of Ralstonia pickettii. Classification (GTDB taxonomy): domain Bacteria; phylum Pseudomonadota; class Gammaproteobacteria; order Burkholderiales; family Burkholderiaceae; genus Ralstonia; species Ralstonia thomasii. The sequence goes on along the minus strand of NZ_MCGB01000072.1, from coordinate 35,165 downwards.
GCGGAAGATGTTGGCAATATCGACTGGACTTCCCAGCTCGTTGACCCTGCGGCCTCGGCCGAGGCGGTTCTCACGGTGCGCGAAGCTGCGCTGTTGTGCGGCAGGCCATGGTTTGAGGAAACCCTGCGGCGGTACGAGCCGGGCATCACGATCAGGTGGTTCGTTGGCGAAGGCGAATGGATGCGCGAAGGGCAGGCGGTGTGCCAGATCGCCGGGCCGGCGCGCAGCATTCTGACTGCGGAGCGCACGGCGCTCAATTTCATTCAACTGCTGTCGGGTGTGGCCACGGCGACGCACGCCCTGGTGGAGATCGTAAAGGGCACCAGGGCGCGGATTCTCGATACCCGAAAGACCCTGCCCGGACTGCGTCTGGCGCAGAAGTATGCGGTGCGCATCGGTGGTGGCGAGAACCATCGCCGGGGGCTGTATGACGGCATCCTGATCAAGGAGAACCACGTCGCAGCGGGTGGTGGCATTGCGCCGACGGTGCGCGCTGCTCAGGTAATTGGTGCGGGCGTGCCGGTGCAGGTCGAGGTCGAGACGCTGGATGAACTGGCACAAGCGCTCTCCGCAGACGCCGGCGCAATCCTTCTCGATAATTTCTCGCTGGAACAGATGCGGGAGGCGGTGCGCATCAACAACGGGCGCGCCAGCCTGGAGGTGTCAGGCGGCGTGACGAAGGAAACGCTGCGTGCCATTGCGGAAACGGGCGTGGACCGCATTTCCGTTGGCGGACTCACAAAGCACGTCAGGGCAGTGGATTTCTCGCTGCGGGTTGAGGCGCTAGGCGCGTAGTGTTGGCTCGGGAAGTCATCGTCGGCTGCCCGCCGCGCCACACAAAAAGAAGTCCTCGCTGTGCGAGGGCTTCTTATTTTCTCACGAGGATCAGAGCGACACGTCTTTGCCGGTTTCGCTCGACTCCAGGATGGCGATGCAAATCTCCAGCGTGCCCTTTGCCCACTCGCCGTTATGAAGAGGCGCCTGCCCAGCGATGATGGCTTCGTAGAGTTCGTCAATCACTTCGCCGCGCGGCACGGTGGGGAGGGAAAGCGGCAGCGTCTCCCGTTGGTGATCACCGTACACGATGATGGAATCGGGCAGGGGGCGCAGGTCGGCGTGTTCGCACGCCACGATCACCGGGCCGAAATGCTGATGGTGGCGTGCCGCCTCCACTGCCGCGGTCGAGGGCGGCTTGTATGCGGCGCCGCCATACGTACCGGCCGCCTTGAGCTGTGCTTCATCATTGGATGAGGCGATGGTCGCCAGCCGCCTCCGGGCGGCGCCGTAGGCGTCGGGACTTGCCTGGTCACCCATCTCGCCGATCCAGCTCATCCACTCGTCGCTGTTGAAGTGGCCATACCCGCTGTACGACAGCGAAGCATAGGCGCCATTCTCGAACCAGATCAGTGCCGAATACGCGCCTTCGGTGGGGCGCTTCGAATCCCACCGGCCGACGCTTGCGCGCAGGCGCGTCGCGCGCGAGCCCGCGAGCATCCGCACGATGTCGACCTGGTGCGCCGCCTGGCTGAATACGGCACCGCCACCTTCGGCCGTCATGAGTTCTTCCGAGCGGCGCGGCCGGTATAGATAATCCGTGTAGTTGAACGCCTGGATCATCTTCACCGCACCGAAATCGCCCGAACGGATCAGGTCGCGCGTACGGAGATACGGCGTATCGAAGCTGTGGCAGTGTCCGACGATTAGATGCACGTTTGCCGCCCAGCACGCGGCGATCATGCGATCGCAGTCGGCCGCTTTGAGCGCCATCGGCTTCTCGACCAGTACGTGTTTGCCGTTGGCTGCGGCAATCTCAGTGTGCTGCGCGTGAAACTGATGGGGGCTGGCCACGTAGATGACTTCCACATCGGGGTCGCCGGCCAGGTCCCGCACGTCTGCGTAGGTCCGTGCGCCGAAATCGGCGGCGAACTGCTGCCGTGCTTCCTCGCGCGGGTCGCATGCGGCGACGAGTTGAACCCTCGGGTCCTGCAGGAAGGTGGGCAGCATCAGCGAAAAGGCGCGCCCCAGTCCTGCCACCCCGATGCGCAAACGGCGCTGTTCCATGGCCGGCTTCATCGCTTATTGCCTGACCTGATAGTCGGTCGCGAGCGCAGCGGGCTCGTCTTCCGGCAGGGCATGCTTCGCGCTGACATAACGGGCGGCGTACGCACGCCAGTCGGTCTCCTTCGGCACCACTGCCTGATACGAACAGACCGTCTGCGGGATCGCCTTCGCGCCGGTACCGATGGCTTCGGCGTCCTGCTCGAATTCCGCGAGGGCATCGAGCATGCGGCGACGGAACTCGACAATGGCGAGATCGCTCGCGCCCAGACGCTCGTCCGAACGATTGGCGATCGGACCCATCGTGACCCACATGGCGATGTCCTGGTTCGGGAAGCCCGTGATGCCGGTGAAATTGCCAGCCTTCATGGCCTGCCGGTCTTGCCAGAAGCGGTTCTCGTGATTGCGCAGCGGACGGTAGCGCTCGTCCAGATCCGGGCCGATCTGTTGATGGAGGAACTTGCGCCAGGTTTCGGTTTCCGGGGTCGTCGCGGGATCGCCCCACGCGATGAAGTAGAACGCCGTATTCGTGTCGTCCATCGGCACGTTGATGTTGGCGACGTTATACAGGTTGTTGGGCGGAATCAGCACGATGCCGGGTGCAACGAACACCGTCGAGCGCACGTAGTCGTGCGTGTTGGCGTTGAAGATTGGGCGGCGCAGCGCAGCATAGCGGAACCCATATTCGGTGCGCTCGACCTGCAGGCGCGGTGCCTTGTCGGTGGACGGACGCAGCCAGTTTTTCGACGTTGCCTCGCCCCCGCCGACGCGGGCCGGCACGAAATCGGACGAGTGCAGGCTCGAGCTATGTGCGGAGTCAATCGCGCCCTCAAGGATCTGGGCCCAATTGCACGGCAGCAGCGCCTTCGCGATGCTGACTCGGGTGTCCTCGGTCGGAGCCCAGGCGGGGGCGACGAATTCGGGAATGGTGTCCTGCGGACCCATGTACGCCCAGATCATGCCGCCCCATTCCTTCGAGGGATACGCCTTGTGCTTGACCTTCTCGGTCATGCCGCTGGCGGCCGGCTCGGACACCATTTCCAGCACATTGCCCAGCACGTCGAACTTCCAGCCGTGGTACAGGCAGCGCAGGCCACCGTCTTCGTTACGACCGTACACAAGCGATGCTCGGCGGTGCGGGCAATACTCGCCCATCACACCGACGCGCCCCTCGTTGTCGCGGAACACGACCAGGTCTTCACCAAAAACGCGAGCCTTGACCGGCGCGCCGTCCGGTTCGCTGACTTCTTCAATCAGGCAAACAGGGGTCCAGTGCTGGCGCATCAGCTTCCCCATCGGGGCATCGCCTTCTACTCGGCACAACAGTTCATTCTCTTCATGGGTCAGCATATCTGTCTCCAGGCGGTGGGTCGCCTTCCTCAACTGGCGTTGGCCAATTATATTAGATATCTAGTTACGCTAACAAGAAAATTTGATTGAGATCAACCCGAATAGGGGTCGCGTGGGCGAGTGCAGCGTTCGGCATGAGATGAGCCCAGTTGGGGTGGGCAGCGTCTGGTGGAGCGGTGGTGGAAGCTGCGGCTGCTGGCGGGTGGCGTGATGCGGAAAACAACGCTGCGAATGATGGGATCTAATTCGTCACATATGAGTTGTGAGCAAAACGAAGCTTGGCCGTCGTGAGCGCTGGCGAAGTTGTAGAAGTCCCAGCCTCGCAGTTGGTTGCAGCGATGAAGGAGTTTAAGCGTCCGTATTCCACGGCTTCCCGTCAGGATTTCCGCCTGCTAAGTCTTCTTGCCCAGCGGCCGTTGCAACTCGGCATTGGGCTGTCTTGTAGGCCCGTCGCATTTGGAGGAACCACTGTATCTCGCTGAGCTTCGGGCCATTCTTGGGCGGCCTGTTCTAGCGCATATCCCTGGAGTGGTTTGGCGCGACTAGACTAATTTCGATGGCCGATCAACTGGGGATTACAGTCATTCGATCCACAGAAGGCATACGGCAGAGAAGGGTCGAACTGGGACGGTCGATCCCATCGTGAAATCGCACTTCCGACTGCAAGATTTTTGCACTGCAGCATACAATCAGGACATCAACCAGCAAATGCGGATACCCCTTTTGAATAGGCTCATTGCACCGGGACGAGTCTGCCGAGCTTTAGGAGTCGGTTCTCTTCCGCCAATTGCTTGGCCTTGGCGCGCAGGTCGTAGAGCTCGTGCAGCAGAGCCACCTCTCTGTCGAGGGACTGGTCCAGTCGCCTCGTCAGATCTTCGATGTCCTTGCGCATACCAGGCATAGGATCTGAGGCGACTTTGGCTTCAGCCTGCTGTTTGGCGGCCGCATTGATCGCCGCGATAAGTTCGGCGTAGGCAGGCCTGGACTTCTTGATGCTGCCCCGGCCGCTGCCGGCCTCTAGGGCCACAGCATCATTGCTGATCGGCTCGCCACGTGCCTTCAGACGCTCGAGTGCGGTGAAGTATTTGTCGACTTGGACCTTGGCGCTCATACAGCTTCCGAGAGGCGTTTGCGAGCTTTAAGAAGCACTTGCAGGTGATCGGCTTCCAGGCGGTGCTCAACGCCGCCCGCTTCTGTGCTGGCCAGCGTGGCGACAACCGTCTCCTGCGTCTTGATCAACAGACCCAGACGTTTTTCAAACACCACCGCGTTGGTGCAGTCTTTCTCCAGGCAGTCCCAAGGAATGGGCTCCAGCGGTGTGCGATTGCAGTCCTCCACGGCGATGCAACCGCCCAGAACGGTTTCGCGATAGGCCAGCTTGCCATCACGAAACAGTTTCAGTGTCTCTTCCTTGGATCGGCTGGATACAGTTTGCTGCATTCGGACCGCGCCCCGTCCACCCACTTCGCCGATGAGGTCTTCGTCCGAGAACAGCAAGGCTAAGCTGTAAGCGAGGAAGCTCGATTCCGACTTGGCGGCGTTCCAATCATGGCTAAAGTGCTCCTTGTCGAAGACGAGGTTGACTGCCCGGCAGAACCCATCGCTGTAGTACGCGCGCATCTCATCGGTGATGTGCTGCAGCTGTCCTTTGAGCGCCGGCAGGCTCACCATGCCCGAGCGATGGGCATAAACCGACAGGCTGCGCCGGTATTGGTGAAAGGCCAGCGGCCACGGTTTGCCGACCTCCATGCCCTCACGCAGCCAGTTCCGCTGCAACTCCATTGCGTTGAGTTCGTCGATGTCGGCTTGCGTAATGAGGGGGCAAATCTCAGGGAACAACTGGCCGTGCAGACGTCTGTAAATGCTCGAAAGACTCTGCTTCTTGTAAGGATTGGCCGTCGAACAGAACAGTAAGGCGGCGTCATCGTTTGCTGGATCACCATCTTTCAGTACCTCCAAGATGACCGAGGCGATTCTTTGAGCGAGCAAGATTGCCCGATGGCCCTCGCGGCTTGTGATCCAACTGGCGCGCTTCTTTCTGCCACCGTTGAGCTTGTGACTGTATCCGTTGACCACGTGGTGCACCGTGTCACGGTGTTTCGCCTCCTCCAGAACTCCTTTGAGCGGCAGGATCTGCGCTTCCGCTACTCGCATGCCGGTGAAGGCGATTACGATGCACATCAGCCTAAGTTGGACTACGGCGATCTCGCCGGCGACGAATCCGCGCATGCTTCCCGTCTTCCATCCCCTGTTCCGCATAGCCTCCAGCATCCCTTGGAGTTGCATTTCGCGTTGCATATATCGCTGCTTGTCGGTCAGGCAGCTTGAGGCACTGAGCGTGCACGTGCGCTCTTGCCGGTAAGCATCCAGTAGAGTATCTAGGTCAGACTCGATCTCATCCAGACGGTCCAGCAGGCTAGATAAGATCGCGCAGTAGATGCGGGATGGGATGATGGGCGTTTGGCGGTCTTTCGCCTCTCCTGGGGCAGATTCCTTGATGACCTCAACCAGTTGCTTCAAGCGGATTTCGAGCCCAATCTTGAGGAAGTCACGGTGGCGCCACAGTGTCCGAAGCAAGGCTCGCACGGTGTTGGCGTAGCTGCTGTTCAATTCCGCCGATTCCTCGCTGAGCACCTGAGGGTTGCAGAACAACTCGAACAGCGAAATTCCCCGGCTGACGGCACCTTGAGTGAGTCTGTTCATCGTACGGCCCGCCTGCAGTATCGTTCTCAGGGCTCTTTGCCGCCCAGCATCCATGTGCAACCACAGCAGCGCCTTTTGCTGCTCGCTAATCAGCGCAGTAAGGTTCGGTCTGCCGATTTCTGGTGAACCCGATAGGGGCTGTGCATCTAAGAAGGTGTGTGAGTACGAGGTTTGTCCACCGTCTGTACTCATGGACCGCAGATCCCAGCTTCTGTCTCCGTAGCGGCTGAGAGGCTGCCCGTTTGGATCCAGCGTCACGACCATCTGAGGATCGAAGTAGGGCTCCACGTGGGGAGCTTGTGGTATTCCGCCCGAAACTCCAGGAACACCGTCCGGCGCCCAATCGCGATCGCGGTCGGCCTCCCTTCCCCGCAAAGAGTTAGACGAGGTAGTTGCCGATGTCGTCAGATCGCTTCTTTGCATGGACTCGTCCCGCAGGCAGGTTTCGGTGAGGTTGAGGGTGAGCGCAGTGTCTAGCGATCAGGCCAGGGCGGAAGACTGCGCTAGCAGGCCCAGCAAGTGAAGTTGTTGGAGCTTGCTCGCCCAGTATCGGCTGAGCTTGCCTTCCTTCAGGACGGCTGCCCGAGCACGCTCATGAGCCTCGGGATTGATGCGCCTGATCTCGTCGAGTAGGGCACCGATGCGCTCGCTTACGACGGTATAGACTAGTTCAGCCACGCCTGAATCACCGAGTCTTGGTGCCAAGCGTTCCAGTACCGATCGGCAAGACATCAACTTGAGGCAATCCTCTTCGTCGGCGTGGACGTGGAACTTGTTGCAGAAGAAGCATCCTTCGGTCTTCTTGCAATCGGGCTCTACCAGCGGGTTCTCACCCAGCGCCTCGGGATGGCCGTGGTCTTCGCAGCCTCCGGCGGGGATCGCGGTGAACGGGGTGACTGGCTTGGACGACGTGGCGTCAGCCTCCGAGCGGGTCAGGACCACTGAGGTCAGTGAGGCCAGGAACGGAGCCATTTCAGACCTCGCCTCGACATCCGTGATCTTGCTGTATCTGCGGATGGCCGTGCTTACCGAGTGCCCCATCATGTCGGCCGCCACCTTGGGATTGTGTTCCTTGGCAACCTTGCCGGCTTTATGGGCACGCAACTGCTGCATCGTCACTTGCGGTAACTTGATGCCGACGGCGCTGAACCTGCTACGCAATGCAGAGGTGAAGTTCGGCGGCAGCGAGATGATCCCTAAAGGCCGCGCTTGAGGCGACGAGGGGTAGATGCACTGAATGAACATCGGCCCGATTTCAGGGCTCCCGAGTCTCAGACGTAGAGCTTCCCGGAGCCGCAGGTAAGACCGCATGCGGGTCACGGTGGTGGAGGTCAGATGAACCGGCGCCTCCTTTCCTCCGGCCCGGAACTTGATGACCTTGTGGCGCAGGTTGAGCTTTTCGGGGTTATCCAGTTGCTCTCGTAAGTCCTCGGGCTCTTCGTAAGACTGAATTGGGGCGAGGTTGGCGCCGGAGTCGCCGACGCACAATGCAGCGTACGCCATGCAACCAAGTTCCATGGCACGCTCGATGTGGATGCCTTCTGCGATGGGAACCGCGAGTTCTCGCCCCTCCGACTGCCAACGGAGATCGCCGAGAGACGAGTTGCCGTTGTAGTCCTGTGTGTCGAGAACGATCCGAGCCACCGAATCGAATACCCCTTGCACGCAAGCCATGAAGGCAGCCACGTCTTCGGTTTTAGGAGTTCTAACACCGTCACCGTGGATGTACTTGATGGCCTCGATCTCGTTGCCGTATTCCCGGTCGTGGATCACCGCCATCATCTTGATGGCGTCGACATCCATCATCGACGCCGCAGATACGCTGATGCGATTTTCTGTCTGGTTTGCCTGCATGCGCTGCCGCAGGTAGCTGTGGTGCTTTTTCAGAGCCTCCAGAGCGAGATCCGGGTCGCTCAGGATGGATTCAAACCGCCTATGGTGAATCGGGCGATCAGTCCAGTTCAAGAATCGGGACATGCCGTTGGCCAACTCGTCACTCACCGACCTCGGTCTGGCGTTGTCGAAGCAGAAGCGCTTGGACAGGCGTTCAATGGCTTTAGGCATGTCTTTGACGCGCTGCGTAGACAGGCTCGCTGGGTTGAACCGATATCTTTTGCCGTATACCTCACGCTCAAGGTAGCACCAGAGATAAGCATGGGTCTGGACTCCATTTGCCGTCTGCAGAATCGTGCTCTGGGGCACATAGAGATCGGGCATGGCCCCTTCTAATGGGAATGCCAAGCGAGGCAGACCACTAGGGTAGCCGCCGCCCGTGCTAATCCAGTCAGGTTCATGCATGGTGGTATCCCGCCCGTCCGTTCTTGTCGCTATAGACCTTCGCACCGTTAGGCTGAGCGAATGAGGTCGAGTAGATTGTGGTTCCAGTCAGCCTCGGCCTTTTCGAGGAGTTCAGTGTGCTGGCGGTAGTCGATGTACAGATCCGTCGTGGTTGGCCTTTTGTGCCACATGAGTTTACGGAGTTGGTCTCGAGTCCAGATGTAACGCTGGCGCGTGTCTTGGTTCCTCATGACCGCGTCGACCCAGTTGACTCCAAAGGTGGCCCGCAGGTCATGGAACTGATAGTGGAAGGCCGGGATCGTCTTGCGGATCTCAGGGATCACGTAGTCCGTGATGAAGGACCGGAGGTTCTGTCCAGTCGGAGACGAGCGCTTCAGCGGCGGTTCGGCGGAATCCCAAAGGGCGTTGCGATCAGCCTTGGATTCGTAATGGGGGCCACCTTGACTGGACAGGAACAGATAGTTCATTGGGTCCTGCTTGAGGTTGGACTTCTCACGTCTAGACCCGGCACGGTCAGAGACAGCGTAGATATGTAGCCATTCGTAGAGGTCCTTCTGCACCGACAGGTGCACATCCGGCACATCGCCTTTGGTGTCGATACCTGTCCCTGGTCCGCATTGCAGCTTGAACGGCCACTGGTTGATTTGGCTCGGCGGCGTCGCGAAATCGCCCCAACGCAGTGTCAGGACGGTCTGGATCCGCGCGCCGGTCAGGAGCGCGGTGTAGTGCATCAGCTCGTAGTCGCGATTGCCGAGCAGCTTCAGCGCTTTGACCAGTGTCTTCTGCTCATGCCGGGAGAGTGGCAGCAGCTTTCCGCCGTCATCGATCCGGCGATCCCATGCGTAGTCCCGCTTCGGAACCCTGATGGATACGTCGGTCGCCGTCACCTCCTTGATCTGCTTGAAACCCTTGCTGTCGCGGTATTCAAGGCCGACTGTCCGATCAACCCATGGGGCGTTCTGAGGGCGGAAGCCCAGTCGTTCACTCTCCATTAGAAACCGGTAGAAGCCCACCACCGTCTGCATGCGGCTACTGGCCGTGCTGTGTTTGATTGCGCCGCTGTTAATCAGACCTTGGAGGTGGGTCTTGTAGTGGTAGGTTGGGCGCAGGTATTTGTCGACCGCGGAGAAGTCGTCCCACTGGAGCCCAAATTCATCGAGGAACTGCTTGTAGGCCCGCAGCCCTTGCGCAACGGGATTGAGCGAGGACACCTTGTGGGGTCTGGCCCGCGCACGATCTAACAACCACAGGCAGGCAGGGGCCCACGGTGATCCGTCGGCATTGAGCACCAGAGGGAAGTGCGGGAACGTCTCCCATTTCACTGTCTTGGAGGCACGCAACTCGCGCCAATACTTGACCCGTTCCCCTTTTACCTGATGGTCTACGGGGATGCGTCCAGGTGCCGGTTCATCAGCAACCTGGGTATTCCGGAAGATAGGGAGCGTGTAGACAGATGGCGTTTGAGACATGAGAGGCGCCGCACGGAAGCACAGGGAGTGTGTCCATGCAGGCGCCTTCTGTCAAACGTGTATCCGGGGAGTAAACCTGTTAATGGAACAGGAAGTGCAGCACGTCGCCGTCCTTGACGATGTATTCCTTACCTTCGGCGCGCATCTTGCCGGCTTCCTTGGCACCCTGTTCGCCCTTGTACTGGATGAAATCGTCGTACGAAATGGTCTGGGCGCGGATGAAGCCGCGTTCGAAGTCGGTGTGGATGGCCGCTGCGGCGCGGGGCGCCGTGTCGCCGATGTGGATCGTCCAGGCGCGCACTTCCTTCACACCGGCGGTGAAGTAGGTTTGCAGGCCCAGCAGCTTGAAGGCCGCGCGGATCACGCGGTTCAGGCCGGGTTCGTCCATGCCGATGTCGGCAAGGAATTCGGCCTTGTCGGCGTCATCCAGATCCGCGATTTCGGCTTCGATGGCGGCGCACACAGCCACCACCGGCGAATTCGTCTGCGCGGCGTAGTTGCGCACGGCATCCAGATGCGGGTTGTTCTCGAAGCCGTCTTCGCGCACGTTGGCAACGTACATGGTCGGCTTCGCGGTGATCAGGCACAGCGGCTTGATGGTTGCCCATTCGTCGTCGGTCAGGTTCAGGCCGCGCACGGGCTTGGCTTCGTCCAGCACCTTCTGCGCTTTTTCCAGCACGGCGACCAGCTTGGCGGCTTCCTTGTCGTTGCCCGACTTGGCGGCCTTGGTGTAGCGCTGCAGCGCCTTTTCCACCGTAGCCAGGTCAGCGAGGGCCAGTTCGGTGTTGATGACCTCGATGTCGGCGATCGGGTCGACCTTGCCGGCGACGTGGATCACGTTTTCATCTTCGAAACAGCGCACCACGTGCGTGATGGCATCCGTCTCGCGAATGTTGGCCAGGAACTGGTTGCCCAGCCCCTCACCCTTGGAGGCGCCCGCCACCAGGCCCGCAATGTCGACGAACTCGACCACTGCCGGCAGCACCCGCTCGGGCTTGACGATGTCGGCCAGTGCCTGCAGACGGGCGTCCGGCACTTCCACCACGCCGACGTTGGGCTCGATCGTGCAGAACGGGTAGTTCTCGGCGGCGATGCCGGCTTTGGTCAGGGCATTGAACAGGGTCGACTTACCGACGTTCGGCAGACCGACGATGCCGCATTGGAGGCTCATGGTGAAAAAGGCTCTAAATCAAGGGGTTGCGTGACGCGGGAGGAGGCGGCAGCACAGTGGAATCCGGGCTGTGCGCGTCGTTCACGGAAAGGCGTGATTGTAACCGCTCTAGGTGGGGCCCCGCCCCGGAATGAAAGCGCATTTGGTCGTGCAAGGCGCTAGGCGGCTCGCGGTGTGAAGGCGTTACGGCCCCGTTACGCGTTACGTTCCAGAAACGTAACAACTTCGCCCCGAGTGGCCGTTTTTCGAGTCTGCGATGCCCGCCGCCGGACGCTCTCCGTATCCTCCGAACCCAAGCCAGCAAAGGCTTTGGCGGCATTTCTGGGCGGGTGGGAAACGGCTCGGCACCGGCCAGGCATGCCTATTGCACTAGCTTGCTGCAAACAACAACGTTTGACTCTGGAGCACAGCATGTCCTGGACTGTCGCCACCGCCGCCCGCCCGATCCATACGGTTTCCGACAGCGCCGGCCTGTTTGCCTGCTACGAGGCCATCGCCAGCCTGTCCGAAGACATGGTGGATGCTGCAGAACGCGGCGACTGGGACGAAGTGAGCTTGCTGGAGCGCGAATGCGCGGCGCACATGGAGCGCTTGGGCCACGGTCTGCGCCCGGCCTTGTCGCACGAAGAAATACAGCGCAAGCGCGACCTGATGATGCGCATTCTGGCCAACGACGCCCGTGTGCGTGCGCTGGTCTGCCCGCGTCAGGATGAGCTGATGCGCCTGGTCAGCGGCGAGCGCCGTGCCATCGGCGCACGTCAGGCATACGCCGCCGTCTCGTACTACTGAGCGGCAGCCTGGTTCCAGGGCCGGACCCGATTCAGCGGTCGGCCCGCAATTCCCCCCACGACATCAGCACCCGCTGGATGCTGCGCGCATAGGCGTCGCGGTGGGCAGGCGTTTCCGAGTGATACGCGCCGATGGCCCGCCATGTATTTCCATGGCGGACCATCTTCTGCTTGAGCAGCCAGGCCGCTACGAACACGTTGACGCAGGCGTCGGTCAGTGCACGGCGCGGCACGCCGTAGCGCGCCAGCGTGCTGAAGTGGATTGAATTGATCTGCGCCTGGCCGATGTCGACCGAGCCATCTGCGTTGCGGTGGATGGCGCCCGCATCACCCTTCGATTCAAACCACACGATGGCGCGCAGCACCGTCGGGTTGACGCCCTGATAGGTACCGGCCTGCTCAAAGCAATCGCCCGAGGCGGCGTGCGCAGCAACGCTGGAGGCGGCCAGCACAAGCGCCGCGCCAAGGCGGCTGCAGTTCAAGCGAAGAGGGCGGGCGAGGGGCATGACGGCTCCGGCGGAGATCGTGGATTACTTCTGCAGGGCCACTTCAAGCTGTCGCTCGATCCCGGCCAGATACGTGTGCGATGCCTCCGACACCACCATGCGCGGCACCGGCTCGGTCGCCTTGCGCCACTGCGTCGTCACAACCTTGCGCTTGCTGCCACGCGTGTGGGCGGCAGGCGCAGGCTCGATTTCGGCGCCGCCGCCCGGCGGCAGCATCGCCAGCGAGGGCAGGGGCGGATAGACCCGGTCGGGCGCCGCGGCCGTCGCCGGCATCAGTGCATCGGGCGGCGCGGCAAAAGCCGAGGCGGCCGGTACCGTCAGCAGGCCGACGGTGAGCGGGAAGAGCAGATGGGTCATACGCATGAAGGTCCTCTTAATCCTGCGTGCGGATCGTCACGCTATAGGGCTGGCTGGCGCTGACGGTCAGGTTTTCCAGGCGGACATAGCCGGCGCGCTGCGCGGGCACGCCGTTCCATAGCGCCTGGTTCAGATAGCGGAAATCCTGTGCCAGCGCGGCCACCTGGATCGTCGCCGACCGTTTTTGTGCAGCGGCGAGCGCGCCAGCCTTGGTCAGCACAGCGGTCAGTTGCGGATCATGCGCGCCCAGCGCATCGGGCGGGATGGCGAAGGTCATGACTTCGCCGGTGGGCGCGGTGCGGGCCACCGGGGCGGGCGTCTGGGCAGGCATTTGCGCACAGCCGGCCAGTGCCAGCAGCGCGGCCAGCATCAGAGATGCGGCGGAGCGTTCGGAGAAAGTCCACATGGCGATGGGAAATGCGTGGATCGGACCCGCACTGTATCGGCGGCTCACGCCCTTCAAAACGTCGAATTACCCGCCTTTTATCGTCCATCCTGGCGGATGACTTGAGTGCATGGCTCGAGGTGTAAATGACGTCACTTTTGGGGTCTGCGGGCAGGCGACGTGCTTGGCACACATGCGGCGTACCTGACACATATGCGTACCAAATATGCTCCGGACGCAGCAACGATCTGAAGTGATTTTTTTGCCTCTTTTGGAGACGGTAGGCGTAAACACCGAGCCGATCTGCGGCGGTGCCCCATATCCGTCGCGACACATTTGCGCGGTCACAAGGGCGCAGCACCCCCCGCCGCTATAATCGGCGCACCATGAATACACCCGCGTTTTCCTCTTCCAAGGCGGCTCACAAGGAGGCTGCGCCTTACCACGTGGCCGTGGTGGGCGGTGGCATCGTCGGGCGCGCCTGCGCGCTCCGGCTGGCGCAGATCGGCTTGCGCATCGCGCATATCGCAACGCCCGCCCCAGTGTCCGCAGCCGCCGGGCCGGACGCCTGGGATGCACGCGTCTACGCGTTCTCGTCCAGCTCGCAGGCGCTGCTGGAGCAGTTGCGCATCTGGCCGGCCCTCGACATGACGCGCGTGCAGCCTGTGCACGACATGCGCATCTTCGGCGACGCCGCCGCCGCACGCGGCGAACACGCCCATCCCGACCTGCACTTTTCCGCCTACGCAGCCGGCACGCCGCAACTGGCGTGGATTGCCGAATCCTCGCTGGTCGAGCGTGCGCTGGAAACGGCGCTGCGCTTCGCCCACACGGTGCAGACCTTCCCGCACGCCGCCACCGGCTTCGAAATGCAAGCCGATGCCGTGCGCCTGACGCTGGCCGACGGGCAGACGATCCGCGCGGAATGCGTGATCGGCGCCGATGGCAAGAATTCGTGGGTGCGCCAGCAGGCCGGCATCCAGGCCGAAGCGAAGCCGTACCGGCAGCTCGGCGTGGTTGCCAACTTCCAGGCCGAGCGCTGGCATCAGGACACCGCGTGGCAATGGTTCCTCGGTGCATCCGCCGAGCAGGCCGCCGAAGCGGATGACGCCGCGCCGGTACGCGGCGAGATCCTCGCGATGCTGCCGCTGCCCGATCGACGCGTGTCGATGGTGTGGTCGGCCAGTGAAGATCACGCCCGCGAACTGCTTGCGCTGTCGCCCGAGGCGCTGTGCCGCGCGGTCGAGGCCGCGGCGGGTGGCGCCATCGCCGCCCGCTTCGGGCGCTTGTCGAACATCACGCCTGCGCAGGGCTTCCCGCTCGTGCTGCAACACGCCAGCCGGGCGGTCGCGCCACGTGTGGCGCTGGTGGGCGATGCAGCGCATGTGATTCATCCGCTGGCCGGGCAGGGCATGAACCTCGGGCTTAGGGATGTGTCGGAAATTGGCCGTGTGATGGCGGAACGTGAAACCATGCGCGATCATGGCGATCTGAGGTTGCTGCGCCGCTACGAGCGTGCCCGCCGCGAAGACCTCCTTTCGCTCACGGCCGCCACCGATGGTCTGCACAAACTGTTCGCCCTGCCGGGCGCGCTGCCTCGCACGGTACGCAACGCGGGGATGCGCATGGTGGGCATGACGCCATTTATCAAACGCTTGTTGATCAGGCACGCACTCGGCTGAGGCACTCTCAGCGGATTTGTGGTTTTTCGGGGTTCCAGGAGTCGTTATGTCGTTTCGTATTCGGGTGGCGGCCATCGCCTCTGCGGTGGCAGTGGCAGCCATTGGCGCGGGCTATGTATTGAGCGCCGGTGCCGCCGAGCCCGCATTGGACAAGGTGAAGGCCACGGTGCAGAAGGCCCTGGGCCCGAACGTGGAGATCAAGAGCGTCACCAAGTCGCCGCTGGCCGGCCTGTACGAGATCAACCTCGGCAGCCAGGTCGTCTACAGCGATGCCACCGGCCGCTACGTGCTCAACGGCGATCTGCTGGACACGCAGACCGCCACGAACCTCACGCAGGAGCGCCTGGCCGAGCTGAACCGCGTCAAGTGGTCCGACCTGCCGCTGGACCGCGCCGTGAAGTGGGTCAAGGGCAACGGTGCACGCAAGATCGCCGTGTTCTCCGATCCGAACTGCCCGTACTGCCACAAGCTGGAGCAGATGCTCACGCAGGTCGACAACGTCACCGTCTACACCTTCCTGTTCCCGATCCTGTCGGAAGACTCGAACACCAAGGCCAAGCAGATCTGGTGTTCGGCCGACCGCGCCAAGGCCTGGCGCGACTGGATGACCGCCAAGACCGCCCCGGGCGGCGCCGGCACCTGCGATACACCGCTGGAAGCCAACCTGAAGCTTGGCCAGCAACTGAACGTGACCGGCACGCCGGCCATCATCTTCCCGGACGGCTCGCGGGCCCCGGGCCTGATCGATGCAGCCACGCTGGAGCGTAAGTTCGCCGCGCTCAAGAAGTCATAATTCACGCGAAGGAAGCGCCGGTCGATCCGGCGCTTTTTCTTTGGGCGCTTGCATTCAACTCACCTTTGGAGACTTGGTATGTCGTTTCGCGCGCTGATGCTGGAAAAGCAGGATGGCGGGCCGCTGGCCCACATCGTCGACCTCGATGACGCGGCGTTGTCCGCACCCGAAGCGCTGGCCAACGAGGTGACCGCCGGCGA
Source organism: Ralstonia pickettii (assembly GCF_001699815.1). Taxonomy (GTDB): domain Bacteria; phylum Pseudomonadota; class Gammaproteobacteria; order Burkholderiales; family Burkholderiaceae; genus Ralstonia; species Ralstonia thomasii. Next base: position 19,405 of record NZ_MCGB01000072.1, on the reverse strand, counting down.
TGTGCTGATCCGCGTGGACTGGTCGACCATCAATTACAAGGACGGCCTGGCCATCACCGGCAAAGGCCCGGTCGTGCGCAAATGGCCGATGGTGGCCGGCATCGACGGCGCGGGTGTCGTGCTCGATTCCTCGCATCCGGACTGGAGGACGGGCGATGCGGTCGTGCTCAACGGCTGGGGCGTCGGCGAGACGCATTGGGGGTGCCTCGCCCAGCAGGCGCGGCTTTCGGGCAATTGGCTGGTGGCATTGCCGGCGGGGCTCGACGCGCGGCAGGCCATGGCGATCGGCACGGCCGGCTACACGGCGATGCTGTCGGTGCTGGCGTTGGAGCGTGCCGGCGTGAAACCGGGCGACGGCGAGGTCCTGGTGACGGGCGCATCGGGCGGCGTGGGCTCGATCGCCATCGCGCTGCTCGGCAAGCTGGGCTACCGCGTGGTGGCGTCCACCGGCAAGACGAGCGAGGCCGATTTCCTGCAGGCGCTGGGCGCGACGGAGGTGATCGACCGCGCCGAGCTTTCCGCCCCCGGCAAGCCGTTGCAGAAGGAACGCTGGGCGGCGGTGGTCGATTCGGTGGGCTCGCACACGCTGGCGAACGCGTGCGCACAGGTGCGCTATGGCGGTGTGGTCACGGCGTGCGGGCTTGCGCAGGGGATGGATTTTCCGGCCACGGTCGCACCGTTCATCCTGCGTGGCGTGACCCTGTGCGGGATCGACAGCGTGATGGCGCCACGCGCGCTGCGCCAGACCGCGTGGCAGCGTCTGGCCGCCGATCTGCTGCCCGATCGCCTGGCCGCCATCACGCGCGAGGTGACGCTTTCCGAGGCCATCGACGCAGCCCACGACATCATGGCCGGCAAGATGCGCGGGCGCGTCGTGGTCGACGTCAACCGATAGGCTGGCAGGCCGGTTTGCGGACGATTTGGCTTCGGCGGCGTGGGACGGCAACGCTACAATGTCCGCCATGAAGCCGATCCGCTACACCATTGCCCCCGCCGCGCCCGAGGCGCACGTTTTCACCGTCACCGTCACGGTTGACGCGCCCGACAGCCAAGGCCAGCGCTTTTCGCTGCCGGCGTGGATTCCGGGCAGCTACATGATCCGCGAGTTCGCGCGCAACATCGTGCGGATCGAGGCATCGTCGGCGGACAGGCCGGTGCGCCTGTCCAAGGTCGACAAGCACACGTGGTGGGCCGCCCCGTGCACCGGGCCGCTGACGGTTTCATACGACGTCTATGCGTGGGACTTGTCGGTGCGCGCCGCGCACCTGGACGCCACGCGCGGCTTCTTCAATGGCACGTCGGTATTCCTGCGTGTGGAAGGCGCGGATGACCAGCGTTGCCTGGTCGACATCCAGCCGCCGGCCGGAGAGGCCTACCGCGGCTGGCGCGTGGCGACCGCGCTGCGCGAGGCCACTGGACGCGTCCAGGGCAAGGCTGGCGCCAAGCGCCACGGCTTCGGCTGGTACGAAGCAGCGGACTACGACGAACTGATCGACCACCCGGTTGAGATGGGCACGTTCGAGCTGGTGTCGTTCGAGGCCTGCGGCGCGCAGCACGACGCCGTCTTTACCGGCCGCGTACCGAATCTCGATCTGGAACGCATCGCCCGCGATTTCAAGCGCATCTGCGAAGCGCAGATCCGCCTGTTCGAGCCGCACACCGCCACGGCGCCGTTCCTCGACAGCAACCGCCGCTACGTCTTCATGACGATGGTCACCACCGACGGCTACGGCGGCCTCGAGCATCGCGCCAGCACCGCGCTGATGTGCGCGCGCGGCGATTTGCCCGTAGCCGGCCGCGATGAGACCACCGAGGGCTATCGCACCTTCCTTGGCCTCGTTAGCCACGAGTATTTCCACACCTGGAACGTCAAGCGCATCAAGCCGGCCACCTTCGTGCCGTACGCGCTCGACCGCGAGGTCCACACACCGTTGCTGTGGCTGTTTGAAGGGTTCACCAGCTATTACGACGACCTGATGCTGGTGCGCTCGGGCCTGATCTCCGAAGCGCAATATCTGGAGATGCTCGGCAAGACATGGAACGGCGTGCTGCGCGGCAGCGGCCGCCTCAAGCAGAGCGTGGCAGAAAGCTCGTTCGACGCCTGGACGAAGTACTACCGCCAGGACGAGAACGCCCCCAACGCCATCGTCAGCTATTACACCAAGGGCTCGCTGGTGGCGCTGGCGCTGGACCTCACGATCCGCACGCAGACCCACGGCGAACGTTCGCTCGATGACGTGATGCGCGCTCTGTGGGTGACGTACGGCCGCGATTTCTACGCCGCCGGCCACGCGCAGCGCGGCGTGACCGAAGCGGGGCTCATCACCCTGATGGAAGAAACCACCGGTGTGCGCCTGCGCACGCTGGTGCGCCAGTTGAGCGAAGGCCGCGACGACCCACCGCTGCCTGCGCTCTTCAAGGCGATGGGCGTGAGCGCCACGCGCAAGGCCGCCGATACGGCGCTCGCGCTGGGCGTCAAGACCGCCGCCGAGAACGGCTTCGTCAAGCTGCAGCAGGTCTTCGACGGCAGCCCGGCGCAGCGCGCCGGATTGTCTGCCGGCGATCTGATCGTCGCGGTGGACGGCCTGCGTGTTCCGGCCGGCCAGCTCGACAAGACGCTCACGCGCTATCGCGCCGGCGATACCGTGCCGGTGCACGTGTTCCGCCGCGACGAACTGATGACGCTGAAGGTAACGCTCGCCGCCGATGCGACGCCGCAGTTCACGCTGGCGCTGGCAGCAGAGCCCTCGCCGCTGCGCTCGGCCTGGCTGGGCAAACGGGCAGCGGCGCGCAGCACGCGCGCGTCACGCGGCAAGTCAGCCTGACACGTAGCCCGATGGACTACGTACACGATCCACGCACCTTCCTCTACAGCCATTACGTCTCGCGCGGCATCCGTACTGCCACCGGCGTGATCGGTCTGACACTGCTCGCGCTGCTGGTGATGGACCTGCAGGGCGCGATGGTGGTGTCGATCGGTGCGCTGTGCACGAGCCTCATGGATTTGCCCAGCCCGCTGCGGCACAAGTTCAACGAGATGATGGCGTGCGTGCTGCTGACGACCGCCGTCACCTTTCTCGTGGCGGTGGTGACGCCGTACGCGATCCTGCCGGTGGTGATCGTGGTGGTGAGCTTCCTCGCGGGACTCATGGTGGCGTACGGCAACAAGACAATGCCGCTGCAGTTCGCGGCGCTGTTCGTCATGACGCTCACGTTCACCGAGGAATTCGCCTTCCGCGAAGCGGTGGAGCACACGCTGCAGTTCTTCCTCGGCGCCATCGGCTACATGGCGTTTGCGATGGCGGTGGCGTGGGGCCAGCGCCGCCGCATCAAAGAGCAGGTGCTGGCCGAATGCCTGTACGAACTGGCCGTGTACGTGGAGTGCAAAGCCGGCTTCTACGACGCCTCCAAGGATTTCGACGAGCAGTTCAACGCGCTCGTGCGCCAGCAGATTGCCGTGGCTGACAAGCAGCAGGTGGCGCGCGATTTCGTCTTTCGCGACAACCGCACCACGAGCGACGGCCGCCTCGTGCAGATTCACATGCGGATGCTCGATATCTACGAGTATCTGCTGTCGTCCAACACCGACTACCCGCTGCTGCGCCAGTGGCTGGCCGACGCCGAGGTGATGCGCCTGCTGCGCGACGTGATCGAACGCTTGCGCATGGACATCGAAGGCGTCGCCTATGCCGTCGGCCGCGACCGGCCGTCACCCACGCCGGTGTCGTACGACCAGGAGGTGGCCGCCATTGAAGGCGCGCTGCACGAGCTGCAGCACAACCATCACGGCGTGCCGATCGAGGCGATTGCCGCGCTCGAAGAATCGGTGGCCACGGTGCGGGGCGCAATCCGCCTCATGGCGCAGTTGCACGCCGCCACCGCTACGCCGGTCGAGCTGTCGCAGGTGCTGCTGCGTCCCGACATGACGCCGTTTCTCACGCGCCAGAAGTACGAGCTGCGGCTGGTGCTGGAAGAGTTGACGTGGCGTTCGCCGGTGCTGCGCTTTGCGCTGCGCATTTCCATGGCCGTGGCGGCCGGGCTGTGGATTGCCGACCATCTCCCATATAGCTCGCACGGCTACTGGGTCTTGCTGACCATCGTCGTGATTCTCAAGCCGACGTTCAGCATGACGCGCCAGCGCAACTTCGACCGGGTGCTGGGTACGCTCATCGGTTGCGTCATTGCCGCCGTGATCCTGCGGTACACGCATTCGACGTGGATCCTGATGGGCGTGCTGTACCTGTCCACCGCCGCCAGCGCCGCGTTCGTTACCGTGCGCTACCGCTACACGGCCATTGCGGCGTGCGTGCAGGTGCTCATCCAGATCAACCTGCTGCTGCCCGGCAGCAAGGGCGCCATCGGTGAACGGCTGGTCGATACGCTGATCGGCGCGGCCATCGCCACGGCCTTCAGCTACGTCCTGCCAAGCTGGGAATACCGCAACCTTCCCAAGCTGGTGGACGACGTGCTGCGCACCAACCGCCGCTTTATCGAAGCCGCGCGCGACTTGCTGCTCGGCTCGCTCAAGGATGACTTCGTCTACCGCGTGCAGCGCAAGCAGTTCATGGAGTCGCTCACGGGGCTCATCGCCGCCTTCGCGCGCATGCTCGACGAGCCCAAGAGCCGGCACCGTGCCGTCGACAACCTGAACCGCTTCATCGTGCAGAACTACCTCGTGGCGGCGCACGTTGCCGCGGTGCGCATCCTTGTGCGGCAACGGGCGCAGGAGCTAGACGAAGCCGATACGCGGGCGCTGGTCGAGCAAACGGCTGAGGCCGCACTCGAAAGCCTGGCGCGCGCCCAGGAGCGCTTTGACCAGGCCGTGCAAGAGGGCGGCTGGGGCGTGCGCCCTCGCGACACACAGGAGCTGGGCGCAGCCGACTTCGCCGATCAGTCGGCACGCTCGCGCATGGTCGATGCGGCCGCCGAATCCGAATCGCTGTCGGCGATGCACCTGCTAGAGCGGCGTCTGCAGGCGCTGCGGGCTGACACGTCCAAAATCGCATTGCGTTGTGGTGCGCTCGGACGCGCGCTGCGTATTTCGAAGGACTAGGCGCGGCCGGCGGCTGAAAGGCTCCGCGCCGGCGGCGGGATCTTCCACCGCGACTGCGCTGAGCCCCCGACCCTGGACGACGGGGCTCAGAGAGCCGACGTCCAGCTTCAGACCGTCGACTTCCAGTATCCGAGCGTCAAAGGTTAGCCTCAGAGGGCCGAAGTCGAGTCTCGGAGGGCCGACGATGGATCTTGAAGACTCAAACTCGAGCCGAAAAAGGTCGAATTTGACCCTCGGAGAGTCGAAGTCGAGTCTCGGAGATTCAACGTTGAGTTCCGGAGCGCCGAACGCGGCATCCAGACGGTCGAAGCCGACACTTCACGGCTCGTCGATGGGCCGCCTGGCCCGCGCCGTTCAAGCGGCCTGCGGTTTCAGCCAGTCGATGGTCGGTTGGCGCTGCGCCGCCAGCCAATCATTCGCCGTCTTGAAATGCCCGCATCCCAAGAACCCGCGATGCGCCGACAGCGGCGACGGGTGCGGCGCCTCCAGCACCAGATGCCCGTCCGACAGCAGCGCGCGCTTGGCCTGCGCGTGGCTGCCCCACAGCATGAACACGCGCTTGTGGCCGACGCGTGCGAGTTGCTCCAGCAGGCAATCGGTGATGCGCTCCCAGCCGCGCTTGGCGTGGCTCGCAGCCTGGCCTTGTTCGACGGTGAGCACCGTGTTCAGCAGCAGCACGCCTTGCTGTGCCCAGCCCTCCAGGTTGCCGGAGGTGCCTGGCAGCTTGCAGCCGAACTCCGCTTCGATTTCCTTGTAGATGTTGCGCAGGCTTGGCGGCACGCGCACACCCGCCGGCACTGAAAACGCCAGCCCATGCGCCTGCGGAATCTCGCGGCCATCCACGGTGCCTGTGCCGTGATACGGGTCCTGGCCGAGGATGACGACGCGTACATCGTCCACCGAAGTCAGGTGCAGCGCGCGGAAGACATCCGTCGGGAAGATCGGCTTGCCCGCTGCGCGCTCGCCATCGACAAAGGCACATAGTTCAGGCCAATTGGTCTGCGCGATGCAGGGCGTGAGGACCGCCTTCCAGTCGGCGGGGAGGGCGTCGAACTGCTGGGCCAGCGGGATGAAACTCACGTCGGCCGCGTCCACCGCGGGTTCATCGAAGAGGGCGGCTTGCGCCGGATTGGCGCGTCGCGTCATGTCTGGCCCCCGACGGCTTTCTCGCGCAACTGGTAGCCGCGTTGCGCCTTGCTGATGTCGAGCGGCGTGAGGCCCGGCACGGCGGCACGCAGCGTTTGCGTCCAGGCGTGCAGGCGCTCTGCAATCGCGTCTTCGCCGAGCGTGCTGTCGTCTGCCGGTTTCCACTCCAGTTCCAGTTCGTCGATCGGCTCGCGCGCCTGCGTGCCGGGGATGAGGATGGCGCCGGCGTCCAGTGCAATCTCGATCTCGCCGCCCTCGGCACCCACGTGCCACAGGCGGCGCGTGAAGTCGGTGCGGAACAGCGGGGCGAGCGCAGCGGCGTGTGGCCGAACATAGTCGGCGGCTTCGGCGGCGTTGTTGGCGACGAAGGCATCGACGGACAGTGCATCGTTCTGCAGCGGCACCTCCCATTCGTGGCGGGCGCTCAAACCGGACGTACTCACTGCTGCGGTCTTCAGCGTCTGCAGCCATTGACTGCCCTGACGGCGCACGCGCAGCGCGGCGCGGTTGCGCGCCAGCGCCTGGTCGCGCGTGTCGTAGTAGACGTTCGCCAATTCCACCGAGCCGGCCGCCTGCGCATTGGCGTCCAGCCAGCCGACCAGTGCGTCGTGCGCGCCGGCCGATACGGCCAGCTTCAGTTCAATCTCGCGGGCCATTGTGTCTGGCGCTCAGGCAAACAGGCGGGCCAGTTCGGCGCCCGGGTCGTCTGCACGCATGAAGGCTTCGCCGACGAGGAACGCGTTGACGGCTGCGGCGCGCATCTTGCGCACATCGTCCGGCGTGAGGATGCCGGATTCCGTGACGACGATGCGATCGTCCGGCATGTGCTTGAGCAGGCCGAGCGTGGTGTCGAGCGTGGTTTCGAACGTGCGCAGGTTGCGGTTGTTCACACCCACCAGCGGTGTTTGCAGGCGCAGCGCGCGGTCCAGCTCATGGCCGTCGTGCACTTCCACGAGCACGTCCATGCCGAGTTCCAGCGCGCACGCTTCGAGTTCTTCCATCAGGCCCTGGTCCAGCGCGGCGACGATCAGCAGGATGCAGTCCGCACCCCACGAGCGCGCTTCGTACACCTGATACAGATCGACCATGAAATCCTTGCGCAGCACCGGCAGCGTGCAGGCGGCGCGCGCCTCGCGCAGGTAATCGGCGTGGCCCTGGAAGAACTGTTCGTCGGTCAGGACGGACAGACACGCGGCGCCGTGCTCGGCATAGCTGCGGGCGATGTCGGCTGGCTTGAAGTTCGGGCGCAGCACACCTTTGGACGGCGACGCCTTTTTCACTTCGGCGATGACCGCTGCGTTGCCGGCGGCGATCTTGTCGCGCATTGCCCTGGCAAAGCCGCGGGCCCTGAGCGTGCTGTCGCTGCGGTTGGCTTCGGCTTCGGCGCGCACGCTGGGCAGGTCTCGGTGCTTGCGCGCGGCGGCCACTTCTTCGGCCTTCACGGCCAGGATTTTCTGGAGGATGTCGGACATATCAGGCTTTGAACTGGTTGGTGACGCGCACGAGTTCGTCGAGCTTGGCGCGCGCGGCGCCCGAGGCGATGGCTTCGCGGGCCAGCTTCATGCCGTCGCCGATCGAGCCGGCGATGTTGGCTGCATACAGCGCCGCGCCCGCGTTGAGCGAGACGATCTCGCGCGGCGTGCCCGGCTTGTTTTCCAGCGCTTCGATCAGCATGGCTTTGGACTCGTCGGCGTCGGCCACCTTCAGGCTGCGGTTGGAGACCATCTGCAGCCCGAAGTCTTCCGGATGGATTTCGTATTCGGTCACCACGCCGTCCTTCAGTTCGCCGACCAGCGTGGCAGCACCCAGCGAGACCTCGTCCATGCCGTCCTTGCCGTAGACGACCACGGCGTGCTTGGCGCCCAGCCGCTGCATCACACGCACCTGGATGCCGACCAGGTCCGGATGGAACACGCCCATGAGGATGTTCGGCGCGCCGGCCGGGTTGGTCAGGGGCCCGAGGATGTTGAAGATCGTGCGCACGCCCAGCTCCTTGCGGATCGGGGCGACGTTCTTCATGGCCGGGTGGTGGTTGGGCGCGAACATGAAACCGATGCCGGCCGTCTCGATCGATTCGGCCACCTGTTCGGGCGTGAGCATGATGTTCACGCCCAGCGCTTCGAGCACATCGGCACTGCCCGACTTGGAGCTGACGCCGCGTCCGCCATGTTTGGCGATGCGCGCGCCTGCGGCGGCCGCCACGAACATCGAAGCGGTGGAGATGTTGAAGGTGTTGGCGCCGTCGCCGCCCGTGCCGACGATGTCAACAAAGTGATCGGACACCTCAGCCGGCACATCGACCTTGGTGGCGAATTCGCGCATGACGGTGGCAGCGGCCGCGATCTCGCCGATGGTCTCTTTCTTGACGCGCAGCCCCATGGTGAGGGCGGCCGCCATGACGGGCGACATCTCGCCGCGCATGATGAGCCGCATCAGGTGCAGCATTTCGTCGTGGAAGATCTCGCGGTGCTCGATGCAGCGCGTCAGCGCTTCTTGCGGAGTGATGGACATGGTCGTTCCGTATTCAGTTGGGCGCTGCCGGAGCCGCAACCGGGGTGGCCGGCTGTGCGGCGTCGCGCAAGGCGCCGATGCGCTCACGCGAGAGATCGGCCTCGCACGCGGCTTCTGCCAGGTCGGCATCGGGCGCATTGCGGGCCAGGCGGCGTTGCAGGTCACATTCGGCCTGCCGGTAGAGTTGGTGTGCGCGCACGGTGCGGTCGAAAGCCATGGCGGCGCCACGGTCCGTGCCCTTGTTGGCAGCCATGCGGGCGCGTAGCGCGGTGCGGCGTGTCGATTCGGCCGAGGCCAGTTCCGTTTGCGCCGCCTTGCGTGCGGTCTGCACGCATTGGGCGACGTTGCCGGCCTCAGGCTGGGCGGCCCGGCAGGCTTCCAGCGTACCGGCCATCGCCGGCAGGCTTGCGATCATCGCCAGCGCCACCGCGCACGCGCGGCGCATCAGACGCGTTCCTTCAGGAAGTTGGCGAGCAGCGCGTGGCCGTGTTCCGACAGGATCGATTCCGGGTGGAACTGCACGCCTTCCACCGGCAGCGTCTTATGGCGCACGCCCATGATTTCGCCGTCTTCGGTCCAGGCTGTCACTTCCAGGCAGTCCGGCAGCGTTTCGCGCTCGATCGCGAGTGAGTGATAGCGCGTCACCTTGAAATGCCGCGGCAGGTTGGCGAATACGCCCACGCCGGTGTTTTCGATGGTGCTGACCTTGCCGTGCATCACCTTCTGCGCGCGGATCACGCGCCCGCCAAACGCGTCGGCAATGGCCTGGTGCCCGAGGCACACGCCCAGGATGGGCACGCGCCCCGCAAAGTGCTTGAGCGCCGGAACGAGGATGCCGGCTTCCGTCGGCGTGCACGGGCCGGGCGACAGGCAGATGCGCTCCGGGTTCAGCTTTTCGATCTCTTCGATCGTGATCTCGTCGTTGCGATAGGTGCGCACGTCCTGGCCGAGTTCGCCAAAGTACTGGACGATGTTGTAGGTAAAGGAGTCGTAGTTGTCGAGCATCAGCAGCATGGTGGTCTCCTTAACCTCAGAAATCGGCGTCGAGGCCGTCTTGCACTTGCTCGGCGGCACGCAGCACGGCGCGCGCCTTGTGTTCGGTCTCTCTCCATTCGGCATCCGGGTCGGAATCGGCCACCACCCCGGCGGCGGCCTGCACATAGAGGTTGCCGTCCTTGACGATGCCGGTGCGGATGGCGATCGCCAGATCCATCTCGCCCGAGAACGAGAGATAGCCCACCGCGCCGCCGTAGATGCCGCGCTTGACGGGCTCCAGCTCGTCGATGATCTCCATTGCGCGCACTTTAGGTGCACCCGACAGCGTGCCGGCCGGGAAGGTCGCGCGCAGTACGTCCATGTTCGTCATGCCGGGCTTGAGGCGGCCTTCGACCGAGCTGACGATGTGCTGCACGTGGGAATACTTCTCGATGACCATCTGGTCCGTCACCTTGACCGAGCCGATCTCGGCAATGCGGCCGATGTCGTTGCGCGCGAGGTCGATCAGCATGACGTGCTCGGCGATCTCTTTCGGATCGTTGAGCAGCTCGGTGGCGAGTTCCGCATCGCGCTCGGGCGTGCTGCCGCGCGGGCGCGTGCCGGCCAGCGGACGGATCGTGACGATGCGGGCGGATTCGTCGGCGCCGTTGCCGTTATTTTCAGCAACCGGGACACGACGCTCTTCCTGGCGCACCAGGATTTCCGGCGATGCCCCGACGATCTGCATGTCGCCGAAGTTGTAGAAGTACATGTACGGCGACGGGTTCAGCGAGCGCAGCGCGCGGTACAGCGACAGCGGCGCATCGCGGAACGGCTTGACCAGCCGCTGGCCGATCTGCACCTGCATCATGTCGCCGGCGGCGATGTATTCCTTGGCCTTGAGCACGGCGGTGATGTAGTCCGCCTTGTCGAACTCCCGAATGGTGTCGGTACGCACCGACGCTGACGTCACCGGCACATCCACCGGCTGGTGCAGCTTCGTACGCAACGCGCGCAGGCGCTGCTTGGCGCGTGAATAGGCTTCGGGCTTGGACGGGTCGGCGTAGACGATCAGGTAGAGCTTGCCGGACAGGTTGTCGATCACGGCCAACTCTTCGCACAGCATGAGTTGGATGTCGGGCAGTTGCAGATCGTCGGGCGGGGCGGTGTCAGCCAGTCGCGGCTCGATGAAGCGCACGGCGTCGTAGCCGAAGTAGCCGGCCAGGCCGCCGCAAAACCGCGGCAGGCCCGGGCGCAGCGCCACTTTCTGACGGCGCTCGAACGCGGCAATAAAGTCCAGCGGGTTGCCTTCGTTCGTCTCCACCACCTTGCCGTCGGTGACGACTTCCGTGCGATTGCCCTTCGCGCGCAGCAAGGTGTGCGCATGCAGGCCGATGAAGGAGTAACGCCCGAAGCGCTCGCCGCCCACTACCGATTCCAGCAGGAACGTGTGCGTGCCGCGGTCGTGCGATTGCGCCAGCTTCAGATACAGCGACAGCGGCGTCTCCAGGTCGGCCAATGCCTCGGCAATCAGCGGAATACGGTTGTAGCCCTGGTCGGCCAGCGATTTGAATTCGAGTTCGGTCATGAGCGGTCAGGTCGATTCAGCAGGCGGGGCGGTTGCGCGCCCACCGACATGCGTTCGGTCCACGGCAAACGCAAGAGCGTCGATGGTGCCGTCGGAACGTTAGCAGAACATCAGGGATGGGAACGCGCGAACGTCGTAAAAGCGACCGTGCGATCCCGCAAGGGTCGTCCGCAGCCGATAGCGGGTCAGCGGAAGACCGGCGGGCGGTCAGCGTTTGGGGCAGGAGATGCGGGGGTGGTTTGGGCGGCGCGTTCGTGGCGCGCCAGAGTGCCGAAACCGAGGAAGAACGATCAGCAGCCGTGCAAACGCTTACGCCCGGACGAGGGCGTGCCAGGGCCGCCAGGGCCAGGCCCCCCGGTCACCACCAGCGTCGACGCGTTTGCGATTCAGGAACATGGATCGTCAGTTGAAGCGGCAGAGACGGCGTTGTGTGGCTCCGCATAGGGCCGGATCAACTCGGCTGCCGCAAAAAGTGTGTCGACTATAGCATCGGCCCCGGCGCCCTGTATAGGCTGGCCGTGGTTATAGCCATACGGTACCGCCAGCACGCGCATGCCGGCGGCACGGGCCGCGCGGGCGTCGTTTTCCGAGTCGCCAATGGCCACGATTTCAACCGGGGCCACGCCAAACGCCTCCGCCACCCGCAGCATGGGGTACGGATCGGGCTTGCGATACTGGAAGGCGTCGCCCGGGTAGACGAGGTCGAAATACGTGTTCAGGCCGAGCTGCGCCAGGAGCGGCTGCGTGAAATCGCGTGGCTTATTCGTCACGCACGCGAGAGCGATGCCCATGTCGCGCAGTGCAGCCAGCCCTTCGCGCACGCCGTCATAGACGTTCACGTGCTGTCCGTTGATGGCGATGTAGGCGCGCTGGTACAACTCCAGCCCCTCCGCAAAGCGGCTGTTGGCCTGGGCGGGCGGCAAGCGTGCATCAAGCGCGCGCCGCACGAGGTTTTCCGAGCCTTTGCCGACGTAACTGACCACTTCCTCGGCTGGCATGTCCGGCGCGGCGCCAAGCGCCCCCAGCATCGCATTGATGGCGGCGTGGAAGTCGCCCGCCGTGTCGACCATCGTCCCGTCTAGGTCGATGATGACAGCGCGGACGGGGCCGGCGGGTAGCACGCCCGTCATCATGCCAGGGGGGCCAGCGCTTGGCGCAGCGCGCCCACGGTGCCGCGGTAGCCGCCATCCGCGTCCGGCTTGCCGAACACGGCCGAACCCGCGACGAAGGTGTCTGCGCCGGCCTTGGCAATCTCGGCAATGTTGTCTGCCTTCACGCCGCCGTCGATCTCAAGGAGGATCTTGCGGCCGGTCTTGTCCTGGTATGCGTCGAGCTTTTGGCGCACGGCACGCAGCTTGTTCAGCGCTTCCGGAATGAACGATTGGCCGCCAAAGCCGGGGTTGACCGACATGATCAGCACCATGTCCAGGCGGTCCATTACATGGTCCAGGTAGTGCAGCGGGGTGGCCGGATTGAACACCAGGCCGGCCTTGCAGCCGTTGTCGCGGATCAGCGCCAGCGAGCGGTCGATGTGCTCGGACGCTTCCGGGTGGAAGGTGATCAGGTCGGCGCCGGCCTTTGCGAAGTCCGGGATGATGCGATCGACCGGGCTGACCATCAGATGCACGTCGATCGGCACCGGCTTGCCGTCCTTTTGTGCGTGCGGGCGGATCGCCTCGCAAACCAGCGGCCCGACGGTCAGGTTCGGCACGTAGTGGTTGTCCATCACATCGAAGTGGATCCAGTCCGCGCCCGATTCGAGCACGCGGCGCACTTCTTCGCCCAGGCGGGCAAAGTCGGCGGAGAGGATGGACGGGGCGATGCGGAAACCGGACGGATCGATGGCTGCAGACATGATGGGAGACGGATAAGGCGCGTGAGCTCGCACGCGAAAGCGCAAGGAAGGGCGCTATTTTAGCCGGATCGGACGTCCGCTCGCGCCTTGCCGGTGCCACGGCCATGCCGCACAATGGGCGCCATTCTTATTGTGGATTGTCATGCCAAGCTACGAACTCACCGTCCAGGTCCGGACGCGCTATCTGCCGGAGCAATCCGAGCCGGAGCAGGGCAGCTACGCCTTCGCCTACACCATCACCATCCGCAATACCGGCGACGTGCCGAGCCAGCTCATTTCACGCCACTGGGTGATTACCGACGCCGAAGAGCAGGTCCAGGAAGTGAACGGCCTCGGCGTGGTCGGCCATCAGCCGCTGCTCCCGCCGGGTGAATCCTTCGAGTACACGAGCTGGGCGACCATCAAGACGCCCGTGGGCACGATGCGCGGCGAATATTTCTGCGTGGCCGAAGACGGCCACCGTTTCGAGGCGCCCATCCCCGAATTTGCGCTGGTGATGCCGCGCATGCTGCACTGATCGGGAATCAGGGCGCGTCGGAATTGGCGGCTTGAGAATCTTTTGGCGCTGCGTCGGTCGATTGCGAAGGCTTGGCAGCGTCGCCGTGGCGCGACGGATGCTCGGGCGGGGCACGCAGCGGGCGTGGATGCTTCTTGGCGCCCGACATTGTCCAGATCACGATGAAGATCAGCAGGAACAGCGCCACGCCGGCCTCCAGGCCGAACAGCATCATCGGATGGTTTTCAAAGAATTGGCTCATGGTCGATGGCGGGAAGCTCGGGTGCGAGGCATTGTAGCCAAGCCCGCGGCCGCACCGGACAGGATGAAACACGCATGACAGCAGCAACCTTGGACGCATTGACACAAGCCCGCACCGGCACCTGTCGCCGCTGGGGCGGACTGGCCGCTGTTCTGGTCGTGGCCTTGCTTGCCGCTTGTACGAGCGGGCCCCCGCCCCGCGTCGAAACGCCGCAAGCGCCAACAGGCTCGCTCGGCGGGCATCTGGCCCCCGCCACCTGGGCTGATGTGTCCGGCTGGACCGCCGATGACCTCGCCTCCGCCTGGCCCGCGCTGCAATCGAACTGCCAGGCGATGAAGCGCCGCACCGATTGGTCGCGCGTGTGCTCCGCTGGCCTGATGGTCGATGCCGGTGATCCGATTGCCATGCGCGTGTTTTTTGAAGACAACTTCACGCCGTATCGGGTCGTGAAGGACGACGGCACCGACAGCGGCCTCATCACCGGTTACTACGAACCGCTGCTGCGTGGCTCGCGCACCCGCCACGGCGCCTATCAGACGCCGCTGTACCGCATGCCTGCCGCGTGGCGCGGCAAGACGCTGCCGGCGCGCGCGCAGTTGATCCGCAGTCCGGCGCTTCAGGGGCAAGAAGTTGTCTGGGTGGACGACCCGGTCGAAGCGGCGTTCCTGCAGATCCAGGGCTCGGGACAGGTTCAGCTGGAAGAGGGGGGCATCATGCGCCTGGGCGTGGGGGGCACGAACAACCAGCCGTTCCGTTCGTTTGCGCGCTGGCTGCTCGACATGGGCGAAATCACGCCGATGCAGGCCACCATGCAAGGGATCAAGGCGTGGGCCCGCGCCAATCCGAGCCGCGTGGAAGAGATGCTCAACATCAACCCGCGCTACGTGTTCTTTGCCGAAACGCCGGGCAACACGGGCGGCCCGATCGGCAAGCTGGGCGTGCCGCTCACGGACGAACGCTCGATCGCCGTCGACCCGACCTACATTCCGCTGGGCTCGCCGGTGTTCCTGTCGACGACCAAGCCGCTATCGACCGATCCGATCCAGAAGCTCGTGTTTGCGCAGGACGTGGGTTCGGCCATTCGCGGGGCTGTGCGCGCCGACTATTACTTCGGCCATGGCGATGCCGCTGGCGACCTCGCGGGCCGCATGAAGCAGGCCGGTCGGCTGTGGGTGCTGGTGCCGAAGGGGGGCAGCATCGGCGTTGCTGCCCGGTAACACGCTGCAAGACGCTAGGTGCGCCGCAAGTCCACCACGCGGCGCGCCTTGCCGACCGACCGCTCGATTCCGCCGCTGGCCAGTGTCTCGATCGCGGCGGTCACGCCGATCAACGACTTGATGTCGCGCGCCAGGTGGCTGCTCGCCGATTTTGCCGCGTCAGCCGGCGCGCCTAGCGCCGCCTCGATCCGCACCGTCAGTGTATCCAGCGGTCCTTCCTTGCCGAGCACGCATTGATAGTGCGGTGATAGCGCCGCGTGCTTCAGGATCAATTCCTCGATCTGCGATGGGAACACGTTCACACCGCGCACGATCATCATGTCGTCGCAGCGGCCGGTGATTTTCTCCATGCGGCGCAAGCCCGGACGCGCCGTGCCGGGCAATAGGCGCGTCAGATCGCGCGTGCGATAGCGCACCACCGGCATCGCTTCCTTGGTCAGCGACGTGAACACCAGTTCGCCGAATTCGCCGTCGGGCAGCACCTCGCCGGTGTCCGGATCAATGATCTCCGGATAGAAGTGGTCTTCCCAGATGGTCGGGCCGTCCTTGGTTTCGGCGCATTCGCTGGCCACGCCAGGCCCCATCACCTCCGACAGGCCGTAGATATCGACCGCTGAAAGCCCCATGCGCGCTTCGATGGCGCTGCGCATTTCGGGTGTCCATGGCTCGGCGCCGAAGATGCCGATCTGCAGGCTCGACGCGGCCGGGTCCATGCCTTGGCGTTCGAACTCGTCGGCAATGGCCAGCATGTAGCTGGGCGTCACCATGATGATTTGCGGCTGAAAATCGTGGATGAGTTGCACTTGCCGCTCGGTTTGCCCACCGCCAAACGGGATGGCCGTCAGCCCCGCGCGCTCCACGCCGTAATGCGCGCCCAGGCCGCCGGTGAAAAGCCCGTAGCCGTAGCTCACGTGGACCTTGTCGCCGCGCCGTGCCCCCGCCGCCCGGATCGAGCGCGCCACCAAGCCGGCCCATGTATCGATATCCGCCAGCGTGTAGCCGACCACCGTGGGTTTGCCGGTCGTACCCGACGACGCGTGGATGCGCGCGATCCGATCCTGCGGCACCGCAAACATGCCGAACGGATAGTTGTCGCGCAGATCGGTCTTGGTTGTGAACGGAAACTTCGCCAGATCGGCAAGCGACTGCAAATCTGACGGATGCACACCCGCCGCGTCGAACTTCGCCCGATAGGCGGGCACGTTCTCATACGCGTGCGCGAGGCTGCGCTTCAGGCGTTCAAGCTGCAGTGCCTGGATGGCGTCGCGGCTGGCGGTCTCGATCGGATCGAGCGGCAGGTCGGTCGAGCGGGGGCGCATGCGGGTCTCCTCGGGACGCCGTCGTGCGAACCTGCTCACGATCCTACTGCGCGTCCCGATCTTGGCCCTGCGATGCTCACCGTACCCATGTACGGTTGCGCTTCTCGGGCCAACCTCGGGCCGCTCGATACGGATCGTGAACAGGTTCTGAGGCGTCCTCTAATGGTGATGCGGTTTTGTGAACGGCTTTATATAGAGGTCGAACTAGGGTTCTGGGCTGCCAGGGACCGGAATGACCTGGCCGCGAATCTGCGCAGATTTGCCGCGAAACATGGCGACCACCTCGCCGGCCTGGTTTGTCACGCGTACGTCGTAGATGCCGTGTCGGCCGGACAAGACCTGCTCGGTTGCCTCTGCTGTGAGGGTGTCGCCGCCGTGCGCCGGGCGCAGGAAGTCGACGCCGCACCCAGCCGCCACCGTGTTGTGGTTATGGCTGTTGCAGGCAAACGCGAAAGCCGAATCGGCCAGCGTGAAGATCAATCCGCCATGACAGGTGCGATGCCCGTTGAGGAATTCAGGCCGCACCGCCATCGACAGCCGGGCATAGCCGGGCGCGACCGCCTCCACGCGCATGCCGAGCCAGCGGGTGCAGGCATCAGCGTCGAACATGCTTTTGCAGGCCGCTTCAGCCAGCGCCTGCGCATCGTGGAGGGTCGTTTCCGTCACGCTGATGTCCTTATTCGCCGGTGAAATGGGCCACGCGCTTGTTCAGAAAGGCGTCCACGCCTTCTGCATAGTCGCGGGAATTGCCGAGTTCGCGCTGCAGGTCGCGCTCGAGATCCAGTTGGGCGTCCAACGACTGTGTGGGCGCCGCATGCATGGCGCGCTTGATGGCCGCCAGCGCCCGGGTGGGTTGCTTGGCCAGATGGTCGGCCATGCAATTCACTTCGGTCATCAGGATCTTGGCATCGTGATAAACGCCCCAGATCAAGCCCCAGGCGAGCGCAGTCTTGGCGTCGAGCTTCTCGCCAAGCATCGCCAGCCCCATCGACCGCGCCACACCGATGCGCTGCGGCAGGAACCACGTCCCGCCCGAATCCGGCAGCAGCCCGATCTTTACAAACGCCTGGAGGAAGCATGCATTCTCGGCGGCCATCACGATGTCGCACGCCAGCGCCAGGTTTGCGCCGGCGCCGGCGGCCACGCCATTCACGGCGGCAATCACGGGCAGGGGCATGGCGCGCAGACGGCGCACCAGCGGGTTGAATTGCTCGTCGATGAGCTGGCCCAGGTCGGTCATCTGCCCGGGCGTGAAATTGAGTTCGGAGAGATCCTGCCCTGCGCAGAAGCCGCGTCCCGCTCCGGTCAGGATCAAAGCGCGGGCGCGCTGGCGCTCCACCTTGTCCAGCGCTTCGCGCAGTTCCCGGTGCATGCCGGCCGTGAAGCTGTTGAGCTGATCGGGCCGGTTCAGCGTGATGGTTGCCACGTGTTCATGCCAGTCAAGCAGAATGGTCGGGCTGGTCATCTTGTCTCCTCCTCGGTCATCGGTTCATTGATTAACCGACCGGTTGGTCGGCTAATATTACATCCATTCCAACTGGAGCTTCCATGTCCTACGAAAACATTCTGGTCGAAACGCGCGGTCGCGTCGGTCTCATTACGCTCAATCGTCCGAAGGCACTCAACGCCCTCAACGATGCGCTCATGGACGAACTCGGTGGCGCGTTGCTCGCCTTCGATGCCGACGCCAACATTGGCGCCATCGTCATTACCGGCAGTGAAAAGGCGTTCGCCGCCGGCGCGGATATCGGCGCCATGGCCGATTACGACTTCGCTACCGTCTACAAGAACGAATACATCACGCGCAACTGGGAAACCATTCGCCGCATCCGCAAGCCGGTGATCGCCGCGGTGGCCGGCTACGCGCTCGGTGGCGGCTGTGAACTGGCCATGATGTGCGACATCATCCTCGCCGCCGATACCGCCAAGTTCGGCCAGCCGGAAATCAAGCTCGGCACCATGCCCGGCGCAGGCGGCACGCAACGCCTGCCGCGCGCCGTCTCCAAGGCCAAGGCCATGGACCTCTGCTTGACTGCCCGCATGATGGGCGCGGAGGAAGCCGAGCGCGCCGGCCTAGTCTCGCGCGTCATCCCCGCCGACAAGCTGCTCGACGAAGCCATTCAGGCCGCAGAAACCATTGCCGGCTTCTCGCTGCCCACGGTCATGATGATCAAAGAGTCGATCAACGCGGCCTACGAGACTTCGCTCAGCGAGGGCGTGCATCTGGAGCGCCGCCTGTTCCACGCCACATTCGCTACAGAAGACCAGAAAGAAGGCATGCGCGCCTTCGTCGAAAAGCGTGCAGCGGCGTTCAAGCACCAATAAGGACGGCGTAGCAGGGTGACTTCGGGAATACCCGAGTAACGGTATCGGGTATCCCAGGCCTGCTTTTGCGAGTCCTTTTGGGGCCGCAATCCCATATGCAGACGGGGCTGGCGGCTATTCTTCACGAACACGTCATCAGCCCGTCATGACAAAGGTGTTGCCAAGCTCCGGGAACCCGCCTATAGTTCGCCCCTCGCTGCAAAACACAGCGCCGAAACGCAGGTGACGGTGGTGGTGTTGAGTGGTGGAGAAGCAGGTTTAGAGCGGGTTTGCGGTCGATTGGGTGGTTGGCGATTGGCTGGAGATTCGGTGGTGGTTGGCAGCGCGTTGGTGGATAAAAATTCTTCGACGAGTTGTTGACAGCGACAAAAAAGCTCTGCATAATCTCGTTTCTCTGCTGCAGACAACGCAGCGACGCGATAAACAAAGTTGATCGCGAAGTTCTTTAACAAGCAAACAGCCGATAAGTGTGGGCGCTTAATACTGGGTGCGGCGGATTTCGATCCGCTAGCTAACAAGTAATAAAGTGCTCGCACAGAAGTAAGGTTTGAACGAAAGTTCAAGTCAGATTCTGAGAGTGAGCGACCGCTCGTAAAGAGCGAAAACAGCAGATTGAACTGAAGAGTTTGATCCTGGCTCAGATTGAACGCTGGCGGCA
>NZ_MCGB01000071.1 GCF_001699815.1 Ralstonia pickettii | reverse complement strand
GGCCGCGGCAACCGGCGCCGAAGCTTCAGCCGCCGGCTTGTCCTGTGCGGCGGCCGGCGCCGAGATCACGGCGCCTGCGAGCACGGCAGCGACGGCCCCAGCCGTCAGGAATCGTGTGAACCAGGTTTTCATGTTTTGACCTCTTCCTTGGCGGATTGGGGCTTATAGGGCGTCGCCACCGGTCTCACCGGTGCGGATGCGGATGACTTGTTCGACGTCGGCCACGAAGATCTTGCCGTCGCCGATCTTGCCGGTGCGCGCAGATTTTTCGATGGCCTCGACGGCGCGCTCGACCACGTCGTCAGGCACGGCCACTTCGATCTTTACTTTAGGCAGGAAGTCGACGATGTACTCCGCGCCGCGGTAAAGCTCGGTATGACCCTTCTGACGTCCGAAGCCTTTGACTTCCGTGACGGTAATGCCCGATACACCCACTTCGGACAATGCCTCGCGGACCTCGTCGAGCTTGAACGGCTTGATGATGGCCATGATGAGTTTCATGCTGGTTCCTCCTCGGTCGGCGGCACCGGGGCGCCGCCCCGCATCGTTATTGGAAAGTCTTGGTGATCGACAGCAGGGCCGTGGCCTTGCCCATGTAGTTGCCGCGCGTGTTCGTATAGAACGCGCGCGAAGCGTTCGTATCGATGTAGGCCAGCGACGCCGCCCAGCCGTTGCCGAAGTCTTTCGTCACGCCGACCTTCCAGTCGGCATACGAAGCGCGCACGGTCTGATGGGGCACTTGTTGGTAGCCCGCATGCAGGTTCAGCGTCAGGCCCCAAAAGCCGGTATCGAAGTTGCCCGACAGATCGAAGTACTGGCTGTGATGCGAATCGGGCGTGCCGAACAGGTTCGAAAACGCGTGCGAATACTTGAACGTGACCGGGCCGTAGCCGATCTGCGCATAGCCTTCGGTCGTGTGCGGACGCGTGAAACCGTCGGGATAGCTGCCCGGGTAGTAGTACTGGAGCACGCCCACGTCGATGGGCACGTCCTTGACGATCTCGGTCTTGTAGCCGCCGTAGAAGTCCATCTCGATCGGTGCGGAAACGTTCGAGTTGGAATCGCTCAACCAGCTGATCGACGAGTTCCAGTTACCGATGTAGAAACCCTCGGGCAACACACCGCCAGGAATGGCGTAGTCAAAGCCGCCCTGAATGGCCGGCTTGTTGTTGGTCTGCATGATGCCGCGGTAGCGGTATTGGCTGGCCAGCGTGACGTTGGCCGTGAGTGCGGCCGGCGCGGGCGCCGGTGCGGCGGCCGGTGCATCAGCCGCGGGTGCGGACTGCGCGATGGCGGTTTGGCTGACACCGGCAACGGCACCGGTCAGCAGTACCAGACTGGCTGCGTACGCAAACTTCTTCATAACGGCTCTCCCCCTTTAGACAGTCGCAACGGAATTGAAAAAAATCGCACCAGTTCTGCAACTGTCATGCCATGTCGATGTCGTCAGATTGGAGGGCGCCTTCGGTTACGGCCTCGCGTTGCGCCATAGCGCAAAGGCGGAGGAAATTGGGGACGGGTTTCGCCTGGCAACGCCTGCTGCCCGTGAACAGTTGCCGCAGGCGGGTTCACGCCATGGCGGCCTACGCCGTCATGGCGCGATAAAAACCATGTGATAGAGTGATTTCAGCCCCATGCGGTGGCGCACAGGGCGCGGCGCGGAAGCTGCGACCATCCGTTCTGTCCCCATTTGGATGGGGACGCCAATGCCGCATCGCAGCGAGATTTGACGCAAGGTGTGCCGTTCACAGCGCTCAGCCGGTACCATCTCGGCCAGCAGCACCGAAACCACGCGCCTGACGCGGGCCTTCGCACCACGACACAGCAATTCACGCGCACGGTTACGGTGCATGCACCGGCCTGGCGCAGACAGCACGACCCACGGAGCAAACGACATGAAACCGACCGATCTCTTTTCCGACTTCCAGAACCGCGTCAGCGAAGCCCTGCGCAACTCGCCGGCGGCCGACATCGAAAAGAACGTCCGCGCGATGATGACCCAGGGCTTCTCCAAGCTCGATCTGGTGACGCGCGAGGAATTCGACGTGCAATCGCAGGTCCTGGCACGTACGCGTGCGCGTCTGGAGGAACTGGAAACGCGCGTGGCCGCACTGGAAGCTCAACTCAAGTCCGCCGCCCCCGCAGATCAGTAAGCAGCGAGCTGCCGCCGGGTGTTGCGCGGGGCGCGCATCTGCCTGGCCGCTGTGCCGACCGCTGCACCCTTGCTGCGGCGCACAGCGAAAAGATTGATGCACCGCCTTGTTGCGGCTGGCGAACTGATCTAGAACGTCCTTAAGACGCATCGCGCAGCCGCGCTTGAGGAGAAGATCATGCAGCATCGCCTCTACTTCCTGATGCCGGACGTCGTCAGCGCCCGGCGCGTGATGAACGACCTTCTGCTGGCGCGCATCACCGAACGCCACATCCACTTCGTCTCCAAGCCCGGCGTCGACCTCACTGGCCTGCATGAGGCCAACATCCTCCAGACTTCCGACATCGTCCACGCCACCCAGAACGGGCTCGTGATCGGCGGGGGTGCAGGGGTGCTGGCGGGCATTGTGGCGGCCATCTTCCCGGTCATTGGCGAAGGGCCGCAGTGGGGCATGGTCGGCATTACCACCGTGGTTGGCGCGCTGTTTGGCGCGTGGGCTTCGAGCATGATCGGCAGTTCGGTGCCCAACAGCCGCCTGAAACCGTTCAAGCAGGCAGTGGAGGATGGGCAGATCCTGCTGATGGTCGATGTGCCGCGCTCGCGCGTAAGCGAGGTACGCGCGCTGCTGCAGAGGACGCATCCCGAAGGCCGCTTCAGCGGCGAAGACTCGGCCATGCCGGCCTTCCCCTGAATTGATCTGCCGACAACAAAGCCGGAGCCCAGTGCTCCGGTTTTTTTGTGCCCGTTTCTCATACCAAAGCGATCGTCAAATTTGGATGCCGATGGCCATGGCAGTGCAACGCGGCTGGCACAGTGGAGGGTTCCGCAACCGTCACACTCCGTCACGCCATGCACCGATGCCAAGCCTTCTGCCTTGCTAGTGAGTTCTCCCGAAGGACTGCGCAATGAGCCTCGCTGTACTGCGTTCGCGCGCCCTCTCGGGCATCGATGCGCCGGCCGTCTCGGTGGAGGTCCATCTGGCGAATGGCCTGCCATCGTTCACCATCGTCGGCCTGCCTGATACCGAGGTGAAGGAGAGCAAGGATCGCGTACGGGCAGCGATCCAGAACAGCCGCTTCGAGTTTCCGGCGCGGCGCATCACCGTCAACCTCGCCCCGGCCGATCTTCCAAAAGAATCGGGCCGGTTCGACCTCGCTATCGCGCTGGGCATCCTCGCCGCGAGCCGGCAGATTCCGCACACGCACCTGGACGCGCACGAGTTTGCGGGCGAGCTGTCGCTGTCCGGCGATCTGCGGCCGATTCGCGGTGCGCTGGCGATGGCGTATGCGCTGTCGCGCAACCCCGTCTCCGCCGATGGCGACGCACCACTTGCCCGCGACTTCGTGCTGCCCGCCGAGAACGCCGCCGAAGCTGCGCTAGTAAGCGGCACCAAAGTCCTGCCCGCGCGCACGCTCATCGAGGTGTGCGACCACTTGAGCGCGCCGGATCGCAAGCTCGCGCCCGCGCTGCCCGCGCTGGTCGACGCGGACATCCGCTATCCCGACTTGGCGGACGTGCGGGGGCAGCCGCAAGCGCGGCGCGCGCTGGAAGTGGCCGCCGCCGGCGGTCATTCCATGTTGATGATCGGGCCGCCCGGCACCGGCAAGTCGATGCTCGCGCAACGGTTTCCCGGCTTGCTGCCGGACATGAGCGATGACGAAGCGCTTTCCGCCGCCGCGGTGATGAGCCTGACCACGCGCGGCTTCGACGCACGGCGTTGGAAGGTGCGGCCGTTCCGTTCGCCACACCACACAGCATCTGCGGTGGCGATGGTGGGCGGGGGCAACACGCCCAGGCCGGGCGAAATCTCGCTGGCGCATCAGGGCGTGCTCTTCCTCGACGAGCTTCCCGAGTTCGAGCGCCGTGTGCTCGAAGTCCTGCGTGAGCCATTGGAAACCGGCCACATCACCATCTCACGCGCAGCGCGTCAGACAGACTTCCCTGCCAGCTTCCAGCTGATTGCCGCAATGAACCCGTGTCCGTGCGGCTATCGCGGGCATCCGCTGCGGGCGTGCCGCTGCACACCGGATCAGGTGGAGCGATACCAGGCGCGCATTTCGGGGCCACTGCTTGATCGCATCGATGTGCAGATAGAGGTCCCGACGCCCTCGCAGGAGGAGTTGCTCGACGGGCCGCCTGGTGAACCGACGCGCAACGTGGCCGAGCGTGTCTCTGCCGCGCACGCGCGACAGCTCGCACGACAAGGCAAACGCAACGCCTTGCTGGGCGGCCATGAAATCGATCTGCATTGCAGCCGCACCGATGCGGCGGATGGCTTGCTGCGCCACGCGATGACGCGCTTCTCGTGGTCCGCCCGCGCCTATGCACGCGTGCTCAAGCTCGCCCGCACGATTGCCGATCTGGCAGGCGACGAGCAGATCGACGCGGCGCATGTGGGCGAGGCCATTCAGTATCGGCGCGGGGTGAAGGCGGATTAGCGCGCATCCCCACGCTGTGCCCTCAACGACTTGGCGGGCAGCCCTGCGGCGGTGTGAAGCTCACGCAGTCTGGCGCTTCACGAAGAACAGCGCTGCGCCGATGCTCATCAGCATGCCGCCAAAGAAGCGGCTCTGCCAACGCAGTGCGCGCGGATTGCGGAACAGGCGCTGCGCGCGCGAGGCCAGCAGCGCATAGCCGTGCATGACGATCAGGTCGACGAACACCATCGTCGCCGCCAGGATGCCGAGTTGCGAAAGCAGCGGCTTGGCCGGATCGATGAACTGCGGCAGCACGGCCACCATGAACAGGATGCCCTTCGGGTTCGTCAGATTGGTCAGCAATCCAACCAGGAACCGACGGCGCGCACCGCTGCCCGAGACCTTCAGGGGCTCGCCCTCAGTGGGCTTGGCGATCTGGATGGGCGTGCGCCATTGGACGATACCCAGGTAGATCAGGTACATCGCACCAATGATCTTGATGGCCGTAAAGGCGTGCTCCGACGCGATCAGCAGCGCGCCCAGCCCGGCACCCGCTATGAACAGGATCACGACAATGCCCAGCTCCAGCCCGGCAATCGTGACCGACGTGCGGCGCACGCCATGCGTCAGGCCGTGGCTCATGCACAGGATGGCGCCCGACCCGGGCGAGATGGCGATCACCCAGGCAGCCAAAAAGAAGGCCAGCCAGACTTGCAACGTCATGATGGTTCCCCGTGATGCGTTGTGTTGCGGTAAAGCGCAAAACGATAATTGTGCACCGGCTGCGGCCAGTTCGCCCAGGTCTGTGCGGGCCTAGTACGGATGGAAGCTGGCAAGGAACTGGTCGACCTGCTCCTGCTGGCGCGCGTCGCGGGCGGCATCGCCCGATTCCAGCACGACGGCCTGGTAGGCGTGCTTTCCCGTGGCGACCACGCGGGCGGTCAGCCGGCGCGGCGCGGGATCGTCTCCGCCGGCACCGAGCGCAATCAACTCTAACGCTGGCAATGACAGAGGCGGCTGCGCGGCGGTCTGCACGACGATGTCGCGCTCGGTCACGTGGCCCTTCAAGTTGGCGGACAGGCCGTTGCGCAGCGCCTCCACGGCGCGCTGGCGCCAGACCGGATCATCCGCGGGCAGTTCCACCACGCCGATGGCGAACAGCGTGCCGTCGACGCTGGCGGCCTGCATCGTCATCGGCATGCGTTGGCCGTTGATGGCGATGGGGCGGGCTTCTGCGGTGGGCTTGGCGGGGTAGTCCACGGCGTAGGCGCCCTCGTTGGAATGCACCGTGCGCCAGTCGTACTTTGGCGAACAGGCCACCAGCAGGGCACAGGCCAACGCACCCAACCCGATCCGCCAACCTGCCGTTACTTTGACTGCCACATCGCCTCCTGTCGGTTTCCGGCCGGTTTCTGAGCCGCCTATTATCCGACACAGACGTCCGCTCTCCCTATCAAGGACCGCGCCATGCCAATCTCTGTCACCGTCCGTGCCCTGCGTGCCGACATCACCACGCTCGACTGTGATGCCATCGTCAATGCGGCGAACAGCTCGCTGTTCGGCGGGGGCGGCGTGGACGGCGCCATCCACCGCGCGGCGGGGCCAGAACTGCTGGAGGCGTGCCGCGCACTCCATGGCTGCCGCACCGGTGAAGCGAAACTCACGCCGGGTTTTCGCCTGCCTGCCCGCTACGTCATCCACACCGTCGGGCCGATCTGGCACGGTGGCCGGCAGGACGAGGCGGCGTTGCTGGCCGCGTGCTATCGCAACAGCCTGGAACTGGCGCGCAAGCACGAGGTGCGCAGCATCGCGTTTCCGTGCATCAGCACCGGTGTGTATGGCTTCCCGCCGCAGTTGGCTGCACCGATTGCCGTACGTGCCGCGCGCGAGCATGGCGCCGGCTTGGACGCAATCACCTTTTGCTGCTTTTCCGCCACTCACCTCGCTCTGTACGAAGCCGCCCTCGCCAGCGATAAGTGACGCACGCATCGCGCCATGGACGGATTGTCGCGGCGGACATGCGGCGCCGGCGCGTCGGGCCTACAATAGACGCTTGATTTTTCTTCCTGACCCGTTGCCGACATGGCCTCGACCCTGACTTCCTCCGCAGCCCCAGCAACTGCCACCGCCACGTCCGGCGGCCGCCGCTGGCTGCTGCCCGTGATCATGCTGGTGCTGGCTGTGGGCGGCTGGTTCGGCTGGCGTGCGTTCTCGCCGTCGCAGCAGGTCCCTGCTGCCACGTTCACGCTGCTGGATGGGCAAAAGCTTTCGACGCAAGACCTGAAGGGCAAGGTCTATCTCGTCAACTTCTGGGCCACGAGTTGCGCCACCTGCATCAAGGAAATGCCCAACATGATCCAGACGTACAACAAGTACAAAGGCGAAGGCCTGGAATACGTGGCCGTGGCGATGAGCTACGACGCGCCGATGTATGTGATGAACTTCAGCCAGACGCGACAGTTGCCCTTCAAGGTCGCCATGGACGCGGACGGCTCCGCCGCCAAGGCGTTCGGCGACGTGCAGCTCACGCCGACCACGTTCCTGGTTGACCGCGAAGGCCGCATCCTCAAGCGCTATGTGGGCGAACCGGAATGGTCGTCGTTCGATTCTCTGCTCAAGCAGGCGCTGGGCAAGCAGGCTTAAGCGGTCCGCGCCCCCGATTCAAGCGAAACGCCCGGTCGATGCCGGGCGTTTTTGTTTTCGGGCGATACAGGTTCCACACTAGGTTCACGCGAGCCTGTTGTAATGACGGTCCGTCAGTGCCTGGTTCGATGGAGTGCGCATGGTCAATCACTACTGCATGTTCAAGGGCAAGCTGAAATTCGGCGTGCCCTACCTGGAGGGCTACAACGGCAATCCGCATTACGCCATCGTGCTGGAAGCGCCGGATGGCGCGGACTTTGTGGTGCTCGCCAATGTGAAATCCGACTCGAGCATGCCAGGTGCGGGTGCTGCCGGCTATCACGTGCTGTATCAGTGGACAACGGATCTGCAGTTGCCGATCACCGCCGACCTGACTGCGCTCGCCCCCGGGCTGCACGCAGGCGGCTTCCCACGCCTGGACTACCTGCGCGACGCCGGGCTCGTGGACTTCCCGAACATGCGGCCGATCGCGCTGGACACCGAAACCGAACATAACGACATCAACGCGCTCGTTGACGACATGCTCAACCTCGACCGCACCGCCACGCCGATCGACTACGTCTACCACGGCAGTTCTGGCGACGACGACCGTAAAGGCTGGCCGCCGCGCACCGACGTCACGGTCTACGGCTTCGGTTTCTTGTTCGAGCCGCAGCACAACGGACTGCACGAGACGCACATGAACCAAGGCAACCCGGTCGTGCATACACCGGGTGTGAAGGACCATTCGCGCGAAAACGGCACGCAGCAGGACGGTGCTGTCATCGTGGAAACCGACGGCAAATTTCAGGCGCTGCTGATCGCGTTTCAGACGCAGCGGATTCCGACGGATGACCGTGGATATCCGGTGGCGGATGCGCATCCGATTCCGGGTTGAGCGCGAAAAGACAACGCCCGGTTTGTGCCGCGCGTGGTCGCGTGTGGGCGTGCCAAGTCAAAGGCCGTACCGCTTGATCTTGTCATACAGCGTCGCACGGCCGACCTGCAGAATGTCCGCCGCCTGGTGGACCGAGCCGCCCGTGCGCGCCAGTGTTTCGGCAATCACCGTGCGCTCGTAGCGCTCGACGCGCTCCTTGAGCGGCATGCCGTCTTCCGAAGCATCCGGCACGACCGGCATGCGGCCGACGCCAAGCACAAGACGGTCGGCCGCATTACGCAGCTCGCGCACGTTGCCGGGCCAGTTCGATTGCATCAGCTCGTGGCGCTGACGCTCGGCCAGCATCGGCAGCGGACGCTGATAGCGCACAGCGGCTTCGAGCAGGAAATGTTCGAACAGCGGGATGATGTCTTCGCGGCGTTCGCGCAGCGGTGGCAGGTCGATGACGACGACATTCAGGCGGTAGTACAGATCGCGCCGGAAACCGCCCGCCTCGATCAGCGCTTCCATATCGCCCTTGGCGGCCGCAACGATGCGCACGTCGATGCGCACCGAAGCATTCGAGCCCAGCCGCTCCAGCGCGCCCTCCTGCAACACGCGCAGCAGCTTGACCTGCAGCGCGATCGGCATGCTCTCGATTTCGTCGAGAAACAGCGTGCCGCCCGATGCGTGCTCAAGCTTGCCGATGCGCCGCTTGCCCGCACCGGTGAAGGCACCGGCCTCGTAGCCGAACATCTCGCTCTCGAAAATCTGTTCAGGCACGGCGCCGCAGTTCAGCGCGATGAACGGCTTGTCGTGACGCGGCGAGAGCATGTGCAGACTGCGCGCGACGAGTTCCTTGCCCGTGCCGGTCTCGCCGTTGATGAGCACCGGCGCATCGGTGGTCGCGACGTTCTCGATCAGCGCGCGTACGGCGGCCATCGCTGGTGAGCGCCCGATGATGCGCGTGCCAGCCGCCGGGCCGGCCAGTTCACGACGCAGTGCGCGGTTTTCCAACTCCAGCGCGCGGCGTTCGACGGCGCGACGCACCGTCTCGGTCAAGCGTTCGGCGGGAAACGGCTTCTCGATGAAGTCGAACGCGCCTTCGCGCATGGCCTGCACGGCCATCGTGATGTCGCCATGGCCGGTGACAAGCACCACGGGAATGCCCGTGCCAAACGACTGGCAGTGCGTGAGCACGTCCAGGCCGCTCGCGCCCGGCAGGCGCAGGTCGCTCACGACCACGCCGGGAAAGTTCGCGTCGATCTTGCCGACGGCTTCTTCGGCGCTGCCGAACGCCTGCACATTGAAGCCGGCCAGTTCCAGGCTCTGCGCGGTGGCCTGGCGCACAGGCGGGTCGTCTTCGATGAAGAGAACGTTCAAGCCTTCGGACATGGTTCGTATCTGTGTGGAAAACGGATCAGGTGGTTGCCGCGGAGGTGACGTCGGCGCGTACCAATGTCAGCGTAAATTGGGCCCCGCCGCCCGGCATGTTGGCCGCCGACAGCGAGCCGCCAAAGTCGCGCGCGATGCTGGTGGAAATCGCCAGTCCAAGGCCGAGCCCCTGGCCGATCTCCTTGGTGGTGAAGAACGGCTCGAACAGGTGCGGCATGGCGTCGGGCGGAATGCCAGGGCCGTTGTCGCGCACGGCGATGGTCAGTTGATTCGATTGCGCCTGCGCTCCCTCGGTGGGGCCGATGGTGATGTCGATGCGGCCGGCGCGTACCGGTTCATTGGCGTTGATCGCATCGAGCGCGTTGCCAATCAGATTGATCAGCACTTGCTCCAGCTTCAGTTCATCTGCGCGAACGACGGCCTCTGTCTCGGGGATGCGCCAGTGCAGTTCGACCAACACGTCGCCCAGGCGAGGGCGCAGCAGCGCGAGCGTGTGATCCAGCGCCACGCGCACCTGCACATCCACCACCTTGCGCCGTGAGCGTCCCGCAAACAACTTGAGCTGTGCGGTGATCTTGCCCATGCGCTCGGTCAGGTCGGCAATTGCCTGCAGGTTATCGGTGGCAGCGCCGTGCTGGCCGCGTTCGAGCAGGATACGGGTGTTGTCGGAGAACGTGCGCAGCGCAGCCAGCGGCTGGTTCAGTTCGTGCGTGATGCCGGCGGCCATCTGGCCCAGCGCGGCAAGCTTGCTGGCCTGCACGAGTTCATCCTGCGTGGCGCGCAGTTCGGCCTCGGCACGCGTGCGGTCGACGATCTCGTGCTGCAGTTGTTCATTGGTGGCCATCAGGTCGGCCGTGCGGTCTTCGACACGGCGCTCGAGCTGGTCATACGCGGCTTCGAGCAGGCGGCGGCTACGCAGCATCTCCATCATGCGCAGGCGCCGCTGACGCCAGTAGAAGAGCAGCAGGCACGCGAACGCAAAGGCAAATGCGGCCGCCACGGTGGCGCTGCGCGCAGCACTCATCACGGGCTCCACCGGCGTGAGATACATCAGCGTCCAGTCCGGCTCGACCAGTTCACGCGAAACCTGCAGATAGCGCGTGGCGTTCGTGCGCTCGCCAACGCGGATCAGTTCTGCACCTTCGGGCAATCGCCCGGTCAATCGCAGAAAGGCCGGCGCCTCCGGCTGCAGCGGCAGAGGCGTGATCTGCTTGCGGTAATACTGGCGCGTCGCTTCCAACTGCGCCTGCAGCTTGGATGTGAGCGGCTCCACCGTGCGGTACTGCCACGCGGGCACGGACGACAGGAAAATCACACCGTTCTCATCCGCCACCATCACCGGTTCCGACGCGTCGTGGCTGGCGCGGCCGAACCATTCGAGGTTGAGTTTGACCACCGTCACGCCGATCACGCGGCCATCCTGCATGACCGGCTGGGAGATGTAATAGCCGGGCTCTTCACGCGTAATGCCAATACCGTAGAAGCGCCCGACGTGGCCTTCCGCTGCCTGCTGGAAATACGGCCGGAACAGATATTCGGCGCCGACGAAGCTGTCGGGCTGGTTGTAGTTGGATGCTGCCAGCGCCTTGCCGCTGGGGGCGATCACGTAGGTGGCAGTGGCGTGCGCGCGATCGTTGACTTCGCGCAGATAGCGGTTCGCGCGGTCGACGTTGGCAGGTGTCGGATTGGCGAGCAGATCGTGGATGAACGGATGCAGCGCCACCAGGGCCGGCAGGTATTCGTAGCGATCGAGCGTGCTCTTGAGGTTGGCGGCATAGCGGTCGACCCGCCCTCCGGCGGCCTGCTGGGCCTGCGTGAGGCCCCGGTTCCACGCCACCACAAAGGTGGTCGCGCACACCACGGCCATCACCACCACGAGCCCGAGCGCCACCAGCCACCAGAAGCCGCGTCGCGAGCCGGAGGCGCTGGTGAAGGAGAAATCGGGATCGGACATCGGCTGGAGGTCGGCGGCAGAGAGTGTTGCCGTGCCTTCCAACGCCGTGCCCGCAGTCGGCATGTCGCCGAGGTGCTTCACGAGGTGCATCCCAAAAAAGACGCGGGGCCGTCTGGAAGGACAGGCCCCGCAATCATACGCTTTGCGCTTTCAGGCGCCGGCGCCCGCAGGCGCCGGCTAGAACCGATCGATCAAACTGCCGGGGTGGCCGGCACGCCCTCGTCGCTGCGGTCGCCCGACAGCACGCGAGCCAGTTTGGCGCGATCCAATTCACGCTCCCAGGCCGAGATCACCACGCAGGCCACGCCGTTGCCGGTGATGTTGGTCAGGGCACGGCATTCGCTCATGAAGCGGTCGATACCGAGAATCAGCACCATGCCCGCCACCGGAATATCCGGCACCACGGCCAGCGTTGCGGCCAGCGTGATGAAGCCCGCACCGGTGATGCCCGATGCGCCCTTCGACGTCAGCATGGCAACGGCCAGGATGGTCAGCTGCTGCGTCCAGGTCAGCTCGATGTTCAGTGCTTGCGAGATGAAGATCACCGCCATCGTCATGTAGATGTTGGTGCCGTCCAGATTGAACGAGTAACCGGTCGGAACCACCAGGCCCACCACCGACTTCGAGCAGCCCAGCTTCTCCATCTTTTCCATCAGGTGCGGCAGCGCCGATTCCGACGAGCTGGTGCCGAGCACGATTAGCAGTTCTTCCTTGATGTACGCAACGAAGCGGAAGATGTTGAAGCCGACCACCCGCGCGATGATGCCCAGCACCACCACGACAAAGATGATCGCCGTGAAGTAGAACGTGCCGACCAGCTTGAGCAGCGGCACCAGCGAGATCACGCCGTATTTGCCGATGGTGAAAGCCATGGCGCCAAAGGCACCGATCGGGGCCACACGCGTGATGACGTGCACGATACGGAAGAACACGTGCGAGATCTGGTCGATGAAGTCCGTCACCATCTGCGCGCGCTCGCCCATGGCAGAAAGTGCACCCCCAAACAGCAGCGCGATCAGCAGGATCTGCAGGATGTCGCCCTTGGCGAAGGCATCCACCACCGTGCTCGGGATGATGTTGAGCAGGAAGTCGACCGTGCTGGCCGAGTGCGCCTTGGCGGCGTACTGCGCCACAGCCTTGGCATCGATGGTGTTGACGTCGACGTTAAAGCCCGCGCCGGGGTTGAAGATGTGGCCCGCCGCGAGACCGATGATCAGCGCGAAGGTCGAGACGACCTCGAAGTAGAGCAACGCCTTGCCGCCCACGCGGCCCACCTTCTTCATGTCGCGCATGCCGGCAATGCCGGAGACGACAGTACAGAAGATGATCGGGCCGATCACCATCTTGATCAGTTGGATGAAGCCATCGCCCAGCGGCTTCATCTTGACGGCGAGTTCGGGCGAGTAATGGCCCAGCAGAACGCCGATGACGATGGCCGCCAGCACCTGTACGTACAGGATTTTGTAGAACGGTTTTTTCATGTCTTCCTCGAGTGTCACAGACCGGCCGTGCGCTCAGCTGCTCGCCCGGTCCGACCCGCCCTGGTGTGGTCTCTCTCCTGCCTCGATACGCTGATGTGTCCGGCATCTCCCGCAGCAGGTCGCTCTTAATTGCAAGGGCTATGCCAACCTCACTTTCAGACACTGACGGCCCGCCAGCCCTTGTACCAGCTTGGTGTGACTACGATGGCACCCGCCCCAACCGTCGTCAATCCCGGAATCCGCGCACAGCGGGTGTCCGGACATCCGGATAACGTGTTGCAACGCAGCATCGCGCGGTTGCCTCGCGCCCGCCTGCTCGGGGAGAGGAGACATCGGGGCCGTATAATGCCGGCTCGTTACGCAAATCCACATGTGTGCGCGACGCCAGGAAGCTATTCGCGTCCTGCCGTGCGCGCTGTCACGCAGCCCTCCCAGCCTTCTCGGTCCGCCCATGAGCAGCCACTATCAGCACCACGTTTTCTTCTGCCTGAACGAACGCGAGGACGGCTCGCGCTGCTGCGCCGACTTTGGCGCCAAGGCCATGCAGGAATACGCCAAGAAGCGCTGCAAGGAACTCGGCATCAACGGTGAAGGCCGCGTGCGCATCAACAAGGCCGGCTGCCTGGACCGCTGCGAACTCGGTCCGGTCATGGTGGTCTACCCCGAGGCCGTCTGGTACACCTTTGTCGACAAGGAAGACATCGACGAGATCATCCAGAGCCATCTGATCGAAGGCAAACCGGTCGAACGGCTGATGGTCGACCGCCCTGCCAGCGCGTGAGCCCGCGCTTTACTGCATCTGCTTTCCCCTTCTCCATGAACGTTCATACCGAAGAACGCCTAATTCCCGGCCCGGTCGGACAGATCGACCTGTCGATCGACCGGCCAGACACCGCGCCGCGCGGCTTGGCCCTCATCGGCCATCCTCATCCGCTGTTCGGCGGCACCAAGGACAACAAAGTCGCGCAGACGCTGGCACGCACCTTCGTCGGCCTCGGCTATGTGACGGTGCGCCTGAACTTCCGCGGCGTAGGCAAGACCGAGGGCACGCACGACAACGGCATCGGCGAGCAGGACGACATGCTGGCCGTGCTCGACTGGATGCGTACACAGACCGAATGGTCCGCCGATGTGGCCACACTGCCGCTGGCACTGGGCGGCTTCTCCTTCGGCAGCTTTGTCGTGTCTCAGGTGGCACGCCGCCTGGCCGAGGCCGGCACACCTGCCGAACGCCTGGCGCTGGTCGGCACCGCCACCTCGCGCTGGGATGTCGCCCCGGTGCCGGCCGACACCATCATCATCCACGGCGAACAGGATGACACCGTGCCGCTGATCGACGTGCTC
This sequence comes from Ralstonia pickettii, assembly GCF_001699815.1. Classification (GTDB taxonomy): domain Bacteria; phylum Pseudomonadota; class Gammaproteobacteria; order Burkholderiales; family Burkholderiaceae; genus Ralstonia; species Ralstonia thomasii. The sequence continues at coordinate 14,031 of NZ_MCGB01000071.1, read as the reverse complement.
AACTGGGCGCGGCCGCAGGAGCTGCCCGTGATCGTCATCCCGGGCGCCGATCATTTCTTCCACCGCAAGCTGCATCTGATCCGGCAGCTCATTACAGGCGCCTGGGCGCCAAAACCGTAACACCCACCCGTTGATTTTCCGGACGCCGCGCCTCCCCCCCCCTTTTTTCTGGCAGGCGGCGCCATTGAACTCCAAGCAGACCGCAGGACCCGACATGCAGACCCGCTTCGCCCATTTCACGCCCTTCGCCTTCCATTCCGCCGCCGCGACCGCCGTGGCGGCCGCCGTGCTGGTCACTGCGCTACCCGCTATGGCGCAGCCGGTGCCCGCACCGCAGGTCGCGGCCCGCTCATGGATGCTGACCGACGTGACCAGCGGCCAGGTGCTCGGCGGTGCCAACATGGATGAACGCATCGAGCCCGCCTCGCTCACCAAGCTGATGACGGCCTATCTGGTCTTCGAAGCCGTGCGCGACGGCAAGCTCAAGTACGACCAGATGATCACGCCCACCGAGACCGTGCGCACCGTCAAGACCGACGAATCGCGCATGTTCCTGGAAGCCGGCAAACCGGCCTCAGTGCGGGAGATGACGCAAGGCCTGATCATCCAGTCCGGCAACGATGCAGCCCTCGTGCTGGCAGAGGCCGTAGGCGGCACTGAGACGAACTTCGTGATGCTGATGAACCGCGAAGCCGAGCGTCTGGGCATGAAGAACACGCATTTCGCGAACGCCGCGGGCCTGCCCGATCCGAACCACTACTCCACGGCACGTGATCTTTCGATCCTGACCGCGGCGCTGATCAAGGATTTCCCGCAGGACTACAAGTTCTACTCGCAGAAGGAATTCACCTATAACAACATCAAGCAGTCCAACCGCAACCGCCTGCTGTGGCTCGACCCGACCGTCGACGGGGGCAAGACAGGCCACACCAAGTCGGCCGGCTACTGCCTCGTCACCTCTGCCAACCGTCCGCTGCCGGACGTGCCGGGCGCGAACCGCCGCCTGCTGTCGGTCATCATCGGCACCAAGAGCGACGCGATCCGCACACAGGAGAGCTTGAAGGTCCTGAACTACGGCTATCAGTTCTTCGATACGGTGCGTCTCTACAAGGCCAAGGAAGCGCTGCAGACGCCCGACGTGTACAAGGGCCAGGCCAAGAGCGTGAAGCTGGGCGTGGCGGAGGACAAGTGGATCACCGTGCCCAAGGGCGCAGGTGCGCGCCTGAAGCCTGTGCTCGAGCGCAAGGACCCGCTGATCGCCCCGATCGCCCAAGGCCAGCAGCTGGGCACTGTGAAGGTGATGGACGGTTCGACCGTGGTGTCGGAGTTCCCGGTGGTGGCGCTCGAAGCGGTGCCGGAAGCCGGCTTCGTCGGCCGCACGATCGACGCGGTCAAGCTGTGGTTTAAAAAGAAGTAGTCGTCCCCACTTACTTCGACATGACCTCCTCTCACACGCCCCCGCCGGGCCATATTCCGCCCGAACAGTCGCTCATCGAGTACCCGAGCGATTTCCCCATCAAGGTGATGGGGCCGATGCATGACGACTTTGCCGCGACCATTGTCGAGGTCGTCCGCCTACACGATCCGGAGTTCCACGAAGGGCGCCTGGAAAAGCGTCCGTCCTCCAGTGGCAACTACCTGGGCCTGACGGTGATCGTGCGTGCGACGAGCCGCGAACAGCTCGACGCGCTTTACCAGGCGCTGACGAGCCATCCGATGGTAAAAATCGTGCTGTAACGCACCTCCGCAGCACTCAGCAGAACGCAAAACGCCCCGGTCATGCCGGGGCGTTCTGCTTTGTAGAGGATTTTTTCCGATGCCCGGGCTCAGCCCTTGGACACGTGCCCCAGGCACACCGCGTTGTCGTTCATCAGCCCCGCCAGCTTGAGCTTGAACGCCGCAATCTCCGGCAGCAGCCACGTGCGGAACGCCTGCATCTTGGGCGTCTGCAGCGCGCTGTGTGGACAGACGAAGTAGTAGTTCCACGGACAGGGGATCGTCGTCTCGAACAGGCGCACCACGCGGCCGGCCAGCAATTCGTTGAACGCCAGCGTCGGGCGGATCAGCGCAATGCCCTGCCCCGCTGCCGCGGCCTGCAACAGCAATGATGAATCCTGGAACATCAGCCCCCCGCGCGGCTCCACAAACCCCTCAAGGCCGGCCGCATCGAACCACGGTTTCCATGCCTCGCCCTCGCTGCGCAGCAGGGTCATGCTTGCCATCTCGGCCAGCGTGCGCGGCAGGCGTCCGCCGTTGAACGACGGGCTGCAGATCGGGAAGAACACATCGTCGAGCAGCTTTTCCACGTACAGGCCCGGATAGTTGCCCGAACCCATGCGCAGCGCCACGTCCACCTCTTCGCGCGCAAAATCGACCAGCGCGGGGCTGGAGAACAGTTCCACTTCCAACTCGGGATGGCGCTCGATGAAGGTGCCGATATGCGGCGTCAGCCAGCGCGCCGCAAACGACGGCATCGTGCTGATGGCCAGGCGGTTGTCTCGGTTACCGGCGCGCAGTTGGTGCGTAGCCTGGGCGATCTGGTCGAGCGCCTCGCGCACGCGATCGGCATAGGCGCGGCCCGCGTGCGTGAGCATGACGCGCTTGCCCCGCCGCTCGAACAACGGCACGCCCAGCTCGTCTTCCAGCGTGCGCATCTGATGGCTGACGGCGCCGTGCGTAACGAACAGCTCCGTCGCTGCACGCGAAAAACTCTCATAGCGGGCTGCCGCCTCGAACACCCTCAGCGCGCCAAGTGACGGCAAGCGCATCGGTTCGCGGATTTCGGTCATCTTTCCCTCCGGATTTTCGTAGCGCCGGGTGATTTTTATGTGAGCTGCACTATCAAGAAACGCAATATATATCGTTTGGTACTAGGCAACCAAGCGCCTAGACTTCCTTCAACGGCAAGGCCCCATCCCGATGCCGTGAAGGAGCCGATCATGAAAGCTGTACTAACAAAAATTGTATTCACTCTGCAGCCCGGCGAAGTGGTGGCATTGCGCATGCCGGCCAACCAGAATCTGCGCGTCGAAGAAGCCTGCGGTCGCGACGTATGGGTCACGCACGAGAACAAAGCCGGCGACGAATGGCTGCGCGCGGGCGGCAGCGTTGCCGTGAAGCGCGGCGAAGAAATCGTCGTCTCGGTAGACCCGAAAGCCCTTGGCCCAGTGGCATTGGCAGTAGAAGCCACCGACGGCCACATGCCGCGCAAGCCGTGGCACGTCACGAACGGCTGGCGCCACACGCTCGCGGCGCTCGGCTGGAACGAGCACGCCGACACGCCCATCGTGGCGGCCTGAGCGCGAAATCTGTTTCAAGCCTCCTTTTGCGGCATCTGCCGCAAAAGCCGATGCCGGCGCCGATGCCTCCCATCGCGCCGGCATTTTTTTGCCCGACCCTGCGACCGAAGCGGGCAAAGGCGCACGGCGACATCGACGGCCCTGCGCTACACTCGCGAGCATGATTCCGATTGACATCGTCGAACGCGGCCTGCAGGACTACGCCGCTTGCTTCGACGAAATGCAGACATTTACCGCGCGGCGCGGGCCCGATACTCCTGACACGATCTGGCTGGTCGAACACCCGCCGGTGTTCACGCTCGGCCTGGCCGGTGATCCCGCGCATCTGTTGGCCCCCGGCAACATTCCGCTGGTGAAAGTCGACCGTGGCGGTCAGATCACTTATCACGGCCCTGGCCAAGTTGTCGCTTACCTTTTGCTGGATTTGCGCCGACGCGGGCTGTTCGTGAAGGCGCTGGTCGATGCCATCGAGGCGGCCGTCATCCAGACGCTCGCCACGTATAATGTCGCCTCCGAACGCAAGGCTGGCGCCCCCGGCATCTACCTGTCGAGCGGGCCGCATGCCGGCGCCAAGATCGCCGCGCTGGGGCTGAAGATCCGCAACGGCTGCAGCTACCACGGCGTGAGCCTGAACCTGGCGATGGACCTGTCGCCCTTCACGCAGATCAACCCGTGTGGCTATGCCGGCCTGGAAACCGTCGATATGGTGACCGCCGGCGCCCGTGATGCGTCCGGACGCGCCGTCGATGCGAACGACTGGCAAACCGTTTCCCGCGACCTGGCCAATGCGCTGGTCGCTCAATTGCAGCAACGCGCGCAAGCGCACCCCGCCGAGGCCGCTACCGCATAGCGCCCGGATATGCACGAGCCGCAAGCCCGTGCGGAGAACACGATGACCGATTCCGCCGCCGGCGCCACTGAAGTCGCCACCCCTGCCACCCCGTCGAACAAACCGTACGACGCGACGGCCAAGCAGAAGTCGCTCGACAAAACCGCACGCATCCCCATCAAGATCGTGCCGGCCGAGAAGCTCAAGAAGCCGGATTGGATTCGCGTGCGCGCCGCCACCGGCAACTCGCGCTTCTACGAAATCAAAGACATCCTGCGCGCCAACAACCTCGTGACGGTGTGCGAAGAGGCCAGCTGCCCGAATATCGGCGAGTGCTTCGGCAAGGGCACGGCCACGTTCATGATCATGGGCGACAAATGCACGCGCCGCTGCCCGTTCTGCGATGTCGGGCACGGTCGCCCGGATCCGCTCGACGTGAACGAGCCGGAAAACCTGGCCAAGACGATCGCTGAACTCAAGCTCAACTACGTCGTCATCACCAGCGTCGACCGCGACGACCTGCGTGACGGCGGCGCCCAGCATTACGTCGATTGCATCTCGCGCACGCGCGCCCTGTCGCCGGCCACGCGCATCGAAGTGCTGGTGCCGGACTTCCGCGGCCGCTTGGAGAAGGCGCTGGACATCCTGCAGGAATGCCCGCCCGACGTGATGAACCACAACCTCGAAACGGTGCCGCGCCTGTACAAGCAGGCGCGCCCGGGTGCGGATTACGCGCACTCGCTGAAGCTGCTGAAGGACTTCAAGGCCCGCAACCCGAACGTGCCGACCAAGTCCGGCCTGATGGTCGGCCTGGGCGAGACGGATGAGGAAATCCTGGAAGTCATGCGCGACATGCGCGAGCACGACATCGACATGCTGACCATCGGCCAGTATCTGGCGCCGTCGGGCCACCATCTGCCGGTGCTGCGCTATGTGCACCCGGACACCTTCAAGATGTTCGAAGAGAAGGCGTACGAGATGGGCTTCACGCACGCGGCCGTGGGCGCCATGGTGCGCAGTTCGTACCACGCGGATCAGCAGGCACACGAAGCCGGCGTGGTCTGAGTACCGCCGGAACGCTGCAGAAACAAAAAGGGCCTTGGGGTAGAACCCAAGGCCCTTTTGCTTTGGTACGGCTCGATCAGGCTTGCGAAGCGGCGTCCTTCGGATACGAGGCATCGCCGTTCCACGACAGATAGCCGTAGGTGTCGGCCTGGCGATCGGCACCCTGCGTGTAGACGTCGTACTTGGCAGCAGCGCCGTCGGTGTACGGATCAGCCTTGGCGATGGCGCCATCGGTGTATGGATCAGCCTTGCCGACGGCACCTTGGGTGTACGGATCGAAGCGATCGTTCTTCCACGACAGATAGCCGTAGGTATCAGCTTGACGGTCCGCACCCTGGGTATAGACGTCGTACTTGGCGGCAGCACCCTGCGTGTAGGGGTCAGCCTTGGCAACGGCGCCTTGCGTGTACGGATCGGCGCTGCTTTGGACCGCTGCAGCTGCCGGCTGGGCCGATAGCAGAGCGGCGGAAGCGGAAACTGTGGCCACCAGGGCCACCAGGGTGTGACGGGAGAAAGCGATTGCGAGGCGGGTGTTCATGATGGGCTCCTGATCTGTCTGGATATTCGGTTGCGCTCAGTTCGTTGCGCTTGTGATCAGAATAGATCGTTGCCCTTGATGGATAAATACAAGATTGAAGAAAATACTGTTCTCCATATATCAACAATCGTTTGGCACACTTGCCGGGAAGAAGAGGCACTTGAGCCGAGATGGTGTCGGAGAGCGCGGAAAACCTGGAGGTCATCCGCGGCGGTGTCCCTCCTGAGGCCACGGAGACGCCACCGAGTTCGGCCGTCAACGTATGGCCGATACCGGCCTGCTTGACCCCGAACCGAGGGAGACCACGCAATGACGCACTATTGGGGCTATCCGTTTGCCGATGTCTTGGCGATCGTGGTGATCGTCGGGCTGAGCGCGCTGGCGCTGTATCAGGCACACACGTACACGAAGCAACTCTGACGCTGAGCGTCGCAAGAAAAAAAAAGTGGCCCGCTGGCAAATCAAGCCAGCGGGCCGTTTTGCTTGGGTCTCGCTTATGCGCTCAGCGCTGGATCGGACGCGCTGACGCGGCCGGTTTCAACGTGGCCGGCAAGGCGACGCGCGAAACCGGCATCGGTGCTGGCCGTGACGGTCAGGTCGTACCAGGCGTGGTGGCTGCGCAAGTCGAGGTACACCGACGCATCGTCACCGCCGCGCACTTCGCGTTGCACGCTTTCGCCCGTGTAAGCGCTCTTGATGGTGAAGACGGTCGGCGCACGGCCGTGATTGATGAGGCGCAGTTGCAGGTTGCCGTTGGCCACGTCGTAGCCTTCCTTCACTTCCAGCGCGTGACCGTGCGGACTCAGCAGGCCCGACAGCGTGAGCTTGCCGACAAAGCGGCGCAGGAAGCCGTTCGGGCCGTGCACCGTGAAGTCGTAGGCACCGCCTGCGTTCACGGCCAGCTTGTCCGACAGCCGCTTGCCTGCCTCGACCGTGTAGGTGCGCGGCGCATCCGTGCTGCCGGCGGTGTAGACGAGGAAGGCAGCCCCCACGTCCCCGGTGTTCACGAATTCAAGCTGGAACTTGCCGGCGGCTTCGTCCTGGCGCCCGCGCACGAACAGTTCGTACGGCAGCGCACGCGACGCTCGCACGCCCGCTTCCTGCTTCGGCACGGCCTGCACCAGCGGGGGCAGCGGCACGTAGCTGGCGTGGCGCAGCTTGTCCTTCGGCACGTAGGCCGCGGTGCTAGGCAATGCAGGCACCACCTCGTTGGGGGTGGCGAAGTTGAACGCCGACGTCAGATCACCGCAAACGGCGCGACGCCACTTCGAGATGTTCGGCGAGCGCACGTTGTGCGTGCGCTTGAAGCGCTGCTCGATGAAACGAATGATCGACGTGTGGTCGAACGTTTCGGAGCACACGTAGCCGCCCTTTGACCACGGCGATACCACGAGCATCGGCACGCGCTGGCCCAGGCCGTAGCTGCCGGCGCCGTACGTGCTGTTGCCCGGAAAGTACTCGCCCGTGGTGTCGACCGTCGACAGGCCATTGCTGCCCGATGAGGCAAACGGCGGGACGAGGTGGTCGAAGAAACCGTCGTTCTCGTCGTAGGTAACGAACACCGCGGTCTTGCTCCACACCTCGGGGTTGGAAGTCAGGATCTGCAGGACTTGGTCGATGTACCACGCGCCGTAGTTGGCCGGCCAGTTCGGATGCTCGGAGAACGCTTCCGGCGCGGCAATCCACGACACCTGCGGCAGCGTGCCGTTCTGCACATCGCGCTTGAGGATGTCGAAGTAGCCCTCTCCGGCCGCTGCGTTGGTGCCGGTGCGCGCCTTGTCGTACAGCGGGTTGCCAGGCTGCGCGTTCTGATATTGCTTGAAGTACAGCAGCGAGTTGTCGCCGTAGTTGCCGATGTAGGCGTCGCTCGTCCAGCCCCATGAGCCTGCGGCGTCCAGGCCCGTACCGATGTCCTGGTAGATCTTCCACGAGATGCCGGCGGCTTCGAGCACTTCCGGATACGTCGACCAGCCGTAGCCGGCTTCTGCGTTGTCGATCACGGGGCCGCCGCCGACGTTGTCGTTGCCGACATAGCCTGTCCACATGTAGTAGCGGTTCGGGTCGGTCGACGTGGGCGTGGCGCAGTGATAGGCGTCGCAGATGGTGAAGGCGTCGGCCAGCGCATAGTGGAACGGAATGTCCTGGCGCGTCAGGTACGCCATCGTCGTGGTGCCCTTGTGTGGGACCCAGCCATCGTAACGCCCGCCGTTGACGGCAAGGTGCGTGTCGTTCCAGCCGTGCGGCAAGTCTTGCAGGAACTGCAGGCCGAGATCAGGCGCGCTCGGGCGGAACGGCAGCACCTCGCCCGCGCCGCCGGCCACCGGCTGATGCCACACGCTCTTGCCGCTCGGCAGCGTGACGGTACGCGTATCGCCATACCCGCGCACGCCACGGAGCGTGCCGAAGTAATGATCGAACGAGCGGTTTTCCTGCATGAGGATCACGATGTGCTGCACATCTTCGATATTGCGGTGCGCGTTGTGGGCGGGAATCGCCAGCGCCTGGCGAATGCCTTCGGGCACCGCGCCCATGGCTGCGGATGCAGCAGCCAACTGGGCGGCGGATCGGAGAAAACCACGGCGACTGTTGGAGGTCATGTTCTCGTCCTGATGTCTGTGTATTTGGGAGGTTGGGGGGGGCAACACGGGGCAACGCCTGACTGAGCGCGAGCAACGAAGTCAGTCGACGGTATGGATCACAGGAGGCGCCAGGCCGTCTCGCGAAGCAACCGATTGAGGCGGCGACGCAGGCAACGCGGGGGCGCCTGCAGACACCACGAGCAATCGACGGGTAGCGTGGGCCTTTCGGGTGGCAGACACGGATGACCTCCTGATGACATCAGCGAGCCGGACCGAGCAGCGCGCGCCGTCAACTCACCACGCGCTAAGGTAGAAAGGATTCATGTCGGTTGCGTGAAGACGGCACGCGCCGGTGCTGTCACCCGATCGCCTTAAGTTGATGGAATAATTTTGCAAGTGGGAATCATTCTCATCTAAACTGCAGCACACCAAATGATGCCTTCATGCAGCCGACCAGGCTGCCTGCACTGCGCACATACCTAGAAGAGAACAAGCCTCCCGTGCAGCTTCGTCATGGGAGCGTTGCATTCCCGCCTGTCTCTGAAGCGGCCCCTACATCTGGACCCCCTGTGCTGCAGGGTCGAGCCCCGCTCGCCTGCACACGCTCATGTCCCGTAGGAGCCCTCGTGCAACGTCGATCTGATACCGCCGCCCACACCGAAACCGCATCCGCTGCCGCTGCAGCCGGCAACCTCCGTCTTGAATCCATTCCCGCGCTGCGCGATGCCGGCGTGCAGACCGAACATTGGTCGGCGGCGCAGCAGTTGGCACGCTGCCGGGTGCTGTCGCGCCTGCTGCAGGCGCTGTTTCGTGAAGCGCTGCTCAGCGCAGATCGACTCATCGCCGATACGCGCGCCGATGTGACGTTGCTGCCGATCTGGCAGCAGCGCGTGCTGTTACGCTTCACTGGCTTGCGGCCGGGCGCACTCGGCAGCTGGACATTGACGGGCGACGTCGCTGTGCTGGCGCACGATCGCCCGCCGACGCCGATTGAACGTCCATCAGCCCTGCTCCACTGGCTCGCGCCCATGCTGGACATGGGCGATGCCGCCGAGGCCCATCGCCTCGCCGCCATCGACCGGCTCGCGGCAGAACTCGACAACAGCCAGGACAACGACACGCTGTGCCAGGCCTATCGACTCGCCTGGGGCGCACGTCTCGCTGCCGAGCACCGCACCGCCGCGTGGCAAGACGCGCTGGCCCTGCTCTGCGGCGACGGCACGCCCCACGCCTTGGCGCGCACCGAGCAATGGGGCACCGGCGGCCACCCGTGGCATCCGGCCTACAAGACACGGCTGGGACTGGCTCCCGACCAGGTGATTGCGCTGTCGCCAGAGTTCGAGGCACAGGTGCCCCTCGGCGTGGTGGCGGTGGCGGCGCATCGACTGCAGGTCACGACGATGGACGGTGTGCAGCCGTACGCCAATTGGTTCGCGGCGGCGTTCCCGCAAACCATGGCGGCGTTTCGCAAAGCCCTGTTGGCACGCCAGCTCGCGCCCGAAGCGTGGCTGCCGCTGCCCGTTCACCCGTGGCAGCGCGACACGACACTCGGTGAGACCTTCGCCGCAGAATTTGCCGCAGGCGAATTGATCCGTTTGCCGGACATCAACATTGCCGCCCGGCCAACGATGTCATTCCGCACCGTGGCCGCGACCGACGCGCCGGGCGGCGCGATGCTCAAGCTGCCGGTCAGCATGCGGCTGACCAGCGTTGAGCGCACCGTATCGCCCAAATCGGCCGTGATGGGCCCGCGCGTGAGTGCGCTGCTGGAACGCATCCTCGCGAACGACGCAGCATTGGCGAGCGTCTTGTCGATCGTGCCGGAACGCCATGGCATCCACTTGGCCGGCACCGACGACGAGCGCGCCCGGCATCTGTCGATGATCGTGCGCGACAACCCCACCACGCGCATCGCCGGCAACGCGCGGCTGCTGCCGGTCGGTGCCCTCTTCACACCGGATTTCACCGCCGACATGACGCACGCAGCAGCACCGCTGCTGCTCGACACCGTGCTGGCGCGCCAGGCCGACGGCACGCGCGCCGAGCGGGCTGCGCGCTTTTTCGATGCGTACCTGCACGTAGCCATTCCGGCCATCGTCGGCCTCTATTTGCGTTACGGCATTGCGTTGGAGGCGCATCAGCAGAACACCTTCGTCGTCATCGACGAGGCCGGTATGCCGGTGCGGCTGGTGGTGCGTGACTTTGGCGACGTGAAGATCGCCCTGCCGACGCTGCAGGCCCAAGGCTTCTCGATCGAGCCGTTCCGTGCAGGCCACACCACGTATCCCGATCGGGACATCCCGCGCAAGAAGCTGATCCACGCCTTCCTGCTGTGCCATATCGGTGAGCTGGCGCTGGCGCTGTTTCCCGAACACGGTAGCGCCGTCGGGCTACGCCAGTGGCATGACGCCATGCAGGCCGTGTTCGAGGCAAACCGCACGGCGCTGGATGCCGACACCTGGAAGCAGGAGCGTCACGCGCTGCTCGAAGCGCCATGGTCGTTCAAGACGTTCGTTCGCATGCGCCTGCGCGACCAGTCCGACGACATGCACGCCGCGCTGCCTAACCCGCTGGCCGACGCGGTTCGGACATGAGCCCCGCAACGCCCGTGGACGCGTGGCGCGAGGCCATTCGGTGGCTCCTCGTCATCCAGGCCCTTTCAATGGGCGCGATGGAAATGACAGGGCCGTTCTGGCCACTGTTCCTGCGCGAGCTGTCGCCGGTGCCGCATGTGCCGTTCGCGTGGGTGGCGAGCGCAGCGTACTTCGCGCCGATGGCCGCCACGCTTGTCACCGCGCCCTGGTGGGGCCGCCTGGCTGATCGCGTCGGGCCCAAGCCGATGATCTTGCGAGCGCTCATCGCGCTGGCAGCGTCGCAGCTGTGGTCGGTCCATGCGGACTCGGCGGCCAGCGTGCTGCTGGCGCGCACCGTGCAAGGCGGGCTGGCCGGCTTTCTGGCAGCCGCACAGATCTATGCGATGCGCGTGGCACCTGCCGACATGCGCCGGCGCGTCTTCGCCGATCTGCAGACCGTCACGGCGTGCGGCAGCTTCATGGCTCCGCCGGTCGGCGCATGGCTCGTCTCGTGGATGGGCTTCCGGATGGCCAACACGGCGGGCGCGGTGGTGATTCTGGCGTGCGTTCCGCTGGCGATGTTCTGCTTGCCGGGCATCGGCCCCGCCCCGCGCAGCGCGTCGAAATCGACCTCCGACATGCTGCAATCACGGCACGCGCCCTTGAGCGGCCTGGTGATCGGCTTGTTGCTCGGGACGGTAGCTGTGCAGGCGGCGCGCGTCATGCCCCAAGGCTTTCTCGCGCCGTACATCACCGAGACACTGCATGGCTCGGTGATACTGGCAGGTCTCGCCTACAGCGCGACGGCGGCAACACTGGCGCTGTCTGCGCGCTGGTGGGCAAAGCGGTTTGCCGGACTGCCCGTGCATGTCACGCTGGGGCGCGTGTGCGCATTGACCGCGGTATGCGGCGTCACCGCGCTCTGGCAAGGCCTTGCGCAAGGGGAAGTCGGCTTCATTGCCGCACGTTTGGCCTGGGGCCTGTGCCTTGGCGGCCTGCTGCCGGTCCTCAACAGCCTGGTCGCTGAGACAAGCCCGGAAGATCGTCAAGGTTTTGCGTTGGGATTGTGTAGTAGCGCAGCCAAGGGCGGTGCCCTCGTCGGCTTGGGCGTGGCCGCCTGGTCGACAGGCGTGTTCGGGTGGCGCGCGGGTTTTGTCGCCATGGCGGCGATGTACCTGGCGGCGCTGGCAGCACTGATTGCGGTGCGGCGCGCTGCCTCACCGCATCCCGCATCTGCTGCGGCGGGCACTCAACGCGCGTGACGTCCGGCGCGCCGCTGCAGCTGCGTCTGCTCGGCGCGCCAGGCGAGATAGCCGAGGCCCAGAAACGGCCACAGCCAGCCGATCCATTGCGACAGGCTGTTGAAATGGACGAAGCGCCCCAGCCGCCAGCTTTGCGCCGACACCCACGAATACGGGCTCGGCGGCAGCACGTTGGACAGGATGATCAGCGCAATCAGCAGCGTCATGGCCAGCGCGCCGCGCAACCAGCGCGGCAGCCGCACCAGCAGCACGAGCACCAGCGAGCCGACAATCAACCCGAAACGCGCGCCGGACGAAAGCCAGTCCCACGCGCCGCCCAGCGGAAACTGCAGCACCGTCGCCCCCGCCTTGACCAGCAGCGCGCCGGCCAGCAGCGCAGCCAGCAGGCGCAGCATGGGCGCACCGCTGCGCATGGCCACGCTGGCCAGCAGCCCCGTGCCGATCCAGCTGCAGGCGGTGATGAGCGCTTCCAGCAGTTCCTGGCGCTGCAGTGCTTCCGGGTGCGCCGTCAGCTTGTCCTGCCAGTCGAACAGCTCCGGAAACCAGCCGTTGACGAGGTTGACCACAAACGCATCCGGCGATGGATCGAGCAGGATGCTGCGGATCACTCCGCCCATGCTGAAGAGGAATTCCTGCGGAAAAATCTGTGCGAACGGCCACACCAGCATCAGCAGGATGGCAAAGGTCGCATGTGGCTCGAACCACCGGCGGCGCAGGCGGCGCAGCCCGCCGCGGTCGATCAGCCGCGCCGCAAAAGGCAACATGACGAGGCCGCCCAGCAAGGCGCCCAGCGTGTTCGTCGCCAGATCGACATTGGAGGACACGCGCGTGGGCAGATAGGTCTGGATCGCCTCCATCGCGCCGGAGAGCAGCAACCCCGCCAGCAGCGCCAGCAAGACCGCGCGCCAGCCGGTGATGCGTGGATGCAGCGCCAGCACCGTCAGCATGCCCAGCGGCATGTAGCCCCACACGTTGGTGAGCATGTCGAAGGCGGTGTTGTAGCGCGGCAGCGGTGCGCTCAGGAAGGCGAACGGCGACACGCCGGTGTCTGTCCAGCCGGCAAACGGATACAGGCTTGCGTAGACGACCAGCAGCACGAACCACCCCAGCCCGGCGCGCGCAAGCGGCGAGTGGCGATGCTGGGTGGGTGCAGCGGGTTGCGAGTGGAAGTCCGTCACCGGAAGGAGCGAGCTAGAAAGAGGAGCGGACGTGGCCGGAAAAAGCCGTCCATCATAGCGTCCGATGCCGCGCATCACGGATGGTTCCTCCATCCGGTTCAGAGGTGGCGGTATTAGCGCCGGCGCGTGCCAAGTGCAGCGCCGGGCGTTGCCGGTGTCGAAGAGGCGGACGCCGCGAGCGGCAGGCCCGCCACCCAGTCGAGCACCTCGCCGATGGCCTTGTCCGATGCCTGCGTGAGGGCGGCCACGCCGCCTGCAGCGTCCGGGCTCGGGGCCGGCGCGTCAGCCTGTACCACGCGCTGGTCGATCACACCGCGCGCCAGTGACACGGTTGCTCGCAGGCGCACCACGCCGCGGCTGGCATCGGGCCTGTCGAATACCTGTGAAAAATCGACCAGCTCGACACGCAGGCTCGGCACATCGGGCGTGGGATAGCCGATCACCTGGCCGCGCCCTGCCGCCGCATTGCGCAAACGGGCATCGAACAGACTCACGGGCGATTCCACCCAGCGGCTGTTGGCGTAGGCGTCGGTACGCTGGCCTTGCGCATAGGCGAGGCGGTAATAGATGGCGTTGCCGTCCATCCAGCCCGGGCCGGCCACGTCGGCCACGCGCAAGGCGGTGGGCAGGCGCGCGCCAGCGCTTGCGGCAGGCGCGAGTCCAAAGTCATAGAGGGCGGCGGGCGCCACCGGCGCGCTGGAGCAAGCT
>NZ_MCGB01000070.1 GCF_001699815.1 Ralstonia pickettii | reverse complement strand
CCGGCGAAGAGGCTCCACCATCGCCAATATTGATCGGCACATTCAGATCGCTGCCAAATGACAACGCATTGCTGGCGCCTGCCCCACCCACCGACACCCCAGCCAGCCCTGACTGCGATGCCACTGAGATGACGGCATTGAAAAGGCTCCCGAGGCTGGGTGACAGCGAAAGCAATTGCTGCATCGACCCCGCCCCCAGCGCCACGGCAAGATCGGCGAGCCGGATGTTGGTTGTGGCCAGCCCCTGATAGGAAACAGCATCGATATTCAGATTCGTGTGAAGCAAATATCCGAGCAGCTGGTTCAGCAGTCCGTTATCGACAGAAGCCAACCCGGACCCCAGGGAGAACGCCACGATGGACGTGTTCTTCGCAATCGCAGTCGCCTGCAACCTCCGCTGACCGACCATGAAGAAATACGGCACGTTCTGCGTGATCGTCACCTGCGCGGCGTTCGTATTTCCATCCACTGCGGCTTGCGCGGTGAAGTACGTCGGAGCAGTCCCCGCACTGGCATCCCATACGCCCGGCACGACGGCCAGCGTGACGTTGGTGCCATCCACCGTCAGCCCGTTCTGTATCACCGCCTGCTGTGCGGCGGCAGGCAAATCCAGCCGCTGTGCGGCCGCCATGGCTGCGAGGTCGGCGGAACGCTGCAACGCGCGCTGCGTATAGAACAGGTTGCCGATGTCGATCGACACCAGCACCGCCAGACCAACCGTGGCGATAAAGGTGGCCGTCATCACGCTCACCGCGCCGCGCAGGCGGCGGCGGAGCTTAGCGGATCGACGAAGGCGGGGGGTGGCTCGTGTCACAGCGGCGTTCTGTGAAGGGTCAACGTGCGGTAGTGGCTTGACTCGAGCTTGTCGACTTCGCACTTGGAGCCGTCTGCGAGAGGCCAGGCATCGGTCGACTGAACGAATCAAGGTAGCGCTGATACGCCAGCGCGGCCTGCTCCCCGCGCAACGGGACGAACTCGCCCGCATACGTCCCATCGCGTTGCGCCTTGAGCAAGGCGCGAGTGGCATCGCCCATGTTGCTACCCACGTTGGGCGCGGCTTGCGTAGCGTTCTGCGGATTGCCGCCCGAAAAGCCTTGCGCGCCAGCCGGGTTGCTCATCAGCCATACCGCCATACCGGCAGCCATCAGAATGCGGGGGATCATTGCGCGGTCTCCAAGGTGTCAAGCAAGCGGCCGCGCTGCAATGCCAGCGGACGGGATTGGGTCGTGATAGCGGGCGTGGCCGTCCCGGCTACGCCTGCGGCAGATGGGCTGAGCGCCACCGCACGGGTGGCAGCCGCCGCCGCGTCGCGACCGATACGCCGATCGCGCCAAGCGCCCCGCACGCGCGCCACGTCTTCGTCAATGGCCTTGCGCGCGGATGCCGTCAGCTGGGCGTGCGACGCGAGCGACGCAGCATCGTCCTTGCGGTCATTCACGGTCAACCAGATCACCAGGTTGCCGGCGATCTTCGGGCTGGAAGCGGCCATCTGCTGCGCCTGCATCAGCGGCACGCGGGCTTGTTCGACCTCGCCGGCACGCATCAGCGCGTAGCCCAGATCGCTGGCTGTGCTGGCGTCGGTAGGATTGGCCTGCGCTGCCACCTGCAGCCGACGAGCCGCCTCGGTAAAGTTGCCCTGGCGCCCCGCAATGATGCCCAGACCGCGCCATGCGGCGGCATTGAGCAATCCGCCTTGCGTGCCTGCGCCCATGGCGGACGTTGCTCCCACCACCGCACGGTATTCGGCATCGGCAGCGGCAAGCTGATCGGTTTCGCGCAATGCGTCCGCACGCAGCAGCATGATCTCGGGTGCACGGCCATAGCGTTGCTGGTAGGCATCGATATGCGCAAGCGATGCGTAGTACAGGCCCTGCTCCTGCATCCTGCGGATCAACGAAAGATACGTCGCCGGACTGGTGATCTCAGACTTCTCCTGGCTCTGGCGCTGACGTGCCATCTCGATGTCGGCATCGGCACGCAGGCTCATGTCGGACGTGGCCATCGAGCCGCAGCCAGCCAGCATGACGGTCAGCATGGTCATGCCGGCCAGGGCGGCGCGCACGGCGTTTGGGAAGCGTGTCATCTCAATGTCCCCCGGTTTGTTGCAGGCTGCGCATGACGCCCATGAACCCCGGCCCCGCGGTGATGATCAACAGCGCGGGCAATAGCGTCATGACCATGATCATCGTCATCTGCACGGTCAGCTTGCCCACACGCTCCTTCAGCCGCGCGCGGCGGTTCTCCTGCAGACGCCCGCCGAACTGCCGCAGCGGCTCCTGCACTGCGCCGCCGAAGCGATCCACCTGGGTAAGCAGCGTGATCAGGCCCTTCAGGTCTTCGTTGTCGAACAGGCGCGCGATGCGCAACAGCGTCTGCTCGCGGGAGCGGCCCGAGGCGAACTGCTGGTTGGCGCGGCCAAATTCACCCGCCAGCACAGGCAGCATGCCGTGGAATTCGTTGGCAATCACCTGCAGACTCTGGTCAATCGACAAGCCGACGCCCTGCAGCAGCCGCAGCATGTCGACCATGACCGGCAGCTCATCATCCATACGGCGCCGGCGGCTTTCCTTCCGACGCCCGAGCAGCCACTTCGGCGCAAGGTAGCCCAGCGCAAAGCCGACAAAGCCAAACACGAACACAAACAGGGCCGATGACGCGTGCAATGCGCCGAATACGGCAAGCAGCGGGGGCAGCAAGATACGGGTGCCGCCAAAGACCGTTCTGGCGTGTTCACCGTAGTAACCGCATTCTTCGAGCAGCTTGCGGTCTTCCTCAGTCACGATGCGGCGGCCCAGGCCTGTGTCGATCCAGCGCTGCCCCACCTTGGCGATCTGCTGCTGGAGCTGCTGGGCTTCACGCGAGCCATGCGGGCGCGGTCTAGCGGCGGGCGGCACAACCGGCGACGCTGCGGGCGCGGCCGGATTGGCCGCCGTCGCGCGCATGTCGGACAGCGCCGTATCGAGCTTGCGTGCGCTGCGATGTCGCGTGAGCGTTGCACGCAGCGCGAGCCCACCGAATACCAGCACGCCCGCGGCCGCTGCGGTCAGGCTGAGGGTGATCAGGGTATCGTCCATGCGTTCTCCTCAGACCGATTTCGCCAGCCTGGCCAGCATGACTGCACCCAGCACTTCCATACCGAAGGCCGTAAGAATCAACGTCTTGCCGAACGGATCGCGCCACATCGACATGATGTACGCCGCGTTGAACATGATGATGACACCGCCCACCACGACGGGCAGCAGCCCGATGATCCATGCGGATAACCGCGTCTCTGCCGACAGCGCAAACAGCTCGCGCTGGGCTTGCTGCCGGTCGCGCATGAATGCAGCCGTGCGCTCCATCACGATGTCGGCCCGCCCGCCGTAGCGCAAAGCAAGGCGCAGCACCGACGACAGCAGGATCAATTCGTTCACGCGATACTGCCGGCCGACGGTCAGCACCGCGGCGTCGAGGTCCTTGCCGGCGCGCTGCATCTGCGTGATGGCAGTCAGGCAGTTGCGCAGCGGCTGTTCGGTGTTGGCGCTGGCCGCCTGAAACGCCGCAGGCACCGCGCTGCCGATGCTCATCAGCCGCACCACGCCATCGAGAAAGCCCGGCAATTGCTGCAGCAGGCGCTCGTTCATCTTTCGGGTCCGGTTCCAGAACAGGAAAGCAACGATCACGACGTACAGAGCGAGGGCCGTCAGGGCAGACAACATGCTCGACACCGCCCAGACGGCGAGCGTAATCATGAGCGCGGGGCCAATCAGCAGCACGTAGAAGCGCCGGCTCGGCTCGATATCTGCGCGGCGCAGTGCATCCTGCCAGGCGCGATTCAACGAGTCGGGCACGCTTGCCGGCACGGGCTCCACATTCGGTTGATAACGCGCGTTGATCTGCTCGGTCTGCGCACGCACAAAGCTGCGCGATGCCTCGCGCTCGCGACGGCGTACGGCCTCCGCCCACAGCATGAGCGATGCGCCCATCAGCAGCAGCGCGAGGCAACCGAACCAGAGCGTCATGCTAGACATGGAAACGGCCTCCGCCGCCAAATCCAGTCATGCCGCCATCCATCCCGCCGCCTTCGCTGTTGCGCATGCGGGCCAGCTTGGGCGAATGCGGCTGCAGGCCAAGCGCCGTCCAGCGGTCGACCTCTTCGCCGTCTGGGCCGACATAGGGCTCGTAGCGGTACAGCTCCTGCGTCGAGATGATGTTGTCCCCGAGCCCGGTGACTTCCGTAATCGACAGGATGCGACGCTTGCCGTTGGATAGCCGGCCGATCTGCACGATGAAATCAATGGCGTTGGTGATCTGCCGGCGCAGGCTCACCTCACTGCCCTGGAAGCCGGCAAAGCCCGCCAGCATTTCCAGTCGGTAGAGGCATTCGCGCGGGCTGCTGGCGTGGATGGTGCCCATCGAGCCATCGTGGCCGGTGCTCATGGCTTGCAGCATTTCCAGGACTTCACCGCCGCGCACTTCGCCCACGATGATGCGGTCGGGCCGCATGCGCAGGCTGTTGCGCAGCAGTTCCCGAATCGTGACGACGCCCGTGCCCTCGAAGCCGCCCGGCCGGCTTTCCAGACGCACCACGTGCGGGTGATTGAGCGACAGCTCTGCCGTGTCTTCAATGGTGATCACGCGCTCGGTCGTCGGAATGTGATACGCCATTGCGTTGAGCAGCGACGTCTTGCCGGAGCTGGTGCCACCGCTTACCAGGATGTTGCAGCGCGCGCGCACAGCAGAATCGATCAGCGCCCCGATCTCTTCGCTCATCGTGCCCAGGCCAAGCAGGTCTTCAGGCTTGAGCGGATCTTTCCGGAACTTGCGGATCGACACGACCGGCCCTTCCAGCGCCAGCGGCGGAATCACCACGTTGATGCGGCCGCCGTCCGGCAAGCGCGCATCGACCATCGGGTTGGATTCGTCCAGCCGCCGGCCGATGGGCGCAAGGATGCGGCGCACGATGCGCAGCAGGTGGTTGTTGTCGGCAAAGCGCACCGGAATGCGCTCCAGAATGCCGTGGCGCGACACGTACACGTCCAGGTGGCCGTTGACGAGAATGTCTTCCACCGCCGGATCGGCCAGCAGGTCTTCGATGGGCCCGAAGCCAGCCAACTCCTTGGTCAGCGCCTCGGCAATCTGCCGGATCTCCGTCTCGTTGACGGGAATGCGGCGCATCCGCGTAAAGCCTTCCACTTCCAGATCGACAAAACGCTGGATGGCCGTGCGCGACCAGCGGCCGAACTCGGCGCCAAGTTCTTCGATGCGTGTCAGCAGGTGTTCGTGGGCGGCTTCCTTGATGTCCTGGAAAGCCTGCGAAACGGCAAACGCGCCGTTGCCGGCGTCCGCCTGGTTGGAGAACTCGATGGGCTGTGTCATGTCGCGTTCCGTTCGGTAGTACCGATATCCAGTTCATTGGCGTCTGCCGACTTGCGTTTGGAGCGTCCGCCAAAGCGCCCACCCAGTCGAGCACTCACGCCAGACACCCAGTTCGACAAGCCAGACGCGCGCTCGCTCTGCTGGGCATAGCCGAGTGTCTGGGCAATCTGCGCAAGCGCGCGGACATAGGCATCGGTGGGGTGCGTTTCCGCGAGCATCGCGCCCTGGTTGGAAGCAATGACCAGGGCTTCACGGCGATTCGGTACCGTCAGCACCGAAGGAATCTCCAGCCGCTCGGCGATCTGCGCTGCGTCCAGCGACAGGCGTGCGTCGAACTTCGAAATGGTCAGGTGCAGGTGGTCACGGTCAATCTCGCGCTTCTTGAGTTCCTGCATCAGTTCAGCCGCCGACACGATGGCGCCCACGCTTTGCTCGGTCACCAGCATCACATCGTCGGCGGCCTTGATGATCTGTGCGATGAAGTCGATGTTGCCAAAGCCACCCAGGTCAACGACCTGCAGGTCGAAGAACGTGCGCAAGCGGTTGAGCAGACCCAGCGCTTCGGAGAACGAAACGTCGCGCATCTCGGCTAGCGAGATCGGCAACGGCAGGACCGCAAGCCCGTTCGGATGACGCGACAGCGCGGTCTGCACAAACACCTGGTCGAAGCGGCGCAGGTTGCGCACGGCTTCGACAAAGTGGAAGTTGGCTTGCACGTTAAGGTATAGGGCGCCATCACGCAGCGGCTGGCCAAGGTCGAGCAGCATCACATCGCTGGCCGACGTGCGGCGCACCAGCGTGGCCAGATTGGTGGCCAACGTGGTGGCGCCCACGCCGGGGCGCGCGCCCAACACGGCCAGCACGCGGCCACGGCGGGTCGGCTCAGCCGATGCGCGGTCCGCCAGCAGTCGACGCACGACGCGCACAGCCTCGGCCGGCGCGCCGTCCACGTCAACGAAATCCTTTACCCCTGCGCGCAAGGCAGCCAGCATCGCGCGGCCATCGGCAGCGGAGCCCACCGCCACCAGCGGCAAGCCCGGAAACAGACGCGCAAGTTGCGCGACCAGTTGCATCGCCTCGTTGATCGCGTCGGCGCCCTCGCCCAGCTTCTGGTCCTGATCTGGCACGTCGATCAGTGTGGGAGACGAGGCAAAGCGCACGAACACCACCTCGGGGTTCACTGCGCCAATCTGCTCGATGAACGCGTCGTGGCCAGTGGTTTCGGCCACCAGCACGCCCAACTCGCGAATTGCCGCGGCCAGCCAGCGGTGTACGCCTTCCGACTGTGCGTCGCCTTGCTTACCGCCACGTGCGCCGCCGTGCAGAAGGAAATAGTCCATGCCCGCCCCTTACTTCGAGAACCCAGGCATGGCGGCCGGATCTGCCACCCCCAGCGCGAACGGCCGCCACACGGGATCGCCCGCGGTATCGCGATCCCGCCCGCTACTCTGTCCCGGCAGCATCTTGTCGATCGGCGCATTGCGTGCCATCGGCTTGACCAGATGCGGCGTGACGATGATCACCAGTTCCCGCTCTTCCTGGTTGTAGTTCAGGCGCTTGAAGAACGTCCCGATAATCGGCACGTCACCCAGGAACGGCACTTTGTCGACGTTGGACAGCGTGGACCGGCTGACCAGCCCGCCGATGACAAAGCTCTCGCCATCGCCAAGTTCAACTGTTGTATCGGCACGGCGCGTGACGATGGCCGGCACCGTCGCACCGTTGAGCGTCACGCCTCGGCTGAAATCCAGATCGCTCGCTTCAGGCGCCACCTTCAGCGCGATGCGGTTCTCCGAGAGAATGGTGGGCGACACCGTCAGCCCGATGCCGAACGGCTTGTATTCGATAGTCGTGGTACCCAGCGCTTGGGGCACGGGAATCGGAATCTCGCCACCGGCCAGGAAATTGGCGCTCTGGCCTGACAGGGCAACCAGGCTTGGCTCGGCCAGCACACGCGCCATGCCGTTTGATTCCAGCAAGCTGAGGTCGGCAAAGAGGCCCTTGCTGACCGAGGAGACCAGCAGGTTGAACGCCGAACCGATCGGCATGGTGGATTCGGTAGACAAACCGTTGGAGCCAAACGTGACCTTGGAGAGCGACGACGGCGCAAATGTCCGGAAATCGAAACCGCCGCGCGTACGACCAAACGTGAACCCGGCCTCCTTGAGCACCGTCTTGCTGAACTCCACTACCCGCACGTCGACTTGCACCGTACCTGGCACGTTCATCGAGGTGGTGTCGATGACGTTGCCATCTTTAGGTTTTTCTGCGCCGCTGGCTGCAGCGGCCGAACGGCGCGCACGGGCCAGTGCGTAAACATCCTTGGGCTGACCTGAAACAACCGCCGTATCGCCCTGTGCAACCACTGCCGGGTCACCCGGCACAGGCGCCGCGGCGTCCACCTGCACGTTGTAAGTCGTCGCAACGCCGCCTTGCGTCCAGACCATCACGTTGGCCGCACCCGGCTTCTTGGCGATGATCAAAACGCTCGTGGCCGTACCTCGCCCCTTGAGCAACAGGGCATCGGCAATCTCGGGGTTGCCGATGGCAATGCGTTCGAGCGGTTTGCCCAGGCGAATCTCGCGCTGGCTTCCCGTCAGCAGATGAAGCGTCTGGCCGGTCGGTGCCGTCTCGGCAAATGCGCTCGACACGAAGGCGGCGCAGCCCAACGCGAGTCCGCCCATCCAACCGCGAACCATGGCGGCATCAGTCATGTTGCTCCTCACGTTTTCCTGCGCGGATGATCTCGACACCAGTGCTGGCGGTACTGCTGCGCACCGTCGTGCGGGCCGCGGCAATGGCCGGCAGCGGCGGCGGCACAACGACCAGCCTGCGCGCCGAGCCCGTCAGGCTGGCCATCGACACGCCGGCTTGTGCGACGTCCATCGGGTTGCGGTTGGCGGCCGCCAGCAATGCGGCATCCTGCGGTTTGACGGTCGGTTCGGCGTCGTCCCCTGGGTTGCGCAGCGCCAGCAGCAGACGACCGCTCTGGTGTGCCATCGCCAGCTGGCTGACAGCCTCCACCGGCACGGCCAGCACGGCCGTCTTGGCCTGATCGACCTTGCGCGTGACCCCGCTGTTCTCGGGCTGCTTCTGCGGCCCTTCATTGATGGCCAGCGGGCCAAACGCCAGGACCCGCAGGTGCGGCAGCAGCAGGCGCGCCTGGCTGTCTTCGATCTCCTGACCGTCCTTACGCATCACGAGAAACACATCGACGTAATCGCCCGGCATAACGCGATTGCCCACGCCGACCACCTCGTCCACGTTGATGGCAACCGCGCGCTGACCGGCCTCGACCTGCTGCGCCAATCCGGAGGAAAGTTGCGACGCAATCAGCGGCACACCAACGCCGACCGGCAGAATGGGTTCACGCCCGACGACCTTCGTGACGTCGGAAAACGCTTCGGCCGGATTGATGGGCAGTTGCTCGATGGCCACCTGGTCTGCGGTGATGGGCTTGCCCGCCTCCAGCGGTTTCGTGGTCACGACCACGGGATAGACCGCTTTGCCATCTTTCTGCTCGGCCACGGGCGCCGGCGGGCGATGCGCCGACTTCCATGCCACGGCGCCAAGAATGGCGGCGAGCAGCAATAGCGCGGCGGCGAAGATCTGAAGGTGTTTGCTGGTCATCTGGGCGGCGTGTCCGAGCGGTCGATCGAGAAGGTCAGCGAACTGAAAAACGTCAGGAGCCGGGCACAAGCTGCACGACGGCAGAGCCCGTCAACGTAGCCGGTGCGGGCAACAGCGGTATCGAGGGCAGCAGCGGGTTGTTGCCGGAGGTCACGGGCAATGTCAGGACCACGCTCAGGCATTGCATGCCCGCCACGTTCTGGCAATTCACCAGCGGGGTGCTGCTCTGATTGGTCTGGACCCGCCCGGTCAGGAAGGTGGGAAGTACTGACGTCACGGCCGCATAGGCGGCTGCCACACGCTGCGTGTTGGAAGGCTGATAGCGGAGCGCCGCGCGTGCGCCCTCTTCCGCCGCCAGGGTCAGCGCCTGCTGCATGGCGAGGATCACGCCGTAGTACACGACGCCAAGCATGAGCACCAGCAGCACCGGCACGACGATGGCGAATTCGACTGAAGCTGCGCCGCGGCCGCCGTGCCGCCGGGGGCGGCGGACAGCATGCGTGCGGACTTCCGGGTGCATGCGAGCACCCTCCCGTTCCCGTTGCAATGTCGGCATGGCCGACTCCTTTCTTATAGGCAGGCCGCTTGGCGGCTCTTTTTCAACGCCTCAACTGTCTGAACTACATGCCCGGCAGCCAAGGCATGCGCATCACTGAGGGAACCCATGGCAGACTCAGCAACCCGATCGCCATGTAGGCGGCGTAGGGGATGCCTCGAAGCCCTGCATGAGCGATATCCCAGCGAGCGATAGCCGGGCACACGCGCATCACAATCCAGGCCGATGGAGACGACGCGTCAAGCTGGCGTAACACTACGATGCCGAGCGCGTGCAAGCCGGAAATCATGCTCGAGACAAGCCATACGGCCACAAGGCCATGCCAGCCTGCCAGGAGGCCGACGACAGTGAAGAACTTCACGTCGCCGGCGCCCATCCAGCCGAGGGTGTACAGCGGCAGAAAGCAGGCAAATGCAATCGCTCCGCCGAGCCAGAAGTCCTGCCAGTCATAGGCAAGGTCTTGTACCCCGCCGAACTTGATCAGAGCGATGGACAGCACTACCCCCGCGGCGACGAGCCAGTTCGGCACGCGCCGTAAGCGGATGTCCAATGCGATTGCAAGAACTGCGAGAACTGCGACGCTTACCCAGCCAGCAATATCGATGTGGCTATGCAACGCCTGGCTCTAGCAAGCAGTCCCGCCCTTGACGGCTGTACAGATATTGGTGAAGACGGTGTTGAGCTGCGTACCCAGCTTGCCCACGATGACCGTGATGGCCGCTGCGATCAGACCAGCGATCATGCCGTACTCGACGGCAGTGGCACCTTGTTCGTCACGGATGAACTTCAGAATGGCGTTTTTCATGATCTCTCTCCTGTTTGCACTCGCCCGCGGATGTGTTGATCTCGACCAGCTTTCGGCGCTCCTACCTTAGCCAGTTCATATTTGCTAATCACGGATAAAACGCATGGGGATTTACTGCGATGACACGAACAGCAGAAGATTCGCCGTCCGCGTCGTTCCACTAATGGAACGAAATTCGAATGTCATCGAACGCAGTGTCCCGAACGCGCCCGATGATCGCCGCCTACCCCCATGAACATCCATTTTTTCCGGCGTGTCACCTATGTCACGTAACACACCGTAACGCCTTTATAGGCGTGCGGCGCCGCAAACAAAATAACTCAATTAAGGTACTTACCTTAATTTAGAGTGAAGTCTCTATTTAATTTTATTAATGACACGCCAACCCCTTGAAAACTAATGGAAATCCCTTAATAAACCCGAGACCAGGCCGATTATTTGGACGGGTTTTCCATTAATACTCGCGGCTGACCTAAACGCTCCCCATTTCTGTCTAGGCAAAAAAAAGGATGCGCGAGCGACGGGAACACGCCCGCGCACCTTCAAGAGCACAGACAGGTACTGCTCAGTGCGCCGGGCTGCCAACGCCGCCCAGCAAGTTAGTGACAGGGGCCAGCGGATTGCCGCCCGATGTGCCGCCGGCTGCGCTGGTCGCGCCGCTCAGCAGATTGGTGATGGGCGCCAGCGGATTGCTGCCACCGGCTGCGCCGCCCAGCAGGCCCGTGACAGGCGCCAGGGGACTGGAGCCGCCAGATGCGCCGCCCAGGAGGCCGGTCAACGGAGCCAGCGGGGTCGTACCGCCGGAGCTGCCCCCCACGCCGCCGAGCAGGCCGCCCAGCGGGTTGCTGCCCGCCGACCCGCCGGTCGTGGCGACACCGCCGATTGCTGCGACAGTCGTCCCGAGCGACGTCACCACCGGGCCCAGGGTCGAGACCACCGGTACGCCCGTCCCGGTGATGGTGTTGCCGGCACCGCCCACGCCGCCGCCAACGGTCCCAAGCAGATTGTTCAAGGCTCCGCCCAGGCCCGTCGAATCGCCAATCATCTGAGTAGCGCCGCTGACCTGCGTGGTGACTGGCACGATGGCCGTGCTCAGTTGCTGCGTCACCTGCTGCACCGCGCCGGAAGACAGCGCGCTGCCCAGCAGCGTACCGCCACCAATCAGCGCCTGGCCGATCTGCTGGACGCCGCCGCCCACCGGTTGAGTGATCGGTGCCAACGGTGCGCCAGAACCTTGGCCGAGGCCTTGCACGAGCGAGCCTGCGCTCACGGTGGCCTGGCCCAGGTCCGTCACGACATTGCCGGTGCTGGCCACCGTTGTACCGATCGGATTGGGGTTCTGGCCCATCTTGCCAAGCCCGGTTTGGACGCCCAGACCGAGATCGCTGACCGCCTTGCCGGCGTTGTCAACCGTGCCGCCCAGCCCGGCCTTGGCCTGATCCGACAAGCCCGGAATGTTTGCGTTTTGAAGCGTGGAGCCGAGGCTGCTGACCGCCTGGCCAGTCGCCACAACGGTGTTGCCCGTGCCGTTTGCGACCTTGCCGACGGGCGTCACGCCCGTCGTGTCGTTCGGGCTCGGATTCGGCGAACTGCCCGAGCCGGAGCCTCCCGAAGAGCAAGCCGCCAACATAAGAGCGGCAACAGCGCAGGCCAACGGCGCAACGCGAATGGAGTGTCGAATGTGAGTCATGGTCCGTCCCTTTCTTGGAATGATGTGTCTTGATGTCTGAGCTCGGTATTGCGGACTGCGGGCCGCATTCTGCAAATCGCATGCCAACCGCATTAGAAACAGGGCTCAGTTTTCAAAGGACGGCGTGTGTGTTGGTTTTACGGGCACCGCGTCAGGTGTTTCCCTAACTTGAGCGCCGACCGTTACCCCACCCAAATCCATGTTCCCAGCGTTACGACGTAACGTGACACGGAACACATCCATCGCCGACATAACCCCGAGAGCAGACGTTTAACCCCCACTTTTGTGGGGTATGTAAATTCAGCATTCTGATTAGTTTTCACAATTCCCCCGCTTTATCGAGATAAACGGGGCAAATTCAGATACAGCATTACACAGTGCGTAATAATGGTGACATGGCACACCGTTTGCAGAGTCCGGCCACCTCACGTCGAGAGTGAGACTTTTTCCTGCTGACTAAAGCGGACTTTTAAAACGGGAGATCCATCATGAATAAGAATATCAAGTGCCTGGCCGCCACCATGGCAAGCCTGTTGGTTTTGGGTGGTTGCGCCAGCTCCGGCTCAGGAGACATGGGCAGCTCGCTGGGCGGCTCGAACGGCGGCGGCTCGAACAACAACGGCGGATCAACACCAACGCCTTCGCCCTCCCCGTCGCCTTCGCCGTCGCCTTCGCCCTCTCCTTCGCCTTCGCCGTCCCCCAGCCCGACTCCGGCACCTGCGCCGCTGACGCCGACCGGCGCCGTCCTCAACAATGCAGGGGGCATCGTCACGGCGGCCGGCTCGACTGTGAGCGGCCTCGGCAAGACCATCGCCACCGCGCCGCTGCCCTCGCAGCTGAGTGGCGTGCAAAGCGGCTTGGGCGGTGTGGTTGAAAGCGCTGGCGCGACGGTTTCGGCGCTGGGCACGGGCGTACAGAACGGGTTGGGCAGCATCGGCCGCAACACCAATCCGGTTGGCACCACCGTTTCCAGCCTCGGGAACGTGGTGACCGGTGCGGGCAACACGGTCACGAGCGCCGGCACGCTGGTCAACAACCTGGGCACCGGTCCGCTGGCGCCGCTGGCTCCAGTGACAACACCGCTGGCAGGCGTGGTCACGCAAGTCGGCCAGGCTGTTGCCAACGGCGGCGGCACGCTGGGCACGGCCCTGTCGACCGGCCCGGTGGAGCAGCTCACGCAGCAACTGAGCACGGCCATCGTGCCGCTGACGTCGCAGATCACCAGCGGCACACAGACGCTGGGCGCGGCCACGGGTCTGGGTTCCCCGGCAAACTCACTGCTGGGCACGATTGGCGGCGCGGTGGCCAATGGCGGTACGACCCTCACCGCTGCCAACGTTCCGGTTGTCAGTGGTCTCGGTGGCGTGGTGACGGCCGCAGGCACCACGGTTGCCGCGCTGGGCGGCGCTGTGTATTCGCCGACGGCCTCGGGCGGTAATCCGCTGGCCCCGATCACAGGCCTGCTGGGCGGCCTGGGTGGCACGCCAGGTGGTAGCAACCCGCTTGCTCCGATCACCGGTGCGCTCGGTAGCCTGGGCGGTGCAGCCGGTGCTGCCAGCAACCCGCTGGGGCCCATCAGTGCGATCACGGCCCCGGTTGGCGGTGTGGTCACCACGGTGGGCACCGGCCTGACGTCAGCAGGTGCGGCAACACCGCTGTCTCCGGTCACCGGCGCGGTGGGTGGTCTGCTGGGTACGGTGGGCACCACACTAGGCGGCACGCGCCACTGATCCGCGGTCCACGCTTCGGCGGACCGGCTAACACGCCAGTCCGCCGCTGTCGAGTTTCAAACGCATCGATGCCGCGCAATGCGGCATCGTCATTGGGCTGGCTGCCACGCACCTATCACCCCAGTATCTACTTGGGCCGTTGCGTCGCGTGAACGCTCGCTCAATGTGTTTTGTTGTAAAGCACCATGTCTCGCGGTTATCGTTTGATGGAACGCGCGGCTGCACGGCTTCGCGACACTACAAACGAAATCACGGAGGAGACAGGCGTGCGGACCACCACCATGCGGTTGGCCCTGGCCACAGGCGTAGCACTGACCGGCCCGGCACTGAGCTGGGCCCAGAGCAGCCCCACTCAAGGCAACCCGATCGACACGCTTCCCAAGGTCGATACCTCCCGTCCGCCCCAGCAGAAGATCCAGGTGGAAGTGCAGCGGCCGAATCCGGCACTGGAAAACCTGCTCGCCACGCATCTCACACCGACCAAGTTCCAGATCGAAGGCGTCAAGACGCTGCCGTTTCCCGAGGTCGCTGCGCATTTCGCGCCGCTGGCCGGGCACGACGTGACCGTCGCGCAACTGCTGCAGGCCGCCAACGATGTCACCAAGCTGTATGCCGACCGCGGTTTCCCGCTCTCATTTGCTTTCGTGCCGGCACAAACGTTTGAAGGCGGTGTCGTGCGCGTCACCGTGGTCGAAGGCTATGTGGCGCGCATGCGTATCGAGGGCACACCCGGGCCACTGGCAGACCGCCTGCGAGAAATCTCGCAGCGCCTGATGAATGAGAAGCCCCTGCGCCGCGAAACGTTCGAGCGCGTCACCGGCGTGCTGGCGCTGCAACCCGGCGTGCAGATCACCGCGACTGTGCAGCCGCCCACCACCACCGATGGTGCGAGCGAACTCGTGTTGAACGTGAAGCGCCAGCCGTACACGATCGGCACGGGCATCGAATACCGTTCGCCGGGTGTGCGGGCCATCATTACGGGCACGCTCAATAGCGTGACGCCGCTGGGCGAGCAGATCACCGTCTCGACGCTGCAACCGCGCGGGTCGGATCATGAGACGTTCTACTCGGCCTCGTGGGCTCAGCCAATCGGCACCGACGGGCTGCTGGCCAAGCTCACGTGGTCGCACTATCGCGGCATGCCCGAGAATCTGCCGCTGGAGCAACTGGGCTATCAATCGCGCTACCTGACCGACACGCAACGGCTCGGGTTGTCATTGAGCTATCCGGTACTGCTGTCGAACACGCGCAACCTGATGGTGACGGGCACCTTCTACGGCAACGACGACAAGCAGCGCTACAACCCGCAAGTCACCACGCTCCCGCAAACTGAGCTGGATACCAAAGTCCGCGTGGCCGGCGCCGAGGTGCTCTATACCGAAATCAACCCGGGCGAGACTCGACGTGCGTCGTTGGGCTTATACCAAGGCATCAATAGCTTGGGCGCCGGCAAGGCCGCCTCGTCCAACGCCAAAAACGATGTTGACCTGAGCTTCCTGCGCACGCGCGTCACCGCCAGCGAAGCCCACGACTTGCCCCTGGGCTTTGGCGTGGTGGTGTCGGGGGCAGCGCAGTACAGCGGCGCGGTGCTTCCATCGTCGGAGCAGATCAGCTTTGGCGGACGCTTCTTCGGTCTCGCCTATCCGGCCGGTGAAGTGGCAGGTGATCGCGGCTGGGGCGCATCGGTGGAAATCAACCGCGCATTCCAGGTATCGATGGACTATCTGAAGACCGTGCAACCTTACCTGCTGTACGACACCGCAAAGGTCTATTCGAACGCAGGCACGCTGGTGCATGATCAGCTCGGCTCGATTGCCCTGGGCGTGCGCTTCTCCGATCGGAAGTACTACACGCTGGACTTGGCCATCGCGCGTCCCGTGGGAGACAAGCCGATCAACTCAAGCTCGCGCAGCCTGCGGTTCAACGCCGCCTACACGTACCAGTTCAACTGACGCACGCCGGTATCGTGAACATGTGCACGAATTTTTTATATTTTTTATATTTTCAGCGCTGAAAGTCGCCCATACTCCCCTCTCAAGGGGGGGATACATCGCCGCCGGAATTTGGGAGCATCGAAAGCGGAATGTTAAGTTTTTCCAAAGAGTTGCCGATTACCACAGAAGTCGCGCAGAACAACAATAATCATGACAGCGACGGCGGCATCACGCCGCAACACGCCGACAGCAAGGGATTGCACTCTGAGCTGTCGCAATACGCACCGGGGGCCATCATGCTGCAACGTCTATCGGATGACGCAGAATTCCATCGACTCGTCGATACCATCTACGAGGCGGTACTCGAGCCTGCGCAGATGCCGATCGCCCTGGCCCTGCTTTCTGTGTATGCCGGCGCCGAAAGCGCACACTATTTCGTCTGGGACAAGCACACCGACACGCCGCGCCACGGCGTTTCGTCGGGCTGGTGCCAGCACTGCCCGCAGCCGGGCCACTGCAACAGCTTCTGTCACGATCCGCAACTGCTGAGCGCCGCGCCGCCCGAAGAGACGCCTTCGGCAGGCATGACACTGATCGATACGCCCGACATGCGCGTCACGATGCGCCTGCGCACGCGCGACGACGATGCATCGGAAGTCAGCACCATCGAACGCGAAACCCGCCTGCAGCGCGTGCTGCCGCACCTGCAGCGGGCTGCGCGCATGCAGCAGCGCAATCTTGAGCTGAACGAACTCGCCGCACTCGGCATGGCCGGGCTGGATACGCTCGACTTCGGCGTGATGGTCATCGAGCGCACCATGCGCGTGAAATACGCCAACGCCTGGGCGCGCACGATGACGACGGAAGACGACCGCTTGTCGCTCGATGGCAGCCTGTTGCATTCGGCTGATCACACACACGACGCGGCGCTTCGCAACCTCATCGAACATGCTGCCGGGTCACTCGGCGTACAAGGCGCGGCCGGTTCGTGGATGTACCTGGCGCGCGATGGCCGCCCGGTACCGTTCATTGCCACGCCG
This sequence comes from Ralstonia pickettii, assembly GCF_001699815.1. Lineage (GTDB taxonomy): Bacteria > Pseudomonadota > Gammaproteobacteria > Burkholderiales > Burkholderiaceae > Ralstonia > Ralstonia thomasii. The sequence continues at coordinate 62,339 of NZ_MCGB01000070.1, read as the reverse complement.
CTCACGCCTTCCGATGCGATGCGTTCGGCCTGGGCCTCGCCGCTGGCGCTGGTGCTCGTCGGCAACTCCGAGGCACGGTCCGTCATGGACGCCGGCGTGCTCGCCTCGCTCTTCGGGCTGACCAACAAGGAATGCATCGTCGCTGCACGGCTGGCCGCAGGCGAAACCCTGCAGGAAATTGCCGAGCGCGAATTTCTCTCGCTGCACACGGTGCGCGTGCATATCCGCGACATCCTGCGCAAGACCGGCACGCATCGCCAGTCTGAGCTTGTGCGCCTGCTGCATCTGTTGCCCAGCGTCGATCTGGAACGTGCTGGCGCTGCCACTCCGGCTGCGCGCCGGCGGGGCCGCCTCAACGCCTGAGTACGTGCGCGATTTTCCTCCCCACTTCGCCTGACTTCCGACGCTCAATCACGAGCGGCGAGCCATCCGCGTATACCCGGCTCACGTTTCGGCGGTTTCTGCCGATCCCCCAAGACAGGCGTGGCGCCGTCATGCTTGCTTGATGCGAAGCGGTAACGGCGAATGATCCCGACGCATTCTGTGAATAACGCGCAACAAACGCGCCTTTTCGCGGCCTGAAACGACAGGTTTTTGCGCTATCCTCGCCGCAAAACACAGACTAGGCGCTGGTCGTAGATCGGGGGGCCGCGCCGGATGCGCTCGCATGCATAACGATTTCCATATTGCGCTGCTGCTGTTTGCGTGGGTCAGCACTGGGCTGACCACGTTTGCCGCACTGGACGCTGCGACACGTCTGCCGGGGGGCTCGACGATCGCAAAACGCCGCAACTGGCGCATCGCCTGTGCGGTCATTCTTGGCATTGGGCTGTGGGCGGGGCTTTGGCTCGGCCAGCTCGGCCTGCATCGGCAGGTCGGTGCGGCCGTATCCGCGCCCATTGTGGCGACACTCATGACAGCGCTGGCGGCCTCGCTGGCGGCTTTCTCCATCGTGTTGCCGGACACTTCGGCTTCCAATGGCGCACAGGCTCCGCAACGACGCAGCATTGCCATGGGCGCCGTGGCGCTTGCCATCGGCCTGTTGACGATGGAGCTGTATATGACACGCCCCTGGGTGCATGACCAGGCATTGTCGCTGCGCCGCGCCGTGCTTGGCTGGGGCGGCGGCACGCTGGTGCTTGGTGCAGGCGTGTGCTTGGCGATGTGCATGGCATTTCATATGCCGCCCGCGCAGCGCCGCGCCGCCGTGGGTCTGCGCGCACGTGCCGCAGCCGTGCTGGCGACAACTGCGGTGCTATCGCTCGTGCTGTGGCCGTGCGCCGCCGCTTGGCCGGCCGATGAATCAACGATGCATATCGTGCCCGTCATCATGCTCAGCGCCGGCGGCGTGTTGATCGCACTGGGCCTGCACGCGGTGCTGATGATGCTCGAGACCCGTGTCGACTCGGCGCAGGCGCACCTGGAAGCTTCGCTGGCGCGCGTGGCAAACCAGACGCCCCGGCCCCAACTCCACGACGCGCTGACCGGCCTGCCGAACCGCCTGCATCTGCGCGAAGCGCTGGAGGCGGCAATCCTGTCGTCCACGCGACGCGGGCGTCCGTTTGCTCTCTTCTATCTGGATCTCGACAATTTCGGGCAGATCAACGACCAATACGGCCGCAACGCCGGTGACCGTGTGCTGCAAATCATTGCCGAGCGCCTGCGCCAGGCGATTCGCGGCGAAGACACCGTGGCACGCCTTGGCGGCGACGAATTCGGCATCCTCGTTGAAGGTCTGGCGCTGCCCGAGTCTGCCGCCACCATTGGCGACAAGCTGCTGTTCCGCCTGCGTGAATCGGTGGAAGTGGAAGGCCGGCGCCTGCGCGCGACCGCCAGCATTGGCGTAGTCGTTCATCCTCACAACGGTGCGACGGCAGACACGCTGCTTGAACATGCCGACACGGCCATGTTCGATTGCAAGCAATCCACCGGCAACGCCTACCGCTTCTTCGAGCCGCGCCTGAACACCACGGCACACCGCGTGCTGCAGATCCAACGTGCGCTCTCGCATGCGGCCCTCAACGGGCAGCTCTCCGTGTACTACCAGCCAAAGTACGACGCGCGCACGCAGGCCATGGCCGGCGCCGAAGCACTTCTGCGCTGGAACCACCCGGAGCTTGGCCCGGTGTCGCCAGCGGAGTTCATCCCGTTGGCCGAACGCACCGGCACCATCGTCGAACTGGGCGACTGGGTGGTCGAAGAAGTCTGTCGCCAGATCATGCACTGGGATGCCATCGGCATGGCGCCGCAGCGCATTGCCGTCAACCTCTCGCCAAGGCAATTCCAGCAACCCGATCTCGTGCAGCGTCTGTCGCAGATCCTGCATCGCTATCAGGTTGCCGCACATCGGTTGATGTTCGAGATCACCGAAACCGCGGCCATGCGCGATGCGAGCCAAAGCATCGCGGTCATCCGTCAGATCCAGTCGCTCGGCTTCGAGGTGGCCATTGACGATTTCGGGACCGGTTATTCCAGCCTCAGTTATCTGCAGCGATTTCGCGCCCAGCAGATCAAGATCGATCGCGCATTCGTCTCCGCGCTCGATGACAATCCGCCCGAGGCAGCCGCCATCATTCGCGCCATTTGCGCGATGGCGCACTCGCTGGACATGACCGTGGTGGCGGAAGGCGTGGAAACCGAAGCGCAAATGCAGGCCCTGGTGAATCTGCAATGCGACCAGGTTCAGGGCTATCTGCTGGCGCGTCCGATGCCGGCCAAGGATTTTCAAGGGTTGCTTGGAGTCGAGTACGCCTGAACAGGCGGCATCGAATAGGCGGCACAGAAAATGCGCCATTTTGATGCATTCGGCATCGCGCTTCAGCAACCTTTCATCTTCATATTCGCCGATATTAGACCAAGACCACCGGCAATTGCCGAAGCAATGAAGCAGTCACATAAGAAAAGAATTGAGTAGGGATTGCGTAGTTGGTGCGTTGCATCGATTGCAATACGGCCCAATGGTTTTGTAATGGTTCATATGTTTATGATTTCGACACATCGCGCAAACGCCCATCCCATGCAGGTTAGCGCAAAGAACAGTGCGGCAGAAAATCCACGTCGTTGACATGAGGTCTTAACGAAATTCAATTCTCAATGGCAAAGTCGTTATAATGCGCTGGGCTACGGGGAGCGTGCCCGCGTTTCAATTGCAAAGTTGAGGAATCCATAATGCCGACTTACAAGGAAATCGTTCAGAAGATCTCTGAACTGCAGCGCCAAGCCGATGAACTTCGGGCAAATGAACAAGCGACGGTGATCGCTGAAATCAAGCACAAGATCGTGGAATACGGCCTGACCGCCGAAGACCTCGGTTTTGGCGCCAAGGGTGCCGTGGCCTCGAAGAAGGCTGGCCGTAAGGTGCCGGTGCGTTACCGCGACAACAACGGCAATACCTGGACGGGCCGTGGCAAGCGCCCGGGCTGGCTGGTAAAGGAGCTGTCGTCGGGCCGGAAGATGGAGGATTTTCTGGTCGCCTGAGCAGCGCTTCCAGCGCAGCATTCCGAGCCCGCACAAAGAGGCGCGCCGGAAACCACAAAAGAGAAAGGCCGGCGAATTTGCCGGCCTTTTGCATGTCTGCCTGACAGTGGTCAGGCGCAGTTATACCTGGAAGCGCCCCACAGCCGTACGCAGCAATTGCGCCTGCTCTTCCAGCGACAGCGCAGCGGCCGCCGCCTGCTCCACGAGCGCAGCGTTCTGCTGCGTCACTTCGTCCATCTGGTTCACAGCCTGGTTGACCTGCTCGATGCCGGAACTCTGCTCGTCGGACGCCGCAGAAATCTCGCCCATGATGTCCGTTACGCGCTTCACGGCAGTCACCACGTCCTGGATCACCACGCCAGCCTCTTCCACCAGCGCCGAGCCGTTCTGCACCCGGCCCACCGAATCGCCGATCAGGTCCTTGATTTCCTTGGCAGCGCTCGCCGAGCGCTGCGCCAGGCTGCGCACTTCGCCCGCCACCACGGCAAAGCCTCGGCCCTGCTCGCCCGCGCGGGCGGCCTCCACGGCAGCGTTCAGCGCCAGGATGTTGGTTTGGAAAGCGATGCCCTCGATCACCCCGATGATGTCGGCAATCTTCTTGCTGCTTTCGTTGATGCCGGACATTGTCTCGACCACGCGCCCGACCACCTCTCCGCCCTTGACCGCAATATCCGACGCATTGACGGCCAGTGTGCTTGCCTGACGCGCATTGTCGGCGTTCTGCTTCACGATGCTCGTCAGTTCCTCCATGCTCGACGCCGTTTCTTCCAGCGACGAGGCCTGCTGCTCCGTACGCTGCGACAGGTCGGCATTGCCGGCAGCGATCTGCTTGGTGGCGCTGGCAATGGAATCCGCCGAGCTCTTGATGTTGCCGATCGTGCCCGTCAGCTCACGCTGCATCTGCGCCATGGCGTAGAGCATGCTGTCGCGATCCCCCGAGCGGGTTTCAACCGGCACAGCCAGATCACCCGCGGCGATGCGGCCGGCAATGCGGGCAGCATAAGCGGGCTCGCCACCCAACTGGCGCTGCAGGCTGCGCGTAACGGCCACGACCACCACAGTCATCAGCAAGCCGACACCAAACAGCAGCCCCAGCGCCTTGATTAGCGACGCGTGGAATGCGGTCTCGATGTCGTCCATATACGTGCCCGTGACGAGGCACCAGTCCCAAGGCTGGTAATACAGCACGTAGCTCTTCTTCGGCTGCGGCGCTTCCGCGCCGGGCTTGGGCCATAGGTAATCGACAAAGCCGCCGCCGCTCTTGCCCACGCGAGAGATTTCCTCGAACAGATGATTCCCTGCCGGGTCGGTAAAACCCGACATGTCCTTGCCGTTCATTTCGGCTTTGATCGGATGCATCACCATCACCGAGTTGGTCTGGTTGATGCTGAAGTAGCCATCCTTGCCGTAGCGGATCATCTTGATGCGCGCGAGGGCCTGGGCGCGGGCCTCGTCGGCGGCGAGCTTACCGTCTTGCGCCATCTGTCCGTAGTCTTTGATGATGCTGAATACGGATTCACTGATGTTCTGCAAGTCGCGCTGGCGTTCTTCCAGGCGCAGGGTGCGGGTCTCCCAAGTGCTCCACAATGTGATCAACAACAGACAAAGCCAACTCAGGACAAGTGGCAGCCACAGCTTCTGACGAAGCGTGAGTCGATTCATCTTCCTTCCTCCAAGCGTTTTCTCTTTGTCCGCTAGGCACAGGTACCGATCGCGGCGCTCCCCTGGCGCGATTACACGCGCTCTGCTTGAGCTATCGAACACATATGCGAAAAACTTGAGTAGGACATCTACCCAAGTGCCAAGTCACCGCGGAGGAAAGGGGACACAGAGAAAGACGCCTCAACGCAAGGCGTCGGGATTGATGCTGGGAAGCGCGCCGCCTGTGGACGTCGTAGTGGGCCCAGGCAGTGATGTCGATTCTGTCTGCGGTGCGACAGCTTCTGCGGCGGGATGATCGGCAGGCGACCAGGATTCCCACAAGCCATGGCGACGCAGCGTTTCCGGTGCCTCGGCAACGATCGAAGCGGCTGAGCCGGCAACCCCCGCCGAGGCTGCTTTTGCAGCCACCTCGATATGCGACCCTGCCATGCGCACGGCATTGCCACCGGCGTCGCGCACTGCCACGCCGTGCGCGGCAATCTGGCGATAGCTGCCGTCCTTGTGCCGCATGCGGAATTCCGCCACGTAAGCCGGCGTATTGCCGTCAACATGCGCCTGGATGCGATTGAGCACCATGGGCAGATCATCCGGGTACACCAGACGGAGATACTCGCTCGTGCTTGGGCCGATCTCCTTGAGCGTGTAGCCCAGCATGGCGGCAAAGCGCGCGGAGAACTGCGCAGCGCGGGTGACCAGATCGAACTCCCACAGACCGACATCTGCGCCGTCGAGCAGCAGTTGATGGCGGGCAACAAGTTCGGCCTCGCGGCGGCGGTAGCTCTGCTCCAGGTCGTTGAGCGCCTGCACGGTCTCCTTGCGCAGACGGATTTCGCGTGTGGCAACGGCGGCGGCGGTGTCGCCTGTTGCACGATCCCGATAGCCCAGCAGCAAAGCAGCGAGCGCTGTTGCAGCCGCGCCCATCACGAGCAGCAACCGCAACCCTGCCGGCGCATTGCCGGGCATGTCGGAAAGCGTCGAAAACGAGCCTGCGAGCGACGCCGTGTACACCGCATCCGCCGTCAACGCAACGCCAAACAGCACGCTGACAAACAGACTCACGCCCGGACGGCGTACCGCTACCCCGGTCGCCCCCGACCGCGCCGAGAGCGCAAATTGCAGCGCCGCAGCACACGCCATCGCCGACAGAGCCATGACGATACCGAGCAGCCCGGCGTCTTCCCAGGCGGTGGCGCTGAAGCTGGTCACACCCGCCAGCAGCAACACCGCCACGGGGCCGCTTACGCTCAGCAACACGCCGAGCAACAGGGCGCGCATCAGGCCCGCACGGCCGCCCAGCACACACCACAGCGCCGCCACGGCCAGGCTCCAGCAGAACGACGCGAGCGTCATCACAAGCACCGCGGGACCTTCGTGCAGCGGCCAATGCGCAAGCAGCGGCAGCAGCGGCACTGCCCACAGCCCGACCGCCGAGAACAACGCTGTCATGACCAGCGGCACGCGCGTGCGCGGGGCCGTCGCACTGCGCAAGTCATCAAGCAGACGCAGCAGCAGACTGCCCGCGCCGCAGGCCACGACAAACGGCAGCAACGCAGGCAACAACGCGTGCGCCAGCGTATTGACCAGGTGAGCGATGAACGGCTCATCCACGACGGGGCGTCTCCTTTGGGTTCGAGTAGTTCAATGAATCAGCCACGGGTTTGAAAGCCGTCCGGATTCATGCTTTGCCAACGCCACGAGTCTTCACACATGCGCTCGATGCCGTATTGCGCGCGCCACCCCAGCAGCGAGGCCGCCAGTGCCGGATCGGCATAGCACGCTGCAATATCGCCGGGGCGGCGATCCACGATCTGGTACGGAACCGGCTTGCCGCTGGCGCGCTTGTAGGCCTCCACCACTTCCAGAACCGAATACCCGCGGCCCGTGCCGAGGTTGACCGTAAAGCCGCGGCCATCGCGACGCAGCGTGTCGAGCGCCGCAAGGTGCCCGCGCGCAAGGTCCACCACGTGGATGTAGTCGCGCACGCCGGTGCCGTCAGGCGTTGGCCAGTCACCGCCGTAAATGGAAAGCTTCTCGCGCTTGCCCACCGCCACCTGCGCTACATACGGCATCAGATTGTTGGGGATGCCGCGCGGGTCTTCGCCGATCAGGCCGCTGTGGTGCGCGCCCACCGGATTGAAATAGCGCAGGTAGGCGATTTGCCACGCCGCATTGGAAATCTCCAGATCGCGCAGCACCTGTTCGCCCATCACCTTGGTCTGGCCATACGGGTTGGTGGCCGACAGCGGAAACGATTCGGTGATCGGCACGGTGTGCGGATTGCCATACACCGTTGCCGACGAGCTGAAAACGAGCTGGCGCACATTCGCATGCGCCATGGCCGCGCATAGCGTGACCAGCCCGCCCATGTTGTTGTCGTAGTAGGCCAGCGGCTTCTGCACCGATTCGCCCACCGACTTGAGCGCCGCAAAGTGGATGACAGCTGAGATGCGCGAACTGGCAAACAGGTCATCTAGCAGGCGGCGGTCACGCACGTCGCCCTGCACGAACTTAGGCGTCTTGGCGGTGATCTGCTCGATGCGGGAGAGCACGGTCGAGCTGCTGTTGCAGAGGTTGTCGAGTCCGATCACCTGGTAGCCCGCATCCAGCAATTCAACCCAGGTGTGCGAGGCGATGTAGCCGGTAGCGCCGGTCAGCAGAATCGTTTCTGTCATGGGGTGCGAGGTATCGAGGAAGGAGAGAGCCAGCGTGCCGGTTTGAGCCCGGCATCATCGTTCTACGCTGCGCCGACCTGCTCCGCAGCGCGCAAAACAGCGCGATCATAGCAAAGCCAGCCAACGGCTAGCGGCCAGTTTGAAGCCTCGGTTGTCCAAAAAATGCACTACGGCTGGCCATCTGGATGGGCGGCCGCCTGCCACTCAGCATAGGCTGCGCGCAGACGCCATGCCGAAGTCGCATCGCGCAGGCCCAGTGCGTACCCCACCTCGGCAGGGTTTGCGCCTGCGTCGAACAGCGCGGCGGTGTAGCCATTGCGCAGCGTCTGCGGCGACAGCCGCTCGCTGCGGTGCAACAACGCCGGCAGCGCAGCCAGCCAGGCCTCCACGCGCCGGTACACCGACGCTGCGTGCATGACACGCCCGCCGGCATCGGCAACGAACACGCGCTCGCCCGGCACCTCTGCGTGTGCGCGCACCGCCAGCCAGGCCGCCATCGCGGGGCGTGCAGCTTCAAGCATGGGCGCCTTGTACGACGGGCCGCGCGGGCGCTCGACGACGATCGCCTCAAGCGCCGCATCCACCTGGCGGAGCAGCAACGATTGCACCTGCGCGACCTTCAACCCCGCGCCATGGCAAACCGCAACGAGTGCGCGGTCGCGCGCCAGCTTGAACGCGCTGGCATTGGCGGCGGCCTCGCTGGCCTGCGCGTCCACCTCGAGGGAAGCCTCGATCGCCGCGCGCTCGGCAAAGGAGAGAAACGTGGTCGGATCGTTTTCGCCTTCCGCCAACTTCTGCTGCACCGCCGAGCTTGCAGGGTTGTGCGTGCCCGTGCGTTGTTGCTCGATCTGATGGAAGACGCGTTCGATCAGGCGCGCGTAGCGGTAGCGATGCAGCTTGGTCAGACCCGATTCATCAAGAAAGGCGGCGATGTCGCCCGCGCTCCAGTTGGCCAAGGCGCGTTGATGCGACTCGGCCCAGCGCAGCCATTTGCGCCACATCGCGCGATACACCGTCGCCGACGATTCGCGATAGCCTCGCGCGGCCAGCCAATGTTCGAAGGCTTGCGCGGGCCGCTCGGCCCAGTCTTGCAGGCTGGGCTCAAACAGGTCCGGAACGGGCGTGGCGGGCGGCGTGAATGAGGTCAAAGCGGTAGCGGAAATGCTGAAAAACGGGCGTGGGCGGACCGAGGGTGTGGCAATTCGCGTATCCTGCCGAGCGTAACACGCAGCTCATGTATCCCATTGCGGACCCCATCGTGAAGAAAACCGACCTCGAAAAACTCAAGGGCCTGAAAATCGCCAACAACCTCAAGCGCAACAGCCAGCGCACCGGCAAGCCCGGCCAGGGCACCGGCAAGGCGATTCCCCAGAACAAGCTGCTGAAAGCGCTGCTCGGCAAGCCAGCTGAAGACGACGCGAAAAAGTCGGAAAAATCCTGACGCGCAGTCCACACATCTAGAACCCCGCCCTGTTGTTCCAACGGGCGCTTGGGTGCTACCGTCCGGCGCGTTTCCACATCATCGCAGCGCCTCTCCCTGCGCCGGACATGCCAGCCTCCACGCCCTCCTCGCCGTACCCCCACCTACTGAGCCCGCTCGACCTTGGCTTCACCACGCTCAAGAACCGCGTGCTGATGGGGTCGATGCATACCGGGCTGGAAGATGGCAACCACTTCGACCGGCTCGCCGCCTACTTTGCCGAGCGCGCACGCGGCGATGTCGGGCTGATGGTCACGGGCGGATTCGCGCCCAATATTGCCGGTTGGACCAAGCCCTTTGCCGGGCGCCTGGCCACGCATGGTGCGGCCCGCCGCCACCGCGCGGTCACCAACGCCGTGCATGAAGAAGGCGGCAAGATCGCCCTGCAGATCCTGCACACCGGCCGCTATGGCTATCACCCGTTTGCGGTCGCGCCCACGGCGCTGCGCTCACCCATCAGCCCGTTCACGCCGCGCGAGTTGTCGGTGCGCGGTATCGAGCGGCAGATTCGCGCCTTCGTGCATTGCGCCCAGTTGGCCCGCGAAGCCGGCTACGACGGCGTCGAGATCATGGGTTCCGAGGGCTACTTCATCAACCAGTTCCTCGTCACCCACACCAACAAGCGCACGGACGACTGGGGCGGCAGCTATGCCAACCGCATGCGCCTGCCCGTGGAAATCGTCCAGCGCACGCGCGAGGCGGTCGGCAAGGATTTCATCATCATCTATCGCCTGTCGATGATCGACCTGATTCCCGACGGCAGCTCGTGGGAAGAAGTCGTGCAGCTTGGCAAGGCCGTGGAGCGCGCGGGTGCCACCATCATCAACACGGGCATCGGCTGGCACGAGGCGCGCATCCCGACCATTGCGACGAGCGTGCCGCGTGCGGCGTTTGCGTGGGTCACGAAGAAGATGAAGGGCGAGGTCGGCATTCCGCTGGTGACGTCCAACCGCATCAACACGCCCGAGGTGGCGGAGGCCGTGCTGGCCGACGGGTGCGCCGACATGGTTTCGATGGCCCGGCCGCTGCTGGCCGATGCCGACTTCGTACGCAAGGCCGCCACGAACCGCGCGCAGGACATCAACACCTGCATCGCCTGCAACCAGGCCTGCCTGGACCACGCGTTCAAGGCCAAGATTGCGAGCTGCCTCGTCAACCCGCGCGCGTGCCATGAGACGGAACTCGTCATTCGACCGACGCCCGCCAAGCGTCGCTTTGCAGTGGTGGGCGCCGGGCCTGCGGGGCTATCCGCGGCGATCACACTGGCCGAGCGTGGGCACGCCGTGGACCTGTTCGACGCGGCACCGGAACTCGGCGGCCAGTTGAACATGGCCAAGACGATCCCGGGTAAAGAAGAGTTTCATGAGATGCTGCGTTACTTCACCCGTCGCGTCGCCACGACGGGCGTGACGCTGCGCCTCGGTACACGCGTGGATGCGCAGCAGCTTCTTGCGGCCAAGTACGACGAGATCATCATCGCGACGGGCGTGTCGCCGCGCAATCCGAAGATCCCGGGGCAGGATCATCCGAGCGTGCTGTCGTACATCGATGTGCTGCGCCATCGCAAACCGGTGGGCAAGCGCGTGGCGATTGTCGGAGCGGGTGGCATCGGCTTTGACGTGGCGGAATTCCTCGCGCTGGACGGCCACTCGCCCACGCTCGATCTGCAAACGTGGCGCGCCGAATGGGGCGTGGGAGATCCGACCGAAGTGCGTGGCGGTGTGGATGGCATCCGCCCTGAACCCCAAACACCCGCGCGCGACATCGTCCTGCTGCAGCGGCGTGCCGGCAAACTCGGCGGCGGTCTCGGCAAGACCACGGGCTGGATTCATCGGACCAGCCTGAAGAACCTGGGCGTGCGCATGGTGGGCGGCGTGAACTACGAGCGCATCGGCGACGAAGGCCTGCTCGTGAGCTACGGCGAAAAACGCGAGGCCGCCGAATGGCTGCCGGTCGATTCCGTCGTGCTGTGCGCCGGGCAAGAGCCATTGCGCGAACTCGTTGCGCCGCTGCAGGCGGGCGGAGCAAAGGTGCACGTCATCGGTGGTGCAGACGAGGCGCTCGAACTGGACGCCAAACGCGCGATCGACCAGGGAACGCGTCTGGCTGCATCGCTGTGACGTCTTGGGCACGCGGGATGTGAAGGTTTTGCATCACGTGCCCATTTTTACAATCTCGCCACCCTCTCCCGCCCGTTGCGAATGCCGAAATGACAACGGCTGGCGTGGCCGGCCCGGTTCTTGCGTGAACAGGCGCATCACGCACATTCACAAGAACCGGTTTGTCCAAGAACGTCTCTCCCCAGTCTTCTGCCAACGCGGCGCCCCTGCCCTCGCTCGACCTGGGCCGAACGGCCTTCCTGCTCGACTTTGACGGCACCCTCGTCGATATCGCGCCGCAACCCGAAGCGGTGCATGTTTCTGCGCCGCTGCGCGAAACGCTGGCCGCGCTGCATGCCGCCAGCGGGGGCGCGTTGGCGATCATTAGCGGGCGCACGGTGCATGACGTGGAGTCGCGCCTGTCTCTGCCCGGCCTCGTCATCGCCGGTGTGCACGGCGCCGAACGCCGCTATGCAGACGGCGGCTTCGTCCGCCTGAACGCTGACGCAGATGCACTCGCGCAACTGGAGCGCGAGTTGCGCGCAGAACTCACGCAGTTGTCGACGCAGTTTTCGGGCGTGGTGCTGGAAAGCAAGGGAATTGCGTTTGCCCTGCACTACCGCCACGCGCCTGAAGCCGAGAACGCCGTACTGACGGTAGCGGACCGCCTCGCGCGCCGCTATGCCGACCACGTGCGCCTGCAGGCCGGCAAGATGGTCGCCGAACTCAAGCCGCGCGGCGCCAGCAAGGGCGACGTAGTGCACACGCTGATGACCGAACCGCCCTTCATGGGCCGCACGGCGCTGTTTGCCGGCGACGACCTGACCGATGAAAGCGCCTTCGATGCCGTCAATGCGCTGGAGGGCTGGTCGATCAAGGTGGGGACGGGCCCAAGCCAGGCGCGTTGGCGCGTGCAAGACGCGGCGGCATTGCGGGCCTGGCTGGCAACGCTCACGGCCCCGTCCAAGCGAGGTGCCGCATGAGCCGACTCATTGTGGTTTCCAACCGCGTTGCGCCCGTTGCCGAAGGCCAGGGAACGGCCGGCGGCCTGGCCGTGGGTGTGTTCGATGCGCTGCGCGAAACCGGCGGCATCTGGTTTGGCTGGAGCGGCGAAAGCGCAGCCACTGTTTCACACGAGCCGACCATCGTCACCAAGGGCAATATCACCTATGCCACCGTCGGCCTGAACCGCAAGGACTACGACCAGTACTACCGCGGTTTTGCCAACGCGACGCTGTGGCCAATCTTCCATTACCGCGTGGATCTGTCGCGCTACGAGCGCCAGGAGTACCACGGTTACCGGCGCGTCAATGCGCAGTTTGCGCATCAGCTCAAGGCGCTGGTGCAACCCGACGACATCCTTTGGGTGCACGACTATCACCTGATCCCGTTTGCCGCAGAGTGCCGCGCGCTGGGGCTGACCAACCGCATCGGGTTCTTCCTGCATATTCCGTTTCCGTCGCCGGAAATCCTGACGACGATTCCGCCGCATGAAGACCTCATGCGCGCGCTGTGTGCGTACGACCTGGTCGGTTTCCAGACAGAGACCGACCGCGTGGCCTTCTACGACTACATCGAGCGCGAGGCGCGCGGCTACATCGAGCAGAAAGAGCAGAACGGCCCGGTACACGCCTATGGCCACACGCTGCGCGCGGAGGTCTACCCGATCGGCGTGCATCCGGACGAGATCGCGCAGCAAGCCAAGGCGTCGCTGGCACGGCGCAATCCGTTCATGCGGCATGCGGGCGCGCGCGGCGAGCGCATTGCGCCGCAGGGGCAAGGCCAAGGCCAGCCGCCCACGAAACTCATCATGAGCGTCGATCGGCTCGACTATTCCAAAGGCCTGCCCGAGCGCTTCCGCGCGTTCGAGCAATTGCTGGACGATTTTCCGGACCATCGCCGGCACGTGACCTTCATCCAGATTGCGCCCACGTCGCGCCAGGACGTGCAGAGCTATCAGCAGATCCGGCAGCGGCTGGAGGCTGAATCGGGCCGCATCAACGGCAAGCATTCGGAACTGGACTGGACGCCCATCCGCTACATCAACAAGCAGTACGAACGGCGCGTGCTGATGGCGCTTTTCCGCAGCTCGCAGATCGGTTATGTCACGCCTCTGCGTGACGGCATGAACCTCGTCGCCAAGGAATACGTGGCCGCACAAGACCCGGAAAACCCGGGCGTGCTCGTGCTGTCGCGCTTTGCCGGCGCGGCGCGCGAGTTGGATGCCGCACTGATCGTCAACCCGTATGACACGCGCGGCATGGCCGAGGCACTGAACCGCGCGTTGACGATGCCGCTCGAAGAACGCAAGGCGCGCTATGCCCACATGATGGATCGGCTGCGGTCGGCCAACCTCACCATCTGGCGCGAGCGGTTCGTGACAGACCTGCGCGGCGCGCCGTCGCGATAGTCAGGCGCCCGCGCTGCCGGTGCGCGGCATACGCTCGGCAGCTTCTGCTGTGTCTGTGGATGCGTCGGCCTCGGGCGAAAGCATGTCGGCCAACACGGCATTCATGCGCGCCCAGTGCGAACCGGGCCAATAGACGCGGCGGCAGACATCACAGGTGCTAAAGAGCCGCTGGCGCTCACGCACGCGGGGCGGCACGCTGGCGGAAGCCTCTTCCGGGCGCAGCATCCGCAACGGCACATTGCATTCGAGACAGCGAGAGAACGGCCTGGCCACATCGGCCAGCCGGAGGCGCATGACGATTTCGCGCATCTGCGCTTGCGGCTCACGCGCACGGATGAACGCGCCACGACGGATGCCCCGTCGCTTGAGGAGTTCACGATCACGCGAGAGCACGATCCAGTCTTCTCCGTTCGCGAGAGCTTCGATGGCCGCGTCGGCGTAGTTGTTGTCGTAGGCGGTATCGAAGCCGGCCATGCGCAGCAAGCGCGCCGTTGCGCCCAGGTGGGCGTCGCACAGAAAGTGCAGCGGCGCGGTGGGCAACAGGGGCTCCACCGCTGAAACGGCAATGTAGCCCCGGGCGGGCAACATGGCCTCCAGCGCCATGGGCCGGCCGTCCACCAGGACTTGCCCTACTTCCGTATGCGGCACGCCAAGTGCCTCGATAGCGTGCTTGAGCGTGGCGCCGTCTGCCCACGCGCGTGCAACGGGATGCCCGCGCAACGCCTGCGGAAGAAGCGGCGTCAGATTGGAATCGAACGTGAGGACGACGGTTTGCATGCCTGCCACGATACTCCCAACCCAACATGGGTGCCTTGGCACGGTCGCGCCGCAAGGGTTTTGCCGGGCGCCTGAATAATAAAAATGCGGCGTGACCGCTCAAGCCACGCCGCAAACAGGGAGGAAAAAAATTCAGTCGATGCGCGGTTTATGCGCGCGATGCAGCGCCGCCGTTCGGATAGCTCGCATCTCCGTTCCACGACAGGTAGCCATACGTGTCGGCCTGGCGGTCAGTGCCTTGCGTGTACGGATCAAAGCGACCAGCCTGCGTTGCGGCCGGAGCGTCAAAGTTGGGCTGGATGGACGCCGTTGCGGGCTGCGACAGCAGCGTGGCGGAAGCCGACACGGTGGCCACCATGGCCAGGACAGCGCGGCGGGAGAAGGCGGAGAAGAGGCGGGAGTTCATGATCTGATCCTTGTTCGTTTGCGCTCGTTGTTGCGCTCGGAGGGCAGAATAGATCGTTGCTCCCGTCTAATAAATGCGACTTTGCAGAAATAACTGTTCAGGCGGCGCTAACAATGTGCAGTCGCGGATTTTCCTTGAGCTGCAGGCACGGGTGGTCGGCAAACAGCGTCGCAACCCAGTCCACAAACACCCGCACCTTGGGCGACAGATGCCGGTTGTGCGGATACACCACCGATACGGGCACCGCTTCGGAAATATGATCCGGCAGCACTTCCACCAGCGCGCCCGACATCAGGTGCTCATACACCAGGAAGCGTGAAGTCTGTAGCAGCCCCAGGCCATGCAGGCCACACGCCACCGCCGATTCGGCATCGTTGACGGACACCATGCTGCGCACCTTGTGAATCTGCTTCTGCCCGTCGATTACGAAATCCCAATCCATGCGGCGGCCGTTGCGCGCAGAGAAGTAATTCACCGCCGTGTGGTCCTGCAGGTCTTCCAACGTCTTGGGCGTACCGCAGCGGGCCAGATATTCGGGCGACGCGCAATTGACCATCGACAGCTGGCCGATGCGGCGCGCGACAAGGCTGGAGTCCTGCAACTCGCCACCGCGCACGGCGCAATCCACGCCCTCCTGCACGAGGTCGACGGTGCGATCGCTCATGCCGATCTCCAACTGAAGATCGGGGTACGCCTCGTGAAAATCGCGAATGCGCGGCACAAGCAACCGTTTGCCAATCGACGCAGGCACGTCGATGCGCAAGGTGCCGCGTGCGCCCGACGAGCTTTGCGAGAACGCAGCCTCGGTCTCTTCAAGATCGCCGAGCAAGCGTACGCAGCGCTCGTAATACGCAGCGCCATCGGCGGTGACATTCACACGGCGTGTGGTCCGGTGCAGCAGGCGCACGCCAAGGTGTGCCTCAAGGCTTTGCACCAGGTTCGTCACCGTGGCGCGGGGTAACTGAAGGCTGTCGGCAGCCTTGGTGAAACTGCTGGCTTCCACGACGCGCGTGAAAACCTGCATGGCCTGCAAGCGATCCATCTGCGGCTCCTTAGGGACGGACTCCACGGGGCGGGCGCACTGCCCGAATCAAAACGGCCAATGCGCCGGACTTGTGGAATCAAGGGGTCTGCTCATGTTCGAGAACACGCACGCGTTCTGAGCAAGAGGCGCGATCAGGAAAGCTGCGACTACGGGTTTTCGCAGTGCAACAAGATCGGCCTTGAGCATGGACACTTTGTAGCACAACCGTAAATTCTGATTGTTCGGCTGCAACTAATAGTGATGTCTGATTATAGGCATTTATCCGCGTTCGTCTAATCACCATCATTCAGCCCATCGATATCCGGGTTATCCGCAAAGGTAAGCCCTGCCTGACATCATGGGTTCTTCTCCACCGCGCCTCGTTGTTTCGGATCGCTCGCTGCCCAGCGATGCGGCATCGGCCGCTGTTCGCCCAGCACAACCGTACGCAACGCCCGCTCCCACAAATGTTGCACTGAATAACAAATTGCGCGGCGCAGCATCGACGCTGCCTAAGCAAGCTTCTGCGTGCAAGGAAACGGCCGGCGCGGCGCCGTTGCCGCGCGAGGTCACGGCCGAAGACTATTGGACGCAGGGCTACGCGGGCCGTATCCGCCTGCGTGTGTTCCGCCCAGAAATGCACGCCGACGATGCCGCCGCACCGCTGCGCCGCCCTGGCGTGCTGTACCTGCATGGTGGCGGTTTCGTGCGCGGCTCCATTGATGATGCCGATGCGCCGGGACGCTACCTGGCCGCCACATTGCCCGCCGTGGTGGTCACGGTCGGCTATTCGCTGGCGCCCGCCGCGCCCTTCCCCGCCGCACCGGAAGACGTGTACGCCGCACTGTGCTGCATGGCCGACCATGCCGACGCATGGGGTATCGACCGCCGCCGCATCGCAGTGGCCGGGCACGACGCCGGCGGCAACCTGTCGGCCGCGCTGACGATGATTGCGCGCGACCGTGGCGGCCCAAACCTCCGTGCGCAGGTCCTGATCGCGCCGATGCTCGATCCGACCATGGCTCGCGTGCGCCCCGACCACCTGGCCAACGCAGACAACTCGGCTGAAGTCTGTGCCGATTGCTATCGCCAGTACCTGCCCCGCCCGACCGAGCGCGTGCATCCCTACGCCGCGCCGGTGGAATCGCGCCGCCTGCAGGGCCTGCCCCCCGCCCTGCTGCTCACTGCGCCGCAAGACCTGCTGCGCACCGAAGCAGAACGCTATGCCGCGTGCCTTATTGAAGCTGGCGTGGTCACGCAGGTCGTGCGCGTGAACGAGGCCTGCCATGACTCGATCGCCATGAGCGCCGTGGCGCAAGACGAGATGACGTGCTTCCTGCGCTGGCACCTTGGCATGACGCGCCAGACGGCGGCACCACGCAAACGCCGTCCACGTGCGGATCGGAAGGACCGCACTTCCATTGACCCGACCGGGGAGACGCCTGGCTGAACCCAGACAACAAGAAACGGAGTGCAAGGCCGCCCGCGTATTTCTACGCTGCGGCCAAAGCGCTTTTACCCAGTCTTTTTCTCTTTGCTTACCCAACAAAATCGAGAGAGTCATCATGAGCCTGTCCAAACGCACACTCGCCATTTCGGTTGCCGCCGTGCTCGGCGTTGCAGCTGTGGGCACCTACGGTCTGGTCTCCAGCGCCGGCGCATCGCAACAGCCGGCAGCCGCCCCCGCCGCCACGCCGGTGGATGTGGCGCCGGTGCTGGCCAAGAACGTTTCCGAATGGGATGAATTTTCCGGCCGAATCGAAGCCGTTCAACGCGTAGAAGTCCGCCCACTGGTGAGCGGCACCGTCACCGCCGTCCACTTCAAGGACGGCAGCATCGTCAAGAAGGGCGACGCGCTGTTCACCATCGACCCGCGCCCCTACGCGGCGGAAGTGGCCCGCACGCAAGCCGCACTGACCGCCGCCAAATCGCGCGTGGCCTACACCACGTCGGAGCTGGACCGCGCGCAGAAGCTGGTGGCCGACAACGCCATCGCGCGGCGCGAGTTCGAAGAGAAGGAAAACGCCGCCCGCGAGGCCCAAGCCAACCTGCAAGGCGCCGCCGCCGCGCTGGAAGCCGCCAGGCTGAACCTGGAGTACACGCACATCGTGGCGCCGGTCGCGGGCCGCGTGTCGCGCGCAGAAATCACCGTCGGCAACGTCGTCTCGGCGGGGGGTGCTGCGCCGGTATTGACGACGCTGGTGTCGGTCTCGCCGATGTACGTGGCGTTCGATGCGGATGAACAAAGCTACCTGCGCTACTCCGCCAAGGCCGCCCAGGGCGCCAAGACGCCGGTCTACATCGGGCTGGCCAATGAAGACGGCTACACGCGCGAAGGCGCCATCCAGTCCGTCGACAACCGGCTCGATGTGCGCTCGGGCACGATCCGCGTGCGGGCCACGCTGGACAACGCCGACGGCCGCCTCACGCCGGGCCTCTACGCCCGCGTGCGCATGAGCACCGGCGCACCGCACGACGCCATCCTCATCACCGACAAGGCCATCGGTACGGACCAGGACAAGAAGTTCGTCCTGGTGGTGGATGCGGCCAACAAGACGAGCTATCGGCCGGTGGTGCTGGGCGCCTCCATTGACGGCCTGCGCGTGGTGAAGTCGGGCCTGAAGGCGGGTGAACGGATCGTCGTCAATGGCATCCAGCGCGTGCGCCCCGGCGACGCCGTGGCACCCAACACGGTGACCATGGATAGCCTGGTCACCAAGCGCGTGGTGCTGCCCGGTGCACAACCCGAAGCGCCCGCAGCACCGGCCGAAGCCAAAGCCGACACAACGACTGCACCTGCTGCCAAGGCCGAGGCCAAGGCCGCCAACGCCAAGACCGCCGCTACCGCGCAACGCCTGCCGGCCGACCGCGCTTGATTTGCGACTGAACCTCATCGCTCACAGCCATGAACTTCTCTAAATTTTTCGTGGACCGCCCGATCTTTGCGGGCGTGCTTTCCACGCTGATCCTGCTGATCGGGATCATCTCGATCTGGCGATTGCCGATCTCGGAGTATCCCGAGGTCGTGCCGCCTTCGGTGGTGGTGCGCGCGCAGTTCCCGGGCGCCAACCCGAAGGTGATTGCCGAGACCGTCGCCTCGCCGCTCGAAGAGCAGATCAACGGCGTCGAGAACATGCTCTACATGCAGTCGCAAGCCAACAGCGACGGCAACCTGACCACGACGGTCACCTTCAAGCTGGGCACCGACCCGGACAAGGCACAGCAGCTCGTGCAGAACCGCGTGTCGCAGGCGCTGCCGCGTCTGCCCGACGTGGTGCAGCGCCTGGGCGTGACCACCGTCAAGAGCAGCCCCGACCTGACGATGGTGGTGCACTTGCTGTCGCCCAACGACCGCTACGACATGACGTACCTGCGCAACTACGCCGTGCTGAACGTCAAGGACCGCCTTGCACGGATCAGCGGCGTGGGCCAGGTGCAGCTGTTCGGCTCGGGTGACTACTCGATGCGCGTGTGGCTCGACCCGAACAAGGTGGCCGAGCGCGGCCTGACGGCCAACGAAGTGGTCAAGGCCATCCGCGACCAGAACGTGCAGGTGGCAGCCGGTGTGATCGGCGGTTCGCCGTCGGTGCCGGGTACGGACCTGCAACTGTCCGTCAACGCACAGGGCCGCTTGAAGACCGAGCAGGAGTTCGGCGACATCATCCTCAAGAGTTCGCCCAACGGCGCCGTCACCTACCTGCGTGACGTGGCCCGCATCGAGCTGGCTGCGTCGGAATACGGCCTGCGTTCGCTGCTGGACAACAAGCAGGCGGTGGCCATTCCGATCTTCCAGGCGCCGGGTTCCAACGCGCTGCAGATTTCGGATGACGTGCGCAAGACGATGGCCGAGCTGAAGGAAGACTTTCCCGAAGGCGTCGACTACCGCATCGTCTATGACCCGACGCAGTTCGTCCGCTCGAGCATCGAAGCCGTCACGCACACGCTGCTGGAAGCGGTGGCGCTTGTGGTGCTCGTGGTGATCCTGTTCCTGCAGACGTGGCGTGCGTCGATCATTCCGCTGCTGGCGGTGCCGGTGTCGATCATCGGTACGTTTGGCCTGATGCTGATGTTCGGCTTCTCGATCAACGCGCTGTCATTGTTCGGGCTGGTGCTGGCGATCGGGATCGTGGTGGACGATGCCATCGTGGTGGTGGAAAACGTCGAGCGGAACATCGCCGAAGGGTTATCGCCACGCGAGGCCACGTACAAGGCCATGCGCGAAGTGAGCGGCCCGATCATCGCCATTGCCCTGACGCTGATTGCCGTGTTCGTGCCGCTGGCCTTCATGACGGGCCTGACCGGTCAGTTCTACAAGCAGTTCGCGCTGACGATCTCGATCTCGACCGTCATCTCGGCCTTCAACTCGCTCACGCTGTCGCCCGCGCTGGCCGCCCTGCTGCTCAAGAGCCACGACGCGCCGAAGGATTGGCTGGCGCGTGCAATGGACAAGGGCCTGGGCTGGATCTTCCGTCCGTTCAACCGCGTGTTTGGTGCGGCGTCGGAATCGTATGGCCGCAGCACGTCGCGCGTGATCGGCCGCAAGGCCGTGATGCTGGGCATCTACCTGGCGTTGATCGGAGCGACCGCGCTGCTGTTCAACAAGGTGCCGGGCGGCTTCGTGCCGATGCAGGACAAGCAGTACCTGGTGAGCTTCGCGCAGTTGCCGGACGGTGCCTCGCTGGACCGCACGGAAGACGTCATCCGCCGCATGTCGGACATCGCCCTCAAGCACCCCGGCGTGGAAAGCGCCGTGGCGTTCCCGGGCCTGTCGATCAACGGCTTCACCAACAGCCCGAGCGCGGGCATCGTGTTCGTCACACTCAAGCCGTTTGACGAGCGCAAGACCCCCAACCTGTCGGGCGGTGCCATCGCGGGGCAACTGAACCAGCAGTACGGTGCGATCAAGGACGCGTTCATCGCTGTGTTCCCGCCGCCGCCGGTGCAAGGCCTCGGCACGGTGGGTGGCTTCAAGCTGCAACTGGAAGACCGCGGCTCGGTCGGCTACGAACAGCTCTTTGCCGCCACGCAGGCCTTCATGGCGAAGGCACGCAAGACGCCTGAGCTGGGCCCGTCGTTCTCGAGTTACCAGATCAACGTGCCGCAGTTGAATGCAGACCTTGACCGCGTGAAGGCCAAGCAGCTTGGCGTGCCGGTGACGGATGTGTTCGACACCATGCAGGTGTATTTGGGCTCGCTGTACGTGAACGACTTCAACCGCTTCGGCCGCACGTATCAGGTGAAGGTGCAGGCAGACGCGCCGTTCCGCGCGCATGCAGAAGACATCCTGCAATTGAAGACGCGCAACACCGCGGGCGAGATGGTGCCGCTGTCTTCGCTGCTGCGCGTGTCGCAAGGCTTCGGGCCAGACATGGTCGTGCGCTACAACGGCTACACCGCTGCCGATATCAACGGTGGCCCGGCCCCGGGCTTCTCGTCGGGCCAGGCGCAGGCGGCCGTGGAACGCATCGCGCATGAAACGCTGCCCAAGGGCGTGCGCTTCGAGTGGACGGATCTGACGTATCAGCAGATCCTGGCCGGCAACTCGGCCGTGTGGATCTTCCCGATCTGCGTGCTGCTGGTGTTCCTGGTGCTCGCCGCGCAGTACGAAAGCCTGACGCTGCCGCTGGCCGTGATCCTGATCGTGCCGATGAGCCTGTTTGCCGCCATGCTGGGCGTGTGGGTCTCGCATGGAGACAACAACATCTTCACGCAGATCGGTCTGGTGGTGCTGGTGGGGCTGGCGTGCAAGAACGCCATCCTGATCGTGGAGTTTGCGCGCGAGCTGGAGCTGCAAGGACGCACCATCGTGGAAGCCGCCATCGAGGCTTGCCGCCTGCGTCTGCGCCCGATCCTGATGACGTCGATCGCTTTCATCATGGGCGTGGTCCGTGTTCGCGGGGATGTTGGGTGTGACGCTGTTCGGCCTGTTCCTCACGCCGGTGTTCTACGTGCTGCTGCGCACGCTGGCGGCACGCCGCGGCCAGCGCTCGGAAGACGCCCCCGATCGTGATCTGGACCTGGATGGCACGCTGCCTGTGCCGTCGACCCAGCACTAAGGTCAATACTCATCAAGACATCGCTATGAACGCGTCGACACAACAACAAACAGGTCCGGCCATGCGCGCGGGCCGCTGGACTCCGCTGGCGCTGGCCGCCGCGCTGTTCCTCGCGGCCTGCTCGCTCGCCCCGACCTACGAGAAGCCGGACGTTGGCACGCCCAACGCCTTCAAGGAAGCTGCGCAGCCTGCGCAGGCGACCGATGCACCGCTGGCGGCAAACGAGCAAGGCAAGTGGAAAACCGCCGAGCCCGCCCTGCCCGCCGATGGCGCGTGGTGGAAGATCTTCAACGACCCGACGCTCGACAAGCTCGAAGCGCAGGCCGCTGAAGCCAGCCCCACGCTGGCCGCCGCCGCCGCCCGCGTGACGCAGGCGCGCGCCTTCGTGCAGGCCAACCGTGCATCGCTGTTCCCGGAACTGGACGTGGGCTTCGGCCCGACGCGCCAGCGGGCGTCGGCGGCATCGGCCGGCTTGCCGGTCGGCGCGCCCGTGCAGCCGCAGACGTACTGGCGCGCGCAGTCCACCGTGGCGTATGAGGTCGACCTGTTCGGCCGCGTGCGCAACAACATCGATGCCGCCGGTGCCGACGCCGAGCGCGTCGAGGCGCTGTACCGTGCCGCACGGCTGACCTTGCAGGCCGACGTGGCGCAGACGTATTTCAGCCTGCGCACGCTGGACGCGGAAGAAGCCTTGCTGTCCCGCACGCTGGTCGGCCGTGAAGAGGCGCTCAAGCTCGTGCAGCGCCGCTTCAACACCGGCGACATCGGCGAGCTGGACGTCGCCCGCGCTGATGCCGAACTGGCCACGGCACGCTCCGACCGCATCGGCGTACAGCGCCGTCGCGCGGTGCTCGAGCACGCACTGGCAACGCTGCTGGGCAAGGCACCGGCCGATTTCACGATGGGCGCAGACCCGCTGCAATCGGCCGAAGTGCGCGTACCGGCGGGCCTGCCCTCCGCCCTGCTGGAACGCCGCCCCGACGTGGCCGCTGCCGAACGCTCGATGGCGGCTGCAAACGCACGCATTGGCGTGGCGCGCGCGGCGTTCTTCCCGCAACTGCAGCTCACGGGCGGCTTCGGCTACGAGTCGCACGACATCGGCGACCTGCTCAAGTGGGGCAGCCGCACGTGGATTCTCGGCCCGCTGGTCGGCACCGCGCTGTCGCTGCCGATCTTCGACGGTGGCGCCCGCAGCGCCGGCGTGAAGCAGGCCCGTGCCGCGTATGAAGAGAACGTCGCCAACTACCGCGAAAGCGTGCTCGTCGCCTTCCGCGAGGTGGAAGACAACCTCTCGGAACTGCGTCTGCTGGCCGATCAGGCCAAGGCACAGGACGACGCCGTGCGCGCTTCCACGCGCGCCGCGCAACTCTCGCGCACGCGCTACAACGCGGGGTCGGTCAACTACCTGGACGTGATCGATGCCGAGCGCAACATGCTGTCCGCCGAACGCATCGGCGTGCAGCTGGCCGGCAGCCGCGTGAACTCCACGGTGGGGCTCATCAAGGCGCTGGGCGGTGGCTGGGGGGATCTGCCGCCGGCTGCACCGGCTAACGCAGCCACCGCGGCCCAGCCCGCAACGGTGGCGCAACAGTAACCAGGCATTGCTCCCTCTCTCTCTCTGGAAAGCGAGATCTGCGCGGCTTCGGCCGCGTTTTTTTTTGCTGTGGACTGCCTGCGACCTACGGCCATGCGACTTTCGCGCAGTGCTGCGTAACATGCCAGGATTGACCTGGCGTTATATCCAACCCTATATTTCGGATAACTCACCCAATCTGTCGCCGGCACCCAACGCACCGCGCCGTTCGCGGGCATGACCCGGCCGGCCGATGGCACCTTCCCAACGTATCCGCATGTCCGCTTCCATCTGGACGCCTCTGCTGCTCTCACTCAAGGTGGCGGGCTGGGCGACCGTCCTCAACCTCGTGCTGGGCGTGGGCGCGGCCTACGCGCTCGCACGCACGCGCAGCCGCCTGCGCGAGGTCATCGATTCGGTCTTGACGCTGCCCCTGGTGCTGCCGCCGACGGTGCTCGGCTATTACCTGCTGGTGCTGCTGGGCCGGCGCGGCACGATCGGCGGGTGGCTCGACAGCATGGGCATCCAGCTCGTCTTTACCTGGCAGGGTGCGGTGATCGCCTCCACCGTGGTGGCGTTTCCGCTGGTCATGAAGTCGGCACGCGCCGCCTTTGAAGGCGTCGATCATCAACTGGAAAACGCGGCGCGTGTGCTGGGCCTGCCCGAAGCCGCCGTGTTCTTTCGCGTCACGCTGCCGCTGGCTGCACGCGGCATTGCAGCCGGTGTGCTGCTGGCCTTTGCCCGTGCCCTGGGCGAATTTGGTGCCACCCTCATGATTGCCGGCAACCTGCCCGGCCGCACGCAGACGCTCTCCGTGGCCATCTACGAAGCCGTGCAGGCCGGCGACGACGCCACGGCCAATACGCTGGTGCTGATCACCTCGGTCACCTGCATCGTGGTGCTGGTCGTGGCCAGCCGCCTGCTGCAAGGGCGCGCACCGAGCCTGCAGGAGCAGCTGGCATGAGCGGCGGCATGATCGATCTCGTCGTGCAAAAAACGCTTACGAGCGCGGCGCGCGTGTTCTCGCTCGATATTGCTGTGCGCTCGGACAGCCGGCGCGTGGTGCTGTACGGACCGTCTGGCGCCGGCAAGAGCCTTACGCTGCGCGCCATTGCCGGCCTGATGACACCCCAACGCGGCCGCATCGTGCTGAACGGCCGCACGCTATTCGACCACGCCGACAATATCAACCTGAGCGCGCAGGAACGCCGCGTCGGCTATCTGTTCCAGGACTACGCGCTCTTCAACCACCTGACGGTGGCGCAGAACATCGCGTTCGGGCTCAAGCGCGGGTGGTTCAACCCGCCGCGCCGCGCACATGACCCGCGCGTTCAGCAGTGGATCGACTCGTTCGAGTTGGGCGCCGTTGCCGCCAATTACCCGTCACAGATTTCCGGCGGCCAGCGCCAGCGTGTGGCACTGGCCCGCGCGCTCATCGCCGAGCCGTCCATGCTGCTGCTCGACGAGCCCTTTGCCGCGCTGGACCCGGCGTTGCGCACGCGCATGCGCTCCGAGCTGTCTGCCCTGCAAGCGCGGCTGCAGGTGCCGATGCTGATGATTACGCACGACCCGGCCGATGTGGAGATCTTCGGGGACCACGTATTCGAGCTGCGCGATGGCCGCGTCGTAGCCGATGCCGTGCGGGCGCCCGATGCGCCGCCACTCTCGCCGTATCCGCATCTGACGGCGGTGGTGAACCGCTAGCGTCAGAACACGCCCAACGCGAGCCCCGTTGCCAAGGCCTGCCCGAGGGCACGGCAGCGCTCCAGATCCTCTGCGCCAATCTGCTTTGGCGCCAGGATGGCCTCGGGCGTCTGCGCATGCGTGCAGACGATGATCGGCTCGGCCACGGGCTTGAGCCGCCAGCCGGTGGCAATGCGTTCAATCTGACGCACCGCATTCTGGCCATCGCTGCCCGCGCAGATCAGGCACGCGTATGGACGACCGTTGATGCGGTCGAGCGCAGGGTAATAGCAGCGATCGAAGAAATCCTTGAGCTGGCCGCTGATGGCGGCGAGGTTTTCGGGTGTCGCGAAGAGATAGCCGTCTGCGGCGAGCACATCGTCGGGACCCGCCTGCGCGGCGTGCAGCAAGCGCACAGTCACGCCGCCCTCTTCTGCCGCGCCGGCCTGCGCGGCCTCGGCCATCTGGCGCGTGCCGCCCGTCATCGAGTGGTAGACGATCAGCAGGGTTTTCGGCGTCATGAGGGCGTCAGGCCAATCCCAGGATCACGCTCGACGCCTCGAACACCGCCACGGCTTCCACGCCTTCAGCCAGCGCCAGCGTTTGAACCGCCGTGCGCGAGAGCATGGCCACCAGCACGGTTTCCGCCGCCGACGGGTCGCTTACATCCAGCAGGCGCAGCCGCACTTCGGCCTGCACCGCACCATCGCGGATTTCCGTGACCACGCACGGCAATTGGTTTTCTGCCGAGACGCGCCACTCGCCGGCGCCGCGCATCAGCATCACGGCAGGCGCCTTGATGAGCGCGACGGCCTGCACACCCGGCGCCAGCCCCAGCACGCGCGTGCTCTCCTGGGTGATGGTGGCAGCGACAGCCTGCCCGCCGGGCAGGCGCAGCGTCACCACATCGTTGACGGCGCCCGGCGCGACCGATTCGACCGTGCCGAACAGCGTATTGCGCGCGCTCGTGCGCAACATGAGGCGGCGCAGCAGGTGGACGTCTTCACTGGCGGCCTGCGCGGCCGCATCCAGGCGCTCGACAAAGCGGCGGTGCTCGGCTTCCAGCACGCGAAAGCTCTCGATCAGCCGTTGCGCACGCGGCGTCAGCACACTGCCGCCACCACCCTTGCCGCCCGTGGTGCGCACCACCAACGGCTCGCCGGCCAGGTTGTTCATGGTGTCGATGGCGTCCCAGGCGGCCTTGTAGGAAAGGCCCACGGCTTTGGCGCCTGCCGTGATGGAGCCGGTCTGCCCGATGGCAGCCAACAGTTCGATCCGGCCACGCCCGCCCCAGTTGTCTTCACCGGCGCGCAGCCAGATGGTGCCATCGAGTTCCAGCATGTCGTCCCGTCTTGAATGGAGATTGCAACATGCCGGATGTTAACGCCGATTTGCTGGTTCAAGCCGCCGCCAGGCGCGGCGTACGCACATGCAGCAGCACCGAGCGCGAGAGCAGCAGCCCGCCCAGGAAGCCGAACAGCGCACTGAACAGCGCCGTGAAGCTGCCGGAGTGCGAGACTTCCGGGCGAATCGCCAGCATCACGTTGTAGGCATAGCGGGCGGCGAACAGGCCCACGATCACGACCATCTGCACCCAGCTGCCCGGCACACGCACAGTGCGGGCCGTTTCAGAGACGGCGCCGTTGGGCGGCGACATATACGTCACCAGGAACGCCACGACAACCGCGACCAGCCACATCGTGAGCGCAAGCGGGCTGCCATGGCTTGCCATCGACACGCCGTAAAGCGAATACGCGGCCACCACGAGCGGCAGCACGATCAGGCGGCGGCGCGACACGATGCGGGGCTGCATCTGACGCACCCCAATGGCAATCAGCACCGCAAACACGACGAACACCCAGGCGGGCGTATGCGAGACGATGGAGGCGATCGATTCGACCATGGCGGTCTCCCTGTTGGAATGACGCCAGCGTAGGTGCCGGCCCCCCGCACGCGGGAGCGGATTGCGACGAACGGCAGAAACGCCGGTGTGAACGGTGGGAAAAGCGCGATTCGGGTCGGGCGGTCAGCCCAGCGCGGCGCGCACGCCGGCATCCACAACCGACAGGTGCGCCCGCAGCAAACGGTCGAAACCTTCGGCCGTGACCGGCTTACCGATGTAGTAACCCTGGATTTCCTGGCAGCCCGCCTTGGCGAGGAACTCCACCTGGTCTGCGTCTTCCACGCCCTCGGCTGTGACCGTCATGCCCAGGGCGCGGGCCATGGCGACGATGGCCTCGGTCAGCGCCACCGAATCCGGGTCGTGCGGAATGCCGGTGATGAACGAGCGGTCGATCTTCACGTTGCTGATCGGGAAGCGCTGCAGATACGACAGCGATGAATATCCGGTACCGAAATCGTCGATGGAGATCCGGATGCCCTGCGCGGTGAGCGCATCGAACATGGGGCGGACTTCATCCGCACCACCCATCAGCAGGCTTTCGGTAATTTCGACTTCGAGCGCGGTGGGCGGCAGGCCAGAGTCGGCCAGCGTCTGCTCGATCATCGGCACCACATCGCCGGCCTGGAACTGGCGCGCCGACAGGTTGACCGCCATGCGGAAGTCGTAGCCCAGTGCTTCGTACCAGATCACGGCCTGCTCGCAGGCACGGCGCAGGACCCATGCGCCAATCGGCACGATCAGCCCCGTCTCTTCCGCCACCGGAATGAACTCCACCGGCGAGATCGCTCCGAGCTTGGCGCTGTTCCAGCGCAGCAGCGCCTCGGCGCCAACGATGCGATGGCTGGCCAGGTCGTACTTGGGTTGATAGACGAGCTGCAGCTCGTTGTTCTCGCGCGCGTCACGCAGCGCGTTTTCCAGCATGTAGCGACGTTGCAGGCGGGCGTTCAGTTCAGCCGTGTAGAACTGTGCACGGTTACGGCCGTTCTGCTTGGCCCGGTACATGGCGGCGTCAGCCGAACGTAGCAGGTCGGAACCCGAAATGCCGTCGTGCGGATACAGCGCCACGCCAATCGACACGCCCAGGTAATACCGCCCGTTGACGGTATCGAACGGCTCGCGCATGGCCTGCAGCAAGCGCTCAGCCAGCAAGGCAATCCGCTTTCCCTCGACACGCTGGTCGATGAGGATGACGAACTCGTCGCCGCCCAGACGGGCGATCACGTCGCCGGGGCCGATGCAGTCGGTCAGGCGTGCGGCCGCGCTCTGCAGCAGCGTGTCGCCGCAGGCATGGCCCGCGGTGTCGTTCACGCTCTTGAAGCGGTCAAGGTCGAGGAAGAAGAGCGCCAGTTCGCGGCTCTCGTCGCGCGCGCTCTCAATGGCGCTTTCCAGGTGCGCGATGAAGAAGCTGCGGTTGGTCAGCCCCGTGAGCGCGTCGTGCGCGGCCAGATGGCGCAGGCGCTGCTCGGCGCGCTTGATGTCGGTGATATCGGCAAACGACAGCATCACGCTGCTAGGCGTGGGCTCGGCGTGACGACGGATCGGAATGATGTTCTGCCGCACCCACATCAGTTCGCCCGTCTTGAGCAACAGCCCGTAGACGCGGCCGAAGATGGGCTCGCCAGTGCGCAGCACCTGCCCGGACGGCATCATGGTCGAACCGATTTCCTTGCCGTATTCGTCCACCACGCGTTGAATCGGGTCGAGCCGGTTACGCCCGACAAGCTGCCCCGGGCGGACGCGCAAGATTCGCTCGGCGCTGGCGTTGGCGGCCTGCACCACACCGTCCGGCGATATGATGACGACGCCTTCGTGCAGGTTCGAAATCGCCAGCCGGTAGCGCTCTTCGCTTTCGGCCAGACCACGTTCGACGTTGTCTTTCTGGATGGCAACGCCCGCCAGGTGCGTGACGTCGTCAAGGAAATGCTGTTCTTCTTCCACGGGCATGCACGGCTGTCGATAGAACAGCGCGAGCACACCAAGCTTGTCCCCGCGCGATGAACGGATCGGCAACGCCCAGGCGGAAGCAAAACCCGCCGCCAGTGCTGCCGTGCGCTCCCGCTGCCAGCGCGGGTCGGTCGCAATGCTGTCGATGAACACGGTGTCGCCCAGGTACATGGCACAACCGCATGCGCCCGCCTCGGGACCGACAGGCGAGTTTTCCAGCGTGGCGGCATAGGCCGCAGGCAACGTGGGTGCAGCGGCCACACGCAGGGTCTGCGAGCCTGCATCCAGCAACAACAGCGCCGACATGGCATTCGGGTAGACCTGCTCGACGTACAGGCACAGGTGGCGCAGCACGGTCGACAGTGTCGCGTTGGAGGCAAGTTGCGCAAGCACGGCATTCTCCGAAGCGAGCAGGCGGCGCGCATGCAGCGCCTCGGCGCGCGCCTGAACGGCGTGTCGCTCCAACGCATGGCGCGACACGGCTTCGCGCAGCACGAGCATGACGGCGGGCTGGCCTTCGTGCTCGCACGCGGCGGCTTCGCTGGCAACCAGAACATGCGTGTAGTCGGCACGCACGAGACGGTGCTCGACGGGCTGGGCAGACACGCCGCTGCTCACCATGCCCGCCAGGCGCGGCACCACCTGGGCAACGTCATCGGGATGAATCAGGCCGGCGAGTTGCAGGCCTGCCAATTGCGCTGGATCCTGCGCGCCCAGCAGACGGGCAGCGGCCGGGTTGGCTTGCACCAGGCGCCCATCCACGGTCAGCAATACCGCGTCGGACGACAGCCGCGACAGCGCGTCGAAATCGGTATTACGCCCTTCGGCCATCGCCCCGGCCGTAACCGCCACCGGACGTTGGGCGGCCTCGGGGCTGGGCGCAACGTCTGCAGGAGAGGCTCCGGCCTGAGCCGGAAGGAACTGGGTCATGGGCAATGCGATGGCGTGAGCGATAACGGCAACAGCGACGGCAATGAGAAAGCGAGTCGCGAGACTACACGTGTCTCGACCCTAACCACAACGGCGCGCTGATGGAAAACTGAAGGGTGTCGCCTGCGATACCCCTGACGCGCATGTGGTGGCCACCCTACGTTTGCATTGCCCAAGAAAAAACCCGCGCTCAGTTGACGAGGCGCGGGTTGAAATCTCTGGACCGTGTCGATCTGTTCCAGAGAGGAGAACCGACCCATGGGGCAATCGACGCAGTAACGCGTTGCATCGCCATGTTGTAAATCATAGTGGCCCCCTTGGAAAAACAAAGGGCGGAAAAGACCGGGTATTCCATCCCATTTTCATTTCCGCCGACCCCTTTGTTTTGGCACTGCACGAACCCCGTTGCTGCTTATCCCGCCTGCTTGCATCATCGGCATGTGCGAACTCATGTGCGGCCCGTTTCGCGATACAAAGGACGCCGGAGAATATCCCCCGACTTATTAGTTGGTCGCTACATGGGTGAGAATGTTCCGACCTGCCCGATTAT
This sequence comes from Ralstonia pickettii, assembly GCF_001699815.1. Classification (GTDB taxonomy): domain Bacteria; phylum Pseudomonadota; class Gammaproteobacteria; order Burkholderiales; family Burkholderiaceae; genus Ralstonia; species Ralstonia thomasii. The sequence goes on along the minus strand of NZ_MCGB01000070.1, from coordinate 31,693 downwards.
GTCGTTCACGTGAAGTCGCTTTGCGCAGGCAAAATCACGCGAGAGTGACCCATGAGGCAGATTGCCGCGTCAAGTTCGCGCGCGGCGTGCCGTTATTGATCGAAAGAGCGCGTCTGCCCCGTGACCTAGCAGGCGCAATTTGGATGCCCGTGCCTGGACTGTCATGCCGTCTCTGTCCTCCCCCAATCGATCGCTTTCACGGCGCACCACGCGGTTGCTGATTGCCGTGAGCGTGCTGGCCGCACTGGTTGCGTTGCCGCGCGCGCACGCTTCCACGCCGCCTGCGGCTGCGGCAGTGGCCGCCCCAATTCCGGCCGCTAAGACCCAGAAGGCCACTACCGTTGCCTCTACGGCCCCGACCTGCCAAGCGATCATGCAGCGCCTGTCGGGCAGTCTGGCCGCCACGCCCAGCACGGCCGACAAGCCCGGTACCGTGATGATTGACGTCGACAAGGCGGGCGTGATGATGGCCTGCAGCCACTCCGACTCGATTGCCATCCCCGTACCGGGCGGCAAGCCCCGATGACACCCTTCGCCTTCGCGCACCGAGTCATGGCGGGCATGCTGGCAGCGCTGGCGGCGCTGTCCATGCCGGTGGCCGGCGCGGAGCGCTGGATCCCGCTGCCCAATCAGCCGGACAGCTACGCGTCGCTCGACGTCAGCAGCATCCAGCGCATGCCCAGTGGCCCAGTCAGCGCATGGGTGCGTGTGGAAGCGTCGAACCGCGCGGGCATGCGTTCGCTGCAGCGCATGTTCGGCGCCTTTCGCGGCGATATGGCCGATTTCTTGTACACCGTCGATTGCCGCAGCCGGCAGTTTTCGGTCTCGCAAGCCAAGCTGTACCAGGGCGCGCTGACCGTCAGCGAAAGGCAACTCGCCAACGACGCCGGCTGGCAACGCGTGGATGGCATCGGCCTGGCGGGCGAAGTCGCGCGCCAACTCTGCGGCGGATAGCACCCCGACGCGTTGCGTCGCATCGCGGTGCCATCGTTGGTAACATCGACGCGTGCGCCGCGCCCCCACGTCCCCATCGACCCAACCTGCTGATCCTCGCGTAACCGCAGACGCGAGCGTCTTCGGCACGCTTGCACGCGGCTCGCGCGCATCGCTCGAGCGCGTCACCAACCTGGGCGATGGCGTGACCGCCGCCATCTGGCGCAACGAGCACGACGAGGCCCGCTACATCCAGCCCGGGCACCACACGCTGTCGGTCTATCTGCAAGGCGGCTACACGACGCACCGGCAAGATCTGCCGCACCTGTTCGGCGCGCCGGGCCGCGTGTGCATGCTGCCGGCCGAACACCAGTCGAGCTGGGTGATCGAGCAACCGATGCGCTTCGTTCATCTGTATTTCGCGCCCGACGCGCTGGCCGGGCACGCCGTGCGTCTGCTCGACGCGGAGCCTCGCCTGTTCACGCTGCACGACCGCACCTTCATCGAAGACGCGCATCTCGCACAAGCCTGCGCGAACATCGCCCAGCTCGATTGGACCGACCTGGACGACCGCATGCGCGCCAACGCGCTGGCCAACGACACGCTGTCGTATCTGGTCCAGACACAGGGCCGCACGCGGGCGCTCGCCGTGCGTGGCGGGTTGGCGCCGCACGTGTGCCGGCGCATTGCCACGCGCATCGATGCCGAACTGCATCTGCCCCTGTCGCTCGGACAACTGGCGGCAGAAGCAAATCTGTCGGAATTCCATTTCGCGCGGATGTTTCGCGCGTCGTTCGGGGCCGCGCCGCATGAGTGGGTGATGCAGCAACGCATGGCGCGTGCACAAATGCTGCTGCGCACCACCACCCTTGCGCTGGCGACGATTGCCGAGCGCTGCGGCTTTGCCAGCCCGAGCCATTTCAGCCGGCGATTTGCACTCCAGCTTGGCGCGTCGCCATCACGCTACCGGCAGGCCTGGCAACGGGGGTAGGCCGCAAGCTGCCACGTCAATATCCGAACGTCCGTGCACCGCGATCGACCGGTCGTCATATCGGCCGAAATGCTGTGCTGCACTAGCGTTTTCCACGATAGAGGCGCATTGGCCGGCGCAGTAACGTGGAGATGGGTTCCCCATGGAGACCGCCATGTTTACCCATATCCTCCTGCCGACCGACGGCTCCGAGCAGTGCCGCAAGGCCATCGACGGCGCACTCGAGCTGGCGCGAGCCACCGGCTGCCGCCTCACCGCCTATACGTGCATTGAAGAATTTCCCAACATGGCCTATTCGGCAGGCGTGGGGGAGTGTCCGCATGCGTACTACATGGAAACGGTGCAGGGCTACGCCAAAGACTGCATCGAGCGCATTGCAGAGCGGGCGCGAGAAGAAGGCGTGCAGTTCGACAGCGATGTGTCGCAGTTTGCCGAGCCTTACCTGGGCATTCTTGACGCGGCCGAGCGGCACGCGTGCGACGTCATCTTCATGGCATCGCACGGGCATCGCAGCCTGATGGGGCGACTGTTGATCGGCAACGAGACGCGCAAGGTCCTGACCTACGCGCACGTGCCAGTGGTGGTCTACCGCTAGGAATCCGTTCACGGGCCGCTCGCCGCCGACCGAGAGCGGTTCCAACGCTGATCGCGCTTTATTACATCGCAGCCAGTTCCGGCGGCGGAGCACTTTCGTCATATTCAAGTGGGCGTTCGGCAACACGCCGGGCCTCACGATCGGCAACCTGCTTGCGCTGCTCAGGGGTGAGCACCTGCATGACCTTGGCGCCGGCCTGCGCACGCAGTTGCGCTTCGCGGGCCACGGCGCGGCCCAGCGATTCGGTCAGACCGCGTGCCCGCGCTTCGTCGTATTGGCCCGATGCCACCATCTGATGCAGATCGCGGCGGGCATGCTCGATGGCCTTGTGCTGCTCGCGTGCTTCCGGCATCTGCGCATATTCGATGGCGAAGATCTTGTCGCGCTGCGCTTCAGTCAGGGTGAGGCCGCGCAGGAAAGGCGCGCCACCATGATGCGGGCCCATGGCGTGCGGACCGCCTGGGCCGAACGCGGGGCCCGGCCCTCGCCCCACCATGCCGGGGCCGTGCGGCGGCACTGGCTGCATCGGCGAGAGCGGAGCCGCGCCCGGTGCGGCAGTCTGGGCCACCGCGGCACATGAGAAAACAAGCCCGGCAACAACGGCGACCAGGCGGCGGGAAGTCACAGCGATCATGATGAGGCTCCTGATGAGATCGTCGGCCGGACACGCCAGCCTTGTGCTCACTGTAGCCATCGACACTGCACCGAAGGTGTGCAAACAGAGGAGTTTTCTTGAACCTCAGGCGTCGAGCCGGTAACCCACGCCATAGACGGAATGGATCATCTCGGTGCCCGGGCTCACCTGCTCCATCTTGCGGCGCAGATTCTTGATGTGCGTATCGACCGTGCGGTCGGTCACGATGCGGTGGTCGTCGTAGATCTGCTCAAGCAGATTCGAGCGTGAGAGGATGCGCCCCGGTGCGCCCGCAAGCGCGGCCAGCAGGCGAAATTCCACCGGCGTGAGGTCGAGGCGCTGGCCGCGCAGCGTGGCGGCATAGGCAGCAGCATCGATGTGCAACGCGCTCTCCGGCACGCCGCCACCGCGCTGTACGCGCCGCAGGATGGTCTTGATGCGCGCCACCAGTTCGCGCGGGCTGAAGGGCTTGCAGACGTAGTCGTCGGCGCCCAGCTCAAGGCCGAGCAGGCGGTCGATTTCTTCCACGCGCGCCGTCACCATGACGATGGGCACCTCGCTGAAGGCGCGCACCTCCCGGCAGATCTCCAGGCCGTCCTTGCCGGGCAGCATGAGGTCGAGCAGCACGAGTTCGGGTGCCGTCTCGCGAATGCGCTGCGCTGCGTGCGTGCCATCGGCCAGCCACTCGGTCTCGTAGTGGGCGGCGCGCAGATAGTCGGTCATCAATGCAGCCAGCTTGGGTTCGTCTTCAATGATCAGAATCATGGTCGGCTAGCGGATCAAGCACATCAAGAACAGGCAGGCGGATGGCGATCCACAGCCCGCCCAACGGCGAATGTCTGGCTTCAATGGTGCCGCCGTGTGCAGCAACGATGGTCTGGCACAGGCTCAATCCGAGGCCCGCCCCGCCTTGTGCCCGGCTGCGCGAGGCATCCACCCGGAACAGGCGATCGAAGATGCGCGGCAGCATCGTTTCGGGCACGCCCGGCGCGCTGTCCTGCACGTCGATCTGCTGCCAGTCATCTTCCTGATGGACATGCACGCGCAGCGTGCCGCCGGCATCGGTATAGCGCAGGGTGTTTTCCAGCAGGTTCTGCATGACCTGCCGCAGGCGCTGCGCATCGCCTTTGACCATCGTGGCATGCGACGGCGCTGCCGACACATCCAGCTGCAGCGCAATGCCCTTTTCCATCAGGCGTGGCGTGAAGCCTTGCACGGCGCCGCACACGGTATCGGCCAGGTCGAGCGGCTCCATGTGGAAAGCAAGCGCCCCCACATCGGCCAGCGAGAGTTCGTACAAGTCGTCGATGAGCTTGCTGAGCGTCGACACCTCGGCCTGCAATGACGCGAGCGAGGTGGCCGTCAACGGGCGCACGCCGTCTTCCAGTGCTTCCAGTTCGCCGCGCAGCACGGCCAGGGGCGTGCGCAGCTCGTGCGAGATATCGGCCGTGAGCTGACGGCGCATCTTCTGGTTGGCCTCCAGCGACGCGGCAAGGTGGTTGAAATCCGCCGCGAGCCCGCCAAGTTCATCGCGCGAATGCACGTCGACACGAGTGGCGTAGTCGCCGTCGGCCATGCGGCGCGCGGCATCCGTCAGCCGGCGCATCGGGGCCAGCAGACCGCGTGCGAGCAGCACCGCCATGAACGCCGCCAGCAGGACCGACAGCCCCGCGATGATCCACGTGGCGCGCAACTGCTGCACCTGGAATGCCTGGTCGGCGCCTTCGGGCACCCGTACGCGCGGCGGCATGGCCAGCCAGCCGACGGTCTGGCCGTTGTGGTGCAGTTCCTGCCATCGCGCGTTTGGGCCCAGCGGCAGCCCGTCGCCAATGATGACGTTGCGCTGGGCATCAAACAGCCAGATCGGCGAGTGCGGCATCGGCGGCTCGTCGGCCGGGTGCGGCGGCATGCTGCCTGCGGGAGGCGGGCCGGGCGGCGGCGGCATGTCTCTGTCCATGCCACGGTCGGCGCCGGGTGGGAGCGGCTCGAAGCGATGGCCCGGTGGCAGGTCGAAGCGGTCGCCGCCCATGCCGTTGGCGCGGGCCCGGGCGCCTTCGCGGCGCAGCAGGCGGAACCACGCCATGCGATCGTCGCGCAGGAAATCCCAGCCGCCGTGCTGCGTGTAGGCGGCCTCCACGCTTTGCGCGAGCACGGTCATGCGCTCGGATTCGCGCGCGTTCACGTAGTCGAGAAAGTTGGCGTCAAACCGCCAGCGCACCGCCGTGCCCATGGCGAGCGCAACAAAGATGCTCAGCATGAACAACGCAACGAACAGCTTGGGGGTGATACCGAAAGACGGTCGCATGGATCAGTCAGGGACGGTCGGGCGCCGTTGGCGGTCGCGATTCCCGCGCTGCCCGGCTGCAGGCACGGCGTGATCTTACCGGGCGCATTGCCGCAGAAAGCCGCAGCATACCAACCGCCTGTGGGCAAAAAATGAGCGAAATGCGAAGAAAGCGTATGCTGCGGCCACGCTGCACCCACAGATTCGCGTATTCCCCTCACAAGGAACCGCCTTTGCCCAACCGGCCGGCCAACCTCGCGTTTTCAATGCATCGCTGCGCCATGCGCGGTGTGGAAGCCGTCGCCGCAGATTCCGGTCACACCTTCCCGCGCCACACGCATGGCCAGTTTGGCATCGGCATCGTTGATCGCGGGGCGCAGAAATCATTCAGCGGACGCGGCACCGTAGAAGCCGGCGCGGGTGACGTCATCACCGTCAATCCGCTTGAAGTGCACGATGGCACACCCATCGGCGATGCCGGGCGCGCGTGGCGCATGCTTTACCTCGACCCGGGCGTGGTCGCCGACTTGGCGACGGATCTGCACCCCGGCCACGACGGCGACGCTGAGTTTGACCGCCCGGTCATCCGCGACTCCAATCTCGCACCGCGCGTCCGTCTGCTGTTTGCGCAGATGACGATGCCCGCCACCCGAAACGACTCGCTGCTGCGCGAGCAACTGCTGCTGTCCGTACTGGCGGCGGCGCTGCATCCCGCGAACCGGACGACCGGCAAACATGGCGATGCAGCACCCGATGCCATCCGGCTCGCCCGCACCCGCATCGATGATGACCCGGCCGCGGCCATCTCCCTGCTCGACCTCGCGCACGAGACCGGCCTGAGCCGCTTCCAGGTATTGCGCGGCTTTGCCCGCGTCACGGGCCTCACGCCCCACGCCTATCAGGTGCAGCGTCGCGTGGCCCTGGCGCGTCGGCTGATCGCCCAAGGCCAGCCGTTGGCGGAAGTGGCGGCCGCCTGCGGCTTTGCCGATCAAAGCCACATGACGCGGCAGTTCGTGCGCAAGTACGGCGTATCGCCGGGCATGGTGGCGGCGGCACGCTAGCCGCATCTGCCGCCCCTCCCCCCTGCAATTTCGTTCAAGACGCACGCATCGCGTGGGCCCATCCTGCGGCTTCCACACACGCGGGATGCGATATGTCAAAACTGTCCAATCGACTCGAAGGCTGCCTCTACCTTGCGCTGGCCATGGTGCTGGTGGGCAGCACCGTGGCCGCCAGCAAGATCATCGCGGCGGGCTTGCCGCCCTTTACGGCGACAGCGTTGCGCTTTGCGATGGCGCTGCCGATGTTCCTCGTCATCATGCGCATGACCCGCACGCGCTGGCCCGTGCTTGCACGCCGCGATTGGGTACTGCTCTTCCTGCAGGCAGCCGCCGGCAGCGTGGGCTATACGACGCTGCTCATTTCGGGCCTGCGGCACACGTCAGCGGCAGATGCAGGCGTCATCGTCGGCACGCTGCCGGTCATGTCGGCGCTCATCGCGATCGTGCTGCTGGGCGAACGACCCGGCCGCGCGGTGCTGGGGGCGATTGGGCTGGCCACCGCCGGCGTGTTGGCCATCGCCCTGCAGCCGCGCGGCGACGCGACACATCCGCTGCTCGGCAACCTGCTGGTGATGGGCGCCGTGGTGTGCGAGGGGCTCTTCATCCTGCTCAACAAGCGGCTGCGCACGCCGGTGCCGCCGCTTGCGCTGTCGGCATTGATGAGTGCGTTCGGTTTGCTGACGGCGCTGGTGCCCGCGCTGTGGGAAGCGCCTTGGCAGTTGCACGCATCGGTGCAGACAACGCACGCGCTGATGGCGGTGGCCTACTACGCCATCGTGCCGACAGTCGGTGGTTTCATGCTCTGGTATACCGGGGCTGCGCGCGTCAGCGGTGCGGAGGCATCGCTGTTCACCGCGCTGGCACCCGTGGCAGCCGTGCTGTTCGCAGCAACGCTGCTCGGCGAGGCCGTCAGCACGCGTCAGGTAGGCGGCATTGCGTGCGTGCTGGCAGGTGTGCTCAGCCTTGGTTTGGCGCGCGCACCAAGGCCGCTTTCATCGACGACGTCTTAGGCTTCCGCCTCGGGTGCCGTCACATCTTCCATGCGCTCGATGCGCACGCGCACGATGCGGCGGCTGCCGGCTTCGAGGATCTGGAAACGCAGATCGTGGCGCACCAGCGTGTCGCCCACTTCAGGCAGGCGGTCCCATTGGTTGAAAAGATAGCCGCCCAGGCTCGTGGCGCCGCCGCCTTCGTCAAGCAGCCACTCGACGTGCAGCACGTCTTCGAGCTGGCGCAGGTCCGCCTCGCCGGCGACTTCCCAGCAGCCATCGCTGACTTCCACTACGCCAAGGCGTTCGTCTTCATCGGGGAATTCACCCGCAATGGCTTCGAGCACGTCGATGGGCGTCACCACACCTTGCACCACGTCCAGCGGATCGGTCACCACCAGCATGCGCCCGCGCGCACGCTTGAGCTGATCCATCAGGCGCAGGATGCCGATGTTGTCGGACACCTTGAGCGCGGGCTTCACGCTGCGGTCCACGTCGATGGAGCCGCGCGTGTCGAGATCGCCCATCAGGTCTTTGGCGCGCGCCACGCCCAGCAGGTCATCCAGCCCGCCGCGGCACACCGGAAACTGGTTGTGCGGCACCGCCAGCAGCAACTTGCGCGTGACGGCCACGTCGGCATCCAGATCCACCCACGAAATATCGTGGCGCGGCGTCATGATCGAGCGCACCGAGCGCTCGGCCAGGTCGAGCACGCCGCTGACCATGCTGCGCTCTTCCGGACGGAACACGGTCTCGGGCACGGACTGGCCAGCCGCGTGCGAAACCGCTTCGTGCGATTCGGACTCCGCCGGCGCGCCACGGCGGTCGCCCAACAGGCTCAGCACCGCATCGGCGGTGCGCTCGCGCAGCGGGCGGCGGCGCTCGTAGCGCACGGTATTGCGCTGGGCCATCTGGTTGAAGAACTCGATCAGGATCGAGAAACCGATGGCCGCATATAGATAGCCCTTGGGAATATGAAAGCCCAGGCCCTCGGCCACCAGCGAGAAGCCGATCATCAGCAGGAAGCTCAGGCACAGCACCACCACCGTGCGATGCGCGTTGACGAACTCCGTCAGCGGGCGCGAGGCAAACAGCATGGCGCCCATGGCGACCACCACGGCCGCCATCATCACCGGCAGGTCGTTGACCATGCCCACGGCAGTGATGACGGAGTCGATGGAGAACACCGCATCGAGAATCACCACCTGCACAATGACATTCCAGAACTTGCCGTGGCCGCTGCCATGGCTTTCGTCTTGCGGCTGGCCGTCCAGGCGTTCGTGCAGTTCGGACGTGGCCTTGAACAGCAGGAAGAAGCCGCCCAGCAGCAGGATGATCGATCGGCCCGACAGATCGACCGGCCCAAGCGTGAGCAACGGCCTGGTGAGCCCGATCAGCCAAGACATGGCGGCCAGCAGCACCATGCGCATCAGCAAGGCCAGCCCCAGCCCGATCACGCGGGCGCGGTCGCGCAGCGCCGGCGGCAGCTTGTTGACCAGGATGGCGATGAAAACGAGGTTGTCGATGCCGAGAACGATCTCGAGCACCACCAGGGTAAACAGGCCAATCCAGACGGACGGGTCAGCAAGCCAGGTCATAGCGGGAAGTAGAAGACAGCAGAAAGACGATCCGCCGATGATAACCGCAGCGCAAGCACGGCTTTGCGCGAATCCGTCGCAAGGTGTTGCAACAAACGGGCCGCGGGGCTTGGATTGCGAGGCTTAGCGCTGTGCGACGCGGCTGCCGCCTTGGCTGCCGGATTGCGTCGCCCGCACGGGGCGATAGCCGTCGGTGAGCGTCTTGAGAAACGCAACGATGTCGCGCACGTCGGCCTCGGACAGCACAGGCTTGTCGCCCGGCTTGCCGCCAAACGGCGGCTCCATGTTGACGTTGGCGCGGTACTGGGTCGGCAGATCATCGAACTTGTCGACCGTGCCGTCAGCCTTGCGCGGGTACCACTTCTGCGGCTGCGTGTCGCGCTGGGCGTAGAAGCGCACCGCGTCTTCCAGCGAGTGGATGGCGCCGTTGTGGAAGAACGTCTTGCGCAGCGCCACGTTGCGCAGCGACGGCGTGCGGAAGCGGCCGCAATAGTCCGTGCGGTCTTTGAGATCGGTCCGGTCGGGGCCGCACAGGCCCAGGTCGAAGAACTTCGGATCCGCATTGGCGGCCAGCGAGCGATTGCGTGGCACGCCCACGGCGATGTGGCCAAAATCGGTGAAGGCCGGGAACGCCCCGTCCTGCTTGATGGCGCTCACGTGGCACGACGCGCAGTTGCCCTTGGCCGGATCGGCAAACGCCTTCAGCCCGCGCAACTCCTGCGGCGACAGCTTCACCTGCTTGCGCAAGAACGCGTCGTACTTGCTGTCATACGGATAGAACTCGGACGGTGTTTCCTGGAAGACCTCGAGCACCATCAGTGCCGCGCGGAAGGCGGTGTCTTCGTTGTCGAGGATGTCGTTGCCGAATACCTGGCGGAACGTCTGCGCGTGGCGGCCATTGCGCAGCTTGGCCACGACGCTGGCCTGCGTTCCGTTGGCCATCTCGTGCCCCGACAGCAGCGGGATGCGCGCCTGGTCGTGCGTGGACGACACGCGGCCATCCCACGTGTAGCCGCCGGTCGGGCCCTGGTCTTCCGAGTCGTTGCCGTCGCTCTCGTAAAAGTGTTCGGAGAACGGCGGCACCTTCTGCAGATAGCGCAGCGATGGTGCTGCGCGCACGCCCGTCTTGTTCATGCCCGTGCCGCCAAGCTGGACCGACAGATCGTTCGGTGGGCCATAGGCATGTGTCGGGCTATGGCAGCTGGCGCAGGCCTGCTTGCCCGAGGCAGACAGGGCAGGATCGAAGAACAGCGCCTTGCCAAGCGCCGCCATTGCAGGCACCGACGGGCGGCGCGTAGCCATCATCGTGTAGAAGGCTTTCTCGTAGGCAGGGGCCGCTGCGGGCTTTACGCCCGCCGCCGTCGATGGCGCCACCGCTGCTGGTGCCGAAGCCGCCACGGTTGCGGCATGGGCCGCAGGATCGCCCCGCCCGCACCCGCACAACACGACGACCACGCCGGCAAGCGCCGATACGGCGATCACGCGAAACGTTGCAGCGGGCAGCACACGGGACATTTTCGACAGGCGGGATTTTGCAAACCTTGCAACTTAGCACGGCGGCCATGACACTTTGATGTCGTCAAACGTCTGTCACGTCAGCCCTTGGAGATGACCCGTGGTGGCAAATGTCTTCAAACGATCGGTGGTACCCCTGCTCATCCTGACGATGGTCATCACGCTCAACTGGGGCGAAATCAGCTCCACGCCAGCGTTCTCATCATCAACTTGTCACACACGAAGCACAGACTCCGGCTCGCTTTCGTCCCCCACACAACAATCCAGGGAAATCATGAGCCGAGCGCTTCGTCTTTTGCCGCTGACCGCGTTGGTTGCTGCCAGCATGTCTGCCTGTGGTGGCAGTGATTCGAACAGCAGTGCCTCCGCGTCCACCTCTGGCGTGGTGACCGGCAGCTACTTCGAACATGCCAAAGTTTGTATCGACGCCAACAACAACGGCAAGTGCGATTCGGGTGAAGCCAGCACCTATACCGATGCCAACGGCGCGTACTCGCTGTCGGGCACGGGCGCCATCACCGTGGAAATCGGCACGGACGCTTTCCGCAACGACCCGGACAAGGGTACGCATACGGCCATCACGCAGCCGCTGGTGTTCCGCGCACCGGCCGGTGCCAATGCTGTTGTCAGCGCCATCTCGACCGAACTGGCGGTGCTGATGGACAGCAACGGCGGTGACATCAACGCTGCCAAGACGGCACTGGCCGCTCGCCTTGGCGTGACGATCGACAAGCTGCTGGAAGACCACAACAAGGAAACCGACGCTGACACCAAAACTGCGCTGCAGGCTGAGATCGACCAGGCCATCGATCTGATCGCTGACGCCGTTGCCAATGGTGGCGACATCGACAAGCGCCTGCACGACGGGGTGACCAAGCGCATGGCGCTGGCAAACAACGTCAAAACGATCGTGGTCATCTACGCAGAAAACCGCGGTTTCGACAACCTGTACGGCCTGTTCCCGGGCGCCAATGGCATCCCCGGTGTGAACCCGACCTCGACGGGCACTGCCGTTGCGCAGAAAGACTTCGACGGCTCCGTGCTGCCGACGCTGCCGCCCACCTGGGGTGGCGTGACCGCCGCCGGCCAGAGCGTGCAGATCACGCAGGCTTCCACCGCCAACATGCCGAACCAGATGTTCCAGATCGACAGCCCGTCGGGCTTCGGCAGCACGGGCACGGTGGTCGGCCAGAACGTCATCACGCGTGACCTCTGGCACCGCTTCTATCAGAACCAGATGCAGATCAACGGCGGCAAGAACGACAAGTTCGCCGCCTTTGCCGATGCCGGCGGCCTGACCATGGGCTACTACGACGGCAGCAAGATGGCCATGTGGAACATCGCCAAGCAATACACGCTGGCGGACAACTTCTTCATGGGCGCCTTCGGCGGTTCGTTCCTGAACCACCAGTACCTGGTCTGCGCGTGCGCACCGATCTACCCGAACGCAAAGGCGTCGCCGGCGGTCAACAGCATTGCCAACGTCAAGACGAATGCAGACGGCAGCCCGACGCTCATCCCGGCTGCAAGCTCGGTGATGGCCGGTGCGCCGACCTCATACGCAGGCGCTGGCGACGATGGCAATCCCACGAAGGACGGCAGCCTGACGCCGGTCGACAGCAACGGCAACTCGTACGCCGTCAACACGATGCAGCCGCCGTACCAGCCCTCGGGCAACGCCGTAGCCAGCGGCAACGCAGCCTATGCTGATCCGACCAAGGCGTCGACGATGCCGAAGCAGTCGACCACCAACATCGGTGACCTGCTGACCGCCCGTGGCGTGGACTGGGCCTGGTACGCCGGCGCCTGGAACGCGGCCATCGCCGACGCTCCGAACACCACGCGCAGCGTGATCTACAGCGGCGCGATCCAGTTCCAGCCGCACCACCAGCCGTTCAACTACTTCAGCCGCTTCGACCCGGCCACGACCACCGGCGCCGCCGAGCGTGCGGCCCACCTGCGCGACTACGACGCCGCCTTCCTGCAAGACGCAGCCGCAGGCAAGCTGCCCGCCGTCACGTTCTACAAGCCGCAAGGCAACCTGAACCAGCACCCGGGCTACGCCAATGTGGCTGACGGCGACGCGCACATCGTCAACGTGATCGCCCAGCTGCAGAAGAGCCCGCAGTGGAAGAACATGGTGATCGTCGTGACGTATGACGAAAACGGTGGCTTCTACGACCACGCCACGGTGCCGAAGGCCGACCGCTGGGGCCCGGGCACGCGTATCCCGGCGATCATCGTCTCGCCGTTCGCCAAGAAGGGTTTCGTTGACCACACCCAGTACGACACGGCTTCGGTCCTGCGCCTGATCACGCACCGCTTCGACCTGCCGACGCTGCCGGGTATCAAGCAACGTGACGACGCGCTCGTCTCCAACGGCAACAAGCCGATGGGCGACCTGACCAACGCGCTGGATTTCACGCAGGCTCAATAACGCTGCAACGCAGTCATCGTGAAAAAGGCGGCCGGAGCAATCCGGGCCGCCTTTTTCTTCACCCGCTATTTGCCCTTCTTCTTGCCGGCGGGCTTTTCGCTTTCCAGCGTCTCCAGCCGCATCCCGACCTTGAGCGTCACCTGCCAATGCGCGATCTTGCCGTCGACGAGATGGCCACGCGTTTCCAGGACTTCAAACCAATCCAGATGGTTGAGCGTTTCGCTTGCCCGTGCGATGGCATTGCGTACCGCCGCATCGCTGGACTCGGGAGAAGAGCCGACCAGCTCGATCAACTTGTAGGTATGGGAACCCATATTGCCTCCTTATTGGCATGGTTGGAACGTCGGCAGGGGTGCCTGCAAGGCGCGATGTGCATGTGGTTGGTTTGATGCGCGCGGCATGGCACTTACCAGAATGGCACCTGTCCCCCCGCCTTGATAGCCCGGATTTACACGGGCCTAAAATTTTTGGCGGTTAATTGCGTTTACAAATCTGACAAATATCGTCAACGGACCGACGCGTGACGTCAAACCCGCGCGCATGTCGAGCGCCCCGCTGCCGTTGATGTGCCACTTTTCGGGCGGCCACTCGGCATGTCCGCGCCCAACGGGGCTGGTACGGAACCTGCGTTGGAGTGCATATCCGTTTTCCCCAAAGAGGAGGCGCCATGCGCCACCCCGAACAACAAGCACTCGCCTCATACCCGCCGCTGTCGGCCGTGCCGCCCTCACCGGCCACGCAAGAAACCGCACGGCTGATCGCTGAGACCATCCCCTTCAATCTCGAGCGCGGCGGCCGGACCATCGAAGCCACCTATTCAACCCGCAACGGCATCGTGACCGTCAAATACCGGGGCAAGACACTGTCCACGTATTCGCCGCAGAGTGACAACGCCGACTACAAGGCGGTGGCTCGCCAACTGCTCAGCGTCATGCTGACCATCTGAGCGGCGTCGCCCCTTCCATCAATGCCGGGCCTTGGCCGTGCTTTGGGCACGGCGGCCAAATTCGGCTCGCAGAGCATCCTTGGCACGTTCCAGAATCCGGCGACGCCCGCCGCTGAGGTTGTGCGCCGCCCGATTGATATAGAACGTCAGCATTGACATGGCCGACTGGAATGCCGTCCCCTTGCGCCGCCGGCTATGCTCGGCCGATGCCTTGAGCGACGCCGCAATCCGCGCGGGGCTGCGCAACTTGAAGATATCGGGTTCGATGTCCAGCGCGTCGCTGGTCTCCATGACGTGGCGCGACCAACGGTGGTTCTTCGGCTTGGCCGTCGATCTGGGCGGCGCCGGCTTTGACCGGGCGTTGTGCGTGGCCATGATGAAATCTCCTGTAATGATGTGCCAGCAGTTTCGCAAGCCGCGTACCCGCGCGGGCGGCTACAAGGGGGCGACTTCCGCTACGATGACGGACGCTTCACGCCTCCTTTCCGCCTCCTTCATTGATCGCCGGATACCGGCGCACATCCAACGTGTCTGGCGACGCCGGTCTTTCCCCCGCTTCCTCTTCCGCATCTGCGCAAACGCTGTCGCATGCGCCGTTTTCCTATCCCGCGTTCAGGCTGTTCTGGTTCGCCAGGCTGTCCACCACCTTCGCGTATCAGATGTTCGGGGTGGCCGTCGGCTGGCAGATCTACGACCTCACGCGCAGCGCCTATGTGCTGGGGCTGGTCGGGCTGGCGCAGTTTCTGCCGTCGGTGGTGCTGGTGCTGGCCTCCGGCCATATTGCGGACCGCTACGACCGGCGGTACGTCGTGCGCGCCTGCCAGGCCATCGAAGCCCTGGTGGCGCTCGCGCTGGCCGTCATGGCAGCCAATGGGCACGCAGGCGTGCAGCCGATCTTCCTGTGCGTGGTGGTGATTGGCGCGATGCGAGCGTTCGAGACGCCGACGCTGCAAGCGCTGTTGCCGACGCTGGTGCCCCTGCAGGCATTGCCGCGCGCGGTGGCGCTGTCCAGTTCGGCCGGGCAGACCGGCGTGATCCTGGGACCGGCGCTGGGCGGCTTTCTCTACGTGGCAGGCGCGCCGGTGGTGTATGCCACGGCAGCAGGGCTGTTCTTGCTCGCGCACGTGTTGCTGGCGCTGGTACGGATGGAGCGGGCGGCGCCCGTCAGCACGCCGGTCAGCCTCGAATCGCTGTTCGCGGGTATTGCGTTCATCAAGGGGCGGCCGGTGGTGCTGGGCGCCATCTCGCTCGACCTGTTTGCGGTACTGCTGGGCGGCGCGACGGCGCTGCTGCCGATCTACGCGCGCGACATCCTTGGCACAGGCGCATGGGGGCTGGGGCTGCTGCGCTCGGCGCCGGCGGTGGGGGCGCTGGGCATGGCGCTTTTCCTGGCGCACCGTCCGCTGGATCGGCACGTCGGCCGGGTGATGTTTGCCGCCGTGGCGGTGTTCGGGCTGGCGACGCTGGTATTTGGGGTGTCGCACTGGCTGCCGCTGTCGATGCTGGCGCTGGTGCTGCTGGGGGCGTCCGACATGATCAGTGTGGTGATCCGCACTTCGCTGGTGCAGCTCGATACGCCCGATGCCATGCGCGGGCGCGTGAGCGCAGTCAATTCCGTGTTCGTGGGCGCGTCCAACCAGTTGGGCGAATTCGAATCGGGCATGCTGGCGGGGCTGCTTGGGCCGGTGGCCTCGGTGGTGATTGGCGGCCTCGGCACGCTGTTGGTGGTGGCAGCCTGGATGCGGCTGTTCCCGGCCCTGGCGCAACGCGACCGCATGCGCGATCCGCACCCGGCGGATGCCGGACACCCCTCTTCAGGGGGATAAACCCGCCAGACCGCGCCACTGCTGGCCTGAGCAAGAATCGGGCGCTGTCTTGCAAGCATGTCAGCGAAACCCCGATGGCATCGGTGGCGGCCAATTCGTATCCTGAGGCACCTTTGGCTGCTTTATTCTCCGCCCGGTATTGCGCCCGACTGTGACGTCCATCCTGCCCTCATCTTCCCGCCCGTCGGACGCGCGCGCTGCTGACCCTGCCCGGTTGCCGGACCCTGGGCCCTTCAGCAAGAGCGGGTTCAACGATGCCCCGGCCATTCGTCCATCGGCATGGCTGGTGGCGATGGGTGCGGCCGCCGTCGGCACGATTGGGCGGTTGCTGCTCGAATCGGCAATGGGCATCCATTTGCCGTTCTACCTGGCCTTTCCGGTGGTAACAATTGCCGCGTGGTATGGCGGCTTCTGGCCGGGGATGCTGGCCATCGTCTGCTATGCGGGGCTGTTCATCGCATTGGCTGCACTGCAAAGCTGGCCTGCCGCTGTGCCGCTCACGCCGATCCAGATGACGGTGTTTGGGGTGGGCGCACTGCTTATCTGCGCCTTGTGCGAGCAGTTGCGTCGTGCCCGCGCCGGGGCTGAACGGCGCGCGCGGGCCGAAACCCAGCAACGCCTGTCGCAGCAACGCCTGCTGGCCGCGCTGCAGGCTTCGCCCATTTCGCTCTACGACGTCGACAACACGATGCACTTCACGTGGGTGCACAACCCCGTGTTCGGCCTGCAGCCCGAGCAGTTGCTGGGACGGACGGTGCGCGAAGTGTTCGGCCGCCGCGCTGCATCGCGCCTGACCGAAGCCGGCCAGCGCGTCATCGCAACGGGCACGCCTACGCGCGTGGAGTTCGCGTTCCGGCGGCGCCACACGCAGCGCGTGGTCTACGACGTGGTGGTCATGCCGCTGCGCGACGACACCGGCGAGATCATCGGCCTGACGAACGCCGTGATCGACATCAGCGAACGCCGCCAGGCCGAGGCCCGCCGCACGCAGTTGCTCGAAGCCGAATCCCGCGCCCGCGAAGAGGCCGAGCGCGCCAGCCGCCTGAAAGACGACTTCCTGGCGACCGTCAGCCACGAGCTGCGCACGCCGCTCAATGCGGTGCTGGGCTGGGCGCAATTGCTGAACATGCGCGCGTACGACGAAGCGATGTTCAAGCGCGGCATTGAAGCCATCGAGCGCAGCGCCCGCACGCAGGTCCACCTCATCGACGACCTGCTCGACATGTCGGCCATCCTTTCGGGCAAGGTTCCACTGGAGATTGGCCCCGTAGATCTGGCCGACGTGCTGGAACGCGCGCGCGAGACCATCGAGCCGATGGCGCGCCAGAAGAACATCACCATCGAGACCGAATTCCTGCCCGTGCCGATGCTGCAAGGCGATGCCGGGCGCCTGAAGCAGGTGTTCTGGAACCTGCTGGCCAATGCCGTCAAGTTCACGCCCGAGGGCGGCCACATCCGGCTCTCGGTGCATCCGGCGCCCGAAGGCGTGGTCGCCACCGTGCGCGACACCGGCATCGGCATCGAGCCCACCTTCCTGCCGCATATTTTTGATCGGTTCCAGCAGGCGGACCTGTCCAGCACGCGTCGGCACGGCGGGCTCGGGCTGGGGTTGGCGATTGCCAAACAACTCGTCGAACTGCACCACGGCCGCATCACGGCAGCCAGCAGCGGTGCGGACCGTGGCACCACCATGGCCGTGTCGTTGCCGCTGCATGCCGCGCAGCCGGGCGAACAGGCCAACCGCACGCCGGGCCTCGTCGCGGGGACGGGCGTGCCGACACTGGACGGCATCCGCGTGCTGGCAGTGGATGACAACCCCGAGTCGCTCGGCGTGATCGCGCTGATGCTCGAGCGCTACGGGGCCGACGTTGTCACCGTATCCAGCGGGGCGGCCGCACTCGATGCGCTGGAACATGCAGTCGCCAACGCCTACCCGTTCGATGCGCTGGTCAGCGACCTCGCCATGCCGGGCATGGACGGCATGCAGTTAGTGCGGGCCGTGCGCGAACGCGGTTGGACCGACCTGCCCGCCATCGCAGTGACGGCATTTGCCGACCCGATCCGCCTGAAGGCGGCGAAGGAGGCCGGGTACCAATCCGTCATCACCAAGCCGATTTTCCCGGGCGAACTGGGCCACGTGCTGGCCGCCAATGTGCATCGCAAGACCGGGCCTGAAACGCTGGTGTGACACATCGGCAACCATGCCGTGACGGAATGGTTGACTGAACAAAAGTCATTGGCGCAAGTGGCGGCGCATCCGCATACTCATAGGCCTGTGCCGATCGGTGGGCATCTCTCCCCTAGCTGTTGCCAGCACCCGCTCACACGATCGGCTAGCTTGCCCTTCCCATCAGCCGCGCTCGCGGTTGTCTGCTGCATCCATAAGAACGCCTGAACCTAGTTGCCCATCTGGGCTGCGCTGGCATTCCGGGCTCAGAGAGGAGACTGCATCGCCATGCCTATCCGTTCGCTTTCCATTCTGCTGTCTGCCGTTGCACTCGGGTTTTCCGCGCAGGCCGTTGCCAAGGATGCGCACACAGCTGCCGCCCAGACCATCGCCGTGCCCGGCCTGTCAAAGCCCGCCGACATCCTGATCGACCGCTGGGGCGTGCCGCACATCTATGCCAGGAGCGAAGACGACGGCTTTTTCGCGCAAGGCTTCAACGCCGCGCGAGACCGCCTGTTCCAGATCGACCTGTGGCGCCGCCGGGGCCTGGGTCAGCTTTCGGAAGTGTTCGGCCCGGCCTATGTGGAACAGGATCGCGCCACGCGGCTGTTCCTCTATCGCGGTGACATGCAGGTCGAATGGAACCACTACAGCCCCGATGCGCAGCGCATTGCCACGCGCTTCGTGGCCGGCATCAACGCGTATGTCGACTGGCTGGCTAAGCATCCGGAGCAGATGCCGTTCGAGTTCCGCAAGCTCAACTACGCGCCCGCGCATTGGGCACCGGAAGACGTGGTGCGCATCCGCAGCCACGGCCTGACGCGCAATCTGCAATCGGAAGTTGCACGTGCCAACGTGGCCTGCAAGGCCAACCTTTCCGACGACACCGTCCGCTTCCGCCTGCAGCCCGCTTGGCAAACCCAGTTGCCCGAAGGCCTGGACCCATGCCTGCCGAAGGATCTGCTGAGGGTCTTCACGCTTGCCACGCAGGGCGCGCGCCTCACGCCCGAATCCCTCAAGGGCGTAGACGTCGACAGCACGCGCGTGGCAGCCGCTGCCAACCTTGAAGAGACCATGGAGGGCAGCAACAACTGGGTGATCGCGCCGGGCAAATCCACCACCGGCCGCGCCGTGATGGCCAACGACCCGCACCGCGCGTATTCGGCACCCAGCCTGCGCTACATCGCCCATGTCAGCACGCCCACGCTCGACATCATCGGCGCCGGCGAGCCCTCGCTGCCGGCCGTGTCGATCGGGCACAACGGGCACGTGGCGTTTGGCCTGACCATCTTCAACATCGACCAAGAAGACCTGTACGTCTACGAACTGAACCCGGCCAACAACGGCGAGTACCGCTACAACGGCGGCTGGGAGCCCTTCATCGTGCTGCACGAAACCGTGAAGGTGCGCGGCGGTGAATCCCGCCCCGTCGACCTGACCTTCACGCGCCACGGCCCCGTCATCTACATCGATGCCGAGAAGCACCGCGCGTATGCCGTGCGCTCCGCGTGGCTGTCGCCGGGCATGTCACCCTATTTCGGCTCGGTCGGCTACATGCGCGCACGCACGTTCGCGCAGTTCAGGCAGTCCATGATGAACTGGGGTGCGCCTACGGAAAACCAGGTCTACGCAGACACGAAGGGCAACATCGGCTGGGTGCCGGGCGGCCTCGCCCCGATCCGCCCGAACTGGGACGGCCTGCTGCCAGTGCCCGGGGACGGCCGCTATGAATGGGCCGGCTTCTGGCGCGGCGACCAACTGCCCAGCAGCTACAACCCGAAGTCCGGCTATTTCACCTCGTCCAACGAGATGAACCTGCCGGCGGATTACCCGTACCGCGAACGCAAACTCGGCTTTGAGTGGACCAACGGCTCGCGCCACGTACGCATTGACGAAGTGCTGTCCAAGCTGGACAAAGTGTCGATCGAAGATTCGATGCGCCTGCAGAACGACATGGTGTCGATCCCGGCGCGCAGGCTGACGGCCCTGCTGGCGCCGCTGTCGTCCGACGACGCCGACACGCAGGCTGCGCTCAATCTGTTCAAGGGCTGGAACGCGACCATGCTGGCGGATTCTCCGCAAGCCGCGCTGCATGAGGTCTGGTTCACGCATCACCTGGGCCGCGCATTCAAGAACGCCGTGCTTTCCAAGGCCAGCGCCGAAGCAATGGCCGCGCCCGACACCGACGTCATGCTCGACACGCTGGAGCACCCGCAAGGCAGCGATCGCAAGTTCGGCGAAGACCCGCAGCAAGCCGCCGCCAAACGCGATGCCGTGCTGCTCGACAGCCTGAAGAATGCGTGGACCGACATGGTCAAGCGCCAGGGCCCGAACCCGCAAGCGTGGAACTGGGGCCAGCTGCATCACAACCTGAACGCCCATCCGTTCACCGCCATCGTCGACGAGGCAACGCGCGCCAAGCTCAACGTCGGCCCCACCCCCGAAGGCGGCAGCCCCTACACGCCGAATCAATCCACGTATCGCGCGAGCGATTTCCTGCAGACGAACGGCCCCTCGTTCCGCACGGTGGTGGACGTCGGCAAGTGGGACAACTCGCGCGCCGTCAACCTGCCCGGCCAGTCCGGCAACCCCGACAGCCCGCACTACCGCGACCTGGCACCGCTGTGGCTCAAGGGCAAGTACTTCCCGCTGCTGTATTCGCGCAAGGCGGTGGAAGCGGCGACCGAGTCGCGCGTGCATCTGGTGCCGGGGAAGTAAGCACACGATGCGCAAGAAAAAACGCCACCGCAAATACGCGGTGGCGTTTTTCTTTACCCAACAAGAACACAACTGGGCACCAACACAGGCACACGACGGTTTGGCCGTACCCTGCCCTAGATGGCGCCTTGAATTTCTGTTGCAGAGAGGAGAAAGGGCGCAGGCCTGTTTGAGCGAAGCGAGTTGCCTGCGCTCCCTCTCTGCGACATAAATTCAAGGAGGGGGTCGCCATCTCGGGCGCGCCTTTCTTTGCTTACTTTCTTTGGCAAGACAAAGAAAGTGAGTCAGCCCCGGCAGGGGATGAAATAAGGGACATACCAACAGCGCCTAATCAGCCTGAACTTGACCCAACGCCGCCCGCACCACCTCCGCCCGCGGAATCGGCGCCACAGCGCTATACCCCGTTGTAGAAATCGCAGCCGCCACATTGGCATACCGCGCCGCCTCTACCGGCGAATCTCCGGCAACAATCCGCGCCACAAACGCACCACCAAAACAATCCCCCGCGCCGGTCGCATCGACAGCATTGACCGTATGACGCGGCACCAGCGTACGGGACTCCGGTGTGGCCACATAGCAACCTTCCGCGCCCATCTTGAGCGCCACCAGCTTCACGCCCCAGCCGAGCAGCGTATCGACAATGCCGTCATGGTCATGGCAGTCGAGCAACACCGTCACGTCATCCCAACTCGGCAGGCACAGATCGCACGTTCGCATCGCTTCCTGCATCACGGCGCGGGCACGCGCCAGCGGCCACAGGCGCAAGCGCAGGTTGGTGTCGAACGAGACGAGCACACCCGCCGCCCGCGCATGGGCCATCGCCGCCAAACCGGCGTCGCATGCGGTATCGCTGATCGCCAGGCTGATCCCCGACAGGTGAAACGCCTTGGCCGCCGCTATCGCCTGCAACGGCAACTGCGCCGTCTGGAAGCGGCTCGCTGCGGAGCCCGCGCGCAGGTAGTCAAAGTGGTGACCACGCGCATCGTGCGAAACGAAGTACAGGCCCGTTGGCGCCTGCGTGTCGGTGTGCACGTAGGTGTGGTCCACGCCTTCGTCCTGCCACAGCCCGCGCAGCGCCTGGCCGAAGCGGTCGGCGCCCACCGCGCTGATGTAGCCCGTGCGTGCGCCCTGCCGTGCCGCGGCAATGCAGAAGTTCGACGTATCGCCGCCGAAGCCGAAATTCCACGACGTGCTGCCGGAATCCGCCTGGTTGAATTCGATCAACGCTTCGCCGTAGGCGAGGATGTCTGCCATGGGCGGCCCCGCTCAGAAGTAGGTCTGCACAACGTCGACCACGTTGTAGGCGTCGTCAACGACAGAAATCTGGCGCCACTTGTCGAAGGTGAGGCACGGGTGCGAGATGTCGAAGGCGATCATGTCGCCGACCTTGATGTCGTCGCCGGGGGCGATCTTCAGGTAGGCATGCTGATCCATCATGCCGGTGACTTCCCAGTGCGCCGGCGTGGCTGACGGCGTCTTGTCACCTGGGCGGAAATGCAGCACTGGCAGTGGCAGACCCGCGTCGAATGCGGCGTCACGCTTGCCCATTGCGATGATGGCGCGCTCAGCCTCCGGCACGGATTGCACATAGGCCCAAAGCTGGAGCGCAGGCAGCAGGCTCGAACGCATCTTGTGCGCAATCGGGTTGTTGGCGTCGATACGGGTCTGCGCCGCGCGGTAGATGCCCACGTCGTGCGTCAGGTAGCAGCCCGGGCGCAGCACCACATCCAACGGCTGGCCGATATTGGCCTTGGCGAACTCTTCGGCCACGACGTCGTACCAAGCCGAACCGGCACCGGTCAGCACGGCCGGCGTGCGTTGCAGGCGCCCGCCCTTTGCCAGATCACCCATCACCTTCACGGCGCGCTGCAGGAAGGTGCGGATATCCGCTTCTTCCTTGATCACGCCTTCATAGACTTCGACGCCCGCGAGTTTGACGGCGCCATTGGCACGCGTGAGCGCATCGAGCACCGATTGCAGTTGCGCATCGTCGCGCACGCCCGTGCGGCCGCCCTGCACGCCCAGTTCGATCAACACCTGGATCGGGCGCCCCGTCTTACCGAAGAAGGCAGCAAGCTGATCGACCTGATCCGCCGCATCCACCAGGCAGAAGAATTCGAACGTCGGATCGGCCAGCAACTCGGCGAGGATCGCCATGTTGCGCTTGCCCACCAGCTGGTTGGCCATCAGCACGCGACGCACGCCGTGGGCGTACGCAATGCGCGTCTGGTGCGCCGTTGCCAGTGTGATGCCCCACGCACCGCCGGCCAACTGACGTTGGAACAGGCGCGGCGCCATCGTCGTCTTGCCATGCGGCGCGAGTTTGGCGCCGTATTCGCTCACGAAGCGCTGCATCCACGCCAGGTTGTGCTCCACGCGGGATTGCGAGAGCACCGCTGCGGGCAGGTTCAGGTCTTCGTTCAATACATTCCAGCGCTGGGCAGCGATCTGCTCCGGCGCGCATGCGGCTTCCAACGCACCCAAGCCCTTGTCGAGCGGGTTGACGACAGCGTTGGCGTCTCCTTGGTACTTTGTATCACTCATGGGAATCGACTCGTGTTCCTTTGGGGGTAAACATCGGGTTGACACAATGATAGTGGCGAAACTATTCTCCGGGCCAGCCTGTTACAAAGTACCAAAACACTCTCAAAGCCGCTATCCGGACGACTACCGGGGGCCAGAATGCGAGACCCTAAGCCCGACCCCATGCGTGAACCGATGGACATCGTGACCCGACTCTCCCAGCGTGCCGCTGAACTGCGCCCCGCCGAGCAGAAGGTCGCGCAGACCGTCCTGAGCGACATCGCGGAGGCCGCCGCCGGCAGCATCCAGACGCTTGCCGAACGCGCCGGCGTGAGTGAGGCTAGCGTCACCCGTTTTGCCAAGGCGATGGGCTGCCGTGACGTGCGCGAACTCAAGCTCAAGCTAGCGCAGGCAGCCGCAGTCGGCCAGCGCTTTCTGGATGGCGGCGCGGACCGCCCGCCGTCCAGCGCAGACGGCATCCTGGCCGACATCAGCAACGTGCTGGAAGCCAACCGCGCCCTGGTGCAGCCGGAGGCATTCCGCGCCGCGGCCGTCGCACTGGTGGCGGCGCGCATGATTGCCGTGTTCGGCATGGGCGGTGGCTCGACCACCATGGCCGACGAAATGCGCTACCGGCTGGCCCGCCTGGGACGGCCGGTCACCACCTATCATGATTCGATGCTGCAGCGGATGGTCGCGGCCACGCTCAGCCCGGACGATGTGGTGGTCGTGTTTTCCGTGACCGGCCACGTGCCGGAGGTCATCGACAGCGTGACCATCGCGCGCGAGTACGGCGCCAGGATCGTCGCCATCACGGCCATCGGCTCGCCGCTGGCGGCGCTGGCCGATGTCTTGCTGCCGATCCAGGCCATGGAAACCGATTTCATCTTCAAGCCGTCGTCATCGCGCTACGCCATGATGATGATGATCGACTTGCTGGCCACCGAAGTCGCACTGCAGCAAGCCGATCGCAGCAAGGAACTGTTACGGCGCATCAAGTACGTGCTCGATGCGCATCGCGGCGGCGGCAATCGTCAGCCGCTCGGAGATTGACATGCAGCAGTACGACACCGTCATCCGTCAGGTCCGCATTGTGGACGGCAGCGGCCACGACCCCGAGGCCACGCTGTTCGACGTCGCCATCACCGACGGCCGCATCGCCGCCATCGCCACATCGGACTCCACCGCCTGGCTGGGCGATGAGGAAATCGCTGGCGAAGGCCGCGTCCTCGCCCCCGGCTTCATCGACGTGCACACGCACGACGACACCAACGTGATCCGCACGCCCGACATGCTGTGCAAGGTGTCACAGGGCATTACGACGGTCATCGTCGGAAACTGCGGTATCAGCGCGTCGCCGGCCACGCTCAAGGGCGAGCCGCCCGATCCGATGAACCTGCTGGGGCCTACCAGCGCGTTTGCGTACCCGACCTTCGCATCGTACGTGGACGCCGTCGAGCGCGCGCAACCCGCTGTGAACGTTGCCGCGCTGGTCGGGCACACGGCACTGCGCAATAACCATCTGGACCGCCTCGACCGCCCCGCCACCGCTGGCGAGGTTGAAGGCATGCGCGCACAGTTGCGCGAGGCGCTCGACCACGGCGCGCTCGGCCTGTCGACAGGCCTGGCCTACGCCAACGCCTTTGCGTCGACCACCGAAGAAGTGATGGGCCTGGCGGAGCCGCTGGCCGAAGCTGGCGCGATCTACACGACGCATCTGCGCACCGAATTTGCGGCGATTCTCGATGCGATGGACGAGGCGTACCGCGTCGGCAAACATGCGCGCGTGCCGGTGGTGATCTCACACCTGAAATGCGCAGGCGCTGCCAATTGGGGCCGCGCGGGCGAGGTGCTGGAATCCATCGAAGGTGCACAGTGCTATCAGCCGGTGGGTTGCGACTGCTATCCGTACACCGCAAGCTCGTCCACGCTGGACCTCAAGCAGGTGACGGACGAATTCGACATCTTCATCACATGGTCGGAGCCCGAACCCAGCATGGCCGGGCAGACGCTCAAGGAGATTGCGGCCGCGTGGGGCACCGACCTGGTGGACGCCGCGCGCCGCCTGCAGCCGGCCGGCGCCGTGTACCACAACATGTCCGCGCAGGATCTGGACCGCATCATCACCCACCCCGCCACCGTCATCGGCTCCGATGGCCTGCCGAACGATCCGAAGCCGCATCCGCGCCTGTGGGGCGCCTTCCCGCGCGTGCTCGGCTACTACAGCCGGGAGCGCAAGCTGCTCTCGCTCGCAGCCGCCATCCGCAAGATGACAGGCCAGTCCGCCGAGCGTTTCGGCCTGACCGAACGCGGCCTGGTGCGTGAAGGCTACTGGGCCGATCTCGTGCTGTTCGACCCCGAAACGGTGCGCGATGTCGCCACCTTTACCGACCCGCAGCAACCGGCGGCGGGCATTGCGGCGGTGTGGGTCAACGGCCATCTGTCATATCAGGACGGCGCGGTGCAGCCGCATCGGGCGGGCCGCTTCCTCAAGCGTGGGCCCCGTGCGCACGCAGCTGTGACCGCGGAAACTCACTGAATCCAAGTTTTGTTTGCAAGTTTGAAAGAAGGAACGTAGCGATGACGATTACCCGAATTGGCGTTGAAGGCGGCACCGGCACCGGTGGCCAGCACCTCCCCTTTGCCCGCGCAGCCGGCGCAGACGGCTGGCTGTTCGTTTCGGGCCAGACGCCCATGGTGAACGGCGAGGTGGTCGGCAACGGCATCGTCGAGCAATCGCACCAGACCATCAAGAACGTGCTCGCCATCCTGGCCGAAGCGGGCTACGGGCCCGAGCACGTCGTGCGCTGTGGCGTGTGGCTGGATGACCCGCGCGACTTCCAGTCGTTCAACAAGGTGTTCAAGGAGTACTTCGGTGCCAACCCGCCCGCGCGCGCCTGCGTGGTGTCGAGCATGGTCATCGACTGCAAGGTTGAAGTCGATTGCGTGGCGTACAAGAAGCCGTAATCCGCATTTTCGTAAAGGCGCCCTGCACGACGGGGCGCCCAGACAACAAGAGCCGTGAATATCCCTGAGGAGGAAACCCGATGGTCCCGATGCAAGGCAACTCGCTATTGCTGACCGCCGCGCTAGCGGTGGTCGCACTGATTTACCTGATTGCTGTCCAGAAACTGAACCCGTTCGTCACGCTGATCGTCGTCTCGCTTGTGCTGGGCGTGGTAGTTGGCATGCCGATGGGCAACATCGTCAAGGCGTTCGAAACCGGGGTGGGCAACACGCTCGGCCACATCGCCCTTGTGGTGGGCCTCGGGACGATGCTCGGCAAGATGATGGCGGAATCAGGGGGTGCCGAGCGCATCGCCAAAACGCTCATCAGTGCCTTTGGCGAGAAGAACGCGCACTGGGCCATGATGGTCGTGGCGTTCATCATCGGCTTGCCGGTCTTCTTTGAAGTCGGCTTTGTGCTGCTGATCCCGATTGCGTTCAACGTGGCCAAGCGCACGGGTACGCCGATCCTGCTGGTGGGCCTGCCAATGGTGGCCGGTCTGTCGGTGGTGCATGGCCTGATCCCCCCGCACCCGGCCGCGCTGCTGGCCGTGACGGCTTACCAGGCCGACATCGGCAAGACGATCATGTATGCGCTGATCGTCGGCCTGCCGACTGCCATCCTGGCCGGTCCGCTGTGGGCGATGCTGGTCTCGCGCTACGTCAAGCCGGACGAAAACAACCCGCTGGCCGCCCAATTTGTTGAAGCCGACCAGAAGCGCGAGCTGCCGGGCTTTGGCGTGACGCTGTTCACGATCCTGCTGCCGGTGGTGCTGATGCTGATCGGCAGCTGGGCCGACCTGATCGTCGCGCCCAAGACGCTGGCAAACGACATCCTGAAGCTGGCCGGCAACTCCGTGATGGCCCTGCTGATTGCCGCCATCGTGAGCTTCTACACGTTCGGCAAGGCACGCGGCTTCAACCGCGAGACCATCCTCAAGTTCACCAACGAGTGTCTGGCACCGATCGCCACGATCACGCTGGTGGTGGGTGCGGGCGGCGGCTTCGGCCAGATCCTGCGTGATTCGGGCGTGTCGAAGGCCATCGTGGCCGTCGCCACCGATGCACATCTGTCGCCGCTGCTGCTGGGCTGGGTGGTGGCCGTGCTGATCCGTATCGCTACGGGTTCGGCCACGGTGGCCATGACGACCGCCTGCGGTATCGTCGCCCCGATCGCCGCCGCCTCGGGCGCCGCCGTCAAGCCGGAGCTGATGGTGCTGGCCACCGGCGCGGGGTCGCTGATCCTGTCGCACGTGAACGACGGTGGCTTCTGGCTGGTGAAGGAGTACTTCAACCTGACCGTGCCGCAGACCTTCAAGACGTGGACGGTGCTGGAAACCATCATCTCGATCGTCGCGCTGCTGCTCACGCTGGCGCTGGCGACCGTCGTTTAAGCTTGTTCCGTTGATGTTGATCTAGGAGAACGTTGTGGGTATCGATTCCGTCGTCAAGGCCGGCCCGGTCATCCCGGTGCTGCAGTTCCAATCTGTCGATGAAGGCGTCAAGGTGTGCCGCGCGCTGTACGAGGGCGGTATCCGCACGTTCGAGATCACGATGCGCACGCCGGTAGCGCTGGACGTGATCCGGGCCGTGGTGAAGGACCTGGGCAGCGACGCCATCGTCGGTGCCGGCACGCTCACGCGGCCGGAGCATTTCCAGCAGGCGAAGGATGCCGGTGCGGTGTTTGCGGTATCGCCGGGCATTACGCCCATGCTGGCCGCGGCACAGGGGAAGACTGAACTGGACTGGCTGCCCGGCATCGCCACGCCGTCCGAGCTGATCCTGGCGCTGGAGTTCGGCCTGACGACGCTCAAGTTCTTCCCGGCCGAAGCGGCTGGCGGCATCCCGATGCTCAAGTCGATCTACGGGCCGTTCGGCGATGTGCGTTTCTGCCCGACCGGCGGCATCACGCCGCAAAGCGCGCCCGACTACCTCGCGCTGCCCAACGTGGTGTGTGTGGGCGGCTCATGGATGGTGCCCAAGGACAAGGTCGCTGCCGGCGACTGGGCAGGCATCACGGCGCTCGCCAAGGAAGCAGCCGCGCTCAAGCGGTAATCAGCGTCACCTCTCTCGCGCGGCCGGCTGGTCGTCAGACAAAGCTGACCGCGCGCTCCATCTGCTCCCGATATTGAACGATATCTTCAATGGTCAGCACCGGCAGGTTGTGCTGATCGGCGAAGCGCACCGCGTCGTCACGGCGCGCCATGGTGCCGTCGGGCAGCATCAATTCGCATAGCACTGCGGCCGGCGGCAAGCCTGCCAGACGTGCCAGGTCGACCGAGCCTTCGGTGTGACCGCGGCGCGTGAGCACGCCACCCTCCTTTGCCACCAGCGGGAATACGTGCCCCGGGCTGACAACCGATTGCGTATCGGCATCCGGCGCGATGGCCGCGCGGATTGTCGTGATACGGTCCGCCGCCGATACGCCGGTGCTCACGCCGGTGCGGGCTTCGATCGACACCGTGAACGCCGTGCCGTACTGGCTGCGGTTGTCTTCCACCATCGGACGCAAGCCGAGCGACGCGCTCTTCTCCGCCGTCAGGCACAGGCAGACGATGCCGCTGCATTCCCGAATCAGCATGGCCATGCTGGCCTGCGTGAGCTTGTCGGCGGCGACGATGAGGTCAACCTCGTTTTCGCGATCGGCATCGTCGAGCACGACAACGGGCACGCCAAGCCGAACTGCATCGAGCGCGGCGGCCATGCGCGCAGGCATGTCGGCCGGATCGAAGCGGGCTTCGATGGCATCAAAGGCCACATTCGCGGCAAGCAATGCGGGCGGGTGAACTGCAGGGGATTGCTGAGTGGACAACATGGAAACGCTCCTCGCAAGATTGGCGACAAGACGTTCCAGGGCAAGCAGACAAACACGCGCGAGCCATGCAGCGGCGCAGCCCGGCACAAAGCCAGGCGTGCTCCTGTAGCACGAGCGTGTTGTTCCGCACATCTTCTTCCATCCGGACTCTGACCGTCGGCCCCGGCATTTCACCGGATCTGCTGACCCCTGCATGCAGGCGCATGCAAGGCGCTCGCGGGCTCACGGACACACGGTCCGCATACCGCCGGTGGGGAATTTCACCCCGCCCTGAAGACGTACTGAACCGGCAGGATCGCCGGCAAGCGCAATGCTACCGCAACAAGTTGCAACGATTCGACCCTACTGACGGGTCGGGCAAAGCGCCATCCCGCGCTCTGTCACCGAGCCAGCATGGCATGCAGCAGCACATCGGCGCCGCGCATCTTCGGCTTCGTTGTGGCTCAGACCATTGACGCACGGGATGAAGATCGTCGCCGTCGGGCAATGCTTGGCAATGTGGATGGCGTAATCGTTGTCGAGCTGGGCTTTGTTCATACGCGCTACAGGTCAGGGGCAAGACATTTGGCCAGGCTAACCATCCGCTAACCCTGCATCGACTAGAATCCAAGCCTTTCCGACCGTGCTCGCTATCGCCGCCCCCGCATGGAATCCCGCCTAGTCTCTGCCCGCCGCTCGCCATGGATGGCGCTGATCGTTGTCGCTCTCATCGGCGTGTTTCTCGCGCTGTGGACGGACGACCTGTTCCAGCGCTCCACCCTGTTCCGACCCGATGAAGGCCGCTATGCGGAGATCCCGCGCGAGATGGTGGTCTCCGGCGACTGGGTGACGCCGCGCCTGAACGATCTCAAATATTTCGAGAAGCCGCCCCTGCAGTATTGGACGACGGCTGCCACGTTCCAGGCATTCGGCGTCAGCGCCTGGGGAGCGCGCCTGTGGCCGGTGCTGTTCGGCCTGGGCGGCATCCTGATGACGGCCTGGACGCTGGCGGCCTATCGCGGTGGGCGGGCGGCGGCAACCGGCGCAGCGATTCTCGCCTCGTCGCTGCTGTATCTGCTATTCGGGCAGGTCATCACGCTCGACATGGGCGTGGGCTTCTTCCTGACCGTCGGTGCGTGCGGTTTTGCGCTCGCGCAGCGGCCCGGTGCATCCCGTGGTGGGCGGCTCGCGTGGATGCTGGTGGTCTGGCTGGCGCTGGCGGGCGCGACGCTCACCAAAGGATTGATCGGGCTGGTCGTCCCCGGGCTGATCGGCGTGGCCTATCTGCTGATGACGCGCGACTGGGCGCTGATCCGCCGCATGCATTGGCTCCCGGGCCTTGCGCTGTACCTGATCGCCACGGTGCCGTGGTTCGTGATCGTGCAGCAGCGCAACCCGGAGTTCTTCAACTTCTTCTTCATCCACGAGCATTTCCAGCGCTTCCTGACTAACGAGCACCATCGCAGCGGCAAGTGGTGGTACTTCATCGCGGTGGGCGCGGCGGGGCTGCTGCCGTGGACGCCGCTGCTGTTTGCAGCCATCGGACGTCGGGTGGGTCGCGCGGCCGATCTGTTTGTCGGCACGCGGCAGTTTGACCTGATGCGCTGGTCGATTGCGTGGGCGGGGATGATCTTCCTGTTCTTCTCGGCATCGAACTCGAAGCTGCCGGGCTATATCGTGCCGGCCTTCCCCGCGCTGGCGATCGTGCTGGCACTGGCGCTGGAGAAGATGCCGACCCGCGCGGTCGCATGGTCGCTGGGCGTCAATCTGCTGATCGCCATCGGGCTATGGTTTGCCGTGCCGATGATCGGCGCCAAGGCCGGCGCCAAGATGCCCGCCGAACAGGTTGCGCTGGCCATGCCGGCGCTGCGCGAGGTGATGGCCATGCTGGCTGCCGGCACGCTGGCCGCTCTCGTGGCGCTGCGCTGGCAGCGGCGCACAGTGGCCGTGATCGTGCTGTCGGTCTCCGCCCTGTTCTGCTGGGACCGCATTCTCAACGCCAGCGAGATCTTCCGCGACGCGCTGTCTGCCCGCGACGTCATCGAAAAGACGCTGAATGCGACGGGCCCGATTCCCGCCGAGACACCGTTCTACTCAGTCGAGTGGCTGGACCAGACCGCCATCTACTACCTCGGTCGGCCGATGACGCTGGTCTCGGGCTTTGACGAGCTGGAAATGGGCGCCGGCCTGGAGCCAAACAAGGTGGTTGCCACCACGGACGCATGGATCAAGCGCTGGACCGACGGGCCACCCGCCTACGCATTCATGCGCCGCACGACGTGGCAGAAGCTGCAGGAAGCGGGCGTGCCGATGCGGCTGGTGGCTGAATCTGCCGACAAGGTGGTGGTGGCGCGGCGGTAAGCCTCTCCAAACCAATCGCATCCCCCAAACAAGAAGGGCAGCAACATCTGCGGCCCTTTTCATTACCTGCGGCGACTGCCGGCACTCACCACGTACAACTGCCGCGCAGGAACGCCCATTCCTCGCATTCGTCGCCGCCGGGGCTGACGCAGGTTCCCACTTCAGCGCCGTTGGCGCGCGTGGAAAACTCAAGCTGACCGCCGCGCTGCAGGCAATACGTGGATGCCGGATTCGCCATGCCGGGCGTTGCGCGTGGCGGTTCGGTGTCGCCGGCAGGCGGAGGCGCGTAGGCCGGCGGCTGGGCGGGCGCCGGCT
>NZ_MCGB01000069.1 GCF_001699815.1 Ralstonia pickettii | reverse complement strand
ATCGACAACAACCACGTCGAGCGACAGATCCGGCCGGTTGCCCTGGGTCGCTCCAATTGGTTGTTTGCAGGCTCACTGCGCGCCGGTCAACGCGCGGCTGCCGTCATGAGCCTGATCCAATCGGCCAAGCTCAACGGGCACGATCCCTACGCCTATCTGAAAGACGTCCTCACGCGACTGCCGACCCACAAGGCGGCCGACATCGCCGAACTGCTCCCGCATCGCTGGACGCCCAGCGCCACCTAGCTGGCAAGACGGGTTCACCGGGTGCTTACAAACCTCCCGCCGGAGGCGCTCGTGGTCTCGCACCAGGCGCCTTCGGTCAGCCGGCTAGAGCCCGTACGATCGTCCGCTCACGGCGGTGACGCGCTGGATACTCGAGGGCTGGCTGCGTTCGCTTTGTGCGGTGTGCAAGCGCCCTACATCGTATGTCTGTAGTTGTGTGGTGTAGGCCCGCCGTGGGGTCCCCGACCTTCCGTAGCTCTGCTTGCCGACTGCATTTGTGGCTTCCGAAGACGGCTACGCAAGCCCTTTGGCGGGTGCGTTGGAGGGAGGCACCGTGACGCCGCCCCCACTGGAGTGAACTTGCCGTATAAGGGTGAGAGCACCAATGCTCGAAATCTCGCGATTTCATCAAGGAACGCTTGACAGGGTGGCTTGATGGTCCCATAATCGCAAGTTCTCTTCGGAGAGGTGCCCGAGTGGCTAAAGGGGGCAGACTGTAAATCTGTTGGCTTACGCCTACGTTGGTTCGAATCCAACCCTCTCCACCAGAATTAAGCAGTGAGTTCGGTCGCAAGGCCGGGCGGCAAGGGAAGAAGTAACCCGGGCGGGTGTAGCTCAATGGTAGAGCAGAAGCCTTCCAAGCTTACGACGAGGGTTCGATTCCCTTCACCCGCTCCATTCACTGTTCGCAAGTTTTGCCCATGTGGCTCAGTGGTAGAGCACTCCCTTGGTAAGGGAGAGGTCGGCAGTTCGATCCTGCCCATGGGCACCACGCATCCACCAACGCAAATCGCTACCGAGACAGGAGTCGCGACATGGCAAAGGAAAAGTTCGAGCGGACTAAGCCGCACGTGAACGTTGGTACGATTGGTCACGTTGACCACGGCAAGACGACGCTGACGGCAGCGATCACGACCGTGCTGGCGACCAAGTTTGGTGGTGCCGCCAAGGCATACGACCAGATTGATGCGGCGCCGGAAGAAAAGGCACGCGGCATCACGATCAACACCGCACACGTTGAGTACGAAACGGCTAACCGTCACTACGCGCACGTTGACTGCCCGGGCCACGCCGACTACGTCAAGAACATGATTACCGGTGCCGCCCAGATGGACGGCGCAATCCTGGTGTGCTCGGCCGCTGACGGCCCGATGCCGCAAACGCGTGAGCACATCCTGCTGGCCCGCCAGGTTGGTGTGCCGTACATCGTCGTGTTCCTGAACAAGTGCGACATGGTGGACGACGCTGAGCTGCTGGAGCTGGTCGAGATGGAGGTGCGCGAACTTCTGTCGAAGTACGACTTCCCGGGCGACGACACCCCGATCATCAAGGGTTCGGCCAAGCTGGCGCTGGAAGGCGACAAGGGCGAGCTGGGCGAAGTGGCCATCATGAACCTGGCCGACGCACTGGACACCTACATCCCGACGCCGGAGCGCGCTGTTGACGGCACGTTCCTGATGCCGGTGGAAGACGTGTTCTCGATCTCGGGTCGCGGCACCGTGGTGACCGGCCGTATCGAGCGCGGCGTAGTCAAGGTCGGCGAAGAGCTGGAAATCGTCGGTATCAAGGCCACGCAGAAGACCACCTGCACGGGCGTGGAAATGTTCCGCAAGCTGCTGGACCAAGGTCAGGCAGGCGACAACGTCGGTATCCTGCTGCGCGGCACGAAGCGCGAAGACGTCGAGCGCGGCCAAGTGCTATGCAAGCCGGGTTCGATCAAGCCGCACACGCACTTCACGGGCGAGGTCTACATCCTGTCGAAGGACGAAGGCGGCCGTCACACGCCGTTCTTCAACAACTACCGTCCGCAGTTCTATTTCCGTACGACGGACGTGACCGGCTCGATCGAGCTGCCGGCCGACAAGGAAATGGTCATGCCGGGCGACAACGTGTCGATCACCGTCAAGCTGATCGCCCCGATCGCCATGGAAGAAGGTCTGCGCTTCGCTATCCGTGAAGGCGGTCGTACCGTCGGCGCCGGCGTCGTCGCTAAGATCATCGAGTAAGTGCTGTAACTCTTCCGTGCGGCTGCCAACCGGCCGCACGTGAAGTGCCAGAGTGGGGTTGACCGAAATGGCAACCCCAAAGCTGTTTTAGGGGTATAGCTCAACTGGCAGAGCGTCGGTCTCCAAAACCGAAGGTTGGGGGTTCGATTCCCTCTGCCCCTGCCAATTCATCAGCCGCGTCGCGCAGGAAAACGCGCCACGCGGCTTAGTCTCGTTTGGGAAACATGGCCAATCCGAACGTCGAAACCGTCAACACCGCCAGCGGCAAATGGTTGCTGGCCTTGGCGTTCCTGCTGCTGGTCGCTGGGGTGATCGGTTTTTACTTGCTGGCGCAACAGCCGAGCTATGTCCGTGCTGCCTCGCTGATTGGCGGGCTGGTGTTGGGCGCGGGCGTTGCGTTGGTGTCCGCACCTGGGCAAAGCTTCATCGAGTTCGCGCGCGAGTCGTACCGCGAAGTTCGCAAAGTGGTGTGGCCGACGCGCAAGGAAGCCGGGCAGATGACCGGTCTGGTGTTTGCGTTCGTCGTGATCATGGCCCTGTTCCTGTGGTCTGCGGACAAGCTCATTGAGTGGGTGATTTTCTCCCTCGTGCTGGGCTGGAAATAATCGGGTGAAGCCATGACGGATAACGTAGCGAACGACACGTCCACGGATTCGTCCGCACCGGCCTCAAAGAAGCGCTGGTATGTCGTGCATGCCTATTCGGGCATGGAAAAAAGCGTGCAACGCGCGCTGCAGGAGCGCATCGAGCGCGAAGGCCTGCAACATCTGTTCGGCCAGATTCTGGTGCCGTCGGAAGAGGTGATGGAGAGCAAGAGCGGTCGCAAGACCGTGACAGAGCGCCGCCTGTTCCCCGGCTACGTCTTTGTCGAAATGGAGATGACCGACGAGACCTGGCACTTGGTGAAGAACACTTCCAAGGTCACTGGTTTCATTGGTGGTACGGGCAATCGCCCCTCGCCGATCTCCAAGAGCGAAGTCGACAAAATCATGGCCCAGATCCAGGAAGGGGTCGAGAAACCGCGTCCCAAGACGCTGTTCGAAGTGGGCGAAATGGTGCGTGTGAAGGAAGGCCCGTTTACCGACTTCAATGGCAACGTCGAGGAAGTGAACTACGAGAAATCGCGCCTGCGCGTTTCCGTGACGATCTTCGGACGTGCAACGCCCGTCGAACTCGAGTTCGGTCAGGTCGAGAAGGTTTAAGAAATTTGGTGCGGTGGCGCAAGCCACTGCGCTAATCGCCCGGTCCACCGGACTTGGCGGGCAACGGTGGCGAAGCCGCCCGCGCCAACAGAGGAGCGTCGGCCTTGCGCCGATGCGTTACCACTCAACAGGATTGCCATCGTTGTTTGAACTGGGCAATCCGGATTGGAGTCAAGATGGCCAAGAAAATTATTGGCTTTATCAAGCTGCAAATTCCGGCTGGTAAAGCAAATCCGTCCCCGCCCGTCGGCCCGGCCCTGGGTCAGCGCGGTCTGAACATCATGGAGTTCTGCAAGGCGTTCAACGCGCAGACTCAAGGTATGGAACCGGGCCTGCCGGTGCCGGTGGTGATCACCGCCTTCGCCGACAAGAGCTTCACCTTCGTGATGAAGTCGCCGCCGGCGACCGTGCTCATCAAGAAGGCTGCCGGTATCCAGAAGGGTTCCGCCAAGCCGCATACCGACAAGGTTGGCAAGATCACCCGCGCGCAGGCAGAGGAAATCGCCAAGGCGAAGAACGCTGACCTTACCGCAGCTGATCTGGACGCCGCCGTGCGTACGATCGCCGGTAGCGCCCGTTCGATGGGTATCACGGTGGAGGGCCTGTAATCATGGCAAAGATTTCGAAGCGTGCGGCCGCGAACAAGGCCAAGGTCGAACGTACCAAGTTCTACCCGATCGACGAAGCGCTGAGCCTCGTTAAGGAATGCGCCAGCGCCAAGTTCGATGAGTCCATCGACGTGGCCGTGCAACTGGGCATCGATGCGAAAAAGTCGGACCAGGTGGTTCGTGGTTCGGTGGTGCTGCCTGCTGGTACCGGCAAGTCGGTGCGCGTGGCCGTGTTCGCCCAGGGCGACAAGGCCGAGCAAGCCAAGGCTGCCGGCGCTGAGATCGTCGGCATGGAAGACCTCGCCGAGCAGATCAAGGCCGGCAAGATGGACTTCGACGTCGTGATCGCTTCGCCGGACACGATGCGCGTGGTCGGTACGCTGGGTCAGATCCTGGGCCCGCGTGGCCTGATGCCGAACCCGAAGGTCGGCACCGTGACGCCGGACGTTGCCACGGCTGTGAAGAACGCCAAGGCTGGTCAGGTGCAATTCCGCGTCGATAAGGCCGGTATTATCCACGCCACCATCGGCCGCCGCTCGTTCGAGCCGGCAGCGCTGAAGAGCAACCTGGCTGCACTGCTGGACGCACTGACCAAGGCCAAGCCGGCATCGAGCAAGGGCGTGTACCTGCGCAAGGTCGCCGTCTCGTCGACGATGGGCGTGGGCGTGCGTGTTGACCAGGCAACCCTGGCTGCCTGATCGCTCTCGATCATTCGCACCGGGCGGCCCGATAACCATCCTGGTGTCAGCAGTTTTCTCTTGCGTGGCTTCGGCCGCGCAGACCCTCGAGGCTTGAGGGACAAGACTTTGGGCAGTGGCAGACGTCTGCGCAAGTAGGCAGACGCCACTGGTTATCAAAGACCGTTGGCGGTGTGGGGCTCCTCGGAGCCAACACCTTAATCGCGGCCCACTCCGGAAGCGGAGGGGACTTCAGCCAACGCAGATGGCGCCCCCGAAGGGAATGAGTGACTTTGGTATCGCCGAAGTGATTTGTGCCAATCGGACGCCGTACTTTTGGACTGACCGAGGTGACCGCAGCGACTGCGGAAGCCGACGTCGTTTTGGAGCTTAACCGTGGCACTCAATCTCGAAGATAAGAAGGCCGTCGTGGCCGAGGTAACGGCGCAAGTCGCCAAGGCCTCGACCATCGTCGTCGCCGAATATCGCGGTATCACGGTTGGCGATCTGACCAAGCTGCGCGCGCAAGCGCGCCAGCAAGGCGTCTACCTGCGCGTTCTGAAGAACACGCTGGCACGCCGCGCTGTTGAAGGCACGCCGTTTGCCGAACTCGCCGAGCAACTGACCGGCCCGCTGATCTACGGTATTTCCGAAGACGCAGTGGCCCCGGCCAAGGTGCTGAACGATTTCGCCAAGGGCAATGACAAGCTGGTGCTGCGCGCTGGTTCGTACGATGGCAAGGTTCTCGACGTCGACGCCGTGAAGGCGCTGGCAACGATTCCGAGCCGCGAAGAACTGCTCAGCAAGCTGCTGTTCGTCATGCAGGCGCCGGTGTCGGGCTTTGCCCGCGCCCTGGGTGCCCTGGCTGCCAAGCAAGGCGAAGGCGAGGCTGCAGCGGCCTAATAGGCTGCGGCACCACGTACAGATCGCACGATCGATACCGAATCACATTCTGGAGTTATTCAAATGGCAATCACCAAAGACGACATCCTGGAAGCCGTTGGCGCGATGTCCGTGATGGAACTGAACGACCTGGTCAAGGCGTTCGAAGAGAAGTTTGGCGTGTCGGCTGCTGCCGTGGCCGTGGCCGGTCCGGCTGCTGCTGGTGGCGCTGCTGCCGCTGAAGAGCAAACCGAATTCACCGTGACGCTGAAGAGCGCCGGCGCGAACAAGGTTGGCGTCATCAAGGCCGTGCGTGAAATCACCGGCCTGGGCCTGAAGGAAGCCAAGGACCTGGTCGATGGCGCACCGAAGCCCGTGAAGGAAGGCGTCGACAAGAAGACCGCCGACGAGCTGGTGAAGAAGCTGGTGGAAGCCGGCGCGGAAGCCGAAGCCAAGTAAGTGCAGGTCTCGCGTGCCGTACCTGGTACGCGATGGAGGCTGGCAAAGGGAGATTTCCCGGCGCCAGCCTTTTTGCGCTTGTGGGGCCGATTGTTGAGCGATCCCGCAGTCACGCTATAAGTATCGTTGAAGTCTCTTTGCCGGGTTTTCCGGCAGCCGGCCAGGACAAGGCCAGCAGAGGCCAAACATCAGTGGCACACTAGGCAGTTCGCAGTCCGCTGATGTTTGTCTTCTGAACCGACTGCAGAAGGCAAGTTTGGTCGGGTGCTCCCCCGTCCGTAGCATGGGCTCCATGGGCTCATGTGCGGGTGGCGCGCGCAGTACCGTCAGCCAGAGGTTGGTAGCGGCCAACCGCCAAATCCCGTCACCAGTCGCTGAACACCTCAAGTGTCAGGCGTGCCTTATCGCCTTAAGTCCGTCGCGCGCACTTGCGATGATTCGGAGATCCCATGGCGTACAGCTTTACCGAGAAGAAGCGTATTCGCAAGAGTTTCGCGAAACGCGCAACGGTTCATCAGGTTCCCTTCCTGCTTGCCACCCAGATTCAATCGTATGCCCAGTTCTTGCAGGAGAACGCTCCTGTTGCACAACGCAAGAGCGAAGGTCTGCAAGCGGCGTTCAACGCCATTTTCCCCATCGTGTCGCACAATGGTCTGGCACGCATGGAGTTCGTGTCGTACCACCTGTCCAACCCGCCGTTTGACGTCAAGGAATGTCAGCAGCGTGGTCTGACCTTCCACTCGGCGCTGCGCGCAAAAGTGCGCTTGATCATCAACGACCGCGAGAATCCCACCAAGGTCAAGGAGATCAAGGAGCAGGAAGTCTACATGGGCGAAATTCCGCTCATGACCTCCACCGGTTCGTTCGTGATCAACGGGACGGAACGTGTGATCGTGTCCCAGCTGCACCGTTCGCCGGGCGTGTTCTTCGAGCACGACAAGGGCAAGACGCACAGCTCGGGCAAGCTGCTGTTCTCGGCGCGGATCATCCCGTACCGCGGCTCGTGGCTCGATTTCGAATTCGACCCGAAGGATATCCTTTACTTCCGCGTTGACCGCCGCCGCAAGATGCCGGTGACGATCCTGCTGAAGTCCATTGGCCTGACGCCGGAACAGATCCTGGCGCACTTCTTCGTGTTCGATAACTTCACGCTCAAGACCGAAGGCGCACTGATGGAATTCGTGCCCGAGCGTCTGCGCGGTGAAGTCGCTCGCTTCGACATTTCCGACAAGAACGGCAAGGTCGTGGTCGAGAAGGACAAGCGCATCAACGCCAAGCACATCCGCGACCTGGATTCCGCGGGCACCAAGCTGATCAGCGTGCCGGAAGACTACCTGCTGGGCCGCGTGCTGGCGAAGAACATCGTCGACCCGGACACCGGTGAAGTCCTGGCCAACGCCAACGACGAACTGACCGAAGGCGTGCTCGAGAAGCTGCGTGACGCCGGCGTGAAGGAAATCCAGACGCTGTACACGAACGACCTGGATCAAGGTCCGTACATGTCGGCGACGCTGCGCACGGACGACACCGCCGACCAGACCGCCGCGCGTATCGCCATCTACCGCATGATGCGCCCCGGCGAGCCGCCGACCGAAGACGCCGTTGAAGCACTGTTCCAGCGTCTGTTCTACAGCGAAGACTCGTACGACCTGTCGCGCGTTGGCCGCATGAAGGTCAACAGCCGCCTGAACCGCTCGAGCGGTACAGGCCCGATGGTGCTGACCGACGAGGACATCCTCGACACGATCAAGCTGCTGGTGAACCTGCGTAACGGCAAGGGCGAAGTCGACGATATCGACCACCTCGGCAATCGCCGTGTGCGCTGCGTCGGCGAACTGGCAGAAAACCAGTTCCGTGCCGGGCTGTCGCGTGTTGAACGCGCCGTGAAGGAACGTCTGGGCCAGGCCGAGACGGAAAACCTGATGCCGCACGACCTGATCAACTCGAAGCCGATTTCGTCGGCGATTCGCGAGTTCTTCGGTTCGTCGCAGCTGTCGCAGTTCATGGACCAGACCAACCCGCTGTCGGAAGTCACGCACAAGCGTCGTATTTCCGCCCTGGGCCCGGGCGGTCTGACGCGCGAGCGTGCGGGCTTTGAAGTCCGTGACGTGCACCCGACCCACTACGGCCGCGTGTGCCCGATCGAAACGCCGGAAGGTCCGAACATTGGTCTGATCAACTCGCTGGCGCTGTATGCACAACTGAACGACTACGGCTTCCTCGAAACGCCGTACCGCAAGGTTGAAAACGGCAAGCTGACCGATCAGGTGGATTACCTGTCGGCCATCGAGGAAGGTAAGTACGTGGTGGCGCAGGCCAACGCGACGCTGGACAAGGACGGCAACCTGATTGACGAACTGGTCTCCGCGCGTGAAGGCAGCGAGCGTGAAACCCGTATGGTCACGCCGGACCGCGTGCAGTACATCGACGTGGCACCGTCGCAGATCGTGTCGGCTGCAGCTTCGCTGGTGCCGTTCCTCGAGCACGATGATGCAAACCGTGCACTGATGGGCGCAAACATGCAGCGTCAGGCCGTGCCCTGCCTGCGTGCGGACAAGCCGCTGGTGGGTACCGGCGTCGAGCGCACCGTGGCAGTGGACTCGGGTACCGCCGTGCAGGCAACCCGTGGCGGCGTGGTCGACTACGTTGACGCGAACCGTGTGGTGATCCGCGTAAACGATGCCGAAGCCGTCGCCGGTGAAGTCGGCGTGGACATCTACAACCTGATCAAGTACACGCGTTCGAACCAGAACACGAACATCAACCAGCGTCCGATGGTCAAGGTGGGCGACGTTGTTGCCCGCGGCGACGTGATTGCTGACGGCGCCTCGACCGACATGGGCGAGCTGGCGCTCGGCCAGAACATGCTGGTCGCGTTCATGCCCTGGAACGGCTACAACTTCGAGGATTCGATCCTGATCTCGGAGCGCGTCGTGGCTGAAGACCGCTACACCTCGATCCACATCGAGGAGCTGTCGGTCGTTGCTCGCGACACCAAGCTCGGACCGGAAGAAATCACGCGCGACATCTCGAACCTGGCCGAAGCCCAACTGGCTCGCCTGGACGAATCGGGCATCACGTACATCGGCGCAGAAGTGGAAGCCGGCGACGTGATGGTCGGCAAGGTCACGCCCAAGGGCGAGACCCAGCTGACGCCGGAAGAGAAGCTGCTGCGTGCGATCTTCGGTGAGAAGGCGTCCGACGTGAAGGACACCTCGCTGCGCGTGCCTTCGGGCATGAGCGGTACCGTGATCGACGTGCAGGTCTTCACGCGTGAAGGCGTGGTGCGTGACAAGCGCGCCCAGTCGATCATCGATGAGGAACTGAAGCGCTACCGCCTGGACCTGAACGACCAGCTGCGTATCGTGGAAGGCGATGCCTTCCAGCGTCTGGAGCGTCTGCTGGTGGGCAAGATTGCCAACGGCGGCCCGAAGAAGCTGGCCAAGGGCACCGCGCTCACGAAGGAATACCTGGCCGATCTGGACAAGTGGCACTGGTTCGACATCCGCCCGGCAGAAGACGAAGTCGCGCTGCAGCTGGAAGCCGTGAAGGTTGCCATCGAGCAGAAGCGCCACGACTTCGACCTCGCGTTCGAAGAGAAGCGCAAGAAGCTCACGCAAGGCGACGAACTGCCGCCGGGCGTGATCAAGATGGTCAAGGTGTACCTGGCCGTGAAGCGTCGCCTGCAGCCTGGCGACAAGATGGCCGGCCGTCACGGTAACAAGGGTGTTGTGTCGAAGATCACCCCGATCGAAGACATGCCGTACATGGCCGACGGCACACCTGCCGACATCGTGCTGAACCCGCTGGGCGTGCCTTCGCGGATGAACGTGGGTCAGATTCTCGAAACCCACCTGGGTTGGGCCGCACGCGGTCTGGGCGAGCGCATCGGCAACATGCTCAAGGCGCAAGCCAAGGCTGCCGAGATCCGCAAGCTGCTGGGTCAGATCTACAACGAGAGCGGCAAGGTTGAAGATCTGGACAGCCTGTCCGACGCGGAAATCCTCGAGCTGGCCGAGAACCTGAAGAAGGGCGTGCCGTTCGCGACGCCGGTG
Organism: Ralstonia pickettii; assembly: GCF_001699815.1. Classification (GTDB taxonomy): domain Bacteria; phylum Pseudomonadota; class Gammaproteobacteria; order Burkholderiales; family Burkholderiaceae; genus Ralstonia; species Ralstonia thomasii. Next base: position 84,044 of record NZ_MCGB01000069.1, on the reverse strand, counting down.
TTCGATGGTGCGCATGAGGACGAAATCCGCCGCATGCTGGACCTCGCCTATCCGGAAGACATTGCGAAGGAGAAGGGCCTGACCGCTTCCAAGCAACAGGTCACGCTGTTCGACGGCCGCACCGGTGAAGCCTTCGAGCGTCCGGTCACGCTGGGCGTGATGCACATGCTCAAGCTGCACCACTTGGTCGACGACAAGATGCACGCGCGTTCGACCGGTCCGTACTCGCTGGTGACGCAGCAGCCGCTGGGCGGTAAGGCCCAGTTCGGTGGCCAGCGTTTCGGTGAAATGGAAGTGTGGGCACTCGAAGCGTACGGCGCATCCTACGTGCTGCAGGAAATGCTGACCGTGAAGTCGGATGACGTGAACGGCCGGACCAAGGTGTACGAGAACATCGTCAAGGGCGAGCACTCGATCGATGCCGGCATGCCGGAATCGTTCAACGTGCTGGTGAAGGAAATCCGCTCGCTGGGTATCGACATCGACCTCGAGCGCAACTAAGCGCCGATGCGGTGAGGGCATGGCGGCAACATCGCCATGCCCTGGTAACAGCAGCCATTGACGAAGATTTAGGGCCGGCGCCTTTGGGTCACACCAGGGCGCCAGCCTCAAACTCAAGGAGTTTGGAATGAAAGCATTGCTCGACCTATTCCGTCAGGTACAGCAAGAAGAGCAGTTTGACGCGATCAAGATCGGCCTCGCGTCGCCTGAGAAAATCCGTTCGTGGTCGTTCGGCGAAGTCAAGAAGCCCGAGACCATCAACTACCGTACGTTCAAGCCTGAGCGTGACGGTCTGTTCTGCGCCAAGATCTTCGGCCCGATCAAGGACTACGAGTGCCTGTGCGGCAAGTACAAGCGCCTGAAGCACCGTGGCGTGATCTGCGAGAAGTGCGGCGTTGAAGTGACGCTGGCCAAGGTGCGACGTGAGCGCATGGGCCACATTGAACTGGCTGCGCCGACCGCGCACATCTGGTTCCTGAAGTCGCTGCCGTCGCGTCTGGGCATGGTGCTCGACATGACGCTGCGCGACATCGAGCGCGTGCTGTACTTCGAAGCATTCGTCGTGGTTGAACCGGGCATGACCGCGCTCAAGAAGAGCCAGATCATGTCGGAAGACGACTACCTGGCCAAGTGCGACGAATACGGCGAAGGCGAATTCGTCGCCATGATGGGCGCCGAAGGCATTCGCGAGCTGCTGCGCGGCATCGACATCGAGAAGCAGATCGAGACGATCCGCGCCGAGCTGCAGGCCACGGGCTCGGAAGCCAAGATCAAGAAGTTCGCCAAGCGCCTGAAGGTGCTCGAGGCATTCCAGCGTTCGGGCATCAAGCCGGACTGGATGATCCTCGAAGTGCTGCCGGTGCTGCCGCCCGAGCTGCGTCCTCTGGTGCCGCTGGACGGCGGCCGTTTCGCCACGTCGGACCTGAACGACCTGTATCGCCGCGTGATCAACCGGAACAACCGTCTGAAGCGTCTGCTCGAGCTGAAGGCGCCGGAGATCATCGTGCGCAACGAAAAGCGCATGCTGCAGGAAGCCGTGGATTCGCTGCTGGACAACGGCCGTCGCGGCAAGGCGATGACCGGCGCTAACAAGCGTCCGCTGAAGTCGCTGGCTGAAATGATCAAGGGTAAGGGCGGCCGTTTCCGTCAGAACCTGCTGGGCAAGCGCGTGGACTACTCGGGCCGTTCGGTCATCGTGGTAGGCCCGACGCTGAAGCTGCATCAGTGCGGCCTGCCCAAGCTGATGGCGCTCGAACTCTTCAAGCCGTTCATCTTCCACAAGCTGGAAACGATGGGCATCGCCACCACGATCAAGGCGGCGAAGAAGGAAGTGGAAAGCCAGACGCCGGTGGTGTGGGACATCCTCGAAGAGGTGATCCGCGAACACCCGGTGATGCTGAACCGCGCACCGACGCTGCACCGTCTGGGTATCCAGGCGTTCGAGCCGGTGCTGATCGAAGGCAAGGCCATCCAGCTGCACCCGCTGGTCTGCGCGGCGTTCAACGCCGACTTCGACGGTGACCAGATGGCTGTTCACGTTCCGCTGTCGCTCGAAGCGCAGATGGAAGCGCGCACGCTGATGCTGGCGTCGAACAACGTGCTGTTCCCGGCCAACGGCGATCCGTCGATCGTGCCGTCGCAAGACGTGGTGCTGGGTCTGTACTACACGACCCGGGACAAGATCAACGGCAAGGGCGAGGGCATGACCTTCGCCGACATCTCGGAAGTGATCCGCGCCTACGAGAACAAGGAAGTCGAACTGGCTTCGCGCGTGAACGTGCGGATCACCGAGTATGAGCTGGTGAACCCGGAAGCCGACGGCGACGCCCGCTTCGCACCGAAGATCACGCTGCAGGCCACGACGGTTGGCCGCGCGATCCTGTCGGAGATCCTGCCCAAGGGTCTGCCGTTCTCGGTGCTGAACAAGCCGCTGAAGAAGAAGGAAATCTCGCGCCTGATCAACACGGCGTTCCGCAAGTGCGGTCTGCGCGAAACCGTGATCTTCGCTGACAAGCTGCTGCAGTCGGGCTTCCGCCTGGCAACGCGTGCCGGTATCTCCATCGCCATCGACGACATGCTGGTGCCGCCGGCCAAGGAGAAGATCATCTCCGAGGCAGCCGCCAAGGTGAAGGAATACGACAAGCAGTACATGTCGGGTCTGGTGACGGACCAGGAGCGTTACAACAACGTCGTGGACATCTGGGGCGCCGCTGGTGACCAGGTGGGCAAGGCGATGATGGAGCAGCTCCAGACCGAAGACGTGGTCGACCGCAACGGCAAGACCGTCAAGCAAGAGTCGTTCAACTCCATCTACATGATGGCCGACTCGGGCGCACGGGGTTCCGCAGCGCAGATCCGTCAGCTCGCCGGTATGCGTGGCCTCATGGCCAAGCCGGACGGCTCGATTATCGAGACGCCGATTACCGCGAACTTCCGCGAAGGCCTGAACGTTCTGCAGTACTTCATCTCGACCCACGGCGCACGTAAGGGTCTGGCTGATACGGCACTGAAGACCGCGAACTCGGGTTACCTGACCCGTCGTCTGGTCGATGTGACGCAGGATCTGGTGGTGGTGGAAGACGATTGCGGCACCTCCAACGGCGTGGCCATGAAGGCCCTGGTCGAAGGCGGTGAAGTGATTGAAGCCCTGCGCGACCGTATCCTGGGCCGCGTGGTCGTCAACGACGTGGTGAACCCGGAAACGCAGGAAACCGCGATCGAGGCCGGCACGCTGCTCGACGAAGACATGGTGGACCTGATCGACGCGCTGGGCGTGGACGAGGTGAAGGTTCGCACGCCGCTGTCTTGCGATACGCGCTACGGGCTGTGCGCCAAGTGCTACGGTCGCGACCTCGGCCGCGGTGTGCTGGTGAACTCGGGCGAAGCAGTGGGTGTGATCGCTGCGCAGTCGATCGGTGAGCCGGGCACGCAGCTGACGATGCGTACGTTCCACATCGGTGGTGCGGCATCGCGTGCGGCAGTGGCATCGAGCGTGGAAGCGAAGGCAACCGGTACCGTGCGTTTCACGGCGACCATGCGTTACGTCACCAACGCGAAGGGCGAGCAGATCGTCATCTCGCGTTCGGGCGAAGCGCTGATCACCGACGACCACGGCCGCGAGCGTGAGCGCCACAAGATCGTGTACGGCGCGACGCTGCTGGTCAAGGATGGCCAGTCCATCAAGGCCGGCACGCAACTCGCCACGTGGGATCCGCTGACGCGTCCGATCATTTCGGAGTACTCGGGCACCATCAAGTTCGAGAACGTCGAAGAAGGCGTGACCGTCGCCAAGCAGATGGACGAAGTGACCGGTCTGTCGACGCTGGTGGTGATCGATGCGAAGCGTCGTACCGCTGCCACGAAGGGCATCCGTCCGCAGGTGAAGCTGCTCGACTCGTCGGGCGCTGAAGTGAAGATCCCGGGCACGGACCACTCCGTGACCATCGGCTTCCAGGTGGGCGCGCTGATCACCGTGAAGGACGGTCAGCGAGTGCACGTTGGTGAAGTGCTCGCACGTATCCCGACCGAATCGCAGAAGACGCGTGACATTACCGGTGGTCTGCCGCGTGTGGCCGAGCTGTTCGAAGCCCGTTCGCCGAAGGACGCCGCCGTGCTGGCGGAAGTCACCGGTACGACTTCCTTCGGTAAGGACACCAAGGGCAAGCAGCGCCTGGTGATTACGGATCTCGACGGCAACGCCCACGAGTTCCTGATCGCCAAGGAAAAGCAGGTGCTGGTGCACGACGGCCAGGTGGTCAACAAGGGCGAAATGATCGTCGAAGGCCCGGCCGACCCGCACGACATCCTGCGTCTGAAGGGCGTGGAAGAGCTGGCGACCTACATCGTCGACGAAGTGCAGGACGTGTACCGTCTGCAAGGTGTGAAGATCAACGACAAGCACATCGAAGTGATTGTTCGTCAGATGCTGCGCCGCGTGCAGATCGTTGACACCGGCGACACCCGCTTCATCCCGGGTGAGCAGGTGGAGCGTTCGGACCTGCTCGACGAGAACGACAAGGTGATCGCGCTGGGCAAGCGTCCGGCGACCTACGAGAACCTGCTGCTGGGTATTACGAAGGCATCGTTGTCGACCGACAGCTTCATCTCGGCGGCGTCGTTCCAGGAAACCACGCGCGTGCTGACCGAAGCCGCCATCATGGGCAAGGTCGACGACCTGCGTGGTCTGAAGGAAAACGTCATCGTTGGCCGTCTGATCCCGGCCGGTACCGGCTTGGCCTACCACCGCGCCCGCAAGGCGAAGGAAGTGGCCGACCGCGACCGCGCTGCAGCGATTGCCGAAGAAGAAGCCGCTTCGATCTTCGAAACGCCTGCCGTTCAGCAAGAAGGCGACGCGTAAGCGAACGCAAGCAACACCATCAAAGCCCGGCCATGTGCCGGGCTTTTTTTTGTCCGCTTTTCGCCAAGGCGCCGTGTGCAGACGCCAAACAACACTGGTGCTGTCGGTTCCGTATTTTCTTGAGACGTTAACCCGCCTTAACATGCCAACCGCTATGATTTCCCGGTTATAGACCGGCACTTTTTACAATCTACGCGCCCTCCAGCGGAGCAGATTCCAGCAAGTCGCCGGCCCCTCCAGCCTTGCCGACGATTCCTCCATGAAGCTCACACGCAAGCAGATCGCCGTTGGTGCGGTCGCCCTGGTCGTTGCCGGCACGGCGGTGGTGCAGATGGTCTGGCACCCGTTTGGCCGTACACGCGCGCTGCACGCCCGCCAGGTCCAGCTCGATCTGACCTATCCCGACGCCCTGATCGACAGCCAAAGCCTGTCGCAACTGCCGCGCGACGTGCTGCGCGTGCCGCTGCTGCGCGATGTGCTGACCGAAGATTTCGTCGCCTATTACGAAGGCAACGACGACCGCCTCTCGGTGGCCGGTGCGCTGCGCCGCCTGGCGTACGAGCAGAAGCTCGATCTGGCCGAGACCGTGCTCAAGCATGTGTTTGACGAGCCCGCGCGCGTGATGCTGTGGCGGGGCCCGGACGACAAGCTGCGCTACTGGGTGCTCTCGATGCAGCGCAACGGCCTGGCCAAGGCGCTGGAAGCCGTCGCCACCGTGGCGACGAGCGACGCGCAGCTCAGCAAGGTCGCCGATGGGCTGGGCGATTCGGGCGCGCCGGTCTACGCGCTCAGGCTCTCGGCCACGCGTTCGATCCTGATTGCCAGCAAGGGCGACCGGCTGATCGCGCTGTCCGAGCCCGGCATGCTGCTGGATAAGGACGGCAAGCCGATTTCCAAGCAGGCGAACGCGCTGGCGGCCCTGTTTTCCGACGATGCCGGCAAGCGCAACGTGCAAGCCACGGCGTACGCGCTGCCCGCGCAGGAGCCGACGGGCCATCACGTTGTGGTGAGCGCCAACTATCTGTCATTCGGTTATCAGCAGTATTTTCCTGGCATTGAAGCGCTGCGTTTCGACTTCGGATCGGGTAAGGACGGCGCGGGCAACGGCTGGCAGAGCGCCGCGCTCATCGACCCGGCGCGGCTGTCGGCAAAGTGGGACAACGCCGCGCTTTGGCGCGCGTTGCCATCTGATCCTGCCGCGTGCGCGACACTGCCGGTCGACTGGAAGGCCGCCGGCACGCTGCTGAAGTCCGTGGCCGGCGACGCCAAGGAGATTAGCGAAGCCGCCGCGCACGTCGGCGATGCGTTTGCAGGGCCAGCCGCTGCGTGCTGGTACGGCAAGTCGTCGCTGGTGGCGCCGTTGTTCGTGGCGAAGCTGTCGTCGGCGTCGCAGGCCGAGGCGGTCAAGCCGGCGCTCGGCGCGCTGTTCGGCCAGATTGTCGGTTCGTACGAAGCCAAGGCGCAGGCCGACGACAAGTCCGGTCCGTACAAGCGCCTGCCGGTGACGACAAAGCCGGGCCCCGCCAACGCCACGCTGTGGCAGCGCCCGGTCAGCGCGCGCTACGGTACAGCGCAATCGGCCGGTGCACCGTTTGCGGCGCAGCTGTCGGCGGATCGCTACTTCCCGGTCACGCTGGCCATTGCGGGCGACGTGGTCGTGTTCTCGCCAGACGCGCGCCTCGTTGAAGACGCCCTGGCGGTGCTCGCGAAGCGCTTCCCCGCCGTGGCGGATAGCCTGCCGAAGGACAAGGCCGATCGCATCGTCCTGACGATGACGCCCGCGTCGCTCGCGCCGCTCGTCCGCCGCGAAGCCGGTGCCGCGCTGCCCGCCGATCAGGAAGCGGTGTTCCTCAACGCCGCGCAGACGCATCTGTTTCCCAAGCTCAAGGCGTTGTCGGGGTACGCGCCGGTGTCGCTGGCGCTGGATGGCGGTGTGCTGTCGTCGCGCGGCTGGGTGCCGGTGACGTGGCTGTCGAGCGGGCGCGGCCTGCCTGCCGGCGGAGATGGCACGCCGGCGGCGGTTGACGCAGCGGTATCGCCAGGGCCGTCGGCGGATGTGCCGGCCACGGCGGTGGCGCCCGCTTCCCAAGACAGCACCAGCTCGCAATGACGCTGCGCGCCCAGGCCGCTGCGTTGAACCGCCGCCGTTGGTTGACGGCGGTGGGAGCCAGCCTGCTCGCTCCGTCTGTGCATGCGCTGTCAGGCTGGGCCGATACGGCGCCCGCGGATGCCGATGCGCTCACGCCGGACCAATCCAGCATGTTCCGTGCGTGGTTCGTGCGCATCGTCAACGAGCAGCTCCGCCAGGGCCCGACGCCGCGCTGGACGCACCGCGACTGTGCCGGGCTGGTGCGCTTTGCCGCCGGCGAGGCGCTGCGCACGCACGACGCCCGCTGGCTGCGCGCCAACGGCATGCGCGATGCAGAATCCACACGGCAACTGCCGCCCGAGCTGAATCTCACGCCCGCCCAGCGCACGCTCACGCAGCGGTGGGCGCGCTTCGACGGCAGCACCGGCGCGTATGTGTCGGCGCTCGGGCTCATCCAGCAGAACAGCCGATTCATTGCGAAGGACGTCAACCAGGCGCTCCCTGGCGATCTGCTCTTCTTCGATCAAGGCGACGACCAGCATCTGATGATCTGGATGGATCGCTACATCGCCTACCACACCGGCACCGTTACCCGCACCGACAACGGCCTGCGTGCGGTCCCGGTCTCTGAACTGATGCAATGGAAAGACTCGCGCTGGCAGCCGCAGAGCGGCAACCCCAACTTCATCGGCGTGTTTCGTCTGGCCTTTTTGACACGGTAGAAAAACTCATGCGCAACCGTTGGCTGTCGTTCAATCTCGTTGCCGCCGTCTGCGTGACGGTGCTGGCGTTGGTCGCTTCGGTGTCGACAGCGCACGCGGCCGATGCGCAGGAAGCGCCGAACCCAACGCTGTTCGACGTGCCGGGCAGCGGCTACGAGCCGTTCAAGGGGCAGCCGTTCTTCCTGCTCTCGGATGCGAGCTACGGGACTGATCAGGAAGCGATGGTCCGCCTTGAAGCGCCGGGCCGCGAGTACAAGGACGAACTGTCCCGCTACGGCGGCGCGGACATCCTCGTCTACCGCGTGCCCCAGCCGCTGGAATTTCTGAAGGCGCAGAAGAACCTGCACCGCATCGACGTCAAGGCCAACTACACGGGCGAAGGTCTGGCCAACACGCTCGCCTATCTGTGGGACAACTGGACGCGCCAGGCCCGCCGCGCTTGGCAACGCGTGCTGTCGTTCGCCACGCGCAGCAAGGCCGTAGAGACTGCGCCGCAGTTCAGCATGGGCGATCAGATGACCGCGCCCACGCGCTTCTCGAACAACCCGCAGTACGCGCCGCTCAAGGGCTACGAACTGCTGGGCCGCTTTCGCTACCCGATCTGGGACGCCAAGCCCATCGCACCGCCCAAGGACGTGAAGCTCGAGGGCAGCAGCAGCGAATGGATGCCGCAGAACGCCGGCAACGTGATGATCCCGGTTGGCAAGCTGCCCGCCGGTTTGTACATCGTTGAAGCCGTGATTGGCGCGTACCGTGCGCACACGCTGCTGTTTGTGTCGGACACCGTGGCCGTCACCAAGGGCACTTCGCAAGGGATGATGGTGTGGACGGCCGAGCGCAAGAGCGGCAAGCCGGTCAGCGGTGCATCGGTGAACTGGACCGACGGCGTAGGCGTGCTCGCTTCCGGCACCACCGAGGTCGACGGCACGGCCGACCTGCGCCACGTGTCGCCCGAACGCAGCTACGTGATCGGCAGCGACCGCGCGGGCGGCGTGTTCATCTCCGAGAATTTCTATTACGACAGCGAGATCTACAACACCAAGCTGTACGCCTTTACCGATCGCCCGCTGTATCGCCCCGGCGACGAAGTCAGCGTCAAGTTCATCGGCCGCAATTTCAAGAACGCGATCGAATCGACCGTGCCGGCGGCCGGCGACATCAAGCTGCAAGTGCTTGACCCGAACGGCGCGCCGGTGGCCACCTCCACCACGGGGCTGGCGGGCGAGATGGGCGCCGACGCGCGCTTTACGCTGCCATCCAACGCACCGGCCGGTGGCTACTCGCTGCGCTTCGACTACAACGGCGGCACGTACGGCGGCGCCTTCCGCGTGGCCGAATACATCAAGCCGCACTTTGACGTGAGCCTGTCGCTGGACAAGGCCAGCTACGGCACGGGCGAAGCGGTCAAGGGCAAGATCAGCCTGCGCTATCCGGACGGCAAGCCGGTCAAGAACGGCAAGGTGTCGGTCAACCTGCGCGCACAACAGGTGACGATGGTGGAGGGCGAACTGCGTTACGCGGGCCTGTTCCCCGTCAAGCTGGAGCAGCAGGAGCTGACCACCGATGGTGACGGCAACGCCAAGCTGGAGTTGCCCGCCGCCAAGGAGCCCAGCCGCTACGTGGTGACCGTGTTTGCCAACGACGGCGCGGCGTACCGCGTGAAGGTCACGCGCGAATTGCTGATCGCGCGCGGCGCCACGCCGTACAAGCTGTCGACCACGTCGAACTTCACCACGCCGGGCCAGAACGTGTCGTTCACGCTCACGCCGATGCCGGTTGTCGGTGGCGCAAGCGGTGCCAGCGCGCCGCCCGCCAAGTGGGATCTGGTGCGCCTGGAAACGCGCACGCGCACCGAAGGCACGCTCGCGCCGGATGCCAAGGGCAACGCCACGTTCCCGGTCAAGTTCGACCAGCCGGGTTCGTACACGCTGTCGGTGCGCGATGCGGCCGGCAACCTGCTTGCCGCATCAAGCCACTGGGTGGCCGGCGATGGCGTGCAGACTGTGCCGGGCAACATCGAAATGGTGTTCGACCGCGATCGCTACCAGATTGGCGACACGGCCGAAGCGCTGATCACGTTCCCGCTGCCGGTGGACGATGCGCTGCTCACGCTCGAACGTGACAAGGTCGAGCACCACGCGCTGCTCACGCGCGGCGGCGAATGGCTGAGCCTGCAGAAGGTCACGCCGTCGCAGTACCGCGCCCGCATCAAGATCGGTGCGGAGTTCGCGCCGAACATGACGTTCTCGGTGCTATACGTGCGCGATGGCGACATGGTGTTCCAGAACGCCGGCATCGTCGTCACGCAACCGACGCTGGACCTGGGCGTGCATGCGGACAAGGCCGTCTACGCGCCGGGCGAGACCGTCACGCTGGACTTGACCAGCGCGCTGGCGGGCAAGCCCGTGCCGGCCAACCTGACCGTGTCGGTGGTCGACGAAATGATTTACGTGCTGCAGCCCGAAGTGGCGCCCAGCATCGTCGATTTCTTCTACCACCCCCGCCGCAACAGCGTGCGCACCACGTCGAGCCAGAGTTTCATCAGCTACGACCTGGCGCTCGCCTCGTTGCCGGGCAAGCCGGGCGGCACGTATGGCCGCCACAACGAGCGCGGCGTGAAAGTGCTCGAGCGTCCCCGCCGTGATGAGCAGGACACCGCTGCCTGGGTCGCCAACCTGCAGACCGGCGCCGACGGCCGTGCGCGCATGACCTTCAAGATGCCGGATTCGCTGGCGCGCTGGCGCATCACGGTGCGCGCGGTGTCCACCACCGGCGCATCGGACGGCATCGTCGGCCAGCGCACCGCGAGCATCCGCTCCGACAAACGGCTGTACCTGAAATGGACGGGCCCACAACGCTTCCGCGAGACCGACCAGCCGCGCCTGGACATGGTCGCCTTCAACCAAACCGACAAGGACATCACCGCCGACTGGATCGTCTCGGGCGCTGGCCTGAACATCAACCAGCGCGTGACGCTCAAGCGCGGCGCCAACTACCTGCGCGCGCCCGTCACGGCGCTGCAGGCGGGTGTGGTGAATGCCGAGCTGAAGCAGGACGACAAGGTTTCGGACCGCCTGCAGACCACGCTCAAGCTGGATGCGACCGGCTGGCTGGCCGACCGCGAAAACGTCGTCCCGCTCACGCAGTTGCAGGGCACGCGCCTGCCGCTTGGCCTGCCGGCTGATGCGCGCGACGTGCGCCTGCGGGTGGTCGGCAACACCGCCAGCCAGTTTGCTCGCGTGGCCGATGACCTCATCGAATATCCGTACGGTTGCGCCGAGCAGACGGCCAGCCGCCTGATCCCACTGGCACTCGCCCAGCAGAGTCTGGCAGCCACCGGCACGCGCCTGGGCGATGGCGGTCCGGCCGGCACGCAAGGCGTCGACGCGCTGCTGCGCACGCAACGCCAGCGTCTCGCACTGCTGGCAGGCACCAACGGCACCTTCGGCTGGTGGGGCGAGCTGACCACCAGCAGCGCGCTGATCACGTCGTATGCGTATTACGCGGATTGGCTTGCCAGCCGTTCGGTCGGCATCAGCCTGCCGGCAGACAACTGGAAGCAGGTGCTCGAAGCCTACAAGCGCACCAGCCAGAACGAGCCGCTGCTGCACCGCGCGCTGGCGCTGTGGTTTGCCAATGAGATGGGCCTGCCGGTGGCGACGCCGCTCTCAGGCGTGGCTAACGAGCTTGCGCCCAGTGGCGGCAAGGCGGCCAAGGCCACGGCTGATGCCGACCCCGCAGCGGGCGACAGCCTGATCTTCGTGGCGCCGGATTCGCCGCGCGGGCGCCAGGTCGCGACGGTGCTGACGGCACAGCTGATGCGCCAGATCGGTCAGCCGGTGCCGGAAGCGCTGGTCTCTGCCGAGATTGCTGCACGCAGTGCGCTGGCTGCCAACACCTCGCCGCTGGTGCAGAGCCTGTTGCTGATGGGCGGCGGGCGCTCGGCTGCCGACCCGGCGCCGCTGCTGGCGCGCGCCAGCGCGGCCCTGCCGACGATCGACCGTGCTGTCGCGCTGGTCTGGCTGCAGAAGGGTCTGGGTGGCCTGCAAGGCGCCAGCGTTGCCACCATCCAGCCGGCCGTCTCGGCGGGCGGTTGGCAGGCGACGCGCTCTCCGGTTGGTGTGCCGACGTGGCGCTGGACCGGCGCACAAGCCCCCGCCGCGCTGGACCTGACGGCGGCTCCGACCGACGTGACCACACAATCGGCCATCGTGTCGTACCGCAGCCGCGCGGCTGAGGCCTCCAAGCTGCCGATCACGGTGGAGCGCAAGCTGTACCGATTGGAGCCACTCGATTCGGCACCGGCCAAGCCGGACCCCAAAGCGCCCAAGCAGCCGGCGGCCGGCGCCAGCAGCAGCGGCATCGCCTTTACCGCCAAGCCGGTCAAGCCGGGCGACACACTCGACAGCAACGCACTCTACGTCGACGAGGTCGTGCTGACCCCGCGCCAGGGCACGTATCGTTACGGCCTGGTCGAAGTGCCGCTGCCGCCGGGCGCCGAAGTGGAGGCCACCACATGGGGCATCCAGATCGACGGCCTGAAGGGTGAGCCGAACGAAGGCAATGGCGCGCAGGCGTTCGAGCGCAAAGCCGCGTATGAAATGGGCCAGCTCTCGTACAACCAGCCGGTGCCCGCGCTGGAGCGCCCGACCGTGCTGCGCCAGCTGGTGCGCTTCTCGCTGCCGGGCCGCTTTGCACTGCCGCCGGTGCGCTACTTCCGCATGTACCAGCCGGAAGCCAAGGCGTTCCAGGGCGACGGCAAGACCGCCAGCTATCCGTTCAAGGTGGAGTGATCTGGCGATGCCTTCCCGCCTGCTCGCGCGCAGTGTGCTGACCGGCGTCCTCTGGGCCGCCGGCGCCTGCGCGCTTGCCGGGTACGCCATCGCTGCGCCGGTGGGCCAGTCACTTCCATCGTTGCGATATGCAGCGTTGCAAGGCGATGACGCCAAGCTATGGCAATTCAGCGTTGACCCCGCCGGCGGCGTGCCGCAGGCCACCGCGTTGCCGCGCGACACCGAAACACCGCTCGGCAGCGTCTGGAAGCTCTTCGTCTACAGCTATCTCGTCTCGCGGCGCATCAACACGCCCGACTACACGTGTCACGGCAACGACGCCGAAGAGGTCTACTGCTGCACCGCCGGCAACAGCATCGACCGCGAGCGCGCGCTCATCCAATCGTGCGGACGCTATTTCGAACCGGTGCGCCTCGGGCTGGACCGCGCGGACTGGCGCCGTTTCTGGCAGCAGGCCGGATCGCCCGCGTGGCTGCGTGATCTGCGTGCCATGCAGCCGACGCATCGCGTGCCGGTCGCCGATCTGCTCACCGCGCTGCGCAGCGTTCCGGCCGATGGGCGCGAAACTGCCGCGCAAACGCTCGTCTCTGTGCTGACCGTCGGGCGTGGCGAGGGCACGGTGTCGGACTTCGGCGGCCTGCTGCGCGCCAAGACGTGGACGATGCCCGACCCGCAGCACCCCGGCGCGTCGATCGGCGGCGCCGCGGGCTGGCTGGTCGACGGCACGCCCGTCTGGCTCGGCGGTGCCGGGTCGAGCAACCAGGTGCTGGCCGCTGCCGCCCCGCGCCTTACGCCGCTGATCGAGCAGACGCCCGTGCCCGACGACGATGCCTGTGTCGTGGTGGATTTCTTCGCGCGTTACCCGATTCGCGAAGTGCGCGACGCCAGCGGCAAGCCGGTCGCCGCCGGTCGCCTGGAAGGCCGCTACGCCGTGCGCTTCGTCAACGGCAACACGCTGCCCATCGAGAGCAAGGGGGAGCTGACGCTCGCGCGCCAGAACAACGTGCCGGTCATTACCGGCCGCCTGGGCATGAACGATTACGTGGCACGGGTGGTTGAGCGCGAAGGCGAACTCGCCGAGCCCCAGGCAGCGCGTGCGTTGGCCGTGGCGGCGCGCAGCTACCTCGTGCAGCACGCCTCGCGCGACAGGGGCTGCTACCGAATCGCCGACAGCTCGCGCACCCAGCGTGTGCTGCCGCGCCCGCCGATGGCCGCCGCACGCAACGCAGCCGAATTTACCGACACGCTGGTATTGGCGGGCCAGTCCGTGCAATACCACGGCACCATCAGCGCGCGCGGCCAGATGAGCTGGACCGCCGCGCGCGCCGCTGCTCAGCGCGGCCAGGGGTTCGACGCCATCCTCGCGCAGTGGTGGCCGCAGGCGACGCTCACGTCATTTCAGAGCCCGGTGGCTGGGGATTGTTCACCCGTGGCAGGGGCACAGCAGTGGCTCCAGGCGCGTGCGCCCGGTTGGTCCGCGCGTCTTCGCGCAGAGGCGGGCTATGAGACGCCGCCGCTGCCCGCCGTGTGCGTCGTGCACGAGGGCCGGCCGTATGCCGATGCGCGCCGCAACCGGCTGTACGTGCACCGCCTTGCGACCGAGGAAGACCGCATCGCGCTGACGCACGAGTATCTGCACCTCGCCTTTGCGCGCCACCCGCGCGGGCAGGACGAACAGTTTGTCGAGGCGATGGCGCGTCGCCTGATTCGAGGGGAGGGTTTGCTGTGAAGAGTGGGATGACGCGCTTGGCGCTGTGCACTGTCGCGCTGCTGCTGGCCGCTTCGGCGCTGGCTGAGCCGGTGGCCGATCTGGAAGGGCCGATCGGCGGCTGGCGCAACAGCAAGCTGACCAACGAGCTGGAACAGTACACCGCGGCGTATCCGAAACCCCCCGTGGACCGTGGCGCGCAAAAGTACCGCACGCTCATCGCCGGGCGCATCCGCGCGGCCGGCAAGCAGCGCCGCCCGCCGGTGCTCGTCGTCAACGGCAACGCCATGCCGCTGTATGGCGATGGCGAAGGCCGTTTTGCGCGCCCCTGGGCGTTCGGCCCCGGCTCGAACAGCGTCGAAATCGTCGGCGCCGACGGGCAGTCACGCCAACGCCTGCAGTTCTACGAGGCCGACACCACCAAGACATCGGCCAAGCTGCGCGCCGTCCTCACGTGGGACGACCCGCGCGCCGAGGTCGACATGCACGTCATTTCGCCGATTGGCGACCACGCGTTCTGGGCGCAGCCGCTGCTGTCCGACGGCGGCGGCCTCGACGTGGACAGCGTCGACGGTGCCGGGCCGGAGATTTTCTCGACCGCCGCGCCACGCCCGGGCGTGTGGCTGTTCTACGTGAACTATTGGGGCAACTTCAACGCCGGCGGCTACAACTTCGACGAAAAGGCACATGACCGGGATCTCATCACCGCACAATTGACGCTGATCTATAACGAGAACACGCCCAACGAGCGGCGCGAGTTCGTCAGTGTGCCGCTGCGCAAGATCGGCGAGCTGGCGCTGATGAAATCGATCCGCTTCTGACGTGACGCACATGATGCCTTCCACTTTCCGTCTCGCCGCTGCCATCGCGCTGGCCGCGTTTGCGGCCGCTGGGAGCGTGCTTGCGCAAACCGACGCCGGCAATATCGAGATGACTGCGCCGCTCAATGGCTGGCGCAATTCGGCGGGCGATGAATCCCGCTACACGCAGGACGTGCATTACCCGGCCGTATCGGTGTCGACGCCCCAAGGGCAGGGTGTGGCGTCGATGATCGCCGGGCGCATCCGCAACCAGCCGAAGGCTGCTGCAGCAATGGACGAAAGCAAGCCGCGCCGCCGCCGTGGCGCCGACGGCTCGTCGGTGGGCACGCTGATCGTCAATGGCGTGGCCATGCCGCAGCGCATCGAGGCCGACGGTACGTTCTCGCGCCCGTATGCATTTGGCGCCGGCAGCAACAGCGTGGAGGTGCGCAGCGCGCGCGGCGACGCCAAGCGTGTGCAGTTCTACGACAGCTACGCCGGCAAGCAGCGTCCGCGTTTGCGCGTGGTCCTGTCGTGGGACACCGATGGCACCGATCTCGACTTGCACGTCATTTCGCCCGATGGCCAGCATGCCTGGTACGGCAACCGCGTGGTCGAAAACGGTGGGGCGCTCGACGTGGACGTCACCACCGGGTATGGTCCCGAGATCTATTCGAATCCGGCGCCCGTGCCTGGCACGTATCTCGTCTACGTGAACTACTACGGCAGCGGCAATGACAGCAGTGCGATCACCACCGCCACCGTCAGCATCATCACCGACGAGAACACGCCGTCCGAGCGCCAGCAGACGTTTGTCGTGCCGATGCGCAAGGCCGGCGATCTGACGCTGTTACGCAGTTTCACGATGAAATAGGATCGCCATGGACTCCCAGACTGTTGCCGCCTACGACACCCTTGCCGAAACCTTCGCGCAGGAGTGGCGCGATCAGCCGGCGCCTGAAGACCTGTATGCGTTGCTGCGCCGTGAGTTCAAGGCAGGCGGCGCCACCGCCGACATCGGCTGCGGCGCGGGCCGCGAGGTGGCGTGGCTCAACGCCAATGGTTATCCGGCCGTTGGCTACGACGCGTCGGCCGCGCTGCTGGAAGCGGCGCGCGAGCAGTATCCTGGCCTGTCGTTCCGGCAGGCGCTTTTGCCTGAATTGGTCGGCATTGCCGAAGGCGCGTTCGACAACGTCCTCTGCGAGACCGTCATCATGCATCTGCCGCCCGAGCAGATTGGCGCGGCGGTGCAGCGGCTGGTGTCGTTGTTGCGCGCGGGCGGCACGCTGTATCTGAGCTGGCGCGTCACGCCCGACGCCGACCAGCGCGATGGGCGCGGCCGGCTCTTCACGTCGTTCGATGCGGCGCCCGTGCGCGAGGCGCTGGCCGGCACTGAGGTGGTTTTCGACGAAGCGGCTGTCAGCCAGTCGTCGGGGCGGACGATCCATCGCATCGTTGCGCGCACGGTCTGATCGCTGCGTTGCCCACAATCCGACTGTCCTGATTGACCACCCCTCGGCGGGGTTTGTCACAATAGCGGTTTCGCCCAGCCCGCGCGTGACACTGCGCGCACCCGCCGTCCCGATGTACGACTCTCCCGCCATAGACCACGCGCTGCAGGCGCTGCCCGAAGACACCGCCGCCGCGACGCATGCGGTGCTGCACGATGTGTTCGGCTACAGCGCCTTCCGCGGCCCGCAGGCGGAAATCGTCGCGCACGTCGCCGACGGCGGCGATTGTCTCGTGCTGATGCCGACCGGCGGTGGCAAATCGCTCTGTTACCAGATACCGGCGCTCGTGCGGCACCGGCGCGGGCAGGGCGCCGGCATTGTGGTTTCGCCGCTGATCGCGTTGATGCAGGACCAGGTGGCCGCGCTGGAAGAAGCCGGCGTGCGCGCCGCGTACCTCAACTCCGCGCTGACGGGCGCCGAGGCCGCCCAGGTCGAGCGAGATTTGGCGGCGGGCCGGCTGGATCTCGTCTACGTGGCGCCCGAGCGGTTGATGACGCCGCGCTTCCTCGAGTTGCTTGAGCGATCGCGCATCGGCCTGTTCGCCATCGACGAAGCGCACTGCGTGTCGCAATGGGGGCACGATTTCCGGCCCGAGTACATCCAGCTTTCCGTGCTGCACGAGCGTTTTCCGCACGTGCCGCGCATCGCGCTCACCGCCACGGCCGATGCGGTCACGCGGGACGAGATCATCGAACGGCTCGCGCTCACGGGTTCCCGCGTCTTCCTCTCCAGCTTCGACCGCCCGAACATCCGCTACACCATCGTCGAGAAGGACAGCGCGCGGCAGCAGCTGCTGCGCTTCATTCGCGCCGAGCACATGGACGGCGACACCTGCGACGCCGGCATCGTCTACTGCCTGTCGCGCAAGAAGGTGGAAGAGACCGCGCAGTGGCTGGCCGAGCAGGGCATCCGCGCGCTGCCGTATCACGCCGGGATGGACTCCGACGTGCGCGCACGCCATCAGGCCATCTTCCGCAAGGAGGAAGGCGTCGTGATGGTGGCGACCATCGCTTTCGGCATGGGGATCGACAAGCCGGACGTCCGCTTCGTTGCCCACCTGGATCTGCCCAAGAGCCTGGAGGGCTACTATCAGGAGACTGGCCGTGCGGGCCGTGACGGCATGCCCGCCAACGCCTGGATGGCTTACGGTCTGGCCGACGTGGTGCAGCAGCGCCGGATGATCGACGAGTCCGATGCGGACGATGTGCATAAGCGCGTCTCAACCGCCAAGCTCGAAGCGCTGCTCGGCCTGTGCGAAGCCGCAACCTGCCGCCGTGTGGCGCTGCTCGCGTACTTCGGGGAAAGCAGCCAGCCCTGCGGCAACTGCGATACGTGCCTCACGCCGCCGCAAACCTGGGATGCCACACGCGAGGCACAGATGGCGCTGTCCTGCGCATACCGCGTCCAGCAAGCCAGCCGCGTGAGTTTTGGCGCGGGCCAGCTCATCGACATCCTGCGCGGCAACGCAACCGAGCGCATCAAGCAGTGGCACCACGAAACGCTGTCCACCTTCGGCATCGGCAGCGATCTGTCCGAAGCCGCTTGGCGCAGCGTATTCCGTCAGTTGGTTGCGCAGGGCTTGTTTGCGGTGGACCACGGCGGCCACGGTGCGCTGATCCTGACCGATGCCGCGCGCCCCGTGCTCAAGGGCGCGCAATCGGTGATCCTGCGCCGTCAGGCCGAGAAGGTGCGCGGCGCGTCGTCATCGTCGACGAAGAAGGAGCGTCGCGCCGATCCGGCCGCCGAGCTTTCCACCGAGGCGCAGGTGCGCTGGCAGGCGTTGCGGGCCTGGCGGACGCAGGCCGCGCGCGAGCACAGCGTGCCGGCGTATGTGATCTTCCACGACGCGACGCTTGCGCGCATTGCCGAGACCGATCCGGATTCGCGCGAGGCGCTCGGCGAGCTGCCGGGTATCGGCATGGCCAAGTTGGACCGCTACGGCCAGGCGCTGCTCGACGTACTGGAGAAGTGCCGCGAGCAAGCCTAGGCGGACAGCGGCAATGGCCCCATCACGGCGGTGCTGCGCAGGTGGTCGCCCAGAAAATCGACAAACGCCCGCACCTTTGGCAGCAGGTGCACACGCTGCGTGAAGACGGCGTGCAGGGGCACCTCCCGCGCTGTGTAGTCCGTCAGCACCGCCTGCAGGCGGCCGGCCGCAATATCGTCGCGCACCAGATACGCCGGCCCCAGCGACACGCCCAGCCCTGAACGCGCCGCCTCTCGCAGGACGAGGCTGTTGTTGGCTAGCATCGAGCCCGTAACGTGCGCGACATGGCGCTGTCCGTCGGCATCGGTAAGCACCCAGTCATAGGGTCCGTCGTAGTTGGCGTAGACCAGACAGTTGTGGTCGCGCAAATCCTCGGGCGACCGCGGAATGCCGTTCTTGCTGAAATACGATGGCGCTCCGTAGATGGCGTGCGCGCAATTCGCCAGCCGCCGCGCTACCAGCGACGAGTCCTCCAACATGCCAATGCGGATCGCCACGTCGATGCGCCCGGCGACAAGGTCGGCGTAGCGGTCGTTCATGTCCAGGTCGATCTGCACGGCCGGGTAGCGCGCCTGGAATGCGCCCAGGAGCGGCGCCAGCAATGTCACCGCAAACGAGGCCGGCGCCGACACCCGCAATGTGCCGCGCGCCTCATCGCGCAAGGCGCTCACGGCCTGCTCGGCTGCATCGACGAGCGCCAGGCCCTCGCGGCTTTTCTCGAAGAACGCCGCGCCCGCTTCGGTGAGTGACAGGCGCCGCGTTGTCCGCTGCAGCAGGCGCGTCTGTAACCGCGCCTCCAGCCGCACCAGCGCCTTGCTGATCACACCGCGCGATATGCCCATGGCATCGGCCGCCGCCGACAGGCTGCCGCGCTCCACCACCTGCACGAAGACCACCACGTCGGAGAGTCGATCCATATTTGCGCACTTATGGAAACAATATGGCGCCAGAGGCTACCTTAATCTGCGCGAATCGGCTGGCTAGGATGGGGTCTCCGATTCTTCGTCCCCTTCATCATGACCACCGAAGCCCCTGCCGTCGCCGTTTCCAACCCGTCGCCCGCCGACGCGCTCCCCCGCGGTGCCACGCCGTTGTTTGCAGCCGCCGTCGGGCTCATCGTCATCAACCTGTTCGGCATCCAGCCGCTTGTCGCCGAGATCGCCGCAAGTATCGGCTGGACCACCGCCGCCACCGGGCTGCTGGTGACTGCCACACTCGTCGGCTACGGCATCGGCCTGTTGCTGCTGATGCCGCTGACCGATTTGCAGGACAACCGCGCGCTGGCCTCGCGCACGCTGTGGGGCGCGGTGGCTTCGCTGGCGCTGACCACCGTAGCGCACAGCGGCCGGGTGCTGATGCTGGCCGCCTTCGCCATCGGCCTTACGTCGACGGTCATTCAGATGCTGATTGCGCTGGCAGGGCGCCTGGCCGCAGACCACCGGCGCGGGCGCGTGCTCGGCGACATCATGATCGGCCTGAACCTGGGCATCCTGCTGTCGCGCCCGGCGGCCAGCCTGATCGCGGCGCAATGGGGCTGGCGTGCGTTCTACGGCGCATCTGCGGTGGCGATTGCCGTGCTGGCCGTCCTTCTGCCGCGTGTGATGCCGACCTTCGTGCCGCCGCGTGCGCTGTCGTACGGTGCGTTGCTCAAGTCGTATGGCCATCTTCTGCGCACCGAACCGGTATTGCGTCGCCGCGCTGCCACCCAAGCTTTGCTGATGGCGGCCTTCACGCTGTTCTGGACCGCTGTTGCACTGCGGCTGGCGGCCGCGCCGTTCCATCTTTCGCAGAACGGCATCGGCATCTTTGCGCTGTGCGGCGCGGCCGGCGTCGTGGCGGCGCCCATCGCCGGACGGCTGGCGGATCGCGGCTTGGTGCGCGTTGGTACGCTGCTCGCGCATGGCAGTGCGGCGGCGGGTCTGCTGTTGGCGCTGGCTTCGGCGCTGCTGCCAGACCTGAGCGTCCCTGTCATGTTGGTGATGCTGGCCGCCGCAGCGTTGTTGCTGGACTTTGGCGCCATCGGCGACCAGGCGCTCGGCCGCTATATGGTCAACGCGTTGCCGCCCGAGGTCCGGGGGCGCGTGAACGGCCTGTACACCGGGGCGTTCTTCTTTGGTGCGGCTGCAGGCGGCGGTTTGGCCGGTGCGGCCTGGTTGCGCGCCGGCTGGATCGGCGTATCGGTTCTCGCGCTCGGGTTTGTGGTGGCCGCTGCGCTCGTTTTCGTATGGCCCACCAGTGCGCAGCGTGCCATCGGCGCCACACCGCGCCGCTGCTGACCAACTGGCTCATCGCCAGACTGGCGGCGCGCTTGACGCTTGCAAGACAGGCCGCTATAGTGCCAGATTCGAGTTTTTGGCTTCTGGTTTCGCGCGTCCATGCCCGGCAAATGCTGTGCAAGGCATCTGAAATCAGACGGGCTCGCGCTCTTTGGTCTTGATCTGTTCCCGCAGGTCCTCCCTTCAGAGCGTTCTGCTCGCCACTTCCATAAAACCCGATTGCGCCGTCCGCCTCACAAATGAGGCGTTCACGTTATGTGAGCCGGCGATTTTTCAAAAACCAAGCTGGATTGAACAATGCCAACCATCAATCAACTGGTTCGCAAGCCCCGCGTCTCGGAAAAGCTGAAGAGCAAGAGCCCGGCACTTGAGAACTGCCCGCAGCGTCGCGGCGTGTGCACCCGCGTGTACACCACGACGCCGAAGAAGCCGAACTCGGCACTGCGTAAGGTCGCCAAGGTGCGCCTGACCAACGGTTTCGAAGTCATTTCGTACATCGGCGGTGAAGGCCACAACCTGCAAGAACACAGCGTCGTGCTGATCCGCGGCGGCCGTGTGAAGGACTTGCCGGGTGTGCGTTACCACATCGTGCGCGGCTCCCTTGACCTGCAAGGCGTCAAGGACCGTAAGCAAGCGCGTTCGAAGTACGGCGCGAAGCGTCCGAAGGCGGCCTAAGTCGTCAGTGAGATCGCGCCGCTTTTGCGGTCACGGTCTTGTCATGAGCAGGCGGTACAACGGTGCGTTTTTTGACCGCACTGGCACCGTCGAGTAAGTGGTCACCCGGCTCAGATTGTTGGAAGACAAGCTAGTTGGTGGCCGGAGAACCGAAGCGGTTCTCAACTGAACAGAGAAGGAAAGAAGATGCCACGTCGTCGTGAAGTCCCCAAGCGGGAAATTCTGCCGGACCCGAAGTTCGGCAATGTGGAAGTCGCCAAGTTCATGAACGTCCTCATGCTGGACGGCAAGAAGTCGGTGGCTGAGCGTATCGTCTACGGTGCGTTCGACCAGATCGAGAAGAAAGCAGGCAAGGCGCCGATCGAGGTGTTCACGCTGGCTATCGGCAACATCAAGCCGGTGGTCGAAGTGAAGAGCCGTCGTGTTGGTGGCGCCAACTATCAGGTGCCGGTCGAAGTCCGGCCGTCGCGTCGTCTGGCATTGGCGATGCGTTGGCTGCGGGAAGCTGCGAAGAAGCGCAGCGAGAAGTCGATGGCCCTGCGTCTGGCTGGTGAGCTGCTCGAAGCCTCGGAAGGCCGCGGCGGCGCCATGAAGAAGCGCGACGAAGTGCACCGCATGGCTGAAGCCAACAAGGCGTTCTCGCACTTCCGCTTCTAAGCGACGCGAGACGTTGTTGGTTGCTGGGCGGGCTGTGTGCGCACATCTCGCCCATTTGTATTAGGGGCGCTTGGCCGTGGGCCAGCGCCCCGTTGACGAATCTGAGGATTAACCGTGGCTCGTAAGACCCCCATTGAGCGCTACCGTAACATCGGTATTTCCGCTCACATCGACGCCGGCAAAACCACCACGACCGAGCGGATCCTGTTCTACACCGGTGTGAACCACAAGATCGGTGAAGTGCATGATGGCGCCGCCACCATGGACTGGATGGAGCAGGAGCAAGAGCGCGGCATCACCATCACGTCTGCTGCGACCACCGCCTTCTGGAAGGGCATGGGCGGCAACTACCCCGAGCACCGCTTCAACATCATCGACACCCCGGGCCACGTGGACTTCACCATCGAGGTGGAGCGTTCCATGCGTGTGCTGGACGGCGCGTGCATGGTGTACTGCGCAGTGGGTGGCGTGCAGCCGCAGTCGGAAACCGTCTGGCGCCAAGCCAACAAGTACAAGGTGCCGCGTCTGGCGTTCGTCAACAAGATGGACCGTACTGGCGCGAATTTCTTCAAGGTCTACGACCAGCTGAAGACCCGTCTGAAGGCCAACCCGGTGCCCGTCGTGGTGCCCATCGGCGCTGAAGACGGCTTCCAGGGCGTCGTCGATCTGCTGGAAATGAAGGCGATCATTTGGGACGAAGCCAGCCAGGGCGTGAAGTTCGAATACCACGACATCCCGGCCAATCTGGTTGACGTCGCGAACGAGTGGCGCGAGAAGATGGTCGAGTCGGCAGCTGAAGCCAGCGAAGAGCTGATGGAAAAGTACCTGGGCGGCGAAGAGCTGTCCCGTGCTGAGATCGTCAAGGCGCTGCGCGACCGTACCATTGCCTGCGAAATCCAGCCGATGCTGTGCGGCACCGCGTTCAAGAACAAGGGCGTGCAGCGCATGCTCGACGCCGTGATCGACTTCCTGCCGTCGCCGGTCGACATTCCGCCGGTTCAGGGCATCGACGAAAACGACGAAGAGAAGAAGCTCGAGCGCAAGGCCGACGACAACGAAAAGTTCTCGGCACTGGCGTTCAAGATCATGACCGACCCGTTCGTTGGTCAGCTGATCTTCTTCCGCGTCTACTCGGGCAAGATCAACTCCGGGGACACCGTGTACAACCCGGTGAAGCAGAAGAAGGAGCGTCTGGGCCGTATTCTGCAGATGCACGCCAACCAGCGCGAAGAAATCAAGGAAGTGCTGGCAGGTGACATCGCCGCCGCGGTGGGCCTGAAGGACGCCACTACGGGCGACACGCTGTGCGACCCGAGCGCTCCGATCATTCTCGAGCGCATGGTGTTCCCGGAGCCGGTGATCTCGCAGGCTGTCGAGCCCAAGACCAAGGCTGACCAGGAAAAGATGGGCATCGCCCTGAACCGCCTGGCCGCTGAAGATCCGTCGTTCCGCGTGCGTACCGATGAAGAATCGGGCCAGACCATCATTTCGGGCATGGGCGAGCTCCACCTCGAAATTCTGGTCGACCGCATGAAGCGCGAATTCGGTGTGGAAGCCAACATCGGCGCGCCGCAGGTTGCCTACCGCGAAACCATTCGCAAGAAGGTTGAAGACGTCGAAGGCAAGTTCGTCAAGCAATCGGGCGGCCGCGGTCAGTATGGACACGCCGTGATCACGCTGGAACCGCTGGAAGAAGCAGAGAAGGCGGCAGCGAAGGCGGCGGCAACGACGGCAGCAGCAGCTGCTGCTGCGGTCAATGGTTTCGTGTTCGTCGACGCCATCAAGGGCGGTGTGATTCCTCGCGAATACATCCCGGCGGTCGAAAAGGGCATCGTCGACACGCTGCCGGCCGGTATTCTGGCGGGTTTCCCGGTGGTGGACGTGAAGGTCACGCTGACGTTTGGTTCGTACCACGACGTGGACTCGAACGAAAACGCGTTCCGCATGGCCGGCTCGATGGCCTTCAAGGAAGCAATGCGCAAGGCCACTCCGGTTCTGCTTGAGCCGATGATGGCTGTGGAAGTGGAAACGCCGGAAGACTACATGGGTACCGTGATTGGCGATCTGTCGTCCCGTCGTGGCATCGTGGAAGGCACGGACGACATGGTCGGTGGCGGCAAGATCGTCAAGGCCCAAGTCCCGTTGTCGGAGATGTTCGGTTATTCGACGTCGCTGCGCTCGGCCACGCAAGGCCGCGCCACGTACACCATGGAATTCAAGCAATACGCTGAGGCACCGAAGAACGTCGCTGACGCAGTAATGAAGAAGTCCAGCGAAGGTAAGTAATCAATGTGTTTTGGGTGATCGCGTGTGCGATCGCCCTCAATCAATATCTAGCAATTAGCCCATTCCGAATTGAGGAGCTGACATGGCAAAGGAAAAGTTTGTACGGACCAAACCGCACGTGAACGTTGGTACGATCGGTCACGTTGACCACGGTAAGACCACGCTGACCGCAGCGATCGCAACCGTGCTGTCCGCCAAGTTTGGTGGCGAAGCGAAGAAGTACGACGAAATCGACGCAGCGCCGGAAGAAAAGGCACGCGGCATCACGATCAACACCGCGCACGTCGAGTACGAGACGGCCAACCGTCACTATGCGCACGTTGACTGCCCGGGCCACGCCGACTACGTCAAGAACATGATCACCGGTGCCGCCCAGATGGACGGTGCCATCCTGGTGTGCTCGGCCGCTGACGGCCCGATGCCGCAAACGCGTGAGCACATCCTGCTGGCCCGTCAGGTCGGCGTGCCGTACATCATCGTCTTCCTGAACAAGTGCGACATGGTGGACGACGCTGAATTGCTGGAACTGGTCGAGATGGAAGTGCGTGAACTTCTGTCGAAGTATGAGTTCCCGGGCGACGACACCCCGATCATCAAGGGTTCGGCCAAGCTGGCGCTGGAAGGCGACAAGGGCGAACTGGGCGAAGTGGCCATCATGAACCTGGCCGACGCACTGGACACCTACATCCCGACGCCGGAACGCGCAGTTGATGGTGCATTCCTGATGCCGGTGGAAGACGTGTTCTCGATCTCGGGTCGCGGCACCGTGGTGACCGGCCGTATCGAGCGCGGCATCATCAAGGTCGGCGAAGAAATCGAAATCGTCGGTATCGCCGTGGACGGCGACAAGCCGAAGATCGACAAGACCACCTGCACGGGCGTGGAAATGTTCCGCAAGCTGCTGGACCAAGGTCAGGCAGGCGACAACGTCGGCATTCTGCTGCGCGGCACGAAGCGCGAAGATGTTCAGCGCGGTCAAGTGCTGGCCAAGCCGGGCTCGATCAAGCCGCACACGGAATTCACGGGCGAGGTCTACATCCTGTCGAAGGACGAAGGCGGCCGTCACACGCCGTTCTTCAACAACTACCGTCCGCAGTTCTACTTCCGTACGACGGACGTGACCGGCTCGATCGCCTTGCCGGAAGGCAAGGAAATGGTCATGCCGGGCGACAACGTGTCGATCACCGTCAAGCTGATCGCCCCGATCGCCATGGAAGAAGGTCTGCGCTTCGCCATCCGTGAAGGCGGCCGTACCGTGGGCGCTGGCGTCGTTGCCAAGATCCTGAAGTAAAAGGCGGATCGATGCGCTGTTCCTCGTAAGGGGTGCGGCGCATCGCCTGTTGCATCGCTCTTTCAATCTACCGGCGGCCCGACCGCCATGCTCTTTAAGGAAACATCATGCAGAACCAGAAGATCCGTATCCGCCTGAAGGCTTTCGACTATCGCCTGATCGACCAGTCGGCCGCTGAAATCGTTGAAACCGCCAAGCGCACTGGCGCGATCGTCAAGGGCCCGGTGCCCCTGCCGACCCGCATCCAGCGTTTCGACGTTCTGCGTTCGCCGCACGTCAACAAGACCAGCCGCGATCAGTTCGAAATTCGCACGCACCAGCGCCTGATGGACATCGTCGACCCGACGGACAAGACCGTTGACGCGCTGATGAAGCTGGACCTGCCGGCTGGCGTGGACGTCGAGATCAAGCTGCAATAAGCAAGACAACGCTACCGGACCCTTCCGGTAACGGGCAAACGGCGAGCTAAGTGCTCGCCGTTTTGCTTTTGAGCGCTGAATGTTGCATCGTCCGCGACGTCCGGACGTCTATCCGGCAATCGCCCTTGCATATTGTTCGTAACCCGGATATATTGTAGGGCTACCCCTTTAGTCAGGGGAGTGGGCTGGCCGTTTGGCCTCGCGCTGTCTCTTTAGGCGCAGTCCAGTTCAAGATTCGTAGTATCAATCAGCCCCGGCCAATCGCAGCTGGGAATGGAGCAAACCATGAGCCTTGGCCTTGTAGGTCGCAAGGTTGGCATGACCCGTATTTTCACGGACGACGGCGATTCGATTCCCGTCACCGTGCTCGAGGTCGGCGACAACCGCGTGACGCAAATCAAGACGGACGAGACCGACGGTTATACCGCGGTTCAAGTCACCTTCGGCACCCGACGCGCCAGCCGCGTCACCAAGCCGCTGGCGGGTCATCTCGCCAAAGCCGGCGTGGAAGCGGGCGAAGTCATCAAAGAATTCCGAGTGGATGCCGCTCGTGCCGCTGAATTCCAGCCGGGCGCGAACATCAGCGTCGACCTGTTCGAAGTCGGTCAGAAGATCGACGTCCAGGGTGTGACGATTGGTAAGGGCTACGCCGGTACCATCAAGCGTTACAACTTCTCGTCGGGCCGCGCCTCGCACGGTAACTCGCGCTCGCACAACGTGCCGGGCTCGATCGGTATGGCGCAGGATCCGGGGCGCGTGTTCCCGGGTAAGCGCATGACCGGTCACATGGGTGATGTCACCCGTACCGTTCAGAATCTGGAAATCGCCAAGATCGACGCAGAGCGCAAGCTGCTGCTGGTCAAGGGTGCGATTCCGGGCGCCAAGGGCGGTCAAGTCATCGTCACGCCGGCCGTGAAGGCCCGCGCCAAGAAGGCATAAGGAGCAAACGCATGGAACTGAAGCTGCTCCAGGACAACGGTCAACTCGGCGCTGGCGTTGCTGCCTCGCCGGAAGTGTTCGGCCGTGACTACAACGAAGCCCTCGTTCACCAAGTCGTCGTCGCTTATCAGGCCAACGCTCGCAGCGGTAACCGTAAGCAAAAGGACCGTGAAGAGGTCAAGCACACGACCAAAAAGCCGTGGCGTCAAAAGGGTACGGGCCGCGCCCGTGCAGGTATGAGCTCCTCCCCGCTGTGGCGTGGGGGTGGTCGTATCTTCCCGAACAGCCCGGAAGAAAACTTCTCGCAGAAGGTCAACAAGAAGATGTACCGCGCCGGCATGCGCTCGATTTATTCGCAGCTTGCCCGTGAAGGTCGCATCAACGTCGTTGACAGCCTGTCCGTCGACGCGCCCAAAACCAAGCTGTTGGCCGACAAGTTCCGCGCCATGGGCCTGGATTCGGTGCTCGTGATTACCGATAACCTGGACGAAAACCTCTTCCTGGCATCGCGCAACCTGGCGCACGTGCTCGTGGTTGAGCCGCGTCACGCCGACCCGCTGTCGCTCGTGCACTACAAGAAGGTGCTCGTAACCAAGGCAGCCGTCGCGCAGATCGA
The DNA here is from genome assembly GCF_001699815.1 of Ralstonia pickettii. Lineage (GTDB taxonomy): Bacteria > Pseudomonadota > Gammaproteobacteria > Burkholderiales > Burkholderiaceae > Ralstonia > Ralstonia thomasii. The sequence continues at coordinate 56,417 of NZ_MCGB01000069.1, read as the reverse complement.
GGAGTTGCTGAAATGACGCAAGTTGCCAAGAACGACCATCGCCTGATGCAGGTGCTGCTGGCGCCTGTGGTGTCTGAAAAGGCAACCCTGGTGGCCGAGAAGAACGAGCAGGTCGTGTTCGAAGTGGCTCGCGACGCCAACAAGGGCGAAGTGAAGGCCGCTGTCGAGCTGCTGTTCAAGGTCGAAGTCGAGTCCGTCCAGATCCTGAATCAGAAGGGCAAGCAAAAGCGCTTCGGTCGCTTCATGGGTCGTCGTGACCACGTGAAGAAGGCCTATGTTTCGCTGAAGCCGGGCCAGGAAATCAATTTTGAAGCGGAGGCCAAGTAATCATGGCACTCGTCAAAACCAAGCCGACATCGCCGGGCCGCCGCTCGATGGTGAAGGTCGTTAACCCCGACCTTCACAAGGGCGCGCCGCACGCTCCGCTGCTGGAAAAGCAAATCCAGAAGTCGGGTCGTAACAACAACGGCCACATTACCACCCGTCATAAGGGTGGTGGTCACAAGCATCACTATCGCGTCGTCGACTTCAAGCGTAACGATAAGGACGGTATTCCGGCCAAGATCGAACGTCTGGAATACGATCCGAACCGTAGCGCCAACATCGCGCTCGTGCTGTTCGCTGACGGCGAGCGCCGCTACATCATCGCCCCGAAGGGCGCTGTGGTTGGCCAAGCCATCGCTAACGGCTCGGAAGCGCCGATCAAGGCCGGTAACAACCTGCCGATCCGCAACATCCCGGTCGGTACGACGATCCACTGCGTGGAAATCCTGCCGGGCAAGGGCGCTCAAGTTGCCCGTTCGGCCGGTACGTCCGCCGTGCTGCTGGCTCGCGAAGGCATCTACGCTCAAGTGCGTCTGCGCTCGGGTGAGGTGCGCCGCGTGCACATCGAGTGCCGCGCGACCATTGGTGAAGTCGGCAACGAAGAGCACAGCCTGCGCCAGATCGGCAAGGCCGGTGCAACCCGTTGGCGCGGTATTCGCCCGACCGTTCGCGGTGTGGTGATGAACCCGGTCGACCACCCGCATGGTGGTGGTGAAGGCAAGACTGCAGCAGGCCGTGATCCGGTGTCCCCGTGGGGCACGCCGACCAAGGGCTACCGCACCCGTCGTAACAAGCGCACTGACAGCATGATCGTTCAGCGCCGTCACAAGCGTTAATCGGTAGGTAGGAGCTTAGATATGACTCGTTCCGTAAAAAAGGGTCCTTTCATTGACGCCCACCTGCTGAAGAAGGTTGAGGCGGCAGTGCAGACGAAGGACAAGAAGCCCATCAAGACGTGGTCGCGTCGTTCGACCATTCTGCCGGACTTCATCGGCCTGACGATCGCCGTTCACAACGGCCGTCAGCACGTGCCCGTGTATGTCACGGAAAACATGGTTGGCCACAAGCTCGGCGAATTTGCGCTCACGCGTACGTTCAAGGGCCACGCTGCCGACAAGAAAGCGAAGCGATAAGGGGCAATCATGGAAGTTAAAGCGATTCATCGCGGCGCCCGTATCTCCGCACAGAAGACGCGCCTGGTCGCTGACCAGATTCGCGGCCTGTCGATCGAGCGCGCGCTCAACGTGCTGACGTTCAGCCCGAAGAAGGCGGCTGGCATCGTGAAGAAGGTGGTTGAGTCCGCCATCGCGAACGCCGAGCACAATGAAGGCGCCGACATCGACGAGCTGAAGGTCAAGTCGATCTACATCGACAAGGCCACGTCGCTCAAGCGCTTCACGGCGCGTGCGAAGGGCCGTGGCAACCGCATCGAGAAACAAACCTGTCACATCACTGTGACGCTGGGCAACTAAGGGGTCACGATGGGACAGAAGATTCATCCGACTGGCTTCCGTCTGGCTGTCAGCCGTAACTGGGCATCGCGTTGGTACGCGAGCAACACCCAGTTTGCCGGCATGCTCAAGGAAGACATCGAGGTTCGCGAGTTTCTGAAGAAGAAGCTGAAGAACGCGTCGGTGGGCCGCGTGGTCATCGAGCGTCCGGCCAAGAATGCCCGTATCACCATTTACAGCTCGCGTCCGGGCGTGGTGATCGGCAAGAAGGGCGAGGACATCGAACTGCTGAAGGCTGAACTGCAGCGTCGCATGGGCGTGCCCGTGCACGTGAACATCGAAGAAATCCGCAAGCCGGAAGTCGATGCGCAGCTGATCGCAGATTCGATCACGCAGCAGCTTGAGCGCCGCATCATGTTCCGTCGCGCTATGAAGCGCGCGATGCAGAACGCGATGCGTCTGGGTGCCCAAGGCATCAAGATCATGAGCTCGGGCCGTCTGAACGGCATCGAAATCGCTCGTACCGAGTGGTACCGCGAAGGCCGTGTGCCCCTGCACACGCTGCGCGCCGATATCGACTACGGCTTCTCCGAAGCGGAAACCACCTACGGCATCATCGGTGTCAAGGTGTGGGTGTACAAGGGTGACCATCTCGGTCGCAACGACGCACCCGTCGTGGAAGAGCCGCAAGAAGAGCGTCGCAAGCGTCCGGGTCGCCCGGAAGGTCGTCGCCGTGAGGGCGAAGGTCGCCCGGCCGGTCAGCGCCGCGGTGCTGGTGCGGGTGCCCGTCGTGGCACCGACGCGAAGACTGGAGAATAAACATGCTGCAACCTAAGCGCAGGAAGTACCGCAAGGAGCAGAAGGGCCGTAACACCGGTATCGCGACGCGCGGCAACGCGGTCTCGTTCGGCGAATTCGGTCTGAAGGCGATGGGCCGTGGCCGTCTGACCGCACGTCAGATTGAGTCGGCGCGTCGTGCGATGACCCGTCACATCAAGCGTGGCGGCCGCATTTGGATCCGGATTTTCCCGGACAAGCCGATCTCGAAGAAGCCTGCCGAAGTCCGTATGGGTAACGGTAAGGGCAACCCGGAATACTACGTGGCTGAAATTCAGCCGGGCAAGATGCTGTACGAAATGGACGGCGTTGGCGAAGAACTGGCACGCGAGGCATTCCGCCTGGCCGCTGCCAAGCTGCCGATCGCGACCAGCTTCGTGGTGCGTCAGGTCGGAACGTAAGGAGTACACACCATGAAAGCATCCGAACTGCGCGACAAAGATGTCGCTGGGCTGAACCAGGAGCTCTCCGAGCTGCTGAAGGCCCAATTTGGCCTGCGCATGCAAAAAGCGACGCAACAGCTGCAGAACACCAGCCAGCTGAAGAAGGTGCGTCGTGACATCGCGCGTGTCCGCACCGTGCTGGGCCAGAAGGGGAACCAGAAATGACTGAAGCCGCAACGTCCCTGAAGCGCACGCTCGTCGGTCGCGTTGTCAGCAACAAGATGGACAAGACCGTCACGGTCCTGATCGAAAACCGCGTCAAGCATCCGCTGTATGGCAAGTACGTGGTGCGCTCGAAGAAGTACCATGCGCACGACGAAGCCAACCAGTACAACGAAGGCGACAAGGTCGAGATCACGGAATCGCGTCCGCTCTCCCGCACCAAGTCGTGGGTGGTGTCGCGTCTGCTTGAAGCTGCACGCGTGATCTAAAACAACAGCGGAGCAGTTTGCTGTTGCACGGCCGAGATTATGTGATATAGTCTCGGTCTTTCCCTTTGTGAGGGTGGCTGGCAAATATGCTGGCGGCTCGGGTAAGGGGGAAAAGCGAATGGGCCAGGCGGCAATCGCCGTCGGGCAGCTACCGACTTCAAGTTGATCAACCCAATCGCAGTTGGCGCAATGCCAGCAGCCGGCGGGACCAAGACTGATCGCCTCTGCGCATTGTGCGTTTGGCGAATTAAGTTGGGACGAGAACACCATGATTCAGACAGAAAGCCGGCTCGAAGTGGCCGATAACACGGGTGCGCGTGAAGTCATGTGCATCAAGGTGCTGGGCGGTTCGAAGCGCCGCTACGCCAGCGTCGGCGACATCATCAAGGTCAGCGTCAAGGATGCTGCCCCGCGTGGTCGCGTGAAGAAGGGCGATATCTATAACGCCGTGGTGGTGCGCACCGCCAAGGGCGTGCGCCGTCCCGACGGCTCGCTCATCAAGTTCGACGGCAATGCCGCCGTGCTGCTGAACACCAAGCTTGAGCCGATCGGCACCCGTATCTTCGGGCCGGTCACTCGCGAACTCCGTACCGAGCGCTTCATGAAGATCGTGTCGCTCGCGCCGGAAGTGCTGTAATCGGAGGCCGCATGAACAAGATTCGCAAGGGCGATCGCGTCATCGTCCGTACCGGTAAAGACAAGGGCAAGCAAGGTACCGTGCTGGCCGTGCTCGCCGAGCATGTGACGGTTGAAGGCGTGAACGTTGCCAAAAAGCACGTGCGCCCGAACCCGATGCTGGGTACCACGGGTGGTGTGGTCGACAAGATCATGCCCATCCATATTTCGAACGTTGCGCTCGTGGATGCCAATGGCAAGCCGTCGCGCGTCGGCATCAAGGTTGAAGGCGGCGTGAAGACGCGCGTACTGAAGACCACCGGTGCTGCCGTCGGCGCTTGATTCTGGGCAATAGAGAGGAGTTGAGCATGACTGCACGTCTGCAAGAGTTTTATAAAGAGAAGGTTGTGCCCGAGCTGATCAAGCAGTTCGGCTACAAGTCTGTGATGGAAGTGCCGCGCATCACCAAGATCACCCTGAACATGGGTCTTGGCGAAGCCATCAATGACAAGAAAGTCATTGAGCACGCCACGGGCGACCTGATCAAAATCGCTGGCCAGAAGCCCATCGTCACGAAGGCCCGTAAGGCTATCGCCGGCTTCAAGATCCGCCAGGGTTACCCGATCGGCACGATGGTCACGCTGCGTGGCCAACGCATGTACGAATTCCTGGACCGCTTCATCACCGTGTCGCTGCCCCGCGTGCGCGACTTCCGTGGTGTGTCTGGTAAGGCGTTCGACGGTCGTGGCAACTACAACATCGGTGTGAAAGAGCAGATCATTTTCCCCGAAATCGAATACGACAAGATCGACGCACTCCGTGGTCTGAATATCAGCATCACGACGACTGCGAAGAACGACGAGGAAGCGAAGGCGCTCCTCAACGCGTTCAAGTTCCCGTTCCGTAATTAAGGGGTTACCGTGGCTAAATTGTCTCTGATCGAACGCGAGAAGAAGCGTGCCAAGCTCGTGGCCAAGTACGCTGAGAAGCGCGCCGCTCTCGAAGCCATCGTGGCCGACCAAAGCAAGTCGGAAGAAGAGCGCTACGAAGCGCGTCTGAAGCTGCAAGCGCTGCCGCGCAATGCAAATCCGACTCGTCAGCGCAACCGCTGCTCGATCACCGGTCGTCCCCGCGGTACGTTCCGTAAGTTCGGCCTGGCGCGTAACAAGCTCCGCGAGATCGCCTTCAAGGGCGAGATCCCGGGTCTGACGAAAGCCAGCTGGTAATCACGCACAGGCTACAGGAGAAACAGTATGAGCATGAGCGATCCGATCGCCGATATGCTGACGCGTATCCGCAACGCGCAAGCGGTGGAAAAAGCGTCGGTGGTCATGCCGTCGTCGAAGCTGAAGGTGGCAATCGCCAAAGTCCTGAAGGACGAAGGCTACATCGACGAATTCGCCGTGACCGAGCAGGGTGGCAAGTCCACCCTGACGATTGGTCTGAAGTACTACGCTGGCCGCCCGGTCATCGAACGCCTGGAGCGCGTCTCGAAGCCTGGCCTGCGTGTGTACAAGGGCCGTAATGAAATCCCGCAAGTGATGAACGGCTTGGGTGTCGCCATCATCTCGACCCCTCAGGGTCTGATGACGGACCGCCGCGCCCGCGCAACCGGTGTCGGTGGCGAAGTCATTTGCTACGTCGCCTAAGGGAGGGGAACCATGTCTCGCGTAGGTAAGGCCCCCATCGCGCTGCCCAAGGGCGCAGAAGTCAATTTCGCTGGTGGTCTGCTGACCGTCAAGGGCCCGTTGGGCACGCTGACGCAGCCGATCCACTCGCTGGTCAAGGTCAACACCGACAACGGCACGATCACGTTCGCGCCGGCAGATGAGTCGCGTGAAGCCAATGCGTTGCAAGGCACGATGCGCGCCCTGACCGCCAACATGGTCAAGGGTGTGACGACGGGCTTCGAGCGCAAGCTGAACCTGGTCGGCGTGGGTTATCGTGCATCGGTTCAGGGCACCGCCCTGAAGCTGCAGCTCGGTTTCTCGCACGACGTGATCCATGAGATGCCGGAAGGCGTGAAGGCGGAAACGCCGACGCAGACCGAGATCATCATCAAGGGTTCGGACAAGCAAAAAGTTGGTCAGGTCGCCGCTGAAGTGCGTGGTTATCGTCCGCCTGAGCCCTACAAGGGCAAGGGTGTGCGCTACGCCGACGAGCGTGTGATCCTGAAGGAAACCAAGAAGAAGTAAGGGTGCACATCATGAACAAAAATGACTCGCGTCTGCGCCGTGCACGTCAGACCCGCCTGAAAATTGCGGAACTGAGCGTCGCCCGTCTGGCTGTGCACCGTACGAACCTGCACATTTATGCGCAGGTCTTCTCGGAAGACGGCACCAAGGTCCTGGCTTCGGCCTCGACGGCGGAAGCCGAAGTCCGCAAGGAACTGAACGGCAACGGTGGCAACACCGCTGCTGCCACCCTGGTGGGTAAGCGTATCGCTGAGAAGGCGAAGGCTGCCGGCATCGAAGCCGTGGCGTTCGATCGCTCGGGTTTCCGTTATCACGGTCGCGTAAAGGCTCTGGCTGACGCGGCACGCGAAGCTGGCCTGAAGTTCTAAGCCGGCATAGAGGATATCGTCATGGCAAAAATTCAACCTAAGGTCCAAGGGGACGAACGCGACGACGGTCTTCGCGAGAAGATGATCGCGGTCAACCGTGTGACCAAGGTGGTCAAGGGCGGCCGGATTCTCGGTTTCGCTGCTCTGACTGTGGTCGGCGACGGCGACGGCCGTATCGGCATGGGCAAGGGTAAGGCTAAGGAAGTCCCCGTAGCCGTGCAGAAGGCAATGGACGAGGCTCGTCGCAAGATGGTCAAGGTCCCGCTGAAGAACGGTACGCTGCAGCACGAAGTGGTTGGCAAGCATGGCGCCGCAAAGGTGCAGATGATGCCCGCGAAGGACGGTACCGGCGTGATCGCCGGCGGCCCGATGCGCGCTATCTTCGAAGTGATGGGCGTGACGAACATCGTGACCAAGTCGCACGGTTCGACCAATCCTTACAACATGGTGCGCGCAACGCTGGATGGCCTGCGCAAGATGAGCACCCCGGCCGAAGTTGCCGCCAAGCGTGGCAAGTCGGTCGAAGAGATCCTCGGCTAAGCCGAAGGGATAGGTGAACGATATGTCGCAGAAAACCGTGAAAGTCCAACTCGTGCGCAGCCTGATCGGTACGCGCGAAGACCACCGCGCCACGGTGCGCGGCCTGGGCCTGCGCCGCATGAACTCGGTGTCCGAATTGCAGGACACGCCCGCAGTGCGCGGCATGATCAACAAGGTGTCCTACCTGGTCAAGGTCATCGGCTAAGGCAAGACGGAGAAGAACATGCAACTGAATAACCTGAAGCCGGCAGCCGGCTCCAAGCACGCCAAGCGCCGCGTTGGTCGCGGCATTGGCTCGGGCCTGGGCAAGACGGCTGGTCGTGGTCACAAGGGGCAGAAGTCGCGTTCGGGTGGTTTCCACAAGGTCGGCTTTGAAGGCGGCCAGATGCCCCTGCATCGTCGTCTGCCCAAGCGTGGGTTCACCTCGCTGACCAAGGAATTCACCGCTGAAGTGCGTCTGGGCGACTTGGCGGGGCTGCCGATCGAAGAAGTCGATCTGCTGTCCCTCAAGCAAGCCGGGCTCGTTGGCGAGATGGTCAAGAGCGCCAAGGTGATCCTGTCGGGTGAGATCGACAAGAAGGTAACTCTGAAGGGTATCGGCGCGACGGCTGGGGCGAAAGCTGCAATCGAAGCAGCCGGTGGCTCGCTGGCCTAATAGCCTGCTGTTTCACACTGACGGAGCATCCGTTTGGCCACGGCGAAACCTAATGTGATGGCCCAGGCCAAGAACACGGCCAAGTACGGCGATCTTCGCCGTCGGCTGGTGTTCCTGGTGCTGGCATTGCTGGTGTACCGGATCGGCGCGCACATTCCTGTGCCGGGTATCGATCCGGATCAACTGGCGCAGCTTTTCCAACGGCAGTCGGGTGGCATCCTCGGGATGTTTAACCTGTTCTCCGGCGGCGCGCTGTCGCGTTTCACAGTGTTTGCGTTGGGGATCATGCCGTACATCTCGGCGTCGATCATCATGCAGCTGCTGACGATCGTGCTGCCGCAGCTGGAATCGTTGAAGAAGGAAGGCCAGGCCGGCCAGCGCAAGATTACGCAGTACACGCGCTACGGCACGGTCATCCTGGCGACGTTCCAGGCGCTAGGGATTGCAGTAGCCCTGGAAGCGCAGCCCGGTCTGGTGCTGGATCCGGGTCTGATGTTCCGGGCCACCGCGGTGATCACGCTGGTGACGGGCACGATGTTCCTGATGTGGCTGGGTGAGCAGATCACCGAGCGTGGTCTGGGCAACGGGATCTCGATCATCATTTTTGGCGGGATTGCTGCAGGCCTTCCCAACGCGATTGGCGGGCTGTTCGAGCTGGTGCGTACGGGTTCGATGGGAATTTTCTCGGCGATCCTGGTGGTGGCGATTATTGGTGCGGTGACGTTTGTGGTCGTGTTCATCGAACGCGGCCAGCGCAAGATCCTCGTCAATTACGCCAAGCGGCAGGTTGGTAACAAGATTTATGGCGGACAGTCGTCGCATCTGCCGCTGAAGTTGAATATGGCCGGGGTGATTCCGCCGATCTTTGCATCGTCGATCATTCTGTTCCCGGCCACGATCGCGGGCTGGTTTACAGCTGGCAACTCGACGAATCCGGTGGCACGGGTTGTCAAGGACTTGGCAGCAACGCTGTCGCCGGGTCAGCCGGTCTACATCCTGCTGTATGCGGCGGCGATCATCTTCTTCTGTTTCTTCTACACCGCACTGGTTTATAACAGCCGGGAAGTGGCAGATAACCTGAAGAAGAGTGGGGCGTTCATTCCGGGCATCCGTCCGGGCGAGCAAACCACGCGGTATATCGACAAGATTCTGGTGCGTCTGACCCTGGCGGGTGCGATCTACATCACGCTGGTGTGTCTGTTGCCGGAGTTCTTGGTGCTGCGCTGGAATGTGCCGTTCTACTTCGGTGGGACGTCCCTGTTGATCATCGTGGTTGTCACGATGGACTTCATGGCGCAAGTGCAGTCCTACGTGATGTCTCAGCAGTACGAGTCTTTGATGAAGAAGGCGAATTTCAAGGGAAACCTGACACTCCGCTAGGAGTGATCGCACGAACCTGAAAGGACATGGCTAAAGATGACGTGATCCAGATGCAAGGCGAGGTGCTGGAAAACCTCCCCAACGCAACGTTTCGCGTCAAGCTAGAGAACGGCCACGTAGTGTTAGGCCATATTTCCGGCAAGATGCGTATGCATTACATCCGCATCTTGCCCGGGGACAAGGTGACGGTCGAATTGACCCCGTATGATCTGTCCCGCGCGCGCATCGTATTCCGGGCGAAGTGAGCGGACTGGAATTGAAGGAAGAGGAAAATCATGAAAGTGCTGGCTTCTGTTAAGCGCATTTGCCGCAACTGCAAAATCATCAAGCGCAAGGGCGTGGTGCGTGTGATCTGCTCGTCGGACCCGCGTCATAAGCAGCGCCAAGGCTAATTTCGCAAAGAGGATTGACGAATGGCACGTATCGCAGGGGTCAACATCCCCAACCACAAACATACCGTGATTGGCCTGACGGCGATCTACGGTATTGGCCGCTCGCGCGCTCAGAAGATTTGCGAGGCTACTGGCATCCCGACCGACAAGAAGGTCAAGGACCTGACGGATCCGGACCAGGACGCGCTGCGTAAGGAAATCGAGAAGTTCCTCGTCGAAGGCGATCTGCGCCGTGAAACGACGATGAACATCAAGCGCCTGATGGATTTGGGCTGCTACCGTGGCGTGCGCCATCGCAAGGGCCTGCCGATGCGTGGTCAGCGTACCCGCACCAATGCCCGTACCCGTAAGGGTCCGCGTAAGGCCGGCGTCGCGCTCAAGAAGTAATCCGTCGGGTAAAGGATAGGAACTATGGCAAAAGCAGCGAATACCGCCGCCCAGCGCGCGCGCAAGAAGGTTCGCAAGAACGTCGCCGACGGCATCGCGCACGTTCACGCGTCGTTCAACAACACAATCATCACGATCACCGACCGTCAGGGCAATGCTCTGTCGTGGGCGACGTCGGGTGGCCAAGGCTTCAAGGGCTCGCGTAAGTCGACGCCGTTCGCGGCCCAGGTGGCCGCTGAGAGCGCTGGCCGCGTGGCGCAGGACCAAGGCATCAAGAACCTGGAAGTGCGCATCAAGGGCCCGGGCCCGGGTCGTGAATCGGCCGTACGCGCACTGAACAACCTGGGTATCAAGATCCAGTTGATCGAAGACGTGACGCCGGTGCCCCACAACGGCTGCCGTCCGCCGAAGCGTCGTCGTATCTAAGTGATTCGGCCGCCCTCGCCAGTTGCTGGCGGGGGCGGTCTGCGGGTGCTATACTTGCCCGCCTGCCTGTCTTCCGGGTTTTCCGGAAGGCGGGTTTCGTCTTTTCATAAGCCCACTGTTCGCTGCGGTCCTGTTGTTAGGGCTGAGCAGGCGGACCATCCGAGGCCGTGTGCCACGGATGACTGATAACGAAGGAACGCAACGTGGCACGCTATACCGGCCCCAAGGCGAAACTGTCTCGCCGCGAAGGTACTGACCTTTTCCTCAAGAGCGCACGCCGCTCGCTCGCCGACAAATGCAAGCTGGACAGCAAGCCTGGTCAGCACGGCCGCACTTCCGGCGCCCGAACGTCCGACTACGGCAACCAGCTGCGTGAAAAGCAGAAGGTCAAGCGCATCTACGGTGTGCTGGAGCGTCAATTCCGCCGCTACTTCGCTGAAGCCGATCGCCGTAAGGGCAACACGGGTGAAACCTTGCTGCAACTGCTGGAATCGCGCCTGGACAACGTCGTCTATCGTATGGGCTTCGGCTCGACCCGCGCGGAAGCGCGTCAGCTGGTGTCGCACAAGGCGATCCTGGTGAATGGTCAAGCGCTGAACGTGCCGTCGGCTCAGGTCAAGTCGGGCGACGTCATTGCCATCCGCGAAAAGTCGAAGAAGCAAGTGCGTATTGCCGAGTCGCTGACGCTGGCTGAGCAGTCCGGCTTCCCGATCTGGGTTGCCGTGGATGCCAAGAAGATGGAAGGCACCTTCAAGCAAGCCCCGGATCGCGCAGATATCGCCGGCGACATCAACGAAAGCCTGATCGTCGAACTGTATTCGCGTTAATGACGACGCCCGTACCGCAGGTGCGGGCTCGTGTGCCTTTTTGGGGACGCTCATCGTCAACGACATTGTGTTCGTGCGCCAGCAGCACTTCGGTGTCGATCCAATCCGAATTGTTACGTGCCGCAAATCGATTGCGGCACGTGCGTCTTCCGTCGCAACGTTCGCGATGGAACCTTTCCAGTCCAATCCGTCAGCCTTATCGGTGTAACGAGCCGAGGGTATTGAAATAGGACAACCTAATGCAAACAGCACTCCTGAAGCCCAAAATTATTGCGGTTGAGCCGCTTGGCGATCATCACGCGAAGGTCGTCATGGAACCGTTCGAGCGCGGCTACGGCCACACGCTCGGTAACGCGCTGCGCCGCGTGCTGCTGTCGTCGATGGTCGGCTATGCCCCGACCGAAGTCACGATCGCTGGGGTCGTCCACGAATATTCCACCATCGATGGCGTGCAGGAAGACGTTGTCAACCTGCTGCTGAACCTGAAGGGTGTGGTGTTCAAGCTGCACAACCGTGATGAAGTGACGGTGTCGCTGCGCAAGGAAGGCGAAGGTGTGGTCACCGCCGCTGATATCGAGCTTCCGCACGACGTCGAGATCATCAATCCGGGCCACGTGATCGCCAACCTGTCGGCTGGTGGCAAGCTGGATCTGCAGTTGAAGGTCGAGCAAGGCCGCGGCTATGTGCCGGGCAATGTGCGCAAGTTCGGCGATGAGTCCAGCAAGGTCATCGGCCGCATCGTGCTGGACGCCTCGTTCGCACCGGTGCGCCGTGTGTCGTACGCGGTTGAGTCTGCGCGTGTGGAGCAGCGTACCGATCTCGACAAGCTGGTGATGAACATCGAGACCAACGGCGTGATCTCGCCGGAAGAAGCGATCCGCCAGTCGGCTCGCATCCTGGTTGATCAGCTGTCGGTGTTCGCTGCCCTGGAAGGTACCGAAAGCGCCGCTGAGGCCGCCGCCGCCCGCGCGCCGCAGATCGATCCGATCCTGCTGCGCCCGGTCGACGACTTGGAACTGACGGTGCGTTCGGCCAACTGCCTGAAGGCTGAAAACATCTATTACATCGGCGACCTCATCCAGCGCACCGAGAACGAACTGCTCAAGACCCCGAACCTGGGGCGCAAGTCGCTCAACGAGATCAAGGAAGTCCTCGCATCGCGTGGCCTGACGCTCGGCATGAAGCTCGAGAACTGGCCGCCGGCAGGTCTCGAGAAGTAAGTTGCAATTGTCGGCCGGTGCGCGAGCATCGGCCGGTTTTCCCGCCATCGCCGTTTGGGTGGCTTATTGGTAAGACTACCGGCCCGCGCCACGCAGCGTTATACGAGCGGCGGCGATAGAAGAGCTGGTCAAACACTCTTAAGAAGGAATCATCATGCGTCACCGTCATGGTTTGCGGAAACTGAACCGCACTTCGTCGCACCGTCTCGCGATGCTGCGCAACATGTCCAACTCGCTGCTGCAGCACGAGCTGATCAAGACCACCGTGCCGAAGGCCAAGGAACTGCGCAAGGTTGTCGAGCCTCTGATCACGCTGGCCAAGAAGGACACCGTCGCCAACCGCCGTCTGGCATTCGCCCGTCTGCGCGACCGCGACATGGTTACCAAGCTGTTCAACGAACTGGGTCCGCGTTTCGCGACCCGTCCGGGCGGCTACACCCGCATCCTGAAGTTCGGCTTCCGCCAGGGCGACAATGCGCCGATGGCGCTGGTGGAGCTGCTCGACCGTCCGGAAGTTGCCGAGGCTGTGGAAGTCGACGGCGCTGCCGAGTAAGGTCAGCTCAGGTTTGCCGGTGCGACATGGCGTCGCGCTGGCCAAGCCCCAGAATGCGTGCAGCCGCGCGCATTACAATGAAGCCAGGATCGTACCCTGGCTTTTTTGTTGCCTGCTTCGGTGGTCTGCCATCGGCGTGCGCTTCTGGAGTATCTATGTCTGCAGGAACCGAAGTGCTGCTGGTGCTGACCAATCTACCCGACGCCGATAGCGCGGATCGCGTGACGACGGCCGTGCTGGAATCTCGCGCAGCGGCGTGCGTCAATCGCTTGCCGGCTTGCGCGTCGACGTATTGGTGGAACGGCGCGATCGAGCACGCCACCGAGATCCCGCTGCTGATCAAGACCACGGGCGCAGCCTACCCTGCGTTGGAAGTCGCGCTACGGAAGGCGCACCCGTACGAGGTTCCCGAGATCATCGCTGTGCCGGTGGCTGCGGGGTTGCCGGCGTATCTTGCGTGGGTGGCCGACGAAACGCGCATGTCTTCCAATTGATGTTTGTTTGGCGTTGATATGACCTTCTCTTCGTTCGTGTCCGTGCGGCGTGTGATGCAGTTGGCGATGCTGCTGGTCGCGGTGGCGACGCTGTGCATGCCTGCACATGCTGCTGACGATTTCCTGCCACCCGAGCAGGCGTTCCGCTTCTCCGCCACGCAGGTCGACGGCCAGACCGTCGAAGTCAAGTTCGCGATTGCTGATGGCTACTACATGTACCGTGAGCGCTTCGCGGTGGCGGCGGATCCGGCAGCTGTCGCACTCGCACTCCTCGACATGCCGGCAGGCAAGGTCAAATTCGACGAGACGTTCAACAAGGATGTCGAAACCTATCGCCATGAAATCGCATTCCATGTGAAGGCGCGGAACGCGACGGCGCCATTCACGCTGATCGTCACGTCGCAGGGGTGCGCGGATCAAGGCCTGTGTTATCCGCCGATGAAGAGCCGGTTCCATGTGGAACCCGCAGCGGCTTCCCCGGCGGCGCCTTCCGCCGGCGGTGGCGACGCACTCGGCCGCATCGCCAGCACGCTGGGTAGCGGCAACCTTGGCGCGATTGCGGCGTTGTTCTTTGGGCTCGGTCTGTTGCTTACCTTCACGCCGTGTGTGCTCCCGATGCTGCCGATCCTGTCGGCGATCGTGGTCGGCGAGCACGCGACGCGTTCGCGCGCAGCGATCGTGTCGGTGGCCTACGTGCTCGGGATGGCCTTCGTCTATACCGCCGTAGGGGTGGCAGCCGGCTTAGCCGGGCAGGGCCTGCAAGCCGCGCTGCAGAACGCCTGGGTGCTGGGCGCGTTTGCCGTATTGATGGTAGCGCTGTCGCTGTCGATGTTCGGGCTGTATGAACTGCAGTTGCCGGCAGCTTGGCGCGATCACCTGACAAAAGCCTCCAGCAAGCATGGCGGCGGCGAGATTGTTGGCGCGGTCGTGATGGGCGCGCTTTCGGCGTTGATAGTGTCGCCGTGTGTGACGCCGGCGTTGGCGGGCGCGCTGGCCTATATCGCGCAGACCGGCAACGCCGCGATCGGCGGTATGGCGTTGTTTGCGATGTCGATCGGCATGGGGGTACCGCTCGTGCTCGTGGGTGTAGGCGCGGGCAACCTGCTGCCGCGCGCGGGCCATTGGTTGATCGTCACCAAGGCGGTGTTCGGTTTCATCCTGCTGGCTGTGGCGCTGTGGATCGTGCAGCCGGTGTTGCCGGCGTGGGCAGTGATGATTGCGTGGGGTGGCTTGCTGATCGGTGCGGCCGTGTTTCTGCGGACATTCGATTCGTTGCCCGACGGCGCCGGCAACGTGCAGCGCTTGGGCAAGGTCGCGGGTGTGGTGCTCGCGCTGGCTGGCGCAGCGCAACTGGTCGGAGTCGCCGCCGGCGGTCGCGATCCGCTACAGCCGCTGTCCGGACTGATTCGCGCATCGGCGGGCGCATCCGCGCAAGCTGAGGCACACGGGGTGACATTCAAGCGGGTGAAGAGCATCGCTGAACTCGATGCCGAAGTGCGCAACGCGAGCGCGTCGGGCCGTGCGGTGATGCTCGATTTCTACGCCGACTGGTGTGTGAGCTGCAAGGAAATGGAGCGCCTGACCTTTACCGATACGCGGGTGCGCAAGGCGCTTGCCGATGTGGTGCTGCTGCAGGCTGACGTGACTGCCAACAGTGCGGATGACCAAGTACTGCTCAAGCGCTTCGGCTTGTTCGGCCCGCCCGGCACGATCTTCTTCGATGCGCAGGGTCGCGAACTGAAAGCTCGTGTGGTCGGCTATGAGCGCGCCGACACGTTTCTGGAAAGCCTGCGTCGCACGATCGGCACGACGCAGGCAGCCAAGCCGACGGCCTGACTACGCGCGCAGCAGGCGGGCGGCGTCCAATGCGAAGTACGTCAGGATGCCGTTCGCGCCGGCGCGCTTGAACGCCAGCAGCGACTCCAGCACGACCTTGTCGTGATCCAGCCAGCCGTTCTGCGCAGCGGCTTTCAGCATCGCGTATTCACCACTGACCTGATAGACGTAGGTCGGGAAGCGGAACTCATCCTTCACGCGTCGCACGATGTCGAGATACGGCATGCCGGGCTTGACCATCACCATGTCGGCGCCTTCGGCGATGTCGAGTGCCACTTCGCGCAGAGCCTCGTCCGAGTTGGCCGGGTCCATCTGGTAAGTCATCTTGTTGCTCTTGCCCAGGTTGGCGGCCGAGCCCACTGCATCACGGAACGGGCCGTAGAACGCCGAAGCGTACTTGGCCGCGTAAGCCATGATGCGGGTGTAGGTGTGGTCGTCGTTCTCCAGCGCCAAGCGGATCGCGCCGATGCGGCCGTCCATCATGTCCGACGGCGCAACGATGTCCACGCCAGCCTCGGCCTGCACCAGTGCCTGGCGCATCAGGATGTCGACCGTCTCTTCGTTGAGCACGTAGCCGTTGGCGTCGAGCACGCCGTCCTGGCCATGACTCGTGTACGGATCGAGCGCCACATCGGTCAGGATGCCCAGTTCAGGGAAGCGCGCCTTGAGGGCCTTCACCGCACGCGGGATCAGGCCATCGGCATGGGTGGCCTCGATACCATCCGGCGTTTTGAGCGACGGCTCGATCACGGGGAAGAGCGCCAGCACCGGTACGCCCAGCTGCACGCACTGCTCGGCCACGCTCAGCAGCACGTCGACCGACACCCGCTCCACACCTGGCATCGACGGCACGGCCTGTCGCACGTTGGTGCCTTCGAGGATGAAGACCGGGTAGATCAGGTCGTCGGCGGTGAGGCGCGACTCGCGCATCATGCGGCGGGAGAAATCGTCGCGGCGCATGCGGCGCGGACGATGATCGGGGAAGCTTGCGATCATTTCAGCAGACCCTAAGAACACACTGTGAAGTTTGGAAACCTTTGACACGATTATCCATCTTATGCACGGACAATGCGCCAGCGACGCTGATGCGGCGTCCCCCGCGGCTCCTCCCTGACGCGGGTTCCCATCGATGGCTCGATGGGGTCGTTACCCCCGTTGCGCGTTTGGCGACGGGGTTTTTTTTGCCGGCTCGGCTTGCGGCTCCGCTTCCAGCGCCTCGGGCAGGCACAGCCAACCTGCGACAATTCGCTGCGCCTCTTCGATGCCGCGACGTTTCAGGCTGGAGAACAACTGCACCGTCAGCGATACATCGCCGTCGATCTGCGCGCGGTAGTCGGCCAGCACCTTGCGTGCCGCCATGAGCGCGCGCGAGGCGTCGTTGTTGGTCAGCTTGTCCGCCTTCGTGAGCAGCACGTGGATCGGCTTGCCCGTCGGCAGGAACCACTCGACCATCTGACAATCGAGGTCGGTGAATGGACGACGCGCATCCATCATGATGACCAGGCCGGCGAGTTGCTGGCGCGCCTTGACGTAGTCGCCCAGCAGATGGACCCAGTGCGACTTGGTCTCGCCAGGCGCTTCGGCATAGCCGTAACCGGGCAGGTCGACCAAGAAGCCGAGCGGGTCTTCCGCCTTGGCGGGCATCACCGAGAAATAGTTGATGTGCTGCGTCCGGCCGGGCGTCTTACTGGAGAAAGCCAGCCGCTTCTGATTGCACAGGATGTTGATCGCAGTGGACTTGCCTGCGTTGGAGCGGCCCGCAAACGCGACTTCCGGCACGGCGGTCGCCGGTAAATCACGCAGATGATTGACGGTGATGAAGAAACGGGCTTGATGCAGGAGCGACATGCGCGGCAGTACCTGTAAACTGCAGTTCAGAACTGCGTGGTTGCTGCGCCGCGAGGTCGCATTGCAGAGGTGTTATTGTACAATACGCCGGTTTACGGACGTCCCCACCAGATCCGTCGCAGGACCGCCCCGAGGCCCGGGCCGGTCCGTTTTCATGCGCTGGTCTGGCTCGAGGAGAAGGGGATGCCCGGCGCCGCAGGGTCCCGCGTTGGGCGGCGCACGCAGCATTCGAAAACAATCTAAACAAGGTGTGCGAATGAACCGCATAGCGAACGTTTTTGCTGTCGCAGCGCTGTCCCTGGCATCGGTCTTCTCCATGGCCCATGCCGAAGAGCAAAAAGTCGCCAAGGCCGACGCCGCGCGCGGCGAAACGATCTTCAACAACGGTGTGCCGGCCAATGGCGTGCCCGCGTGTACCAGTTGTCACGGCGCAGGCGGCAACAGCGCCATGAACGTCAACCCGAAGCTGGCCGGCCAGCACGCCGAATACGTCGAAAAGCAGCTGAAGGATTTCAAGGCAAAGACTGATCGCAACAACCCGGTCATGTCGCTGTACGCCAGTGCGCTGTCGGATCAGGACATGAAGGACATCGGCGCCTACCTGGGCAAGCAGCCGGCTTGGAAGCCGGGTTCGGCCAAGAGCAAGGACACGATCGAACTGGGCCAGAAGCTGTATCGTGGCGGGGACGCCAAGCGCGGTATCGCAGCGTGCGCGGGCTGTCACGGCCCGACGGGTGCTGGCATCCCGGCGCAGTATCCGCGTATCGCGGGTCAGTTCTCTGAATACACTGAAGCTCAACTGGTTGCCTTCCAGAGCGGCACCCGCAAGAACAGCGTACAGATGCACGACCTGGCCGGTCGCATGACGGCCCAGCAGATCAAGGCGGTGGCCGACTACATTGCCGGCCTGCGCTAATCTGCCGCACCCGGCTGTCATGTGACAGTCGCACAATCAACAAGAAGAACAGGGTGGCAATGCGCCTGGCATCGCCACCCTGTTTTCGTTTTTGAACAGGTTTTTTCCCCGCATGTCTTCGGTCTCCACTTCCGGCGTCCAGATCCGCTCCCGTCGTCGCGCGTTGCGCGAAACGGTCGAGTTGCTGTCGTCGATGCGCTTTGCGATCAGCCTGCTGACGGTGATCGCCATTGCCAGCGTGATCGGCACGGTGCTCAAGCAGAACGATCCGTATCCGAACTACGTCAACCAATTCGGGCCGTTCTGGGCCGACGTATTCCGATCGCTGACGCTGCCGACCGTCTATAGCGCGTGGTGGTTTCTGCTGATCCTGGCGTTCCTGGTGGTGTCGACCTCGCTGTGCATCGTGCGCAATGCGCCCAAGATGCTGGCCGACATGCGCGCCTGGCGCGAGAACGTGCGCGAAGGCAGTCTGCGCGCGTTCCATCACCGGGACGAATTTGATTCCCGCGCCGATACCGCCACCGTGACGGCACGCTTGGCCGCGCTTGCGCAGAACCGAGGTTTCCGCATCAAGGCGTTCGCGCGCGAGGGTGGAGCGACGCTCATCGCGGCAAAGGCGGGAGCGGGCAACAAGATCGGCTACATCCTGGCGCACACGGCCATCGTCGTGATCTGCATCGGCGGCTTGCTGGATGGCGACATGATGATCCGCGCGCAGATGTGGTTTGGTGGCAAGTCGCCCATCAAGGGCAACGCGGTCATCAGCGACATCGGCCCGGAGCATCGGCTGTCGACATCGAACCCGGGGTTCCGCGGCAACGCCTTCGTGCCGGAAGGTTCGACGGTCAGCACGGCGATCCTGAACATTGCCGATGGCGCGCTGATCCAGGACCTGCCGTTCATGATCACGCTCAAGAAGTTCACCGTCGAGCATTACTCGACCGGCATGCCCAAGCTGTTCGCCAGCGACATCGTCGTGACTGACCGCCGCACCGGCAAGCAGACCGCTGCGCGCGTGGAGGTGAACAAGCCGTTCGTGTATGACGGCGTGGCGATCTACCAGTCGAGCTTTGAAGATGGCGGCTCGAAGCTCAAGCTGACCGGCTACCCGATGCACGGTGACAACGCCAAGACGTTCGACATGTCGGGCGTCGTGGGCGAAAGCTCGAAGCTCACCGGCAAGAGCGGCGACTACACGGTCGAGTTCTCCGACTTCCGCCTGATGAATGTCGAAACGGTGACGGACGCCTCGGGCAAGCAGGACGCACGCGGTGTCGGCAAGAGGGGCGGTGCGGAAAATGGTCTGCGCGCGGAGCTTGGCAACGTCACCAAGATGACGCGCGACCGCGATCTGCGCAACGTCGGCCCCTCCGTGCAGTACAAGCTGCGCGACGCCAACGGCCAGGCACACGAGTTCAGCAACTACATGCTGCCCGTCACGCTGGACGGGCAATCGGTGTTCCTGGCCGGCATGCGCTCGCAGCCGGACGAGCCGTTCCGCTATCTGCGCATTCCCGCCGATGCGCAAGGCACCGTCGCCGACTGGATGCGCCTGCGCGCCGCGCTGCAGAATCCAGCGATGCGCGGCGAGGCAGCGCGCCGGTTTGCGCTGCTCTCCATGCCCGGCGAGCAGCGCGCGGAACTGCGCAACCAGTTGATGGAAAGCGCTCGTCGCGCGCTCGACCTCTTTGCCGGCGCTGCCGATGTCAAGGACGGTACCGCCGGTGCACAGGGCGGCTTTGCCGCAGTCGCCACGTTCTTGCAGAAATCGGTGCCTGAGGGTGAGCGTGAGAAGGCGGCCGATGTGCTGATGAAAATCATCAACAGCTCCATGTGGGAACTGTGGCAACTGGCCCGCGCACAGGATGGCCTGCCTGCACCCACGGTGGATGCGGCCAGCAGCCAGTGGTTGCAGAGCGCCATCAACGCGCTGTCGGACAACGTCTTCTACGGCGCACCCGTATATCTGCAGCTGACCGACTTCCAGCAGGTGCAGGCCAGCGTGTTCCAGCTCACACGTGCGCCGGGCAAAAACATCGTGTATCTTGGGTCGCTGCTGCTGGTGCTGGGCGTGTTTTCGATGTTCTACGTGCGAGAGCGCCGCTGGTGGCTGTGGATCCGACCGCAATCCGGTCCGGCCAACGAAAGCGCCTCCGGCGCACATGTGCTGACCGCCATGTCGACCATGCGCCGCACGCTTGACTTCGACCGCGAGTTCGAGCGCCTCAAGCACGATATCCGCGCCGCGGCAGGTGCCCAAGCCGCCCCCGATGCCGCCAGTGCAGCGAGCGTCGACCCCAAACCAACGAAGTGAGCAGGTGATGGAAGCGACCAATCCCCAAACGACCGTGGCGAGCGCTGATCTGGGTGCGCTGAAGCGTCCGTCGTATTTCCGCCGCCTGGGCTGGTTTGACTGGCTGTTTGCTGCAATGCTGGCCGCCGGCGCCGGTTACGCCTTCTCGCGCTACGGCGCCTACATGGACGGCTACGAGCGCGGCATTCTCGTTGCCGCCGTGCCCGCCTTCGCATGGCTTGGCTGGACTTGGAAGCCGGTGCGCGTACTGATGATCGGCATCGCCGTGTTGTCGCTGTTCGGTATCTCACAGTACGCCGGTGCCAACGGCCCGGATCTCGCCCGCGCTGAGCATGCCTTCTTCCTCAAGTATTTCCTTGCCAGCCAGTCGGCCATCCTCTGGATGAGCGCGCTGATCTTCCTGTCCACGCTGTTTTTCTGGACCGGGCTGGCGCTGCGCTGGGAAGCGGGCGGGGCCATCGGCAGCAAGCTGTGCTGGGCAGCGGTGGTGCTGGGCCTGACCGGCATGTTGGTGCGATGGTACGAGTCGTACCTGGTCGGCGCAGACATTGGTCACATCCCCATCTCGAATCTGTACGAGGTGTTCATCCTCTTTACGTTGATCACCTCGCTCTTCTATCTGTACTACGAGCAGCGTTACAAGACGCGCGCGCTGGGCCCCTTCGTGATGCTGGTGGTGTCGGCGGCGGTGGGCTTTCTGCTGTGGTACACGGTGTCGCGCGGCGCGCAGGAGATCCAGCCGCTGGTGCCGGCATTGCAGAGCTGGTGGATGAAGATCCACGTACCGGCCAATTTCATCGGCTACGGCACGTTCGCCCTGTCGGCCATGGTCGGTGCGGCTTATCTGCTGAAGGAGCGGGGCGTGCTGGCCGATCGCCTCCCGTCGCTCGAAGTGCTGGACGACGTGATGTACAAGGCCATCACCGTCGGCTTTGCATTCTTCACCATCGCCACGATTCTCGGGGCGCTGTGGGCGGCTGACGCATGGGGCGGCTACTGGAGCTGGGATCCGAAGGAAACCTGGGCGCTGATCGTTTGGCTGAACTACGCCGCGTGGCTGCACATGCGCCTGATGAAGGGGCTGCGTGGCCGCATGGCGGCCTGGTGGGCCCTGATTGGCCTCTTGGTGACGACGTTCGCCTTCCTTGGCGTGAACATGTTCCTCTCGGGCCTGCACAGTTACGGCGAGCTGTAAGCCGTCAGTCACAAAAAACTCAGCGGACTGGAATAAAGACGCGCCTAGCGTGTTTACTGCTCAGTGAGGGCGCGATCGGCGCGCCTCTCCATCCAAGGAGAACAAGATGAGCCAGTCCGCAGCTTCCCAGAAATGGTTCAATCCGCGCACCGCGCTGGCCAGCGCCGCGCTGCTCGCCGCATTCGGTGTGGCCGGCTGCAGCGGCATGGGCATGGGAGCCTCGTCCACGCCGTCGGCCGTCAAGGTGACCAACGGCACGCTGACGGATCAACACGGCATGGCGCTCTACATGTTTGACCGTGACGCCACGGCCGGCAAGAGCGCCTGCAACGGCAAGTGCGCCGAGAACTGGCCGCCGCTGGCCGCCAATGACGCCGACAAGCCGTCTGGCGACTACACGATCATCACGCGCGACGATGGCAAGAAGCAGTGGGCCTATCGTGGCAAGCCGCTCTACCTCTGGACCAAGGACAAGATGCCGGGCGACCAGACTGGCGACGGCTTCATGAACGTTTGGCACGTCGCCAAGCCGTAAGCACGCCGCCCTCGCTCGCGCCCCTATGTCCGATCTGGCCAGCCGGCTGATTGCGCTCACGCCACGCCTGCGCCGGCACGCGCGCGGGCTCGTGCGTGACGCCAGCCGCGCCGACGACCTCGTCCAGGACACGCTGGAACGTGCCTGGCGTTATCGCTGGCGCTTCCAGTTGCGACCCAGGCTGGGCCCGCTCGGCCAGATCGGCGCGAAAGGCGAGGGCGACGGATTGTTTGCCTGGCTGCTCACCATCATGCATCGGCTCCACCTCAACGCCGTGCGCAGGCCCGACCGAATCGAGCTGAGCGATGCGCCCCCCGAGATTCCCGTCGATGACGACCCCGGTTTGCGCCGCGATCTGCTGCGCGCGCTGGCGACGCTGCCAGAAGATCAGCGCGCGGTATTGCTACTCGTCGGCCTGGAGCAGTTCGCCTACAAGGAAGCCGCCGATGTGCTGGGCGTGCCGATCGGCACGGTGATGTCGCGGCTGTCGCGGGCGCGTGAGCGGATGCGCGCGGCGCTCGACGGGGCGCCAGCCGCATCGGCTGCATTTGCGGCATCCGGCGATGGCGGCAGCGCAACGCTGCACCGCGTGAAGTGAGGCTCGCCATGTCCTCCAATTCCATTCATATCGACGAACTCCATGCGTATGCCGACGGCCGCTTGCCCGCGGCGCGCCGTGCTGCCGTGGAGGCCTATCTTGCCGCGCACCCCGGCGCCGCGGCTGAAGTTGCGGCTTGGCGCGAGACGGATGCGCAATTGCACCGCGCGCTCGATCCGCTGCTGAACGAACCGGTGCCGCAGCGTCGCATTCCGGCAGCGATCCTTGCGGTAGCACGTCGCCCCACGGCCAGCGGCTTTGGCGCCATGCGCGGATGGAGCGTGGTGGCGCTGAGTGTGGCGTGCCTAGCCGTCGGGTCCGGGGCCGGCTGGCTGAGTCGAGGTGCCGTTGAGCGCACCATGCCCATGCAACGGTTCGCCAACGATGCACTCGTATCGCACGTCGTCTTTTCTCCGGAGTCGAAACACATCGTGGAAGTGCCGGCCGACGAGGAGGCGCATCTGGTCACATGGTTGTCGCGTCGGCTCGACGCACAGCTGCACGTGCCTGATCTGACATCGCTGGGCTACCGGCTCATCGGCGGGCGCCAGACGGTGGTGGCAGATGCGCCGACGGCCATGCTGATGTACGAGGGCCCCGGGGGCACGCGTATCTCCGTACAGTTGCGGCGCATGCCAAACAACCGCGATACCGGCTTCCGGCTGGAGACGCTCGCGCCCGACAACCGTGTGCTGCAAGCGATTCATCCGGCGGTCGATCATCCGCCGCCGATGGCGTTCTACTGGGCGGATCACGGCCTCGGGTTTGCGGTCGCCGGCCCGCTGGGGCGGACGCAGTTACTGGAAGTGGCGCAAGCCGTCTATCGGCAGTACAGCGAATTCACCGGGCCAGCGCCCCGCAAGGAATAGCGCCACATCATTTTTTGCCGCGCGCTGTCAGGTCGACAGCGCGAGCACGACCAACGCACATGGGACAGCGTTCCCGCACAACGAGGACCACGAATCATGCTGATCAAGACCGACCGCTGGCTGCATGGCGATGACATTCCCGCCAGCGAGATCACACCGCAGCACATCTTCGAGCAGCGCCGTCGCATCTTGGCCGCTGCCGCCATGGGCGCCGCCGGCGCAACGCTGGCACCATGGGCGGCGCGCGAGGCCTTCGCTGCCAACCCGCCGCTGGCCAAATTGGCAGGCAAGCCCAATCCGGCGTACACAACCGTGGAGAAGGCCACCCCGTACGACCAAGTCACCACGTACAACAACTTCTACGAATTCGGCACCGACAAGGCCGACCCGGCGCGCTATGCCGGCACGCTGCGCCCGCACCCGTGGCAAGTCAGCGTGGAAGGTTTGGTGAAAACGCCCAAAACCTACGACCTGGACGACCTGATGAAGCTCGCGCCGATGGAAGAGCGCGTCTATCGCCTGCGTTGCGTCGAGGGCTGGTCGATGGTGATTCCGTGGGTGGGCTTCCCGTTGGCCGAGTTGATCAAGCGGGTGGAGCCCCAGGGCGGCGCCAAGTACATCCAGTTCATCTCGCTGGCCGACAAGCGCCAGATGCCCGGCATCAGCAGCCCCGTGCTGGAGTGGCCGTACAGCGAAGGCCTGCGTCTGGACGAGGCGATGCACCCGTTGGCGCTGCTCACCTTCGGCCTCTACGGCCAGGTGCTGCCAAACCAGAACGGTGCGCCCGTGCGGGTGATCGTGCCGTGGAAGTACGGCTTCAAGAGCGCAAAGTCCATCGTCAAGATCCGCTTTGTCGAGAAGCAGCCGCCGACGAGCTGGAACATTGCCGCGGCCAATGAATACGGCTTCTATTCCAACGTGAACCCGACCGTGGACCATCCGCGCTGGAGCCAGGCCACCGAACGCCGCATCGGCGAGGACAAAGGCGGTTTCGGCGGCCTGTTCGCGCCCAAGCGCAAGACGCTGATGTTCAACGGTTACGACCAGGTGGCCCCGCTGTATGCCGGCATGGACCTGCGCAAAAATTTCTGAGGCCGACATGACACTGCTGCCGCCGATGTTGCCGCCCAAGCCATTGCGTGTGGTGAAGGCGATCGTATGGATCGTGGCGCTGCTGCCCTTCCTGCGCATCGTCTTCCTGGGCGCGACAGACCAGTTCGGGGCCAATCCTCTGGAGTTCGTCACGCGCTCGACCGGTACGTGGACGCTGGTGCTGCTCTGCTGCACGCTAGCCATCACGCCGCTGCGCCGCATCACGGGCATGAACTGGTTGATCCGGCTTCGCCGCATGCTCGGGCTGTACACGTTCTTCTACGGCGCGATCCACTTCCTGATCTGGTTACTGGTGGACCGCGGGCTCGATCCGGCGTCGATGCTCAAGGACATCGTCAAGCGGCCCTTCATCACCGTTGGCTTTGCGGCGTTCGTGCTGATGATTCCGCTGGCCGCCACGTCGACCAACGCGATGGTGCGCCGCCTGGGTGGCAAGCGCTGGCAGTGGCTGCACCGGCTTGTCTACGTGACGGGCGTGCTGGGCATCCTGCATTACTGGTGGCACAAGGCCGGCAAGCATGACTTTGCCGAGGTGTCGATCTACGCCGCAGTGATGGCGGTGCTGCTGGGCCTGCGGGTGTGGTGGGCATGGCGCTCGCAGCGCAGTGCGATGACCGGGGCCGTGATGCCAGCCCGCGATTGATGCCGATCGCGCCCAAAAAAAGCCGACGTTGGCGCGTCGGCTTTTTCTTTGCGATGCGGGCTTACGCCGGGAACAGATGCTCGCCGCGGATCAGGTCTTCAAAGCACTCGCGCTCGCGCGCCAGATGGATTTTGTCGCCATCGACGATGACCTCGGCCGCGCGATTGCGCGTGTTGTAGTTTGAGCTCATCGTGAAGCCGTACGCGCCGGCTGACAGGATCGCGAGCACGTCGCCCGGCTGCACCGCCAGCGAACGGTCGCGGCCCAGCCAGTCGCCGGATTCGCACACCGGGCCCACCACGTCGTAGACGACCGGCGCGCTTTGGCTTTCACGCACCGGCACGATGTGGTGATACGCCTCGTACATCGCCGGGCGGGCCAGGTCATTCATGGCCGCATCGACGATGCAGAAGTTCTTGCTGGCGCCAGGCTTGAGGTACTCGACGCGCGTGAGCAGCAGGCCGGCGTTGCCCACCAGCGACCGGCCCGGCTCGAACAGCACGGTGCGATCGCCAAAACCGCGCTGCTCGACGCGGTCCAGGAGTGTGCGCGCGAAGGCGGTGATGTCCGGCGGCGTCTCGTCCGTGTAGGTGATACCAAGACCGCCGCCCACATCGATGTGCGACAGGTGAATGCCCTCGGCGTCCAGCTGCGTCACTACATCGAGCACCTTGTCCAGCGCATCCAGATACGGCGACACCTCGGTGATCTGCGAGCCGATATGGCAGTCGATGCCGACCACGTGCAGGTTCGGCATCGCGGCGGCCGCGCGGTAGGTCGGCAGCACTTCGTCAAACGCCACGCCAAACTTGTTGCCCTTCAGACCCGTCGAGATGTACGGGTGCGTCTTGGCATCGACGTCCGGGTTGATGCGCAGCGACACGGGCGCGACCTTGCCCATCGAGGCCGCCACATCGTTCAGGCGGTGCAGTTCGGGAATCGACTCCACGTTGAAGCACGCCACGCCGACTTCCAGCGCGAAGCGCATTTCGTCCGCGCTTTTGCCAACGCCCGAGAACACCACCTTCGAGGCCGGCGCACCGGCGCGCAGCACGCGCTTGAGTTCGCCGGCGGACACGATGTCAAAGCCCGCGCCAAGCTGTGCGAACACCTGCAGCACGGCCAGGTTCGAGTTGGCTTTCATGGCGTACTGCACATGCGCGTTGCGGCCCTCGCAGGCGGCGGCGTAGGCGCGATAGTTGGCCGTGAGCGCGGCGCGCGAGTACACATAGGTGGGCGTGCCGAACTGCGCAGCAATCGCGTCGAGCGCGACGCCTTCGATCATCAGCGCGCCTTCCTGGCGGATCAGGGACTCGGACATGAGTGGGAACATTCTGGGCGTCGCACCGGATAAGGGCGTCGCCGGTTGAGCAAAAAGACGGGATTAGCGGTTCGCGGGCACCGCGCTGGCCGCATCTGCGGCTGCGGGTTTGGCGCCCGGAACCGGGGGCTGCGGCACGGCGTTCGGGCCGGCGATGCCGGGGTCAGTGGTTTGCGGCGCGGTTGGCGCCGGCGGCACCTTGGGCATGTACAGCGGCCCGCGAATCCCGCAGCCGGATAGGCCTGCGACCGTCAGGGTCAGGCCGACAGTGGCTACAATGGCGGCGGTTCGTATCATCGGATGATGGTGCAGAAAGGATGCCCCAGGGTGTGACCCTTGCGGCGATCGGAGTCATATGGGACGAGGCGCCTGCTGGTCAGGACGGGCCGCAAATGGCCGCCACGCAACGTCCGCGCAAGATTTTGGAGTGTAGCATGCCCCCCCTGAGCGAATCGGAGTTCCTGGCGCTGGCCGAAGCGGAACTCACCCGCATCGAAAACATCGTCGAAACGGCTGCCGACGAGGCCGATGCCGACATCGAGGTCAATCGCACCGGTAACGTGCTGACGCTGGAATTCGACGATGGCTCCAAGATCATCATCAACAGCCAGGCGCCGATGCAGGAACTGTGGGTGGCAGCGCGTGCCGGCGGTTTCCATTTCCGCCGGGGCGACGACGGCCGCTGGGTCGACACGCGCAGCAAGGAAGAGCTCTATGTGGCGCTCTCGCGCTATATCAGCCAGCAAAGCGATGTGGATGTGACATTGGCCGCCGGCTGAGCGTAACCGTCTCGTCGCATGACAAAAAGAAAAGCCGCCTCGAAGGGCGGCTTTTTCGTGGGCGCGACGTTCAGTTGCCGCGGAACATGTCGAGAATCTTCTGCTTCTCCTGCTCCTGCGTCGGCGCCAGGTTGATGCCCGGCTGTTGCGATTGATCGCCGGCCGGTGCGGAGCCTCCCGGCATCGCATCGCCCAGGCCAACCGAGGCCACGCCCTGGCCGTTGGCGTATTCCTCGTAAGCCCAGTCGCCGGCCATCTGCACGACGCCTTCGGGCGGCTGGCGCTCGGTCTGGGGTTCGCCCTTGAGCGCGTAGCTCATGTAGTTGATCCAGATCGGCAGGGCCAGGCCGCCACCGGTTTCGCGATCCCCCAGGCTGCGCGGGTTGTCGTAGCCCATCCAGGCCACGCCGACCAGCTTGGGCGTGTAGCCGCAAAACCAGGCGTCGAACGAGTCGTTGGTGGTGCCGGTCTTGCCAGCCATGTCGTTGCGGCCCAGCTTGACCTTGGCCTGGTAGCCCGTGCCGTTCGACACCACGCTGCGCAGCAGTGAATCCATGATGAAATCGTTGCGCGGATCGATCACGCGCACGGCGTCCTTGCCGGCGGTCATCGGATGGCTTTGCTGCACGACCGTGCCGCGCGCATCCACCACGCGATCGATGATGTACGGGTTCACGCGGTAGCCGCCGTTGGCGAACACCGAGTAGCCGCTCGCCATCTGCAGCATCGTCACCGAGCCTGCGCCCAGCGCCATCGGCAGATAGGCCGGGTGCCGATCGGCGTCGAAGCCGAAGCGGGTGATGTACTGCTGCGCGTACTGCGTACCAATCGCGCGCAGGATCCGCACCGACACCAGGTTCTTCGACTTTTGCAGCGCGCGGCGCATCGTCATCGGGCCGTCATAGCCGCCGCCGTAGTTCTTCGGCTCCCACACCTGCCCGCCGGTATCGCCGGTCGGGATCGAGAGCGGCGCGTCGTTGATGACCGTAGACGGCGAGAAACCCTTGTCCACCGCCGCCGAGTAGATGAACGGCTTGAAGCTCGAACCCGGCTGGCGCCACGCCTGCGTGACGTGGTTGAACTTGCTGCGATTGAAATCAAAGCCGCCAACCATGGAGTAGATCGCGCCCGTCTGCGGGTCCAGCGAGATGAAGCCCGACGCCACTTCCGGCAACTGCGTGATGGACCACTTCTGCGTCTTCGTGTCCTCGATCACGCGGATCACCGCACCTGGGCGCAGCTTGATCTTGGGCTGTGCATTGTTCGACAGGGCCGCCTGTGCAAAGCGCAGGCCGTCGCCGGCCAGGTCGATCGTCTCACCGGTCAGCATCGTCGCGCGCACCAGCTTGGGTGACACGCTCACCACCACGGCCGATTGCAGATCGTCGCTGTTCGGGTGCTCGAGCAAGGCGTCGTCGATGGCCTGTTCGCGCTCTTCCGCATCGGAGGGCAGGTCGATGAACGCTTCAGGGCCGCGATAACCGTGACGGCGCTCGTAATCGAGAATGCCGCGACGCACGGATTGATACGCAACGTCCTGATCGGCCTTGCGCAGCGTCGTGTAGACGTTCAGGCCGCGCGTATAGGTTTCCTCGCGGTATTGCGCATACATGAGTTGGCGCACCATTTCGGCGACGTATTCGGCGTGCACGTCGAATTCATGGCCTTCGCCGCGCACCGGCAGTTGCTCGTTGACGGCCTGGGTGTACTGTTCCGGGGTGATGTAGTGCAGGTCACGCATGCGTTGCAGGATGTACTCCTGACGCACCTTGGCGCGCTTCGGGTTCACCACGGGGTTGTACGCCGATGGCGCCTTGGGCAGGCCCGCCAGCATGGCTGCTTCGGCCAGGGTGATGTCCTTGATGTTCTTGCCGAAGTAGATCTGCTCGGCGCTGGCAAAGCCGTATGCACGCTGGCCCAGGTAGATCTGGTTCATGTACAGCTCAAGGATCTGATCCTTTGTGAGGCTCGCCTCGATCTTGTACGAAAGCAGTATCTCGTAGATCTTGCGCGTGTATGTCTTCTCGCTCGACAGGAAGAAGTTGCGTGCCACCTGCATCGTGATGGTCGACGCGCCTTGCGACAGGCCGCCGTGCAGATTCGCCAGCCCCGCGCGCAGCACGCCGATGAAGTCGACGCCGCCGTGCTCGTAGAAACGGTCATCCTCGATGGCCAGCACCGCGCGCTTCATCACGTCGGGCATCTGCGCGATCGGCACGAAGCTGCGGCGCTCTTCACCGAATTCGCCGATGAGGACGTTGTCGGCGGTGTACACGCGCAGCGGAATCTTCGGGCGGTAATCGGTGATGGCGTCGAGCGACGGCAGGTTGGGCGCGGCGACGAGCAGGGCATAGCCCAGCAGCAGCGCCCCGACGACCCCCATGGCAACGAACAGGCCGAGCATCCAGAGAAGCAGTCGCGCCCACAGCGGGCGGCGGGCTTTGGGCGGCTTGGGCGAAGCTGGGGTGGTTTGGGCAGTAGCCATTACGGGTGGGCACCGGGGGTGTCAGTCAGCGTGGCGGCGATTATATCGTTGGGGCTTCCGCAGTCCGGCCGCATCGGACGTAACAGCACGTAACGAGTGTCACGTCTGCTAACCAGACTGCACTTGTGCGCTGCGTCATGCTCGGTTGGCGCGCTGATTGTGCATCCGGAGTCCCGCGATTCAAGGCGGCTACGAATCCGCCGTTAGAAGTAGGCGGAGCGGAAATCAAGTCAGACGAAAGGGGTATCCCCCGACCGTGGGGTTTTGACAACGCTTTCGGAAGGGCATGGCGCGAAATGCGTCGCGGTCTGCTGGAGCGTTTGCCTGTTCTAAAGGATTTTGTGAGAATCCAGCAGCAAATCTAAGCAGGCTATGGCGCACGTTGGATTTGCGACGGGCGCCAGGGTTCAAAAAACTATAAACGGTGGGGTGTCTCTGTGCGACGGGGTTTGTTGTCCGGCCTGCTGCGCCGCAATATCGTCGGGATAGATATCGGGTCTTCCAGCGTCAAGGTGGTGGAGTTGTCCGCCAACGGCAAGCAGGGGGATTTCCGTCTCGAAAAGTGCGCCAGCGAGCTGATTGAACGCAGTGCCGTCGCTGACGGCAATCTGGTGAATATCGATGCGGTGGGCAATGCGCTCAAGCGCGCCATCGCCAAGGCTGGCATTCGCGGTAAGGAAGCCGTGCTTGCCATTCCTGCAAGCCTGACGGAATCGCAAACCGTCAGCCTGCCCGACAACCTGACCGAAGACGAGCTCTTCGTGCAGGTCGAGAGCGAAGCCAACCGGCTGTTTCCGCCCTCGCAGAACGTCAATTTCGACTATGTCGTGATCGGCCCGTCCGAAACCGAAGGCGGGATCGGCGTGCGCGTGACGGCAACGGTTTCCGAGCGCGTGACCGAGCGCGTGACCGCCGCCGAGATGGCCGGTCTGAAAGCGATCGTCATGGACGTGGAAGAGAACGCCATCCAGCGGGCCATGACGCACATGCTGGCGGTCAAGCCGGACGCCAGCGAAATTGAAACGCGCGACATGCCCGTCGTGGCGATGTTCCACTTGGGTGGTGCGCGCTCGCACGCACTGTTCTACCAAGGCTGGAAGGAGCTGTACGAGCAGCCGATGTCCGGCTCGGGCGACCAGCTCACGCAAAGCATCTCGCGCCTGTTTTCCCTCGACCTGCTCAAGGCCGAGGTAAAGAAGCGCAAGAACACGCTGCCCGACGAATACCGCAGCCAGCTGCTCAAGCCTTCGCTCGAGACGCTGGCCATGGAGGTCGGCCAGGCGATTCAGAATTTCCTGTCGACGTCGAGCGTCGGCCGCGTGGACGAGATCGTGCTCTCGGGCGGTCACGCATCGTTGCTGGGCGTGCAGACCGCCATCCAGCAGCAGACGCAGATCAATACGACGCTGGCCAACCCGTTCGCCAACATGGGCGCGGCCAAGAACGTCAACGCGCGCTATCTGCAGCGCGATCTGCCGGCCTACATCGTCAGCGCGGGCCTTGCCCTGCGCGGGCTGCAATAAGGAGCTGACGATGGCCAATGAAAGCGCGAATGCCGTGAATGCGCTCCCGAACGTCAACCTGCTGCCGTATCACGCAGAGCGACGCGCCGGCAAGCGCAAGAAAGTCTTCATGAGCCTGGGCGGCGCGGCCGTTGCGGGCGCGGTGGTGGTGTTCCTGGGCGGCATGGTGATCGATCACCAGACCGAAGAGGCGCAACGCATCAACGACATCCTCACGCAGAAGAACGCGGAGATGGACAAGCAGATCACCGAGGTCAACACCCTCAAGAAGGACATCGACGACCTGCTGCAGCGTCAGCAAGCGGTGGAAAGCCTGCAGAACCAGCGCAACCGCCCGGTGCAGTTGCTCGAAGAACTGGTGCGCCAGGTGCCGGACGGCATCTATCTCACCTCGCTCAAACAGGATGGCGACCGTTACACCGTCTCGGGGGTGGCGCAGTCCAACGAGCGCGTGTCGGACCTGCTGCGCAACCTGGGTGCGGTGCCCTGGCTCGATCATGCCGAGCTGGGTGAATCGGTGGCCACCACCATGACGAACAACCTGAAGGAACAGCGCCGCCTGTTCAACTTCACGATCCGCTTCCAATGGAAGGCCGAGCCGGCAGCGCCGGCCAAGCCGGGTGCGGCCACGGCGGGGAAATAACCATGGCGCTCTCGACCGAAATTTCGCTGGAAGACCTGGTCAGCCAGTTCCGTGGCCTGAACCTGAATGAGCCGGAAACGTGGCCGATCGCGCCGCGCATCCTGTTCATGATTCTCTCCGCCGTGCTGGTGATCGGCCTGGGTTGGCAGTTCTACTGGAGCGGCAAGTTTGACGAGCGCGACGCCAAGCGCACCGAGCAGGGCAACCTCAAGTCGGCATACCAGAGCAAGCTTGCGCAGGTCGTGAACCTCGAAGCGCTGCGCAAGCAGAAGGCTGAGGTGGAGCAGCGTGTCGCCAAGCTTGAACTGCAACTGCCCAACAAGACCGAGATGGATGCGCTGCTGGCCGACGTCAACCATGCCGGTATTGCGCGTGGCCTGACCTTCGACCTGTTCCGTCCGTCCGGCGCGGTGATCAAGCCTTACTACGCCGAGATCCCGGTGGCGGTGAAGGTGAATGGCCGCTATCACGACATGGCGCTGTTCGCTGCCGACGTGGCGGCGCTCTCACGCATCGTCACGCTGCAGAACATTTCGCTGACGGGCACCAAGGATGGCGGCATGGTGATGGAAACGCGTGCTGAAGCCTATCGGGCGCTCGACGCCGAGGAGCAGGCCGCGCAGCGCAAGGCGAACGCCGCCGCCAAGGGAGGCGCCAAATGAGGGGCCGCACCATGAGCCGTCGCCGCATGTCGCATCTTCTGCGTCTGTCGCCGCTGTGCCTGGCCGTCGTGCTGACGGCCTGCGGCGCGAGCGAAGACGATGAATTGCAGCAATGGATGCAGCAAGCGCGCCAGAGCGTCAGTACGACCGTGCCGCCGCTGCCCGAGCCCAAGCCTTATGCGCCGCGCGAGTACACGACCACCAAGCAGACTGATCCGTTCAGTGTGCAGAAGGTGGCAGAACTTTCGCGCGCGCAGAACGAATCGCCGGAACCGAATCGCCGTCGCGAGCCGCTGGAAGACTATCCGCTGGAAGCCTTCAAGCTGGTCGGGACGATGAAGCGCAATGGCGAGACGGAAGCCGTCGTGTCTGTCGGGGACAAGACGCAGCATGTGCATGTGGGGCAGTACATCGGACAAAACTATGGTCGCATCGTCCGCATCGGAGACCAGGAACTCACCCTGCGTGAGCTGGTGCGCGAAGGCACGACCGAATGGAAAGAAAAAATGACGACCCTGAAAGTTCAGGAGAGCGCGCAATGACGATGCGTCTTGTGAAGGGCGGCCTGTCGCAGGCAACCCGAGTGGCCCGGGGGGGCGCGGTGGCATGGCTTTCGCTGTGCCTGTTCATGGTGGCCGGTCAGGCGGTCGCTCAGCAGGCAGCGCCTGCGGCGGCCGTCTCCGGCAACACGATTGAAAAGGTAGAGCAGGCCACGGCCGGTGAATCCACCGTGGTGACGGTCACGCTCAAGAGCGCGCCGACCCAGAAGCCGGTGGAGTTCAGCACGCAGCAGCCTGCGCGTATCGCCATCGACTTCTTCGGGGCGACCTTCGCGCAAGGCCGCGCCAATTACCAGTACGGCGGCAAGCTGCTGCGTTCGGCGAACGTCGTGCAGATCGGCGACCGTACCCGCGTCGTGCTCGATCTATCGCGCCAGACGCAGTACAAGTCGGAGGTGCGTGGCAACCAGTACGTACTGACGCTGGAAGCTGCGCCAGTGGCGGCGGCTGTCGCGGCGCCGACATTCTCGGCCCCGGCCCCCGTCGCGGGCGCCGAGCGCCCTGCGGTGCGCAATGTTGATTTCCGCCGCGGCGAGGATCTCGCCGGCCGCGTGGTGGTCGACCTGTCGACTGCCAACTCGGCGATCAACATCGCCCAGCAAGGCCAGAACCTCGTCGTGGACTTCGTCGGTGCGACGCTGCCACAGTCGCTGCGCCGTCGCTATGACGTGAGCGATTTCGGCACGCCGGTGCAGGCCATGCGTGCCACCGACAACGGCACAGGCGCACGCCTGATCATCGAGCCGCGCGGTAACTGGCAATACAGCTCGTACCAGACCGACACGCAGTTCGTGGTGGAGGTGCGTCCGACCAAGGAAGACCCGAACAAGCTGATTTCCGGCCCCGGCTACCGCGGTGAGCGCCTGTCGCTGAACTTCCAGAACATCGATGTGCGTTCTTTGCTGCAAGTCTTCGCCGACTTCACGAACCTCAACATCGTGACCAGCGATAGCGTGACGGGCACCCTTTCGCTGCGCCTGAAAGATGTGCCCTGGGATCAGGCACTGCAGATCGTGCTCGATTCGAAGGGGCTGGCATCGCGTCGCAACGGCAACGTCCTGTGGGTTGCCCCGCGCGGTGAGCTGGCCACGAAGGAAAAGGCCGAGCTTGAGTCGCAGCAGCAAGTGACCGAGCTGGAGCCACTGCGCAGCCAGGTGTTCCGCCTGAACTACCAAAGCGCTGGGGATGTGCGCAACATGCTGCTGGGTGCCGGCGCCGCGGGTGGGGCAGGCGGTGTCGCTGGCGGTGCCGCGACTTCCCGGATCCTGTCCAAGCGCGGCTCGCTCACGGCGGATACGCGTACGAATCAACTGTTCGTCTCCGACATCCCGAGCAAGCTTGAAGAGGTGCAGGCCTTCCTCTTGAAGATCGACATCCCGGTTCGCCAGGTGATGATCGAAGCGCGCATCGTCGAGGCGGACGACACGTTCAGCCGCAACTTGGGTGCGAAGCTGGGCTTCGCGTCGAAGACGAATGGCGCTGGTTACGGCAATACCTACACCAACGTGGTGTCGCCGATTACGCAGGGCGCCACGTGGGACAACAGCCCGGCGATCAGCTTCCCCGCCAACGGCATCAATGGTGTGAACGCGGCCAGCGTGGCCGTGAGCCTGTTCAACGCCGGTGCCGGCCGCTTCCTGGCGCTCGAGTTGTCTGCGCTGGAAGCTGATGGCCGCGGCAAGATCGTCTCCAGCCCGCGCGTGGTCACTGCCGACAACATCAAGGCGCTGATCGAGCAAGGTACTGAGATTCCGTACCAGCAGGCGACGTCTTCCGGTGCGACTTCGGTGTCGTTCAAGAAGGCCAACCTGAAGCTGGAAGTGACGCCGAAGATCACGCCGGACGGCAACATCTTCCTGGATGTCGACGTCAACAAGGACAGCGTGGGGATCCAGACCACCAACGGCTTCGCCATCGACACCAAGCACGTGCAGACGCAGGTGCTGGTCGAGAACGGCGGCACGGTCGTGATCGGCGGTATCTACACGCAGAACGAGCGGACCGACATCAACAAGGTGCCGCTGCTAGGCGACATTCCGGTGCTCGGCAATCTGTTCAAGAGCACGAGCAAGATCAACAACCGCACGGAGCTGCTGGTCTTCCTGACGCCGCGTGTGCTGTCCGATCAACTGTCGCTGAAGTAATCGGCGGCGGTATCGCGATTGGAAAGCCCGGCCTCCTGAATGGAGCGCCGG
Organism: Ralstonia pickettii; assembly: GCF_001699815.1. Taxonomy (GTDB): domain Bacteria; phylum Pseudomonadota; class Gammaproteobacteria; order Burkholderiales; family Burkholderiaceae; genus Ralstonia; species Ralstonia thomasii. The sequence continues at coordinate 20,841 of NZ_MCGB01000069.1, read as the reverse complement.
GCTTTTTTGTGTCCTGCTGCCCGGTTTGTGCAGGATGGTGACCAAATGCCACTACAATCAAGCTCAAATTCCTGATTTCACGCGATTTTGTCTGTTTCGAACGTATTTTTCGTCGGCTTGATGGGCGCGGGCAAGACCACGGTCGGCCGGGCGGTGGCGCGTCGGCTCGATCTGCCGTTCTTCGACTCCGACCATGAGATCGAAGCCCGCTGCGGCGTGCGCGTGCCAATCATCTTCGAGCACGAGGGCGAAGTGGGCTTCCGCGACCGCGAAACCCACATGATCGACGAACTCACCTCGCGCGATGGCGTGGTCGTCGCCACCGGCGGCGGAGCCGTGCTGCGGGCGGAGAACCGCGCGTTCCTCCGTGAACGCGGCACTGTGATCTACCTGCGCGCCAATCCGCATGACCTGTATCTGCGCACGCGTCACGACAAGAACCGGCCGCTGCTGCAGACCGAAAACCCGCGTGCCAAGCTGGAAGAACTGCATGCGGTTCGTGACCCCCTATATCGTGACGTGGCGCACTTCGTCATCGAAACCGGAAAGCCCACCGTCGCCCAGCTTGTTAATATGGTGCTGATGCAACTCGAGGTGGCTGGCATTGTCGTACCGCCCGCAGGCGCCTCCACTTCCTCGCAAGTCTCTCCTCAGTCATGATTACCGTTGATGTTGACCTTGGCGATCGCGCCTATCCGATCCACATTGGCTCGGGGCTGCTGTCCAAGGCCGAGTTGTTCGCCCCCCACATTCGCGGCGCGCGTGCCGTGATCGTCACCAACGAGACTGTTGCGCCGCTGTATGCAGCCAAGGTCGAAGAAGCGATTCGTTCGCTCGGCAAGGCGGTCGACACGGTCGTGCTGCCCGATGGCGAATCGTTCAAGAAGTGGGACACGCTCAACCGCATCTTTGATGCGCTATTGACGGCAGGTGCGGACCGCAAGACCACGCTGATCGCCCTGGGCGGCGGCGTAATCGGCGACATGACCGGCTTTGCCGCTGCCTGCTATATGCGCGGCGTGCCGTTCATCCAGGTGCCGACGACGTTGCTGTCGCAGGTCGATTCTTCGGTGGGCGGCAAGACGGGCATCAACCACCCGCTGGGCAAGAACATGATCGGCGCGTTCCACCAGCCGCAAGCGGTCCTGGCCGATATCGACACGCTGCGCACCTTGCCCGCGCGTGAACTGGCTGCGGGCATGGCCGAGGTCATCAAGCACGGCGCAATTGCCGATGCCGATTACTTCGCCTGGATCGAACAGAACATCAGGGGTCTCAACGATTGCGATACCGACCTGATGACCGAAGCCGTGCGCGGCTCGGTGCGCATCAAGGCGGCTGTCGTGGCGCAGGACGAGCGGGAAACCGGTCTGCGTGCCACCCTCAATTTCGGTCACACCTTTGGCCACGCCATCGAGGCCGGCCTGGGCTACGGCGAATGGCTGCACGGCGAGGCCGTCGGCTGCGGCATGGTGATGGCGGCGGACCTCTCGCATCGCCTTGGTTTTATCGACATCGACACGCGCAACCGCATTACTGCGCTCACGTGTGCGGCTGACCTGCCGACGGTGGCGCCGGCCCTGGGCGTGGATCGGTTCATCGAGCTGATGCGCGTCGACAAGAAAGCTGAGGCTGGCGAGATCAAATTCGTGCTGCTGCGCAAGCTGGGCCAGGCGTTCGTGACCACGGTGCCCGATGCCGACCTGCGCGCCACCTTGCTGCACGCCGTGCTGCGACCACCGACCGAAGCACCCGTCGCCTGATGCGAGACGAGAGGGGCCCGATGAACGACCGATTTGATTTGCCGTCCGCGCCGTTCGATCTCGAAGGCCCTCTCGCTCCCTACGCCGCGCATTCGGCGCAGACGCGCGGCCGCGTACACGCCGAGCCGCCATCCACATCGCGCACCGAGTTCCAGCGTGACCGTGATCGCATCATCCACAGCACCGCTTTCCGTCGGCTCGAATACAAGACGCAGGTCTTTGTGAACCACGAGGGCGACCTGTTCCGGACCCGGCTCACGCACAGCCTCGAGGTCGCGCAGATTGCCCGTTCGATTGCGCGCAGCCTGCGCCTGAACGAAGACTTGGTCGAAGCGGTTTCGCTGGCGCACGATCTGGGCCACACGCCGTTCGGTCATGCGGGGCAGGACGCACTCAACGATTGCATGAAGCCATACGGAGGCTTCGAACACAATCTCCAGAGCCTGCTGGTGGTCGATCGGCTGGAAGAGCGCTACGGCGGTTTCGATGGACTGAACCTGACGTTCGAAACGCGCGAGGGTATTCTCAAACATTGCTCGCGCAACAACGCGGCCACGCTCGGTGACTTGGGCCGCCGTTTTCTCGAAGGGCAACAGCCGTCGCTGGAAGCGCAGCTTGCCAATCTCGCCGATGAGGTCGCGTACAACAACCACGATATCGACGATGGCCTGCGTTCCGGCCTGATCACGTTGGAGCAACTCGAAGACGTGCCGCTGTGGGCCATCCATCGGCGCGAAGCCGAGGCGGCGTTCCCGGCCGTCAGTGGCCGGCGGCTCATCAACGAAACCATTCGTCGCATCATCAACGCGCTGATCGTCGATCTGATCGGCACCACGCGTGCCGGCATTGCTGAATTTGCGCCGCAATGTATCGACGATGTGCGTGCCGCGCCAGCGCTCGTCGCGTTCTCTGAGCCGATGCATGAAGAGGCGCGCGTGCTCAAGCGCTTCCTGTTCGATAACCTGTATCGGCACTATCTTGTGATGCGCATGTCCGCCAAAGCGCGCCGCATCATCGACGATCTGTTCCGCGTGTTCATGGACGACCCGCGCTTGCTGCCACCGCAGTACCAGGCGAAATCCAACCCCGACGAGCAGCCGCGCTGGATTGCGCATTACATCGCCGGCATGACGGATCGTTACGCCATCAAGGAGCATCGCCGCATCTTTGCGGTGGATGCGGTTTGAGCGACGGCGGCGCTGTTCGGGCCGCTACTCGCTCGCCTGGCTCCCAAACCATCTGGCAGCTGATCTAAACCAAGCGCCCAAAAAAAATGCCCGGCCGCCCCAACGCATGCCGGGCCGAACGCGCCAACCACCGCCGACGAGCGCCCCCGCCGTCGACGGCCCCTGCGGCACGTCGGTAAAAGTCGATCAGGACAGTGTCAGTTCGCTGATCGTCCTCCCTTAAAAGCGATAGCCCAGGCCGACGCCCAGCAGCCACGGGTCAACCTTGACCTTGCTGATGGTCTGGCCGCCCATCTTCACGTCGGCGCTGATCCAGGTCTTCTTCAGGTCGACGTTGAAGTAGAGGCGTTCGGTCAGGCGATAGTCGAAGCCGACCTGCAGCGCGGGGCCGAAGCTGTTCTTGCTGAGGTCCAGCGAACCAACGCCGGGCACCTGGAGATCGACATTCGAGATACGCGTGTAGTTGACGCCTGCGCCCACGTACGGCTTGAAGCGCGACTCGGGCGTGAAGTGATACTGCATCGTCAGGATGGGCGGCAAGTGGCGGAAACTGCCGATCTTGGTCGGGCCGCCCAGTGCGCTTCGCATGACCGTGACGTCCTGTTGTTGCGGGTAAGTCAGGATCAGCTCGGCGGCCAGATGCGGCGTAAAGAAATACGAGATGTCCAGTTCGGGCAGGACCTTGTTGTTGATCTGAATGGCGTCAGCCGGAATGGCCAGTGCTGGCACCGGGTCGGATTTGTTGGCGGCTGTCAGGTTGACGGCGCGCAGACGCACCATCCAATTACCGGAGGTCGGCGGCAAATCCGTGCTCTGCGCAAAGGCGGCCTGGCTGAAACCGGCGGCAAGCATTCCGGCGGCTACAGCTACAACGGCTACGCGGTGAAAAGCCATCAATCGCTCCCTCTCGTGTCGTCTCGTGATGTGATGGGAGCCAGTCTCGCGGGGAAGTCGCTTGGCCGATTTGCTTGGGATCAAGTTCCCCCGTCGTCCATCACGCGTAGGGCCACCGATTTGACGGCACGCAAACTCTGCCGTCGCATCGCGACGGCAGTGGGCATGCAAGCGTTTGCCTGTCAAAAATTGGGGACAGGTTCTCGGGCTTCAGGCTACGATGGCGCTTTTTGCCGCCCCGCATTTTCCATGGCCCGCCTGCCCCGCCTCAGTCCCACCGATGTCCCTGTGCATGTGTTGCAGCGCGGCAACAATCGCCAGACCGTCTTTCGCGGCGACGACGACTACGCGTTCTACCTCGACACGTTGCGCATGGCTGCCCGTGAGCATGACTTCGCCATCCATGGTTTCTCGCTGATGCCGAATCACGTCCATCTGGTCGGAACGCCCAAGGTGGCGGAGAGCCTTTCGCGCACGCTGCAGGCCGTCGGGCGGCGCTATACGCGGTACTTCAACGCAGCCGCTGATCGCAGCGGAACGCTGTGGGAAGGGCGTTTCCGCTCGACCGTACTGGACCCGGCTGAATGGGTGCTGCCGATCCTGTTGTATGTGGAATCCAACGCCGTACGCGCTGGCCTCGTCAGCACGCCAGAAGACGACCGTTGGAGCACATATCGTCATCATGTGGGCATCCAATCCATCCCGTGGGTGAGTGATCACTATTGCTATTGGCGTCTTGGTAACACGCCTTTCGAGCGCCAGTCGCGCTACCGAACGTTGTGGCACGAAGGTTTGGGCTCCGACCAGCTCGCGCAGATTCGCCAGCATGTGCACAGCGGCTGGCCGCTCGGCAACGAGGCGTTTCTCGCGACACTTGCGCGCACCGGAGGCCGTCGCGTTGCGCCATTGCCCAAGGGGCGCCCCCCTCGCCAACCCGCTGAAGTGGGAACGGAGGACAGCGCGCGCTCCGAATAGCGGGATGGCGGCGCCGTGATGTGCGAGGCATCGATTCGGACGACTTTGATCTGTCCCTATTAATAAGCCCGCACTGAGACTGTGCATTTATTAATTTACTCCGACCCCATTTAAAAACTTTTGCCTGTTACGGGCCACTCTTTTATATTCGTTTCACCCCGCATTCATGGTGCGGCGCGCCATTGCCTGTCTGCCACCGCATCCGCACCATCGCGAGGGCCTTCTACGGCGCGCTGTACCCACAACATCGGAAGATCGCCGTGGAACAACATTCCTTCCCCATCACGCCGTCGGCGCCGTCGGCCCAGGGTCTGTACGACCCGACCAATGAACACGACGCTTGCGGCGTCGGCTTCGTCGCCCATATCAAGGGCAAGAAGAGCCACGAGATCGTCCAGCAAGGCTTGCGCATCCTGCACAACCTCGACCATCGCGGCGCCGTCGGCGCTGACCCGCTGATGGGTGATGGCGCGGGCATCCTGCTGCAGATTCCCGACCAGTTCTTCCGCGAAGAAATGGCCAAGCAGGGCATCAACCTGCCGCCGGCGGGCGAATACGGCGTCGGCATGATCTTCCTGCCGAAAGAACACGCGTCGCGCCTGGCCTGCGAACAGGAGTTGGAACGCACCGTGCGCCTGGAAGGCCAGGTCGTGCTGGGCTGGCGCGATGTGTCGGTCGACAAGACCATGCCGATGTCGCCCACGGTGCAGAAGACTGAGCCGGTGATCCGCCAGATCTTCATCGGGCGCGGTCGCGACATCATGACCACCGATGCGCTGGAGCGGAAGCTGTATGTGATTCGCAAGACCGCAAGCCACGCCATCCAGGCGCTCAAGCTCAAGCATGGCAAGGAATACTTCGTGCCGTCGATGTCGGCGCGCACGATCGTCTACAAGGGCCTGCTGCTGTGCGAACAGGTCGGCCGCTACTACCAGGATTTGGCAGACCCGCGTACGGTGTCGGCGCTGGCGCTGGTGCACCAGCGTTTCTCGACCAACACGTTCCCCGCATGGGAGCTGGCGCACCCGTACCGCATGGTTGCGCACAACGGCGAAATCAACACCGTCAAGGGCAACGTCAACTGGATCAACGCGCGTACGGGCGGCATCTCGTCGCCGGTGCTGGGCGATGACCTGCCCAAGCTGTGGCCGCTGATCTATCCGGGTCAATCGGATACCGCATCGTTCGACAACTGCCTCGAACTGCTGACGATGGCCGGCTACCCGCTGGCCCAGGCAATGATGATGATGATTCCGGAAGCGTGGGAACAGCACACGCTGATGGACGACAACCGCCGCGCGTTCTACGAATACCACGCCGCAATGATGGAGCCGTGGGACGGCCCCGCAGCCATCTGCTTTACCGATGGTCGCCAGATCGGCGCGACGCTCGACCGTAACGGCCTGCGCCCGGCGCGTTATTACGTCACCGACGACGACATGGTCGTGATGGCATCCGAGGCCGGCGTGCTGCCGATCCCCGAGTCGCGCATCGTCAAGAAGTGGCGTCTGCAGCCGGGCAAGATGTTCCTGATCGACATGGAGCAGGGCCGCATCATCGACGACAAGGAACTCAAGGACAACCTGGCCAACGCCAAGCCGTACAAGAGCTGGATCGATGCCGTGCGCATCAAGCTCGACGAGCTGGACGCGAAGCCCGAAGACGTGGCCGCCGAAACCAAGCCGGCCGCCAAGCTGCTGGATCGCCAGCAGGCCTTCGCCTACACGCAGGAAGACGTCAAGTTCCTGATGGCGCCGATGGCCGCCAACGGCGAAGAAGCCGCCGGATCTATGGGCAACGACAGCCCGCTGGCCGTGCTGTCCTCGAAGAACAAGACGCTCTACAACTACTTCAAGCAACTGTTCGCGCAGGTCACGAACCCGCCGATCGACCCGATCCGCGAAAACGTGGTGATGTCGCTCGTCTCGTTCATCGGGCCGAAGCCGAACCTGCTTGAGCTGAACAACATCAACCCGCCGATGCGCCTTGAAGTGAGCCAGCCCGTGCTGGACTTCAAGGACATGGCGAAGATCCGCAACATCGAGCACTACACCGGCGGCAAGTTCATGGCTTACGAGCTGGACATCTGCTATCCGGTGGCGTGGGGCAAGGAAGGCATCGAAGCGCGCCTGGCTTCGCTGTGCGCCGAGGCTGTCGATGCGGTCAAGTCGGGCTACAACATCCTGATCGTTTCGGACCGCGCGGTCGACGAGAAGCAGGCCGCGATTCCGGCGCTGCTGGCCACGTCCGCCATCCACCATCACCTAGTGGACAAGGGCTTGCGCACGAGCACGGGTCTGGTCGTCGAAACGGGCTCGGCCCGCGAAGTGCACCACTTCGCGCTGCTGGCCGGCTATGGCGCAGAAGCCGTGCACCCGTATCTGGCGATGGAGACGCTGGCCGAATTGGCGCCGGGCCTGGGCCTGACCGCCGAGAAGGCCATCTACAACTTCACCAAGGCGATCGGCAAGGGCCTGCACAAGGTGATGTCCAAGATGGGCATCTCGACGTACATGTCGTACACCGGCGCGCAGATCTTCGAAGCGATCGGCCTGTCGCGCGAACTGGTCGACAAGTACTTCCAGGGCACCGCATCCAACGTGGGCGGCATCGGCATCTTCGAGGTGGCTGAAGAGGCGCTGCGCCTGCACCGCGATGCCTTTGGCGATGCACCGGTGCTGGCGAACATGCTCGACGCGGGCGGCGAATACGCCTACCGCGTCCGCGGCGAAGAGCACATGTGGACGCCGGATTCGATCGCCAAGCTGCAGCACGCGACGCGCGCGAATTCGTACCAGACGTACAAGGAATACGCGAACCTGATCAACGACCAGAGCAAGCGCCACATGACGCTGCGCGGCCTGTTCGAGTTCAAGGTGGATCCGGCACGCGCGATTCCGCTGGAGGAAGTCGAACCGGCCAAGGAGATCGTCAAGCGCTTTGCTACCGGCGCCATGTCGCTGGGTTCGATCAGCACGGAAGCGCACACCACGCTGGCCGTGGCGATGAACCGCATCGGCGGCAAGTCGAACACGGGCGAAGGCGGTGAAGACGAGCGCCGTTACCGCAACGAACTGCGCGGCATTCCCATCAAGCAGGGCACCAAGCTGTCGGATGTGATCGGCCGCGAAGTGGTCGAGCGCGATCTGGAACTGCAAGAGGGCGATTCCCTGCGCTCGAAAATCAAGCAGGTAGCCTCGGGCCGCTTTGGCGTGACGGCCGAGTACCTGGCTTCAGCTGATCAGATCCAGATCAAGATGGCGCAGGGCGCCAAGCCCGGCGAGGGCGGTCAACTGCCCGGCCACAAGGTGACGGATTACATCGGCAAGCTGCGTTATGCAGTGCCGGGCGTGGGCCTGATCTCGCCGCCGCCGCACCACGACATCTATTCGATTGAAGATCTGGCACAGCTCATCCATGACCTGAAGAATGTGAACCCGCGTTCGGACGTGTCGGTCAAGCTGGTGTCGGAAGTGGGCGTCGGCACGGTGGCGGCCGGTGTCGCCAAGGCCAAGGCAGACCACGTGGTGATCGCAGGCCATGACGGCGGTACGGGCGCTTCGCCATGGTCGTCGATCAAGCATGCCGGCACGCCGTGGGAGCTGGGCCTGGCCGAGACGCAGCAGACGCTGATGCTCAACGGCCTGCGCAACCGTATCCGCGTGCAGGCTGACGGCCAGATGAAGACCGGCCGTGACGTCGTGATCGGCGCGCTGCTGGGCGCCGACGAATTCGGCTTTGCGACCGCACCGCTGGTGGTCGAAGGCTGCATCATGATGCGCAAGTGCCATCTGAACACCTGCCCGGTGGGTGTGGCGACGCAGGATCCGGTGCTGCGCAAGAAGTTCTCGGGCAAGCCCGAGCACGTGGTGAACTACTTCTTCTTCGTGGCCGAGGAAGTGCGCGAAATCATGGCGCAACTGGGCATCCGCACGTTCAACGAACTGATCGGCCGCGCAGATCTGCTCGACACGAAGTCCGGCATCGAACACTGGAAGGCCCGCGGCCTGGACTTCGCGCGCATCTTCTACCAGCCGGCCAAGAAGGAAGGCGAGCCGTGCTACCAGGTCGATGTGCAAGACCACGGTCTGGATCGTGCACTGGATCACCAGCTCATCGAGAAGTCCAAGGCTGCGCTGGAGAAAGGCGAGCGTGTTTCGTTCATCCAGCCGGTGCGCAACGTCAACCGCACGGTCGGCGCGATGCTCTCGGGCGAAGTCGCCAAGCGTTATGGCCACGAAGGTCTGCCTGATGATTCGATCCACGTGCAGATGCAGGGCACGGCCGGCCAGTCGTTCGGCGCGTTCCTGGCGCATGGCATCACGCTGGACCTGGTGGGTGACGGCAACGACTACGTGGGCAAGGGCCTGTCGGGCGGCCGCGTGATCGTACGCCCGCCGCACGAATTCCGTGGCGAGCCGACCAACAACATCATCGTCGGCAACACCGTGCTGTACGGCGCGCTGGCTGGTGAGGCGTTCTTCAACGGCGTGGCCGGCGAGCGCTTCGCGGTGCGCAACTCCGGCGCCACCACGGTGGTGGAAGGCACGGGCGACCACGGCTGTGAATACATGACCGGCGGCACGGTTGTCGTGCTCGGTGCCACCGGCCGCAACTTCGCGGCAGGCATGTCGGGTGGCGTCGCCTACGTCTATGACGAAGACGGCCTGTTCGACAAGCGCTGCAACACGGCGCAGGTCGCCCTGGAATCCGTGCTGTCGGCGGCTGACCAGGAGAAGGCACATACCCCGTCGACCTGGCACAAGGTGAACGGCGAGCGCGTGCTCGACGAGCAACTGCTCAAGGCGCTGGTGGAAAAGCACTTCCGCTACACCGGCTCCGAGCGTGCCAAGGAACTGCTGGCCGACTGGAACAACGCCCGTCGCCGCTTCGTCAAGGTCTTCCCGACCGAGTACAAGCGGGCGCTGGCCGAGATGTACGAACGCGAACAGGAAGCCGGCCGCGAACAGATCGCTGCCTGATTCCAATCGACTTGGCGAATGGCTGATCCGCTGATCGGCCGTTCGCCACCACCGAATACAACGCAACCTCACAAGACAGGCCCGACTGCCTGGCTGGTACGACTGTGCCGGCAGAGCAGCATCGGGTCAGGAAGGACACCATGGGCAAGGCGACCGGTTTTCTCGAATTTCCCCGCCAGAACGAGGCATACGAAGCGCCCGAAGCGCGTGTGAAGCATTACAAGGAATTCGTGTTCGCACTGGCGGACAACGAAGCCAAGATCCAGGGCGCACGCTGCATGGACTGCGGCATTCCGTTCTGCAACAACGGCTGCCCGGTCAACAACATCATCCCGGACTTCAACGACCTGGTGTATCGCCAGGACTGGAAGACCGCGATTGAAGTGCTGCACTCGACCAACAACTTCCCCGAGTTCACGGGCCGCATCTGCCCGGCACCGTGCGAGGCGGCTTGCACGCTGGGCATTAATGAACTGCCGGTCGGTATCAAGTCGATCGAGCACGCGATCATCGACAAGGCCTGGAAAGAAGGCTGGGTCGCGCCGCAAGTGCCCAAGCACAAGACCGGCAAGACCGTGGCCGTGGTCGGTTCGGGCCCGGCTGGTATGGCCGCTGCGCAGCAGCTGGCACGCGCTGGCCACGACGTGACGCTGTTCGAAAAGAACGACCGCATCGGCGGCCTGCTGCGCTACGGCATTCCCGACTTCAAGCTGGAAAAGGCGCAGATCGACCGCCGCATGCAGCAGATGGAAGCCGAGGGCGTGACGTTCCGCACCGGCGTGATGGTGGGCGACAAGACGGTTCCGGCCGGCATCACCAACGACGCACGCGAGACCATCGCCGCGGAAGACATCCTCAAGCAATTCGACGCCGTCGTGCTGACGGGCGGATCGGAAGTGCCGCGCGATCTGCCAGTGCCGGGCCGTGACCTGGACGGCGTGCATTACGCGCTCGAATTTCTGATCCCGCAGAACAAGGAAGTGGCCGGCGACGTGCCCAACCCGATCCGCGCCGACGGCAAGCACGTCATCGTGATCGGCGGCGGCGACACGGGTTCGGACTGCGTGGGCACGTCCAACCGCCATGGCGCCGCATCGGTCACGCAGTTCGAACTGCTGCCGCGTCCGCCCGAAGAAGAGAACAAGCCGCTGGTGTGGCCGTACTGGCCGATCAAGTTGCGCACGTCGTCGTCGCATGATGAAGGCTGCGAGCGCGACTGGTCGGTCGCAACCAAGGCGCTCATCGGCGAGAACGGCCGCGTGACGGGCCTCACCGCCGTGCGCCTTGAGTGGAAGGACGGCAAGATGGTCGAGGTCGCGGGCAGCGAATTCACCCTCAAGGCCGATCTGGTTCTGTTGGCGATGGGCTTTACCAACCCGGTCGGTGGTGTGCTGGATGCCTTTGGCGTGACAAAGGACGCGCGCAACAACGCGCGTGCCGCCACCGAAGGCGACAACGCTTACGCCACCAACGTGCCGAAGGTGTTCGCTGCCGGCGATGTGCGCCGCGGCCAGTCGCTCGTCGTGTGGGCGATCCGGGAAGGCCGCCAGGCTGCCCGCTCGGTTGATGCGTTTCTCATGGGTCATTCGGAACTGCCGCGCTGACCACGCGGTTGACCGTTTGACTCAGGCCCGCCTGCCTCGGCGGGCCTTTTTGTTTGTGCCGCGTTTGCTGTGGCGCGTTTGCTGTGGCGCGAGCGTCATGCCTCATGGTTTACGTCGACATGGTTTACATGAGTGCAGTGCGGACAGGCGGATTTCTAGAATGAGATCTCCCCGTGATCCCCAACTGCCTCATGCGACCTCGCGCCCGCAATGTGCGTGCAGATGTGCCCCACGCGCCCGATGTGCTGGATCGGCAGCGGCGGCGAGCGCTTGCGTGGCTTGGCGTGCTGCCGGCGATGCTGGCGTCGCCCGCGCGTGCTTTGCTGCAAGGGTATCCGTCGCAACCGCTGCGTCTGGTCGTGCCGGCGGCGGAAGGCAGCGCATTCGATGCACTGGCGCGCGCACTCGCGACGCAACTGCAGCAGCAGGTCGGCCGCGAGGTGGGCGTCGAAGATCGCCCGGCAGCCAATGGCATGGCCGCCGGCGAGGCCGTCGCCCGCGCGCCCTCCGATGGCCACACGTTGCTGCTCCAGCAGACCACGTTCGTCGCCCAGCCCGCGCTCGAGCCGGCGTCATATGACCCGCTGCGCGATTTCCAGCCGGTCGCGATGGTGGCCACGCTGCCCCTGTTTCTCGCGGTCGATGCGCGCTTGCCGATCCATTCCGTGACCGATCTGCTCGCGCAGGCGCGCGGTGAGTCCGTCACGGTCAATTGCGGCTCGGATATCGTCGGCACGTGGTCGCACCTTGTCGCCGAGCAGTTTGTGCGCGACTACGCTTTCCATGCGCCGCATGTGGTCGTCCGCGGTGAAGCAGGGCTCGTGCAACAGATCCTGGCTGGGCGCATGACGGCGTGTTTCGCCTGCTATCCGAGTGTGGCGGCCGCCGCGGCCAACGGCCAGCTACGGTTGCTCGGGGTGACGGGCGGGGCTCGCTCGCGTTTCGCGCCCGCTGTGCCGACCCTGCGCGAAGGCGGTCTCGCCGGATTCGATCGCAGCGCCTGGATCGGCACCTTCATGCCGGCGCGCACACCCCGGCCTTTCTCGATGCGCGCGGCGGCCGAATTGCGGCGCGCCGTCGCTTCAGGTGATGTCCACGCTACGCTGCGTGCCGGCGGCTTTGAACCCGAATGGGATGCCCCCGACACGTTCGCCCAGACCGTGCGCAGTGACGCGACGCACTGGCAGGGGGTGATTCGCCAAGCCGATCTACGGCTGGATAGCGGCGAATAGGCTGCTCCCGCTGTCGCCGCAGGTGCCAACGCCAGCTTCGCAGGTGCACCACTTTCAGCAGCCCGCAAGACCCGGAAACCCCCAGCGCGGCGAACAAGCCACACAAACTGTCGGTAAGCATGGCGTGACTGACGGGCTACGCGGGTTTCCACCTATAATAGCGGGCCGCGCGAAGCTGCGTCTGTTGGCGAGCCAGCGGTAGTCAAGACAACGAGATGCGGCAGCATGAAGCCGCCAACCTGCCGAGCCCTCTGCACCGATCTCCACCGTGTCCACCCAGCCTTCCAACGCCGTTGTCGAACTCGATCAGGTCGATTTCGCCTATCAGCCAGGCGCGCGGCGCATCCTGTCCGGCCTGTGCATGCGCGTGCCCAAGGGCAGCGTGGTGGCCGTCATGGGCGGCTCGGGCTGCGGCAAGACGACGATTCTCCGGTTGATTGGCGGCCAAGTGGCCGCTGCCGCCGGCACTGTACGCGTGCACGGCCAGGATATCGGCGCCATGGACAAGCGCGCGCTGTACGCTGCGCGCCGCCAGATGGGCATGCTGTTCCAGTTTGGGGCGCTGTTTACCGATCTGTCCGTGTTCGACAATGTGGCATTTCCACTGCGCGAACATACCGAACTGCCCGAACTGCTCATCCGCGATCTGGTGCTGATGAAGCTGAACGCCGTCGGCCTGCGCGGTGCGCGCGACCTGATGCCTTCGGAAATTTCCGGCGGCATGGCCCGGCGCGTGGCGCTGGCGCGGGCGATTGCGCTGGATCCGTCGCTCATCCTCTATGACGAGCCGTTCGCCGGGCTGGACCCGATCTCGTTGGGCCTGACCGCGTCGCTCATCCGCAAGCTGAACGACGCGCTCGGCGCGACCAGTATCATCGTCTCGCACGACGTGCAGGAGACGTTCCACATTGCCGATTACGTCTACTTCATTGCCAACGGTGGCATTGCTGCCGCAGGCACGCCGGCAGAGCTGACCGCATCGACCGATCCGTTCGTCCGTCAGTTCGTGCACGGAGAGGCGGACGGTCCCGTGCCGTTCCACTATCCCGGGGCACCGCTGGCAGATGACTTCGGTCTGGGCAAGAGCGGAGGCGCACGATGATTTCCACCATCGGCCGCTTTGTTCTGGTGCTGATCAGCCGCTTCGGCTATGCCGCCCGCACGTTGATTTCGCTCATTGGCGCTTCGGGCGACGTGCTCCGTCGCCCGCGCCTGGTGATCGAGCAACTGCGCTTCATCGGCAATGATTCGTTCATCATCATTGCTGTGTCGGGTCTGTTTGTTGGCTTCGTGCTTGGTTTGCAGGGCTACAACACGCTTAACCGCTACGGCTCCGAGCAGGCGCTGGGTTTGCTGGTGGCGCTGTCGCTGGTGCGCGAGCTGGGGCCGGTGGTGACGGCCCTGCTGTTTGCCGGTCGCGCCGGTACGTCGCTCACGGCCGAGATTGGCCTGATGAAAGCCGGCGAGCAGCTGATCGCCATGGAAATGATGGCGGTCGATCCGCTGGCCCGCGTGCTGGCGCCGCGTTTCTGGGCGGGCTTCATCGCCATGCCGCTGCTGGCCGCGATTTTCAGTGCGGTGGGGATTCTGGGCGGATACTTCGTCGGGGTCGGACTGATTGGCGTGGACCCCGGAGCGTTCTGGTCGCAGATGCAGGCCGGCGTGGATGTCATGGACGACGTGCTCAACGGCGTCATCAAGAGTGTCGTGTTTGGTGTGGCGGTCACCTTCATTGCGCTGTATCAGGGTTATGAGGCGAAGGCCACGCCGGAAGGCGTCTCGCGCGCGACTACCCGGACGGTGGTGATCGCGTCGCTCACCGTGCTGGCGCTGGATTTCGTGCTGACGGCACTGATGTTCAGCTGAGCGGCCGGTTGTCGTTAGCGTTCAACGAGAAAAGATCATGCGTAAAAGCGTCCTCGATTTCTGGGTCGGCCTGTTCGTTCTGGTGGGCATCATTGCGCTGCTGTTCCTGGCGCTCAAAGCGGGCAATATGAGTTCGTTCTCGTTTGCCAAGACTTACCAGGTGAAGGCGGCCTTCGACAATATCGGCGGGTTGAAGGTGCGGGCGCCGGTCAAGAGTTCGGGTGTGGTGGTCGGCCGTGTGTCGCAGATCCTGTTCGATGACAAGAGCTACCAAGCCATCGCGGTGCTCGACATGGATCAGCGCTATCAGTTTCCAAAAGACAGTTCGGCCAAGGTCCTGACCTCGGGTCTGCTCGGTGAGCAATACATTGGCATTGAACCGGGTGGCGACTCGGTCATGCTTGCCAGCGGCAGCAAGATCACCATGACGCAGTCGGCGGTGGTGCTGGAAAACCTGATCAGCCAGTTCCTCTATAGCAAGGCCGCGGATGCCGGTGCCGGCAGCGCGAATGGCAGTGCCGGCGGAGCCAAGCCGGCCGAGGGCAGCGGGAGCAATAAGCCATGAAATTAACAACATCCATCCGTATGCTGCGCGGCATTGCGCTGGCTCTGGCTGCAGGTACCACCCTGCTGGCCGGCTGTGCGACGGGACCGAATGCTAATCCGGCTGACCCGATCGAACCGTTCAACCGCGAAGTCTTCCGCATCAACGAAGACCTCGACAAGGGCGTGCTGAAGCCAGTTGCGCAAACGTATGTCGATGTGGTGCCGTCGCCAGCGCGCACGGCGGTGTCGAATTTCTTCTCGAATGCGGGCGATGTCTATTCGGCCGTCAACAACCTGCTGCAATTGAAGGGCACCGCCGCGCTGGAAGACACCATGCGCGTGGCGATCAATACCGTGCTGGGTCTGGGTGGCCTGATCGACATTGCGTCGGACGCCGGCCTGCCCAAGCACAAGGAAGACTTCGGCCAGACGCTGGGCGTATGGGGTGTGCCGTCGGGTCCGTACGTCGTGTGGCCGCTGCTCGGCCCGAGCACTGCACGTGACACCGTGGGGTTCCTGGTCGACTGGCAGATGGACCCGCTCACGTACTGGCACGACAGCGCGATCACCTACTCGCTAGCCGCGTTGCGCGTGGTTGACGTGCGCGCGAACCTGCTCGGGGCCAGCAATGTGTTCGAACAGGCTGCGGTCGACAAGTACACCTTCCTGCGCGATGCCTATCTGCAGCGCCGCCGCTACCTGATCTATGACGGCAACCTGCCGGAAGACCAGGACAACACGAAGTCGCCGGATACCGGTGACGCGACGGTCTCGCCGTACCATCGCTTCACCCCCAACTGGCCGGTGTTCCGCCGCTGATCAGTACACGTAACAAGGTCGCCTCAAAGGTGACAAGGCGTAAAAGTGGCCGGCCCGCACGAACTTGGCTGCGGGCGGTCTGTTCTAATCGCCAACAAGATTGCCGCGAATGCGCTGCAAGCGACCCAAAAATCACACCATAAGGACGCGATATGTTGAAGAAGCTTCTCCGCTCCCTGCTCGCCGGTCTCACGCTGACGGCTGCCGTGGCAGCTGCGCCGGTCCACGCCCAGGACGCCGACGCACAAGCCACGGTCAAGACGGCTGTGGACGACGTGCTCAGCACCATCAAGAGCGATCCGGAACTGCGTGGCGGCAACATGACCAAGGTGTACCAGCTGGTCGACCAGAAGATCGTGCCGCGCGCCGATTTCAAGCGCACCACGCAGATCGCCATGGGCCGTTTCTGGAACCAGGCGTCGCCGGAGCAGCAGCAACAGATCCAGGAAGGCTTCAAAACGCTGCTCATCCGCACTTACGCCGGCGCGCTGTCGAATGTGAAGAACCAGACCGTTTCGTACAAGCCGTTCCGTGCGGCTGCCGATGACACCGACGTGGTGGTGCGTTCGACCGTGAACAACAACGGCGAACCAGTGGCCCTGGACTACCGTTTGGAAAAGACGGCCGGTGGCTGGAAGGTGTACGACATCAACATCAGCGGCCTCTGGCTGTCGGAGACGTACAAGAACCAGTTTGCCGAGGTCATCAGCAAGCGCGGCGGCGTCGCCGGCCTGGTGAGCTTCCTGAACGAGCGCAACATGCAGCTCGAGAAGGGCCCGGCGAAGTAAGCAGCCTTCCGGTAGAATCAACACAGCGGTCAGTTCTGGCCGCTGTTTCTTTTTCTGACGCATCCATTTCCACCATGTTGACCTTGTCCGGCCCGCTGACTCACCGCGAAGCGCCGCGCGTTCTGCGCGAGGGCGAGGCTCTACTCGGCCAAGCGCGCGAAGCTGGCCTTGCCGCGCTGCACGTCGATTGCGCGGGCTTGTCGCAGGTCGATTCGTCTGCGCTGGCGGTGCTGCTGTCCTGGCAGCGCACGGCCCAGGATGCCGGTATCGCGCTCGACATCGGAGGCGCTCCGCAAGCGCTGTCCAATCTCGCCACGCTGTATGGCGTGGAGTCCCTGCTGGCCGTCGCGCCTGCCCCTGCTGCGCACCATCACGCTCGACATTGAGGCGGCGTCCGGTGCGGGCGCGGGGTGATTGCTCCGAACCCGTCATCGCCATGCCGCGCTCCGGCCCAGGGTCGTGCGCGCCCCTGGCATTCGCGGTTCGGCGTCGTCAGCTGTGGCGCCGTGAGTTGGTGCAGTTCCCCTATAATTCTGGGTTTGTCGCTCTGCCGCCGCCGTGTGCGGCGTCCGCGGCCGTCATGGTGTTGTCGATCGACGGTCACGAGATGCGCAGGGTAGTTCACTTTGTCGGCCATGAAAGCCATCGAAATCGCTGACGTCCGCAAGCGCTACAAGTCGTTGCAAGCGCTCAAGGGCGTAAGCCTGTCTGTCGAGCAGGGCGAGTTTTTCGGCCTGCTGGGCCCCAACGGCGCGGGCAAGACCACGCTGATCTCCATCCTCGCGGGCCTGAATCGCGCCGATTCCGGCAGCGTGCGCGTGCTCGGCCACGACGTCGTCTCCGATTACCGCACTGCGCGCCGCAAGCTCGGCGTGGTGCCGCAGGAACTGGTGTTCGATCCGTTCTTCACGGTGCGCGAAACGCTGCGTCTGCAGTCGGGCTACTTCGGCCTGACGAAAAACGATGACTGGATCGACGAGGTCATGGCCAATCTGGACTTGACCAACAAGGCCGACGCCAACATGCGCGCGCTGTCGGGCGGCATGAAGCGCCGCGTGCTGGTGGCGCAGGCGCTGGTGCATCGCCCGCCCGTGATCGTGCTGGACGAGCCGACTGCCGGTGTGGACGTCGAGTTGCGCCAGACGCTGTGGAAATTCATCTCGCGCCTGAATCGCGAGGGCCACACCGTCGTGCTGACCACGCACTATCTGGAAGAGGCGGAATCCCTGTGCGACCGCATTGCCATGCTGAAGTTTGGCGAGGTGGTGGCGCTCGATCGCACGGCGAATCTGCTGTCGCAATTTGCGGGGCTGCAATTGGTGCTGAGCTTTGCGAAGGGCGCGCTGCCGGCATCGCTGGAAAGCCTGCGCCTGCCGGGCAACCACGGCGAGCGCGGCGTCCGTCTGCGCCTGTCGGGCTACGGTGAGGTCGAACAGATTCTCTCCATGTGCCGCCTTGCCGGATGCGAGATCGACGATATGGAAGTCGCCAAGGCCGATCTGGAAGACGTGTTCGTGCAGATCATGCGCCGCGAAGGCGGATTGCCCCTCGGGCCTCAGGCGCCTGCCATTCCTGATTCTGCGCTGGAGCCCGCCGCATGAACGCCATTCCCGAGAGCATGCCGGGCCGTTGGGTCGGTTTCCGTACGCTGCTGTACAAGGAAGTGCTGCGCTTCTGGAAGGTGAGCTTCCAGACCGTGGCCGCGCCGGTGCTGACCGCGCTGCTTTATCTGCTGATTTTCGGCCACGTGCTGGAGGACCGCGTCAAGGTGTTCGACCAGTTGAGCTACACCGCCTTTCTGGTGCCTGGTCTGGTAATGATGAGCGTGCTGCAGAACGCCTTCGCAAACAGCTCGTCGTCGCTCATCCAGTCGAAGATCACCGGCAACCTGGTGTTCATCATGCTGCCGCCGCTGTCGCATTGGGAGATGTTCGGTGCCTACGTGTGTGCGTCCGTCATTCGCGGTCTCGCTGTGGGTACGGGCGTGCTTGTCGTGACGACCTTGTTTGCGCACCTGCACTTCGCGCAGCCGCTCTGGATCATCGTGTTTGCCGTGCTGGGCGCGAGCGTGCTCGGCACGCTGGGGTTGATTGCTGGCATATGGGCTGAAAAATTCGACCAGCTTGCGGCGTTCCAGAACTTTCTGATCGTGCCGGCCACCTTCCTGGCGGGCGTGTTCTATTCGATTCATTCACTGCCGCCGTTCTGGCAGGCGGTGTCCCACGCCAACCCGTTCTTCTACATGATCGACGGCTTCCGCTACGGCTTCTTCGGCGTGTCCGATGTGCCGGTGGCGACGAGCCTCGGCGTGATGCTGATCGCGCTGGTCGTAGTGGGGGGAGTGGCCCTGCAGATGCTGCGCACGGGCTACAAGCTGCGCCATTGATGCGTCGATAACAAAACGAACGACGCTCACCCTAACGTTTTGCAGGAGAAGGGATGGCTATGTTGCCCACACCCGAACAAGTCAAGCAGTACATCGAAACCGGCCTGCCGTGCGAGCACCTCGAAGTCGAGGGCGACGGCCAGCACTTTTTTGCCACCATCGTCAGCGCGCAGTTTGAAGGCAAGCGGTTGATCCAGCGTCACCAGCTCGTCTATGCCGCGCTGGGTGAGCGGATGCGCGCCGAAATTCACGCGCTGTCCATGAAGACGCTCACCCCGGCGGAGTGGCAGTCCTGATGGCCGAGCTTGATCCCACACCGGTTACCGTTTCAACCGATTCCGACCTTGCGCTCGCCGAGCGCCCCTCCCAAAGTGATCGACGAGACGTCTCGCTCATGGACAAACTGCTGATCGAAGGCAATGGCCCGCTCTCGGGCCAAATCCGCGTGTCTGGCGCCAAGAACGCCGCGCTGCCCATCATGTGTGCCGCGCTGCTGACGGCCGAGCCGCTGGCGCTGAGCAACGTGCCGAACCTGCAGGACGTGCGCACGATGCTCAAGCTGCTGCGCCAGATGGGCGTGGAAGGCGTGCTCGACGGTCACAACCTCACGCTCGACGCTGCGGCGATCCACACGCCCGAAGCTTCGTACGACCTGGTGAAGACCATGCGTGCGTCGATCCTGGTGCTTGGCCCGCTGCTGGCGCGCTTCGGCCATGCGCGTGTGTCGCTGCCGGGCGGTTGCGGCATCGGCGCGCGTCCGGTGGATCAGCACATCAAGGGGCTGCAATTGATGGGCGCCGAGATCGTCATCGAGCACGGCTACATTGAAGCCAAGCTTGCCGATGGCGCAAAGCGTCTGCGCGGCGCGCGCATCGTCACCGACATGGTGACGGTCACGGGTACGGAAAACCTGCTGATGGCAGCCGCGCTTGCCGACGGCGAAACCGTGCTGGAAAACGCCGCGCGCGAGCCCGAGGTGACCGACCTCGCCAATCTGCTCGTGAAGATGGGTGCGCGCATCGAGGGCATCGGCACCGACCGCCTCGTCATCCAGGGCGTTCAAGCGCTGCACGGCGCTGCGCACACGGTGATTGCCGATCGGATCGAAGCCGGTACGTTCCTGTGCGCTGTGGCGGCGGCCGGTGGCGACGTGACGCTGCGCGCCGTGCCGCCCGGCATTCTCGATGCCGTGCTCGACAAGCTGCGCGAAGCCGGCGTGACGCTCACCACGGGCGATGACTGGATCCGCGTGCAGATGACGGGCCGCCCCAAGGCCGTGAGCTTCCGCACGTCGGAATACCCGGCGTTCCCGACCGACATGCAGGCGCAGTTCATGATGCTCAACGCCATCGCCGAGGGCTCTGCCACAGTGACGGAGACCATCTTCGAAAACCGCTTCATGCACGTGCAGGAACTGAACCGCCTGGGCGCCAATATCGTGATCGATGGCAAGACCGCCGTGGTGACGGGCGTCGAGCAGTTGTCGGGCGCGACCGTCATGGCGACCGACCTGCGTGCCTCGGCCAGCCTTGTCATCGCCGGGCTGATCGCGCAGGGCGAGACGCTGGTCGACCGCATTTATCACCTCGACCGCGGCTACGACCGCATCGAGGACAAGCTGTCCGCTGTCGGCGCCAAGATCCGCCGCATTCAAGCGTAAGGTAAGGAACCCGCTGGCCATGAACGCATTCCAGTCCGCCTCCAACCAGCTCACGCTGGCGCTGTCCAAAGGGCGCATCTTTGAAGAGACGCTGCCGTTGCTGAAGGCCGCCGGCATCGAGGTGACCGAAGATCCGGAA
>NZ_MCGB01000068.1 GCF_001699815.1 Ralstonia pickettii | reverse complement strand
CTCGATGATGTCTTCGAATTCTGCGAACCGATCCTCGAAAATGGACCAGAGCGGAACGTTGTTGCCGTCCTCTTCCGGGCCGATCTCAAACACCCGCCGCGCCGTCGCCTGAACCGGAATCTGAGATGCCATATTGAGCATCTGCTCCGAAACCGCACGCTCCCCTCGCAAATGCTTGCTGAGGTCGGGCACGGTGTCTGTCCCACGCGACTCAGGTTTCCCGTAATCGATCTTTGGGTACATGACCTTTGCGAGTGCATTGGGCGTCGGCACACCTCTGCGGCGGATCAGCTCGTAGATATAGGCACGCGAACGCATGATGCTCAGGATCGGCCGCTCTGGCGCTCCTGCGTTGCTCTTGGACTTGTTTGCCGCCCCACCTTCGCCGCCATTCTCAGTTGCCTCGTTCCGTTCTGTCATACCCATCGTCCGTCTCGGAATTCGGAATAAGTGTCCGTTTTAAAAAAATACCAATTATATAAAATGGCATTATCGAATCAAACGCAACACGAAGTTAATTCGATAAAACAATTCATCACTTAAAGGAGAAATCACGATGAAAAAATTCAAATCAGTTATCCCATTTTCAAAGGGCGTAAATTTCGGCGACCGTACTGTCATTCAGTACAAGATTAAGGCAAAAATCGGCGACGACGCCTTCTCGATTGCTCATTACATCACGCCAACTGTCAAATTCGAGGCGATCCTTGTGGCCAATACTCGTGAGATGACTGGCATCGGCATCGTTGCAGAGCAGCACTTACATACCTTTGAGGCACTTCATGCCTCTCCTGGCGAACTTGAGATCGTTGAAGAGCCAGAGTGCTACGAGGGTGTGGAGGTTCCACCTCACCTAGCTGCGTTCATGATGATCGCTCTTCACCATCCTGAAATGCTTGGCCGCAAGGGTTACGCCGTGTTTGGAATTAACGTGACCGACAAACAATAACAAGGAGAAGCCGCTATGAATACACCAATCGAAACAACAACACTTGGCGGCGGCTTCGCCATTCATCCTGCCGCCAATCTGTTTCCTGCCATGAACGACGCCGAGTTCGAGGAGTTCAAGGAAGACATCCGCCAGAATGGGCAGCAGGTTCCCATTCTCGTACAGAACGGGCAACTGATCGATGGCCGTCACCGCTATCGTGCCTGCTGCGAGCTGGGCATTGAACCCAAAATGGAAGAGGTACCAGTTGAGCAATCCATCGAGCGTCTGGTCATCAGCCTTAACCAGCACCGCCGCCATCTGATCGAGAGCCAGCGTGCCATGATTGCAGCCCGCCTTGCCAACATCAGCCTTGGGGGCAACCAGCATACGGGCGGGTTATCACAGCAACAAGCCGCTGACGATCTGGATGTTTCCGTCCCTTCCGTGCAGCGCGCCAAGTCTGTTCTCGCTCGCGGTACGGACGAGCTGATCCAGGCCGTGGATGCAGGCAAGGTCGATGTCAGCAATGGTGCCGATCTGGCGAAGCTACCTCATCCGTCTCAACGCAAAGTCATGTCTGACGTCGAGAAGGGCATTCTGAAGGAGGCCAAGGAGATCCGCAAAGCCATCGCTGCCGAACGCCGTGAGCAATGTCTCGAAGCACTTGCAGTCAAGCGTGCCAACAGCAAGCCACTCGACCCAACCAAAGGGCCATTCAGTGTGATCTACGCTGACCCACCATGGGACTACATCCGTGAGGAGCAGTTGGGCTATACCACCATGACGCTCGAAGCAATTTGCGAGATGCCTGTCAACGAGCTTGCTGCCGAAGACGCGGTGCTGTTCCTTTGGTGCTCGGCTTCTCTCCCACAAGAGGCGCTTGACGTGATCAAGGCATGGGGATTCACTTTCAAGACGCAGGCAATCTGGGACAAGGTGAATCCGGGCATGGGGTCGTATTTCCGCATCCAACACGAGCATCTGATGATCGCTACGCGCGGCAATATTCCCGAGGTTCCAGGCACGGTTCGTTTCGCTTCCGTGTTTACAGAAAAACGCCGTGAGCACAGCCGTAAGCCTGACTGCGCGTATGAAATGATCGAGGCGATGTATCCCGAGCTTAACAAGATCGAGCTGTTCTGCCGTGGCGAACCTCGCACTGGCTGGGCGGGCTGGGGCAATGAATGTGGCAATGGCGAGATCGTGCAGGCTGGCGTCGAGGTTGTGGTCGATACCGATGCCATGCCAGACGCTGCCAACGATGGTGGCGACACACCTCGCCGTCGTGGTCGTCCTCACAAGCAGGATCACGCCTGATCTGAGTCATCCGTAGCCTAACGGTAAAACAGGCATGCAGCAGGTGCTGCCCGAAACTGGTCGACAAACTGAGGTCGGCCATTTTTTGTTTCTACTTCTCGTTCTTCGTGATTTTTTCGCTGCGCTGACGGCAGCGCCTTGATCACTTCGTTTCTGAGCCTATCGGCTATCGCGCATTATCGTGTTGGCGCATGATAATTTCGGTTGTGGCACGCTATCGCGTCGGGAGCGATGTCGGCTAATTACCTGTTGTACGCCGTAACGGTCTCGATCGGGCAGCGTCCGTCTTAGGAATGCGGCTGGTGCGCCAGAATCTGCGGAACCGAATTCAAATGTAGCAAGCACGAATATACTGACAATCGTCGGGTACAGCGCGCTTGATCGGTGTTGGACAGGCCCTAGGCCGCACGCGGCCGTTCCTGTCACGAGTCATGTCATCGAACAAAAGCAATATAAGGGGACGAACAGTGATTTCCATCGGCGATATCTACGACAAGGATGTCAACTTCTTGTTCGGCTCCGGGGCATCCTACGGTCTCCTGCCCACCCTTCAACTTCAGTTGCCAAACGGAGACAAACGCTACACGCTGGAAGAACTGGCTACCAAGTTCGAGCAAGAGCATGATCGGCGTTTCATTCCGCTATTCATGCACTACTACTCCACATGCATCAGACCCGCTCAGCAGCTTACTCTCGAAACTGCGATGGCCACGGATGCGGGCAGACAGGTGATAAAAAACTACCGCACCTTCCTTGCAACTGCCCTAGATATGGTCAAGCGGCGGAAGGCTTTGGACCGTCGGTGCAACGTGTTCACGACGAATTACGACGGTTGTTTCCCGCTCGTGGCCGACCAGTTGCTCAAGGAGGGCCAAACTGACTTCGTGCTCAATGACGGCGCGCGAGGCTTCACCAAGCGCATATTGCAAGCGCGGAATTTTGGATCGTACCTGTGTCAAGCCGGTGTCTTCGGACGCTATCAGAGCAGCATCCCGCAAATCAACCTCATCCACCTCCACGGGTCGGTGTACTGGAGCAAGGCGGATGGGGCCATTCAGGTGGATTATGACCTGTCGGACCGGGAATCGTTACTGGACGCAGATGCGACAACCATGTTGCAGCCGTTCTCGACCGTGCTCGACACTCCCACGGCCACGCTGGAAGACTTGCAGGTTCCAGCATTCGATAATGACGCGCTGAAGGCGTTCTGGACGAAGTACGAGCAGATGCCCATCGTCAATCCGACCAAATGGAAGTTCCATGAGACGGTGTACGAGGAGCATTATTACCAGATGCTCCGACTGCTCAGCTATGAACTTGAGAAGCCCAATGCGGTGCTCATAACCTTTGGCTTCTCGTTCGCCGACGAGCATATCCTCAATCTGGTGATGCGCTCTTTATCCAACCCAGGCTTGCAGGTGTTCGTGTGTTGTTTTAGCGCTGAAGGATACGAAGCGATGCGCGATAAATTCAAAGGGCATCGCAACGTTCAGTGCCTTGCGCTCGACGAGGGCGTGCTGGACTTCACCGCGTTCAACGAAACGGTGCTGGCATGGCCAGAAGCGACCGGACCGACGGTCGTCACGGCCAACGCACCCGTGGGCGAAGCAGATGCGGCCTCGATCGATACTAGCGCCGAAGGTCTCGTATGAGCATCCGTGTTGGCGAGGTAGTGGCCGTACATGGCACCAAGGTAATCCTCAAGATCGACGAACAGTCCAGCAAAGAAACGCTCTTTCACGCTGGCGAGAAGTACAAGGGTGTGTCTATCCGCGAGTACCTTTCGATCCAGCGTGGCTTCCGCGACATCATCTGCATGGTTGAGGGTGAATACCTCGACGAGAGCCGGATGGAGATGCAAGACGGCAAGCCGACGTATGTTCGGAAGGTTGAAGCTAGACCTATTGGTTTTTTCGACAGCACCGGTTTCTCGCAGGGTATCAAGTACCTGCCAATGATCCAGGACCCGGCGTTTCTCCTGCCGGAGGAGCGGATTCGGTCCATCTTCGACCGTAAGTCTGACGGTCAATTCAAGATCGGGCGAATGCTGAAGGAGGAGATCGCCGTCGGGTTGCCGTGGAAGCGCCTCTTCAACAGCCACATCGGCATCTTCGGTAACACGGGCAGCGGTAAATCCAACACGCTGGCAAAGCTCTACACCGTTCTTTTCGATCAGAAGCTGCAGCTTATCGCGGGCAAGAGTCGCTTCGTCATCCTCGACTTCAATGGGGAATACGGTGGCGAACAGCTAGCGCCTGCAGCCCATAAGACCGTCTATCAGCTCTCTACGGCGACCACCCCAGACCCCAACGACGCGACTGCCCGCTTTCCCTTGGCGCCACAAGAATTCTGGGACCTTGAGACGCTCTCCCTGTTGTTCCAGGCGACCACTAACACGCAGCGCCCGTTTCTCAACCGAGTCATCTCGGGCAAGCTGAAGTATGGAGCTAACCCGGCCTCGCTGGCGAACTACGCGAAGAGCAAGTTCCGCCAGTCGTTCTGCGCCGGCGAGGTAAAGCCTGCGACACTAGACCTTATGCGGACGGTCGCACGACGCATGAACAACCAGGCGGTTCAAGACCTACTGGCTGACGTCACCTGGTACCGCAATGGACGCTTCCACTACAGGGCGTTCATCGACCCCGATGGCAATCAATACGCCGCGCACATCGCACCGACTGTCGACACGCTGGATGTCCAGGGGCTCGACGAGTTCGACCAGCTTATCCTTCGTGTCAACCTGCAACTGATGTCCGACCTAAACGCTGGCTACGTTCAGTTCGAGCACATCCAGCCGCTACTAAAGCGCGTCGAGTCATCGCTGGCCAGCTTGCGCAAGGTCTTGGTAATCACCGACACGCCACCTGTCGAGAGGCTGCTTACCGTCATTTCGCTGCGCCGCAGCAACAACGAGGTCAAGAAGATCCTGCCGCTGCTTTTTGCCAAGCACTACTACAACTCTCACAAGGCCACTGTCGCCACACCTCCTGACCGAACGGTCCATGTCATCATCGACGAGGCCCACAATATCCTCTCCGACCAGTCCACGCGCGAAAGCGAAAGCTGGAAGGACTATCGATTGGAGCAGTTCGAAGAAATCATCAAGGAGGGGCGCAAGTTCGGCATGTTCGTCACGATCGCCAGTCAGCGTCCCGCTGACATCTCCCCAACAATCGTTTCGCAACTTCATAATTTTTTCATCCACCGACTGGTGAACGATCGAGACCTATTTCTCATCGACAACACAATCTCAACCTTGGATGCACTATCACGCAGTCTGATCCCAGGGCTTTCGCAAGGTTGCTGCGTCGCCACTGGTACCGCGTTCGATTTGCCAATGGTGATCCAAGTGGATCGCCTACCCAGCGATAAGCAGCCAGCTAGCGAGGACGTTGACCTCGAGAAGCTTTGGGGGGCGCCTCCCGCAGGCGCGTAGCTGGGATGGAGAAGTTCACCTATCGCAGAAAGGCAATACTGGAATGTATCGCCCTCGCAAACAGTCCGACAAGGTAACGTCGGCCATTTTTGCGTCTGCTTTTCGCGTAATTGCCAGTGGCACCTTATCGATTTCGTTGTTGGGCCTATCGGCTATCGCACATCATCTGGTTAGCGCATGATGTTTCCGGTTGTGGCACGCTACCGCGTCGGCAGCAATGTCGGCTAATTACCTGTTGTACGCCGTAGTGGTGTCGACACAGTAGCCTCCATCTCAGGACTGAGGCATCGACCTCTATCGAACGATCTGGGGAAGGTACTTGCGCACAGTCTTGATGTTCATGCCCGTGTGGTCCACAAACTGGCGGACACTGATCTGATCGCCATGCTCGATACGCAAGGCGTCGAACGCTTCTTGCAGCGTTTGTAGCGATTTCTCGCGGCGAATGGCATTGGTATAGGCTGCTCCCTGACGCATGCGTTCTTCCGACGATTCACCGGTGAACGTCAATATGCGTGGGCGCGAATGGTTCGGCTCGTGACGACGCTTCCATACCCGTTTGGCCGTCGATCTGGACGTGGCCCTGACTTCGGAGAACCCGAGGGGCTGCGTGAAGATGGCGTTGATCTCCTCAGCCTTCGCTTGCACGGTGGCATACCAGCGTTGTTCATCAGCGTGAGCATGAACCGCTCCGTATGCCCAACGGAGCAGCGTGTCGAATAGCTGGTGGTTTCTGCCCTTGTAGATCTTGTTGCTAGGAACGGTGATACGAGTGCCTGGCAGATCGACCCACTCGAGAAAATCGCCAAGATGGTATTTTGCGGCCGGGTGGGTTATGACCTTCCACCGGGGATGCAGCGGATTCTTGGTGATCGTGTGGTTGTATGCGACATCAGCCCCGAGCCGCTTTTCCATCTCGCGCTGGATCGCTTCGAAATAATCCTGCGGACCGCTTCGCGCATTCTTGGTGTATGCCACTGGCGTCACCAAGCGGTACAGCATGTGGCAATGCGCATTCTCGGGATTGATCGTGATGATAGTCGGCGGAGGTAGGTGCGCATCCTCGAAGCGGAATGCCGAGCCTGGCATGTCGAGGTCGAAGCTCAGATAGCTCCGATACATTGGATTGAGGCCGCAGTATGCGAACTGATCGACCTTCTCGCGCTTGCGGAATTTGGTGCCTTCAGAAAAGTCGTTCGTGGTGACGACGGCTTCGTTGAGGTGAGTGTAAAAATCGTATCGTGCCTGCTCCATCCTTCTTGTTCGTTGTGACGGTACACAACAAACAAAATTTTTTGGACGAAGTCAAGTCATCCCGAGCAATAAAACGCCATATCCAGCCGTCTACGCGGAGCAAGCGGAGTAGTCGGTATAGCGGTCGGCTCGTAGCTGTCTTTCACTGATATGCTCGTCATCTCGTTTGCACGTCGGGTGAAACCAGATGGCCCTCTATGAAATCACCGGTGAAAGCCTTAAGCCAATTACCCGGAAAACCTTCACGTCGCTGGGGCTGCTAGAGCGAGCAAATATTCAACGCGCGGTCCGTACCCATATCGCAGCGATCACACCTGGCGTCAAGACAATGGTTCTCGCGGAAGAGTTCGGCGACTGGGTTGGAGCGAACAGGCGCATCGACTTACTATGCCTTGACGAGAATGCTCGTCTGGTCGTTGTTGAGCTGAAACGTGACGACTCTGCTCACATGGAATTACAAGCTTTACGGTATGCGGCGATGGTGTCGACCATGCGGTTTGACCAAGCAGTCGAGGCGCATCGAAAATATTTACTCTCCATAGGATCGACCGACGATCCAGAGCAGGCGATCCGCGAATTCCTTGACCATGAAGAAGGACCGGTAGCACTGTCTGAAACGGTGCGAATCGTTTTGGCCTCATCCGAATTTCAACAGGAGCTAACGACGACCGTCCTGTGGCTCAACAAACAAGGGCTCGATATCCGGTGCGTACAAATGCGACCGCACCTCATCGAGGATCGCGTCTTACTGGATATCCACCAAGTAATTCCGCTACCGGAGGCAGCGCAATATCAAGTGGCCGTTCGTGAAAAGTCGATGGAGCAGGATGCGGCACGCGTATCCGACCGAGACACCACCCGCTACGACCTTTCAATAGGTGATGCCTCATTCAGTAGCTTGCCTAAGCGCCGCCTGATCTACGAGATCGTCGCGGAGGCAATTAGGCAGAGGGTACCGCTGACCGGAATTGCCGAAGCTGTGCCGTGGCGGGGAAATGTCTTCGCGACCGCAGATGGTCAACTCGACGAGGCGGCGCTGCAAACGGTATTGGGGACAAAACGATTGCGCTATTTCACCGCCGATGACGATCTGTTCCACGTAGGCGGAAATACATACGCTCTCTCGAATCAGTGGGGCGCACGAACCCTCGAAGCAATAGAAAACATCCTCCGCCTCATGCCGAACAAGGAGCTGGTCAGCTACTCGCCAGCTACAGCGCTAACGGACGAAGTCGTTTATGGCGAGTACCTCATACGCCAATGCGAAAGTGGCGCTATTGAGGTTGAGCAGGACGGTACGCAGGTACAGCCGGTGAAGCCCGTCCTCCGGAAACTTGCCGAGCAGCTGGGTGTTCCGTTGCAGAATGCAAACGGCAACAACTTGAACACTAGACAGCTCGGGGTGCAGGTTATGAATGCGATTCGGTTGCAGTGACGGCTTGCCCGTTTTGGGCCAGCGATTATGTCCCGTCGCCCGACCAACAGTGGCGGTATGCGGCACATGTAACACTAAATTTGGTGGCAAACGTGTTACGCTAGGTGCCCCGTTTTGACCGTGACACCTGCCAGCCCTCGGAACTGGCAGACCCTTGTAAACAGGGGCTTGGAGCGTTCTGGGGAGGTATATCCCTGATTCGCCACCATGCATTACCAAGGCTGCGCGCTTCCGCAAGGAGCGCGCAGTTTTGCTTTCAAGCCCTTGAAAATCAAGGACTTAGGCGAAGGCTAAAACCGCTGGCTACAGGTCTGGACTGCTACAACGCACTGCTACAAGGCGTCGCGTGGCAGGCCCTTAACGACCAGACTTGAAGACCATGCAAAAACAGAATTACCTCGTTCGCCGCGAGTCCAGCGCGCACTACTATTTCCGACGCGCCGTCCCGCCACACCTGCGCGCCTCGCTCGGCAAGCGCGAAATCGTCATCTCACTGCGCACCCGCGACCGGCGCACCGCCGAAGTCCGCGCGCGACAGCACGCCGTCAGTACCGATGCCGAATTCCTGCTGCACGAGCAACTCGTGCACAATCAGGGCAACGCGCATCCCGACGAGACCGTCGGGCTTTCCCGGCCACTGGAACCTCAACACATCCCAACCCTCGCCGAGCGCTACCACGAAACGCTGGTCGCCACGCACCTAGAACACCCGCCTACCAGGGCCGAGTTGGCCGACATGCGTACCTGGTACAGGCAACTGGAATCGGAGCTGACCGACGCCGCCGTGCTCGGCGACACCAGCTTTGTGGAAGACGCTGGCCAGGCGCACCTGGCGGCCGAGGGCTTCAATCCGGCGCTGACCGCGCCCGCCACGCTTCACCTGTACTACCAGCGCCTGCTGCACGCCGACCTCGTCGCGATTAGGCAGCAGTTGCAGCACTTGTCGGGCGCCCCCATCGAGAAGCCGAAGGTGCGTCCCTCCCCGCTCGAAGGCGACAACTGGGAGGCGATGCTGGAGTGCTGGAAGGCTGAACGCGCGCCGGGTGACAAGACGTGGGATGAAGCCAACCGGCTCGTGAACAGGTTCCGGACGTTTTCGAACGACCTCTCGCCTCTCGACATCACGACGGAGCTCGTCGAGGCCTTTCGCGACAGCCTGCTGCAGGAAGGCCTGTCCCGCCAGCGAGTCAAGACGATTCTGTCGCTGCTGCGTCCGGTGGTGGGCACCGCTATCGAGATGAAGCGGTGCAGCCTGACAGGCAACCCGTTCGCCGACGTGAAAATCAATGTGCCCAAACGCGCGGCCGGCAAGGAACAGCGGCAACCGTTTGAACTCGAGCACCTGCAGGCGCTCTTCCGTAGTCCGGTCTACACCGACGGGCTGCGCCCCAAGAAAGGGGGCGGCGATGCAGCGTTCTGGCTGCCGCTGCTGGGTCTGTTTGGTGGACCGCGCGCCGAAGAGCTCGGGCAGTTGCGCGTGACTGACGTGCTGCGTCGGGATGGTCAGCTCTATCTGCGCATCTCGGAGCTGGGCGAGGACCAGGAACTCAAAACGCTCGCCTCGGAGCGAATGGTGCCCGTACATGAAGAACTGCTGCGTATCGGCTTCGAGAGCTATGTTGAAACCATGCGTGAGCGCGGTGAACAGCGCCTGTTCCCCGGACTCAAGGCTGACCGTTACGGCAACTACACCAAGATGTTCTCGACCTGGTGCAACGAGTACATCGATACCTACGTCGTGGACGACAAGCGCTATGCATACCACTCGTTCCGGCATTGTTTCGAGGAATTCGCCGGCTGGAGTGGTCTGACGCAGTATCAGATTGATGGGATTCTGGGCCATTCGCCGCAGGGCATGGCCAAGCTGTATGGGAAGAAGTCAGGCAGCCGTCGGACGTTCAATCCGAAGGTGCTGGCCGAGGGCATGGCGAAGTATCACGTCGAGGGCCTCGACCTGAGCCACCTGTATGGCAGCTACTAGGCAATCCGGCGCAAATGGTCTTGACCGTTTACGCCCGCAGGAACGCCGCCCCTTTTTGCGATTCCAGCGACGGGCGGCTGGCGAAAAAGGCATGACGTCGGCCGGCCCAGTCCTTTCGTGCCGCGTGGTGCTGTCGCAAATCAGCCTCCTGCTTTGGAGCGACAACACCCTTGTCGCTCATTTTCACCACCAAAAATTGAATTTGTCCTTTTAGGTGGTGAATCTTTATCAATCAAACAGTTAAGAAACGAAACAGATACCCAAGGTGGGCATTTGGCCGCCAGGCAACGCTTCATTGCAAAAATTTTCTACATAACAAAGCGCCAGTTTGCGCTGTTCTGGCGCCTGCAGAAAGCCCTGCGCTCTCAAGTGCGACCCAGCCGCAACCCTTTCGAGCCGTTGGCCCCTGTCATCGAGCTCGATGACCCGCTTCAAGCCGTTGCCGACATGATGCAACGGATGCGTCTCGACCGCCCGATTGGGAATCCCCTCGATGAAGCAATTTGGGCACGCGACATTCTGCTCATCAAACTTCTGACAACCAATGCACTTCGCATCCGGAACGTCGCGACACTGTGCTACTCACCTCAATTCGTCGATGGCCGCAAGCCTGACAACCGTCCCGCGTTATACAAGCGTACCGACGGCAGTTGGGGGATTTTCGTCCCGAAGCACATGCTTAAGAACCGCAGAGGGCCGGCTGTGCGTCACTATGACGCGCCGGTCCATACTAGCGCAACGCGTGACTTGGAACACCATCGGCAATCTCGACCGGTGCCTGCGCGTTATAGTCCAGCACAATCCGTTCAAGTTGCCTAGGAACGGTCTTGAGGTCAGCTAAGTCCATCGTCGCCACTCTCACCCGCCGCGCCGGCTCTTGGCTCGCACGTTCTGCCCAGGGATTCAGCAAGTAAGTGGCCCGTACACCAGCACTTTGACCAAGAGCGCCGTGATGCGGATACAGAAGCACAACCTCGGAGCAGTTGTAGCAGCTGGCATATGCATACATTTGGTAAAGGTCGGACTGTGCCACGCCTTCCTTGGCTTCACCTGCCGAGAGCTCCTTCCACTTCGTATCCAAAATCCACCTGACCCGCCCGTCCCGTGAGGCGGTCACATCGGGTTTCATCAAGAAGGCGGAGCGTTGTTGGCTTTCTTCGAAGGCGAGATACTTCTGTGGACTCTGGAGCCTGATAACAATGCCGAGTGGCTGCAAGACGCGCATAGTCCACTGCTGTTTCGTTCATCTGTCCTCCCATCGAAAGTTCAAAAACTAGACGCCAATGGTCGACGCCTACGGGAACGAGATGCAACGATTTTTGATTACGAAACCTCTGTCGACGCTACTCGACCGGCCGACGAAATTACGTTGGCAGCGGCAAAGCAGAAGCCATCGGTACCTATACGCAGTGATTTCGACATGCGTCGGAAGCACTGAGGTCATCAATGGCACAACGCAAAAACAGAGGGGGGCGCCCTGGCATTACGGTCGAAGATGTCAAACGCGCCTGCGATGCTTTGCGCAGGCAGGGACGACCCGTCGGGCCAGTGAACATCCGGCTCGAACTCGGACGCGGAAGCTACAGCACAATCATTCGTGCGATGCGAACGCTAGGTGTAGCCCCGGCCCCAAAGGGCAAACGGGAATCGCCTCCTTGAATATGCATGATTAAGCGACCCCGACCGGGGTCGCTTCTCAGTGGAAGCCCATGCATATTTGCTTCCAACTCCGCCACCAAAGCGCCCGCGATTGCCGCGCCGTGAGGTTGCGCTAATCCATCGAACGGGCCTGAACCGGCCGCCCCCAACCCTCCACGCTGCCAGAGCGACAAAGGCTCTTCTCAGGCGAGACGCTCCTTCAGAAACGCTACGAGATACGGAGTAGCGGCTGCGGCCACAGTCGACGCGATGGACGGGTCAATACCCATTTTTCCTGCCAAGGATTCCGCGACGCGACCGGTCAGAATACCCTCCCCGCCCTCTACTAGCGACTTGAAAAAGCCGTCGCCCCGAACGAGGCCTGCGGCGAAGGCTGCAAAAAAGCTTCTGCCACCATGCTCGCCCATCAGGCCAGCATTCTGTTCTTCAACGTGGGCGTGCGCTGTCTCTGCCGCCTGGCTCAGCATCGCCTGGGCATCATCCGTGCTGATGCCCCGAGCCGCCAAGGCTTGGGTAGCCTGACTCCCCTGTTCAGAAGCAAGGAATTCGGAAACAAGTTGCTGTACGTCCATGGGAAAGCTCTCCCAGGGTTATGGCGTTGAGGCGGCCGACATGCGACCGCCGCCGTCATCGATGCGTGAGAAAGAACCGTGGAAGCTCCGTCAACCCTGAAATCCATGCCGGACCCGACCTGGTTTCCGAAGGACGCAGCCGCCGGCAGGACCGGTGCGGCATTTGAGCAGCAGGTTAGCACCGCCGCTCGGGACCAGGGCAATCCTCCGCCCTCGCACAACCGCATCATGTAGGGGAGTGGCCGAGACCGCCATAGTCAGCTCCGGTGGCCGCTAACACGCGCCTCCCGCCGTTTCGTCTTTAGTGCAGTTCCGACGCCTGTGCCGCTGTTGGTCTGTATACGCCACCGGGGCCAGCAAAGCGCGCTGCTGTCATTTCGCGTCCCAGACCCGCCCTTATAGCTGCAGGAAGTTCCCACGCAAAGCCACCACCCATTCTGAACAACTCTACCAAAATATGTTGATTCTGATACATCCAGTTGCTACATTAATAACCATGCAGCCCAGAATATGCTGGAATTTAGGGAATTTTTGAAATTTTAGAAAATCTCCCTGATTCGCCACCAAATACCAAAAAGCCCTGCTTCGGCAGGGCTTTTTGCTTTTCTGCTGCGTCCCTGGCGACCGCCAGGGTCATCACATTACGCAAGCGCCTCGGCTTCCACAGGCACCCCAGCAGCCACCGCCAACACCCAATCCGTCGTCAATACCGGTTGCGTCACGGGCAGCATATGGCCGCCGTCGATGATGCGCAGGTTCACTCGGTCGAGCTTCTGCTTGAGCGCTTCGCCCTGGCGCTTGACGTTCAGGATGCGGTCTCCGCGGCCGTACAACACATCGACAGGCACCGTCATCGAGGCATAGCGGCGCTCCATGTCGGGCAGATCTTCCGGCGCAGCGACCAGATCCGACGATGCCGCATAGAACACGTGCGGACGCAGCCCCAGCAAGCCGCCTCCCTTGAACGGGAAATCCTTCGGCATGGCCTCGGGCGCGAACACCGCAGCGATGGCCTTGCGGGAATTGATGATCGACAGCGGGATCGCCAGTGTCCATGACACCAGCCTGCGAACCAGCGGCGACGTCAACACCAAGCCCCTGAACGCACCGGGCGGCGTGCTTTCTGCGTGCGTGAGCGGCGCAATCAACGCGAGCCGGCGGATAACGTGCGGATGGTTCAGCCCCACCGCAAGCGAAATCGCCCCACCAAGCGAATGTCCCACCAGCACGGGCTTGTCGAGCCCAAGCTGCTCGATGCACTGCGCGACCGTGCGGGCCTGCGCGTAGACGTTGGCAGGCGAATCCCCACCGCGCACAGACCGCCCCGCACCCGGCCGGTCGATCACGATCACGCGGTGCGAGCGCGTCAGCCGATCCAGATCCAGGTACGCGAAGTTGCGCAGGTTGCCGCACAGGCCATGAACGAACACGATGGCAGGGCCCGTTCCGCGATCGGTGTAATGCACGCGATCGCCGCCGATATCAATGAACTTGCCTTCGGGCGGAAACCCCTTGGTGACGCGGCGAGCGATGAAAAACGTGAACGCAACAGGCGCGAGGATGGCAAGCGCGATGACGCCAAGAATGGTGTAGGTCATAGTGTCCCCAAAGCGGGAGGCGGTTAGGCGGGCTGCGCCGCGCCGGTCGGCTGGGCACGGCGTTCGAACTGCATGGCACTGTCGGCCAGTGTGCCGAACTTGAGCATCATCAGATCGCGCGCGTAGTTCTGATATGACTTCCACGGCTGCTTGTCGCCCTGCTTGGGCAGGATGGCCGCCGCACGCTGGATGTAGCCGGACGTCAGATCGACGGCGGGTTCGCGGCTCATGGCTTCGTCACCGAGACGCGGCACGCAGGTATCGAAGCCGTTGGACTGCATGTGGTTGAGCAGCCGGCAGACGTACTGCGCGATCAACTCAGCCTTGAGCGTCCACGACGCATTCGTATAGCCGAACGACGACGCGAGGTTCGGCACGCCGCTGTACATCATGCCCTTGTACGACACCGTCTCGGCCAGATTCACGGCACGCCCGTCGACAGTGATGGCCGCGCCGCCCAGCACCTTCAGCTTGAGCCCAGTGGCCGTGACGATCACGTCAGCGTCAAGATGTTCACCGCTCTTGAGCTGCAGGCCGGTCGGCGTGAAGCGCGCGATTTCGTCGGTCGCAATCGACGCCTTGCCTGCACGGATGGTCTTGAACAGGTCGCCATCGGGCACGAGGCACAGGCGCTGGTCCCACGGGTTGTAGCGCGGCGTGAGGTGTTTGCGCACGTCGAAGCCGGGGCCGATTTGCTTGCCGGCCATGCGGATGATGAACTCTTTGAATGCCTTGGGCTTGCGACGGGCGAGGCTGTAGAAGTACATCGTCAGCAGCACGTTCTTCGTGCGCACCAGCCGGTGAGCCAGGCCGGACGGCAACCAGCGGCGCAACGTGTTGGCCACGGCATCCTGCTCGGGCCGCGAAACGATGTACGTGGGCGAGCGCTGCAGCATCGTCACGTGCTGCGCGGTGCCGGCCATCGCGGGCACCAGCGTGACCGCCGTGGCGCCACTGCCGATCACCACCACGCGCTTGCCGCCGTACGACAGATCGTTCGGCCAATGCTGCGGATGGACGATGCGGCCTTGGAAAGTGTCCATCGCGGGCCACGTCGGGGCGTGGCCCTCTTCGTAGTCGTAGTAGCCGCTGCACATGTAGAGGAACTTGCAGGTGAACAGCACCGGTTCCTCGCGCGAGCCATCGCAGCGTAGCGCCTGCACGGTCCAGCGCGCGGCGGCGGAATCCCAGCTCGCACCCGTCACCTTATGGCGGAAGCGGATGGATTTGTCGATGCCGAACACGCCTGCGGTGTCGCGGATGTAATCGAGAATCGTCTGACCGTCGGAGATGGCCTTGTTGCTGTGCCACGGCCGGAAGCTGTAGCCGAGCGTGAACATGTCGGAGTCCGATCGGATGCCCGGATAGCGGAACAAGTCCCACGTGCCGCCGATGGATTCGCGCCCTTCGAGGATGGTGAAACGCGCCGACGGGCAGCGCTCGCGCAGGTGATACGCCGCGCCAATGCCCGAGAGGCCCGCGCCGACGATGAGCACGTCGAGGTCGGTATCCGGCGCGGCTGCCCGGTTGCGGGGCACGCCGGGGCTGGCGCTTCGCTCCATCGTCGTATTCATGCGGTCTCCTGTTTGCAGCCTTGCGGGCAGGCGTGGCAAATTTCGCTCTAAATGTGGTGTGATTCGTCACCACTTTAATTTTCAGGCGTCCTGACGTCAAATAGCGAAATGGAGAAAACACTTGAAACAGACGACGCCCCAGTCAGAAAAGGCCGCCCGTATGGCGGCGTGGCGCCGGAGGCACGTGCAGCAGAGCGCCGCGATGCGCTGATCCGTGCTGGCACGCGCGTCTTCGGCACGGTGGGCTTTCGCAAGGCCACCGTACGCGCAATCTGCCAGGAAGCGAAGCTCAACGACCGGTACTTTTACGCCGCCTTTGACAGCACCGAAGCCCTGCTGCGTGCGACCTATCAGCAGCATGCCGAAGACTTGCGCGCGCAGGTGTATGAAGCCACCGCCGCTGCGGAAGGCACGCTGGAAGCTCGTATCGACGCCGGCCTGCACGCGTTTTTCGTGTTCTTGCGTGAACCGTGTGCGGCGCGCGTGCTGCTGCTCGAAGTGATGGGCGTGAGCCCGGAAACGGACGCGACCTACCAGCGCAACCTGCTGGAGTTCGGCAAGCAGATCATGGCGAATGCCCAACTGCCCGGCGCCCACAATGACGATGACGCCGAGTTGCGCGCCGACCAACGCATCATCGGCCTGGCGCTGGTGGGCGCCCTGACCAACGTCGGTGCTGCGTGGCTTCTGACCGGCTATCGAGATCCCGAAGAGAAGATGGTGCGCAACTGCCGGCAAGTCGTGCTCGGCACGTTGCGCGCCATGCTGGGCGTTTAGGCCGATCCTTCCAGCCTGCCCAGTCGAACCACGGTCACGCCGGGGGCCAGATGCCGCAGCGATGGCTGCAGCAGCACGCAGTTGTCGTACGGCGTGACGATCTGCAGCGCTCCATCGGTAGCGATGACGGTGCCGGCACGGGCGATGGTCTCCATGCCGCGATAGTCGTCCGCAAAACGGAACGCCGTGGATTTGGCGACCACCGGATCGGTCACCCGAATGCAACGCACCTCCAGCGCAGGCGCCATGCCCAGCCATTCCGATACTGCTGACGCATCGACGGTGCCCAGCGCCACCAGAAAACGCGCGCACGCGTCCAGCGCAACATCCCGGCTCACGCGTTCGAAGTGTTGACCGCATTCGATGAGCAGCGCGTTCTTCGGACTGGCGGCATCGCCAAAGCCGCCGTAGTCGCGCAAGCGGCGACCGGCAGCATGGCCGGCATCGATCATCAGATGCGAAGGCGCGCCAACGAGGCGGCCCAATGCGACGCCTTTGGCGTGCGGTCCGGTCAGCATCAGCGGCTCGGCCTTCTCATGCATCGAGTGAATATCGAGCAGGTAATCGACCGTGTCGATCACTGGCCGCAGCTCACGCGCGCGGCGCAGTTCCAGCGAGTTGCCGGGGCCATCAAGCTTGTCTGCAGACCACACGCGATTCAGGTCTTCGTCGATGAAGCGCGTGGCATCCGGGTCGTTGATATCGAAGCGCTCATACGCCTCGACGTTGGCAAATGACAGCGTGAGCCGGCCGCGTGCCGGGCGCACGCCGGCCGCCAGCAGCGCATCCACCGCAATCGCGCCGCACAGCTCATTGCCATGCGTGAGCGCGTTGATCATGACGTGCGGGCCCGGCACGCCGCTGTCGAACGTATGGACGTAATCAATGCCGTGTGTGCCGGTCTTCCAACGGCGGATATCAGGCTTGTGCAACTCGATCGGGTAGACCGGCAGCGTGGCGCGCAGCGCCTCCAAGGTCATCATGCGAAATCCTTCGGTGTGACGAGAAGTCTGTTCAGGTTCGATCCGCACGAGCGCGCCCGCGCAGCATCCACAGCGAGGCCAGGCTGATCAGCGTGGTCGCAAACACATAGAAACTTGGCGACGTCTTGATGTGTGTGACACCGATCAGCCACGTGACGATCAGCGGCGAGAATCCACCAAAGATTGTCACGGACAGGTTGTAGCTCAGCGCCAGGCCCGTGCCACGCGTGCGCGTCGGGAAGATATCGGCAAGCAGCGCAGGCAGCGGCGCCAGGATGGCCGCCAGAAGCACACCAACGATGGCCTGCATGACCAGCAGCGTCCAGAACGTCGGGTGTGCGACCAGCGTGGCAAACATCGGATACGTCGACAGCGCAATCACCACCATCGCAATCGACACCACGCGGATGCTGCCGAAACGATCCGCCATCAGGCCGAACGCCGGTGCCATCACCATCAGCATCGCGCCCGTGATCATCGTGCAGACAAGCGACGCACTGGTCGCGATGTGGAGTTGATTGATGGCATAGGTCGGCATATAGACCTTCTGCACGTAGTTGAATGCGGTGACAGCCACGACCACGCCCGCGCCCAGCAGCAGCCCTGGCAAACCTTGCGTGAGCGTGTCGCGCAGCGGCGAGCGCGCTTGCAGCGCAGCCGGCGCTTCCGCCTGCATGGTTAAAAACTCCGGCGTTTCAGGCGTATGGCGGCGGATGTAGACGCCAATCGGGCCGATCAGCAAGCCGAACAGAAACGCCACGCGCCAGCCCCATGACTCCACCTGCGCGGTGGGCAGCGCGTAGGTGATCCACGCGCTCAAGCCCGCTGCCAGCAATGTGGCAGACCCTGCGTGGCGGCCTGCCAGCTCGCGTTGTAGCCCATGCGCTTGCCGTTGGCGTGTTCGATCATGAACGCCGTGGCCGACCCAAATTCTCCGCCGGCCGAAAAGCCCTGCAGCAGTCGCGCCACGATCACGATGGCCGGCGACCACAGACCGATCGACGCGTAGGTCGGTGCAAACGCGATCATCGCCGTGCCCAGCATCATCAGCAGGATCGACCAGGTCAGCGCGGCCTTGCGCCCCACGCGGTCTGCATAACTGCCAAGCACCATCGAGCCGAGCGGGCGCATGATGAACGACACGCCAAACGTCCCGACGGAGAACATCAGCGAACTCCACGCATCGCCCGTGGGGAAGAACAGCTTGCCGATGGTGATGGCGAAATAGCCGTAGATCAGCAAATCGTAGTATTCGAGCGCGTTACCGACGCTGGCGGCCAGAACGGCTCGCCAGGGTGCGGGATGTCGATGTGCGTCGGCGGCGCGCGCGCCTGCGCTGCTCGCGTTGAGGGTGTGGGCTGGCATGGTTGTCTCCCCGTGGTCTGTGCCGATCCGCCTGTTTTGCCGAACGGCGCTGGCGGGCGAAGGTTGCGGAGGAGTCTAGGTGCCGCGCCGAGGCGGCTTGTGCCGTTTCGGCACAAGGTTGGGCTTTTTGCGACGCGCCTCAGGTGAGATCGTTACGGCCGTTACCGCTGGCGTTGTCGACCGCCCGTTGCCACACCTCGTCGAGCAGCGCGCTCTGGTTGCTACGCACGCGCATCATGCGGATGTTGACGTGGATGTGCCAGGCGTCGTCACCAGCGGGGCGCAGTTCACCCGCGTTCAGGTGCGGCCTGGCCAGGCGATACGGCAGCCACGCCATGCCGAATCCGCGCAGGGCCATCTCTTCCACCGCTTCGTAAAAATCCGCCTGGAACACGGGCTGCAGATGCGCCTTCCGATCGGCGGCAGCCAGATGGCTGTCGAGCATCTGCCGCAATGTCAGCCCACGCGCGAAGGCCAGCCATGGAAGCGGTGCGGCAGCCGAGCCCGGCAGCGTGAAGCGCGGGCGGCCGCGCTTGTCGGGGGCGCTCACCGGCACGAGCGTCTCGCTGCCCAGCAGGCAATGGTCGTACTTGCGCGGATCGAGCAGCGCATCGGCCTGTGGGCTGGCGTAGGCGATCAGCAAATCGACCGTGCCATCGGCAAGGGCCAGCACGCCTTCCTGCGTGCCACCCGTCGTCACGCTGAGCGGAAACACACCGCGCTGACGCGCCAGCGTTTCGTACCAGCCGGGGACGAACGTGCGCGCCAGCGTGCGCCCGGTACCGATCCTGAGCGCCACGGGCAGTTGCGCCTCCCGCAGCAGCAAGCGCGCATCGTTCAGGCCGTCGACGGCATTGGCGGCCGCATCCAGAAACAAGCGCCCTGCCGCGGTAAGCGTGACGGGATGCTCGCTGCGCTCGACCAGTGCGGTGCCCACCCATTCCTCCAGGGCCTTGATCCGGCGGCCGAATGCGGGGTGCGTGACGTTGCGGTTCTCGGCGGCGCGGCTGAAGCTGCGCGTCTTGGCCAGTTCCTTGAAGTCTTCCAGCCATTTGATCTGCATGGCGCGTCCGGTCTTTTGTGGTGGGCGTGAGGTCTGCGCATTATCTCCGCAGCCTGCGCGAACAGCCTTAACGTGCGTGCCGTATCGTTATCATCTTGAGCAAACGATCCGTCACGCCTTCATGTCCGCACTTCGCCCGCTCTCCATCGGCATTGCCGGCGCCGGTAACGCTGGCCTCGCCGCCGCCATCGCGTTTGCTCGCCAGGGGCACGACGTGCACGTCTTCGAAAAGCACCCGCAGTTGACCGCCATGGGCGCGGGCCTGCTGGTCCAGCCGCAGGGTATCCGCGCGCTGGAAGCGCTCGGTGTGGGCCGCGAGCTTGAGGGCATCGGCGCGCCGATCGATCGACTGATCGGCCTGAGCCATCGCGGCTGGCGTCTGCTCGACATCGACTACGCCGAGACGCCCGGCCGCGCCGTCACGCGCCACGGGCTGTCGTCCATGCTGTACGACGCCGGCTTGCACGCAGGCGCAGCATTCCACTTTGGTTGCGCAATCCAGCAATTGCTTGTTGATGGACCGCGCGCACGGGTCACGCACGCACAGGGCGAGTCGATCTTCGACTTGTTTGTGATTGCCGATGGCGCGGCCTCTGCGCTGCGTGAGCCCGCGGGCCTGGCCGGCCCGTCGAGCACCTACCGATGGGGCACGCTGTGGTTTCAAGGATGGGTGGATGGGTGGAACCCGCGCGTGCTGCAGCAGCGCTTTCGCGGCACGCGCGAGATGATGGGCCTGCTGCCCACCGAAGTGGACGGCAACTGCACGCGCCTGTCGATGTTCTGGAGCCTGCCCGGCGATGCTGTCGACGCCTGGCGCCAGACCGACATCACACAGTGGAAGGCCCACGTGCTCAGCTTGTGGCCGCAAGCTGCGCCCATGGTCGAGCAGATCGGCTCGCACGACGATATGCCGTTTGCCGTCTATCGCCACACGTGGCCGCGCGCGTTGGCCAAACCACCTTACTGCGTCATCGGCGATGCCGCGCATGCCATGAGCCCGCAACTCGGTTTGGGGACCACGCTGGCCGCGCAAGATGCCCTGGCACTTGCCGCGTGCGTGCAAGTGCATGGCCCCACCCATGGCGCGCTCGCCTACCACGCCCGTCGTCTGCGCACCGTGCAGGCCTACCAGACGCTGAGCCGTGCGCTCACGCCATGCTTCCAGGCGCAATACGGCGGTTGGATGCGAGACGTGGTGTTTGCCACCGGCTTGCGCGTACCCGGTGTCGCATGGCTGATGAAACGCAGCCTGGCAGAGCCGCCCGCGCGCGATGCCGCATTCGCTCCAGCTGCGGCTTCCACGTCTACGAGCGAAAAGCCCCAGGCATGACACCACGCCATCCATCAGCATGAGCCTGTTGCACACATTCCTTCCCGAGCATCAGTTCAGCGAGCGGCACCACATACGGGTCAATGCATCGCCCGCGCGCGTGCTCGACATGGCCTCGCAACTTCACGTCACGGATTTCCCGGTAGCCAGGCTGCTCCTGTATCTGCGCGCCATCCCGGCGCGCATCGCCGCCGCGCTGGGCAAGCCCAGTGCGCGACGGATCGACGCCAGGTTCGGCCTGCACGATTTCACCGTTCTCGGCCGCGATGGAGATCAGGAATTCGCCCTCGGCTTGGTCGGCCGCTTCTGGGAATCCGCCGGCGGGCTCATCCACGTTGAAGCCAGTGCATTTCGCACGTTCTCCGAACCCGATATCGCCAAGCTGGTCATGACGTTCGTCGCTCGGCCCGAGGGCGCCGACACGCTGCTGACCACGCGCACGTGCGTGCATTGCTCCAGCACAACGGCGCTGCGCCGCTTCACGCCTTACTGGATACTGATCCGCATGCCCAGCGGGCTGATCCGCCGGATGATGCTGCAGCGGATCAAACAGCTTGCGGAGGCAGACGACGCTCCGCTTACACGTCCAGAATAACCAGCGTGCCGGCGCTGCCGGCGTCCACGCTGTGCGGCACGCCGGCAGGCACCACATACAGCTCGCCGCGCGAAACGGTTACCGCTTCGTCGCCGATACGCAAACGCAGCTGCCCATCGATGACCAGTAACCCTTCGGCATAGCCGTGCACCTCGTTGGGATACGGCGTGCCATCCATGCGCAGCACCTTGAAGTTGCCGCCACCAAAACGTTCCAGCACGCGAGACGACCATGCGCGCGGCAGCGCGTCGGCCTCGGCATTGAGATTGACAAGCGGCACGCCGGCCTCGCCCAAGATATGAGAAGCCCTGAGCATACCAGTCGATGAGCAACAAAAACGGCGCCGCCGCATTCCTGCGGTGGCGCCCCATTCTGTGCGAATGATCCACCCGTGCTTAGGTGCTGTAGAACGCAGCGTCCATGTCCGACAGCGCATTCATGTCGTCCGCAGGCCTCAGGTGGTCCACCCGATAGCCGTGCTTGTACACCGCCACCAGGCGCACCTCGTTCACCGGTTCGACATTCAGCTTCATGCGGATGCGCGATACGTGACTATCGATCGTGCGGGTGTACTCCGACGAGTTGCGGCCCCACACCTGCCCGAAGATGTGGTCGCGCGATAGTGTGCGGCCCACGTTCGAAAACAACAGCAGCGCCAGCTGGAACTCGATGCCCGTCAGCGTAACCGGCTCGCCGTGCAGGGTGACCTGCTGGCGCTGGGGATTGAAGTGATAGGGCCCTACCGCGAATGGCAGGCGGCCATACGGAATGGGATATGCGCGGCGCAGCAGCGCGTCGACGCGCGCACGCAGTTCGGCAATGCGGAACGGCTTGGCGATGTAATCATCGGCGCCATGCGTGAGCGCGCGCACAAGGCTTTTCTCGCCCTCTTCAGCCGTGACGAACAGGACCGGCAACACATCCTTGTGGCGGCTGCGCACGACGCTCAGCACGTCGATACCGAGCATGCCAGGCGTATGCCAGTCGAGGATCAGCATGTCGTACGACGACCGGCCCAGCATGCGCAGCAAGGTTGAGCCGTCGGTGTAGGTCACCACGTCGTGGCCGGACTGAGACAGGATCT
Organism: Ralstonia pickettii; assembly: GCF_001699815.1. Classification (GTDB taxonomy): domain Bacteria; phylum Pseudomonadota; class Gammaproteobacteria; order Burkholderiales; family Burkholderiaceae; genus Ralstonia; species Ralstonia thomasii. Next base: position 3,917 of record NZ_MCGB01000068.1, on the reverse strand, counting down.
GGACGATGACTTCGCTTTGGAAGGGATCGTCTTCAAGCAAGGCGATACGCATGTTCGGCTCCATGGAAATTCGCACATGCGTAGGGGGTGGGTGCCGGAATTGATGGCGCTTATTCAAGCGCGTTCAGCGCGCTCCGTTGCATGTGTTACGTGGCTGCAATTTTCATGGCGAGGTTTGGTACGAACCATGAGAAGAGTCCTAATTTGTGAAGGCCGTTGAAACACGGTTGCGACATGCATTTGTCAAACGGAAAAAAAAGCCCGGACAATGATGTCCGGGCGGCGGTGCTTCCCACAACAATGTGACGGGATCAGAAACACCCAAGGGTCGCATGTGCCAGACACATCGCAGTGCACCGGGGGGAAGCACTGCAACGCTTACGGGGGTGACGTCATGTAGGGTCCGACGTACTGGTCCGGCACACGTGGAGCGCATGATGCCGTGCGATACGTGCAACGGGAGCAGTCGTGACAACATTTAACGTGCCCAGCTTCTTTGCGGCGACACGTCAGGTGGGATCGGCGTTTTCCAGCTCTTGCCGGATCGACTCGGTCAGCATGTCGATCAGCAAGCGAACGCGCCTGGGAACGAACCGAGCAGAGGGTGTGACGAGGTTGATCGGCTCACCGCTGGTCGCATAGTCCGGCAGCACGCGAACGAGTCGCGGCAGCGGTGCGTTGGCGCGCGCCACGGCACTCGCATACAGCGGCAGCGGGCCGATACCGGCGCCTGAAGCAATCAACGTTTCCAGGTAAATCAGGCTGTCGGCATTCAGGCGCGCACGCACAGCCACGGTTTTCAGCCCATCGGGGCCGACGAGGCGCCATTGCGTTTCGCCGCGTCCAGTGCCGCGAAAATCGAGGCAGCAATGGTCGGCCAGCCCTTGTACGGTGTCTGGCGCACCGCGGCGCTGCAGGTAATCGGGCGACGCGAACAAGCCGATGCGCAACACGCCAAGCGACCGCGCCACCAGCGAACTATCGGCCAGGCGTCCAACGCGGACGGCAAGGTCGAAACCTTCCTGCACGAGATCGACATTGCGCGGCGTCAGGACGACGTCCAGATCGATCTCCGGATACAGCTGCATGAAGCGCGCCGCCACCGGCGCTACCAGCAGACGGCCGACGTCTTCGGAAGACGTGATCCGGACCTTGCCGCGCGGCAGGTCCTGCAGCTCGCCTGCGCAGGTCGTGGCGCGCTCAATGTCTTCCAGTGCGTGCGACGCCACCTGATACAGGCTTTGGCCCGCGTCCGTCAGATGGAGCGTGCGCGTGGTGCGCTGTAACAGTCGCACGTTCAAATCCTGTTCAAGCGCAGCGATGCCGCGACTGACGGACGATTTAGGCAAATCGAGCCGCGTTGCCGCTGCCGTGAAGCTCCCCGCTTCGACCACGCGCACGAACAACGCCAATTGGTTCAGATCCATGGTTTCCTCCTCTTATCGTGATGCGCGCCAGCCGGATTGTTATTGTCTCGTATAGAGCAACATTTTTTCCCACCATAACCGACTAGTGCAAACGAGGCAACTACCCTACATTTGGTGTATGACAAATGCCCAATTTCAGGAGAACCGCATGGAAACCCTCGTGCAACCGCAAGTGCAGCGTGCCCGCCTCGTCGAGCGCATCATCACAGGCCGCCCCACCTCGGACGGCGCGGGCGTGAAGCTCACCCGCGTGCTGACGAACAACCTGCAACGCCGGCTCGATCCGTTCCTGATGCTGGACGCGTTTCGCAGTGACGACCCGAACGACTATCTGGCCGGCTTTCCCGATCACCCGCACCGCGGCTTTGAAACGGTGACATACATGATCGCGGGCCGCATGCGCCACCGCGACAGTGCGGGCCACGAAGGCCTCCTGCAACACGGCGGCGTACAGTGGATGACCGCCGGCAGCGGCGTCGTGCACTCTGAAATGCCGGAACAGGAAGATGGTGTGATGGAAGGCTTCCAGCTGTGGTTGAACCTACCCGCCAGCGACAAGATGACGACACCGTGGTACCGCGACATTCCGTCGAACGAGATTCCCGAGTTCACGACGGAAGACGGCGTGGCCGTACGCGTGATCGCTGGGGAGTCGCACGGCGTGCAAGGCGCGATGACGCGTGAAGCGACACAGCCGCTGTACCTCGACATCACGCTGCCGGCCGGTGCCTCGTTTGCACAGCGGCTGCCGGCCGGACACAACGCGTTCGTCTACGTGTTCCGTGGCAGCGCGCTGGTCGGTGACGCCGAAGCGTCTGGCGACGCGGGGCTGCAGCGCGTGGAAGACAAGCAGATGGCCATCCTCGCCAACACGGAAGGCAGTGACGGGGTAGTGATCCGCGCAGGCGACGCTGAGGCGCGTGTGTTGCTGGTGGCCGGCAAACCGCTGAACGAGTCGATCGCGCAATACGGCCCGTTCGTGATGAACACGCAAGAAGAGATCTTCCAGGCCGTGCGGGACTTCCAGGCCGGCAAGTTCGCCTAAGCCCAAGCCTCAAAGAAAAACCGCCGCTCGGTTTCACCAGAGCGGCGGTTCGTCCAACAGCGCGATCTGCTCGCGCAACTCCAACACCCGGTCCTGCCAGTAGCGTTGCGTGTTGAACCACGGAAACGCTGCAGGAAACGCCGGATCGTTCCAGCGACGCGCCAACCAGGCGCTGTAGTGCAGCAAGCGCAGCGTGCGCAGCGCTTCGACCAGATATAGCTCGCGCGTGTCGAATTCGCAGAAGTCCTCGTACCCGGCCAGCAGGCTGGCGAGCTGCGATTGCATCGACGCGCGATCGCCCGAGAGCAGCATCCACAGATCCTGCACGGCCGGGCCGGTGCGGCTGTCGTCAAAGTCGACGAAATGCGGACCGGCGCTGCGCAGTGGATCGCCCTGCTTGGCGTCGGCCTCTTCGATCCAGAGCACGTTCGAGGCGTGGCAATCGCCGTGCAGGCGCAGCAATGAAACGTCGCCTGCGCGGTCGTAGCAGCGGCGCACGCCGTCGAGTGCGGCGTCAGCCACGCTGCGCCAAGCCGGCAACAAATCGGGCGGGATGAAATCGTGTTCGAGCAGCCAGTCGCGCGATTGCACGCCGAAGGTGTCGATGTCGAGTGCGGGCCTGGCCACGAACGGCCGCCGCGCACCCACGACGTGGATGCGGCCAAGGAAGCGGCCCATCCACTCAAGCGTGTGGTCTTGGTCGATGGCCGGCACGCGGCCTGCGCAACGCGGGAAGACCGCGAAGTGCCAACGCTCGAACGCGTGCAGCGTGCGGTCGTCGATTTCCAGCGGCGCGACCACGGGGATCTCCGCCGCTGCGAGTTCTGCCGTGAAGGCGTGTTCCTCGACGATCTGCGCATCGGTCCAGCGGCCCGGGCGGTAGAACTTGACCACCACCGGCGCGCTATCTTCCACGCCGGCCTGGTAGACGCGGTTCTCGTAGCTGTTGAGCGCGAACATGCGGCCGTCCGGCATCAGCCCGACCTGCGCCAGCGCATCGAGGATGCTGTCGGGCGTCAGGCCGTCGTAGGGCGCGTCAACTGATGCGGGTGGGCCATCGTCGTGCATGGACGTCAGGCTTTACGGCCGCCGAGCAACGCAGCCGCCTTGGCGAACAAACCATTGAACGGCTGCTTGGCCGGCTGTCCCTTGTGGGCCGGCTGCGCGGCTTGCGTGTTCGATGCACGGCGTTGTTGACCGCCCTGCCCGCCCTGCCCGCCTTGTCCATTGCCTTGGCCTTGGCCTTGGCCTTGGCCCTGGCCTTGACCATTGACCTGGCGCTGGCCGCGCGCTTGCGATTGGCCGTTGCGCGGCTTTGGCGCGGCTTGACCGTCGCGTTGGCCTTGCGCCTGGCGCTGGCGGCTGCCGCCACCATTGCGACCCTGGCCTTGATTCTGCCCCTGCCCTTGCCCTTGACCGTTGCCGCTCGACTCGCGACGCGGTTC
>NZ_MCGB01000067.1 GCF_001699815.1 Ralstonia pickettii | reverse complement strand
AAAACGGGTCAGTGCTCGTGCCGCAGCGGCGACGTTACCTCGCCCGAGGTGGTGATCTTCCGCAATTGCGCGCAGCAGATCGCGCATTTCCACACTGATGCCCAGGTTCGCCAGTACTTGGGCATACGGCCCGGTAATCAACCAATCGAGCAGCGTCTCCGTGGGTCCCCACTCCTCAGGCCCTTGCAGGCATAGACGCCAGCAGGCAAGCATGGCTGCGAGCCTTCGAACGTCAGCCTTGAAATAGCCCGCGCCATGCGCCTGCTGAGCGAGGTTTAGGCCAGCCGCCACGTCGGAATTTGTCTGAAGCTGATGCCATTGATCGGCAGGGAGAAATAGCAGCGCGACGCGATCAGCGCGCTTCAGTCCAGTGTCTGCCCCTTGGCGCGATTGCCGCAGCCCTGACTCGATGATGTCTTCGAATTCTGCGAACCGATCCTCGAAAATGGACCAGAGCGGAACGTTGTTGCCGTCCTCTTCCGGGCCGATCTCAAACACCCGCCGCGCCGTCGCCTGAACCGGAATCTGAGATGCCATATTGAGCATCTGCTCCGAAACCGCACGCTCCCCTCGCAAATGCTTGCTGAGGTCGGGCACGGTGTCTGTCCCACGCGACTCCCGATGACACCGGCCGGTACACACTTGCCCTAGCGTTTGCGACGCAGGCGCGCGATCGCTGCAAGCTGCGCAGCGGCCACGGCCAGTTCACTCTGCGCACGGGCCAGATCCAGGTCGCTGCCTTGATTCTGCAGCGCCTCTTCAGCCGCACGCTTGGCTTCGTTCGCCTTGGCTTCGTCCAGGTCGTGACCGCGGATTGCGGTATCGGCCAGCACGGTCACCCTCTTCGGCTGCACTTCGAGAATGCCACCGGCAACGAACACGAACTCTTCGCCGCCGTCTTCCTTCTCGATGCGCACGGCGCCCGGCTTGATGCGCGTGATCAGCGGCGTGTGGCCGGGCAGAATGCCCAGCTCGCCGGCTTCACCAGGCAGCGCCACGAACTTGGCATTGCCGGAGAAGATCTCGTGCTCAGCGCTGACGACGTCTACATGAATGGTTGCCATCTCGATTCCTTTGCTCAGAAA
>NZ_MCGB01000066.1 GCF_001699815.1 Ralstonia pickettii | reverse complement strand
GCTCGCACATCGCCGCTTCGCTGTTGGTTTGGAATGACTCCACCTGCACGCCAGGTTCGGCGCCCAACGCCTGCAATCTGATAGTTGCACGAAACAACCTTTACAAGGTCGGTATGCCTACGGGAAACCGCAACTGCGTGTGCCTAATTGAAAGGCGGTACGGCGTGCGACTGCATGAGGATGGCCAACAACGCGTTGCTGGCAGGCAAGCCGGTCGCGATCCTGGGCGCGGGCGGCGGCATGGGCACGTCGCGCGCGCAGTACCACCTGCGTCAGGTGTGCGTGTATCTGGACCTGCATCCGTTGAACAAGCCGGAAGTGTTTGCCAACGCGTTTGCCGGCGGCTTCACCGCCGATGGCGATCTGACGGACGAGCGCATCGCCGGCCTGATCACCGAGCAGATGCAGGCGCTGGCCAACTGGACGCTGAAGCACAAGGCTTGAATGAAGCCTTGCGGTAGATGAATTATTCGCCGGCGTGCAGCGTACGGTTGCGCCCGGCGAGTGAGCCGGCCACGAGCGAGGCCAGCGCAATCGCGCTGAACAGCCATCCCATCACGGCCCAGCTGCCCGTCAGATCGTGCAGCACACCCATGAGATACGGCCCCGCAGCGGCCATGGTGTAGCCAATGCCCTGCGTCATGGCCGACAGGCTTGCCGCCACGCGCGCATCGGCCGAGCGCAGCACGATGAGCGACAGCGCCACGCTGAAATTGCCGCCTTGGCCGAGTCCCAACAAGACCGCCCACCACCACAGCGTTGACAGCGGTGCGTACAGGCAGCCGATCAGGCCTGCCCAGCACATCAGCATCATCAGGACCACGGCGGGGCGTTGATCGCGCCCGAGCCGCGCTACAAACGGCCCGCCCAGCGCGGTGATGAGCTGCACGAGAATCGACACCGCCACCACCACGCCGGACTGCACGGCGGATAGCCCGCGGTCCTGCAAGATCACAGGCAGCCAGCCGAACACGCAATACGCCAGCGACGATTGCAGCCCCATATGGAGCGTCACCTGCCAGGCAATCGGCTTGTTCCACAGCGACACACGCTGCAGCCGCGTGGCCGCGCCCTTACCGTGCGCATGCCGCATATGCGGCCACCAGCCGACAAAGGCCAGCAGAGCGGGCAGGGCCCAGAATGCCAGCGCGGGTTGCCAGCCGCCCAGCCATGCTGAAAGCGGCGCGCTTGCGCCGGCCGCCACTGCCGCACCAAAGCACAGCGCCATGGTGTAGACGCCGGTCATCAGGTCTGCCTGCCGGCCGAAATCACGCTTGACGATGCCCGGCAACAGAATGCCCGTTACGCCAATGCAGGCGCCCGCCGCCAGCGTGCCGATGAAGAGCGGTGCAACGCCACCCGCACTGCGCAACGCAATGCCTGCCGCCAATGCAATCAGTAAGCCACCCACGGCGCGTTCTGCGCCAAACCGGCGAGCCAGCAACGCGGCAGCCGGCGCAAACAGGCCGAGGCACAGCACCGGCAGGGTCGTCAACAAGCCCGCCGTGGCGCCAGACAGCCCGGTGCCCGCTGTCACCTGTTTAAGCACGGGCGACAGGCTCGACAAGGCTGGTCGCAGATTCACACCCACCAGCACCAACCCCACCACGAGCAGGATCAGGGCGCCGGATGAACGGGGTGCAGCGGCGTCATGTGCAGCAGGAGATGGCGGCGAGTGCGGTGTGTGGGACATGGCAGAACAGGCGTGTGGGCAAGCTGCCGATTGTAGGGCGCGCGCCGAATTGGTGCATGCGCGTCGTCCAACCCCGAGGATGCCGACTCCGAAATTACGTAGGGTTGAGTCGCGCAGCCAGGTCGGCCAGCACATCTTCGGAGGGTGCGCCGCGCTCGGCGGCCAACGCCAGCGCACGCCGTGTGAGTGCGGTGTACAGCGCAGCGTGATCGGCGCCGAGCGCATCGAGCGCTTGCAGATGTTTGTCGATCACGCCGCCGTCTCCGCGTGAAACGGGGCCCGCCAGTGCGCCAGCCAGACCGCGTGCGCGCGCTGCGGCCAGCGTGCCATCCACGAGCGGCCACATGGCCGCGACAGCGGCGTCACGGTCGATGCCCGCGGCTTCCCACAAAGTGGCGGCTTCATGCAGTGCGCACAGCAGGAAGCTGGCCGCGTAGTTGGCGCCGGCGTGATACAGGGCGCGTTGCCCGGCACGCACCTTCAGCGGCGTGCAGCCGAGCCGCCATGCAAAGCTGGACAGCGCCGCATCGTGGGGGGCGTCGGCGTCAATGGCGATGGAGGCGCCGCCCAGACGCTCAGCGTCATCCGGCAAACCGGCAAACAGAAATAGCGGGTGGAAGCTGGCGGTCGCCGCGCCGGCTTGGCGGGCGGCATCGAGCAAGTCGCGTTCGCCGGCGCCGCTGCAGTGGAGTACGAGCTGGCCCGGTCGCCAGCGCACGTTGCCGACGACGCCCGGGATGGCGTCATCCGGCACGGTCACGAATACCCAATCGGCGGCGTCCGCCACGCCTTGTGCATCGACGGTCTTTGCTCCCGTGGCTTGTGCGAGCCACGCGGCGGGCGCGGCCGACCGGTTTGCAACCGCCACGGTGCGCACGCCTGCATCGTGTGCCCGCGTGGCCAATGCCCGCGCCAGCCGCCCCGTGCCAATCCAGCCCACGGAAACGGGCGCTTCGATTGCAAAAGACGTCATAGCAAACCTCGAATTTTTATCGTCAGCATCTTATAGCGAAGCATCGTCCGTAGACTGAGATGCGGCTATTACGCGCTCTGCCACTGCGGCCGGTAAACTGCACGGCTTTACCGGCAGCGTTGGGCCGGGTGTGAGCAAGCGGTTTTCCTCAGGCGGACATGTCAGTGCAAGCAGGTGGTATGCAAAGCAAAAGTAGGGCAACACTCATCGGACTCATCGCGGTGCTTCTGTGGAGTTCGATCGTCGGGTTGATCCGCGGTGTGAGCCAGCATCTGGGGGCTGTGGGCGGCGCCGCCATGATCTACACCGTCGCGTCGGTGCTGTTGGTATTCACGGTCGGTTTCAATCATCTGAGGACGTTTCCGCGGCGCTACCTGCTGTGGGGCAGCCTGCTGTTTGTGTCTTACGAGCTGTGCCTCTCGCTGTCGATCGGCTATGCCAGCAGCGCGCGGCAGGCGATTGAAGTCGGGATGGTCAATTACCTGTGGCCGACGTTCACGATGCTGTCCGCCATCGCCTTCAACAATCAGCGGGCGAATGCGCTGATCGTGCCGGGCGTGCTCGTGTCCATCCTCGGGATCTGCTTCGTGCTAGGCGGCGATCAGGGACTGGATATCGCCGGCATGGCCGGGAACGTCAAGGACAACCCGCTCAGTTACGGCTTGGCCTTTGCAGGCGCGGTGATCTGGGCGGCGTACTGTACGGTCACCAGCCGGATTGCCGACGGCAAGAACGGCGCAACGCTGTTTTTCATCCTGACCGCGCTGGCCCTGTGGATCAAGTTCTTCGCCACGGGCGGCGGTGCACTGCATTTCAACGTGTCAGCGGTGATCTACCTTGCGCTGGCCGCGTCCGCAATGGGGTTTGGCTACGCGGCGTGGAACGTCGGCATCCTGCACGGCAACGTCACCGTGCTGGCGGGCGCGTCGTATTTCATCCCCGTATTTTCTGCGGCCCTCGCAGCGGCGCTGTTGCATACACCGCTGTCGTTTGCGTTCTGGAAGGGCGCATCGATGGTGGTTGCCGGGTCGATCCTGTGCTGGCTTGCTACGCGCGGTTGCCGCGCAAGGGCGTTGTCTTCGTCCAAGTCCTCCGCCTGACGCAAGAAAGGCCACACGGGGGCCTTGAATGCCCCCGATATTCCGCAATTAACTGCCAAGCATTCAAGAAAACCGCAAATGGAGCCAGCACGGGAACGGGGCGTGCTAGATGCCGGGTAAGCCGCTGCGCCACGACGGAACGGCGGCATACCAACGCAGAAACAGGAGGCATCATGTTGAGCACCATTCTCATCATCGTTCTCATCTTGCTGCTGATCGGCGCGCTGCCGTCGTGGCCGTACAGCCGGGGGTGGGGCTACGGGCCGACGGGTGGGCTCGGACTGATCGTGGTGATCGTGGTCATTCTTGTGCTGCTGGGCTATATCTGACGCCCGGGCCGGCGCCGATGTGCGCAGGGTCCTGAGCATCGCCTGACCGGTTGTCGGGGGTTGGCTGAGCTCCGTGGCGGGGCGAGTGTCTTGCCGACGCTTGACTGGGCATAATCCCAGCTGCGTTCCCGAAGGACACCTCCCATGAAGACAGGTCGACACGCCGGCAGCCGCGCGCCCGGCGGTCGCGCCCGATTTACGCCGCTGGTGCTGGCCCTGCTGCTGGCCGGCTGCGCGGTCGGGCCCGATTACCACACGCCGCCACTGAGCGGCACCGAAGCCCCGCAAGGCTGGCACGCCACGCTGCCGCATCACGGCAGCCGCATGGCGCTGGCGCGCTGGTGGGAGCAGTTCCACGACCCAGTGCTGACCCAACTGGTGGAGCACGCGGATGCGACCAGCCCGACGATCGCGCAGGCCGTCGGCCGCGTGCGTGAGGCGCGTGCGAGCGTTTCCACCAGCCAGGCTGCACTGTTTCCGCAACTGAAAGGTTCCGGCTCCGCGACGCGGCAGGGCGGGTTTGGTGGTAGCCAGTTTGGCGGCGTGGGCGGACTTTCTGCTGGCGCGCTGAATCCGACGCTGGGGCTGGGAACGATTACCACTTTGGCGGCGCAGGTCGACGCCTCGTGGGAGATCGACCTCTTCGGCGGCAAACGCCGCAGCCTGGAAGGCGCCGATGCGCGGCTGACGGCCAGCGAAGCCGATTGGCACGACGCGCGCGTATCGCTCGCCGCCGAGGTCGCCAACACCTACTTGCAGCAACGCGAGTGCGAGGCGCTGGTGAATATCGGCGCGGCAACGCTGTCGTCCCGGCAAGAAACGCTGCAACTGACCGAGCGTAAATTCCACGCGGGCTTTGTCGCGCCGGCTGATTTTGCGCAAGCGCAAGCCACGGTGGGCGATGCCGTCAATGCGCTGGAAGGCCAGCGTGCGCAATGTGCGCAGGGCATCGACAAGCTCGTCACGCTCACCGGCATCGACCAGGATGCGCTGAACGGGCTGCTGTCCAAGGACAGCGCGCAGATTCCGGCGCCACCCGATGCCGGCGTGCCCGATGTGCCGGCGCAGGTGCTGTCGCAACGGCCGGATGTGTCGTCGGCCGAGCGCGCGGTGGCGGGTGCCAGCGCGGATATCGGTGTGGCGGTGGCAAGCCGCTTGCCATCGATCACGCTGGCGGGCTCCATCGGCATCAATTCGTACCGCCTTGGCGGCCAATCGTTGACGAGCAAATCCTGGTCGTTCGGGCCGTCGGTGTCGTTGCCGATCTTTGACGGCGGCACGGGCGCGGCGCGCGTGGAAACAGCGCGTGCGCGTTACGACCAAGCGCTGGCCAGCTATCGCGGCAAAGTGCGCCAGGCCGTGCAGGAAGTGGAAGACGCGCTGGTGCGGCTGGATGCTTCCGATCGTCGCGTCGATGCTGCCACGATGGCCGATGCGCAATATGCGAAGGTGCTGGAAGCGTCGAATGCGCGCTACCGCCTCGGTGCCGGCAGCCTGCTGCAGCTCGAGGATGTGCGGCGCACAGCGTTGCAGGCTTCGCAGTCCCTGGCGGCAGTCAAGCTCGAACGCGCGCAGGCCTGGGTTGCGCTCTACAAGGCCGTGGGCGGCGGCTGGCGCGACGATGCCCCCAACCCTGATCCCGATACCAAGATTACTGCGCCGACCGCACAGGGCGGGGCGCATACCGGAAACGCTTCATGACAGGACAACGCGTTTGGATGGCCGTGCTGGCGGTGTTGCTTGCCGGCGCGCTGGCGGCGTGCGGCAAATCTGCGCCCGAGAACAAGAAAAAGGAGCAGCTGCCAGCCAAGCCGGCGCTGGCCGTCAACGTCGCGCACCTGGCGCAGCATGTGTGGCCGCGCATCGCCACGGCCAGCGGTGCCGTGCAGCCGTGGCAGGAAGCCAGCATCGGCGCCGAGGTGAGCGGGCTGAAGCTGGCGGAAGTGCTCGTCAACGTGGGCGATGTGGTCAAGCAAGGCCAACTGCTTGCCCGTCTGTCGGATGAAACCGTGCGCGCCGATGTGGCTGCGCAACGCGCCAGCCAGGCCGAAGCCGAGGCATCGGCCGCGCAAGCCGCCGGCGAGGCGCACCGCGCGCACGAACTCGACAAGAGCGGTGCGATCAGCCAACAGGATCTGATCCAGTACGACACGCAGGCCAAGACAGCGGCTGCCAAGCTGGCCGCAGCACGCGCGCAGTTCGAGAGCCAGCAATTGCGCTTGCGCTACACGCGTGTGGTCGCACCCGACGACGGCGTCATCAGCGCCCGCACGGCCACCGTGGGCGCCGTGGTGTCCTCAGGCACCGAACTCTTCAAACTCATCCGGAAGAACCGCCTGGAATGGCGCGCCGAAATGCACGGCGACGTCCTGCCCCGCATTCAGCTCGGTCAGGCCGCACGCCTGCGCCGCATGGATGGCGGCGTGGTGAACGGCCGTGTGCGCCAGGTCGCTCCCACGGTCGACGCCAACACGCGCAATGGTCTCGTCTACGTTGATCTGCCGCCGGAAGCTGCAACGTCCGGCGTGAAGGCAGGCATGTATCTCTCGGGCGATGTGCTGCTGGGCGATGCGCCGGCCGCGACGTTGCCGGAGACCGCCGTGTTCTCGCGCGATGGTTACGACTACGTGATGGTGATTGGCGAGCAGGGCCGCGTGCGGCAGACCAAAGTGACGGTTGGCCGCCGCCGGGATGGGCAAGTCGAAATCGTGCAGGGCATTGGCGCGAAGGACGGCATTGTGGCTGCAGGCGCCGCCTTCCTGACCGATGGCGATGTGGTGCGTGTGGCGGCCCTCGGTGCAGCCTCCATGCCCGCTGCGTCGGCGCCCGCAGCCGGAGCCAAGCCATGAACTTCTCCTCCTGGGCGATCCGCAAGCCGATTCCGTCGATCCTGCTGTTCATCCTGATCACGGTGGCGGGGTTGGTGTCGTTCAAGATGCTGTCGATCCAGAATTTTCCGGACATCGACTTTCCGGCGGTTTCCGTGACGGCCAGCCTGCCGGGCGCCACGCCCACGCAGATGGAAACCGAAGTCACGCGCAAGATCGAAGACAGCATAGCGAGCATCGGCGCGATCAAGCACATCACGTCCACCATCAACGACGGCAGCTCGACGACGATGGTCGAGTTCCAGCTCGAGAAGGATGTGCAGGAAGCCGTGAACGACGTGCGCGATGCCGTCAGCCGCATCCGCGCGCAGCTGCCGTCCGACGTGCAGGAACCCGTCATCTCGCGTGTGACGTTCGCGAGCATGCCCGTGCTGACGTACGCCGTGGAAGCGTCCGACATGGATGCGGAGGATCTCTCCTGGTTCGTCGATAACACGGTCAACAAGCGGCTGCTGTCGGTGCATGGCGTGGCCAAGGTGACGCGCCAGGGCGGTGTGGACCGCGAAGTGCGCGTGCAGCTTGACCCCGTGCGCCTGCAGGCGTTGAACGTGTCGGCGGCGGACATCAGCGCGCAAGTGCGCGGCATGCAGCAGGAAGCGCCGGGTGGGCGCGGCAATATCGGCGGGCAGGAGCAGGCCGTGCGCACGCTCGGCACGGTGAAGAGCGCGCGCGAACTGGCGCAGATGGACATCCCGTTGTCCGATGGCCGGCGCATTCGCCTGTCGGATGTGGCCGACGTGCGCGATACCGCGGCTGAGCCACGCCAGATGGCGCTGTTCGACGGCAAGGCTGTCGTGAGCTTCCAGGTGTTCCGCTCGCGCGGCGCAAGCGAAATCTCGGTGGCCAAGGGCGTACGCGAAGCGCTGGCCGCGCTGCAGGCCGAGCGGCCCAACGTGCATGTGACCGAGGTCTACAACATGGTCAAGCCGGTGTCGGACGCGTACACCGCGTCGATGCACGCGCTGTACGAAGGCGCCATCCTCGCCGTGATCGTGGTGTGGCTGTTCCTGCGCGATTGGCGTGCCACGTTCGTGTCCGCCGTGGCATTGCCGCTGTCGATCATCCCGACGTTCGCGGCCATGCAGTTGCTCGACTTCACGCTCAACGGGATCACACTGCTGGCGCTCACGCTGGTGGTCGGGATTCTGGTCGACGACGCGATCGTGGAGGTCGAGAACATCGTGCGCCACCTGCGCAACGGCAAGAAGCCGCTGGAGGCGGCGATGGAAGCGGCGCAGGAAATTGGTCTGGCCGTGGTGGCGACATCGCTCACGCTGGTGGCGGTGTTTCTGCCGACGGCGTTCATGGGCGGTATCTCGGGCAAGTTCTTCAAACAGTTCGGATGGACAGCCTCGCTGGCGGTGCTGGCCTCGCTGCTGGTGGCGCGGCTGCTCACGCCAATGATGGCGGCATATATGCTGAAGCCGCAGGACGAGCCCAACCGTGACGGCTGGGTCATGACGCGCTATCTGCAGGCGGCACGCTGGTGTCTCGAGCATCCGTGGAAGACAGGCGGCATGGCCGCAGCGTTCTTCGTCGTGTCGGTTGGCATCATCGGGCTGATTCCTGCAACGTTCCTGCCACCCGAAGACTGGGCGCAGTTGCAGATGACGGTGGAAAGCCCGCCCGGCAGCACGATCGCGCAAACGCGTGACAACACCGAGCGCGTGCGCAAGATCGTGATGCAGCACAAGGAAGTCCGTCACGTCTATACGGCCATCGGCTCGGGCGTGATGGCCGGTGTGCCGGGCTCCAGCGGGGGAGAGGTGCGCACCGGCACGCTCACGATCTCGCTCACCGACCGGCATGACCGTCACATCAAGCAGCAGGGCGTTCAACGGCAGTTGCGCGAAATGCTGGAAGGCGTGCCGGGCGTGCGGATCTCGTTTGGCGCGGTGGGCTCCGGCGAGCAACTCCAGGTGGTGCTTGCCGGCGACGACCCCGCCACGCTTCAGCAGGCCGCGCGCGATGTGATGCGGGACCTGCGTACCGTGCCGGGGCTAGGTGCGGTCACGTCGTCAGCGAGTCTGCTGCGGCCCGAAATCGTCATCCGCCCGGACTTTGCGCGCGCGGCGCAGCAAGGCGTAACCGCTGCCGCCATCGGCCAGGCCGTGCGCGTGGCCACCGCCGGCGACTACGACGTCAACCTACCCAAGCTGAACCTGCCCGAGCGGCAGGTGTACATCCGCGTTGAACTCGATCCAAAGGCACGTAACCAGATCGACACGATCCGGCAGTTGCGCGTGCCGGGCCGCAACGGGGCGGTGCCGCTGGAAAACATCGCCGATATTTCCATCGGCAGCGGCCCCGCGCAGATCGACCGGTATGACCGCAGCCGCAACGTCACCATCAGCGTCGGGCTGGAGGGGCGCGCGCTGGGCGATACCAACATGGCCGTGGAGGCGCTGCCGTCCATCAAGAACCTGCCGCAAGGTGTTCGCCGCATTGCCTCGGGCGATGTGGAGGGCATGCAGGAGCTGTTCAGTAGCTTCTTCCTCGCCATGTTTGCTGGCGTGCTGTGCGTGTACGCAGTGCTCGTGCTGCTGTTCCACGACTTCACGCAGCCGGTGACGATTCTGGCGGCGCTGCCGCTGTCGGTGGGTGGCGCGTTCGGGCTCTTGGCGCTGTTCGGCTTCAGCTTGTCGCTGCCGGCGTTGATTGGCTTGCTGATGCTGATGGGCATCGTCACCAAGAACTCGATCCTGCTGGTCGAATACGCCATCGTTGCGCGACGCGATCTCGGCATGTCGCGCACCGAGGCCATCATCGATGCCTGCCACAAGCGCGCCCGCCCCATCGTCATGACCACGGTAGCCATGACTGCCGGCATGGTGCCGATGGCGCTCGGCCTGGAGGGCGATGCAGGTTTCCGCGCGCCGATGGCGGTGGCGGTGATCGGCGGTCTGCTGACTTCCACGCTGCTGAGCCTGCTCGTGGTGCCGGTGGTGTTCGAGAAGGTCGACGACTTCAAGGAGTGGGCGCTACGCAAGTTCCGCGGTGCGCGCCATCACGGGCATCGGGCAGAAGCCGCGTCGGAGCACGGCCTGCGCTAGGTGTAGCATCGGGCGGACCGTCAACGTACCGCGCTGTGGAGACCGCCCATGCCCGATGCCGTGCTGTTCCAGTCCGATGGCCCGGTCTGCACCATCCTGCTCAATCGGCCCGAGTGCCGCAATGCGGTGGACGGGCCGACCGCCGCGGCGCTGCTCAACGCGTTCGAGCGTTTCGAAGCCGATAGCGCGCTACGCGTTGCCGTGCTGGGCGGCACCGGCGGCCACTTCTGTGCCGGCGCCGATCTGACGGCCGTGGGCGATCCTTCCAGACGCAATCATCTCGATCCCGATGGCGGTATGCCTGGCCCGATGGGCCCATCCCGCATGGCGCTCTCCAAGCCGCTCATCGCTGCGGTCAGCGGCTATGCCGTGGCGGGCGGGCTGGAACTTGCGCTGTTGGCCGACCTGCGCGTGATGGAGCGCGATGCCGTGTTCGGCGTGTTCTGCCGCCGCTGGGGCGTGCCGCTTATCGACGGCGGTACGGTGCGCTTGCCGCGCATCATCGGCATGGGTCGCGCACTGGACATGATCCTGACCGGCCGTGCCGTGCCAGCTGACGAGGCGCTCGACATGGGGCTTGCCAATCGCGTGGTCGGCACCGGCGAAGCGCTGGCCGCGGCACAGAAGCTTGCCCGAGACATCGCCGCTTTTCCGCAGCAATGCATGCTGGCCGATCGGGCATCGGCGTATGCACAGTGGGATTTGCCATTGGCGGCAGCGCTGCAGCAGGAGGGCGCTCGAGGTACGCCGATCGTGTTTGCCGAGGGGGTGGAAGGCGCCGCGCGATTCGTGGGCGGCGCCGGGCGGCATGGCGAATAACCGAATTGCGCGCCGAGCGGGTTTTTGCCTCTAAAAAGTCAACCCGAAATCCGAGGGGGCTTTGAGTTGACCGATTGCTGCTTTCATCAATGGCATCAGCCGTTAAAATTCTCGCTTTCCTGAAAATAATGGACGCAATGACGTCCAGATAATGTAAGGGTGGTGTGGGAGTTTCGTCGCGACATACAGCGTTGCCAACGCTGTCGGCGCGTGCATCCGCGACGGTTTTGCCTCTCGCGCGGAGCGTTGCGGGCCGATCCAAAATTTCCTCTGTTTTCAATCAAGCGCGGGTCATCCCGTGCCGATAGTGCCCGGGCGCTTTGCGTGAGTGCTCGAAATAACATTTTAGAAAATCAGATTTAAGTATTTTTAAGGGAGAAGTCGAATGAAGCAAACCTCGAAATTGATGATTGCCGGCGCCGCCGCGGTGGCACTCGGCATGCTCGGCGGCTGCGCGACCGAATCGTCGCAGGCGCTGCCGGTTGCCAAGGTGGAAAGCGCAAGCCGTCCATACGCCGG
This sequence comes from Ralstonia pickettii, assembly GCF_001699815.1. Lineage (GTDB taxonomy): Bacteria > Pseudomonadota > Gammaproteobacteria > Burkholderiales > Burkholderiaceae > Ralstonia > Ralstonia thomasii. Next base: position 49,101 of record NZ_MCGB01000066.1, on the reverse strand, counting down.
CGTGCGGGCCCCGATTGCGGTGGGCAAATTCGATAACCGCTCGGCGTACATGCGCGGCGTGTTCTCGGATGGCGTGGACCGCTTGGGCGGCCAGGCCAAGACCATCCTGATCACGCATCTGCAGCAGACGAACCGTTTCTCGGTGCTCGACCGCGACAACATGGCCGAGATCAAGCAGGAAGCCGCCATCAAGAACACCGCACAGAAACTCAAGGGCGCTGACTACGTCATCACCGGCGACGTGACCGAGTTCGGCCGCAAGGAAACCGGCGATCAGCAACTGTTCGGCATCCTCGGCCGCGGCAAGGAGCAGGTGGCCTACGCCAAGGTCGCGCTGAACGTGGTGAACATCTCGACGTCGGAAGTCGTGTATTCGGTGGGCGGCGCGGGTGAGTACAAGCTGTCGAACCGTGAAGTGATCGGCTTTGGCGGAACAGCCAGCTACGACTCGACGCTCAACGGCAAGGTGCTGGACCTGGCCATGCGCGAAGCGGTGAACAACCTGGTCAACGGCATCGAAAGCGGTGCCTGGAAGCCGGGCGCGCAATAAGCGCAGACGCAGTCAAAACAAAAACACGAAATAAGGGGTAACAACAGTCATGAGCAAGGTGTTTGCGATGTGGCGCGTGGCGGCCGGTGTGGCCGTCGGGAGTGCAATGCTGGCCGGTTGCGCTGGTCCGAAGCCGCTGTACCAATGGGAAGGCTACCAACCGCAGGTGTATCAGTACTTCAAGGGTGAAGCGAAGGAAGCCCAGGTGGCTGAGCTGGAGCGCGGCCTGGAGAAGATCAAGGCGACGAATGGCGCCGTGCCGCCGGGCTATCACGCCCAACTGGGCATGCTGTATTCGGGCCTCGGCAAGGACGACCAGATGGTCCAGGAGTTCAATACCGAGAAGGCACTGTTTCCGGAGTCGGCAACGTACATCGATTTCTTGATGAAGAACGTGAAGAAGGGGACCAACTGATGGCCAAGCGCTTTCTGAAACTGTTTGCCGCGGCCGGCGTGGTGACCCAGATGGCGGGTTGTGCTGTGCCGACCAAGAACGTCGACTATGCAGCCTTCAAGGCCAGCAAGCCGCGTTCGATCGTGGTGCTGCCGCCGCTGAATGAATCGCCCGACGTGGGCGCCACCTACGGCATGCTGTCGCAAGTGACGGTGCCGCTGGCAGAGGCGGGTTATTACGTACTGCCTGTCGCGCTGGTGGATGAAACCTTCCGCCAGAACGGCCTGAACACCGCAGGCGACATCCACGGCGTGCCGGTGGCCAAACTGCATGACATCTTCGGTGCAGATGCGGCGCTGTACATCACGGTCACGCAGTACGGCAGCAAGTACATGGTGGTGAGCAGCTCCACCGTTGTGTCGGCCGATGCCAAGCTGGTCGACCTGAAGAGCGGGCAGACGCTCTGGACGGGCCGCGCCAGCGCGTCCAACAACGAAGGCGGAAACAACTCGGGCGGCGGCCTGATCGGCATGCTGGTGTCGGCGGCCGTCAACCAGATCATCGCCAACGTGACCGACCAGGGCTACAAGGTGGCCGGTACGACCAGCGCGCGCCTGCTGTCGGCCGGGCAACCGGGCGGGTTGCTGTATGGTCCGCGCTCGCCGAAGTACGGCACGGACTAAGCTGCCGTCTGCCGCAAGAAAAAACGCCAACCAGCGCAAGCCGGTTGGCGTTTTTCTTTGGTGCTATCGACTTTTAAGCCGTCGCACCTTCGTCCTGCGTCGCCTTGCTTCCCGCATGCAGCGCATTGGCATGCTTGGCGCGCAAGCGGCGCGTGGCTTCCACCATGCCTTGCAGTGCCGCTTCCACTTCCGGCCAGCCGCGCGTCTTCAGGCCGCAGTCGGGGTTGACCCACAGGCGTTGCACCGGCAGAACCTGGGCGGCCTTGTCGAGCAACGCTTCCATCTCTTCCACACGTGGCACTCGCGGCGAATGGATGTCGTACACGCCCGGCCCAATCTCGTTCGGGTATGCAAACTCCCCAAACGCGTCCAGCAGTTCCATGTTCGAACGCGAGGTCTCGATGGTGATCACGTCGGCATCCATCGATGCGATGGCCGGCAGGATGTCGTTGAACTCCGAATAGCACATGTGAGTGTGGATCTGCGTGTCGTTACGCACGCCGGAGGCCGACACGCGGAACGCACGCGCCGCCCACTCCAGGTAGCCCGGCACATCGGATGCGCGCAACGGCAGGCCTTCGCGGAAAGCCGGCTCGTCGATCTGGATGGCGGCAATGCCGGCGGCTTCCAGATCGCACACTTCGTCACGCAGGGCCAGGGCGATCTGCAGCGCGGTCTGCTCGCGCGGCTGGTCGTCGCGCACGAACGACCATTGCAACATCGTCACGGGGCCGGTCAGCATGCCCTTCATCGGCTTGGCGGTCAGGCTTTGTGCGTACTTGGACCACTCGACCGTCATCGCTTCCGGGCGGTACACGTCGCCGTAGATCACGGGCGGCTTTACGCAGCGCGAGCCGTAGCTCTGCACCCAGCCGTTGGCGGTGAAGGCGTAGCCCCACAGCAACTCGCCGAAGTATTCGACCATGTCGTTGCGCTCGGCTTCTCCGTGCACGAGCATGTCGAGGCCGAGGGCTTCCTGACGGCGCACGACGTCCGTAATCTCGGCGCGCATGCGTTGCAGGTAATCCAATGCGGGCAGTTCGCCGCGCTTGTGCTGTGCGCGCGCCTGACGAATTTCCGCTGTTTGCGGGAACGAACCGATGGTGGTGGTCGGCAGCAACGGCAGGTTCAGGCGGGCTTGCTGCGCTTCAGCCCGGGCAACGTAGGGCGCGGCGCGCTCGGCATCTTCTGCGCGGATCGCGGCCACGCGCTTCTTGACGCTCGCGTTGTGCACGCGGCGCGATTCGGCACGCGAGGCGATGGCGGCGCGGTTGTCATCGAGCGCCTGCTGCACGGCAGCGGGACCTTCGACCAGCGCGAGCTTGAGGATCGCCAGTTCGTCCAGCTTCTGGCGCGCGAAGGCGAGCCACCCCTTCAGTTCGTCGTCGAGCTTTGTCTCTGCGGACAGGTCAACCGGCACATGCAGCAGCGAGCAGCTCGGCGCCACCCACAGGCGATCGCCAAAGGCGTCGGCCAGCGGCGCCACGCGCTCCAGCACGCGCGCGAGATCGGAGCGCCAGATGTTGCGGCCGTCGACCACGCCAGCGGAGAGCACCTTGTCTGCGGGCCACGGCGCGAAGGCGCCAAGCTGTTCCGGCGCACGCACGAGATCCAGGTGCACGCCATCGACCGGCAGGGATTTGATCAGTGCAGCGTGGTGGGACGCGGCTTCGAAGTACGTCGCCAGCAGCAGCTTCGGGCCGTTGGCAGCGGCCAGCGCCTGGAAAGCGGGGCCGAATGCGTCCACCCAGGCTTGCGGCAGATCCAGCACCAGCGCCGGTTCGTCGATCTGCACCCATTCCACATTCAGCGCGGCCAGGCGTTGCAGCACAGCCGCGTAAGCCTGAAGCACTTGCGGCAGCAGCGCGAGCTTGTCGGTCAAGCCGTTGCGCGCCTTGGCCAGATGCAGGAACGTCACCGGCCCGATGAGCGCCACCTTCACGCGGTGCCCCGAGGCCTGTGCCTCGCGCACTTCGTCGAACAGCCATTCGGTGCCGGGGCCCCATTGCCGATCGAGGAGGTCCGGCGTGAGTTCAGGCACGAGGTAGTGGTAATTCGTGTCGAACCACTTCGTCATTTCCATGGCGGCGTGGTCGGCATTGCCGCGCGCAAGGACGAACGATTGCGCCAGCGTCAGCTGCGCGGCGTCAAAGCCGTAGCGCGTGGGAATGGCGCCGAGCAGGGCGGCAGTCTGCAACACCTGGTCGTACCAGGCGAAATCGCCCACGGTCACGAAGTCGAGGCCGGCCTCGCGCTGGGCAGTCCAGTGGCGCTCGCGCAGGGCACGACCGGTGGCGCGCAGGTCGTCTTCGGACGAGGCGCCCTTCCAGAATGATTCGAGCGCGAACTTCAGCTCGCGTTGCGCGCCGATGCGCGGGTAGCCGAGGGTGTGGATGGTCGTCATAGTCTTCGCAGGACAAGCGATTCGTTTTTCAGTCCAGCGATGATCTGCGACCCGTTGTCATGAATCAAATGATATTATTTTCGATAATGTTGAATGAGATTCATATATTGGATATCGCAGGACCATGCTTGAAATCCGCCATCTACGCACGCTGATTGCCCTGGCCGACGGCGGCTCCGTGTCGCGCGCCGCCGAGCGGCTGCACCTGACGCAATCGGCGCTGTCGCATCAACTGCGCGCACTGGAGTCGCATTACGGGCTGGCCGTCGTGCGCCGCAAGGGGCAGACGGTGGAATTGACCGAAGCCGGGGAGCGCATGCTGGAACTCGCGCAAAAGGTCGTCGCCGACATCCAGACCGCCGAGCGCGACCTTGAACGCATCAAGGGCCGCGCGGCGGGCACGCTGCGCATCGCGCTGGAATGCCATACCTGCTTTGACTGGCTGATGCCCGTGATGGACGCCTTCCGCCAGCGCTGGCCCGAAGTCGAAATGGACCTCGTGTCGGGTTTCCACACGGATCCGCTCGCGCTGCTTAAGGACGGCCGCGCCGACGTCATCATCGGCTCCGACGCCAAGGTGCGGCGGGGCGTGGTGTTCGCGCCGCTGTTCCGCTTCGAGATCCTCGCCGTGCTGCCGGTCGACCACGCGCTGCGCAACAAGAAGTGGCTGGAAGCGAAGGACTTTACGGACCAGACGCTCATCACCTACCCCGTACCCGAAGAGCGCATCGATCTGATCCGCCAGGTGCTGACACCGGCCGGAATCGCATTCAACCGCCGCACGGCAGAGCTGACCATTGCCGTGCTGCAACTCGTTGCCAGCCGCCGCGGGCTGGCCGCGCTGCCGAGCTGGGGCATCAAGAATTACGTCGATTACGAATACGTGGTGGCCAAGCGTGTCGGCAAGGAGGGCCTTTGGAGCGATCTCTACGCCGCCATGACGCGCGACTATGCGCAGGCACCTTTTGCCCAGGACTTTATCGAGACGGCCAAGTCGATTTGCTTTGCGCAGCTGCCTGGGCTGATGCCGCTGGAGGCGTGATCAGGCGCGTTCCTTCTGCGGCAGGCGCGGCAGCTTGCCTTGCAGCCCGTCCTTGAGGAAGTCCAGCAAGTGTCGCGTCGCGAGCGTCCGGTATCGACTCGGCATCGCCAGCATGTAAAGGCGGCTGCCAAACACGCTGAACCGATATCCGGGCAGCACGCGTTTGACGTGACCCTCGTGCAGATCATCGGCTGCGGCGTAATAGGGCAGGATTCCGAGGCCATTGCCCGAACGCACGGCGGCTTGCAGGAACAGGTAGTTGTCGGAAGAGACGCCCGGGTCCAGCGTCACGAGTGTCCGCTCATCGCCCAGTTGCGCCGACAGCCGCAACGGTTGTCCGACGGCCGGCGCGCTGACGATGGTGTGGGCTGCGAGCGCGTCGAGCGTTTTCGGCACGCCATGCACGGCCAGGTAGTCCGGCGCGGCGCACAGCACCCAGTCCACTTCATCAAGCAGCGTGGCGACCAGCGTTTCCGGCGGTTTCGAGACAATGCGCAGTGCCACGTCTACATCCTCGCCAATCAGGTCGGACACGCGGTTGTCGAACCGCACATCCAGGCGGATATCCGGATACGCGCGCTTGAAGGCCACCAGCAGCGGCGACACCAGCAGATGCCCCAGCCCCGTCGGCACCGACAGCCGCACGCTGCCTTGCAGCGATTTGCCGAGCGACGAGACCAGCGCGTCGGCGGCCGCCATTTCGCGCAGGATGCTTCGGCCGTGTACATAGATGCCGGCGCCGACCTCCGTAGGCTCCACGCGGCGCGTGGTCCGGCGCAGCAGTTGCACGCCCAGTGCGCGCTCGAACGCCTTCAAGCGGTGGCTCACGTTGGAACGTGTGGTTTGCAGCCGGCGCGCCGCCGCCGACAGGTTGCCCGCATCGACAATTTCCACGAACAGCTTGAGCGCATTGAGATCCATGACCGCCCGTCAGATTGGTGAATCGAATTCGACATTCTGTTGATGCCGGCGCGGATTGTCAAAGTGTGCCAACCCGGTAAGATCCCCCGGCATATCCCATAGGAGCAGGTGACATGGCGCTCGACGACGAATCCTTCGGCTTGCTGCAGCAATCGGTGCAGCGCTTCATCCAGGAACGGCTCGTGCCGGCGGAGAACATCCTCGAGGAAGAGGACGACGTGCCCGCCGACATCGTTGCCGACATGAAAGAGATGGGCCTCTTCGGCCTGTCGATTCCGGAAGAGTACGGTGGCATTGGCCTGGCGATGGTGCAGGAATGCGAGGTGGCGTACGACCTCGGGCACACGGCGCTGGCGTTTCGCTCGGTGTTCGGCACCAACGTCGGCATCGGCTCACAGGGCATCCTGATGGACGGTACCGATGCGCAGAAAGCTGACTACTTGCCACGCATTGCCAGCGGCGAACTGATCATCTCGTTTGCGCTGACGGAGCCGAATGCCGGGTCGGATGCGGCGTCGCTGCAGACGCGCGCCACGCTGGATGGCGATCACTACGTCATCAACGGCAGCAAGCGCTACATCACCAACGCGCCGCGCGCCGGGGCATTCACGCTGATGGCGCGCACAGGCGGCGAAGGCGCGGGCGGCATCTCCGCCTTCATCGTGCCGGCCGACACGCCGGGCATCACGTTGGGCAAGCCTGACAAGAAGATGGGCCAGCGGGGCACCAAGACGTGCGATGTGATGCTCGACAACGTGCGGGTGCCCGCCGCCAACATCATCGGCGGCGTGGCGGGGCAGGGTTTCAAGACGGCGATGAAGGTGCTGGATCGGGGCCGTCTGCATATCTCGGCGCTGGCCTGCGGCATGGCGCATCGGCTCATCACCGACGCGGTGGCCTACGCCAAGGAGCGCAAACAGTTCGGTCAGCCCATCGCAGACTTTCAGTTGATTCAGGCCATGCTCGCCGATAGCCAGGCAGAGCTGTACGCCGGCATGTCGATGGTGCGGGATTGTGCGCGCCGCTACGACGCAAAGCCCGTCGGCAAACAGGATCACGAAGTCAGCATGCTGGCCTCGTGCACCAAGATGTTCTGCACCGAGATGGTCGGTCGCGTGGCGGATCGCGCGGTGCAGATTCACGGTGGCGCAGGTTACATCGCCGAATACAAGGCCGAGCGCTTCTATCGCGATGTGCGCCTGTTGCGTTTGTACGAAGGCACCACGCAGATCCAGCAGCTCATCATCGCCAAGAACCTGCTGCGCGATTAGGCTGGCTCTAATAATCCGCCGGAATCTGGCTCTATGTTGGAGCCACGTTCGGGTTCAGAATAGGTGCTTCCTGTCAGATTGCACGGTTGCTGCCGGAGTCGCCATGTACATTCCCGCCCACTTTGAAGAATCGCGCCCTGACGCGCTGCACGACCTGATCGCGCAGAATCCGTTCGGGACGCTTGTCACGCATGGCGAGCATGGGTTGGATGCGAACCACATCCCGTTCTTGCTGCTGCCGGAAGAGGGAAAGCTTGGCGTGCTGCATGCCCATGTGGCGCGTGCCAACCCGGTCTGGAAAGACGTGGCGAACGGCGATGAGGTGCTCGTCATCTTCCGCGCGGGCGATGCGTACATTTCACCGACGTGGTATCCGAGCAAGCACGAAGCCCACCGGCAGGTGCCGACATGGAACTACCGCGTCGCGCATGCGCATGGCCGGATCACCGTGCGTGACGACGAGCGTTTTGTGCGCGGCGTGGTGGCACGCCTGACGCGCACGCATGAGGCATCACAACCTGCGCCGTGGAAGATGTCCGACGCCCCAACGGACTACACCGACGCGCTGCTCAAGATGATCGTCGGCATCGAGATCGAGATCACGCGCATCGAAGGCAAGCTCAAGCTGAGTCAGAACAAAGAGACGCGAGATATCGTTGGCGCCGGTGAGGCGCTCAGGGCTAGCGGCGAGCGTGTGATCAGCCACGCGATGCTGGCCTGCGCTGCTGCCAAGACAGAATAAAAGGCGGAGCGACGGACTGTTAATCCGTCGCTCCGCACTGCCTTACTTCACACTGCGTGCCGGCAGAATCTCGCCGCGCACTTCCCCGAAGCCCACGCGATAGCCATCGCCCTGGCACCAGCCGGTCAGGGTGACTTCGTCGCCGTCTTCCAGGAAGGTGCGCGTGGTGCCATTGCCGAGGTCCAGCGGCTGCTTGCCGTTGACGGTCAGCTCCAGCAGGCTGCCGTAAGAATCCGGCGTCGTTCCGCTAATGGTGCCCGAGCCCATCAGGTCACCCACGCGCACGTTGCAGCCGGACACGGTGTGGTGCGCAAGCTGCTGCGCCATCGTCCAGTACATCGCGCGGAAATTCGTGCGAGCGATCGTCGTGCGCGCGCCGCCGTGTGGGCGCAGCGCGGTTTCGAGGGCGATGTCGTAAGCGTTCGGCCGGCTCTGGCGCAGGTACTCCAGCGGCTCGGGCGACTGCGCCGGGTTGGCCACGCGGAACGGCTCCAGCGCCTCCATCGTCACGATCCACGGCGAGATCGATGTACCAAAGCCCTTCGAGTTGAACGGGCCGAGCGGCACGTATTCCCATTGCTGGATGTCGCGCGCGCTCCAGTCGTTGAGCAGCACGACGCCGAACATGTGGTCCGGCGCTGCGTCCACGGAAACCGGCTCACCCAGCGCACTGGGCTTGCCGACCACAAAGGCCATCTCCAGCTCGTAGTCCAGCTTGCGGCAGGCCGTGAAGATCGGGCGCGGCTGGTCGGGCAGCTTGATCTGGCCCATCGGGCGATGCAGCGGTGTGCCGCTCACCACCACGGAGCTTGCGCGGCCGTTGTAGCCGATCGGGATTTCCAGCCAGTTGGGCAGCAGCGCGTTCTCGGGATCTCGGAACATGCGGCCGACGTTGGTGGCGTGTTCTTTCGATGAATAGAAATCCGTGTAGCCGGGGATGTCGATCGGCAGGTGCATCACGGCATGTGCCTGCGGCACCAGCGCGCGAGCGTGCAGCGTGGCGTTGTCGCGTACGTGCGTGTCGGCCACGCTGAACAGCGCTTGCAGCTTCTTGCGCGTTTCCGCCCAGATGGGCTTGCCGAGGGCGATGAAGGTGTTGAGTTTGCCGGTGCGGAACGTGCCGCGTGTTGCTGCGGGCAGCAGCCCGGCGTCATCCAGCACGCCGAGATCGATGACCTGATCGCCCAGGGCCACGCCTGCGCGTGGCGACGGGTTTTCCTTGGTGGAGAAGATGCCGAAGGGCAGGTTTTCCAGGGGGAAGTGGGTGTCGGGGGTGTTGGCGGATTCCAGCCAGCTTAGTTGTCGGGTGGTCATGATGGGGCGGTGATTTATTTGGGGCGGTTATTTCGTTTCTTGACGCTGCCGGTGCATCTGGTGTTTCACCCCCTGCCGGGGGCGACTCACTTTCTTTGTCTTGCCAAAGAAAGTCAGCAAAGAACGGCGCGCCCGAGATGGCGACTTCCCCTTGAATTTATGTCGCAGGGAGGGGAAGGGAAAAACTCGCTTCGCTCAGACAGTTTCCCTTCCTTTTTCCTCCCTGCAACAGAAATTCAAGGCGCCATCTAGGGCAGGGTACGGCCACACCTTCTGGATGCTCGCCTTGGCGCCAAGGCGGTGTTCTTAGGGCTTGGTCGGGTCGAAATGCTTCTTCAGGCCTTGCCAGCATTCGAAGTACTTGGCTTGCAGTTGCGCCGATTCCGCCGCGAAGCGCGTCGGGCGAATGACTGCTGGCGTCTCGAACATGAAGGCCATCGTTGCGTCGACTTTATGCGGCTTGGTGGTGTCGCCGTTGCTGGCTTTCTCGAACGTGTCGGCATCGGGGCCGTGACCGCTCATGCAGTTGTGCAGGCTGGCACCGCCCGGCACGAAGCCTTCGGCCTTGGCGTCGTACACGCCCTGGATCAGGCCCATGAATTCGCTTGCGACGTTGCGGTGGAACCAGGGCGGGCGGAATGTGTTTTCAGCGGCGAGCCAGCGCGGCGGGAAGATCACGAAGTCGATGGTGTCCACGCCCGGCGTGTCGGAGGGGCTTTGCAGCACCAGGAAGATCGACGGGTCCGGATGGTCGTAGCTGATCGAGCCGATGGTGTTGAACAGGCGCAGGTCGTATTTGTACGGCGCGAGGTTGCCGTGCCAGGCAACGACGTCCAGCGGCGAGTGGCCGATCTTCGCGGTCCACAGGCTGCCTTGGAATTTTGCGACGAGTTCGAAGTTGCCCTCGCGGTCTTCGTACCACGCGTGCGGGGTGAGGAAGTCGCGCGGGTTGGCCAGGCCGTTCGAGCCGATCACACCCAGGTCCGGCAAGCGGAAGAGCGCGCCGAAGTTCTCGCAGATGTAGCCGCGTGCGTCACCGTCCGGCAGCTCGACGCGGAAGCGCACGCCGCGCGGGACGACCACAATCTCCAGCGGTTCGACATCGACCACGCCCATCTCCGTCAGCAGGCGCAGGCGGCCTTGCTGCGGGACGATCAGCAGCTCGCCGTCGGCGTTGTAGAAGAAGCGCTCCGTCATTGACGCGTTGGCGGCGTACAGGTGGATGCCGCAGCCCGTTTGCGCGTCCGGCCCGCCGTTGCCGGCGAAGGTGACGATGCCGTCGATGAAATCGGTGCCGGCCGCCGGTGCGGGCAGCGGGTCCCAACGCAGCTGGTTGGGCGAGGGCGGCACCTCGTTGAAGTTGCTGTGGAAGCGGCCTTGCGCCATGGCCTCGAACGGCAGATGCACCGCACCCGGGCGAATGCGATACAGCCACGAGCGGCGGTTGTGCGCACGCGGGGCGGTGAATGCCGTGCCGGAAATCTGTTCCGCATACAAGCCATACGGCGCCTTCTGCGGCGAGTTCTGGCCGTGGGGCAGCGCGCCGGGCAGTGCTTCGGTGGCGAACTCGTTGCCGAAGCCGCTTTGGTAAGCGGGCCGGTCCAGCGACGCGGGGGTGAATGCGTTCTTGGCCGTCGGGGCGAGCATGTTCATGGTGAAGTCCTTGGAGAAAAAATCAGGAGCGTCTTCAGGGAAAGCGTAGTCGTTACCAGACCATCAGGCGGGCTTGCCGGTTGTGCGGCCGGAGGCAAAGCGTGCGGCGTCCGCGCCACTGGCGGCCAGCGTAAGCACCAGCACCATGCCGAACGACACCATCGCCGGCACCGCCGCGGCCGAGAACAACGCCGGGCCGCTCCACTGCAGGGCAATCAGTTGCCCGCCGATCACCGGGCCGATGACGGAGCCGATGCGGCCCACGCCAAGGCTCCAGCCGATGCCGGTGGCGCGCAGCGTGGTGGGGTAATACGTGGCGGCCAGTGCATTCACCGCAGGCTGTCCGCCGACGATGCAGAAGCCGGCCACGAACACCACCGCCACCAGCACGGGCAGCGCAGCCGCCACATGGCCGATCAGCCCAACGGTGACGCAGGCGATCAGGAAGCACACGGCCAGCACCCGCACAAAGCCGAGGCGATCGATCAACCGGCCCAGCGTGAGCGTGCCGATCACACCGCCCACCTGCAGCGCGGTGGCGACCAGCACAGCGGTATCCGTCGGATATCCGGCATCGCGAATCAGCGTCGGCAGCCAGTTCGACAGGAAGTACAGGTCGATCAGGTTCATGAAGTTGATGACCCACAGCACGAGCGTGACCTTGGCGCGGCCTTCCGTGAAGAGCGCGGAGACCGGCATGCCACCCGCGGGCGCCTCGGGCACCACGAATTGCGTCTGCGCGTTCACCTGCAGTTGCGGCGCGAGCTTGCCCAGCCAGCGAGCCAGACGCTGATGGCGCGTCTGCCGCATTTGCCCATGACCCTTGAGCACCAGGTATTGCAGGGATTCCGGCAGCCACAGCACCATCATCACGCCAATGACAAGAGGCACCAGGCCGCCCACCAGAAAGACCGCATGCCACCCAAAGCGCGACAGCAGCGCTGCGCTCACAAAGCCGCCAAGCGCCGCGCCCACGGTAAAGCCGCACGACACCAGCATCATCCAGGTCACGCGCGTGCGTGCAGGGCTGAACTCGCCGGCTAGCGCCATCGCGTTGGGCATGATGCAGCCCAGCCCCAGGCCCGTGACAAAGCGCAGGATAAGCAGGGCGCTCACCGTTTCGACCTGCGTGGTGGCCAGCATGCACGCTGCAAAGAAGAACGTGGCGACGATCAGCACCGGCCGCCGCCCGAAGCGGTCGCCCAGCACGCCAAACACCAGCGAGCCGACCAGCATGCCGAACAACCCCGCGCCAAATACCGGCCCGAGGCTTGCCTTGGTGATATTCCAGTCCTTGATGATGGCGGGCGCCACATAGCCCATGGCCTGCACGTCAAAGCCGTCGATGATCAGGCACAGCCCGCAGATGGCGAGCAACAGGATCTGGAAGCCGCCAACCTTGCCCTGGTCGATCAGGCGGGCGAGGTCGATGGGCGTGGATGGCGCTTCATGAGCGGCGGGGGCAGGGCGCATGGTGGTCTCCGGTGGCGGCGTTGCCGCTCTGTTCTGGATTCTTGGTATGCGCGTATTGTCCGGATCGGATGAGAATTTGAAATATCAATGCGAGAATGCATGCTATTGATATTGTGAATGTTGAGGCGTCGCCATGCTGAATCTGCGGGATGTGGACCTGAACCTGCTGGTGCTGTTTCAGGAAATCCTGCGCGAAAAGCGCATCTCCGTCGTGGCCGAGCGGCTGGGCCTGTCGCAGCCTGCGGTAAGCAACGCGTTGTCGCGCCTGCGCCAGACCTTTGACGACGAACTCTTTGTTCGCACCCCGCGCGGCATGATGCCGACCGCACTTGCCGAGCAATTGGCCGAACCGGTGGCGATGGCGCTTGACACGCTGCAACGCGCCTTCGGCCAGCGCACGCATTTTGATGCGGCCACTTCCACGCGCACCTTCACGATTGCCATGAGCGACGTCGGCGAGGTGTATTTCATGCCGGTGCTGGCGCAGTTATGTGCCGAGCAGGCGCCAGGCGTGCGGCTCGACACGCTGCGTGCGGGCGGGTTCGACATGAAGGCCGAAATGGAGGCCGGTGCCATCGACCTTGCCATTGGCGCGTTCGATGATCTTTCCGGCGAGAGCCTCTTCCAGCGCCGCCTGTTTCAGCAGGATTACGTGACGATGTTCCGGCGCGGCCATGCGCTGTCGGAGGGCAAGCTGACGCTGGAGCGCTTTCGCGCAGCGTCGCACCTCGTGGTGGCAAGTTCGGCCAGCCCCTACAACGCCATCGGGCCGCTGCTCGACAAGGCGGGGATCACGCAGTCGGCGCGCTTTTCGGTGCCGCACTTCGTGGCGGTGCCGTACATCGTCAGCACGACCGACCTGGTGGTGACGGTGCCGCGCAAGCTGGCCGAGCGTGCGGCGCCACCGTTCGGGCTGGAATTCGTGGCGCCGCCGCTCAAGCTGCCGGCGTTGCAGACGAATGTGTTCTGGCACCGGCGTTTCCATCAGGACGCCGGCAACCAGTGGCTGCGCAACCTCGTCGCGCAGCGCTTTGCCGAACTGGAAGGCTAGGCGTCAGCCGGCCGAGACCGTGCGCTGCAATTGTTCGTGCAAGCCGACAAGACAACGAAAAGCACGAAGACGGGTTGCTGTGTATTGCCGTACCGGTATTCGGCCGCTTTGACCGCGTGATTGCGGGGCTGTCGATCGCGTTGCCGACCATGCGTTACGGCGCCGATACCAAGGCGCTCTACGTTGCGCTGCTGCAGCAGGCGGGGGCGGCTATCTCGTCGCGGCGTGGGCATCACCCTGCATCCGACTGAGCGCTCTGCAGGATCAGCCAGTCCGTCTTATCCTCTGCGTTGTCTCTCGCATCTGAGCCTGTGCGCTCAGCATTCCATTTCCACCGTATTGGAGTCGATCACATGCGTTACAACCAGCTGGGCCGGACGGGCCTGTTCGTATCGGAGCTGTGCCTGGGCACGATGACCTTCGGCGGCAACGACGGCATCTGGCAGCATATCGGCGATTTGCAGCAGGCCGATGCCGAGCGCCTGATCGGGCGCGCGCTCGACGCCGGGATCAACTTCATCGACACGGCCGATGTATACGCCAACGGCGTCGCTGAACAGATGACGGGGCAGGCGCTCAAGAACCTGAAGGTGTCGCGCGACAGCGTGGTCGTCGCCACCAAGGTGTTCGGGCAGACCGGCGACAGCGTGAATGCGCGCGGCGCCTCGCGGTTCCACATCATGGACGGCATCAAGGCGAGCCTGAAGCGCATGCAGCTCGACCATATCGATCTTTATCAGATCCATGGTTTCGATCCCGCCACGCCGATCGAAGAAACCGTGCGTGCGCTCGACACGCTGGTCCAGCATGGCCACGTTCGCTATGTGGGTGTATCGAACTGGGCGGCGTGGCAGATCGTCAAGGCGTTGGGAATTGCCGAGCGGCTGGGCTGCGCACGCTTCGAAAGCCTGCAGGCGTATTACACAGTTGCCGGCCGTGACTTGGAGCGCGAGCTGGTGCCGATGCTCAAGAGCGAAGGCCTGGGCCTGATGGTATGGAGCCCGCTGGCTGGCGGGCTGCTCAGCGGAAAATACACGCGCGAGCAGCACGGCGAGCACGACAGCCGCCGCAACAAGTTCGATTTCCCGCCGGTGGACCGCGCGCGTGCCTACACGTGTGTGGATGCCATGCGCGTCATGGCCAATGCGCGCAGCGTGTCGGTCGCGCAGATTGCGCTCGCGTGGCTGCTGCATCAGCAGGCAGTGACCACCGTGATTGTTGGTGCCAAGAAGATTGAGCAGCTCGACGACAACATCGCTGCTACCAAGGTCGAGCTGACGGCGCAGGAACTGGCGCAGCTCGACGAACTGAGCAAACTCCCGGCCGAGTACCCGGGCTGGATGCTCGAGCGGCAAGGCGAATACCGACGGGGCCAGCTTGCCGGAACGCGGCTGGCCGGGCGTTAGTCTGCCGGCTCAAATCGTTCGCCTTTGAACACGCGGCGCGGGTTGTCGCGCTCCACCCGATGATGGTGCGGCCGCCGCTGCGCACGCTCCGCCGCGTCGGCTGCCGCGTCGTGGTCCGCCAGCTTGTCTGCGAGCAGCAGCACGGCCGCTCCCGTCTTGTTGACATGCGGGCCACCGGGCCCGGACGAACGGTAGCGTTTTGGGGGAGCGCGCTGCACATCGCGCCAACCCCAGTCGCAAGTGCGATCAAGCGTAAGTGTTGGATTGTTGAAACGGGATGGCGCTCAGGTTGCAGTTGCTGCCGGCAATGCCAGCCGCGCCGCCGCCAGCGCTTCACGCAATACCGCCGTGTCGCCGATATGGTTCGCGAGCAGCAGGATGAGCTGCGCGTTGAGCATCGCACTGTGCTCGTCGCTAAGGTTGCGGTGCGCGTCGATCAGCGCCTCGTAGAAATCATCCGGACGCGGCAGGTTCGCTTGTGTGTTCAGCGGCATGGTGATCGGTATTCAGCTCAGGCGGACACGGTAGCGCGCGAGGTCGCGGCAGGCGCGGTCTGGCCGGTGGCACGAAGCAACGCGGCGGCCAGCTTGGCAGGATCGAGTGCGCGCCAGCGTGCGCAGACGTGCTGATCGGGGCGGATCAGGTAAGTCGTGCCGGGGCGCGCGTCATAGCGTTGCGCGACCAGCCCGTCGATGTCTTCCAGCGCCGTCACGTTGGCTGAGACTGTGCCCATGCCGCCGGCCGGAAAGATCGCTAGCGTCGGCAACGGCAGCGCATCGACGTGTTCTCCCGCACCGCAGAAGCGCAGCACGGTGAAGCTGTCGCGCAGATGGCTGAGCAGCCAGTCGGCGCGGCCATCGGCATGGCGTACCGGCGCATCAAGTGCGACAGCGCCGGGCACGAGCGTGCAGGCGAAAGGCGCTTCATCCGCTGTCTGCAACGGAGAACCTTCAAGCACCGTTGGCATCGAGAGCCGACCGCTGTTGACCAGCGTCCGCGCAAACGGATAGTGCTTGGCCAAGCGCAGTGTGGCATCGCGAAAGATCCGACTGACCGCGCTCTTGGGCGTGATGAAATCCGTCGAGCGGGTGGAGTGGCGGATGTTGTCGTCGGCGGCAAACTCGCGCTCGCTCGCGTACGTGTCGAGCAGCGCGTCGGGCGCATCGCCGGCAAGCACCATGCGCAACTTCCACGCGAGGTTCTCGGCATCCTGCAAGCCGCTGTTGGCGCCGCGCGCGCCGAACGGCGACACCCGATGCGCTGCATCACCGATGAAGAGCACGCGGCCGTGGCGGAAGCGGTCCATGCGTTCGCACGAAAACGTATAGACGCTGACCCATTCCAGCTCGAAATCGACGTTTTCCCCCAGCAGCGCGCGCACGCGTGGAATGACGCGCTCGGGTTGCTTCTCGGCGACGGGGTCGGCGTCCCAGCCAAGCTGGAAATCGATGCGCCAGACGTTGTCGGGCTGGTGGTGCAGCAGCACCGATTGATTCGGGTGGAACGGCGGATCAAACCAGAACCAGCGTTCGCTCGGGAAGGGCGCATCCATACGCACGTCGGCGATCAGGAAGCGGTCTTTGAACGTCTGGCCGTGGGCTTCGAGGCCCATCATGTTGCGGACCGGGCTGCGCGAGCCGTCGGCGGCGACCACGTATTGCGCGCGCTGCTCGTACGTGCCGTCGGGCGTCTCGATGTTGAGCGTTACACCATCGGCATCCTGTATGAGGGCCGTCACCTTGTTCTTCCAGCGCAGCTCGATGTTCGGCAAGGCTTGCGCGCGTTCAACGAGAAAGCCTTCTACGTAATACTGCTGCAGGTTGATGAACGCTGGCCGGCGGTGGCCGGTTTCGGGCAGCAGGTCAAAGCTGTAGAGCAGTTCGTTCTTCAGGTAGACCTTGCCGACGTTCCAGCTCACGCCCTTGTCGACCATGCAGTCGCCGCAGCCGAGCCGATCGAAAATCTCCAATGACCGCTTGGAGAAGCAGATCGCGCGCGAGCCGGTCGACAGCGTGCAATCATCGTCGACGACGACCACGGCCACACCTTGCTGCGCCAGATCGATGGCCGTGGCCAACCCCACCGGCCCCGCGCCGACGATGACGACGGGGCGGGCCGCAGGTGCGGCGCCGCGCTGCTGCTCGGCGCACGGCGCATACGCGAAGACGCGGTTCTGGAAGTCGGGGTTCATGTTCAGCCTTGCAGGGCGGCCCACATTTCCTTGTCGCGCTCGGCGGTCCAGATGCGCGGGTGCTTGATGCCGCTGGCCTCGTCAAAGGCGCGCGTCACGTCAAACGGCAGGCAGTGCTCGTAGATGAAGACGCTGCCGAATTTCGGGTCCATGGCCGCGCGGGTGTGCGCCATGGCGGCCTTCAGGTCCATCTTCTGCGCGACGGCTTCCTTGCCACGTTGCAGCAGCGTGGACACGAAATCCCGCGTATAGGCGAGACCCTTGTCGACCTCGGCCGGATTGAGCAACGCGGGGCCGCGACCTGGCACGAGCTTGTCGGCGCCGAGCGCGCGCAACGCATCGAGCGTGGCGGGCCATTCTTCGAGTTGGGCGTCGCCGCAGTAGCAGGCGGCGTCGTATTCGACGAGGTCACCGGAGAAGAGCACCTTCTGCGACGGAATCCACACCACCGTATCGCCCTTCGTGTGGCCGGGGCCGAGGTGCAGGATCTTCACTTCCAACTTGCCCAGAAACAGTGTCAGCTCGCGCTCGAACACCAGCGTCGGCCACGTCAGGCCCGGCACGGTTTCCACGCCGGCAAACAGGCGCGGGAAGCGCTCGATTTCGGACTTCATATCGGCCTCGCCGCGCTCGACGATCATTTCGTACGTGCCGCGGCTGGCAATGATGTTCTGCGCGCCCTCGGCAAAGTAGGCCGATGCACCCAGCACGCGCACCGCGTGATAGTGCGACAGCACCACGTGCTTGATCGGCTTGTCGGTGATGGCCCGGATGCGTGCGATCAGGTCTTGCGCCATCGCCGGCGTGGCGGTGGTGTCGACGATCAGCACCGAGTCGTCGCCGATGATGACGCCGGAGTTTGGGTCGCCCTCGGCGGTGTAGGCGTAAGCGTTGGGGGAGAGCTGCGTGAAGGTGACTTGTTTGGCCTCGAGGTCGGCTTGCGAGGCGAAGGCTTTGGCCATTCTGTCACTCCTGGTGTAGTGGATTACGGTTGGGGGAATTTCTTTTCAACATGCATGGCTCGGGAAACCTGCGTTGGGTTGGGCTGAGGGCAAGCCATGCCGAACGCTGGCAATCATAGACCGCACGGTCGGGAGACGCGCCTAGGGTATACGTTGATTATGGTTAGAAGCATTGTTTATACAATGCATAAAAATCAAAATCGGCCGTCTACGCGTAGCCGCGTGCTACGCTCGCAGCACTTTGTCGGCCCCGCCCAGCCAATACGCCCCGAGACATGGAGACCACGGAAGTCGAAGACGACCCGCCACCCGATGGCGATGCAGAAGACGCGCGCGCCAGCCGCGACCGTTCGGGCATCCAATCCATCGAAGTTGGCTCTCAATTACTCGTGGCGCTCACGCGTGCCATGCGGGCGATGGCGCTCGGCGACCTGGCACGCGCGGCGCGCATGCATCCGTCCAAGGCGCACCGCTATCTGGTGAGCTTGCAGCGCGTGGGCGCGGTGTCACAAGACCCGCTGACCGGCCGTTACGAACTTGGGCCCTTTGCACTGCGCCTGGGGCTTGCCAGCCTCAATCGCTCCGATGCCATTGTCCGCACGCGGCCGTTGCTTGCAGGGCTGCGAGATCAGACCGGCCATACCATCGGCATTGCGGTGTGGAGCGATCGTGGCCCGACCGTCGTGCATTGGGAAAAGGCCGGTGGCGCGCCCGGCGTGAACCTGCGCATCGGCGACGTCCTGCCAATGCTCAATTCCGCCACCGGCCGCCTGTTCGGTGCCTATCAGCCGATGGAACAGACGCTGCCTCTGGTGGAGCGCGAACTGCACGAGCGTGCCAGCGACGATCTCCCCGGCCTGCCGCGTTCGCTGACCGACTATTACCGTCTGTGCGAAGACGTCCGCACCGAAGGCGCGTCGTGGGTCACGGGTAGCTTGCTGCCGGGCGTGAATGCGTTGTCGCTGCCGGTGTTCGGTGCGCGCGGGCAACTTGTGCTGGTGCTGATCGCGCTGAACGTGCAACCGCTGTTTCACGCGCAGCGCGGCGGCGAGCTGGAGCACACGCTGCGCACGTTCGTGATGCGCCTGTCTGCCATGCTGCAGGCACCCGCGGAACGCCCTGCAAAGGCCGGCGCGCGGCGAAGCAGGGCGGCGCGTTAGGGTTGTCGCCAATTTCATCCTGTCGTAAGAAATTTACTATCTCGTAACTCGTGGCGCCCCCTTGCCCGGTCCACAGCCGGCGCGAACTCCACGACTACAAGAACGAGGAGCTTCATGGACTTGTCGATTGCCGCCATCCTGGCGCAAGACGGCGTGACATCGGGCGCGATCTACGCGCTGCTGGCACTGGCGCTCGTGCTGGTGTTCTCCGTCACGCGCGTGATCTTCATCCCGCAGGGCGAATTCGTGGCGTATGGCGCGCTCACGCTGGCGGCCATCCAGGCCAACAAGGCGCCGCTCTCTGCCAGCATGCTCGTTGTGCTGGGCGTGCTGACGTTTCTCGTTGAGATGGGCCGCACGCTGCTGCAACCTGAACTGCGCCTGCATGCGCTTCGCACAGGCGCCATCTATGCCGGCAAATACCTGCTCTTTCCGGTGGCCGTCTACCTGGCGGCCCGAATGTTCACTCCGATGACGCTGCCGATGCTTGCGCAGGTCGCGTTGACATTGCTGATCGTCATTCCCATGGGGCCAATGATCTACCGCCTGGCCTACGAGCCGTTGGCCGAAGCCAGCACGCTGGTGCTGCTGATCGTCTCGGTGGGCGTGCACTTTGCGCTGGTGGGTCTCGGCCTCGTGATGTTCGGCGCGGAAGGCTCGCGCACGGATGCATTTTCCGATGCGCGCTTTGATCTGGGCGCGCTCAGCGTGTCTGGCCAGAGCCTGTGGGTGGTGGCCGTGTCGGTGCTGATGATCGTGGCGCTGTACTTCTATTTTGGCCGCACGGTGTCGGGCAAGGCGCTGCGCGCGACGGCAGTGAACCGGCTGGGTGCGCGGCTGGTCGGCATCGGCACCACGCAGGCGGGGCGGCTGGCTTTTACGCTGGCAGCGGCGCTTGGCGCGCTGTGCGGCGTCCTGATTGCGCCGCTCACCACGGTCTACTACGAGTCCGGCTTCCTGATCGGCCTGAAGGGGTTCGTTGGGGCCATCGTGGGCGGGCTCGTGAGCTATCCGGTGGCGGCACTGGGTGCGCTGCTCGTGGGGCTGCTGGAGTCGTATTCATCGTTCTGGGCGTCGGCGTTCAAGGAGGTGATCGTGTTCACGCTCATCATTCCCGTGCTGCTGTGGCGATCGCTCACCACCAAGCATGTCGAGGAAGAGGAGTAAGCCGATGAACACGCTGACCAAATCTTCCGCCGGCACTGCGCAGCGCAGCTGGGTTTCGCGCAACCGCGTGCTGATTGCGTTGTTCGTGGTTGTGCTTGCGTTGATCCCCATCGTGCCAACGCCCGAATTCTGGATCACGCTGCTCAACTACATCGGGCTCTATAGCCTCGTCGCGCTTGGGCTGGTGCTGCTCACGGGGGTGGGCGGACTGACCTCGTTCGGGCAAGCGGCGTTCGTTGGCCTCGGTGCATACAGCACCGCCTATCTGACAACGCAGTACGGGGTCTCGCCGTGGATCGGCCTGCTGGCCGGGCTGGTGATCACGGTTATCAGCGCCTACGTGATCGGCCTGATCACGATGCGCATGTCGGGCCACTACCTGCCGCTGGCGACGATTGCGTGGGGCCTGTCGTTGTTCTTCCTGTTCGGCAACCTGGAATTCCTGGGCAAGTACGACGGGCTGAACGGCATTCCGGTGCTGAACGTACTCGGTAAATCGCTGCAGACCGGCCGCGAGATGTTCTACCTGATCTGGGCTGTCGTTGTGGTGGCGGTGCTGGCGGTGCAGAACCTGCTGAACTCGCGCCCAGGCCGCGCCATCCGCGCACTCAAGGGCGGCGGCACCATGGCCGAGGCGATGGGGGTGAACACCGCGTGGATGAAGGTGGTGATCTTCGTGTTTGCGGCGGTGCTGGCGTGTATTTCGGGCTTTCTCTATGCGCATCTGCAGCGCGCGGTGAACCCGACGCCGTTCGGCCTGAACTACGGTATCGAATACCTGTTCATGGCGGTGGTCGGTGGCGTGGGCCACGTGTGGGGCGCGGTGCTTGGCGCGGGTCTGCTGACCATCCTGAAAGACAGCCTGCAAAGCATTCTGCCGAAGCTGCTCGGCTCCAACGGCAACTTCGAAATCATCGTGTTCGGCGTGCTGCTCGTGCTGTTGCTGCAGTACGCGCGCGATGGCGTATGGCCGTTCATCCGCAAGCTGTTTCCACCGGCACCGACGGCTCGCGCGCCCGACGATGCACCGGCTCTCAAGCAGCGCGAGAAGCCCCAAGCCGGTGAGCTGATCCTAGATGTACGCGCCGCACGCAAGGAGTTTGGCGGCCTGGTTGCCGTGAACGACGTCAGCTTCCAGGTGAAGGCCGGCGAGATCATCGGCCTGATCGGCCCCAATGGCGCGGGCAAGTCCACCACCTTCAACCTAGTGACGGGCGTGCTGCCGGTCACGCGTGGCGAGGTGCTCTACCGTGGCGAGCACATCAGCGGCAAGCCTTCGCGCGAGATCGTCAAGCGCGGCATCGGCCGCACCTTCCAGCATGTGCAATTGCTGTCGGGCATGACCGTTTTGGAGAACGTGGCGCTTGGCGCCCACCTGCGCGGCGATTTTGCGGCGCAGGGCGGCGTGCTCGCCAGCGTGGTGCGCATGAACCAGGCCGAAGAGCAGAAGCTGCTGTTCGAAGCGCGCCGCCAACTGGAGCGCGTAGGCCTGGCCGATTGCATGTATCTGGAAGCCGGCAGCCTCGCGCTGGGCCAGCAACGCATTCTGGAAATCGCCCGCGCGCTGTGCTGCGACCCGGCGCTGCTGCTGCTCGATGAACCCGCCGCTGGCCTGCGCTACAAGGAAAAGCAGGCGCTGGCTGCGCTGCTTACCAAGCTCAAAGCCGAAGGCATGAGCGTGCTGCTGGTGGAGCACGACATGGACTTCGTCATGAACCTCACCGATCGGCTGGTCGTCATGGAATTCGGCACCAAGATCGCCGAGGGGCTGCCGCAGGAAGTGCAGCAGAACCCGGCGGTGCTGGAAGCCTACCTGGGCGGCGTGGAATAAGGAGAACGCGCATGTCAGTCATCCTGGAAGTGAAGGACCTGCACGTCCGCTATGGCAAGGTGGAAGCGCTGCATGGCGCCAACCTGAAGGTGGGGGCGGGCCAGATCGTGACCGTCATCGGCCCGAACGGCGCCGGTAAATCGACCATGCTTGGCGCCATCATGGGCGCGCTGCCAACCACCGGTTCGGCCAACGGCGTGGTCTCGTATCTCGGCCACAACCTGACCGGTCTGCCCGTGGAAAAGCGCGTGGCACGCGGCATGTGCCTCGTGCCGGAAAAGCGCGAGCTGTTTGCCACCATGAGCGTGGAAGACAACCTCGTGCTCGGCGCGTACCGCCGCAAGCGGGCGGGTGAACGCAGCTACCTCGACCAGATGGAGGTGGTGTACGACTTGTTTCCGCGACTGAAAGAGCGTCGCGTGCAGGAAGCCGGCACGCTCTCGGGCGGCGAGCGCCAGATGCTCGCCGTGGGCCGCGCGTTGATGGCCAAGCCCCAGTTACTGATGCTGGATGAGCCGAGCCTCGGCCTTGCGCCGCTCATCGTCAAAGAGATCTTCCACATCATCAGCGACCTGCGCAAAACCGGCGTGGCAACGCTGCTGATCGAACAGAACGCACGCGCCGCGCTGCAGGTCGCCGACTACGGCTACGTATTGGAAACGGGCGATATGACGCTCGAAGGCCCGGCGCAGGAATTGGCCGTCAACCCCCGCGTGATCGAAACCTACCTGGGCTTGGCGAAGAAGGCCGCCTGAGCGCTGCGGGGAGCCGGATCAATCGTCGTCGTCATGACGATGGTGCCGGCGCCATTCACGCTCACGCCAGCGTTGTTCGCGCCATTGGCGTTCCTGCCATTCGCGGCCGCGCCCATCGTCGTAGTAGCCGGGGGCAACGATGACCGGCTGCGGCGCGACATAGACGGGGGCCGGCGCATAGTAGGCCGGCGGCGGAGGCGCGGCGTACACCGGCGCGGGCTCGACATAAACCGGTGCGACGGGCACACCGATTCCAATATCGACATTGACACGGGCCAGGGCCGCCTGCGACGACAGCGCTGCAGCGGCTGCCAGCACGTACAGCGCGAAGTTCTTATGCATGTGGGAATTCCTCAAGACGCTGCACTGTAGTAGAAGCGGGCGCGCGCAGTCTTACAGAAGCGATACGGGTGTTACAAATTGTAACGGAGTGACGCCATGGCCGCTCACGGCAACGCGCGCTCCATCAGTTCTGCGTCCTCTCCGTACACCGCGCGCAGAGCGGCCAACGCGGCACCATC
Organism: Ralstonia pickettii; assembly: GCF_001699815.1. GTDB lineage: Bacteria > Pseudomonadota > Gammaproteobacteria > Burkholderiales > Burkholderiaceae > Ralstonia > Ralstonia thomasii. The sequence goes on along the minus strand of NZ_MCGB01000066.1, from coordinate 25,610 downwards.
CACGTCGGCGGGCTGATAACCAAGGCGCCGCCAGAACACATCCGCGCCTTGCACCGCTACCAACCGGGATTGGCGCAGCCCCTGCGCATGGGCGCTGGCGGATGCCATGGCGTAAAGCTGCTCGCCCAAACGCTGCCCGCGGCCGGCAGGAGCGATGGCCATGTCGTGCACGAACCAGAGCACATTGGCTGCATCCGCAATGGGTAGCGGCACGTGCAATTTGGGCGGTGTCCATGCATGCCACGCATGCGAAAGCAGGTAGCCGACCACCTCGCCGCAGCGCACGGCAACCAGGCACATGGCCGGACTGCGCGCCCAGCGGCTGGCAAGCGCGTCGCCCGGTTCCAGAAAGCCGTCGCCGTAGCACGCCTGTTGCACGGCCAGGATGCCGGGCAAGTCGTTTGCAGCGATCGGGCGGATGGTGAGTTCGGACATGAGGTGCGTTTGGCCGAAAACGGGGGAGTCTACCGGAGGGGTTGTCTGCATCATGCTGTTTTCGCATAACGTGGGCACGCATCGGTATTCGCGGCATGGTGCCCGTATCCTGTAGATTCATTGGCAGGGCAGTCCCGCCCGCACTTGAATCCCTCTCTCAGCATGTCGCGAATCATCTTCCTCAACGGCCAATACGTGCCGGCCGCCGACGCCACCGTCTCCGTCATGGACCGTGGCTTCACCTTTGCCGATGGCATCTATGAAGTGACCGCCGTGGCGCGCGGCAAGCTCGTCGACAACGACGCGCACCTCGCCCGCTTGACGCGGTCGCTGTCCGAGATCGGCATCGACAACCCGTACACCGCTGCCGAATGGACGCGTGTGTGCGAAGAGCTGGTGGCGCGCAACGGGCTGGAAGAAGGCGTGGTCTACATGCAGGTCACACGCGGCGTCGCCGAGCGCGATTTCGGCATCCCGGCCGACATCACGCCGACGGCCGTGGCGTTCACGCAGGTCAAGTCCATCGTCAACAGCCCGCTGGCCAAGAAGGGCGCAACCGTGGTGACGGTGCCCGACCTGCGCTGGAAGCGTTGCGACATCAAGAGCGTCGGCTTGCTGCCGCAGGTGATGGCCAAGCAGATCGCCGCGCGCGCCGGCGCGCATGAAGCCTGGATGACCGACGGTGACCGTGTGACCGAAGGCGCGTCTTCCACCGCGTTCATCATCACCCCCGATAGGCGCCTGATCACGCGTCCGCTGTCGAACGCTGTGCTGCCGGGCATCACGCGTGTGTCGATCCTGGCGCTGGCGCGTGAACATGGCCTGACGCTGGAAGAACGCACCTTTACCGTGGCCGAAGCCCAGCAAGCCGCCGAGGCGTTCTACACCAGCGCGTCGACGTTCGTGATGCCGGTGGTGTCCATCGACGGCGTGCAAATTGGCAACGGCCAGCCCGGTCCGCTCACCCAGGCACTTCGCACGCTGTATCTGCGTTTTGCCGGCGTGGACGTTGCCGAGCCCGTCGACCAGATGTGACGCAAGCGGTTGCGCCTGCGCGGTAGAATCGCCCGCTGAGTTTTTTGCAGCAAGGCGAGACATCCCATGAAAACAGGAGGCTGGCGCTGGCAAAGCGCCATCGCGGTGACCGCTCTGGTTGCCGCGCAGTGCGCAGCGATGCCCGTATCCGCACAAACCATCTCTGCGTCGGCTACTGTGCCGACGGGGGCCGCGCAAGCCGTTTCGGCCGATGCGACACCCGCCCTCGAATCAGCCGGCGCCGATTCCCGCTGGCGCCGGTTCGAGAGCATCAACGGCATCGTGTCGTATATCGACCGGCAATCGGTCAAGCCCCAGCCAAGCGCCGAGGCAGGCGCCGACACGCACACCGTGCATTTCAGGTTGCTGCGCAACGTGCTGCCCGACTTCACGATCAAGACAGCAGATGGGCAGCCGATCCGTTCGTCGGTCAAGCAGGTCGTGCTGGACTGCGCGCGACATAGCTATACGGTAATTGCGCAAACGCTCTATCGCGCGCGCAACGCCACCGGCAAGCCGCTTTACCAGATCCATTACGGCGACGAGGCGCAAAGCCGCTCGCTGCGCGAAGGCAGCGTGTTCGAATGGATCGCCGGGCGCTTTTGCGGCGCGGGCCACTAACGCTGGGGGCGGCATGGGCGGCATAAATGCCGCCCGGCGCGTTCCCGTTCAGATGGGCGCGGCTTCCCGGCTGTCGCTTCCGCTCTCGCTGTCTTCTCGGCCGCGCGCGTAAGGCTGCCGTTCCTGTTCAAGCTCTGGATAACGGCGTGAGGCGAAGCCCATGGCGGCTTCGTACGAGCCGAACTGGTTGGATTCGGCGGCCACACCGTCGTTGACCAGGATTGCGTACCACTTCCCGTAGAGCGGGCCGTACACCACGACCTTGCTTTTCATCGTCTTGTCCCTGTTTCTTGTATCGATGGCCGACAACGCGGTTTGCGCGCAGCGGCGGCTCGGGCCGTCCGGGCGCCAGGTCATGGCGCGCCGTCAGCTTTGTGGCGGACGATGATTACAGTGAGTTACACGCGCGTCAACGTTTGCGTTGGGCGCAATGCTCTAGTGGCGTCAGGCCGGTGCCAGCGTGCCTGCTACGCGCGCCTGCCGCAGTTCGGGGGGCTCGTTCCCTGAGTCGACGTAGTCGGCAAAGCAGCGGATGCAGTCTGCCACCCAGTCAGGGCGGCGCAGGGGCAGCCAGTGACCCGCGTCCACCTCATGGCGCCAGTAGTGCGACACCCAAGCTTCCACAGCGCGCGTAACCGCGGGGCTGACGTAGCGGTCGCGCGTTGGCACGACCAGTTGCACGGGTGCATGCGGTGCGCGTGCCTGGGGGCGCGCGAGGCGCTCACGAAAATTTGCGCGATACATTCGCACGCCGTTGCAAGCATCGCGCACAAGCGTCGGCCGCTGCGCTTCGATGCGAATGCCCTCCGTCTTGCGCAGCCACCACGGCCAAGCACCTGCCACCCACAGTCGCCACGACCATTCGGGCACCAGCGGCAGGTTGAAATAGCCGACGTACCACGATTGCAGCCGCTGCTTCCACACCGCTCGTTTGGCGGCCCATGTGCCGGCGTCGAGCTGCGTGCGCATCCAGTGGCCGACGTGGTCCAGGCACGGCCCCGAGATCGACGTGTAAGACGCGATGCGCCCACGCAACCGGTCGGTCGTCACCGATTCCCAGCTATGGATGGAGCCCCAGTCGTGACCGACCAGATGGAAGCGCTCGCCGGGCAGCAACGCGTCGGCCACGGCGGCAAGGTCGTCGACAAACTGGGGGATGCGGTAACCGGTGGTATCTGCGGGGGCGTCTGACAGGCCGGCACCCCGCACGTCGAAGGTGAGCACACGGCGCTCGTGCGCCAGCGTGTCGCGCACGCCGTCCCAGACGGAGCTGTCGTCCGGATAGCCATGCACGAGAACGATGGCAGGGCGCTCCCGCGCGGAATGGTCGGCGGGCTGTGTCATGCGGGCATGCAGGCGAATGTCGCCGGAGCGCACCACGTGGCTGCTGTGCATCGAGAGGACTCCTGGAAAAGGGATGCGGTGCAATCTCTGCAGCCTACGAAGTAACGGGGCGATGCGACAACGCGTGTTTTTACCCGTTTCAAGCAGTGCCTGACGCACTCGCTGGAGGGTCTGCCTGCAACAACGGCGTGGCTGCGGTGAAAGCTGCCAGATGCTCCAGCAACGTACGCACTTTGCGCGGCAACTGTTGTTGCGGCCACACCGCGTAGATGGGTCGCTGCGGCGTACGCCAATCGGGCAGCAGGCGCACCAGCCGGCCAGCCTCCAGCGCTTGATGGCAGAGCGTGCGAGGGCAGTACAGCAGGCCGAGGCCCGTTTCCGCCAACGTCACGCCCAGTTCGATGTCGTTCAGGTCGCAGCGTCCATGAGGCTGCAGTTCGATGGTCTCCTCGCCATCGGGTGAGGTGAAGCGCCATGTCGAGAGCGGCGATGACACCAACAGCCGATGCGCTTGCAATTCATGTGGATGGGTCGGCGCGCCCTGCTCGGCCACGTACGCAGGCGACGCCACCAGCACCATCCCGATGACACCGAGCCGCCGCTGCCGCAGCTTCGGGTCGTCCTGCTGGCCGACGCGGATGGCAAGATCGGCGCCATGCCGCCACACGTCTTCATTGCGGTTGCTGAGCGATAGCTCGAGGCGGATCTCCGGCCACGTCGCCATGAAGCTCGCATACGCGGGTGCGAGGAGCCCGCGCGACAGGTTCAACGGCGCAAGAACACGCAGGGTGCCCTTCACCTGATTGAGATCGTCGTCGAGCGTGGCCGTGGTTTGCGCAAGCGCGGTCAACAGCGGGCGGCATTGCTCGTAGTACAGCTGGCCCTCCGGCGTCGGTTTCAGGCTGCGGGCGCTGCGCAGCAGAAGCTGGCAGCCGAGCGAGGTCTCGAGCTTCTGCAGGCGCCGCGTCAGCGTGGCGGGCGGCAGGTTGGCGTGACGGGCCGCTGCCTGCAGGCTGCCGTGGTCCACGATGGAAACAAAGAGAGCCAGATCGTCGAGCATGATTCCATTTTCGGAATTTAAGTTTCAGTAAACGTCTATAGTTTCTATAAACGCGGTTGTCTAGCATGCCGTCAATCACATTTGATGGCTTGCAAGGAGAACCGCCATGTCGATGCCCGTTTCCACCGCCACACGTCTTCGCATCATCTTTGCCTGGATGATGTCGGGCCTGATGTCGTTGTTGATGACGGGCTGGATCGGCTGGGTCAACGCCGGTATCAGCTCCGACTTTCTCGCCCGCTGGGCGCATGCCTTCGTACTGGCGTGGCCGGCCGCCTTCACCATCGTGCTGATTGCGGCGCCGCTGGTGCAGCGGCTGACACAGCGCCTCGTGGTGCCCAGTCCGATGCAGCCCTGAAAAGAAAACAGCCCACCGGGAGGACGGTGGGCCGCAAGGTTGACAGCAGGAAAGACCGATTGAAGCGGACGCCGGACCGACATCCCGTTGGGTCCGGCGATATGGCTGGTACAACACCCGACCCTTATCGTAGTGACGCTGATGTGCGTGGAGATCGCACGGCCCGATATCGGGTCATGACCGGGCCATGGAGCGCACTGTAGAGCGCCGATGCTTTCAGCAAACTTTCTTCCGTCGGCCGGCCTTCTACGGACAATCCCTAGGTTCGGGCATGGCACGGGCGTTGCCGATGTCGTGCGCGGCACATGGCCGCTGCCGGGGCGAAGCAGCACGAGTAGGCGTAGTCAACATCAACGCGCCGTGCTGTTGGGCAGGTCCGATTCTCAACGCTAAGGGGCTAAGCCATCGGTAGGAAAGCCGGCTGCATGCAGGGCGGCCGGCTGGCAGAATGCCGGAGCGTTGCCACCCGTCCAGCCCACCATGTCCGCACCTGCCGACCTCCACATCCGCTCTGTTCACCAAGACGACTTCGCTGCGTGGAAACCGCTCTGGGATGACTACAACGCCTTTTACGGCCGTGCGGGCGAGACGGGCTTGCCCGACATCGTCACGCAGACGACATGGCAGCGCTTCTTCGACGAAACGGAGCCGGTGCACGCGCTGGTGGCCGAGCGTGGAGGCGAGCTGCTCGGCATCGTGCATTTCCTCTACCACCGCAGCACCACGCAAATCGGCATGAGCTGCTATTTGCAGGATCTGTTCACTGCGCAGGCCGCGCGCGGGCAGGGCGTGGGGCGGGCCTTGATCGAAGCGGTCTACCGTCGCGCGCAGGCCGACGGCTTGCCGCGCGTCTATTGGCAGACACACGAAACCAACGCGACCGCCATGCGGTTGTATGACACGCTGGCGGACAAGTCGGGCTTCGTGGTGTATCGCAAATTGTTCTGAGCCGTTCTGGCCTCAACAATCGAGTTTCGGCACGTCGAAGTGCTTCCAATCGCTACCGCCTTCGGCTCCGTACCGCTAGCGCGGTGCCAAGACCTTTGTCCATTGCGCGATCCGGCGGACGGGTCGCCCACGGTGGACGCAATTTCCCGCAAACCATAGGGTAATCCCGCATCTGCGATTTCGAAGACGCGGTCTATAGTTGCACCTGTGTTCCAGATATTAACAGACGTTTCATAGGTAAAACAAGCGAAACGTGATGGAGTCGACAGATATGCAACCGCAATACAACCCCGACCTCGCTCCGTGGGAGCCGATTTCTCCAAACAACGTCGCTGGCAAGGGCCGGGTCGAGCGCCCGGGTTACGCCGCCAATCTGGTGTGGCAAACGCGCGCGACCGAGCCGACAGCCTATGAGAATCAATTGGCCGATTCGCTGGAAGCGGCATTCCTGGGTGGCGCGCAAACGCCGGCCGACATCGTGGCCGTACTGAACGAGCGCGGCCCGCGCAACGCCGCCGGCGGCGAGACCTGGACGGAAGACACGTTCCTGGCCGAGATGCGCCGCTTGGGCGCCTGAGCGCCGGCTGGATCCAACACGATTCGACGCCGCATCGCCCGCAGAGGCGCACGGCTCAACCCCATCAGAAGAGGCAAGCAATGGAAGGCAACAAGGAAGCGCAGAAGGAAGCGCGCATCAACACCGGTCTGCGCAACTACTGGTATCCGGTGGCGGCGTCGTGGAATGTGAAAAACGCGCCGGTGGGCATCACGCGTTTGAGCCAGAACATCGTGCTGTGGCGTGACACTGCCGGCCAGGTGCATGCGCTGGAAGACCGCTGCCCGCATCGCGGTGCGCGCCTGTCGATGGGCTGGAACCTGGGCGACCACGTGGCCTGCTGGTACCACGGCGTTGAAGTGAACGGCCAGGGTACGGTAACGAGCGTGCCGGCGGTCGACGCTTGCCCCATGGAGGGCAAGACCTGCGTGCGCAGCTACCCGGTGCAGGAGCGTGCCGGTGCCATCTTCCTGTGGTTTGGCGACAAGGCCCCGTCAGAGTTCGACGACGCGGTCGGCACGCTGCGCCTGCCCGAAGAACTGACCAGTGACGAGCACAGCCACTTCCTCTGCTTCGCGCATTGGAACGTCAACTACCGCTATGCCATCGACAACGTCATGGACCCCATGCACGGCGCCTACCTGCACGCCGTGTCGCACTCGATGGCCAGCGGCGAGAAAAAGGCCGTGATGGAAGTGGTTGAAACCGACCACGGGATCATGTTCCAGAAGACCGGCCAGCGCGGCGTGAACTTCGATTGGACCGAGTTTGGCGAGACCGGCACGATGTGGCTGCGCCTCTCGATTCCGTATCAGCCGAAGGTCGGCCCCGGCGGCCCGTTCACGATCATCGGCATCGTGACGCCAGTGGATGAAGAGCACTGCATCGTCTACTTCTGGCGCACGCGCCACGTGCAAGGCTGGCAGCGCGATGTGTGGCGATTCCTGTATCGCAACCGCCTGGAAGGCCTGCACTGGGATGTGCTCGAGCAGGACCGTGTGGTGCTGGAGTCGATGGCACCCGAGGCGCGCGAGCACGAGACGCTGTATCAGCACGACATCGGCATCACGCGTATCCGCCGTGTGCTTGCACGCCGCGCCGCCGCTGAGTTGGCCGATGCGCCGGTTGCCATGATCAAGCCCGTTCCCACGGAAGCCCAACATGCCTGAGCGCAATTCAACCGCCGGGCTGCTGGCTGGCCGCAAGGTGCTCGTGACGGGCGCCGCGCGCGGTCTGGGGCTGGCCTTTGCCAAGTCGATCGCCGAAGCCGGTGGCGCTGTCGCGCTGGCCGACATTCTTGGCGAGCGCGTGCAGGAAGAGGCGGCGGCGCTGCGTGCGGCAGGTTTCGATGCGCATGGCTTCACGCTTGATCTTGGCGATCCGGCTTCGATTCAGGCGTGCGCTGCGGCAGCGGCGCAGGCATTGGGCGGGCTCGACGGTCTTGTCAACAACGCGGCCATTACCAACTCGGGCGGGCGCGACGCATCGTCGATCGACATCGAGACCTGGGACCGCGTGATGAACGTCAACGTGCGCGGCACATGGTTGATGACGACGGCTTGCCTGCCGGCACTCAAGGCATCGGGCCGCGGCGCCATCGTCAATTTGTCGTCGGACACACCGCTGTGGGGCGCGCCGAACCTGTTGGCTTACGTGGCCAGCAAGAGCGCTGTCATCGGCATGACGAAGTCTCTGGCGCGCGAATGCGGCGCAGACGGCATCACCGTCAACGCCATCGCGCCGGGCCTGACGCTGGTGGAAGCCACCGAATACGTGCCGGCGCACCGCCATGCGCTGTACCGCGACCAGCGCGCCATTTCGCGCGATCAACTGCCGGACGACGTGTGCGGCGCCGTGCTGTTCGCGCTGTCCGACCTTTCCCGATTCGTGACGGGCCAGACGCTGGCCGTCAACGGCGGTTTTGTCATGCAGTAATGCATCCACACACCATTCAGAAGAGGTATTCAATGAGCGATCTCTCCGAACAACAGCAAGTGCAACGCACGTGGGACCGCCCGGAAGGCGCGTCGTTTGAAGACTGGATGAACAGCCGCGTGGCGCGTTTCTCCACCCGCCGCTACGACTGGGACGCCCTCAAGTTCCAGGCCGACTTCGACCCGAAATACCGCCGTGCGCAAATGCGCTACCTCGGCACGGGCGGCACGGGCGTGGCCGCAGACACCAACACGGTGCCGGCGGAGCACTTCACGTTTTCGACGATGGTCATTCCGGCCGGCCACGAAGGCCCGTCGCATCTGCACACCGATGTGGAAGAGGTGTTCTTCATCATTCGCGGCAAGCTCAAGCTGGTGCTGGAGAAGGACGGCGAGCGCTACGAAACCATCCTGACCGATCGCGATCTCGTCTCGGTGCCGCCCGGCGTGTACCGCGAAGAAATCAACATCGGCGATGAAGACGCGCTGATGTGCGTGATGCTCGGCGCCAAAAAACCGATCACGCCGACGTATCCGCCCGAGCATCCGCTCGCCAAAATCAAGCGTTGATGCCATGAGCGTGCAGGCTGTCATGTCTTCCCACCCGTTCCGTGTTGCCGACGCGCTTGCCGCGCTGGGCGCCGGGTTTGCCGAACGCACCGTCGCCATCAACGCGCACGGCGATCGCATCGGCTATCGGCAATGGGGCGAGCGCGGGCCGGTGGTGGTGCTGTTGCACGGCATCAGCTCCAGCGCCGCGTCATGGCTGCCTTGCGCGCAGGTTCTTTCGCACAACATGCGCGTGCTGGCATGGGATGCGCCGGGCTACGGCAATTCCACGCCGCTTGCAGAGGGTGCACCGCGCGCTGCCGATTACGCGGTGCGGTTGCAGGCATGGGTTGCCGCGTTGGATGTGACGCCCGATGCGATCGTCGGTCATTCGCTGGGCGCGCTGATGGCATCGGCGTATGTGGCCGCCGCGCCAGCCGCGATGCAGCCGAAGTGCCTGCTGCTTCTGAACCCCGCGCAGGGCTACGGCCAAGCGGGGCAGGAGGACAAGTCCCGCAGCGTGCAGGCCCAGCGGCTTGCAACGCTCGACCAGCTTGGCATCGACGGCATGGCGGAGTCGCACCACGCACACCTGCTGCGCCCAGATGCCACCGACGAAGAACGCGCCTGGGTGCGCTGGAACATGAAGCGCCTCAACGACGGTGGTTATCGCCAGGCTGTGGCGATGCTCAGCGGCGACGACATCGGCGCCTATCTGAAAAAACGCCCCGAATCGACGCTAGCGCAGATCGCTTGCGGCGATGTCGACGGCATTACACCACCGGAAGGTTGCGAAGCGCTGGCAAAGATGTTTGATCTGCCGTTTGCGCTTGTGCCGTCGGCCGGGCATGCCTCTTATATCGATGCGCCTGACGCTGTTGCAGGCTGGATCGAACACGCTGTTCTCTCCCAATCCCAAAACGCCTAAGCGCCAAGACGTATGAGCAACGACCTCATCCCAGAAGACGTGCAAGAAAAGTACATCGTGCCGGGGCTCGAACGCGGCCTGCGCCTGCTGTGCGAGTTCAGCCACAAAGACCGTGTGCTGTCGGCGCCGGAACTGGCGCGCCGCCTGAAGGTGCCGCGCTCCACGGTGTTCCGCCTGCTGACCACACTTGAAGTGATGGGTTTTATCGAACGCGTCGACGGCGGCCGCGATTTTCGCCTCGGCATGGCGGTGCTGCGCCTGGGCTTTGAATATCTCGCGTCGCTGGAATTGACCGAGCTGGGCCGCCCGCTGCTCGATCGTCTGCGCGACGAGATTCACTATCCGTGCAACCTCGTCGTGCGCGATGGCCGCTCGATCGTCTACGTGGCGAAATCCGTGGCGCCCACGCCGTTCACCAGCTCGGTGAATGTCGGCACGCGCCTGCCGGCGCACGCCACGGTGCTGGGTCGTGTGCTGCTGGCCGATCTGTCGCTGGCTGAGCTGCGCCAGCTCTATCCGGAGCCGCAGCTGGAAGTGTTTTCCGCCAATACCCCGCGCACGGTCGAAGAGCTGTTCGAGATGGTCCAGCGCGACCGCGAACACGGCTACGTGCTGCAGGAAGGTTTCTTCGAAGCCAACATCTCGACGATTGCTGCGCCGGTGCTCGACCGCGCCGGCAAGGTGGTAGCAGCCCTCGGCACGACGATTCCGTCGCCGCGCATTGAAGCCGCACAGCTCGATCTGATGATCGACAAGGTGCGCGCCGCTGCCGGCGAGCTGTCTTACCTGCTGGACTACCGCCCCGCAGGCGGCAAGGTCGTCAACCTGTTCCGCGAATGACCATGCCGATGATCGACCTGACTGGCAAGACGGCTGTCGTGACGGGTGGCTCCTCCGGCATCGGCCTGGCCACCGTTGAACTGCTGCTGGAAGCCGGCGCTGTCGTGGCGCTGTGCGGGCGCAATGCCGAACGCCTCGCGCAAGCCGAACAAGGTCTGCGCAGCCGCTTCCCAAACGCCCGGCTGTTTGCCGCAACGTGCGACGTGCTCGACGCCGCGCAGATGGCAGCGTTTGCCGACGCCGTGGAGCAAGCCCTCGGCCCCGTCGACATGCTGGTCAACAACGCGGGCCAAGGCCGTGTCTCGACGTTTGCCGATACCGACGATGCCGCGTGGACGCAGGAGCTGCATCTCAAGTTCTTCTCCGTGATCCATCCCACGCGCGCTTTCCTGCCGCAACTCGAGCGCTCGGAGCACGGCGCGATCGTCTGCGTGAATTCGCTGCTCGCGCAGCAGCCCGAGCCGCACATGGTCGCCACCTCGGCTGCGCGTGCGGGTGTGCTCAATCTTGTGCGTTCGATGGCGACCGAATTTGCACCGAAGGGCGTGCGCGTCAACGGCATCCTGATCGGCCTGGTGGAGTCCGGCCAATGGCGCCGCCGCTTCGAGGCACGACCTGAAGAAGACCGCCATCTCGACTGGGCCGCATGGACGCGCCGCCTGGCCACGCAAAAACATATTCCCCTTGGACGCCTGGGCCTGCCCGAAGAGGCTGCCCGCGCCATTCTGTTCCTTGCCTCGCCGTTGTCTTCGTACACCACGGGCAGCCACATCGATATCTCCGGAGGACACTCCCGTCATGCTTAACAGACAACAACAGGAACAACAGCTGGTCACGGTGGGCCACGCGATTGCAGCCTTCCTGGAGGCCTGCGAGGTCAAGGCCGCCTTTGGCGTCATCTCGATCCACAACATGCCCATCCTCGATGCGATGGGCGAGCGCGGCAAGATCCGCTTCGTCATGGCGCGCGGTGAAGCCGGCGGCGCCAACATGGCCGACGCCTATGCCCGGACCACGGGCGGCCTCGGTGTGTGCCTGACCAGCACCGGCACCGCTGCCGGGAATGCGGCGGGCGCAATGGTCGAAGCCCTGACCGCCGGCACGCCGCTGCTGCACATCACGGGCCAGATCGAAACGCCGTACCTGGACCAGAGCCTTGCCTACATCCACGAAGCGCCGGACCAGCTCACGATGCTCAAGGCCGTCTCCAAGGCTGCCTTCCGCGTGCGCAGTGCCGACACGGCGATCAGCACGATGAAGCTGGCGGTGCAGACTGCGCTGACGGCACCGGCCGGCCCGGTGAGCGTGGAGATTCCCATCGACATCCAGGCCGCGCTGATCCCGATGCCGGATGACCTGCGCCCGCTGCAGGTGCCTCAGCATGTGCCGTCGGCCCACGCGCTGGACGAACTGGCTGAACGCCTGTCGCGCGCGCGCCGTCCGATGCTGTGGCTGGGCGGTGGTGCCCGCCACGCCGCGAAGCAGGTCAAGCGCCTGATGGACCTTGGCTTTGGCGTGGTCACCAGCACGCAGGGCCGCGGCATCGTGCCGGAAGATGATCCGCGCTCGCTGGGCGCATTCAACCTGCACAAGCCGGTCGAGGCGTTCTACCAGACGTGCGACGCGATGGTCGTGGTCGGCTCGCGCCTGCGTGGCAATGAAACGCTCAAGTACGAACTGAAACTGCCGCGTCCGCTGTACCGCGTCGATGCGGATGCCTCGGCGGAAGGCCGTTGCTACGCCAGCGACTATTTCGTGTGCGGCGATTCGGCCCTCGCGCTGGAAGGCTTGGCGGATCGGCTGGAAAAGAAGATGCAGATCGACGCGACATTCGCCGCCGACCTGCGCGCTGCACACGATGCGGCCGTGCGCGGACTGATCGATGGCCTCGGCCCGTACGCAAAGCTTGTGGAGGCGTTGCAAGCCGCCGTGGGACGTGAGTTCAACTGGGTGCGCGACGTGACCGTGTCGAACAGCACGTGGGGCAATCGCCAGCTCCGTATCTTTGATTCGCGCGCCGGCGTGCATGCGCTGGGTGGCGGTATCGGCCAAGGTTTGGCGATGGGCATTGGTGCGGCCATCGGTGCGGCCGCGATCGAATCCGGCAAGACGACGTTCTGCCTGGCCGGCGACGGCGGCTTCATCCTGAACCTCGGCGAATTGGCGACTGCGGTGCAGGAGCGCGCCAACCTCGTCATCGTGCTGATGAACGACAAGGGCTACGGCGTCATCAAGAACATTCAGGACGCGCAGTACGGCGGCCGCCGCCATTACGTGGATCTGCACACGCCGGACTACGCGGCGCTTGCGCAGTCGCTGCAGTTGCGCCATCGCCGCGTGTCGGATCTGGCCGATGTGGGCAGCGTGTTGAAGGAAGCCACCAGCGGCGAAGGCCCGTTCCTGATGGAGATCGACATGCTCTCCATCGGCAGCTTCAAGACGATCTTTGCAGGCCCGCCGGTCAACCAGCAGGCCAAGGACGGTCAGGGCGAGCGCGCTGCTGCATGCGCCACGGACGGCACGACGGTGGTGGCGTGAACCTGCAACCGAGCCAACTGAAGGAGCCGGACATGCTGCATGTATCGATGGTCGGGTGCGGAGCGATCGGGCAGGGCGTACTGGAACTGCTCAAGAGCGATCCGGATGTGTGCTTTGATGCCGTAATCGTGCCCGAGCACGCGATGGACAAGGCGCGCGAGGCCATCGCCCCGTTCGCACCAAATGCGCGTGTCACGACGCATCTGTCGGCCGACGCGCATACGGATCTGCTGGTCGAGTGCGCTGGCCATGACGCGCTTGAAGAACATGTGTTGCCGGCGTTGGAGCAGGGCATTGATTGCCTCGTGGTATCGGTCGGTGCGCTGTCTCAACCCGGCGTGGCCGAGCGGCTGGAGGCAGCGGCCCGCCGTGGCAACGCGCAGGTGCAGCTGCTGTCGGGCGCCATCGGCGCCATCGACGCACTGGCCGCTGCGCGCGTCGGCGGGCTCGACGCTGTGATCTACACGGGCCGCAAGCCACCGCGCGCCTGGAAGGACACGCCGGCCGAACAGCAGTTCGACCTCGATGCGCTGCGCGAGCCGACCGTGATCTTCGAAGGCAACGCCCGCGAAGCTGCGCGTCTATTCCCGAAGAACGCCAATGTGGCCGCCACGCTGTCATTGGCGGGCCTGGGGCTTGAGCACACGCACGTCAAGCTGCTGGCCGATCCGACGGTGGACGAGAACATCCATCACGTCGAGGCACGCGGGGCCTTTGGCGGTTTCGAACTGACGATGCGCGGCAAGCCGCTGGCGGCCAATCCCAAGACTTCTGCGCTGACGGTGTTCAGCGTGGTGCGTGCGCTGGGCAACCGCGCACACGCCGTTTCGATTTAAGCGAGGCCATTGCGCCATGACTGTCTCTACCCTGAACGCAACTGCGACCTCGTTGCTGCCGATCTGCATCGCAGGCGAATGGCGCCTCGGCACCGGCGAGCGCTATGTCACGCGCTACCCCGCCACGGGCGAAGTGGTGGCGGAACTCAACGCTGCCAGCGTCGCCGACGTGGAAGAAGCTGTGGCCGGTGCCTATCGCGCCTTCCTCTCCAGCGGCTGGGCGCAGCGCAAGCCGCACGAACGCGCCGCCGTCCTGTACCGCATCGCCGAGCTGATCCGCTCGCGCAGCGAAGCACTTGCGCAACGCCAGCGGCTGGATAACGGCAAGCCGATCAACGAAACGCGCGCCCTGGTGGCAAGCGCTGCGGCCACGTTCCAGTTCTTCGGCGCCGCATGCGAGACACTGGAAGAGTCGCTCACGCCCATGCGCGGCGATTGCCTGACGATGAGCGTGCATGAGCCCATGGGCGTGGTGGCGGCCATCACGCCATGGAATTCGCCGATTGCCAGCGAAGCGCAAAAGATGGCGCCTGCGCTGGCCGCGGGCAACGCCGTCGTCGTCAAACCGGCTGAAGTCACACCGCTGATGGCACTGGAACTTGCCGCCATCTGTGAAGAGGCGGGCGTGCCGAAGGGCATGATCAGCGTGCTGCCCGGCAAGGGCTCCGTGATTGGCGATGCGATCACCAAGCATCCGCTGGTGCGTCGCGTGTCGTTCACGGGAGGCACGAACACGGGCCGCCATATCGCGCACATTGCGGCCGACAAGATGATGCCGGTGTCGCTCGAACTCGGCGGTAAATCGCCGACGATGGTGTTTGAAGATGCCGACCTCGACCACGCCGTGAATGGCGTGCTGTACGGCATCTTCAGTTCATCGGGCGAATCGTGCATCGCAGGTTCGCGCCTGTTTGTGGCGCGCTCGCTCTACGAGCCGTTCATGGATCGTCTGGCCGCTGCCGCGGCACGCCTGCGTGTCGGCAATCCGGCCGATGAATCGACGCAGATGGGCCCGCTGATCACCGATCGTCACCGCGAGACCATCGAGTCGTACGTTGCGATGGGCGTGGGAGAGGGCGGCCACCTGCGCACGGGCGGCTTGCGCCCAGCAATCGTGGGCTGTGAGTCGGGTTACTTCTACACGCCGACCATCATCGAAGGGCTCACCAACAGCGCGCGCATTTGCCAGGAAGAAATCTTTGGCCCGGTGCTCGTCGCCATGCCGTTCGACGATGAAGACGAATTGATCGAACAGGCCAACGACAGCGTCTACGCATTGGCCGCCGGGATCTGGACGCGCGACTACAAGCGCGCATGGCGCATCGGCCGCGCGGTGCAGGCCGGCAACGTGTGGATCAACACATACAAGCAGTTCTCGATCTCGACGCCGTTTGGCGGCTGGCGCGACAGCGGCCTCGGCCGCGAGAAGGGCCGACTCGGCATCCTGCAATACATGGAGCAGAAGAGCCTTTACTGGGGCTTGAATGAACAGCCGCTGGCCTGGGCCAACGCCAACTGAAGCTGAAACAAAACACCCAGACCACAGGAGATCAAGATGAACACGATTCGAGGCATCGACGAAATCGTCTACGGTGCCGACGACCTCGCCGCCTGCAAGCAGTTCTTCCTGGATTGGGGCCTTGCCCTGCAATCGGAAGACGCCAGCGGCCTGCTGTTCGAAACGCTCAACGGCTGCCGCGTGCGCGTCAAGCGCAGGGACGATGCCACGCTGCCGGCCGCCATGGAAGCCGGCCCGACGCTGTGCGAGGTGATCTGGGGCACCGATTCGCAGGCTGTGCTCGATCGCCTGGTCGACAAACTGGCTGACCAGCCCGGTTATGTGCACGCCGACGGCCGCGTCGGCTGCACCGACCCGAACGGCCTGGCAGTGCGCGTGCAACTGACCACCAAGCGCGATGTCGACGTGCAATGCGCAGCCATGAACACATGGACGGACAAACCGCGCCGCAATCAACCGAGCCCGATCTACGCGCGTGCCACGCCCATCGAAGTGGGCCACGTGGTCTTCTTCGTGAAGGACGTGGCGGCCACGGAGCGCTTTTACATCGACAAGCTCGGCTTTGTGCCGTCCGACCACTACCCGGGCCGCGGGGCGTTCCTGCGCTGTGAGCCGGAAGGCGGCCATCACGATCTGTTCCTGCTGCAAACGCCGCAGGCGAAGAGCGGGCTCAACCACGTCGCCTTCACCGTGCGCGACATCCACGAAGTGTTCGGCGGTGGCATGCATGTGTCGCGCTGCGGCTGGGAAACGCAACTAGGCCCGGGTCGTCACCCGATTTCGTCGGCGTACTTCTGGTACTTCAAGAACCCTGCCGGTGGCTTGATCGAGTACTACGCCGATGAAGACCAGCTTGACGCCGACTGGCAGCCGCGCGATTTCGAGCCCGGCCCGACCGTGTTCGCCGAATGGGCCATCGACGGCGGCATTGACGGCAACACACGCCGGCAGAAAAACGTCGCCGGCCCGGAAGGCAAGTTCCTCACGGAAAAGCGCTGAAACGTTGCAGAGAGACGTGCTATGAATTCCCCCCTCAACCTGCGCGTGCACGCCATGCGCTACGAAGCCCAAGGCATCGTGAGCGTGGAGCTGCGCGATGTCGACGGCAAAACGCTGCCCGAGTACGCACCCGGCGCGCATATCGAACTGCATCTCGGCAACGGGCTGGTGCGCAGCTATTCGCTGTGCGGCGCGCCAGAGGTGCGTGACCGTTATGTGGTCGGCGTGCTGCTCGACCGCAACAGCCGCGGCGGATCGCGCTATGTGCACGAGCAATTGCGCGTCGGTTCGACGCTCAAGATCGGCGGCCCGCGCAATCACTTCGAGCTGGACGAAACCGCGCCGCGTACCGTGCTGGTTGCAGGTGGCATCGGCGTGACGCCCATCGTCTGCATGGCGCGTCGCCTGGCCGAGCAAGGCAAGGCGTTCTCGATGCTGTATTGCGCCCGCTCGCGTGCCGAAGCGGCCTTTGCCGATGAGCTTGCCGCCCATGGCGAAGCGGTGCGTTTTCACCTGGACGCAGAAGCCGGTGGCGCCCCCGATCTGAAAGCGCTGCTTGCAGGGCATCCGGCCGATACGCATTTCTATTGCTGCGGCCCCGGCCCGATGCTGCGGGCATTCGAGGCGGCCTGTGAGGCGCTGGGCTACACCAACGTCCATATTGAACGCTTTGCGGCCGACCCCGGTGTGGAATCGGTGCAGGAGGGCGAATACCAGGTCAAGCTCGCGCGCAACGGTGCCGAGTTGTGTGTACCGGCGGGCAAGTCGCTGCTCGACGCGCTGTTGGAGATTGGCGTCGAGGTGGAACACAGCTGCAAGGAAGGCGTGTGCGGCTCGTGCGAAACGCGCGTGCTCGAAGGCGAGCCCGACCACCGTGACAGCGTGCTTTCCAAGAGCGAGCGTGCATCCAACCAGACGATGATGGTTTGCGTATCCGGCTGTAAGGGCAAGCGCCTGGTGATCGATCTGTAAGCGCAGGATGGTTTAGGCGCCGGCCTGACCAGCCGCGCCGTCTTTTTTTGCGCCCTGTTTTTCTTTTAAACGACGTTTCGCATACGAAACAAAGCAAGAACCACAACCAGCTCGTCCACCAAGACGGCGATAACAACTGGCGGGGCGGACACCTTGTCCAGTGGAGGAAACTGCAAATGAAGACAACCTTGTTCGCCATTGCGGCGATGAGCCTGGCTGGCACCGCTGCGGCCCAGAGCAACGTGACGCTGTACGGCAGCATTGATGAAGGCGTGGCCTACATCAACAGCCTCAAGAGCAGCGCGTCTAGCGGCTCGGCGCTGCGCATGGACCCCGGCACCATGCAGCCGGACCGTTTCGGCCTGCGCGGCTCGGAAGATCTCGGCGGCGGTACGCAGGCCATCTTCCAGTTGGAATCGGGGTTTCTGGGCGACACCGGCAGCAGCGTGGTCGCCGGCAAGCTGTTCAACCGCACGGCGTGGGTGGGCCTGACGAACGATCGCTTGGGCAATATCCAGCTTGGCCACCAAGCGGACTTCATGTTCGACTACCTCGGCCGCCTGAGCAACGGGTTCCAGCTCACCAATTTCTACCTGTTCCACCCCGGCAACTTCGACAACCTGGCCAACCAGTTCCAGATCGACAACGCCGTGCGCTACGTCTCGCCCATCTTCGGCGGCCTGCAACTGGGCGGCATGTACGGCTTTGGCGAGGTACCCGGTTCGCCGTCGAAAAGCCGCAGTTACAGCCTCGGTGCGTACTACACCAACGGCGGGTTCCGTGCAGCCGCGGCTTATACCGCGTCCAATGACCGCGCGCTGGACATCGCCGGTCGCCTGGGTATCACGAACACGCTCGGCACGACGCTCGTGCCCGGCGTGATGACGCCGATGAGTTCGGTCAAGTCGTTCGGTGCCGGCACGCTGTATCAGTTCAGCAACCTGCCGGTCCAGATCAACGCGGTCTATACGCAGACCCGCATCACGCTGAGTGGCGCCAACGCCCGCGCGCAAAACGTCGACCTCGGCACCGCGTGGCATTACAGCGCCGCCAATACGCTCAACGTGGGCTATACCTTCAGCAAGTACGAGGGCGCCCGCTGGAACCAGTTCAGCCTCGGCAACGTGTACGCGTTTTCCAAGCGCACGCAGGTGTACGTGCAAGGTACGTATCAGCGTGCGTCCGGCGATGCGCAGTCTGCTGCCATCAACGGCGTAGGTGTGGCGGCGCAGCGCAACCAGATGGTTGTCAGCACCGGGGTGCACCACTCGTTCTGACGTCCTGACCCAACGCGCGCCGCTGGGCAGCGACCCAGTGGCGCATCAACTTCCTCCGGAAGGAGCTTCACATGAAGCCAGGTGTTTTGATTGATAGCGGAATTGACCACGATGCGTCGCTGGGCGCGATGAGCCTGGGCAAGATCGTTGCCCGCATCGAGCGGCTCAAGAGCAACGGCATGCACGTGCGTGCGCGTCTGCTGATCGGGCTGGCGACGTTCTTCGACGGCTTTGACGTGATCGTCATTGCCGCTACGCTGCCGCTGCTGATCGCGCAATGGCATCTGACCCCGGCGCAGATTGCTTTTGTGATCGGTGCCCCCGGCATCGGTCAGTTGATCGGTGCGCTGGTGTTCCCGATGTTTGCGGAGCGATTCGGCCGCGTGCGCATGATCGGCTATAGCGCGGGCATCATCGGTTTGATGAGCCTGCTGTGCGGCGTGGCGCCCAGTTTTGCCGTGTTTGCAGCGCTGCGTATCGTGCAGGGCATCGGCTTGGGTGGCGAGCTGCCCGTAGCGGCCACATACATCAACGAAGTCACGCGTGCCCATGGCCGCGGGCGCTTCGTGCTGCTCTACGAGGTGGTGTTCCCGATTGGTTTGCTGGTGTCCAACGCGCTTGGGGCCTGGCTTGTACCGCATTTCGGCTGGGAGGTGATGTACTTTCTCGGTGGCATTCCGCTCGTGCTGTTCTTCACGCTGCCCAAGGCCGTGCCGGAGTCCCCGCGCTGGCTGGCGACCAATGGACGCATGGCCGAGGCCGATGCCGCGCAGGCACGCTTTGAAGCCAAGGCGAAGGGGCCGCTGCCTCCGCTGGGCGATACCTCGGCCTTCGAGCAGATGTCGCACCGCCACCCGAAGCGCGGCATGCGCGATCTGTTCGGCCCCGTGTACATCAAGCGCACGGTGGTCGTGGCCATGCTGTGGGCGACGTGCGGTTTTATCCAGTACGGTCTGTCGACGTGGCTGCCGACGGTCTACAAGACGATCTATCACGCGCCGCTGCAACTGGCGCTGAATTTGGCCGCGCTGGCGTCGGTGCTGGGTGTGGTCGGCTCGTTGGTCTGCGCGATGATCGTCGACAAGGTAGGCCGCAAACCCGTGATGGTCGTGTCGTTCGTACTCTGCGGCGTCTCGCTGGCGCTGGCTGGGCTGCTGCACGAGCAGTCGCTCTATGTGGTGGCGGGGTTGTGCTCGTTGGCGCTGGGGTTGATGGCGTGCGGCTTCATCACTGCCTATGTCTATACGCCGGAGCTGTACCCGACCAATATCCGGGCGATCGGCTGCGGCATGGGCGGCGCGTGGCTGAAGATTGCGGCCATCTTTTCACCCATGCTGATCGGATCGACCATCGGCTCGGGCAACATCAGCAATGCGTTCTTGCTGTTGGCTTTGGTGCCCATCCTGGCGGCAGTCACTATCCACTTCCTCGGCATCGAAACCAAGGGGAAAGTGCTGGAGCAGCTTGAGCTGTAAGCCGGAGGCGGTTGAAGGTCGTAAAACGGAGGGGCGGCGCTCAGTTGCGTGCGCCGTCCCGTTTTGCTTCAAGCAATCGTGTGATCCGCCATCAGTTCCAGCGCGCGCACCATGGCGGAGTGGTCCCACGCCTTGCCGCCATTGGCCGCACACACATTGAAGAGCTGCTGTGCAGCGGCCGTGTTCGGCAGGGCGATGCCGAGCTTGCGGGCGCCCTCCAACGCCAGGTTCAGATCTTTCTGGTGCAGCTCGATGCGGAAGCCCGGGTCAAACGTCCGCTTGATCATGCGTTCGCCATGCACTTCGAGAATCCGCGACGAAGCAAAACCGCCCATCAACGCTTGGCGCACACGTGCCGGATCGGCCCCGGCCTTCGATGCGAACAGCAGCGCCTCGCCCACGGCCTCGATGGTCAGCGCCACGATGATCTGGTTGGCCACCTTGCAGGTCTGCCCGGCACCGGAGTCGCCCACGTGCGTGATGTTCTTACCCATCAGCGCAAACAGCGGCTTGGCACGCTCGAATGCCGCTTCCTTGCCGCCGACCATGATCGTGAGCGTTGCATCGCGCGCGCCGACTTCACCGCCTGAAACGGGCGCATCGAGGTAATCCGCCCCCAGCGCTTCGACGCGCTTGGCAAAGGCCTGCGTTTCAATCGGCGAGATCGAGCTCATGTCGATGAAGAGCTTGTCTGCAGCCAGGCCCTGCGCGACACCGTCTTCGCCAAACAGCACATTGGCCACGTCCGGCGTGTCCGGCACCATGGCGATGACGATGTCTGCTGCTTGCGCAACCGCCGCCGAATTCGCGACAACGGTAGCGCGGGAACGCAGATCTTCCGGCACGGAATGTTTGCCGCTGACGATCAGGGTGTGGTCGCCCTTGAGCAGGTTGCGAGCCATGTGGGCGCCCATGATGCCCAGGCCGATGAATCCGATGGTTGCCATGATGTTCTTCCGCAAGCGTCTAGGTGGATGTGAATGAGGAGGGTGCGTCACGCCGCAGCGCTTGTCACAAGCGTAGATCAGCAACATCAATGAAAGCTAGGCGGCTCGCCATCTTGTGCGCTTCGGGATGCATGAGAGCGGCGCCCGGCGGGCGTTTGCGACGCGCGATGCCCTTGAGAAAGCGAGGTCTCGAAATAGCGGGCAAGAAGCGTCATTGCTCGTGCAATGACTTTGAAGCCCCCTCTCATAGACTGAAAACGTGCCGATAAGAAGTGATCGGGCACGCCGAGATGGGAGGGAATATGTCCACCACAGCAGCCAACTGGATCGTCGTCCTGACATGTGCCTACATGGAGTACAGCACATGGCGGGGCATGAGCGTCTACCGCCGCACGGTGGGCTATGAAAGCGTGGTGTGGTGCTGATCAAGCGCCGTGGGGCTTGGGCAGCAACCTGCGGACGAGATCGCCATGTGCCGAATACTTCGCCAGCAGCGCATCGCCGTCAGCCAGTTCGAACTCGCTGAACTCGAACCCCGGAGCGACGGTGCAGCCGACCAGCGCATACCCATGTTCACCCGGCACGCGCTCGGCTGCAAACCAGCGGCCAGCCGGGACCACCGCCTGGTACACCGCCATCGCATCGTCGGCCGCGTGGCCCAGGCGATGCGTGCTCACCGTACCGTCTTCCTCCAACACATGCACATTGAGTGAGTCCCCCGCATGGAAGTGCCACAACTCGTCCGACTGGATCCGATGCCAGGCGGAATATGCATCATCCGCCAACAGGTAATAGATAGCGGTGGCAGCCGCACGCCCGATGGGCGGGATGCCTCGCTGGATGCGTTCCTCACTGCGATAGGTTTCGCGATAGAAGCCGCCTTCCGGGTGCGGTTCGAGACCGAGGCGGGCGATGAGGTTCTGGGCGGCGAGGGCGAGCGGCATGATGGGAAACCTTCGACTCAGTTCTGCTGACGGCGGAACGGAAAGCGTTGCTGGTTGACGAAGCCGTCGGGCATGTAGTCGCCCACGACGCCGTACTTCTCGGGGAAGGCCTTTTTCGATTTCACCGCGGTACCGAACAGGTAATCGATGAAGGCGAAATGCGCGGCGTAGTTTTTGTCGATCGCTTCGTCTTCCGACGAGTGGTGCCAGTGGTGAAAATCCGGCGTCACAAAGATGTACTTCAATGGCCCCCACGGCAAATGCACGTTGGCGTGATTGAACACCGCCTGGAAGCCCACGATGATGATGTAGACATCGACAACGGCCTTGTCGAATCCCAGCACGAACAGCGGGCCCAGCACGGCTACCCGCGTGACAATCAGTTCAAGAATGTGCTGACGCGAACCTGCCAGCCAGTCCATCGTCTTCACGCTGTGATGAACGGCGTGGAAGCGCCAGAGGAACGGCACCTCGTGATACGCGCGGTGCGTGACGTACTCCATCAGGTCGGCCACCAACATGCACAGCAGCAACTGCGGAATGAACCAGATGTGCTGCACCATCTGCTGGAAATCCGCATGCACCATCCATCCGAACACCCGGTGAATCAGGAAATTCACCACCAGCAGCACCAGCCCCACGATGAAGTGGTTCACCGCGAAGTGCACCATGTCGGTCTGCCATTCGGCGCGGAACACCGGCTGCTTCTTGTAGAGCGGGAACAGCTTCTCAAGCAGCACGAAAATCGCCGTCGAACCGAGCAGGTCGAGAATGAACCAATCCATGCCGATGTACGGTGTGTGATCCGGAAAATCGCCTACCGGCACGCGCGAGCCGCCCAGTGCCACGGCAATCACCACAAACAGGAACGCCATGCCATTCAGGCGACGGCGGTTATCCAGCACGATATTCGCCAGCGATAACCCGCCGGAAATCAACAGCGAGACAAACAGGATTTGCCGAATCACATCCACCGAATAAGCGCGACGTAATTCCGGCGTCGTCAGATACTGCGGGAAGTGAAACGCCAGCACGCCCAGCAAGCACAGAAAGCCCAGCACCAGCGCCAGGATGGTTCCGATCATGCCCCGGCCAAACTTCAGGCCGCCGTTGGCATGGAGCAGCGCATTGGCATCGCGGATCGTCGCGTCGGCCACGCGAACGATGGCAGGGTGGTGATGCTCTTCGGGCAATGGCGCCAAAGGCTTTTGGGACGCATCCATGGATCTGACTCGCAGTATTGTTTTGTTTTATTAACAATGAGATTGCCAATCGAATATTGGCCCTCATTCGCACTGCTGCGCGATTATACGGACCAGTTTTGCGTATTCAACGGCGCTATTCTTCTGCGTACAAATGATTTGCGATTGCTGCACTTTTTTCCCGTGTGCGTCAATGTCGGGAAATCGCGTCTGCAGCGTTGGCGGCGCACCGCAGGGCGTTGCCTTTCCGTGCAAGGCCATGCATTGTGAGGCCCGTGCCTGACGGGCGCACGACGGTACAAGACCAGATAAAAAGGGGAGCAACCATGTCAGAGGAATTTCACGTGCACGGCGCGCACGATCACGCGCTTGAGCACGCAGCAGAAAGCGGCCACGCCGACAGCTTTGCCGGGCGGATTGCCGTCATGACGGCGATTCTCTCGACGGCCGGCGCTATCTTCGGTTACCAGGGCGGTGCCACGCAAAACGCCGCGCTACTGGCCAAGAATGAAGCCGCCATCCACAAGACCGAGGCCGCAAACCGCTGGGCCTACTACCAGGCCAAAGGTCAGAAGCAGGCGATTGCCGAGCTGACCGCCCAACTGCCCGGCACCGATCAGGCCGCCGCCAGGCGCGAAGCCCAGCGCTACGCCGCCGAAAAGGAAGACATCCGTCGCCAGGCTGAAGACCAGGAGCGCTTGGCCAAAGAGGCCGACGACGCCAGCGAGCTCGCCGTGCACCATCATCATCGGTGGGCGCAAGCGGTGGTCGCCATTCAGGTGTCGATCGCGCTGGCGGCTATCACGTTGCTTTCCCGCCGGCGCTGGATGCAGGTGCTGTCGTACGGCGTGGCCGCTGTCGGTGGTGTCGTGGCTGTGCTGGCGCTGCTTCACATCTGACAGCCTCGGGCGCGCTCTTCGTCCGATAAGTTGCGTGCCGACATGCCGGATAGCCAGAATGGCGCTCGCGCAGGAGGCACCGTCCTCCAGGAATCCGGAATGAACACTATGACACTTCGAATGGGGATGTTGCGCACATGGATGATGGCCGGCTTGTTGGCTAGCGCGTGCGTCATGGCGCCCGGCCCTGCCGTCGAGCCGGGCGAGTATGTCTACATTCTGGGTGGCAGCGCAAGCGGCACGATGACGGTCAAGGGCGGTAGCTTCAACATCACGACAATTGGCGGCAACTGCCACACGTGCGCGATCGAAGGCACGTTTGGGGGGGCGCGTTGGCGTCGACAAGGATGAGGGCGAGTGCCACATCGCCGTGTCAGGTAATAAGGATGGGCTCAAGCTGGATTCATCTGCGACCGCCGAAGCCTGCCGAGAATTCTGTGGCATGCGCGCTATGTTTGATGGCGACTACCGCCGCGCACCCGCCGCCTGCACTGACCGCCAGCGGCAAGCCCGCATCGGCCACGCCCACAAGGAATATGCCGCCAAGGATTACGACGCAGCACGTACAACGCTGCGTTCGCTGCTCGCCGATTGCGATCCCTTCATGGACTGGATCGAGCGCGACAAGGCTCGCAGCGACTTGGCCGTGACTGAATACCATCGTGGCGACAACGCCCAGTGCCTCGCTGTGCTGTTCGAGACGACTGCGATCACAGCGCAGAGGGACGCATCGCTGATCCTGCCGCCGTGCGACGCCGACAATTACGTGTCGACCAGCAAGGCGATTCTCTACAACCAGATGCTGCGCCAAGCGCCGGGCAAGCATTGATGCCAACTGCATCTCTATGAGTAACGAAGCGGCGGGCGATGGCCAGGCCCAATCCGTGTCGCAGGTTGGTCGGGCGCGGCGTTCGGTGGCCTCTCAACCTGCCATAACGCAAGCGGCCCACGGCGAAGCGAGCAGGCGATCAACAAGATTTTTGCGAGTGACTCACAAAAGTGCTTGCCAGCCGCGCTTCCGCACATTAGTATTCGCCCCTCGCTGCAAAACACAGCGCCGAAACGCAAGTGGCGGTGGTGGTGTTGAGTGGTGGAGAAGCAGGTGTAGAGCGGGTTTGCGGTCGATTGGGTGGTTGACGGTTGGCTGGAGATTCGGTGGTGGTTGGCGGCGCGTTGGTGGATAAAAAATCTTCGACGAATTGTTGACAGCGACAAAAAAGCTCTGCATAATCTCGTTTCTCTGCTGCAGAAAACGCAGCGACGCGATAAACAAAGTTGATCGCGAAGTTCTTTAACAAGCAAACAGCCGATAAGTGTGGGCGCTTAATACTGGGTGCGGCGGATTTCGATCCGCTAGCTAACAAGTAATAAAGTGCTCGCACAGAAGTAAGGTT
>NZ_MCGB01000065.1 GCF_001699815.1 Ralstonia pickettii | reverse complement strand
CAATATGCAGATCGAGGATCAGGTAACGGACGCCAGCGCAGAAATGGTGCAGATAAGCCCAGATGAGCGCGAGGACGACGACCTTGGCAAAACCGTTGGACAGAAGCGCCGAGAACTTGGCGAAACTGATTTCCGACGTGAGACTTTGTTCGAACAAGTACAGCACGAACGGAAGAAGAAGGAACATCAGCGCACCGCTGGCACGGTGCAGGATGGACACCTTACCGGCCCAGGGCAAGCGGTAGCGGGCGATGTCGCCCAAACCGATGTTCCTGTAGATGACCGCTCCGTTTTTTGAATCGATTGCCACGTGGTCCTCCAAACAGACTTCAAACAGATTCCTGAGCAGATGAGATTGTTTAGTTTGACGCAACATCCTATCCCCGTAGTGCACGGCCCTCGGACTTAGCGCGCGCTTGCAAAACCCGAAAGCGCTAGCGACGCCGTTGCTACAAGGGTCAGTACGCTGCGTAACCGAAAATACCAGGCCGGTATTGCTCCGCAACGCGCAAACCCTGCATCCGTCAACCAACAGATGGCCAACACGATTGCCATCCTGACAAGAGCGGCGGGCGGCTCGCTGCTGACGGCCACGGCCCATGCCGCGAGCGATGGAACAATGCTCCAGGCAAGCTGCAAGGTGTGCATGCGCGTTGCGGTTTCCGCGCGAAGGGCGAGACCCCAGTGCACTGCACCTACGAACGACGTAATGGACGTCGCGTACACCAGAAGCGAGCGTTGGTATTCACCGCGGCTCGATGTGTCCCCCAGACATAGCCCGGTCAGCACGATAAACGGTATGAGGCCGGTGATCCCGAGTAGGACTGCCAAGCCGCGTACGCTTGTCGTATGCGTACTCATGACTTTGGTGGTGTGACCAATCGCCCGTGGCCACCGTCCACGCCGATCTGTTGGCCGGTGATCCAGGATGCTGCAGGGCTGAGCAGGAATTCCGCAAGCGCCGCGGTATCGTCTCCTTGTCCGAGCCTGCCCAGCGGATTTGCCTTTGCAAGCCGCTCCGCAACTGTTGGAACACTTGTCAGTCGAGATGACATTGCTGACGAGGTCAGCCCCGGGTGAATGCAGTTCACGCGGATATTGCGATCTGCATACGTTGCAGCTGCTGACTGCGCAAGCGCCGCGACGGCTGCCTTCGCGCTAGCAATTGCCTCGTGATTCGGGAAGCCGGCAGTGGCGGCAACCGAGCCGATTAAGACCGCGCTTGCGTGCACTTTTTGGTGAACGGCTTGTTGCACAAACAAGCGCAACGCATTCCACGCCGAAAAGAAATTCGCATCGAGCGCCTGCTTGAGATCGTCCTCTGAAGTCAAATGGAGCGGCTTGACGATGATCGATCCGACGCAGTGTGCGAGGCCTGCCGGCGCGCCGAATCGGGTGACACCGGCTTCAATAGCAAGCTGAGCGCTACTGCGGTCTGTGACGTCGGCCGGGCAGACAAGAACCGAGGCCGGCTGGAGCGCGTCAGCGAGCTGTTCTAACTTCTTCTGGTCTCGCGCTGTGAGTACCAGCGGAATGCCTGAGCTGTTCAAGCGACGTGCCAGGGCGGAGCCCACAGCGCCGCTAGCTCCAGTAATCCATACAAATCCCATCATCACTTCCTGATATGTTCCCAACCGGACAGAGAAGGCACAACGGTCGTGGCCTGACTAAATTCCGCTCAAACCGCATCACGGTCACCATCGCGTGTCGCGCCGGAGCGAGTTAGCGCTTGGCACTGTTGAGCAGGTCTTCGTGACGCACGACCTCAGCCAGGGCGGTCTCAAGCAGCTGTACCGCACGATTCGCGACGTTACCGAGACGGCGATGCAGCAACGCATCGCGAGGCGAGCGGGATAGGCACGCATCGCTGTAACGTTGGAACGCACTGAGTTGGATTACGAGTTCGGCCAAGTGCCGTGGGCACTCGCACTGGATCGTTGAAGTCAGCCCCGCGAAAGCAGCGAGCGCCTTGTCGTCGAAGCGACGCGCCGCGCGCGAGCGCGTGTCAGCGTTCAAAATGTCTGCCTGGCGGAGGGCCGTAGCCCAATCGACCAGCTCTGCGATCAGCGACTCCGGCCTGACTTCAGCATCGGATTGTGGCACTACACGCAAGCCACCGAGGCTCGCCCGTTCAATTGCGCGGGGTGTGCCCGATGTGAAGATCACGCTGATCGCTTTTGCGTGCGCCGCTTCCGCCAGCGCCACAATGCGTAGGATGGTGTCCTCCGTGAGCGAAGGAACGGCGACAAGCAACGCATCCGCCCTCAATCCTGCTCGCGCGTCCCGAAACGCTTCTTCAAGCGATCCGGGATGTCCGCAAACATACATGCTGTCTGAGGCCGAATTCGCGATGGCAATCGGCACTGGCCCTACCATCAAAAGCGAAATAGGCTCGCCCTTTGCCGCATGAACGGTTCCGGACGATCGCACGAGAGCCCTTAGAGACTCCACATTGAGACTCGCAACCGCACCGATAGCGTGGCCGGAATCGACAAGACCTCTGATCAGGCGCAAGCGCTCTATGTCTTCCTCTGTGTAGAGACGTTGGCCCGATGCACTTTTCGGCGGCGCGACGACAGCGTATTTGCGTTCCCAAATGCGCAAGGTGGATGCCGACATGCGAGCCAGTTTTGCCGCTTCGCCGCTTCGGTAATGTCTGGGGGCCAATGACTTATAGAGCCTTTTCACAAGTCCTCCTCGTTGCGCATCTAGGTTAATACGCTGGGGCGACTGCGAACAGAGGACTGTCCAGCAAGGAGCGGTAATGCTGGTCAATGAGTCGAGAATGCGTCGGTATCTTGCTCGGAACGTTGCATGCCTAGCGGGATTGCTCGGGCTCTGAATGTCGTGGACGCCGTTATGCGTCGTATTTCATGAGCGCGATGGGCTGTTCCGAGCGACTGGGTCGCAGACGATGCCTTGAGGATGTGCCGCTGCGCTCGAGATCGTCATTTCTGGATAGCTCCAATTTCCGAGTAGGGTCCGCATAAGGTCATCTTGGTCTTTGCACCGCCTTCACGCCGAAACCAACTCATACTCGACAACGCCAACTGCTTTCGCGGCAGCTTCTGTGCGACGTCACAGTTCCGTCATGCATCAAATTTAGTCTCCGGTGCCAGTACTAAATGTTGGTTCCAGGGGATTGAACATGAAACACATGTACGGCTTGGCAGCCGCCTTGGCTGGAAGCGTTCTCGTCGCCGCATGCGGTGGCGACTCAGTATTGAGCAATGGCACCTCTGCTGCGCAGAGCCAGCCAACGCGAACAATCGTCATGGTCTGGGACGGGCTGCGCCCCGACTCAGTCAATGCAACCGATACACCAAATCTGTATGCATTACGCCAGGCGGGTGTCAACTTCAGCGACAACCACTCGACGTACCCGACCTTCACGATGATGAACGGCTCGTCCTTTGCGACAGGCGCGTTCCCGAAGACCAGCGGGTTCTATGGCAACACCTTCTGGACGCCGCCGCAGGGAGCGACCAACAGCATTCCCGCGGGCAACCTCGGGACGCCGAATAGCACCAAAACTGCGGCTGCATCGGCAGACTATGTCGACCCGATCTTCACCGAGGACTACCAAGTCCTGACCACTCTGAACAATTACTACGGGGGGCAGCTGCTTCTGGTGAAGAGCCTCTTTGCTGCGGCCCAGGCTACAGGCCTGACGACTGCGACCGTCGGCAAGTCGGGAGCTGCGTTTATCCAGGATCTGGGGCAGGGTGGGTACTTCCTTGATGAGAACACGGTACAGCCGCGTAGCCTCGTCACCGAACTGCAGAGCGCCGGCTATGCATTGCCGTTCAATACGCAGTTTGGATACTCGGGGTCCAACGCTGTCACGCTGGCCGCGACGAACGGAGATCCGACCGCGCGCGCCGGCTACATCACCTTCAACACAACGGCCTATGACAGTGCGAGTGGCGTGACCGCCGTCGCAGCCCGCGACAGCAGTGATACCACGCAGGGGGCCCCTGAAGATGCCGCCAACAAATACATGTTGTCGGTGTTCACCAACTACATCCTGCCGATGAAGCAGCCGATGCTTTCGCTCATCTGGTTCCGCACACCCGATAACGTCGAGCACGGCTATGGCCCGGGGTCGGCGAATGCGATTGCCGGCTTGCGCTCACAGGATCAGCGTCTCGGCGAGCTGGTCAGTGCACTGAAGGCGAACAACCTGTACGCAAGTACCAACCTGATCGTTGTCTCGGACCATGGCCACTCTAGTGTTTCTGGCCCGCTTTCGCTTTACCCACTGCGCGCCATCACGCCTTCGGGAACGGCACCCGGCGGCACGCCAGTCAATGGCGCAACCAGCGGCACGGATGCAGCTGCCATTGGTGCGGTGTCAGCCACGGGCTACTCCTTCTCTGGCGACGTTCGCTCGGCCGATTTGCTGACCTATCGGGGATTCAAGGCATACGACGGCTCGGGTTGTACAACCTCCGCCATGTACGGTCTGCAGGCAAACGGTACGCCCACCGTGCCAGTCAAGGTTGACACGACCGGCTCGCTGTGTGGCACGGCCAATACGAAGTACCAGGCTATCAGCGCAAGCCTGGCGACGCCTGTTGCCAGTTTCAAGGTGCCTGCCCCGGGCAACCTCACGGCCAATGGCATTGTGGTGGCCGCAAACGGCGGGTCCGATTACTTCTATGTGCCAAGCCATGACGCGACCACAGTACAGAATCTTGTGAAGGTGCTGCAGCAACGCGAAGAGTATGGCGCGATCTTCGTCGATAGCCGGTATGGCGCGCTGCCTGGCACGCTGCCCATGTCCATGGTCAATCTGGAAAACGCGCAGCGGCAGAACAATGGTCAGCCTGATGTGGTGGTCAGCTTCAACTGGGATGATCAGGTCGCGATCAAGGGCATGCCCGGCATCGAGTTCGAAAGCGCGGGCGGCCAGCGTGGCATGCACGGTAGCTTCGGTACGACAGACGTGCATAACACGTTGATTGCGAGCGGCCCATCCTTCCGCTCCAGCACCGTTGTGACCAATCCCACAGGCAACGTTGACGTGGCGCCGACGGTTGCTTACCTGTTGGGCCTGTCGATGCCGCAGGCTGATGGCCGCATCCTGAACGAAGCGCTGCTCAATCCGGCAAGCCCGACTGCGCCGAGCGTCAAGGCGTCGACGGTAAATCCGGTGTCACCCGCAACGGGGCTCAGCTTTGAGGTGCCGACCGACCCGACGGGAGCGACAAAGGATGCTGCGCTGACGCAGGGCAGCTACACCATCAACCTGGCCGTGAAGGATCTGAGCGTTGACGGTAAAACCTATCGATACTTTGACTATGCCAAGGCTGTCCGTCAGTAAAGCAAGCGGTTGGGCGACAGGCGCGGCGCTGCTGTGCTCGGTATTGGCACCGGCAGCCGCGGCCGGTCGCCCGGCGGGGACGTTCGAATCGGTCTTCCAGTCCGGTGACGAACCTGCAGCGCTGTTCTATCGGGCCGAGTTCACAGGCAGCGATGGCGTGCATGTGCTGCAGGTCTGGCGCGACGGGCAAGTGCGCCTGCGGCGCAAGACAGATGAGGTTCTTGACACGTATGTCGTTCGGAATTCTGCCGACCCGCTCGAATATCAGATGACGGTGGTGGACTATCGGAAGCGAATCACCACGCGAATTGATCGCAATAACTTGATTCGCCTTGGCCACTTCAGCGACTGGTTCGACCTCGCCCACGGCCTGCGCCATCCGGTCGGCGAGTATCGTCTTGCCCCAACCAGCGCGCCTGCGGGAGCGCCGATACCCGCGTCGGCATGCCGTTGGTACGTGCTGTCGCAGGGTAATACCCTGAATCGGATCTGCTGGAGCGCGCGTGAACATTTACCGATGGTGATCTGGTCTGACGCCAAGGCGTCCGCTGTCTGGCGTGTGACGCAGGTCGAGCACCGGCCAATTGGGGATGATGTCTTCGTCCTTCATGACACAGGCTTCGTGCGCAACGATGCCAACGCCGATATTGAAGGCGATTGAGCGCTGCGCCACCAGGCAAGGTGGCGATCAACCCGTCACAGATGAACGTAACAATGAGCCGACTAATCAGTCTGTGCCTCACAAAGCATTTCGACACAGTTGTACGTCTGGACCCGACGCATTTTTAGGTTCGTCGACTGCTATAACCGGACATTACAACTTGGCACCAACAGGCGAATGACGCAGAATTTGTGTTATGTTAAATCGCCACCGGATTTGGCTACGTCTACAACAGGCGCTGCGTGCAATCCAGACAGGCACGAAACCGGCAATTGCGTGACCGGCAACACATCAGCAAATCCAACACCTCTCGCTTCGAGACGCCTGCATCCAGCAGGCGTTTTTTACTCTTAGCGATCTTCCTGTAATAGTGGCGACGAGCCGCGTCCTGAATGCCACGGCGCAGCGTACGGATACCCGCTACTCGGTCCCGCTGGCCGCACTAGCCGTGCGATAACCGGTCGCTCCCTAAAACCGCATCACCGTCACAGCCAAGGCCCGAGCGGGACACTCCCGACGCTAGACGCCTTACAAAGTCAACTTTACGGGCTTGGCGTGATGCACCATGCCATCGCCGCCGGAACCCGGTCAATCAGAACCACTGCGCGCGCTGTCAGGTATCGCCTGCACACTAGGAGGCATGTCGACAACAGCACGAGAATGG
This sequence comes from Ralstonia pickettii, assembly GCF_001699815.1. Taxonomy (GTDB): domain Bacteria; phylum Pseudomonadota; class Gammaproteobacteria; order Burkholderiales; family Burkholderiaceae; genus Ralstonia; species Ralstonia thomasii. Next base: position 19,786 of record NZ_MCGB01000065.1, on the reverse strand, counting down.
CGGCCACCAGCCCTCTCCTTCAATTCCTGGGCGCCGGCCCAAAAACATCCATGCGCGAAACTCAGCACGAAATGGCTGGGGAATATCCACAAGACGAACAGAGTGCGTTTTGTCAGCTGTCACTCGCGCGATGCGCAAATTCCGCAGCACTTCCAGATCTGCCTGCATGGCAAAGCTGTCTCCTTTACACCTTCTAGCGCTAGCCCCCTAGCATCGTATTGCGAGGCCTCCTTCCCCGGATACGGCTTCAGCACGAGCCGCCCACCAGTACGAATCTGGGGTCATGCCAAGATAAGGCCAATTCGCTATCATAAGCCCGCCAGTTATGTAGAAGTTTGCATGCATGCCTCTTGGTTATAAAGAGCCTCTGGATTTCCGCCTTTGCCGTCGGCTAGACTGGCCGGCCCTTCAGCGATTGTGGAGATCCCTGTATGGCCACCGTCGAGCGCACTGCCTACCCGCGTTTCCCAAAGGTCTTCTCCACGAAAGAGCTGCAGGCCTGCTACACGCCGACCGCTGAGGAGTTGGACTGGGCAACCCGCTCGACCCGCGGCCAGAGTCCGCGCCTAGGTCTCTTGGTGCTGCTCAAGATCTTCCAGCAACTGCACTATTTCCCCTATCTTGATGCGATTCCCACCGCCGTAGTCGATCACGTGCGAGTTTGCGCGGGGTTGGACCCCGATACGCCGTTCGGTTACGACCGCAAAGTCTCTCCCACGCTGTTCCGGCATTACGTCGTCGTGCGGCAATTCCTCGGCGTGCAACCCTACATTGGCACCGACGCCAATGAGGTCACCATCCGCGCTGCACGTGAAGCGGCCGAGACGATGGATCAGCCGGTGGACATTATCAACGCGACTATTGATGCGCTGATCTTGCAGCAGGTTGAACTGCCTGCGTTCTCAACGCTCGACACCATCGTCGAGCAAATCCATGCCCGCACCCAAAACGCAATGTTCAGGCGGGTCGCACGCCGGCTCTCTGAAGAGGATCGGCAGCGCCTGGACAAGCTTCTCACGCGCGAATTCGCCAACCGGCAGACCGCCTACAACAACATCAAGCGACATGCCCGGCGGCCCTCGCGCAAACACCTGAACCTGCTGATCGAGCATCTGGAGTGGTTGGATTCTTTTGGCGACCTATCCGGCGTCCTGGAAGGCGTGCCTGCCACCAAGCTACGTTCGCTGGCCAACCAGGCCATGGGCCTGGACGCAGCCAACCTCAAGGAAACGCTGCCTGAGAAGCGCTATACGTTGATCGTGGCCTTGCTTGCTCACATGCGCGTGCGCAGTCGCGACGATCTCGCCGAAATGTTTATCCGGCGTATGGGCGCGATCCACAAGCGGGCCCAGGACGAACTGGAATACATCCAGTCTCGCCAGCGCGCCAAGCTCGAAGGCCTTGTCACCGTGCTGGACGGTGTCGTCGATATCGTCGCCGATGGCGGTGACGATGCCCGAATCGGCGCGCAGGTGCGCAAGCTGTTGGCTCCCAATGGCGACCTGGAGCCCCTGCGCGAGCGCTGCGCCGAAGTGCGGGCTTTCAGCGGCAACAACTATCTGCCGCTGTTGTGGCGGCACTTCCGCGCCCACCGTTCGGTGATGTTGCGCCTCGCCCGCGTGTTGGAGTGGGAGTCGACCAGCCAATCACGCACGTTGTTAGCCGGGCTGGAGGTCGCGCTGGAAAACGAATCACTGCACCGGGAGTGGATCGCTGCTGAAGTCGATCTCAGTTTTGCCTCCGAGCGCTGGCGCAAGCTGGTCCGGCGAGCGCACCACGAGGGTCCGCCCACCAACCGGCGCTACTTGGAGTTGTGCGTGCTGTCCCACATGGTCAACGAGTTGCGCTCGGGTGATCTGTGCGTGGTGGGGTCAGACGCCTTTGCCGACTACCGGGGCCACCTGTTGCCGTGGCGCGAGTGCGAGCGGCGCTTGCCAGAGTACTGCGCCAAGCTGGATCTGCCGGCCAACGCGCAGGAGTTCGTCGCGCACCTCAAGCAGTGGCTGGCCGACGCCGCGCAGACGCTGGACAAAAGTTTTCCGGACAAGCGCCAGCACGTCACCATCAGCGCTGACGGCGAACCCTTACTCAAGCGCACCGCTGCGCGCGAAACTCCGCCCTCGGCCGTTGCCTTGCAGCAGGCGCTGATCCGCCGCATGCCGACGCGCAACCTGCTCGACGTGCTGGCCAATATCGAGCACTGGACCCAGTTCACCCGGCACTTCGGGCCGCTCTCCGGCAACGATCCTAAGATCCGCAACGCCGCCGAACGCTATCTGCTGACGATCTTCGCGATGGGTTGCAATCTCGGACCCACTCAAGCTGCGCGCCATATGGGCGATCGCGTCACCCCCCATATGATGTCGTTCGTCAACCGGCGGCACATGAGCCTGGAGAAGCTGGAGACCGCGCAGCGCGAGCTGATCGAGCTGTACCTGCGCCTGGATTTGCCTAAACACTGGGGCGACGGCAAAACGGTGGCCGCCGACGGTACCCAATACGACTTCTACGACAACAATCTGCTGGCCGGCTATCATTTTCGTTACCACAAGATGGGCGCCGTGGCTTACCGGCATGTGGCCGACAATTACATCGCGGTGTTTCGGCACTTCATCCCGCCTGGTGTGTGGGAAGCCATCTATGTCATCGAAGGGCTGCTCAAGGCCAACCTGAGCGTCGAGGCCGACACCGTGCACGCCGACACGCAGGGGCAGTCGGCGGCGGTCTTCGCTTTCACCCACTTGCTTGGCATCAATCTGATGCCCCGCATTCGCAACTGGAAGGAACTGGATCTGTACAAGCCCGATGCCGGCGTCAAATACAAGCACATCGATTCGTTGTTCTCGGCGGTGGTCGACTGGGATCTGATCGCTTTTCACTGGCAGGACCTGATGCAGGTGGCGCTGTCGATCCAGGCCGGCACCATCTCTTCGCCGCTGCTGCTGCGCAGATTGGGCTCGGAGAGCCGCAAGAACCGCCTCTACCTGGCCGCGCGAGAACTGGGCAACGTCGTGCGCACCGTGTACCTGCTCGAATGGGTCGGCAGTCGCGAGCTGCGCCAGGAAGTGACCGCCACCACCAACAAGATCGAGTCGTACAACGGCTTTGCGAAGTGGTTCTCGTTCGGTGGTGACGTGATCGCGGAAAACGAGCCCGAGGAGCAGCAGAAACGCCTGCGCTACAACGACCTGATCGCCTCGGCCGTGATCCTCCAGAACACCGCAGACCTGATGCAGGCCCTACGCACGATGGTCAGCGAGGGCATCAAAGTGAACGTCGCCGACATCGAATTCCTGAGTCCTTATCTGACCCACAACATCAAGCGCTTTGGTGACTACAAGCTGCACCTAGAGCGCGTACCGGAGGCCTGGATTCGCGATGGGTTGTTCGCGGGACCCGCCCGCGCTGTCCGCAGGGCTCGCCATGCCTGAGACCAAGACCCCCTACGGGGATGTCGACAGCGAAGCATTGCAGGGGCTCCGGCAGTCGTTCGATACCCGCACCATTCTGCATGCGGTGGAGTTGCTCGATGGGATTCGAGCACGATGCGCGCCGGACGGGTTGCGCGACGATCTGCTGCGCCTGCACGGCATGGCTCATACCGTGATTAACGACGCGAGCCTAGCCTACAGCACGGATGGACCGACACTGGTTGAACAAGTCGACGCGGTGCTGATGGAGCTTGGCGACTGGCTCGCGGCACTGGAGCGGATGCGCCAATCATTGGAGCCACTGGAACACCTGAGCCCAGCCGACTAGCCGAGCCATTCGGCCCGAAAGCCAACGTAGAAGGCGTCGCCACGCTTCGTTGGCCAGCTCATGGTGGCGCCTTCGATGCGCTGGCTGCCATGGCGATTTGCCCGTTTTCGTGGGTGATGCCGGCAGCCGCCGCGCGTGGAGCATGCCATCGAGAATTGGGTACGCTCAGTTCCAGCCAAGCCGGTGGCTGGCTTGCGTTGCCTGGTGGCGTGCGTCATCTTCCGCGTGGAGGTAGACACTCGTCGTGGCGAGCGACGCATGGCCGAAGTTGTCACGCACGAAGCGCAGGTCCACCTGTTGGTCGGACATGTGCGAGCCGGCCGTGTGGCGCAGCCAGTGGGACGATGCGCTGGCGAGCACGTCAGCCTGCGCGCCAAACTCGGGACCCTGTGCACGCACGCGGTCGGCCGCGAGCTTGAACACCTCCTTGACGATCAGGTGAATCGCCGCGCGCGATAACGGCTTTTCCGGGCCGATCACGGGCAGCAGCAAAGGGCGTGTTTCGCCGATCTGCGGTGACGGCGGCAGGCCGCAGATGCGCCGATAGCGCGCCAGCTCCGCGATCAGTTCATCGGTGGCGGGCACCAGGCGCGTCTTGCCGCCTTTGCCGTGCACCTCGATCCACCAGCGCTCGACGCCCGCCGCGTCCCGGCGAGAGAACACGGCGCCCATGCGCGTGGAGGCGATTTCCGCTAAGCGCAGGCCGGCCAAATACAGCACGGAGAACAACCACCGGCAACGGGCCGCGTGCAGCCGGTCGCGTTCCGTCGCGACGGGCAGGGTTTCGATCGTGGCTTTGACGATGTCCCAATGCGCATGCGTGAGGTAGCGCGTCACGCGCGGGGCTGTCTTGGCGCTGCGACGGCGCGCGAGCGAGAGCGGATTCCCGGCGAGGTATCCGGCTTGCACCAGCCAGGCGAAGAGCGCGTTGAGGATCGTCATCGCATGCCGCACGCTCGTGGGCGACAGTGGACCGGCGAAGGGGCGCCAGTCGGGCGAGCTTCTCGCCAGCTTCTTGCGTGAGGCCATCACCCAACGCCAAGCTGGCTGCGGGTCGGCCAGGAAGCGCTCGTAGAGCAGCAGGTCCTCGTGGGTGAGTGAAGACAGCGGCTTGCCGTGCTGGAGAATCGCCCACAGTATCAGGCGTTCGGCTTCCTTGCGGTAGGTGGCGACCGTGCCGGGCACGCCGGCATAGCGGGCGAGCCACGCAGCCACGGCGGCCAGGTCGTCATCCGCCGTGATTTGGCGGCTCGCTTCGCGTGCGCGGTTGGCGCCGTGAAGGCCCGAGAGCGCTGGCGGGATGCGCAACTGCTCGATGGCCACCGCGGGACCGTTGAACGATGGAACGGGATGGGTCATCGATGCAGGGCCGCCGTCCTAGCGTGCGGGCGTTTCACCACTCGAAGTCCGGCCAGTCTTCGTCGCTGTCGACGAAGGCGGTGGGTGGGATGACATCGGGGCGCAACGTGATATCCGACTTGGCCAAGATCCCGTACATCGGGTCGAACGTCGCCATCACCTTGGGCAGCATCTTGAGGCGCTGTTTGGGCGGCAGTGCAATGAAGTACCGGCAGCGGCTATCGAGCACGCTGTCTAGGTGGACATAGGTGGCGCTCGCAGCGGACCGCGTGCGGTGGATGACTTCATCGGCCAACACCGGCGTGGCGGCGCGCACCGCCGATTCGACCACGTGCTCCAGCTCGAACATGATCGACTGGTCCAGCTTGTTGGTCGGGATGAAGGCCATGGCCTGGCGCAGCACCCCGACTTGCGTCAGGAGTACGGGCCACAGGACTTCGACGCCGTAGATACGGCAACGGTCGTCCTTGGTATCGCCGCGTTGGTCCACGCTGCGCTGCCCCGAATAGGCTTTGCGCACGTCGTACGCCAAGCCGAGCACGAAGCCTTCCTTGTCCTCGATGTAGACGCTTTCCTGCACGACGTAGTGGATGAAGCCGTGCAGGCGCTCCAGCGCCGCGAAATCCCACCACAATGCGACGCCGGCATGGTTCGGCGTCAGTCGGTACTCCAGCATGGTCTTGCTCCCTGTTATCGGTCTTCGCGGGTGTGCCACAGCCGCAGCAGGTAAATGCTCTCGCCCCGGATCTCGTAGCGCATTTCATACTGGCCGACGAGCATGCGCCGCACTTCGCGCGGTTCGAACTGGAACAGTTGCTCGCCCACGCGCGGGTTGGTCAGCAGGATTTCTGGCGCCTTGACCAAAGCCTGCACCGCGCGCGCGGCGGCCGGCCTGTTCACCGGCGCGAGAAACTCATACAGGCGCGTGAGGTCTTCCTGCGCCTTGCTGGTCCACTGCAGTTCCATCAGCGCGGCACCGGCTCACCGGCACCCAGGCTGTCCGCCCAGGCCTGCACGGCCTGGTGGCCAATGACGCGGCCGGCGTCCACGTCGGCCAGCGCCTCGCGGGTGAGGCGGTCGCGCTCCTCTTCCTGGGCGATCCAGGCCGACAGTGCCTGTTTCATGATCCAGCCGCGCGAGCGTTCGAGGCGGTCGGCCAACTGGTCCACCTTCTCGGCCAGCGGCACTGGGACATGTGCGGTCAATACGCGGGTTTCGGCTTTGGACATGGCGTCCTCCTGAAATCGGGTCAATGCAGCGGAGTGCTGGGCCTGCCGCCGTCAACGAAACTTGATCGTGCCGGAGCCAGCCACGTGGTCGTCCCAGCGCAGCGGGTTGCCCCGCACGACGATGTCACCCGAGCCGGCCACGCGGGCGCGCACCTCGGTCCGCACGAAGGCGTCAATGTCGCCGGAACCCGCCACCGACAGGTCGGCCGACTCGGCGATCAGCGCACTGGCATCGACATCGCCAGAGCCCACGACCTGCACGTGCAAGCGGGCGACGTGGCCGCTGGCGGTGATATCGCCCGAACCCGGGATTTCCAGGTCCAAGGCGTCTTGCTGCAGATCGAGCAAGGTGACATCGCCGCTGCCCTTGATCTTGATCGCCGGGAACTCGGGCAGCGCGATGCCGACCACCGCGCGCGGCTGGTGCAGGGAAATGGCCGGCCCGGTGGGCTTGCCGTTCACGATGTCGCCCAAGACCACCGAGCCGACCGTGCCGTGGAAGGTCATGTGGCTGCTGCCGAAGCGGATCGACACGCCTTCGCGCTCGATCACCAGTTTGTCGCCTTTGTAGGCGGTCCGGACCGAGGTCACCGCATCCGCCGTTTCGCCGGCAACGACCAGCGTTGGCGTGTCCGCGCGCCGGAACACCATGTCGACCGAGCCTTTGACGACGATCTTGCGGATCGGCTGCAGGGGACGCTCCTCCTTGAAGGCGGCTTCAAGGCGATCCCAGCCGGTACCGGTGGAGGGCATATCGGAGAGATTCATGAGGTTCGGCGTCATCCAATCATGTCGATTAGAAACCAATCATAGTGATTCAACGTAGGACAATCAACCGCCTGCGAGGTCACCTCGGGCGAGGCGTATTGTGCGGGGCCAGTGCGCAGTATAGTCTAGACAGAAGCGTACTTATGTCTCAAGTTTGTACTTGAAATTATGAAATCACGCGGTTTACGGCATATTATTGACTCATTCGAACTGAAATCCAGGCCCGTCATGACGCTTGACCCCGCATCCACCGCCGAAGACCAAGCGCTGCAGGCCGATATCGCGGCGCTGCGCGGCCGTTTCACCGAGACGCGGGAGCTGTACCGCGAAGTCTGCGCGCTGCTGTTTTTCCGCTATGGCGTCACACCGACGGCCAACAAGCTCTACAGTCTGGTGCGCAAGGGCAGCATGAGCACACCTTCCCACGTGCTGAACCGGTTCTGGCAGGACCTGCGCGACAAAACACGGGTGACGATCGACCACCCAGATCTCCCCGAGGCCTTGAAGCAGGTTGCCGCCGAGGCAGTGTTGGCCATCTGGCAAGCGGCCTCGTCCGCGGCGGCCACCGAACTGGCCGCACTGCGGGCCGAAGCGCGCCACCAGGCGCACGCCGCCGAAGCCGCGCGCGACCAAGCCACTGCGGAAAGCGAAACCGCGCGACAAGCGACCGCGGTCATTCAGGCACAGCTGGACTCGGTGCGCGGGCAGCTTGCCGCGCTTCAAGAAATGCTGTCTGCTGAGCGCCAGGGCCACGCAGCAACCGAAGCGCGTCTGCAGGAGACCCGCCGGCAGTTGGACGAGGCGGCACAGCAGCTCACACAGGCTCGGGTTGAATTTGGCGCGCAGCTCGATCGTGAGCGGGCCCGCGCGGATGCAGCAGAAGAGCGTGCCGCCAGCCACGAGAAACGTGCGTTGCGCGAGATCGACCAGGAGCGCACCGCCCGTCAGAAAAGCGACAAGCTGGCCGATGAGCTACGTGCGCAGGTTGTGGCCGCGCGTACCGCGATGCAAGAAAGCGCCGTGACACATGCCAATGCGATCGGCACGTTGCGCATGGAACTGGGCGCAGTGCGGCAGCAGGCGGAGGGAGCCGCCACGCGGCAGCGTGAAACGGCCGAAGAACTGGTGCAGACCCAGTCGTTGCTGGAGGAGGCGCTACGGCGGGCTGAGCGCGCCGAAACCGAAGCGGAAACAACGCGCCGGCTGGTGAGCGAGTTGAAGAAGGCAACACCAGGACGCGTTGGCCAGCGGACGAAAGCGCCGTGATCCTTAATTACTGAAACGTATGATTCGCGCCGCCTTCATTACTTGAAGGCTTATGATAGCGAACTGGCCTCATCTTGGCATGACCCCAATCTGGTTTGACCACCGCTTGCCACCGAGTGGATCGACGTGCTGCTGGAGGTTGCTTCCCCAGTGGGAGCCCGTAGCGAGCCCGATGACCCCTACCAACCTGACAACTTTGACGCGCAGCGGCCAGGATGGACGGAAGGGCGGGATCGGCTTCAGCGGCATAGCGGCGCCTTTTCGTGGCGCGTGTATTCCCGCACACAGACTAGACGGCATGCATATCCTTTGCGCCCGATCGGCTGGGTGTTTTCCCTACCCCGCGCCGGCTTGAATTTAGGCCAATGCAACGCTAATATTTGGCCGTTATAACGCTAACTGTAGGCCGATAAAACGTGCTTTAGGTGGCATTTTTTGGGCGGGGCCTGGGTGTGGCAGCGACGCAGGGTTCGGAACGCGGCCCGAAAACCTCGGGGCTGACCACGGCGCTGCCAACAAAATTGCTCCCCACCCCTGGGCACCTCGACCCAATCTGGAGACACGCTGTGACCGTACATCACCTTCCGCCCACAGAGCATGTGGATGTCCTCATCGTAGGCGCCGGCCTGTCTGGCATCGGTGTTGCGCGTTATCTGGAGACGGAGCGCCCGGGCACCACCTACGTCATCCTGGAATCGCGCGCTGTCACCGGCGGCACATGGGACTTGTTCCGCTATCCCGGCATCCGCTCCGACTCGGACATGCACACCTACGGCTACGAGTTCAAGCCATGGCCGTACAAGAAGTCGATTGCAGGGGCGGCGGATATCCTGTCCTACCTGCGCGAGACCGCCGCCGAGTATGGGATCAATCGCCACATCCGCCTGCAGCACAAGGTGATTCAAGCATCGTGGTCCAGCGCTCAAGCCCTGTGGACGGTCGAGGTCGAGCGCACGGATACGGGCGAACGCAAAACGATGCTGGCCAAATGGCTGTTCAGTGCCGCTGGCTACTTCCACCACGATGAGGGCTTCACCCCCAAGCTGGAAGGCATCGAACGCTTCCAGGGCCGCACCGTGCACCCGCAGCATTGGCCGGAAGACCTCGACTACACGGGTAAACGTGTCGTGGTGATCGGCAGCGGCGCCACTGCCGTCACGCTGTTGCCGGCCATGGCGGACAAGGCCAAGCATGTGACGATGCTCCAGCGCACGCCCACCTATGTCGTGAGCCTGCCCTCGGAAGACATCATCGCCAACACGCTACGCAAGGTGATACCGCACGCGTGGGCCTACGCGCTCGTGCGCCGCAAGAACATCGCCATTTCGCGCGGCATCTGGTACCTGTGCAAGAAGCGGCCAAAATTTGCGCGGCGTCTCATCCGCTTCCTCAACAAGCGCCAGTTGCCGAAGGGCTATCCGATCGACGTGCACTTCAACCCGCCCTACGACCCGTGGGATCAGCGTTTGTGCGCGGTGCCCGATGGCGATCTGTTCAAGGCCATCCGCCAAGGCCAGGCGTCTGTGGTGACGGACCACATCAAGACATTCACGCAGACCGGCATCCTGCTGGAATCGGGGCAGGAGTTGCCCGCTGATATCGTTGTGACGGCCACCGGGCTCAACATTCGCCTGTTCGGCGGCATCAAGCTGATCGTCGACGGCGAGCCCGTCGATCTGCACAGCACCGTGACCTTCAAGGGCATGATGCTTAGCGGTGTGCCGAACTACGTCTTCTCCATCGGCTACACGAACTCGTCGTGGACGCTCAAGCTGGGGCTGCTGGCACAACACTTCTGCCGCATGCTCGACCACATGGATCGCACCGGCGCCGCGATCTGCGTGCCGGAGACCCCGGACGCTGACATGCCCAAGCTTCCGCTGCTCAAACTCGGCTCCGGCTACGTCAAGCGCGCCGTCCAGAGCATGCCATGCCAGGGCGTGGAATCGCCCTGGATCATGTCGGAGGACTACATCGTCGACGTCGCCAACCTGGGGGACAGCCCGGTCGAAAGCCCGTTCCTGCGTTTCGAGCATGCCCACCAAGCGAGCAGCACGGCGCGCTCGCAGGCGAAGCAAGCAGTGGGAGCCTGATCATGTCGATCCACGCCATGGACGAAGCGCGCGATCTGTTCTGCGACGCGCCGACCGGTGTCCGCCTTTGCTACCGCACGTACGGCCCCGAGAGCGGAGAGCCCCTGCTGCTGATCGCGGGCCTAAGCTTGCAACTGACGTCGTGGCCCGCCAACATGATCGACAGCCTAGTGCAACGCGGCTTTCGCGTCATCGTCTTCGACAACCGCGACGTTGGCCGCTCCTCGCGCATCCCGCAGAAGCCGCCCGGCTTACTGCGGCAATTCCTGTGGTTGCCGAAGCCTTCGGCCTATGACCTCGAAGACATGGCCGCCGATACGGTTGGCCTGCTCGACCATCTGCGTGTGGCGCGCGCCCATATCGTGGGGATGTCGATGGGCGGCATGATCGCGCAGATCATCGCTGGCCGCCATCCGCAGCGCACGCTGTCGCTCACCTCGATCTTCTCCAGCACTGGCTCGCGAAAGGTCGGCCAACTGGCCATGTCCAGCATGCTGATGCTTATCAAGCCGCCCGCACGCACGCGCTACAAAGCCGTGCAGCGTTACAGCGCGGCCATGGCCCACATCGGCACGCAGACGTACCCCGTGAACGACGCCGCGCGACGCGCCTACGCCGCCGACGCGTGGGACCGCGGCCAGCAGGCGAAGGATGCCGAAGGCATGGCACGCCAGCTGGAGGCCATCATGAAGTCGGGCGACAGGACGGCAGACGTCCGCCGTATCCGGGTGCCAACGCTGGTGGTGCACGGCGATCGGGATCTGATGGTGGCAACCAGCGGGGGGACCGCGACTGCGGCTGCCATCCCCAATGCGGAGATGGTCATCATCCGCGGCATGGGCCACGACATCTCGGAAGGTGTCGTACCGCTGCTGGTCGACCTGATCGCCGGACATGCGAAACGCAATACGGCAGCTTCCGCAGCCGAACAGATGAACGCCAGCACGCATTCCGCCTGAGTACGTTCCGGCGTGCGGCGACCACCTCGCCGGTACGCATCCACGCACAACCAAAACAAGAACAGCCGTTGCTGCGATCTCGCTACCGAGAACGCATAGGAGACACCATGCTGCAAGGCTCCCCCACCGAGCTTGTCGCCAGCTTTGAACGCCAGAGACAGGCTTTCGCGCTGGCCCCCGACCCGACACTGGCCACGCGCCTGTCGCGTCTCGATCGGCTCGCGGCCTGGCTCGACTCGCACGAGCCGGACATCGTGCGTGCCATCGACGCCGACTTTCAAGGCCGCTCGGCGCATGAAACCCGGCTTGCCGAAGTGTTTGTCGTGCGCGCGGGCATCCGTCATGCGCGGCGCCACCTGAAGCAGTGGATGCGCACGCAACGCGTGCCGACCGCATTGCATTTCCGCCCCGGCTACAACCGGCTCATGCCGCAGCCGCTGGGTGTGGTGGGCATCATTGCGCCGTGGAACTATCCGCTGCAACTGTCGTTGGGGCCAGCGCTTGCGGCGCTTGCGGCAGGCAACCGGGTATTGATCAAGCCGTCGGAGCTCACGCCTCGGCTGTCAGCGTTGCTCGCTTCGATGGCGCGCGAGATATTCAACCCGGATGAGCTCGATGTCGCCATCGGCGATGTCGAACTCGGCAAGGCCTTTGCCAGCCTGCCGTTCGATCACCTGTTCTTCACCGGTTCCACGCAGGTCGGGCGTGACGTGGCGCAAGCGGCGGCGGCCAATCTGACGCCGGTGACGCTGGAACTCGGCGGCAAATCGCCAGCCATTCTTGATGTGTCGTGCAATGTCGCTGTTGCGGCGCAACGCATCGCATTCGGCAAGCTGTTGAACGCAGGGCAAACCTGCGTCGCGCCGGATTACCTGCTCGTGCCGACAGGTACGGCGGAAAACGTCGCATCGCATCTGGAGCGGGCCATCACGAAGCTCTATCCGAATCTGACTGCCAACCCCGACTACACCGCGATCATCAGCGAACGCCACCGTGCGCGCCTGGCAGAGATGGTCCGCGAGGCGCGCACCGCAGGCGCACAAGTGATCGAGGTCAACCCGGCTGGCGAAGTGTTCAACGCGGCATCACGCAAGCTCCCGCCCACGCTCGTGATTGGCGCACCCGCCGCCACGCGGCTCATGCGTGAAGAGATCTTTGGCCCCGTGCTGCCCATTGTCGAATACGCAAACCTCGACGATGCGCTGGCGTATGTCCAGCGCAACGCCCGCCCGCTCGCGCTGTACTGGTTTGGTGACGATGCATCGCGCTGCAACCGCGCACTGCGCGAAACCGTATCGGGCGGTGTGACGATCAACGATTGCCTGTGGCATCTGGCACAGGAGAGCCAGCCGTTCGGCGGCGTCGGCCCCAGCGGCATGGGCGCCTACCACGGCAAGTGGGGCTTCGATACCTTCAGCAAGCGCAAGCCGGTCTTTCATCAGACCCGCTGGAATGGCACTGCGCTGTTCCACCCGCCCTACGGCCATACCTTCAACTGGCTGCTGCGCGTGCTGTCGCGCATTGCCTGATCCCGTCCGTTGCTTGTCGAGAGAAACATCATGAATCAACAGTTCGATTACATCATCGTCGGCGGCGGCTCGGGCGGCTGCGTGGTCGCGGGCCGGTTGTCCGAAGACCCGAACGTCTCGGTTTGCGTGCTCGAGGCGGGGGGGCATGGCGACGGCATGATGGTCAAGGTCCCGGCGGGCGCGGTCGCCATGGTGCCAACCCGCCTCAATAACTGGGCATTCGATACCGTGCCGCAGGCCGGGCTTGGCGGGCGCATCGGCTACCAGCCTCGCGGCAAGATGTTGGGCGGTTCCTCCGCCATCAACGCGATGGTCTACATCCGCGGCCACCGCAGCGATTACGATCACTGGGCGTCGCTGGGCAACGGCGGCTGGTCGTATGACGACGTGCTGCCCTACTTCCGCCTCAGCGAGCACAACGAGCGCTTCGACAACGCCTGGCACGGCCGCAACGGCCCGCTCAACGTGAGCGACCTGCGCACCGACAATCCCTTCCAGGCACGCTACCTTGAAGCTGCGCGCCAGGCGGGCTTGCCGCTCACGGACGACTTCAACGGCCCGCAACAGGAAGGCATCGGCATCTACCAGGTCACCCAGAAGCAGGGCGAGCGGTGGAGCGCGGCGCGTGCCTATCTGCACCCGCACATCGGCCAACGCGCCAATCTTACGGTCGAAACGCACGCGCAAGTCCGTCGCATCCTGTTCGAAGGCAGGCGCGCCGTTGGCGTGGAGGTGCTGCAGAACGGCACGGTACGCACACTGCGCGCGCGGCGCGAAGTGGTGCTGGCTGCAGGTGCGCTCCAGACGCCGCAGTTGCTGATGCTGTCTGGCGTGGGGCCGGCACAGGAACTTGCACGCCTTGGCATCCAGGCCGTGCAGCATCTGCCGGGCGTGGGACGCAATCTGCAGGACCATCCCGACTTCGTCTTCGGCTACAGCGCACGCAGTCTCGACACAATTGGCGTCTCACTTGGCGGCGGTGTGCGCATGCTGGGCGAGATCCTGCGTTTCCGCCGCGAGCGGCGCGGCATGCTGACAACGAACTTCGCCGAAGGTGGTGGCTTCCTGAAGACACGCCCCGAGCTTGAGGCACCCGACATCCAGCTGCATTTCGTGGTGGCGATGGTGGACAACCACGCGCGGCGCATGCGCCTGGGCCATGGGTTCTCGTGCCACGTCTGCCTGCTGCGTCCGCGCAGCCGGGGCGGGGTCACGCTGCGCAGCAACGATCCGCTCGCCGCACCGCTCATCGACCCGGCCTTCTTCGATGACCCGCGCGATGTCGAAGACATGGTGGCCGGCTTCAAGATCACGCGCGGGCTCATGCAGACGCCCGCACTCGCCAAGTGGGCCACACGCGACCTCTTCACCTCGCACGTGAAGACCGACGAAGACATCCGCGCAATCCTGCGGCAGCGCACCGATACCGTCTATCACCCTGTTGGCACCTGCCGCATGGGCCAGGACGAGATGGCCGTGGTCGACCCACAACTGCGCGTGCACGGCCTGGAAGGATTGCGTGTTGTCGATGCGTCGATCATGCCGACGCTGATCGGCGGCAACACCAATGCGCCCACCATCATGATCGGTGAGAAGGCTGTCGATCTGATCCGCGGTGTCAGCCGCGTCACGTCCGGCACGCGCGAAGAAGCGGAAGCCGCCGTAGCGAAGTCCGCGATCCATCACCAAGAAACCCGTCATGCAACCACCTGAGGCATCCCTGGAGATTGATGCATATGAACTCGTATAACGTAGCCAGGTTCACGGCCTGGAGCGCCATCTTTGGCGGCATTGCGGCTTGCGCCACCCTTGCCCTTTCGTTGGTCGTCACGGGCGGAGACATCGAAATGGTGCCCCACGGCCCGGCAATGCTGGCGTTGTCTGCCGAAGGGCGTGACCTGTTCCGCTGGTGGATGCTGGCTGACGTGCTGGGCTTCTATCTGCCGTTCGTGGCCATCGGCGGCTACTTCCTGCACACGTTCCGAGAAGAGCTTGGGGCGCTGCGCGAGATGATCGCCATTGCTGTTGCGGTCTATATCGTCTGCGGCATCGCCGGAGCGGTGCTCCAGTTGTCGACCATCCATCCGCTCGCGCATGTGTATGCCAGCGGGGACGAAGGGGCGAAGGTTGCAGCTGGCGCCGTGTGGACCGCCATTGCCAATGCCACGCAAAACGGGTTCTGGTGGGTGGAAGGCCCGCTCGTGTTCTTCTGGACATCGATCGCCGCCAGACTGCTCAAGAAGGCGGGCTGGCGCGGATCGTTCCTTCTCCATATCGTCGGCTGGGGCTTCGGCGTCTTTTTCGTGTTCGGCTTCTTCCCTAGCCTTGCTGCAGTCACGGATGCGGGCGAAACCGTCGGCGTCCTGGCCCTGCCGCTCTGGATGCTGGTATTTGGCTGGCAGTTGCTGCGTCGCGCGCCGACGCTCGCGGCGCCGACTGCGGTCCGGGCTTAACACCCTGTCCACTACCCACGTGAAGTTTGGAGTCGAAACATGCCCCCGGAAACCTCTCCGCATTGGCCGGCGCACCTTCCCCGTCATCTGACGCTGCCCGCGACCAATCTGTACTTCAACGCCGAGGTTTCGGCAGCCCGCTATCCGGACAAGCCGTTCATCGTCTTCTACGACACGCCCATCACGTTTGCGCAGTTCAAGGACGAGACCGAAAGGATTGCCGGCTATCTGCAGCAACACTGCGACGTGAAGGCCGGAGACCGCGTGCTGCTGTACATGCAGAACAGCCCGCAATGGATGCTCGCCTATTACGGCATCCTGCGCGCCAACGCCGTCGTTGTGCCCGTCAACCCGATGAACATGACGGATGAACTGCGTCACTACGTAGAGGACGGCGGCGCGCGCACGGCCTTCGTCGCGCAGAATTTGTACGAACGCATCGCGCCGCTCGTCGGCGATGCTGATGGACAGCTTGCGCACACCATCGTCGCGACGTACAGCGATTACCTGAAGCAGCCATCCAGCATCACGCCGCCGGAGTTCGTCAGTGCGCCACGCCATATCAGCGGTGGTGACCACATTGGCGTCACGCATTGGAACGACATGCTGGATGCGCGCGTTGCGCCAGGGCCACTGACCGCAGGGCCGGACGATCTCTGCGTGATGCCGTATACGTCGGGCACGACGGGCAAGCCGAAGGGCTGCATGCACACACACCGCAGCGTCATGTGCACCGCGCTCGGCGTGGTCAACTGGGCGAGCGGCACGCAGAACTCGATCCTGCTGTCGGTACTGCCGCTGTTCCATGTGACCGGCATGCAGAGTGGGCTGAACGCGCCGCTGTTCAGCGGCGCAACCGTCGTCGTGCTGCCGCGCTGGGATCGTGATGCAGTCGGTCGCGCGATCGCACACCATCGGGTGACGGAATGGTGGTCCATCTCCACCATGGCCGTCGATTTCCTATCGAACCCGAAGCTCGATGACTACGACCTGTCGAGCTTGCGTGTAGTGGCCGGCGGCGGCGCGGCGATGCCGGACGCCGTCGCCAAGAAACTGCATGACAAGACCGGCATCGAGTACATCGAAGGCTACGGCCTGTCGGAAACGATCGCCCCGACGCACATCAACCCGCCGCACCGGCCGAAGTCGAATTGCCTCGGCATTCCGATCTTCGATGTCGACGCCCGCATCGTCGACCCGCAAACGCTTGAAGAGCTGCCGCAAGGCGAGACCGGCGAAATCGTGACGCACGGCCCGCAGCTGATGCAAGGCTATTGGCGCAATCCCGAAGCCACGCGCGAAGCGTTCATCGAGATCGACGGCAAGCGCTTTCTGCGCACCGGCGACCTCGCCAGGAAGGACGAGGATGGCTATTTCTTCATGGCGGATCGCCTGAAGCGGATGATCAACGCATCGGGCTACAAGGTGTGGCCAGCCGAGGTCGAGACCATGATGTACTACCACCCGGCGATTCAGGAAGTCTGCGTGATTGCCGCGCGCGACACACATCGCGGCGAGACTGTGAAGGCGTTCGTCGTGCGCAATGCACGGCATACGCAAGCCGTGACCGAAGACGACATCATCACGTGGGCCCGCGAGAACATGGCGGCCTACAAGGCACCGCGCATTGTTGAATTTGTCGAGTCATTGCCCAAATCGGGCACCGGCAAGATCATGTGGCGCGAGCTTCAGGAGCAGGAAGCCGCGAAGGCCGCACGAACCGCAAGCTGAGCCGATCAACGTAATCCACATCCCTCTCTGGAGACTCAACCGTGTTCACCCTCCCCGGCAAGTTGCTGCTGCTGGCTGTGTATGGCACCGCTGTCTGCAGTTACCTGGCGGCGCTGCCGCTAACGCCGGACGCCATCCACTGGTTGCGCATCGTGGCGGCGGTGCTGCTGGGCGTGCATGTGCTTGAGGTGCTCATCTGCTTCAGACAGGTGGCACTGCACAAGGGGTCGCTGTTCGATAGCGTGCTGCTGACGCTGCTCTTCGGTGTCCTGCACTGGAAGCCGACGGCCGATGCCGCGCGTCGCCCGCGCTGATCGCAGCGCAGCACCCCGAACACATCGATCGGCCACTCAGACAGTGGCCTCAAAGAACGACAGCCCCGCCATGACAACACCGACCACCAGCAGTACGGTCGGAGTGCGCGTGTTGGCATCGAAACCAGGGTGCCGCGCCACACGCGCCTCTAATGCCCGATTCACTGACTGCAATATCTGACGCTCGTCGGCATCGACCTTGTCGAAGATGTCCGTCAACGCGTTGTCCGTATCCGGAAACGGATCGCGCAGGAGCAGCGCCGCATCGGCACTGGCGTGATGAACACCTTCGGTTCCAGCGCCTTGGCTGCACAGATGCCGAAGGAGAGCTTCCACATCTTCAGAAACAGCATCGGTGGGACCAGAGCCAACGTGATCTGATGCACGTCGGTTTCTCGAAAATCGCCGCGCGCCGGGATGCGAGCAAACAGCCGATCGTAGCGCTCTATGACTTCCACGCTGTAGTACTGCACGAGATCGGGGAAGTTGCCCGATTCGGCGATCAGCAGTTTGGTCCGACCCGAGGCAGCGGATTCACCAATTCGCTCCCACCAGCGCATCAGAATCTCGTGCAGCAGCGCCTCGCTGGTCCCTTGAAAGGTATCAATGAAGACTTCGCCTTCAGCCAGCACTGGCAAGAGGTTTTCCTGGATCACTGCCTTGAACAGATCTTCCTTGCCGGCGAAATACAGGTAGACGGTGCCTTTGGATCACCCCTGCGGCCGCGGCGACATCTTCCAGCCGCGTGGCCGCACAGCCGCGCACAACGAACAGGTCCAACGCAGCGGAGACCAGCTCTTGCGGCCTGGTTTTCTTGCGTCGGACCCAGCGTTTAGCGGACGGCTCGCGGCTTTGACGCTTCACGGCACCCACTCCAAAAGTGTATGGCCGACTCGTTCCGGGAGCCTCTAAAAGGAATGTCTACAAAAACGGCGTGATCACTGCGAAGTCCGTTCCAGGCCGCCAAGGGCATAACCCCGATTCAGGCTCCATTCCTGTGTCTGCGCGCGCTCCAAGGCGCAATAGGCGTAATAAAACACCACAGACTGATAAGCCCAGACAAGCATCGCAATCGTATAGAAGACCGCGTGATCATCGTCACCCGGTATATGGTAGAAGTCATAGATGCTGGCAATCGTCTGTGCGGATACCAACGCCAGGATCACGCCGAAAGCGATCCGCTTCTCTCCGGCGCTTAGCAATTTCTTGATCACGTAAGCGACGTAAACCGAGAACAAAGACCACATCACCAGATAGAAGTAAGGCTTTGGCCCCACCATGAAATCTGCTGTCCATACGACGACGGTTGCCGCCAATCCGCCCACCACATACATGACATCCGCACCAGTCGACGGCTTGTATCGATGCGTAACGGCCATCATGCCGGCGACCGCGATCACCGGTACACCGACGGTTCTGGAAAACGCATCGCAAAAAAGCGAGATGCTCAGGAAAACCTGCTCTCCGGTTAATGCGTTGGTCAATAAGTTCGTCGCCGAGAATGTCACAACCAGCCACTCGAACCCGAGCAGGAAGTTTCGCTTCTTGAGAAGCTTGATCCCATAGATTAACGACGTCGTGATCAAGGTGAAATCAGCGAGGCAATAAAGATAATATTTTGGTTCCATGATGAATTCCGGTGGTTTCGATGAATGTCTTCACCCTTGCGCCTATCCACGAATATCAATCCTTTCTTATCGGCTGGCGATGAATTGCGCGAGGTCTTCGATATCCTGTTGCGACAACGGACCGGCCATCGCCGCCATCGCGCCGGTGGCATCGTGGCGCTTACCGGTCTTAAAGTTCGTGAGCTGATCGACCAGGTAGTCGTAGCCCTGCCCAGCCAATCGCGGATACACGTCCTTCCCCTCTAGCTGCTGCCCATGACAGGCGGCGCAGTTCTTGGCTTTGGCCAGCCCTTCGCCACGTGCCACACGGACCGCATCGGCATGGAAGCTCGTGTTCGGCAGCGGCGTCATCTGCGAAAAATGCGTCACCATCGACTCGAACTCGTGCTCCGAAAGGCTGAGCGCAAATGGCGTCATGGTCGGATCGCTACGCTCGCCACTGGCGAATGCCTTGAGCTGCTTCCTGAGATAGGCCTCCTTCTGCCCCGCCAGGCGCGGATAGGCCTGGGTAACGGCGTTGCCTTCGAAGCCGTGGCAGTAAATGCAAGAATCGCTGGCGCGCGGCCAAGGGCCGTTCACACCTGCGTTGTTGTCCGAGATCTTGTCGACCTCATTGCTTATCCGCAGCAGGCCATAGACTTCCGGCCCATAAACGATGCCGCCGACCACGGCAGCTGCCAACAGCAGCCAGCCTGACA
>NZ_MCGB01000064.1 GCF_001699815.1 Ralstonia pickettii | reverse complement strand
AATTCCTTGGGCGCAGCGCCCGACTCTTGCCAGCGCACGAGCACGAACCGCGAGCGGCCTTCGCCCTGCGCTTGGGCGAGCGACGCCTGGCCCGTATTGGGTGCGGCGTTGGCAGGAGTCTGTTTGGTTGCAGCGGCGGACGCTGACGCGGCAGCGGGGGCGGCCGCAGCGGGCGACGATGAAGGCGTTGGCGTCATGCAGCCGGCACCGATGATGGTGGCGGCGGTCACTGCGGCCAGCGCCACGGCGGTCAGCACCACGCGGCGCGGCGTTTGCAGCAGGCTCGGCTTGGGTCGATTCGGTTGGGACATGAACAGATCGTGAACGGTGACGGAATGCAAACTACACGAAGAGTCATTAGTCTGCCCGGCTCGCCATGAGTTCGCACGTTTCGTGCCGGACGTACACAGCGTTACAGCGTTGGCAAGACCAGGGATGCCACCGCTTCCACCGTGCGCGCCGTCGCACCGCCGTGTGTGGCGGCAAACGCCAGCGCGGCACGTGATGCGGCTTCGCGCGCATCGGCATCGGACAGCCACGCGTCGATCACACGTATCGCCGCAGCGGCATCTCCTACCTGCTCGCACGCACCCGCGGCAACTGCATCGCGAGTCGCCTGCGCGAAGTTAAAGGTATGCGGGCCGATGACCACGGGTGTGCCGACCGCGCAGGCCTCGATCAAATTCTGCCCCCCGAGCGGAAGCAGGCTGCCGCCGATGAACGCCACTTCGCCAGCCGCGTAATACAGTGCCATCTCGCCCATCGAGTCCCCGAGCAAAACGTCGGCGTCGGCAAGTTGATCGGACTCCGTCACGCCTGCTGCAGACACCGACAACGCACTGCGACGCACGACACGCAAGCCCGCGCGTTCGGCAGCCTGGGCCACTTCATCAAAACGCTGCGGGTGACGCGGCACAAGAATCAGCAACGCATGCCGGCGCCCGACATGCTGCGCGCGATGCGCCTGCCACGCGTCAAGCAGCAACGCTTCTTCGCCCTCGCGCGTGCTGGCGGCCACCCATACCGATCGGCCACGTAGCGCGTCGTGCAACGCACGTCCGGCCATGATCTGGTCCACATGCGGCGTGATGTCGAACTTCAGGTTGCCGGTCACCCGCACGCGCGGCACGCCGAGCGAGCGGTAGCGATCGGCGTCGTCGGGCGTCTGGGCCAGCACGGCGGCGAGCTGCGCGTACGTCTGGCGCGCCGCGTCACCCAGGCGCGCGGTACGCCGGTGACTGCGCGCAGACAGGCGCCCGTTGACGAGCACCATCGGCACACCGGCCGTATAGGCGCGCTCGATCAGCACCGGCCAGATCTCGGTCTCCATCAGCAGGCCAAGGCGCGGTTGGAAATGCCGCAGAAACCGATCGACTGCGCTCGGCAAATCGTACGGAAGATACGCCTGGATGACGCGGCGGTTGCGTTGTGCCGCGAATTGAGCGCCCGTGCGGCGGCCCGTCGGCGTCATGTGCGTCAGCAGGACAGCGTGGTGCGGAAAGCGCGCCAACAGGGCATCAATCAGCGGCTGCGCGGCGCGCGTCTCGCCAACGGACACGGCGTGCACCCACAGCAACGGACGGTCAGGATTCGGGCGCGGCGGATAGAAGCCAAGCCGCTCGCCGACATGCTGTCGATAACCGGGCTCCTTGCGGCCGCGCCACCACAGGCGCAGCAATGCGAACGGCAGCGCAATGCGCCACAACCAGCGATATAGAACGCGCAGCATCAGAGCACACCCAGCGCACGCAGCGCATCGAGCGCCTGCGCGCTGGTGGGATGGGCCTCGGCGCTGCCGAGGTCGTGCACGTTGGGCGTCCAGTACCCCCCCGTGCGCCAGGACGTGGTGAAGTTGTAGAGCGCCACGGTCGGCTTGCACAGCGCGGCCGCAATGTGCACGAGGCCGGTGTCCACACCCACCACCGCAGTCGCATGAGCGAGAAATGCCGTCACATCGGGAAGCGACATGCGCGGCGGAATCACCACGCGTCCGACCGTACCCGGCACCGCCGCGACGATAGCCTCGCGGATGGATTCACTCGTGCGTCGCTCGGTCTCGCTGCCCCACGGCAGGGCGATGGCGTAGTCGCGGGCAAGCAGCGCGCGTGCCACATCCACCCACGCCTCGAGCGGCCACCCTTTGTCGGCGCGCGAAGTCGCATGCACCAGCGCCACGTACGGACGTGGCAGATTGAAGGGCAAGTCGGCAGGCGGCTGCAAACCGAAGTCGATGGCGTCAGGCAGCGCGTAACCGAGCGCTTCCGCCACCATGCGGCGCGAGCGCTCGACCACGTGGATGTGCGGTTCCATTTCGACCTTGCGTTGGTAGAACAGCTTGGCAAGCGGCTCATAGCCGGCGCCTTCCGTCCGATTGCCGAAGCCCGCCACGAAACCACCCGGCACCAGCTTGGCCTGCGCCGCAACGAGCGCCGTTTTGATCAGGCCTTGCGTGTCGAGCACCGCGTCGTACGACTTGGATCGCAACGCGCGACGGAACGCCGCCACCTCGCCCCAAGTCCTGCCGGAGCCGAGCGACTTGCGCCAACGCCGCAGCGCGAACGGAATCACGCCCTGCACACCGCGCACGATACGGACGATGCCGGCGAAACCCTCCTCGACCACCCAGTCGATCTCGGCATCCGGATACGCACGCAGGATATCGGCCACGACCGGCGTGCAATGCACCACATCGCCAAGCGACGAAACCTTGACGATCAGCACGCGCATGCCGTCATCCCTTCCCCCAACTTCATGAGTGCGAACCGTGCGATCAGAACGGCAGTTGCGCGTCCGGCTTTTCGGCCAGGATCACGCGGCGGAATTCACCCTGGATGCGCGCCATCGCAGCATCGTTGTCAGCCTCGAAGCGCATCACCACCACCGGCGTGGTGTTGGACGGACGCGCCAAGCCGAAGCCATCTTCGTATTCCACGCGCACGCCATCGATGCGGTTGACTTCCTTCGCGCCGGTAAACGTGGCATTGGCCTTGATCTTGTCGAGCAGCTCGAACGATTCACCCTCGGCACACTTCAGCTGCAGCTCTGGCGTGCAGTGCGAGTTCGGCAGCGCGTTGAGCGTAGCGCTCGGGTCGGCCAGACGCGAGACGATCTCTAGCAGGCGCGCGCCCGTGTACAGACCGTCATCGAAACCGTACCAGCGGTCCTTGAAGAAAATGTGGCCGCTCATCTCGCCGGCCAGTGGCGCACCCGTTTCCTTTAGCTTCGCCTTGACCAGCGAATGGCCGGTCTTCCACATCGTGGCCTTGCCGCCGTGCTCACGGATGAACGGCGCCAGCTTGCCTGTGCACTTCACGTCGAAGATGATCTCGCCGCCCGGGTTGCGCGACAGGACTTCCTGCGCGAACAACATCAACTGACGGTCAGGGAAAATGACCTGACCGTCCTTGGTCACCACGCCCAGGCGGTCACCATCGCCATCGAAGGCGAGGCCAAGTTCGCAATCCGTGGTCTGCAGCGTGCGCACGAGGTCCTGCAGGTTCTCGACGTGGGCCGGGTCCGGATGGTGGTTCGGGAAATGGCCATCCACCTCGCAGAACAGCTCCGTCACCTCGCAGCCCATCGCGCGGAACAACTCCGGCGCAAAAGCGCCTGCCACGCCGTTGCCGCAGTCCACGGCAATCTTCATCGGGCGGCTCACCTTGACATCCGAGATGATTCGGTCGATGTATTGCTGGCGGATGTCCACCTGGACGTAGTCGCCGGCGCCTTCCGTGAAGTCGCCCTGTTCGATGCGCGTGCGCAGCGCCTGGATCTGCTCGCCGTAGATGGCCTGGCCCGCCAGGACCATCTTGAAGCCGTTGTAGTCAGGCGGGTTGTGGCTGCCGGTGACCATCACGCCCGACGTGGCGCGACGGCCGGCCAATTCGATGTTAGTGCCGAAGTAGACCATCGGCGTGGCTACAAGGCCCAGGTCGATCACATCGACGCCGCTCGCGCGCAGGCCGTCTGCCAGCGCTGCGAGCAGATTAGGGCCGGACAGGCGACCATCACGGCCGATGACGACGGCGGATTCGCCCTTGGCGCGTGCTGCGGAGCCGAAGGCACGGCCGATCAAGCGTGCGGTTTCGGCATCGACGGTTTTTTCGACGATGCCGCGGATGTCGTAGGCTTTGAAGATGGTGGGGTTCAGTTGTGTCATGAGTTCTCAGCACCTGTAAAGACATACAGTGTGCGGAATGTTACAAGTGGTTTCGGATTCTAACCTTTGACCCTTTATAATACTTGGCTGGCTTGTATGAGCCGTCCGACTCTTCCCCCACTGCGCAGCCATTCTTTGACTTCAGCCTCTGCGCGCAACGTTCACCCGACAATCGCATGATTTTGATTACAGGCGGTGCTGGTTTTATCGGCGCCAATTTCGTTCTGGACTGGCTGCGTGGTTCCGATGAGCCGGTGGTCAATGTCGACAAACTGACCTATGCTGGCAATCTGAAGACCCTCGCGTCGTTGGAGGGAGATGCCCGGCATACGTTCGTGCGCGCGGACATTTGTGATCGCGCGTCGATGGACGAGCTGCTGACCCGACACGCACCACGGGCGATCGTGCATTTTGCGGCAGAAAGCCACGTGGACCGGTCAATCCACGGCCCGGCGGATTTCGTGCAAACGAACGTGTTCGGAACGTTCACGCTGCTGGAAGCTGCGCGCGCCTACTGGAACCGGCTAGAGGGCGCGGCACGCGCAAATTTCCGCTTCCATCACGTTTCCACAGATGAGGTCTATGGCTCCCTGGGGCCGGACGACGCCCCCTTTACGGAAACCACGCCCTACGCCCCCAACAGCCCCTATTCGGCTTCGAAAGCGGGCTCGGACCATTTGGTTCGCGCGTACTTCCATACTTATGGGCTGCCGGTTCTTACGACCAACTGCTCGAATAACTACGGCCCGTATCACTTCCCCGAGAAGCTCATCCCTCTCATGATCGCCAATGCGTTGGCGGGCAAGCCCCTGCCCGTGTATGGCGATGGTCTAAACGTACGGGATTGGCTCTACGTCG
Source organism: Ralstonia pickettii (assembly GCF_001699815.1). Taxonomy (GTDB): domain Bacteria; phylum Pseudomonadota; class Gammaproteobacteria; order Burkholderiales; family Burkholderiaceae; genus Ralstonia; species Ralstonia thomasii. Next base: position 34,422 of record NZ_MCGB01000064.1, on the reverse strand, counting down.
GCGACCACTGTGCCGCGATCCGACGCGTGCTGGAAGCGGGCACGGTCGGCGAGGTCTACAACGTGGGCGGCTGGAATGAGAAGAACAATCTTGAAGTCGTTCATACGCTTTGTGACCTGCTCGATACCCTTAAACCGCGCGCCCACGGCTCATATCGCGAACAAATTACTTTCGTAAGAGACCGCCCCGGCCATGACCGACGCTACGCGATCGACGCACGAAAACTCGAGCGTGAGTTGAATTGGAAACCGGCAGAAACGTTCGAGACTGGCCTGCGCAAAACCGTCGAGTGGTACCTCGAGAATCAGGAATGGGTCGCGGATGTGATGTCTGGCGCCTATCGGGATTGGGTTGATGTGAACTACGGTAGCCGCCGCTAACAACCGGACTTTTCATGGCACGCAAAGGCATTATTCTAGCAGGTGGCTCCGGGACACGGCTGTATCCCATCACGCACTCTGTGTCGAAGCAATTGCTTCCGGTGTACGACAAGCCGATGATCTATTACCCGCTCAGCACGCTGATGCTCGCGGGTATTCGCGACATTCTGATCATCTCCACCCCGCAGGACACCCCGCGGTTCTCTGAGATGCTGGGTGACGGCAGTCAATGGGGGCTGAATCTGCAGTACGCGGTTCAGCCCTCGCCGGATGGACTCGCACAGGCGTTCATCATAGGCAAGGATTTCGTCGGCGGTGACCCGTCTACGCTCATCCTCGGGGACAACATCTTCTACGGCCACGATCTGGTAAAGCAGTTGAATCGGGCCAGCGCACAGACCAGCGGCGCCAGCGTATTTGCCTACCATGTTCACGACCCGGAGCGCTATGGCGTGGTCGAGTTTGATAGCTGCATGCGCGCGGTCTCCCTTGAAGAAAAGCCTGCCAAACCGCGCTCGAATTACGCGGTCACCGGCCTGTACTTCTATGACGCGGACGTCTGCCAGATCGCCGCAGGCGTCAAGCCGTCGGCGCGCGGCGAACTCGAGATCACCGAAGTCAATCAACGCTATCTCGAGCGCGGCACTCTGGAAGTGGAAATCATGGGGCGCGGCTATGCATGGCTCGACACTGGCACGCACGACTCCCTCATCGAAGCCGCCACGTTCATCGCCACGCTGCAGCGCCGCCAAGGCCTGATGGTTGCCTGCCCCGAAGAGATTGCATTCCGCCAGCGCTGGATTGATCTGGAACAAGTCCAGAAACTGGCTGCTCCGCTCGCCAAGAGTGGCTATGGCGCGTATCTCCGCCAGCTTATCGCCGAGGATGTCCCTCGATGAACCTCAGCGTCACAGAAACCACCCTGCCGGGCGTGCTTATCCTCGAACCTAAGGTCTACGGTGACAGCCGCGGTTTCTTTTTCGAGAGCTTCAACGGCCGGGAATTCGAGACTCTGACCGGTGTCAGCACGCCCTTCGTGCAGGACAACCATTCGATGTCCCGCAAGGGCGTTCTGCGTGGCATGCACTATCAGATCGAGCATGCCCAGGGGAAGCTGGTCCGCGTGATTTCCGGGGAAGTCTTTGACGTTGCTGTCGATTTGCGCAAGTCTTCGTCGACCTTCGGCAAATGGGCCGGCGTCCGTCTCTCGGCCGAGAATAAACGTCAACTTTGGGTTCCGCCGGGCTTCGCCCACGGCTTTCTGGTCTTGAGCGAGACAGCCGAATTTCTCTACAAGACGACCGATTATTGGTACCCGGAGCACGAGCGGTCCGTTGTATGGAACGATCCGACGATCGCCATCGACTGGCCACTGGCGGGCGCGGAGCCAATCCTAGCCGCCAAAGATGCAGCAGCGGCAGCGTTTACCGGCGCAGAGGTCTTCGCATGACCATACACTCGCGCCCCCGCATCGTCGTGACTGGCACGACCGGCCAAGTTGGCTGGGAACTGCTGCGCAGCCTGCAAGGACTGGGGGAAATCATCAGTGTCGATCGCTCGGTGGTGGATCTGTCCCGCCTTGACGCAGTGCGTGCGCTGATCCGCAGCATCGAGCCTTCGATCATAGTCAATGCCGCCGCCTACACTGCCGTGGACAAGGCAGAACAGGAGCCGGACCCGGCGTTCCGACTCAATGCCGATCTTCCAGGCGTGCTTGCCGAGGAATGCAAGCGAACACAAGCGGCGTTCATTCATTACTCGACCGACTACGTGTTCGACGGCCGCAAGGACGGCCCCTACACGGAAGCCGACGCCACCAACCCGCTGAATGTCTACGGCGCCTCCAAGCTGGCAGGTGAGCACAACGCATTGGATGCCAATCCAGCCACTCTGGTTTTTCGTACCAGCTGGGTGTACGGCGCGCGTGGCAAGAACTTTTTGACCACAATTCAACGGCTCGCGAAGGAACGGCAGCAATTGCGGGTCGTCTCTGACCAGATCGGCGCGCCCACGTGGTCACGCTCCATTGCTGACCTGACGGCCCATGTCATTGCCCGCGGACTCGGCAGCACGCACGCTGAACCCGCTTGGTGGACCGTCCACGGTGGCGTCTATCACCTGACCAGCAACGGCAGCACAAGTTGGTACGGCTTTGCCGAGGCTATCCTACAACGCTCGGGCATCACAGGTGTGGCCGTCGAGCCGATTCCTGCCATGGAATACCCAACGCCTGCGGTCCGGCCCGGTAACTCGCGATTGGCGCTGAACAAGTTGCAGTCCGTTTTCGGACTCGTACCAGAGAGCTGGGAGCAATCGCTGACCAAATGTCTGGCCCCGACCTCAGCTGAACGAATTCATGCTTACTAACACGCACCTGATCAGCTTTGACGTCAAAGGTGACGAGCGCGGTTCGTTGATCGCGCTGGAGCAGGGATGCAACGTACCCTTCCCCGTCGCACGTGCGTACTACATCTTTGATACTGCCCCCGGAGTCCGGCGGGGATATCACGCCCACGCGGACCTGTTGCAAGTCGCAGTTTGCGTCAAGGGCGCCTGCAGCTTTCTGCTGGATGACGGCCAACATCAGGAAGTCGTTAGGCTCGACTCGCCAGCCAAAGGTCTGTTTATCGGACCGATGATCTGGCGTGAGATGTTTGATTTCACCCCCGATTGCGTACTGCTCGTGCTGGCAAATAAGATTTACGATCCGGAAGACTACATTCGGGATCACGAAACCTTTGTTTCGATGACCAAGGAGAGATCATGATTCATCCCACTGCTATCGTTTCGCCCGAAGCCCGTATTGGGGCCAATGTTTCGATCGGGCCGTTCAGTGTGATCCACTCCAACGTCGAAATCGGCGAAGGTACACAGATCGAAGGATTCTGCGAGATCGGACATCCAAGCAAGCTGTCCGACGGACAGCCGCTGTGCATTGGCAAGGACTCCTTGATACGGTCTCACAGTGTCTTTTACGAGGGTTCGTCGTTTGGAGAACGGTTGGTAACCGGGCATCGGGTTACGGTGCGCGAGATGACACGCTGTGGAGTCAACTTCCAACTCGGGACGTTGAGCGACATCCAGGGACATTGCGTCATCGGGGACTACGTCCGCACGCACAGCAACGTGCACATCGGGCAGGCGTCGCGAGTTGGGGATTTCGTATGGATTTTTCCATATGTTGTGCTGACCAACGATCCACACCCCCCTAGCAATGTCCTGAAGGGATGCGTGCTGGAAGACTACGCGGTAGTTGCAACGATGTCAGTCGTACTACCGGCCGTCACAGTCGGCTCGCATTCGCTTGTCGCCGCACACAGTCTCGTTTCTAAGAATGTGACACCGCATACCGTCGTCGGCGGATCTCCAGCAAAGATGCTGTGTGAAACTAGCAAAATTAAGCTTCAAGACGGAACCGATCGACCGGCATATCCTTGGACTTCACACTTCCACCGCGGCTATCCAGAGACCGTGGTAGCGAATTGGATAGAAGCAGCCAACGCGCTCGCCAACACGCAGTGCGCCCGGTAAGCGTGGCTTAAGGAAATAACAGTAACTGTGCCGAGATTTTATCGATGATTCCGTTTCTCGACCTTAAGAGTATCAATGCGCGGCAACGAGCCGAATTGATTTCAGCATTCACCGAAGTTCTCGATGCCGGCTGGTTCATCCATGGCAAACAATGCGAAGCATTCGAAGCCGACTTTGCCGCTTACTGTGAAGCCAAGCACTGTATCGGTATCAGTAACGGGTTGGACGCGCTGCATCTCATTCTGCGGGCCATGTCCATCGGAAAAGGTGACGAAGTCATCGTGCCGTCCAACACATTTATCGCTACATGGTTGGCGGTCACCTTCGCCGGAGCAACGCCGGTTCCGGTGGAACCACGCGAAGACACGTGCAATCTTGATCCTAGCTTGATAGCTGCGGCAATCACGCCTCGGACGCGTGCAATCATCCCCGTTCATCTGTATGGCCAGCCCGCAGATATGGATCCCATTCTGGAGATCGCGCATCAACATGGTCTGAAAGTCATCGAAGATGCCGCCCAATCTCACGGGGCACGATACCGCGGCAAGCGCACGGGCAGTCTTGGCGATGCGGCGGCCTTCAGCTTCTACCCGGGAAAGAACCTCGGAGCGCTCGGCGATGGCGGCGCTGTGACAACGTCCGATACCGCATTGGCGCAACGCATTAGGATGCTGTCCAACTATGGCTCTCAGAAAAAATATGTGCATGAGGCGGCGGGGTTCAATGCCCGGCTGGACGAAATTCAGGCCGCCATGCTGCGCGCGAAACTGGTATTGCTTGACGCCGACAATGCGCGACGTCGCTCAATCGCCGATCGCTACACGAGGGCTCTGATCGATTGCGGCCTCGGACTGCCCATCCTGGCCAATGATGTGGAATCAGCGTGGCACATCTACGCAATTCACCACCCAAACCGCGACGCGCTCCAGCGTGCGCTTAGCGAACGAGGGGTAGGTACAGTTGTGCACTACCCAACGCCGCCACATCTACAAGGAGCTTACCGCGACCTTCGTTTGGGAGAAGGCGCGTACCCGATCAGCGAGCGGATCCATCGCGAAACGCTGAGCCTTCCGATGTCGCCGGTCATGACTGACGTACAAGTGGATGAAGTGATCCACACAGTTCGTTCGGTATGTGGTGAGCTTGCAGTGGATGTCACGAACCTGTGAATCTAGTTCGCACTAGCCTTCTTAACGGCATCGCGGTGATGGTGAAGACCATCGCCGCGCTTGTCCTGAACAAAGTGTTCGCTGTGACGGTCGGCCCAGCCGGCTATGCTTTGATTGGCCAATTGCAGAATACCGTTTCTATCATAACAAACGTCGGGAGCGGTGCGATCAATAACGGCGTAGTCAAGTACACCGCCGAGTACAGTTCGCTAGAGTCATCGCAGATAGCTGTGTGGCAAACGGCAACACGCATCTCGGCAATTTGCTCAATTGCCGTCGGTTGCGCCATCGCGCTCCTCGCGCTCCCCCTCTCACGCTTGTTCCTAGGGGCCGAGGATTATGCGCTAACCTTCGTGCTGTTCGGGCTTCTGCTGCCAGCATTCGTCCTTAACGCCCTGCTACTTGCAATTCTGAATGGCCGGAAAGAGATCGCGCGCTTCGTTGCTACCAATATTGCAGGGAGTCTGGTTACGCTTGCGCTGACTATCGGACTGACCCAGTGGAACGGGTTACGTGGCGCATTGATCGCACTAAGTATCAATCAGTCCGTCGCGCTTGTTGCAACTTTAATCATCTGCTGGCGAACAGCTTGGTTCACACTGCCAAAGCTCTGGGGACCGTTTAACCGAGAGATCGCTAGAAAGTTAGCGCACTTCGCGGTAATGTTGATTACCTCTGCCGTTGCGGCGCCAATTACACAAATATTAATCCGCTCCTATCTGGCGTCTGTGGTCGGATTGGAACAGGCTGGCCTGTGGCAAGCGGCGTGGAAGATCAGCGACATCTATCTGATGTTACTGACGACCACCCTTGCCACCTATTTTCTGCCTCGTTTTGCTGAGTTGACTAGCCCGGAAACCATACGTCGTGAACTGCTGCATGCCGCAAGCATTCTCGCTCCGGCATTAGCCTTTGGACTCACAGCTGTTTATCTGACTCGTGGTTGGTGGATACCGCTATTGTTCTCTGCATCCTTTGATGGCATGCGTGAAGTTCTTCCGCTCCAGTTGCTCGGCGATTTCTTCAAAATGGCGGGCTGGCTTCTGGGTTACCTCGTACTCAGCAAGGCATTGAGCCGCTTATTTGTCGGTGCCGAAATTTTATTTTCCGTGAGCTTCTATTGTCTCACGCTAGCATTTGTGCCGTTGTTTGGCCTAAAGGGTGTCGTACTTGCGCACACCGTGAACTACATCGGTTATTGCGTAGCCTTATGGGTGGGCCTGAAACAGGCTCGAGCACTATGAGCATTCTGCAGAATCACACCGCTCCGCTGGTGAGCGTACTGATACCGATATTTAACCATGCCAGATTCATCGAAAAGTGCTTAGATAGCCTCTTGTCGACAGGCTGGGCTCATCTCGAACTCATCGCAATCGACGACGGTTCGTCAGACGAATCCCTGAGCATCGCTCGCACGTGGGCTCAGCGGCACGAAAGTAGTTTCGTGCGCATTGATCTATCAACTCAGCAAAACCAAGGTATCACGCGAACATTAAACCGGCTTATCGAGCGCGCTCGCGGCGATTTCTTGGTTTTCCTTGCCAGCGATGATCTCCTGTTGCCGGACAGTATTCGCGCCCGGTTGCTCGTCCTACTGAATCATCCCGACGCCCTTGCAATCTTCGCCGATGCGACGGCAATCGACGATGATGGTCGGCAAATTGCGAAATCAGTCCTGCGCGAACGCTTCCACGCAGATGTGGCAGCCCTGTCAAGTGACCGACGACGGGCGCTTGAATTGATCCTGAACTGGTCTGTGCCGGGTCCGGTGTTCATGGCGCGCCGCGTGGCTTTCGATACAGTTGGGAAGTACGACGAGCGATTCTTCATTGAGGATCGCGACTACTATCTGCGATTACTCGCTGACCAAACCCTTCTGTATCTCGACCAGCCGGTCGCGGCATACCGCATGCATGGCACGTCCATTTCAGGAAACAAGTTGCGCCAGATTCGCATAGGTCAGGAAATCATGCGTATCGAACATAAATTGCTTCCGGCATTTACTGGCAGTGCAAAGCTTGCGTTGCAGTTACGCATCTGGTCCAACACCTCGGCGATCTATACAAGTTCCATATGGTGCAAACCCTTTACGGCAGTACGCTGTGCTATGGCTCGCCTGATTGCCACTTGCATGCTGCTCGCAGTACGAGCCGATTTGATCTATTGGGCTCCTGCTAAATGAAACATATTCCAGGCATCGATGGCCTCAGAGCACTGGCTGCACTCTCGGTCATATTTTTCCATCTTGAAGTGCCCGGCTTTGCATGGGGGTGGACAGGCGTACCCTTGTTTTTTGTAATTTCCGGATTTCTTATCACTAAGATACTTTTGTCCTCGCGGGATCGATCGAATACGCTGTGGAGCACATACCTACGCGAATTTTATGTCAGACGGAGTTTACGAATTTTTCCGCTGTATTATGCGTATTTGGCCGTGGCGTGCGTATTAGCTCTAATCAGCCACTACAACATTCCAAACCTTTGGACGTTCTTCGCTTATCTCCAGAATTATCCGCTCGGAGCGAATTCGTTTGCTTCACCGTGGGTACTTGGTCACACATGGTCTCTTGCGGTTGAAGAGCAATTTTATCTTCTTTGGCCCTTGATCATCTGGTGGGCTGGGCGCAGGCGCTTACCGTGGGTCATTGTCATGACCGTCGCACTAAGCATCAGCGCACGAATTGCCATCTCGCAATGGACAGGCAACCCGTTTCTCCAATTCGCCACACTACCCTCGTGCGCAGATGGCCTCGCCATGGGCGCTGGCTTGAGCTTGCTCTATGACGAGGCGCAAGCGCAGAGTCGGTCGGGTCGATTACTGATTGCAGCTGGGATATTGCTGCTAGCAGCGGTTTGCCTAATCGGCTACGAGGCAATGTGGACGCCCACCCGCTGGGTTCGCAGTCCGATCGGTGACTGGTTCTTCTCAATCGTCTGCGTCTTTTACAGCGCATTGCTTTGGTATGTATTGGCTCGCCCTCGGCGGTTACTATTAATGCTTGAGTGGGCACCGCTGAGGCAGCTCGGCAAAATCAGTTACGGACTCTACCTCTACCACGGCTTGATTCTCATTTTGACCGACCGCGTGCTTGGGTACCGTCTTGCGACACCTTCAACGGCTCTACAAGTTATTCGCGCCGTGATCGTGCTCGGCGTGACTATTGGCGTCGCTCAACTTTCTTTCTTGTTCTTTGAAAGCAAATTCCTGCGTTTGAAAGACGCGCTAGCCGCTTCCCTGCCCCGTAAAACGGAATCGGCATGATGCTTATTGCTGTCTCGATTCTGTTCGCACTCACCGGAGCATTCGCGCTCCGGCTGGCCGGCTTCAACTATATCGGGCAGCAGCCGCATCCGCTCGCATTTCCCATTGGCATGCAGATCTTTCTTGTCACGGTTCCCGGAACCTTGGCAATCGGGCTGTTTGGCATTCCGCTCCTCTATGACCTCCAAAACGAAATAGCGCAATCGACTATGCGCTATGGCGTCATCAGCACGATGACGAGCATCGGCATCCTCCTTTGGATGCTGGCCGTTGCATTTCGCACGCGGTTCTTTGTGCACGTGCAGTATCGCAAGACCGAGACCGATATAAGCACTTTGCGGGTGCTAACGATCGCCTCAGCTTTCATACTTGTGATAAAGCTTGTATCAGTAAGCGAGATTCCGCTATTGCTCGCACTAAAGGGGGACGTCCAAGGTGCGGCAGAAGCAAAGGTACGCATACTAACTAACCAGGACGGAATCACAGTATTCGGCCTGAACTATATTTTCCGTTCCTTTACGTCTGTCGTTTACTTGATTTCAGTCTCGCTAGTTGCATACGACCCACATAATCGCGCCAAACGGGTCGTGCTGTTCTGGAATCTGCCGCTGATGATCCTGAACGCTGTGTACGACGTCCAGAAGTACACCTTGGTGCTGTTGATGTTGCTCACCTTCTGGGTGCTATACACACGAACGGGAAGGTTCCGCTACATCATCATAGGTGCCTTACTCGGCCTTGCCTTATCTCTTCTGATGTTTGTAGTCACCCTTGGCTACGATTTCGATCCGACACTCCTTCAGAGCACCATGTACCGGCTATTCGTTGGGCAGATGGAGGGGATGTTCTACATCTACGAGTTCCTGCGACCAAGCCCCGACTACGCTTGGCTAGGGTTGCCGCTAGCACCACTGTTTGGCGTGCCTCAACTGGATCCTGCAGCAGAAGTCGTCAAGATTCTGTTTCCCAACGCAGGAGACACTTGGCTTAACGCCAACACCTACTACTTGGCCCATGCTTGGACGATCTTTGGCCCACTATCAGTTTTGATAGGCCCCGTGATGGTCATGCTTAACCTCATTGTTATGCTGCGCCTCGCCCAGCCGCTTGTACGTCAAGCACCCCAGTACTACCTGCCATTGTTGCTGTGGCAGTTGGCTCGACTACCTCTCATCAACATCTTTACCGAGTTTCTATACTTCAAAGTCGCTCTCGATTTCGCAGTTAATCTCGCATTTGTCTGGTTAGTGCTGCAAATCGCGAAACGCTGTACGGCATATCAATCGCGCTTGCGATCGCATTGAAGATGACAACTACCACCTCCATACTTGAGCCCCAGGTCGATCTCTATGCCGTAGTGGTCACTTATTCGCCAGACTGGCCTCAAACCCTCGCGCTTATTGAAGCACTAGAAAAGCAACAGGCGCTTACGATTGTCGTCGACAATGGCTCCCCAGAAGCCATGATCGCCCCCCTAATCGAAAAGAGCCCCCCAAGAACACGGTGGCTGCGTAATGAAAGCAATGAAGGCATCGCAGCTGCGCAAAATCGCGGCATTCGGGACGCGATGTCGCGCGGTGCCACGCATATCGTCCTATTCGACCAAGACAGCAGCCCTGCCCCGGACATGCTTGCCCGGCTATTGAGCGCGGAAGCGACACTACTTGCGGCGGGCGCCTCCGTAGCGGCGGTTGGCCCGCAGTTGATAGATGAAACGACTGGCGAGAAGGCTCCCTTCATTACCTTCGAAAATGGGCACAAGCGTCGCGCAGTGACTTCGCCCGAAAGCAGCCAGATTCTGTGTTTCTCGCTTCTCGCATCAGGCACGTTGATCCGCACCGAAGTACTCGAGCGCATCGGCCTAATGAAAGAGGAGCTCTTCATTGAGTATGTTGACGTGGAATGGGGTGCGCGAGCTCGCGCTGCAGGACTACATTGCTACGGTATCGGGGAAGCACTGCTCTACCATAATTTGGGCGACGATCGCATTCAGGTGCTGCCCAACTTCTTCGTCCCGCTGCACAAACCGGTGCGTCACTACTACACCATGCGCAATGCAATCTACATGCAGAAGCTGGCCTACGTACCGGCTTACTGGAAGCGCAGCGATCTGCTCCGGACTGTAGCGGGCTTTATTATCTTCACACTCTTCAATCCGCCGAGATTAATGCAACTCAGGATGATGATTAAGGGAATTGCGCATGGCTTTGCCGGCCGGTACGGACCTCTTTGAGCGACATCCACAATGATGATCACCGCTAACCCTCGGCCGTTCTCCGTCTTGATGTCACTGTACGCTCGGGAATCACCCGCAGCGCTTGAAGTGGCGCTTGCCAGTTTGACCCAGCAGACGCTTCAGCCGGACGAAACGGTCATCGTGCTAGATGGTCCTGTCAGAAAGGACCATCTCGACATACTGCAGCGCTATGAGTCCGCCTTGGCGATGAAGATCGTGCCTCTTGACAAGAATGTGGGCCTTGCCCGCGCTCTTGCTGCTGGCCTCGAACAATGTAGGCACGAGTGGATTGCCCGCTTTGATACCGACGACTGGTCGCATCCGGAGCGTTTTGCTCGCCAACACGCGTTTCTGGATGCTCATCCCACGGTGGGACTTCTCGGATCTTGGATCGGCGAGTTCGAAGCAAACCCTACACTCATTACACGAGTGCGCAGCGTGCCGCTGACACACGAAGCGATTGTTCGCTACGCACGTCGGCGTAATCCGTTCAACCACATGACAGTGATGTATCAACGGTCGGCAGTACTAGCTGTCGGAGGGTACCGAGATCTGCCGTGGATGGAAGACTACTGGCTATGGGTTAGGATGCTGCATGCCGGTGTAGAGGCGGCAAATCAGTCAGATCTGCTCGTACATGCAAGGGCAGGTCTCGAAATGATTGGGCGCCGGGGAGGCGCTGCGTACGTACGCAGCGAATGGATGGCGCAACGCCAGTTTTGCCTGTATGGCTTCATTTCACCGTTGACTGCAATCACGAATTTTCTTCTACGCGCCATACCTCGGTTGCTGCCGACCGCGATTCGTAATCGATTATATGCAAAAGCGCTACGCACAAAAATAAAGGCGTAAGTCTAATTCTCAAAATTCGCTTGATTGAACTAGAATCGCGCGTACAAGCTTAGCTCGCATATGCTCAATTTCAGTACCGGATTTATCATTTCGTTCATTTTCACAATGTTGATTGTGCGGTACGCTCACATTCACGAGCGTTTCTCTGCCGATCTGGATTTAACAGGAGCACAAAAATTTCATACTCGCCCCGTTCCCCGTATCGGCGGGGTGGGGATTGCGCTTGCCGCTCTAGGCACTGGCACGCTTCTATGGTGGCACGACGCAATGCAATGGCGCGGCTTCTTGATGTTGGTAACGGCTGGCACGCCAGCTTTTTTGGCTGGCCTTGTTGAAGATTTTACGAAATCCGTCAGTCCACGCATCCGCCTCATTGCAACGATGATTTCTGCGCTGGCCGCAATGTGGCTCCTAGACGCGCGCGTTGTCCGGATTGATATTCCGTGGTTGGATATCGTCATAGCCTATTTACCCGTATCCATTGCGATCACATCATTGGCGGTGGCGGGTCTTGCCAATGCAGTGAACATCATCGATGGTTTCAACGGATTGGCCAGTATGGTCGCGACTATGATGTTTTTCTCTGTATCGTATGTCGCACTCCAGGTCGGTGACACTCTCGTACTTTCGATTGCGTTAGCTATGGCCGGGGCAATTTTGGGGTTTTTCATCTGGAATTTCCCCGGTGGTCTTATTTTCTTAGGCGATGGCGGGGCATACTTTATCGGGTTCGCTCTTGCAGAGGCCGTAGTGCTGCTAGTGACGCGTAACCCTTCGGTCTCAGCCTGGTATCCCGTATTAATGTTGATTTATCCAATTTTTGAGACACTGTTTTCAATCTATCGAAAGAAGATGTTGCGCGGTATGTCACCAGGGATCCCTGATGGTGTCCATCTTCATATGTTGATTTATAAACGTCTAATGCGCTGGGCAGTAGGCAGTAAGAGTGAACGCCATCGCCTGAGGCGAAACTCAATGACCTCGCCTTATCTATGGTTGTTGAGTCTATTAGCCGTCCTGCCAGCGACACTTTTCTGGAGCAAGACGTGGATTCTCGCGCTGTTCTCCGCAATCTTTATCGTTTTTTATGTTTGGCTATATCAAAGTATCGTGCGCTTCAGGGCGCCGCGCTGGCTTATCTTTAAGAAATAAGGTTCGATTGAATGAGCTCTTCCACTGCATTGGATCACGACCCACTCACGCTTGACGAAGTGTTCTCGTTTCTGAAGCGCCATGCGGTCAAGCTGGCTGTTGGCACATTGGCTTGCGCCGCATTGGGCATAGGACTCGCTTATGTCCTCCCTGCAGAATGGGAAGCGACGGCAATCGTCCAAGTCGGACAAGTGCAAGCTCCAAGTTCGCCCTACCATCCGACACAAGGTCCCGTCCTCCTTGAGACGCCGGCACGAACCGTCGAACGCCTAAAAGCAGATGCCTTCACAGACACGCTACTAGGTAACCTAGGACTTCCGATAAAGTCCGGCACATCAAGGCGCGCCGATCTGATCCGGAATTCATTCAACGCACGCGTGCTTCGCACGTCGGAACTTGTCGAAATCAGAGTACGCGATTTTAGCCAGCAAGACGCACAACGCACTCTGCTGGCCGTCCAGAATCAGCTTATCCGAGCTCATGCCGCTCTGTTACAACCCACGCTTGATCGGTACAAGAGCGACTACAACCTTGTTTCTCATCATCTTGCCGACGCACGGCAGCGGCTGGAGCAGGCCCGCAAGTTGACCAGTGTTCAAAAAGCAGCGAATCCGGGAGCATCAACATTCGCCGAGAATGTGCTACTGACAAGCGTCTTACATGAGACTGAGGTCGAAATCAGTAAACTTCAGCTCCAACTCTCTGAGTTGAACGAACAGATGAGCCCAACCCGTACATTCAACACTCGGACATTCTCCGACGCTACGGTGTCGCAACGCCCCGTGTTTCCGAGGCGTTCGGCGTTTCTGTTGGCTGGTGCCATCTTTGGATTGGTTATCACATTTGCTATAGCCCTGATCAGGGAGCGCCAACAGACTCGTGCCGCATAAAATGCGTAAGGTCGATTTCTTCGCAATGATGGCGTTTTGAGGGACATCTGTCATGAATCGGGAATCTCCCCACGCCATCGGCGACCTCCAAGGCTGCTGCTCCCCACTCCAGACCCTGCTGGCCGCCCTCCCAGCCAACGCCCCTCTCCGCTTCGTCGGCGATCTGATCAACCGTGGCCCCGACTCTCTCGCCACACTGCGCCAGGTCATTTCCCTATGCGAAGCGGGACGCGCACGCACCGTTCTCGGCAACCATGACATCCACCTGCTGGCCGTGGCGGCAGGGGTGCGAAAACCCGGCAAACGCGACACCATCGCCGAGATACTCTCTGCCCCCGATAGCGACCAACTCATCACTTGGCTGCGCCACCAGCCGCTGGCCATCTTCGAAAACAGCTTTCTGATGGTGCACGCCGGCGTCCTGCCTCAATGGATAACAGGCGACGTACTCGAGCTGGCCGGCGCAGTGGAGCGCGAGCTGCGTAGCCCACATTGGAAAACCTTCCTGGCCGATGCGTTTGGCAACCATCCCGACAAGTGGAGTAACGATCTCGTCGGCATGGATCGGCTGCGGCTGACCATCAACGCCTTGACGCGCCTACGCTTCTGCAAGCCCGATGGGACGATGGAGTTCGAGACGACTGACGCCGATGGCGCTCCGGATGGCCACATGCCGTGGTTCGACGTGCCAGGGCGCCGTACGCGCGGCACGCCGATCGTGTTCGGGCATTGGTCCACACGCGGGCTGGTGATGCGCGACGATGTGATAGGCCTGGATACCGGCTGCGTGTGGGGTGGCAAACTGACGGCGGCGAAGCTATCGTTGACGCCAGCCGGGCGTGACGTGATCCAGGTGGATTGCGAGCAGGCGCAGGACCCGCTCGCGCACAAGAAGAAATAGCCGAGTAGCCTAGCCCGCGCGGTCGATCAGCGCGGCAACAGCGTCGTGACTATGTGCGGCCAGCCCACGGCGGTCCATCTCCGGAGCTACGGCGGGGCCTACGAACACTTCCACCACCAACGGCGGCCCGTTCAGCATGGCGTTGATCGTATCCATCATCGACAGATCGCCGATATACGCGGGAATGATCGTCAATTCGCCAGTGGCGGCGACGCGATAGCGCAGCGCCAGCGGGCGGATCGGTGCGCCAGCGCTGACCGGCGCCTGAAACAGGTTGGCGTGGAACGGCAGCAGCTGCAGCCCGTCAGACGTCGTACCCTCGGGAAACACGCAAATGGCATCGCCCGAACGCATCGCATCGGCGATGACGTGCATGATGCGATGCGCGTCGCGCTTGCGGGCGCGCTCGACGAACAGCACGCCGGTCTGCGCGCACAGCCAGCCAATCACCGGCCAGCTGCGGATCTCTGATTTGGCGACGAAGCGCGGCGGGTACCAGCTGTTGATCGCATAGATGTCGATCCACGACACATGGTTGGAGACCAGCATGGAGCCGGCCAGCTCCTTGCCCGTGACGGGCTCGCCATGCACCACGAGCGACACGCGGAACAGCGCGAGCAACTTGCGCGACCACCGCTGAATCAGCGCCTGCTTGGTGTGCGGCTTGATCCACCAGAATAGCAGCGCGCACGTGATCAGGCCTTCGACCAGATGTACGAGCAAGCGCAGCTTGCGCCGCACATGCTTGCGCTGCGGCGAGCTGGCCTCGGCGGGCGCACTTGCCACGCGCTGATCAATGCCCGTCATAGGCAAGGTGGCCAGCGACCATTGTGGCGCGCACGCGGCCGGCCAGCTCAAAGCCCAGGTAGGGCGAGTTCTTGCCTTGGCTGCGCAGAGCGCGAGGCTCAAGTTTCCAGGTCGCGGCCGGATCGAACACACACACATCGGCCATCGCACCCACTTCCAGCGAGCCCGCACGCAGGCCCAGCACGCGAGCAGGCTCGCTGGTGATGCGGGCCAGCGCCTTCGAAAGCTCGACCTTGTGTTCGGTGGCCCAGCGCAACGTGAGCGGCAGCAGGGTTTCGAGGCCGGTCGCGCCCGGCGTGGCCTCGGCAAACGGTAGCAGCTTCTCGTCGTCATCCACGGGCGTGTGGTCGGAACAGATCGCGTCGATCGTGCCATCCGCCAGCGCACGCACGATGCCATCGCGGTCGCGCCCGGAACGCAGCGGCGGCACAAAGCGCATCTGCGAATTGAAGTAGCCGATATCGATGTCGGTCAGCGAGATATGGTGGACGTTCACATCGCACGTGACCGGCAGGCCTTCGGCTTTTGCGCGGCGTACAAGCTCGATGCCGGCGGCCGACGACAAACGGCACAGGTGAACGCGGGCGCCTGTGCTGCGAATCAGTTCGAAGATGGTATGCAGGCGCACCGTCTCGGCGATTACCGGCACACCCGAGAGGCCCAGGCGTGAAGCCAGCGGGCCGCTTGCGGCCACGCCGCCCTTGCCCAGATACGGGTCTTCGGGGCGCAGCCAGACAGTGAAGCCGAAGGTCTGCGCATATTGCAGCGCGCGCATCAGCACCTGCGTGTCGGCCATCGGTGCATCGGTCTGCGAGAAGCCAACGCAGCCCGACTCAGTCAATTCGGCCATCTCCGTCAGCACCGCGCCCTTCAAGCCGACAGTGAGCGCACCGAGCGGATACACATGCGCCTGGTTCAGGTTGCGCGCGCGAAACTTGAGCATCTCGACCAGGCCGGGTTCGTCCAGCACAGGATCGGTGTCCGGCGGGCACACCAGCGAGGTCACGCCGCCGGCCATGGCCGCGGCCATTTCCGATTCGAGCGTAGCCTTGTATTCGAAACCCGGCTCACGCAGGCGCGCGGACAAGTCAATCAGACCCGGGCAAACAACCAGGCCCGTCGCGTCGATGGTCTTGTTGGCATGGAAATCCGCCGGCGCGTGGCCGACACCGACCACCTTGCTTGCCGCGATGTACAAGTCCTGTTGTGCGTCGACACCGTTGGCCGGGTCGATCAGGCGGCCGCCTTTGATATGCAGTTTCATTGCTCTTCTTAGTCGTTGTTGCCAGCCACGATGCCCATGACCGCCATGCGCACCGCGATGCCGAACGTCACCTGATTCAGGATCACCGATTGCACACCGTCGGCCACGGCGGAGTCGATCTCCACGCCGCGGTTCATCGGGCCGGGGTGCATGACGATGGCGTCCGGCTTGGCCAGCGCCAGGCGGTCCTGCGTGAGGCCGTAGGCCTTGAAGTATTCCTGCGCGGAGGGCAACAGCGCACCGCTCATGCGCTCGTTCTGCAGGCGCAGCATGATGACCACATCCACGCCCTTCAGGCCCTCTTCCATGTTGTGGAAGACCCGCACGCCCATGTGCTCCAGGCCACCCGGCAACAGCGTGCGCGGGCCGATGGCACGCACTTCGGCGCAGCCCAGCGTCGTCAGCGCGTGGATGTCGGAACGCGCCACGCGCGAATGCAGGATGTCACCGACGATGGCCACCGTCAGGTTGGAGAAATCCTTCTTGTAGTGGCGGATGGTGAACATGTCGAGCAGCCCCTGCGTGGGGTGTGCATGACGGCCATCGCCCGCATTGATCACGTGCACATGCGGCGCAACGTGCTCGGCGATCAGGTACGGCGCCCCGGAACTGGCATGCCGCACGACAAACATGTCCGCCTGCATCGCCGACAGGTTGTTGATCGTGTCGAGCAGTGACTCACCCTTGCTGGTGGAAGACGCATTGATGTTCAGGTTGATCACGTCCGCCGACAGCCGCTTGGCGGCGATCTCGAACGTGGTGCGCGTGCGCGTGGAGTTCTCGAAGAACAGGTTGAACACGCTCTTGCCGCGCAGCAGCGGCACCTTCTTCACCTCGCGGTCGGAATCCGATACGGAGACGAACTGCTGCGCGGTGTCCAGCACGTCCGTGAGGATGTCGCGTGACAGTCCCTCGATCGACAGCAGGTGCTTGAGCTCGCCGTTTTTCGTGAGCTGCGGGTTGGCAAAAGTCTTGGGCATGGAGAAACGAAAGGCGACGAGGTCGGTACAGGTCAGGTCAGATCAAGGCAGGTGCGGTGCGCGCTTGAAGTCAGGCGCCCTTGGGCTCGCGCGTGAAGGTGAAGCGCGCGCCAGCGCCTTCGCTGGCTTCGCTCAGCACGAGCGATTCGTCGGCGGGCAGCGTGATGCGTTCACCGATGTAATCCGGGGCCACAGGCAACTGGCGTTCACCGCGGTCGACCAACACGGCAAGCTCCACCGCCGCCGGACGCCCGTAGTCGAACAGCTCGTTGATGGCCGCGCGGATGGTGCGGCCGCTGGCCAGCACGTCGTCTACCAGCAGGATGCGGCGCTCGTTCACATCGAACGGCAGCGTGGTCGGCTGCGCCTTGGCGTGCAGGCCTTTCTTGGCGTAGTCGTCGCGGTGCATCGCAACGTTGACGACGCCGTATTCCGGCAGGCCAAGGTCATGTGCCAGCCGCTTGGCGATCCATGCGCCGCCGCTGACAATGCCGGCCACCGACCAGGTGTGGCCGTCGGCCAGCCGCGTGCGCAGTTGTGCAACGAGGCTCTGGTACAGCGCCTCGGCATCGATCTGTTGCGATGTCATGCGTGTTCGTCGAAAAACTGTTGGAGGATGATGCGCGCGGCTTCTGCGTCGAGCACATCGTCGGAGGCACCGGCATCCTGTGCGGCGATCGACGAATAGCGCTCGTCCACCCAGGTGACCGGCAGGCCATAGCGGCCGAGCAATTGATTGCCGAAGCGCTTGGCGAGCTTGATCATCGGCTGCTCTTCGCCATCGGGATGGACGGGCATGCCGACCACGAAGCCCACAGGCTGCCATTCGCCGACCAGCCGGCTTATCTGCGCGAAGCGGAAATCGACCGAACGGTTCGGAATGGTTTCCAGCGCCCGCGCCGAGCGCGAAACCGTATTGCCCAGCGCCACGCCGATGCGTTTTTCGCCGTAATCGAATGCCAGCAAGGTGCCTTCCACAGGCACGGAAGCGGTGGCCGGACGTGCCGGCTCAGGCATGCCCGGCCTCACCCGACAGCATGGCGGGGTTGATGCCGAGCAGGTTCAGCGCCGCGGCAAACCGCTCTTCGGGGGGCACGTTGAAGATGATCTCGGGATCGGCCTGGACGGTCAGCCAGCCGTTGCGGCTGATTTCGTCTTCCAGTTGGCCGGCACTCCAACCGGCATACCCGAGCGTCAGGATGAAGCGGTGTGGGCCGCCACCCTGGGCGACGGCTTCCAGCACATCCTTCGAGGTGGTCATCTCCAGCCCGCCCGGCACCGCCAGCGACGACGAATACGCGCCCGTGGCGTCGTGCAGCACAAAGCCGCGCTCGGTCTGCACCGGGCCGCCGTAGTACACGGATTGTTCTGCGAGGGGGTGGATTTCGAGCTTGAGGTCGATCTTGTCGAACAGCGTCGCCAAGTCGATATCGATGGGGCGGTTGATCACGAGCCCGAGCGCGCCGCGCTCGTTGTGCTCGCACATGTACACGACCGTGCCCGAAAACGTGGAATCCGCCATGCCGGGCATAGCGATCAGGAACTGATTCGTGAGATTGATAAGTGCGTCAGGCGAGGCCATGGGGGGAGTTTACCAAAAGCCCTCGGCCGCTGCCCCTCTCATTTGGAGGAATCGGCCCTCGGCGCAAGGTTTTTTGTGGGTGGCGCATTGTGGCGCTTTAGGCACTCGTCACGGTTGCGTGCGGCGGCGTGATGTTCAGCGCCTCCAAGTCCGCGGCTTCCAGCCAGCGCCATTCGCCCGGCGCCAGATCACCCAGCGACAACCCGCCGATGGCGCTGCGGTGCAATCCGTCCACGTGGTTGCCGGCGGCCGCCACCATGCGTTTCACCTGATGGTATTTGCCCTGCGTGAGGGCCATGCGCAGGTGGTGCGTGTCGACGCGCTCGGCCCAGGCGGCGGCAACGTTTTCATTTTCGTCGGCCAGCAGCACGCCGGCGTACAGTTGGGCGATCTGCGCCTCGGTCACGGGCTCGGCGGTGGTGATTTCATACACCTTGGGCACCTGGTGGCGCGGGCTGGTGATGGTGTGAACGAACTGGCCGTCGTCGGTCAGCAGCAGCAGCCCCGTGGTGTCCTGGTCGAGCCGCCCGACGCACTGCACGGCGCGCTCACGCAGCGGCACCGGCAGCAGCGTGTACACGCTCGGATGATGTTTCGGCTTTTGCGAGCACTCCACGCCGGCCGGCTTGTTGAGCATCAGATAGGCGCGGGCGTGGTATGCCCAGCGCTCACCGTCGACATCCAGGACCAGGCCGGCGGTATCGACCAGCGCATCGGGGCTTTCCATCTCGACGCCGTTGATGAAGACCAACCCCGCGAGGACGAGGTCCTTGCAATAGCGGCGCGTGCCGAAGCCCTGGGATTGCAGGATGCGATACAGCGGTAGACGAGAAGAATCAGCCATGACAACAACGTGAACAAGACAAAAAGGGGCGAATTTTGCGATACGCTCGGCCAGTCTAAAGAGCAACCGATTCCATCCGATGCCCTCCACCGCCCCAAGCCGCCAGCCGTACAACATCGGAGCGCACTTCCAGCGAGGTCTGGTGTGGTTCCGGCGCGATCTGCGGCACTTCGACCACGCGGCGCTGCATTATGCCTTGCGGCACTGCCGCGAGGTCTATTGCGTGTTCGTGTTCGACCGCGACATCCTCGACGCGCTGCTCGCGCGCGGGCTCCAGGCCGACCGCCGTATCGAGTTCATCCGCGCGTCCATCGAGGAACTGCGCAGCGCGTTACGCGAGGCCGGCGGCGACCTCATGGTGGTGCATGACCACCCTCGCCACGCGATTCCGGAGATCGCGCGCAAGCTGAACATCGAGGCCGTCTTCGCCAACCATGACGAAGAACCTTCCGCGCAGGCGCGCGATGAAGCGGTGCGCAAAGTGCTCGCCCAGCAGCCGTGCGCCTGGTTCGACTTCAAGGATCAGGTGATCTTCGAGCGCGACGAAATCCTGAACGGGCAAGGCAGACCGTACGGCGTCTTCACGCCTTACAAGAATGCCTGGCTGGCCGCGCTGACGCCGTTCGACTTGCGCGCGTATCCGACAGAGCCCTACTTGGGCGCGCTGGCGAGGCCGCCTGAGGCACTTGCGCACCCAACGCCTGCGCTGGAAGCGATGGGCTTCGCGCACACCAATCTGTCGGAGATTGCCCTACCCACCGGCATGTCGGGGGGCCAGGCATTGCTCGACGAGTTTGAAGACCGCATGGACGACTACCATGCGCGCCGCGATTTTCCCGCCGTGCGCGGACCCAGCTATCTGTCCACGCACCTGCGCTTTGGCACCGTATCGATCCGCACGCTCGCTGCGCGCGCACATGCCGCCATGCTGCGCGGCAGCCGGGGCGCGGCGACGTGGCTGTCGGAACTGGTCTGGCGTGACTTCTATTTCATGATCCTGCATCACCGCCCGGATCTGGCCGACGGCGCCGCTTTCCATCCGGAATTCGATCGCATCCGCTGGGTGGACGGCGACACCGGCGACGCGCGCTTTGAAGCGTGGAAAGGTGCACAGACTGGTTATCCGCTGGTGGATGCGGCCATGCTGCAGATCTTCCAGAGCGGCTACATGCACAACCGCCTGCGCATGGTGGCGGCCAGTTTTCTCATCAAGGACCTTGGCATCGATTGGCGGCGCGGCGAGCAGTATTTTGCCGACGTGCTGAACGATTTCGACTTCTCAGCCAACAACGGTGGCTGGCAGTGGGCGGCGTCCAGTGGGTGCGATGCGCAACCGTGGTTCCGCATCTTCAACCCCGTCACGCAGTCGGAGAAGTTCGACCCGCAGGGCCGTTTCATCCGCAAGTACCTGCCGCAGTTGGCAAAGCTGCCCGACAAATACATCCACGCACCGTGGACGGCACCAGCCAATGTGCTGAAGGAAGCGGGCGTCGTGCTGGGCGAGACGTATCCCCGCCCCATCATCGACCACGCAGGCGCACGTGCGGCCACGCTGGACCGCTATGCCGTGACCAAGGCACATCGCACATCGGGCGCTGAAGCGGCGGCAATGAGCAAATCCAGCAACGACGATTGAAGATCGCCACGCAGCAAACAACAAGGGGCCGGTAGAACACCGGCCCCTTGTTGTTTTTGTGAAGCGCGTCGTCAGCCTGCCCTGGCCGCCGGCGCGCGCTCGCCGATGAGGTTGCGCAGATGCTGGAGCAACTCCTCTTCGTTGTACGGCTTGCCCAGGTAGACGTTCACGCCGATCTCAGCCGCGTAACGGCGGTGCTTGTCGGCCGTACGCGAGGTGATCATGATGATCGGCGTGGCGCCGATGCGCTCATCCGCACGCACGTTGCGCGTGAGGTCGAACCCGTCCATGTGCGGCATTTCGATGTCAACGAGCATCGCGTCGGGCGTGACTTCCTGAAGCTGACGCAGCGCGTCCACGCCGTCGCGCGCGAGCACGGCCTGGTAGCCGGACCGCGTGAGCAGACGCTGCGTGACCTTGCGCACCGTGAGCGAATCGTCGACCACCATCACGATTGGCTGTGTGGCCAGGCCCGGCACGGCGTCGATGCTGCCGTCGCGGTGCAGCTCGGCCACGGCGCCCGTCGCTTCCTGATCGGATGGGCCACGTGCGGCGGCTTCGCGCTCGAAGCGCTGCGTGAGCACCACGGGGTTGTAGATCAGCACGATCTCGCCGTCGCCCAGCGTGGTCGCACCGGCAATACCTTCCAGACGCGCAAGGTGCGGGCCGATGTGTTTGACCACCACTTCGCGGTTGCCGATCACTTCGTCGACGTGCACGGCGGCGCGCTCGGCACCGTTGCGCACGACCACCGCCGGCGAGTACTTGCGCGCGCCCGTGACGGATGTCGCTTCTTCGAGCAGCGCGCCAAAGTAGTGGAACGGCACGGGGCCGGTCGGCAATTGCAGCGCGGCGGCGTTATACGCCTCGGCCAGCGCCTGCGGGCGCAGTTGCTGTACGTGGTCGATCATGCCCGACGGAATCGCGTAAACACGCTCGTTCACGCGCACCAACAGCACCTGCGTGATCGCAGTCGTCAGCGGCAGGTGGATGGTGAAACGCGTGCCGACTTCGGGCGTGGTCTGCAGCGAGATCCGGCCACCCAGGGCGACGGTTTCGGCACGCACCACGTCCATGCCCACGCCACGACCGGCCAGCTCCGACACCTGATCGGCAGTGGAGAAGCCCGGCGTGAAGATCATCTCGGTGAGGCGCGCGTCGCTGGCTTCTTCGTCAGCGGCCAGCAGTTGACGCTCCAGCGCGCGTGCGCGAATGCGGTCGAGGTTCAGGCCGGCACCGTCGTCAACGAAGTGCAGCACGACTTCGTTGCCTTCCTGCTGCACCTCGAGCGTGAGCTCGCCAGCCGGATTCTTGCCCTTGGCGCGGCGCTCGTCGGCCGACTCAATGCCGTGTGCGACGGCGTTGCGGATCATGTGTTCCAGCGGCCCGCCCATGCGGTCCAGGACGCTGCGATCCAGTTCCACCGTACCGCCCTTGATGAACAGACGGACTTCCTTGCCGGTTTCCGCCGCGGCCTGGCGGGCCACGCGATACAGACGGTCTGCCACGGTATCGAACTGCACCATGCGCGCGCGCATCAGGCTGCGCTGCAGGCCGCGCGTGAGGCGTGCCTGGGTTTCCAGATCGAGCGACGCCTGATCGAAACCGCGGAACAAGTTCTGCTGCACCGTCGCCACGTCGTTGACGGACTCGGCCATCATCCGCGTGAGTTCCTGCAAGCGCGTGAATCGGTCGAACTCCAGGGGGTCGAACGACTCGGAATGTGCAGCCGCATCGGCAATGCGCGACTCCATCTGCGTTTCGGCCTGGATTTCGATCTCGCGCACCTGCGAGCGCAAACGCGCTACGTTGTCGTTCAGTTCCGACAGGTAGGTCTTGAGCGCATCGACTTCCGACTCGAGGCGCGCACGCGCGGCACCGACTTCACCCGCATCGTTGATGAGCGAATCGAGCGCACGCGCCTGCACGCGCACCATCGCGCGCTGGCGTTCGGCCACTTCCAGGGCTTCGGCTTCCGGGCTGCGCGTGCCGGTCAGATCGACGTTCGTCGATACCGCAACAGCCGGCAGCATCGATGCGCCGGACGATGCATGCGCGTCGGCGGCCGTCTGCTGCGTATCGGCGGCATCGGCTAGGCCGGCATCGAGCGGCAGCAGATTGCCCGCGCCCAGGGCATCGACGTGCGCCTGGATGCGGTCAAACCAGACGTAGAGCTTGCGGAACAGTGCGCCATCCACGCGGTTCTGGCGCAGGCCGCCTTCAATGGCGCTTTCCATTTCGTGCGCAGCCTGACCTAGCGTCATGGCGCCGGCCATGCGCGCACTGCCCTTGACGGTGTGCAGGTTGCGCAGCAGCAGGCCGGCAGCATTGCGATCCTGCGGCGCAGCTTCCCACGCACGCAGGTGCTGGCCCAGTTCAGGCAGCGCGACGTGCGCTTCCTCCAGGAAGATTTCCAGCAGCGCCGGGTCGAGCGCGTCGGCCGGTGCCTGGCGAACCAGCTCACCGACGGCCGGCTCGGCAACGGGCGACTCGTGTACGGGCACGAACGTCGGCGCAACCTGTGCCGGCTCAAACTCGGGCTCGCCAGCCTGGCTGGGGGTTTCGTTCTCGGCCTGTTCGGCTTCGGTAAAGGCAGTGGGCGCCGGCTCCAGCGGCAGGCGCGGACGCACGAGCAGGCGCTCGCACAGCTCGTCCAGGCTGCGGCGCAGTGGCTCGTCGGCGTCGGGCCAGAGGCTGGCGGCAAATTGATGCAGCATGCCGCGCATGCGCTCGATGGATTGATCGAGCAGGCGGAAGTCGCCCGGATGCATCGCCACCGGGCGACTGTTCAGATTCAGCAGCACCTGCTCCAGCGCCCCAGCCAACTGGCGCACGGGCTCCAGCTCAACCACGGCGGAACTGCCTTGCAGCGTGTGCGCGGCGCGCAGGGCCAGCTCGCTCGGCGGCGTGCGGCCTTCGTGGCGCCACTCCGAGAAATCCACGCCGAGCCGGCGGATCAGATCATCGGCTTCCTGCAGGTAGACGTTGTACAGCGCCACGCTGATGCGGACCGGACCAATCTCCTTCACGCCGTCGTCGTGCGGTGCTTCCTCCAGCTCGCCGGTCTGCGCGAACGGGAACGGGATCACCTTGGCGTCGGCATCGGCGGCAACCGGTTCAGCGGCAGCGTCCTGAATCGTCTCTTCGACGTGCTCTGCAGCCGGCTCGACTGCCTCATGCTCGACCAGCGGTGCGGTCGCCTCGGGCATCGGCGCCTCGACGTCGGGCAGCGCAGGTTCGTCTTCCCACTGGAGCGCGACGGCTTCTTCGGCTTCTGCAACGGGCACATCCGGTGCAGTCAACTCCATCGGCTGCATCGCGTCGATGTCGTGCAATGCGGGTTCCGCAGCCGGTGCTTCGGGCACTTGCGGCTCAGCGTGTTCGGGAGCGGCCTGCGTTTCGGGCACGGCCTCCAGCCACACGAACGGACCACCATGGCGCACGCGCTCTGCGGCGGCGACCAGCGGTTCAATCGCGTGATCGGCTTGGGGCGATTGCGCGATGGCAGCGGCCCACGTTGACAACTCGGACTCGGCGCGCGTCAGGAGCGCGGCCAGGTCATGCGTCGGCACACGGTTCTCGGCCAGCCAGACATTCATCACCTGCTCGATGGCCCAGGCCGCCTCGCCATAGCGCGTGAGCCCGACCATGCGGCCCGAGCCCTTGAGCGTGTGGAACGCGCGGCGCAACTGCGTAAGCAAGTCCAGGTCCGAACCGGCAGCCAGACCGCCCGTGCCCATGTCGGCAGCGGCCTGCAGACCCTGCAGGTCGGCGCGCACGCCGGCCAGCACTTCTTCGGCTTCAGACAGGAAGATGTCGAGCAGCTCGGCGTCGATGGATTGGGTATCCCGTGCGGCAGTTGGCGCAGGCGCGGCGGCCGCAGGCGCAGCAACCGGTGCCGCCAATGCGGCCTGCATCCGCTCAAGCGCGCCGGGGCTGCCAACCTGCCATGCATCGAACTGGGCCAGCGCCTCTTCCAGGCGGCGTCGGCGAGCCGGATCGTCGTCGATGGCGGCGGCATCGCGCGCTTCCTGCAGCGCAGTGCGCAGCTCCGCAGCCAGCGGGTCGGACGGGTCGACCGGTTGCTTGGCCAGCAGGCGATCAAGCAACGATTGCAGCGGCGACGCGGCATCGGCATTGGCGATGTCTGCGCCGACGAGCGTTTCGGATTGCGGCTCGCGGCGGGCCAGCATGCCGGATTCGGTATCGAAGGCGAACTCGCGCCATGCGGTTTCGCGCTCGGTGGGCGTCAGCTGGCCTTCAATGACGATCTCGTCGACTTGGCCGCCGGCCAGTTCTGTGCCGGCAGACAACGCATCAAGCAAGGCCTGCAGACCGCTGACGTTGGCAGCCAGCGCAGCCAGGTAGCGCTCACGATCGGCAGTTGCGCCCTCGCCCGCGGCTTGCAGCGCGTTGATGGTCGATTGGGCAGCTTCGGTGGCGTGCACTGCCTCATAGGCGTCGAGCGCGGCAAAGGCAGTTTGCATCTCGCCGAACAGGCGGGCGGCTTCCTGCAGGCCGCCGCTTTCCACGCCTTCGCGCTCGAACGCATCGAGGTGCGTTTCGGCAGAGGCCAGCAACGTTTGCAGCGCGCGAACCTGCTCGGCATGCGCGCGGCGTTGTGCAGCTTCTTCGGCCAGGAGCGTGAGCCATGCGGGAGCCGGCACGGCGTGACCGTCTTGCGTCGCGCGGGCGTGTTCGGCCAGTTCGCTGCAGCGGGCGGCAAACCACGCGCTGCGCAAGTCGCCGGATTCGCCATGCACCGCCCACGGGCGGGCCAGCATGCGCGAGAGGAATTGCAGCGTGGGCGCAACGTCCTGCCCGGCAGCTTCGGTCAGACGGTTCGACAGGTCGGACAGGGCCGGCTGCCCCAGCGCATCGGCATGCAGCGCAAGGGTCTGCAGTGCAGCATCGAGTTCGTCCGCCGCGGGTGCAGGTTGTTGACTGAGCGTTTCGAGCGAGCGGCCGACGCGTTGCAGCGTGTCGCTGGCGTCGGTCGGCAGCAGTGCGTAGTACTGACGCGTGTGCAGTGCGCCAGCGGGCGCGTGCGTGGGCGGAATCGCGAAGGCCTGCACGCAGGCCACGATATCCGGGCCAAGCGTGTCGTCGCCAACCGGCACTGCCGGTGCGTTGCTGTACGCCATGCCGGCCAGCAAATACAGCGCGTCGGTCAGCAGGCCTTGCGGCAAGTGGACGTTGTTGTGCGAGTACTGGCGCAGCAGCAGGTTGACGCGTGCGGCCAGGCGCTTGGCGGTCATGTCGGCCGGCACCAGGCCCGCACGCAGGGCGCCAAATGTCAGGGCCAGCACGAGCCACAGATCGCGCTGCAGATCGTCCCCGGCGCGGCGCGGTTCGCGCTCCAGCGCACGGATGCCATGCAGCAGGTCTTCCAGCGGCGCGTAGGCCGCTGCCGCGGCCGACGGATCCACCACCGCACCATCGGCGTTCGAGGCAGGCGCACGCAGCGCGGTCAGCAACGCCAATTCGAACTTGCGGCGCAGGCGCGCCAGCCCCGGCAAATCGCGCGAGGGCAGCAGCAGCGCCGGCAGGTGGCGCAGCTCATCGGCCCACAGGTCAGCCGGGTGGATGCGCTCTTCGCCCAGGCGGGACAGCACGGCTTGATACGGCTGGAACAGGCGCAGCGGCTCTTCGGCCATGCCAGCCATGAGGTCGGAAACGTATTCCTGCAACGCCTGCACGGCGCGCGAGAACACGTCCAGCGTTTGGGCGTCGGCGGCGACGCTGCCGGCATCCACCGCCTCGAGCAGGCGCTTGGCGGCTTGGCAATACACGTCGACACCGCGCAGACCCACGATCAGCAGCGCGCCGGCAGCCTGGTGCAGATACTGGCCGGCTAGGCGCAGCGACGTCGTATCGCGCGCACCGATGACCTCCGGATCGGCGATGACATCGGCCGCGTATTCGCCGAACTCGCGCACGGCATCGTCCAGCGCAGCGCGCATGTTGGGCGCGACCCACGCCAGCGCGGAGAGATCACGCGCGGGCACGGCAGGCTTGGGGCCGGATTTCTGACGCCCGGCTGGGGCTCCCACCGCCTCGACAGAGGCGGATTCGGGCTGGGCGGAAGATTGATGACGCATGTGTGCTTCCAAAAAGCAGGTGGCGGTTGCCGCGATTGCCCCCGGGGTGGCCCCTTCGGCGTTCCCGCCCGAAATCCAGAGGTGACGAGATCAGGCGATGCGGAACCGCGCCACCGAGTCACGCAGTTCTTCGGCAAGCTGCGTGAGCTGGCGCACCGACTGCGCGGTCTGGCGCGTACCGGTCGACGTCTGTTCCGTGATGTGCAGGATCTGTTCGATGTTCTGCGCAACGTCCGAAGCCAGCGTCGCTTCGTGCGACGTCGTCTGCGAAATGCTCTCAATCAGTTCGGCAAGCTGGCGGGACACGCGACCGATCTCCACCAGTGCAGCACCGGCGTTATCGGACAGCTTCGCCCCTTCCACCACACCCGCCGTGCTGCGCTCCATGGCGTGCACCGCGTCTTGCGTGTCGGTCTGAATCGTGCGGATCAGCGCGCCGATCTGCTTGGCTGCCTCGGCCGAACGTTCTGCCAGGCGCTGCACTTCTTCTGCCACCACCGAGAAGCCGCGACCGGCTTCACCAGCGGATGCCGCCTGAATGGCAGCGTTCAGTGCCAGCACGTTGGTCTGCTCGGTAATGTCCGAGATCAGCTCCACGATTTCACCGATCTCCTGCGACGATTCGCCCAGGCGCTTGATCCGCTTCGAGGTTTCCTGAATCTGGTCACGGATGTCGTTCATGCCCGTGATGGCGTTCTGCACCGCCTGCTGACCTTGCTCGGCAGCGGCCAGCGAGGCGCGTGCAACGTTGGCCGATTCAGCAGCACCGCGCGAGACCTGCGTAATGCGGTCGGCCATCTCCACCACCGACTGACCGGTCTGACGAATCTGGCGCGATTGTTCTTCCGATGCGGCCACCAGGCTTTCCGACGTGGTCTGCACCGCCGACGATGCCTGCGTCACCTGCTCGGCCGTCTGCTGCACCCGGCCGACCAGCTCGCGCAGTTCTTCCACGGTGTAGTTCACCGAGTCGGCGATGGCGCCTGTAATGTCTTCCGACACGGTGGCCTGCTTGGTCAAGTCACCGTCTGCAATGTCCTGCAGTTCGTTCATCAGACGCAGAATTGCGGCCTGGGTGGAATCGTTGTTGCGCTTTTCCACCATCCGGCGCTCTTCAGCTTCGCGCTGGCGCGCTTCTGCTTCCATCGTACGCACGCGCGAATCGCGCAGGTACAGGGCGGCCAGGCCGGCCAGGCAGACCACGGTCAGGATGGCCGACAGCACCACCGCACCGAGCGTCATGGGGCGGCTGCGCACGCTGCCGGCATAGGCAGACTGCAGGTCAGACAGGTCGGCACGCAGCTTTTCGTTGTCGTTGAAGATCTGCTGCTGGGCGCGCTTGGCGGCGATCAGGCCCGGCAGGTTTTCCAGAATGATCTGCGTGGTCTTCTGCACGTTGTCGAAGCGGGTCGACAGCTCTTGCAGGTAGCCCTTCGTCTCGGCATCGGTGGCAGCCGACAGGCGCAGCGCTTCCGAGCCGTTGAGCAGGCCGTTCAGCGTTTCGCGGAAGGTGTTGGTGTCCTTACCGAGCAGGAACGCCGTTTCCGGGTTCACGCCTTCGCCGGCCAGGAACTCGTTCATGTTCTTACCCAGACGCTGCGTCAACATCACCAGCTGCGACGAGGCGGCCACTTCACGGGCCGGCGCGTTGGTCTGCAGCTTCATCGACGAGATCTGCTCGGCTTCTTCCAGCAGTTCGGGGTTCGACGCGTTGAACACGTTCAGCGTCTTACCCACCGCCACCAGCGTCTTTTCCTGCGCCAGGATGGCCTGGGCGCTCTTGTCGCTGCGCTTCCACTCTTCGATCGACTTGTCGAGCAGTGCTTCGGCCTCGCCACCCGAGGCGCGCACACCGCGCTCCGAGTTGCCATTCTTCAACGCATCGAGGTTTTCCTGCAGACGCGCGCGGCTCTCCTTGAGCTGGGCGAATGCGTTGGTGTTACCCAGCAGCGCCACCGGCACCGCCTTGGCCAGACGCTGCGAGTGCATCAGCGTGTCACCGGCAATTTCAATCTGCACCGAACCGTTGTTGGCCTGGCGGTTATCCAGGTACACCGAGATCAGCAGGGCCAGCAGACCGACCACCAGGCCGATCGTGAAGACACGCTGCTGCGCGGCAAACGGCACGCGCTCCATCCAGCCGACCACGGCGTCCATGGGCGAGCGGCCGAGCTGCGTGGGCGTGCCAGCGGGATTATCGTCATCCGTATGGGACGCATTGTCCAACTGCGCCAACTGCACGGAAGCCGCCGACGCGCCCTCCGCTGCAACCTCGGGCGCCCCAGCCTCACCGGCACGGCGACCTGCGTTGAACCACTTGAACCCCATAGGACCCTCTTGTCTTGTCGATGCTGCCGTCTCGTTCTGTCGAGATCAGCCGCATGGATTTCCCGTCCGCGTCCGCGCCTTGTTCAACCTGGCGTGGTACGCACCTTCGGCGGAGCCTGTGAATACACTTGGCCACCTGGCGCGCCCTGTTGCGCGCGCCACGCACCGCCTCTTGCACCTGCGCACCCCGCTCCCGTTGCGGCGTGCCCAATCGTTCTTGTTGGTTCTAAGGCTCTACGACCTGATTGCCCAATCGCTTTACGTGCGGCTGCGGCCGACCTGCAGGAACGCCGGATCGGCCAGCAACTGCCGCACATCCAGTTCGCGCCATTGCGTGCCCTGCGCGTCGCGCCAGGCGCGCCCCAACCACGGACGCCCCTCTTCCGCCGTGGCTTCCGCGGGCTGCAGATCGCTCAGGCTGCGCAGGCCGGCCACGCGCGGCACGACAATCGCGCACGCACGCTGCGGGTCTTTGGACAGCACCACGATCTTGGCGCCGCTGCCACTGCCCGTCGGCGCTTCACCGCAGAACAAGCCGAAATCGATCACGCCGAGCAGGTTGCCGCGCGCATTCACGAGACCGAGGTACCACGGCTGCGTCAGCGGCACGCGTGCGGGCGGCTGGTAGTCCAGCACCTCGCCGGTTTCGGTCAGCGACAGCAGCCAGTGGTGCTCGCCGATCTGCACGCCCAGAAAGCCTTCCGTCGCCGACTTGGCGCGCGCCTCCTGCAGGCGGCGGGCCAGCATCGCTTGGTATTCGTGCAGGCGCTGGCGGGAGGTCAGGTTGGTGCGCTGTTCGTTCACGTCTGGCTCATGTCCGGTGCTGGGTCTTTGCTGCGCGCGGTCTCGACGTCGCGCTTCTAAACGAACTGCCGCAGGATCACTGCGCCAGCTTGGCGATCTTCTCGAGCAGCTCTTCGGCCTTGACCGGCTTGACGATGTAGTCCGATGCGCCCTGGCGCATGCCCCACACGCGGTCGGTCTCCAGGCCCTTGGTCGTGCACATGATCACGGGGATGCCCTGGAAGCGCTCGTCCTTCTTGATGGCGCGGGTCGCCTGGTAGCCGTTCTGGCCCGGCATCACCACGTCCATCAGGATCAGGTCGAAGGTTTCGGCTTCGAGCTTGGTCATGGCCTGCTCGCTATCGGCAGCGACCGTCACTTTGAAACCGTTCTTGCCGAGGATCTCCGACAGGTGCAGCGCTTCGGTCGGAGAATCATCGACCACCAACACTTTCTTGATTGCCATACAAACAGTCCTTCGTTAAAAGAGATGCCGTCACTGCGCGGCAGCTCGCGCCACCGGCAAATGCGTCTGGACCGCCTCCAGCAGCGCTTCCTTCGAGAACGGCTTGGCGAGATGGTCCACCGCCCCGACCGACTTGCCCCGCGCACGGTCGAAAATCCCGTCGCGCGAAGAGAGCATGATCACAGGCGTGGCATGAAACTTTGGGCTTTTCTTGATCAGCGAGCAGGTCTGGTAGCCGTCTAGATTGGGCATCAGGATGTCGCAGAACACGAGATCGGGCTTCAGGTCACCCACCTTGGCCAGTGCGTCGAAGCCGTCTTCGGCCAGCACGACCTGGCACCCGGCCTGGGTGAGGAAAATCTGCGCGGTACGGCGAATGGTGCTGGAATCGTCGATTACCAGCACCTTGCAGCCTGTCAGGGAATGCGCCAGCGGAGAGTTCGCCAGCGGTTGAGAGTCAGCCAGTTGTTCCACCCGCGCGGATTGCATCATGTTCTCGCAGTGCGCGACCACGGGTCGCCACGACATTCTGACCGGATGGATCGCGGCAAATCGCCACGCAGCGCGCCCTCCAAACGGAAAAGGCCCACGCTGGCGACGACTTCAAAACTACGCCCCCCGGCCCGCTTATGAAGTGTGAAGCTCAGAATTTGACGAAGTGTGACAAGTCACCTATTCGCCGTCAATGGCGCCGGCCGTCCGCCGAGCGCTTGTGGCATGGAAGCGACGAGCCCATTCATCGAACCGTCACTTCCTGATACTTGGCTGTCAGCAAGAGGGCAAACACTCACTTGCCGACGGGAGACAGGTCAGATCCGAATCAGATCTGCACCATTTCGAAATCTTCCTTGCGCGCGCCACACTCGGGGCACGTCCAGTTGATGGGCACGTCTTCCCACTTCGTGCCGGGCGCAATGCCGTCGTCCGGGGCGCCTTGTTCTTCGTCGTAGATCCAGCCGCAGATCAGGCACATCCACGTCTTGTATTCAATCTGTTGTTCCATAGGGCAAAGCTTCGGTGGTTCCGTCTATTAAAATGGCAGGCCAGATGGTACCGAATCACGCCCGGCTGCGCCAGAACAGGCAGCGGGCAGACACGGTGTTTGACTGCATCCAACCCGGATCTGCGGCAAACCACCACATAATCGCCTCGAACCGCCTTTAAACCGTGCCGCAGCGCCGCTCTGCTCGGCGCCACGCTCTCTCCCAACACCCTCCATGTCGACTCCCTCCCGCAGCGCCGCCCTGTTTGAACGTGCCCAGAAGACCATCCCCGGCGGAGTGAACTCCCCGGTACGCGCCTTCCGCTCGGTGGGCGGCATCCCGCGCTTCATTGCCAAGGCAGCCGGCCCATACTTGTGGGATGCCGACGGCACGCGCTATATCGACTACGTCGGCTCGTGGGGCCCGATGATCGTCGGGCACGCGCATCCGGAGGTTGTGCGTGCTGTGCAGGAAGTGGCGGCCGACAGCTTCTCGTTCGGGGCGCCTACCGAGGCTGAAGTCGTCATGGCCGAGGAAATCTGCAAGCTCGTGCCGTCGATCGAGCAGGTGCGGCTCGTGTCGTCGGGCACCGAAGCAACCATGAGCGCCCTGCGCCTGGCGCGTGGCTTTACCGGGCGTGACCTGATCGTCAAGTTCGAAGGCTGCTACCACGGTCACGCCGACAGCCTGCTGGTCAAGGCCGGTTCAGGCCTGCTGACGTTTGCCGATACGACGCAGAACGCACCGTCTTCCACCGGCGTGCCGGAAGACGTGGTCAAGCACACGATGGTGCTGCCGTACAACGACGTGGCCGCACTGCGCGAGGCGTTTGCCCGCCACGGCAAGGAAATCGCCGCCGTGATCGTCGAGCCAGTGGCCGGCAACATGAACCTCGTGCGTGGCAGCAACGAATTCCACCAGGCCATGCGCGCGCTGTGTACCGAACACGGCGCCGTGCTGATCTTTGACGAGGTGATGACGGGCTTTCGCGTGGCGCTCGGGTGCGCGCAGGCGCTGTACGGCATCAAGCCGGACCTGACGTGCCTGGGCAAAGTGATTGGCGGCGGCATGCCGGCGGCAGCCTTTGGTGGCCGCCGCGACATCATGGGGTTCCTGGCGCCTCTGGGCAGCGTCTACCAGGCAGGAACGTTGTCGGGGAATCCGCTTGCGGTGGCGGCTGGGCTGACCACGCTGCGGCTGATTGCTGCGGAGGGTTTCCATGACCGGCTGGCGACGCAGACACGCAAGCTGGTAGACGGGCTGGCGGAAATCGCTCGTGAGGTTGGTGTGCCGTTTGCCGCCGACAGCGTGGGCGGCATGTTTGGCATCTACTTCCGCGAGGGCGTGCCGACGAGCTTTGCTGAAGTGACCAAGAGCGATGTTGGGCGCTTCAATGCGTTCTTCCACGCGATGCTGGATCAGGGTGTTTATCTGGCGCCGTCTGCGTTTGAGGCCGGATTTGTGTCTTCCACGCATGATGATGCGATTCTGGACGCGACGTTTGAGGCGGCTCGGAAGGCGTTTAAGGCGGTTTGAGTTTTTTTTCTTGGGATGGTCTTGGTGGTGCATCCCGGGTTTCATCCCCTGCCGGGGCTGACTCACTTTCTTTGGTCTTGCCCAAAGAAAGTAAGCAAAGAAATGCGCGCCCGAGATGGCGAAAGACTCCTTCAATTTCCGTAACCGGGCGGAGGCGGGGAAAACTCGCTGCGCTCAGACAGTTCCCGGCCTTTTTCCCGCCCGCTTACGAAAATTGAAGGCGCCATCTAGGGCAGGAAAGTCAAAGGACAAAAGCCACACCCTCTGGGCACAAGCCCAAACGACAAGGCCAACCTCACGATGGGGTTGGCCTTTCTCTTTTGACGTTGAGCCCTTGATGGCGCCTTGAATTTTTGTGAGCGGGCGGATCAAGGAAGGAGGCCTGTCTGAGCGCAGCGAGTTTGCCTCCTTCCCCGCACGGTCACACAAATTCAAGGGATGGGTCGCCATCTCGGGCGCGCCTTTCTTTTTGCTTACTTTTCTTTGGCAAGACAAAGAAAAGTGAGTCGGTCCCGGCAGGGAACGAAAGGGGGGGAAAAAGCCCAAAAACAAAAACCTCAGTGCACCAACTGATTAATCTCGATAATCGGCATCAACACCGCCAACACAATCAGCAACACCACCACACCCATCGTCAAAATCAGCGCCGGCTCCAGCAAGCCAGTAAGGAACAACGTCCGACGCTCCAGACTGCAAAGCGACGCTTGGCGGGCGTCGGTCGAATGACGAGTTCCGTCTCA
>NZ_MCGB01000063.1 GCF_001699815.1 Ralstonia pickettii | reverse complement strand
TGCTGACGAAACTGCAGCAGCGTCGGCTACTTGAAGTGCGCGGCAAAGACATCCGGATTCTCGATATGGACCAATTGCAGGCCGTGGCGATGGATGGCTGCACGCCGTTTTCCCGCTCCCGTTTAGTCTCGATAAACGACTAGGCTGAACAATAGCGTGACGTCCGCCTGGCGGCGGCACGGTTGAAGTGAAGGTGCCGGACATCGGCGACTACACCGACGTGCCCGTCATCGAAATCAGCGTGAAGGTGGGCGACAGGGTGGAAGCCGAGCAGTCGCTGATCACGCTGGAATCGGACAAGGCCACGATGGACGTGCCGTCGCCGGCTGCCGGCACGGTCAAGGAAATCCGCGTGAAGGTGGGCGATGCCGTGTCGCAAGGCACGCTGATCGTCGTCCTGGAAGGTGCTGGCGGCGCTGCTGCTGCGCCAGCACCCGCACAAGCGCCGGTGTCCGCACCGGCTGCCGCTGCGCCGAGCCCGGCCCCTGCGGCTGCGCCCGCAGTTGCGTCGACCGCAGCGCCCGCTACCTACACCGCTGACACGGTCGGTACGGTTGGCAAGGCTGCTCACGCCAGCCCCTCGGTGCGCAAGTACGCGCGCGAGCTGGGCGTCAACGTGAATCTGGTCGGGGGCACGGGTCCGAAGAACCGCATCACGCAGGAAGACGTGCAGCGCTACGTCAAGGGCGTGATGAGCGGCCAGGCTGCGGCGCCGGGCAAGGCTGCCGCGGGTGCACCGGCCGGTGGCGGTGAGTTGAATCTGCTGCCGTGGCCGAAGGTGGACTTCACCAAGTTCGGTCCGGTCGATCCGAAGCCGCTGTCGCGTATCAAGAAGATTTCCGGCGCGAACCTGCACCGCAACTGGGTCATGATTCCGCACGTCACCAACAACGACGAGGCGGACATCACCGAACTGGAAGCCTTCCGCGTGCAGATGAACAAGGACCACGAAAAGGCCGGCGTGAAGTTCACGATGCTGGCATTCGTGATCAAGGCAGTCGTGGGCGCGCTGAAGAAATTCCCGACCTTCAACGCGAGCCTGGACGGCGACAACCTGGTCTTCAAGCAGTACTTCCACGTCGGCTTCGCGGCCGATACGCCCAACGGGCTCGTGGTGCCGGTGATCCGCGATGCGGACAAGAAGGGTCTGATCGACATCGCCAAGGAGATGGCGGACCTGTCGAAGGCTGCCCGCGAAGGCAAGCTCAAGCCGGACCAGATGCAGGGGGGCTGCTTCTCGATCTCGTCACTGGGCGGCATCGGCGGCACGCATTTCACGCCGATCATCAACGCACCGGAAGTGGCCATCCTTGGCTTGTCGCGTGGTTATCAGAAGCCCGTTTGGGACGGCAAGCAGTTCGTGCCGCGCCTGACGCTGCCGCTGTCGCTGTCGTACGATCACCGCGTGATCGACGGCGCCGAGGCTGCACGCTTCAACGCGTATCTGGCCAGCGTGCTGGCGGACTTCCGCCGCGTCAGCCTGTAAGCCCACGCGGGCGCGGCACGCATCTGGCTTCGGGCCTGTGCGTGCCGGCCCGGTTGGGTTTGCAGCGGTCGGCGGACTGGTCAGTGGATTGATGGCGAGGACGACATGACGACGTGCGTGGTGGTCAAGAAAGACGGCGAAGTGGCGATTGCGGCCGATTCGCTGGTGACGTTCGGCGATACGCGCCTGGCGCGTGGCTACGAGCAGAACCAGAAGATCTTCCAGGTGGGCGATTCGCTGATCGCGCTGGCGGGCACGACGGCCCACTTCCCGGTCATGCGGAGTCTGTTAGCGGGTCTGGCCGATGAGTGTCGCCTCGGCACGCGTGACGACGTCTTCCGGACCTTCCTCAAGGTGCACGAAAAGCTCAAGGACGAGTATTTCGTCAACACCAAGGAGGACGACGACGACCCGTACGAGTCGTCGCAGATCACCTGCCTGATCGCCAACGCCACCGGCATCTACGGCGTCTATTCGTACCGCGAGGTGTTTTCGTTCGACCGCTTCTGGGGCATTGGCTCGGGGCGCAATTTTGCGCTGGGAGCCATGTCGGCGGTGTTTGACATGCCGGGCAAGTCGGCGGCGGACGTTGCACAGGTGGGCGTGTCCGCAGGCGTGGAATTCGACAAGAGCTCGGGCGGTCCGATCGAAGTGCACACAGTACGTCTGCAGGATTGAAAAGCGTCAGCGGGCCCGGGCGATGCCGGGTGCCGACGACAAGAACAAGGAGTCAGGAATGAGCGTGGTGGAAATCAAGGTGCCGGACATCGGCGATTTCGATGCGGTGGAAGTCATCGAAGTGCTGATCAAGGCGGGCGATACCGTGGCGCCCGAGCAGTCGCTGATCGTGCTGGAATCCGACAAGGCCAGCATGGAAGTGCCGTCGGAGGTGGCTGGCAAGATCGTCGACGTAAAAGTCAAGGTGGGCGACAAGGTCAGCAAGGGCACGGTGATCGCGACGGCGGAAGCTGGCGCGGCTGCTGCTCCAGGACCTGCACAAGCGCCGGCTCCGGCCCCAGCACCGGCTGCCGCACCGGCAGCATCAGCCCCGGCACCGCAAGCGGCCAAGCACGCCGGCGGCGCCGACATCGAGTGCGAGATGCTCGTCCTGGGCTCCGGCCCGGGCGGTTATTCGGCCGCATTCCGCAGTGCGGATCTGGGCATGAACACTGTGCTGGTGGAGCGTTTCTCAACGCTGGGCGGCGTTTGCCTGAACGTGGGGTGTATCCCGTCGAAGGCGTTGCTGCACACGGCGGCCGTCATGGACGAAGTCAAGGCGATGGCCGCACACGGCATTGTCTACAGCGAGCCGACGGTTGATATCAACCAACTGCGCAAGCACAAGGAGTCCGTCATCGGCAAGCTGACCGGCGGGCTGGCCGGCATGGCCAAGGCACGCAAGGTGCAGGTCGTGCGCGGTGTTGGCACGTTCCTGGATCCGAATCACCTCGAAGTGCAACTGACGGACGGCGACGGCAAGGCAACGACGGGCGAGAAGAAGGTCATCCGTTTTGCCAAGGCGATCATCGCTGCAGGCAGCGAGGCCGTGAAGCTGCCGTTCATTCCGGAAGATCCGCGCATCGTCGATTCGACCGGCGCGCTGGAGCTGCGCGAAGTGCCGGGCAGGATGCTGGTCATCGGGGGCGGCATCATCGGCCTGGAAATGGCGACCGTGTACAGCACGCTGGGCGCCCGCATCGACGTGGTGGAAATGCTCGATGGCCTGATGCAGGGCGCTGACCGCGACCTCGTCAAGGTGTGGGACAAGATGAACAAGAGCCGCTTCGACAAGGTCATGCTCAAGACCAAGACGGTCGGGGTCGAGGCCAAGCCGGACGGCATTTACGTCAAGTTCGAGGGCGAAGCCGCACCTGCCGAGCCGCAACGCTATGACATGGTGCTGGTGGCCGTGGGCCGCACCCCGAACGGCAAGCGCATTGGCGCCGAGAAGGCCGGCGTGGCGGTGACCGACCGTGGCTTCATCGACGTGGATAAGCAACAGCGCACGAATGTGCCGCACATCTTCGCGATCGGCGACCTCGTGGGGCAGCCGATGCTGGCACACAAGGCCGTGCATGAAGGTCACGTGGCGGCAGAAGCCGCGCACGGCGAGAAGGCGTATTTCGATGCCAAGCAGATTCCGTCGGTCGCCTATACCGATCCGGAAGTGGCCTGGGCAGGTCTGACCGAAGACCAGTGCAAGGCGCAGGGCATCAAGTACGGCAAGGGCGTGTTCCCGTGGGCCGCTTCGGGCCGCGCGATT
The DNA here is from genome assembly GCF_001699815.1 of Ralstonia pickettii. Classification (GTDB taxonomy): domain Bacteria; phylum Pseudomonadota; class Gammaproteobacteria; order Burkholderiales; family Burkholderiaceae; genus Ralstonia; species Ralstonia thomasii. Next base: position 49,547 of record NZ_MCGB01000063.1, on the reverse strand, counting down.
GCCAACGGCCGCGACGAAGGCTTCACGAAGTTGATCTTCGACGAGGAAACGCACCGCATCATCGGTGGCGGCATCGTTGGCACGCACGCCGGCGACTTGATCGGCGAAATCTGCCTGGCCATCGAGATGGGCGTGGACGCCGTGGACATCGGCAAGACCATCCACCCGCACCCGACGCTGGGTGAGTCGGTGGGCATGGCTGCGGAAATCTACGAGGGTGTTTGCACGGACGTGCCCCCGGCTCGTAAGCGATGAACTGCAATTAACCGCCAGAGTGTGGAGGCAACTCCGGATCTGGCTGGCAAACAAAAGGGCCGCTCGAATGGGCGGCCCTTTTGTTTGGGATGATCGGCGGCAGGTCAGTGCCGAGGCTCGGCTGGGCGCCGATGCCGACGTAGCACGCGCACTGCCGCGATCAGGCGGCGCCATATCTGCTGCATCGTCCCATGTCGACGGGCGCGCCAGACGGCAATTCGTACCTGGAAGGCTTGCCAGGTCGATGTTGCTTGCAGGGTGGCCAGCATGCGCTGCTTCCATGCCAGGAACGCGGATTCCCAGCGGGCATACCAGGCGATCGTGTGCAACTGTGGGCGCACGGCGGAATAGATGCGCACGCCCAGCCCCGTACTGACGATTTTCGCTGCGACCAGAACGATGGCGCCTGCAATGAGGTGGCCCCGCGCCAGCACGTAGACGGCCGCCAGCTTGAACGGCAGCAATGCGAGCATTGGCAGGGCAAAGGCACAGAGGGCTTCGATGGGCTCCAGTTGCGCCAACTTCCGCTCCGCCGCTTGGACCCAGGGATGCGCCGCCAGACGGGCGGTTACCTGTCGCATGACGTTCCAGATCCACTCTTCTAACAGCAGGATAAGCGCAGCCGCGACGATCAGACTTCGCTTGGCCATGGATTCGCGAGACATTGGGAAGGAGAAGAGGGCGGCGAACCGCAATACAGAATGGAGCGTCGGCTGCGTGTAAAAGTTCGCAATTTGAAGAGGAGACGTTTCCCATGCACACAAAAAACCCGGCCGAAGCCGGGCAAAGGTACCCACTGATCACCACTGAGGACAGGTTTCGGTAGCGGGACCGAGGAGACAATCCAACGAACACGGTGGGATGGACCAGCGGCCGCGCGTTTGGGTTCCGCGTAAATGCACGCAAACGATGTGTTTGGAGGATGGCTCGACGGCCAAAACAAAACGGGCCTCCCGAAGGAGGCCCGCTTCAACAATCAGAGGACTAAAGAAAGCAGCTTAGCGCTTACGCAGCGGTCGTTGCCGACTTCTTGCCGGTGGCAGCGCGCGCTTGGGCCGATGCTTGAGCGGTTGCCTTGCTGGCAGCGTTGGCAGCAGCGTGGAAGTTGCTTTCAGCCAGTTCCACAGCTTGCTTGGTGGCCTTCTGCACCGAGTCGTAAGCGTTGTTGGCGGCCGACAGAGCCGACTTCACCAGGGCAACTGCCGATTCCGAACCGGCCGGAGCGTTCTTCGACACGTTGTCGACCAGCGCTTGCAGCTTGCGGCTGTTTTCAGCGATTTGCGCTTCAGCAGCCTTGCTGAATTCAGTTTGCGTGTCCGAAGCGATTTCGTACAGGTGACGGCTGTAAGCCAGAACCTTTTCAGCCAGCGGCTGCACTGCGGCGGTTTGCACCGACAGCAGCTCTTGGGCGTCCTTGGCGGTCAGTGCCTTCTTGGCGTGTTCGACGTTCTCGGCCAGGGTAGCCTTGACGACCTGCAGGTTCAGTTCGACCAGCTTTTCGACGCCTTCAAATGCCTTGTTGGTCAGGCCGAAGAACGTTTCCAGGTTGGCCTTATGCGCCGCAGCGATCTGTTCCTGAGTCAGCATGTTGTCTCTCCAAATACAAAGGTGGGTGGGAATCAAAATGAAAATTTAGATCGCCCAGATGTACAAAGCATGACGGTCTGCGTCGGGCCTTCCAGGCGACATCGCGATGAATTAGGGATGGTGCATCGCAACAATTTCATTGTTGTTGAATGTCAAACCAGTGTCAAGCGTCCTTTGTGCATCGCACAAAAAACAGAATTCGTTGATTTTCCGTGCACAGGAATTGCGTGACCAACCGTTTGGCATAATTTTTTGTGGCAGGAAAATGCGCGTCCGTGGTGCATGCGAAATGCATTTGACCAACTCTGGCCGCAAATCCGTCTCAAAAAACATACGAGTGCAGCGTAGGTTACGATGCGCCCGAGTGCTATTTTTGTTGCGTTGCGATTTGTTATTCACATGCGGGCGTTCTATACCGACCACTTTGTCTTGCCGCTGCCGCCGGGCCATCGGTTTCCAATGCGCAAGTACAGCGACCTGCGCGCACGGGTTCTGGCCGACGTGCCGGGGCTATCCATGCATGAGGCGCCGCGGGCCGATGACGACGCGTTGCTGCTGGCGCACACGTCTGAATATGTTGAGGCGGTAAGCGCCGGGCGGCTTGACCCCGCGCGTCAGCGGGAGATCGGGTTTCCCTGGTCGCCGGAAATGGTCGAGCGCAGCCGCCGTTCGGCGGGGGCCACGATGGCCGCGTGCGAGGCTGCGCTGGCGGATGGCATTGCCGTCAATTTGGCGGGCGGCACGCACCATGCCTATGCGGACAAGGGCGGCGGTTTCTGTGTATTCAACGACGCTGCCATCGCCTCGCGCTGGATTCAGCGCCGGCCGGGCAGGACGCCGGCGAATTTTCCGGTCGCCATCGTCGATCTCGACGTACATCAGGGCAACGGCACGGCGTCGATCCTGCGCGATGACGCGGCTGTTTTCACCTTGTCCTTGCATGGAGAGAAGAACTACCCGTTCCGCAAAGAAGCCTCGGATCTGGACATCGGCCTGCACGATGGCTGCGGCGACGAGGACTATCTGCAGGCGCTGACTGGCGCTCTCGATATCCTGGCCGGGCGCTTCAAGCCACAGTTGATCATCTATCTGGCCGGCGCGGACCCGCACGAGGGCGATCGCCTCGGCCGGCTCAAACTGACTCTCCAGGGTCTGGCCCGGCGCGACCAGGAAGTCTTCGATTTCGCATATCAACGGCGCATACCGATTGCCGTTACCATGGCGGGCGGCTACGGCAACAATATCGACGATACCGTGGCCGTCCACGCGCAGACCATCGCGCTGGCTGCGCGGCACGCACAGCGCTGGGCGGCCCGCGACGAGGCCGCCGCCTCGCACTCTCTTCCGCTTTCCGCATGACCCAAGCGTCTTCCGTCGCGCCAAACTTGGCGCGCGACTCCCTGTTTGTCGTCGCCATGCCGTGGCTGTTCGTGTTGATCTGGAGCACGGGCTTTATCGTGGCCAAGTACGGGATGCCGTATGCGGAGCCGATGACCTTTCTGTTTTTCCGCTTTGTGGGCGTGCTGGTATGCCTGCTACCGCTGGTGTGGATGGCGCGAGTGCCGCTGCCGCGCCGCTCCGGCACGGGCGAAACCGACTGGGCGACAGTCGGCCACATCGCGGTGGCCGGTTTGCTGATGCAGTGGGGGTACCTTGCGGGCGTGTGGGCAGCGGTTAAGCTGGGCATGCCGGCAGGGATGACTGCGCTGATCGTCGGCATGCAGCCGATTTTGACTGCGCTGTATGTCTCGATGCGTGGGGAGCGTGTGTCGGGCCGCCAATGGTTGGGATTGCTATGCGGCATCGCGGGCGTGGGCCTGGTGGTGGCCAACAAGTTGCATCTGGCGGGCGTGGGCGCGACGACGCTTGCGCTGTGCGTGAGCGCGCTGCTGTCGATCACCGTGGGTACGCTCTATCAAAAGCGCCATTGCCCGGTGTTCGACCTGCGGATGGGCGCGTGCATCCAGTTCGGGGCATCGGCGCTGCTGTGCCTGCCGTTCATGTTTCTGTTTGAGACGCGCGAGGTGCATTGGACGCTGCCGATGATCGGCTCGCTGGTGTGGTCGGTGCTGGCGCTGTCGATCGGCGCGATCTCGCTGCTCTTTGTGCTGATCCGCAGGGGCGCGGCCACCAAGGTGACGTCGCTCCTGTATCTGACGCCGCCTACGACCGCCGTGATGGCGTGGGCGCTGTTCGGCGAACGTTTTCCGCCGCTTGCGGCGCTGGGCATGGTGATTGCCGCCTGCGGTGTGGCGCTCGTCATCCGCAAGTGACCGCGTTTGAGTGCCTGGCGTATCCTGATCACTTTCCACTGCCACCGGCCAGCCGCCTATGAGCACGCCCCGTCAGACGCGCGACGACTACCGCCACTTCCACACCATCACCACGCGCTGGATGGACAACGACGTCTACGGTCACGTCAACAACGTCGTCTATTACAGCTACTTCGATACCGTGGTGAACGCGTATCTGATCGAGCAGGGCGTGCTGAACCCTGAACACAGCGACACCATCGGCCTCGTCATCGAGACACAATGCAACTACTTCGCGCCGCTGTCGTTTCCCGATCCCGTGGTGGCAGGGCTGCGCGTTGCACGCCTTGGCAACACGAGCGTGCGCTATGAGGTGGGTCTGTTCCGCTGCGACGCCCAGGAGGCCGCCGCTCAGGGCCATTTCGTGCACGTCTACGTCGACCGCGAAACACGTCGCCCGGTGCCACTGCCCGATGCGCTGCGTGCTGTGCTCGAACCGCTCGCGTCCAATATCACCGCCTGAATTTTGCGCATCGCCATGACCGACCGACGCCCCACCTCCACAGAAGTCGAACGCGTCGATCAGGCAATCACTTCGCGCCGCTCCGTTCGCGCATTCTTGCCGACGCCCGTCGCCCGGGAAGACATCGAGGCGATCCTCGATGTAGCGCGCCGTGCGCCGTCAGGCAGCAATACGCAGCCGTGGAAGGTCTATGTGCTGACGGGCGAGTCGAAGGCGCGCTTGTCCGAATCCGTGTTGGTGGCGTACGACCACCCGGAGGTGGACACGCTGCATCGCGAGGAGTATCCGTACTACCCGCGCACGTGGGTCGATCCGTACCAGAGTCGGCGCCGCAAGGTCGGCTGGGATCTTTATGGCCTGCTCGGCATTGGACGCTCCGACAAGGAACGCATGCACGCACAGCACGCGCGCAACTTCCGATTCTTCGATGCGCCGGTCGGCATCATCTTCACAATCGACCGCGTGATGGAGCAGGGCAGTTGGCTCGATTACGGCATGTTCCTGGAAGCCGTGATGGTGGCCGCGCGTGCTCGGGGCATCGATACATGCCCACAGGCCGCGTTCACGCAGTTCCATCGGGTCATCGCAGAGCATCTCGGGCTGACGGATGACGAGATGGTCGTCTGCGGCATGTCGATGGGTTACGCGAATCCTGCCGCCATCGAAAATACGCTTGTCACCGAGCGGGCGCCTGTCTCCGACTTCACCCGGTTCCTGGACTGACGTCGTTATCACGGCGCTGCCTGCACGCTACAGCGCACATCTTCGTGCAAAGCGAGAATTGGCGGTGAAAAGTCGCCGAATTATGTCAACAGATACGACCGATCCGTCGTTAGACTTCCATCTGCGACTCGACGTACGCGGCGCGTGTGTTGTGAGGGAATGTTGGGGACGGTTGTAAACCGTGATTGTCGTCACTTGCGATCGAATCACGGGGTATTTTCCGGTCCCACTTCCGATCTACACGGGGAGAAATGTGCGTCTTGTGCAACTTTCTTCGTGATTAGGCTCCTGCTCCGGCAGACGATTGCGTCGAAATGATGACCGAATGATAAGGCTCCACAGGTCAAACTTTAAGGCCGTGAGCTAAGTCCTTCATCTTGCTAAGAATTTTGTTTTTGCCTACACTTGCGCCATCTCACGCGCGGGTGATCGAACCATGTCACGGTCTGTTTCCTCATTTTTTCGACGTCTCGGCTTCGTTTCGCTGATGACCGTCGCGCTCGCTGCCGTCTCTGTCACTACCGTGGCCAACGCTGCCACGACCGACAAAAAACCCGCCGCTAGCAAGAAAGCCAAATCCAAAGGCAAGACCGTCGCCAATCGCAAGGCCAGCGCCAAAGTCGCGGCTACGAGCGGCGATGAAGTCGCCTCCACCAAAGTCCGCAAGGTCGTCACCGTCAAAGGCAAGCGTCGCGTGATCATGGTCGAGCGCGGTGCACGTCCGGTGCGTGCGGCGTTCGTGCCGGCGTCCCCGACACTTGGTGAAGCGATGGGACTGCGTTCGACGCCCGATGCGTTGGCGCTGCGTTCCTCCGTTGCGCTGGTGATGGACCAGAACAACGGCGAAGTGCTGTTCCAGAAGAATTCGTCGGCCGTGCTGCCGATTGCCTCGATCACCAAGCTGATGACCGCACTGGTCGTGACCGATGCACATCAGCCGATGGACGAGCTGCTTGAAATTACCGATGAGGATCGCGACTACGAGCGCAACACGGGCTCGCGCCTGCGCTTCGGCACGATGCTCACGCGCGAAGACCTGCTGCTGCTGGCGCTGATGTCGTCGGAAAACCGTGCAGCCTCCGCGCTGGGCCGCAACTATCCGGGCGGTCGTCCGGCATTTGTTGCCGCCATGAACCGCAAGGCGCATGAACTCGGCATGAACGATACGCACTATGTAGATTCGAACGGCCTGTCTAGCAGCAACGTGTCGAGCGCGCAGGATCTCGCCAAGATCGTGATAGCTGCCTACAAGGTGCCGCTCATTCGTCAATTCACAACCACCCCCGAACATACGGTCAGCGCCAACGGCCGCACGCTGCACTACGTCAACACCAACCGTCTGGTGCGCGGCGGCGAATGGGATATCGGCCTGCAGAAGACCGGCTTCATCAACGAAGCCGGCCGCTGCCTCGTCATGCAGGCCAACGTGCATGGCCGCAATGTCGTGATGGTGTTCCTGGATTCGGCCGGCAACCTCACGCGCTTTGCGGACGCCACGCGTGTGCGCAATTGGCTGGAGCGCAATCCGCACATCGAGCCGGCCACGCAAGCGGCTGCGCCGCTGCGGAATGTACCGGTGTCGACGCAGCCCGCCACCGTGCTGGCGTCGGAGCAGCACGGCGCCTGAGCCACCGCATCACCCAACAAAAAAGCGCGTTCGATGACGCGCTTTTTTGTTGAGCAAAACCGGCGGCTCACTCCGCGCGCACGGCGTCCTCTTCATACGTGTAGCCCATGCCTTTGGAGATCTGTAGCGCGGTGTCCTTGAGATTGTCGAGCCAGCTGTCCTGCAACCGGTCTGCCGGTGCAGACAGCGACAGACCTGCTACCAGCCGGCGCGAATCATCATAGATGCCGGCAGCGATGCAGCGCACGCCGAGTTCCAGTTCTTCGTTGTCACGCGCGTAGCCGTTGGTGCGCACCCAGTTGAGTTCGCGTTCAAGCTTGGGCAAATCCGTGATGGAGGTGCGGGTGTGGCCAGACAAGCCCGTGCGTGTCGCATAGGCGCGCACACGGCCGAGTTCGTCAGCAGCCAGGAACAACTTGCCAACCGAAGTCAGATGCAGCGGTGCGCGGCCACCGATGGCGCGCACCACTTGCATGCCAGAGCGCTCGGAATAGGCGCGCTCGATGTAGACGATCTCGTCGCCCTGACGCACCGAGAGGTTGACGGTCTGGCCCGTCAGGCGGTGCAGGGCGCGCATCGGCGCGAGCGCCGCTTCTCGTACCGAGAGGCGCGCCTTGACCAGGTTGCCGAGTTCGAGCAAACGCATGCCGAGACGGTAGCTGCCCGGGTCGGAGCGATCGACGAAGCGGCAAGCCACCATGTCGTTCAGGATGCGATGCGCGGTGGACGGGTGCAGGCCGGTGCTGGCCGACAGCGCCTTCAGGCTGACCGGATCGGCGTGATCGGCAAGCGCGTCGAGCAGCATCATCATGCGTTCGATGACCTGGATAGACGTCTTGCCGGGGTCCTTGTCTGCTTCTGCCATGGGTGCAGTGGGTTGCGGATGCGATGCAAAATTCTATCCCACGATGTGAAAATGCGCACCATCCCGACGCATGATTCCGTGTATTTTCGAAGGCTTTCTCGGTCGGCCAGCAACTGTGCTTAGCGCCACCTCGTGAAGCGCTCTCACCATCGACATGAAGAAGTTCTGTGCCCGCAGACCCGCGCCAGGCGAGGCAGCAGGCGCATAATGGCGGCTTCCAGCAGAACACACGAGACTCCCATGCGCGTAGGTTTGTTCGTCACTTGCCTCATTGATCTGATGCGGCCCGAGATCGGGTTTTCAGTGCTCAAGCTGCTGGAAAAGGCCGGTTACGACGTCGTGGTGCCGCCCGCGCAGACCTGCTGCGGGCAGCCCGCCTACAACTCCGGCGATCGCCCTTTGGCGCGCGACCTGGCCGAGAAAACGCTCAAGGAATTCGAGCAGTTCGACTACGTTGTCGTCCCGTCCGGTTCTTGTGGCGGCATGATCCGCAAGGGCTACGCCGATCTCTTTCGCGACGATCCGGAACTCGCGGGCCGCTATGAGCGCTTGGCGCCGCGTGTGTACGAATTGACGGATTTTCTCGTCAACGTGGCACGCGTCGAATCGCTCGACTCCGAATTTCACGGTCACGTGACGTACCACGATTCGTGCTCCGGTCTGCGCGAGTTGGGCGTGAAAGCGCAGCCGCGCGAGCTGCTTGGCAAACTGCCGGGCGTGCAGTTGACCGAGATGCCCGCATGCGAAGCGTGCTGCGGTTTCGGCGGTACGTTCTCGATCAAGTACGGCGATATCTCCACCGCCATTGCAGATGAGAAATGCGCCAACATCAAGGCCAGTGGCGCCGATACCGTGGTGCTCGGCGATGTCGGCTGCATGCTCAACATCGAAGGCCGGCTACGCCGTATGGGCGACACGCACACGCGCGTGCTGCACATCGCTCAAGTCCTTGCGGGCGACGCGTAATCGCGACGCCAAGAACACGACGGAGACGCCATCACATGCAAGTCCGCAGCATGGAATTCAAAGCACGCGCCGGGCAGAAGCTCGCCGACAAGCGCCTGCAGCAGAACCTTACCAAGCTCTCGACCAAATTCGTCACCGCACGCGCGGCAGCCATCCAGGACATCGATTTTCCGGCTACGCGTGAAGCGCTGAAGGAGCGCCGCAACCGCGCGTTGGAAAACCTCGACGTCTGGCTCGCCACCTTCGAGGCGGAAGCGACGCGCCGTGGCGCCAAGGTGCTGTTTGCCGAAACCACGGCCGATGCCGCTCGCCTGGTCGCAGAGATCGCCCGCCAGCACGAGGTCAAGAAGGTCATCAAGAGCAAGTCGATGGTGACCGAAGAGATGCGCCTGAACCAGGTGCTCGGCGAGATGGGCGTGCAGAGCATCGAGACCGATCTGGGTGAGTACATCCTGCAGATCAACGATAGCGAGCCGCCGTCGCACATTATTGCGCCGGTAGTGCACAAGGATAAGGAGGAGATTGCTGACCTCTTCGCCAAGACGCACAAGAAGCCGCGTCTGACCGACATTCCCGAGATGACGCGTGAGGCGCGCGAAGTGCTGCGGCCCGAGTTTCTGTCCGCTGACATGGGCGTGACGGGCGGCAACTTCATCATTGCCGAGACGGGTTCCGTGGCGATCGTCACCAATGAGGGCAACGAAGGCATGTGCACGATCATGCCGCGCGTGCACGTTGCCGTGACGGGCATCGAGAAGGTGCTGCCGACGCTCGAGGATCTGGCGACCGTCATGCGCTTGTTGCCGCGTTCGGCGACCGGACAAGCGATCTCGAACTATTTCTCGCTGCTGACGGGCCCGCGCGCGCCCGGCGAGAAGGATGGCCCAGAGCATATGTACTTCGTCATCGTCGACGGCGGCCGCAGTGGCCTGATCGGCGGCGAATTCCAGGAGATGCTGCGCTGTATCCGGTGCGGCGCGTGCATGAACCACTGCCCGGTCTATCAGAAGATCGGCGGCCATGCGTACGGCTGGGTGTATCCGGGCCCGATGGGCAGCGTGCTGACGCCGAGCTACGTGGGGCTGTCGAACGCACTGGACCTTCCGCAAGCGGCCACGCTGTGCGGTGAATGCAATCGCGTGTGTCCTGCGTCCATCCCGTTGTCGGATCTGTTGCGTACGCTGCGCGAGAAGCAAATGGAGCGCGAATTGCGCCCGCAAGCGGAGCGCTTTGGCTTGCGCGTGTGGGGCTTCATGGCACGGCGACCGGCGTTGTACTCGGCCGGTACCTGGGTTGCAGCGCGCGTGCTGCGTTGGATGGGCGGTGACAAGAAGCTGATCCACTCGCTGCCCGTCGGAAAAGGCTGGACCGACACACGTGACATGCCGGCCCCAGCAGGCAAGACGTTCCGCGAGCTGTATCGTGAGAAGAAGGCCCGAGCATGACCAGCGCTGAATCCCTCCAAACGCTGCGCGACGCGCTCGACCGTCACGCAAAGTCGCCCGACCTGCCGCACTTGCTCAAGCAGTGGCGCGACGACGCAGTGCTCGCGCCGTTGGCAATCTTGCCGCCGGCGTATGACCAGGTGCGGCGCTCCTTGCTGCAGCGGCTGGATATGGCGGTGTCGTTTGGCGAAGAAAGCTGTTCGTTCTCGCCGTCGTCGTTGCTGGCCGAAATGCGTTTGTGGACGGACAAGGCTGAGGCGAAGCTCGCCAGCATGTAATCGCGGGGCGACATGGAACGCAGGATGCGTGCTAGTGTCTGACAGCTTATTCCCGTGTCAGCCAATGCCATGAATCAGACCGCCCGCGAAATCATGCTGTACGACGCCCAGAAGAAGAGTCCGGGCGTTGCCTACCTCTGGTGGTTTCTGCTGGGCTTCCTGGGGGCGCATCGCTTCTACCTGAAGCGGCCAGGCAGCGGTATCGCGCAGGCCATTGCCAACATCGGCGGCACATGGCTGGCGTTTCGTGACATGGGTAACACCGCGGGCTGGGTGCTGGCCGTCATCGGCGGGCTGTGGGTGCTGGTGGACATGTTCCTGATTCCGGGTATGGTCCGCGCAAACAACACGGCGCTCGCCGAGCGGCTTTCGACCGCGCCCTGAAAGGAATCGACCTCATGAGCAAAATGACTTGGTGGAAGCGCGCCACACTGTGGGCGACAGGCTTGGCTTGCGTGGGCGGTGCGTTGGCAGGTTGTACGACTTCCCGCGATCAATACAACCAAAGTTCCAGCATCAGTACGTACGGTGTAGTCGACGTCGGGATCGAGCGCACGTCGCGCTGATCATTCTTCCGTGGTCCGCGGCACCACGTCTTCAAACCGCCGCCACTCGCCATTGACAAGTAGTTCCAGTGGCTGGAACAGCGCCTTATAAGCCATCTTTCGGCTCTGTTCGATCCAGTAGCCTAGATAGACATAGGGCAGGTCCAGCGCCTGCGCCTGAGCGATCTGCCACAGGACGTTGTACGTCCCATAACTCGCCTTCTGCTCGATCGGGTCGTAGAACGTGTAGACGGACGACAGCCCATCTTCCAGCACGTCGATCATGCTCACCATGCGCAGCTTGCCCGCCGATGGCGATTCGGGCGGCTCACGAAACTCCACCAAACGCGAATTCACGCGGCTCTGTAGCAGGAACTGCTCGTACTGATCGCGGCTGTCGTGGTCCATGCCGCCGCCCGCATGGCGGACAGACTGGTACAGCAGATAGAGCTGATAGTGCTCTTCGACATAGGTGAGCGGTGCAACCAGCGCCTCAAGCCCTTGATGCCGCTCGGCGGCGCGGCGTTGCGCCCGCGATGGTGAATATTGATCAACGACGACGCGACATGGCGTGCACGCATGGCAATCGTCGCAGTGAGGGCGATAGGTGAAGATCCCGCTGCGCCGGAAGCCAGCGCGCACGAGCTTGGAATAGACGTCTGCGTTGATCAGGTGCGCCGGGGTGGCGACCTGCGAGCGCGCCAGGCGGCCATCGAGGTAGCTGCATGCGTAAGGCGCGGTGGCATAGAACTGCAATGCCGAGAGGGGGAGTTCCTTAAGCTTGCTCATTGCGTACGGTCCACCGGCGGAGCACCGATTTGTCGAAGTGCCACGGCACAATGGCCGGCGCGCTGGCCGCTTCGCGCACATGTGCGAGAAACGCCGCGCGCGGCACCGGGGCACCGCCCAGCGACGCCAGATGCTCGGTTTCCTGCTGGCAGTCTATCATCGCGACGCCCTGACCGCCGAGGAAGGCGCAGAGCGCTGCCAGCGCGATTTTCGAGGCATCGGTGCGATGCGCAAACATCGATTCACCGTAGAACATGCGGCCAAGCGCCACGCCGTACAGGCCACCCACACGTTGCCCGGCGTGCCACGTCTCCACGCTGTGCGCGTAGCCGCGGCGGTGCAGGGCTGTGTACGCCTGGATGACGTCTTCGGTGATCCACGTGCCGTGCTGTCCAGGGCGCGCTGTGGTGGCGCACGCGACCATCGTTTCGCGGAAGGCGTGGTCGATGCGGATTTCCCAGGCCGGGTCGTCAAGCACGCGGCGCAGCGTCTTGCGAAACGTGGTTGATACGCGAAAGTCTTCGGGGCGGAGCACCATGCGTGGATCGGTGCTCCACCACAACACCGGCTGGCCCTGGGCATACCACGGAAAAATGCCTTGTCGATACGCAATCAGCAGCCGTTGCGGCGATAGCTCAGCGCTGGCGGCCAGCAGGCCGGGCGCTTCGGACTCCGGCCCGAGCGCGCGATCGACCGGCGGGAAGGGATCGTGCGGATCCAGCCAGGCAATCATGATGCGGACAACGTTGGTTGTGTGTTACGGCGTCGTGGCCGGCGTGTCGATTGCAGCCGAGCGCATCGGCTTGTAGATGTCGAGCGTGTGGAGGCGGAAGCTGCCGTCAGCTAGCCTGCCGGCTGCGCGGTCTGCAAAGAAGCAACGCAGCGTGTGGATGACAGTCGGGAAGGCCAAGTCATCCCAAGGGATGTCGGCTTCATGGAAGAGTGCGACTTCCAGGCTTTCTTCGCCCGGGGCGAAATCCAGATCGTTCAGCTTGGCCAGATAGAACAGGTGCACCTGGTGCACGTGCGGCACGTTGAGCACCGAATACAGCTCGCCGATTTCGACGTTGGCGCCGGCTTCTTCCTGCGTTTCGCGGTTGGCGGCCTGCGCGGTGGTTTCCCCGATTTCCATGAAGCCTGCGGGCAGCGTCCAGAAGCCGTAGCGCGGTTCAATGGCGCGCTTGCACAGGAGGATCTGATCATTCCAAACCGGCACGGTGCCAACCACGTTGCGCGGATTCACATAGTGAATCGTATTGCAATGGTCGCAAACGTCCCGCAGTCGGTTGTCACCGGCGGGAATGCGCGAGACGACTGACTGGCCGCAGTTGGAACAGAATTTCATGGGGAATCGTCGCGGGTGGAATGCCTCAGTGTATCACCGCGGCGATGTGGCCCCGCGTGACGCAGTTGGGGCGGGAGTATCCACGGAGTTGCACGCGAAACGGTGCACACAGAGGCGTCGGAAAACAAAAAGCCCGCTGTGTGCGGGCTTGATGATTCGGCTCAGGTCTTGGAGCGAGCCGTTCTACTTTGGCTGGTTGCGGGGGCAGGATTTGAACCTGCGACCTTCGGGTTATGAGCCCGACGAGCTGCCAGACTGCTCCACCCCGCGTCCGTCGAATAAAAGAGTATAGGGAAACCTGTGCGGCAACGCAACACTTATTTCGCGCGGCATGCATATTGATGGTGCATGTTACCCGTGGAGAGGGCCCGCGATGCCACGCGCCGACGGGTTCTTAGACACATCGTGCGCAGTCATGTTCGAAAGCGGTGCGCACGATGCATTGCGGCGTGCCGGCCGTTTACAATGCCGCCTTTCGCGTTCTTCTCTTGATTCCGACCGTGCTCAACGCCCTGTACCCGCTTGCCCGCCCGCTGCTGTTTTCGATGGACCCAGAAGACGCACATCACTTCACGCTGAATCAGCTCAAGCGGGCGCACGCGATGGGCCTTTCGGGCTGCATCGGTGGCCGCGTAGCCCCGCGGCCGCGCACGGTGATGGGCGTAAAGTTTCCCAACCCGGTGGGGCTGGCTGCCGGCCTGGACAAGGATGGCGCGTATATCGATGCGCTCGGCGCGCTCGGCTTCGGCTTTATTGAAGTTGGCACGGTCACGCCGCGTGCGCAGCCGGGCAACCCGCGCCCGCGCATGTTCCGGCTGCCGGCTGCCAATGCGCTCATCAACCGTATGGGATTCAACAACGGCGGTGTCGATGCGTTCATCAATAACGTGAAGGCATCGAAGTGGCGTGAGGCCGGCGGCGTGCTCGGCCTGAACATCGGCAAGAACGCCGACACCCCGATCGAGCGCGCCGTCGACGATTACCTGCATTGCCTGGAGCGTGTGTATCCGCATGCAAGCTATGTGACGGTCAACATTTCGTCGCCGAACACGAAGAACCTGCGTCAACTGCAAGGCGCGAGCGAACTGGACAGTCTGCTCGGGACGCTACGCGGGGCACAGCAGCGCCTGGCAGATCAGCACAAGCGCTACGTACCGGTGGCACTGAAGATCGCGCCAGACCTGGACGATGACCAGATTGCCAACGTTGCCGACGCGCTCCTGCGCCATAAGATGGACGGCGTGATTGCGACCAACACGACGATCAGCCGTGAGGCCGTCGCCGGTCTGGCGCACGCGGAAGAGGCGGGCGGATTGTCGGGCCAGCCGGTGCGCGAGGGCTCGACGCGGGTGATTCGCGCCTTGCATGGTTTGCTGGGCGATGCTGTGCCCATCATTGGCGTGGGCGGCATTCTCGCGGGCGAGCACGCGCGCGAGAAGATCGACGCTGGCGCGCAGCTGGTGCAGCTGTATACGGGATTGATCTATCGCGGCCCAGGTCTGGTGGCGGAATGCGCGCGCGCACTGGCGCGTTGATGCTGGCTGGTCGCGCCTAGCGGCGCAGCAAGAAGATGATGAGCGCGCTGGCGGCCACCACGGCGGCTGCCAGATCGTACGGGCCGGCGTAATCGGCCCAAACAGACGGGTCGAGCCGCTGCATGAAGGCCGATTGCGCCCATGGCAGGATCATGCGCGGGATCGTAAACAATAGGGCGGCCACAACCAGCAGCACGATCAGTGCGGTCAGCGAAGGCTTGGAACGCCCCAGGATGCGGATGGATGAGTGGGGCAAGGCCGTCCCCGTTTTGGATGCGTCGGGCGGCTGGTTGCAAGTCGCTCAACGTAGTTTGCAATAAAGGTTTGTCAGGCATTTTCCTACAAAGTTCTGTCGGCTGCAGTCCTACTTTCGGCTATGTGCAGTGCCGCACGCACAATGTGTTGCCCGCACGCTAGGGAGCCGGATTGGCGTTGCACAATGTGCTCCATTCGGGTTTTATATGCCTGGGCAATTTTATTTCGGCGCTGGGGAACGTTTTCCCTGTAGGGCAGAGCATCGTGATGCACTGCGGCAACGAATGCCCGTTCGAGGGGTTGGCGTGACGAAGGCGGGGAGTACAATCCGCCCTCATTGTGCAATGCACGATTTTTTGAGCGGCCAGAAGTTCGGCCGATTTCCAAGTTAATGAGTCAAGCTCTCACAGCAACCGGGTCGCCCCAGACCAACGTGAACCTGCGCGCCATGGTGATCGGCGCCGTGGGTGTGGTGTTCGGAGACATCGGCACCAGCCCGCTGTATTCGCTCAAGGAATGCTTCAGCCCTGATCACGGCATTCCCTTCTCCAGCGGTGCGGTGCTCGGCATCATCTCCATGCTGTTTTGGGCGATGGTGATCGTGGTGTCGCTCAAGTATGTGCTGTTCGTCATGCGCGCCGACAACAACGGCGAGGGCGGCATTCTCGCGCTGATGGCGCTGTCGCTGCGTACGGCCAATACCGATTCCCGGCGCATGTCGCTGCTGATGATGCTGGGCGTCTTCGGCGCGTGCATGTTCTACGGCGACGCCGTGATCACGCCGGCCATCTCCGTCCTGTCGGCCATGGAGGGCCTGGAGATCGCCGCGCCCGCGCTGTCGCCGTTTGTGCTGCCGATCACGATCGTGATTCTGGCAGTCCTGTTCCTCATCCAACGGAGCGGCACGTCGGTGGTCGGCAAGCTGTTCGGTCCGGTGATGCTGCTGTGGTTTGCCGCGCTAGCCGCGCTGGGCATGATGAATCTGGTGAAGGCGCCGCAGATTCTGGTGGCCGTCAACCCGATGTATGCGATTTCGTTCCTGCACGACCATGCGCTGCAGGCGTTCATCGTGCTGGGTTCGGTGTTTCTGGTGCTGACCGGCGCTGAAGCGCTGTACGCTGACATGGGCCACTTCGGCGCCCGGCCCATCCGCTGGGCGTGGTTCTTCATCGTAGCGCCGAGCTTGTTGGTGAACTACTTCGGCCAAGGCGCCATGCTGCTGACCGACCCAAGCACCATCGAAAACCCGTTTTACCGTTCCGTGCCGGAAGCGCTGCAACTCCCGATGGTGATGCTTGCGGCGGCGGCTACCGTCATTGCCTCGCAGGCCGTGATTTCGGGAGCGTTCTCGCTGACGAGTCAGGCGATTCAGCTTGGCTTTGTGCCGCGCATGCGCATTCGCTACACGTCGGAAGCCGAGATCGGCCAAATCTACGTGCCGATGGTCAACTGGATGCTGCTGATCCTGGTGGTGGGCGTGGTGCTGGCGTTCAAGAAGTCCGACAACCTGGCTGCCGCCTACGGCATCGCCGTGACGACCACGATGGTCATTACCACGGTGCTGGCTGCGGTGGTGATGCGCTCGGTCTGGCGTTGGCATCCGGCGCTGGTGACGCTCGTGAGTGTCTGTTTCCTGGTGGTGGACTTGGCGTTCTTCGCCGCGAACCTCTTGAAGATCCGCGATGGCGGTTGGTTCCCGTTGACGCTGGGCGCCGGTGTGTTCTTCCTCCTGATGACCTGGTACAAGGGCAAGAAGCTTCTGCGTGCGCGCAGCCTGGAGGATGGCATCCCACTCGAGCCGTTCCTGGCTGGGTTGCTGGCCCATCCGCCGCATCGGGTCGAGGGCACGGCCGTTTTCCTCACAGGCAATACCGAATTCGTGCCGGTGTCGTTGCTGCATAACCTCAAGCACAACCGCGTGCTCCACGAGCGCGTGATCTTCATCAGCTTCGTCACACGCGATATTCCCTACGTGGACGACAAGCACCGCGTGTCCGTGCGCGATCTCGGCAGCGGCATCTACATCGTCAAGGCGGATTATGGCTTCAAGGAAACGCCGGATGTGTACCGCGTGCTCGAACTGGGGCAGCCGCAGATCGGCACGCGCTGTGAATTGATGGATACATCGTTCTTCATCGCGCGTGAGTCGGTGGTGCCGTCCAAGCTGCCGGGTATGTCGATGTGGCGTGAGCGGCTGTTTGCATGGATGCATCAAAACGGCGCCAAGCCGTCGGACTTCTTCCACATCCCCGCCAACCGCGTGGTGGAACTGGGTACCAAGGTCGAAATCTGATCAACCTTCCGCTGCATAACAAAACGGCCCGTGCGAGAGAGACGCACGGGCGTTTTGTTTGTTGGGGCGGGGCCGCAATTACATCTTCGCAGCGGCGTGATTGCGCTCGCGGACTTCGTCGTTGCGGGCGTGGACGTCGTGGTTGCGGTCCTTGACGTCGTGTCGCAGGTCTTTGCGATCGCGGTGCAGGTCGCGGCGCTCGGCGTTGACTTCATGCTGCTCTTCGGCGCGCTTCTTGTTCCAGTATTCGGCACCCCCGACGTTGCCCTTGGCCAGGTCGCGGTCTTCGCGGCGTTGATCGGCGTTGCGGGCGGCGCGGTCGGCGTTCAATGCGGCCTTGTCGGCGCCGATGTCCGCGCGATCACGGCGGACATCGCGGTTGTCGTGGCGGATGTCACGGTTGTCCTGGCGAATCTGCTGATTGTCTTGCTGAACTTGCTGGACGGGCGTGGTCTGCGCGAAAGCGGCGGTACCGGCAACAGCAAGCAGGGCGGCAATCAGGGTGTGGCTCGTCTTCATGGCGTTTCTCCTCGTGGGTCCCAGGCGGTGCGCCTGTGTCACCTTAACGGGCCGAAAAGACTGGCCGACGACGCATGAGTGTTAGCAAAGATCCATGCGCGTAAGGACTTGTAACGGCCCGCACGCGGCCATGAAAAAACCCGCCGAGTCCGAAAACCGGGCGGGTTCCGCTCAATAGAATGCGCGTTAGCGCTTGAGCTTGGCGAACGCTTCTGCCATGGCGCCGGACGGTTCCGGCGCACGACGTTGCTGACCGCCGTGGCGACCGCCGCCGCTGCTCGGGCGATCGCTGCCGCCCGTGCGCGCGGCCGTCTGACCGGGCTCATCCGAGAGGCGCATCGTCAGGCCGATGCGGTTGCGCTTCACGTCCACCTCCATCACCTTGACCTTGACGATCTGGCCAGGCTTGACCACCTCGTGCGGGTCGCGCACGAACTTGGTCGACAGCGCCGACACGTGTACCAGGCCGTCCTGATGCACGCCGATGTCGATGAAGGCGCCAAACGCCGCCACGTTCGTCACCACGCCTTCGAGCACCATGCCGGGCTGCAGGTCCTTGATGTCTTCCACGCCGTCCTGGAACGTCGCCGTCTTGAACTCGGGGCGCGGGTCGCGGCCGGGTTTTTCCAGTTCAGACAGGATGTCGACCACGGTCGGCAGGCCGAATTTCTCGTCGGTGAAGTCACGGGCGGTCAGGCCACGCAGTGCCTCGCGGTTGCCGAGCACGTCGCCGATGCCCTTCTTGATGCTGTCGAGGATGCGCTTGACCACCGGATACGCTTCCGGGTGCACCGAGGAACGATCCAGCGGATTGTCGCCGTCGTTGATGCGCAGGAAGCCTGCGGCCTGCTCGAACGTCTTGTCGCCCAGGCGCGGGACTTTCTTGAGCGCGTCGCGGTTGGCGAACGCGCCGTTGGCATCGCGATACTCGACGATGTTCTTGGCGAGGATGGAGTTCAGGCCCGATACACGCGCCAGCAGCGGGGCAGAGGCTGTGTTCACATCCACGCCGACCGCGTTCACGCAATCCTCGACGATGGCGTCCAGCGCGCGTGCCAGCTCGCGCTGGTTCACGTCGTGCTGATACTGGCCGACGCCGATCGACTTCGGGTCGATCTTCACGAGTTCGGCCAGCGGGTCTTGCAGGCGGCGCGCGATCGACACCGCGCCACGTAGCGACACGTCCAGTTCGGGGAACTCCTTGGCCGCCAGCTCCGACGCCGAATACACAGACGCGCCGGCCTCGCTCACCACGATCTTGGTCAGCTTCAGCTCCGGTGCGTTACGCATCAGGTCCTGCACCAACTTGTCGGTCTCGCGGCTTGCTGTGCCGTTGCCGATGGAAACCAGGGCCACGCCGTGCTGCTTGGCCAGGCGGGCCATCGTCGCGAGCGAACCGTTCCAGTCGCGGCGCGGCTCGTGCGGATAGATCGTAGCGGTTTCGAGCAGCTTGCCAGTGTGGTCAACCACCGCGATCTTGCAGCCCGTGCGGATGCCCGGGTCGACGCCCATCACCGCTTTCGGGCCGGCCGGCGCGGCCAGCAGCAGATCGTGCAGATTGCGGCCGAAGATCTTGATGGCCTCGGCTTCGGCCGATTCCCGGAGTTGCGTGAGCAGTTCGGTTTCGATATGCGGCTGAACCTTCACGCGCCAGCACCAGCGGCACACGTCCGACAGCCACTTGTCAGCTGCGCGGCCCCTGTTTTCGATGCCGACATGGCGCGCGATCATGATTTCGCACGGGTGCGGGTTCAGCGCGTCCTGTTCTTCGCCGAGTCCGAGTTTGACGAACAGCACGCCTGCATTGCGGCCGCGGAACAGGGCCAGCGCGCGGTGCGACGGCACGTTGCGGATCGGCTCGCTATACGCGTAGTAATCGCGGAATTTTTCTTCTTCGGCGGTTTCCTTGCCTTCCACCACGGTCGACGAAACCTGGCCTTGATTCCAAAGATGGTCGCGCACCTTGCCAAGCAGCTCGGCTGTCTCGCCAAATTGCTCGGAGAGGATGTCGCGTGCGCCGTCCAGTGCGGCCTTCACGTCCGGCACGCCACCATCGGCGGTCGGATTGCCGTTGACGAACTTGGCGGCTTCGGTTTGAGGATCGAGCGTGGGGTCGGCCAGCAGCGCCTGGGCCAGCGGCTCCAGGCCGCATTCGCGGGCGATCTGAGCGCGTGTGCGGCGCTTGGGCTTGTAGGGCAGGTAGAGATCTTCCAGCACCTGCTTGGTCTCGGCCGCCTCGATGGCGGTGCGCAGGGCATCGGTCAGCTTGCCTTGCTCTTCAATGGAAGCCAGGATGGCCGCGCGGCGGTCTTCCAGTTCGCGCAGGTACAGCAGGCGCTCTTCCAGGTTGCGCAGTTGCGTGTCGTCCAGGTTGTCCGTCACTTCCTTGCGGTAACGTGCGATGAAGGGCACTGTGGCGCCTTCGTCCAGCAGTTGCACGGCGGCGGCAACCTGCTGGGGCCGGACCGCCAGTTCAATGGCGATGCGGGAGACGATCTTCTGCAACACGGAATCAGTCATTGCTTCCAGAGAGTGCGATGGAAAGCCGCGCATTTTGCCACAACGCGAACCCTGTTCCTGAGCTGAAATCCGTGGCCGCGCGGCGTTTGCCGCACAGGCGCGGTGATAAAATGCGCGTCATGCCTACGCTCCTGTTTTCTGCCCGTCGCCGCGCTGCTGCGCGCCGCGCTTCCCAGCTGGTTCTGCCGGCGTCCGTGCTCAGTGTCGCGCTGCTTGCCGCGCCCGCATGGAGTCAGTCTCAGCCCGCCTCTGCGCCGACTGCGGCGGTGCCCGCCACGCAGCCCGATTTCGGCGCCGAGCACGATCGCATCGCCAGCGCCAAATCCTGGGCCGAATACCGGTACGCCCAGGCCGAGCGGGCCTGCTACGACAAATTCCTCGTCACGCGCTGCATCGACAAGGCCAAGGATGTGCGTCGCACGGAACTCCACTCCATCCGCGAACGCGAGTTGGCATTAGACGAAGCCGAGCGCGCCGACCGCGCTGCCCGTCGCGACCAGGAGCGTGCCATCCGCGAGGCCCAGTACAACGCCGAACGGCCCCAGCGCGAAGCTGCCGAGCAGAAGAATCGCACCGATTTTGCGAGCAAGCAGGAGCAGCAGCGGCTGAATGAGGCGCAGCGCCAGGCCGCAGCGCCGCAGCGCGCTGCCAACGCGCAGGCCGCTGCCAAAAAGCAGACCGATTACGACGCTAAGCTGAAAGCCGCGCAGGAGCAGGGCGCAGCCAATGCCGCCAAGCGTGCGGAAAGCGCCAAGCAATTCCAGGAAAAGCAGCAAGACGCCGCCAAGCGCCAGAAGGAATTGGAAGAGCGCCGCGAACAAGCCAAGCGCCGAAACCAGCAAAACCAGAACAACACCAGTCCGCTGGGGTTCTAAACTTCAGCCAAGGCCGGGTTTCCGGAGGAGAGCGATGGACAGCGATCTGAATACGATCTCGCGTCGCATCATTGAATTGCAGATCGAGCACCGCGATCTGGATTTCCTGATCGACCGGCTGGCGACGACTGCCAATCACGACGAGTTGCAGTTGCGCCGTCTCAAGAAGCGCCGCCTGAAACTCAAGGACACCATCACCCTGCTACAGTTGCAGCTTGAGCCGGACGTGCCGGCCTAGCGCCCGCCCGAACTTGGTTCGATTTTCATCCCGAGAGGCCGCAATCACGTGCGGCCTCCGTCATTTGACCCCACGGATTCCGCGTTGACTTCGCTTTCCCCGCTGGCCGAGCCGTCGGCTGACTCCGACGCCGATGCCGGCGACGCTTCGGCTCCCGCTGCCTCTGTACCCGCCGATGCCCATCATGCCGAACTGTCGACGCTGTTCGCCGACGACGGTACGCTCGCCAAGGGTATCGAGGGGTACCGGCCCCGCAGTGCGCAGCTGACGATGGCGCAGGCCGTGGCCAACGCCATCGAAGCCGCCGATTCGATCATCGTCGAGGCCGGGACCGGCACGGGCAAAACGTACGCCTACCTTGTTCCCGCGATGCTTTGGGGCGGCAAGGTGATCGTCTCCACCGGGACGAAGAACCTGCAGGACCAGCTTTTCCTGCGCGACATCCCGACGGTGCGCAAGGCGCTCAATGCACCGGTGTCGGTGGCGTTGCTCAAGGGGCGCGCCAACTATGTCTGCCATTACCACGTGGAGCGCGCGTCGCAGAACGGACGTCTCTTTTCGCGCCAGGACGCCGCGTGGCTGCGCCAGATCAACCTGTTCCTGAAGACGACGAAAACGGGCGACAAAGCCGAACTTGCCAGCGTGCCCGAGAACGCACCGGTGTGGAATCTCGTCACCTCCACGCGCGACAATTGCCTGGGTTCGGACTGCGCGTATTACAAAGACTGCTTCGTCATGCGCGCCCGCAAGGAGGCGCAGCAGGCCGACGTGGTGGTGGTGAACCATCACCTGTTCTTTGCAGACGTGATGTTGAAGGACACCGGCATGGCGGAGTTGCTGCCCGCCGCCAACACGATCATCTTCGACGAAGCGCACCAGCTGCCAGAAACCGCCACGTTGTTCTTTGGCGAGACCATCTCCACGAACCAGATTCTCGAACTCGCACGCGACAGCGTGGCCGAAGGCCTTTCGCACGCACGCGATGCGGTGGATTGGGTCGCGATTGCCGCGCCGCTGGAGCGTGCCGCGCGTGATCTGCGCCTGGTCTTCCGCCAGGATGGCTCCCGCCTGTCGATCAAGCAGATCGACAATGATGCAGCCCTCGCCAAGCCGTTCTACGAGGTACTGCCGAAGCTGGAGCAGGCGCTCTCCGACTTTACCGGCGCGCTGGAGGCCCAGGCGGAACGCGCGGAGACCATCGAGCAATGCCATCGCCGCGCCGTGGCGCTGTGCGAGAAGCTTGAGGCGTGGGTCGATCCCAAGCCTCCAAAGGCGCCAAAGAAGGAAGGTGACGACGAGGGCAAGGAGGGCGGAAGCGCGGCGGCTGTCGACGAACGTGTGCGCTGGGTCGAGGTATTCGCCAACTCCGTGCAATTGCATCTGACGCCATTGTCGATCGCGCCGATTTTTTCCCGCCAGCGTGCCGGCCAGCCGCGCGCGTGGGTCTTCACCTCGGCTACGCTGTCGGTGCGCGGGAACTTCACGCACTATGCCGCGCAGTTGGGCCTGGATCGTGATCGATCAATGACGCTCGACAGCCCGTTCGACTATGCATCGCAAGGCTTGCTCTATGTGCCGCGCGATCTGCCGCAGCCGAGCGATCCGCGCTTTACCGATGCGGTGCTCGACGCTACCTTGCCGCTCATTGAAGCAGCGGGTGGCAAGACGTTCTTGCTATGCACGACGCTGCGCGCCGTCAACCGTGCGGCCGAACGATTGACGGATGAATTCGCGCAACGCGGTTGGGATTTCCCGCTGCTCGTGCAAGGTCAGGCCAGCCGGACGGAACTGCTGGACCGTTTCCGCACGCTCGGCAACGCCGTGCTGGTCGGTAGCCAGAGTTTCTGGGAGGGTGTGGACGTACGCGGCGAGGCGCTCTCGCTGGTCGTGATCGACAAATTGCCGTTTGCCCCGCCCGATGATCCGGTGCTGAGTGCCCGCATGGAGGCGCTGGAGAAAAAGGGGCTGAGCCCGTTTGCCGTCCACCAGTTGCCGCACGCGGTCATCACGCTCAAGCAGGGGGCGGGGCGGTTGATTCGCTCGGAGACCGATCGCGGCGTGCTGATGATCTGCGACCCGCGGCTGGTTGAGAAAAACTACGGTCGCCAGATCTGGCAAAGCCTGCCACCCTTCAAGCGTACGCGCGAGGCCGAGACGGCTGCCGAATTCCTTCGTTCCCTGCGGGCGGATTCGGATGAGCAGCCCACGGGCGGCTCTGAAGACTGACCCGCACGCACAAACAAAAAGCCCGGCCAATCGACCGGGCTTTTTGCTGTGCTGTGCGAACCTTGCTCACCACCATTGGTACCAGGGCTTGTCTTTCTTGCGCTGGCCGTAGGCGAGGAAATCACTCTTCGGGTAGTTCTGCTTGATGATGCGTTCGGTGTCGTCGCGCATGTCTTTCATGCCCAGTGCTTCGTACGACTTCATCATGATGTACAGCGCTTCTTCCACAGCCGGGGCGCGGTCGTAATCCTTGATGGCGTCCTGCGCGCGGTTGACGGCGGCCAGGTAGGCTCCGCGGCGGTAGTAGTAGCGTGCGGCGCCCACTTCATGCTCGGCCATCGCGTTCACGATGTACTGCATGCGCTGGGTGGCGTCCGGCGTGTACTTGCTGTTCGGGAAACGCGTGATCAGCGTCTTGAACGCATCGTACGCGGCGCGTGCGGCCTTCGGGTCGCGCTCGCTCAAGTCCTGGTTCGAGAAGCGGCCGAGCCAGCCCAGGTTGTCGTTGAAGTTGATCAGGCCTTTGAGGTAATAGGCGTAATCGACGCTGGGGTGATTGGGGTGCAACTGGATGAAGCGGTCCACGGCGGCCAGTGCGGCAGCCGTCTCGCCATCCTTGTAGTTGGCGTAGGCGGTCTCGATCTGGGCCTGTTGGGCGTATTGGCCGAACGGATAGCGGCTTTCGAGCTTTTCGTAGTACTTGACCGCCTTGGCGTAGTCGCCGCCGTCGAGCGAGTCCTTCGCTTCGGAATATAATTTGTTGGCTGACCAGCCAGCCGTTTCGTCTTGCTGTTCCGGCAGGATGCCGCAGGCCGAGATAGCCAGGCATGCAACGCCTGCCATCAACACTGCTCCGATTTGCGCGCGGATTCGATTGCCAATTCGACTAACAATACGCGCCTGCTTTACGCTCGTGACCGACATGGGCACCTTTTCTGAATGAAAAATCGCATCAAGCATTATAGCCCAAGCCCTGTGTCAGACGACGCACTGGCTGACGTTTCCCTCACTGCGCCGGAGACGGAAGACGCCCTCGATGATGAGGCGCTCGATTTGCCTGCCGCCGGTGCGGGCCAGGCAGCCGAGCCGATCATCATAGAGATTCCGGAAACCATGCACGGCGAACGCCTGGACAAGGCGCTTGCCAAGCTGCTGCCCGACTATTCGCGCAGCCGCCTCCAGCAATGGATTGATGCCGGCGCGGTGCGCCTGCGTGGTGAGGTGGTGCGCCCGCGTGCGGCGATCTCCGGCGGTGACCGCATCGAAGTCGTCCCGCAACGCGCGGCCGACGAAAACGCCTTCGTCGCCGAGCCCATCGACCTGGATGTGGTGTACGAAGACGACACGCTGCTCGTCATCAACAAGCCTGCCGGGCTGGTGGTGCATCCCGCCGCGGGCAACTGGAGCGGCACCGTACTCAACGGCCTGCTGCACCGCTATCCCGACGCCGTAGAGTTGCCGCGTGCCGGCATCGTTCACCGCCTCGATAAAGACACTTCCGGCCTGATGGTGGTCGCCCGTACGCTGCCTGCGCAGACCGACCTCGTGCGCCAATTGCAGGCACGTACCGTCAAGCGGACTTATCTCGCGCTGGTGTGGGGCGAAACGCCGGAAGAAGCCACGATCGATGCTCCGATCGGCCGCGATCCGCGTGACCGCACGCGCATGGCCATCATCGAGACAGCCAGCGGCAAGCCGGCGCGCACGCATTTCAAGACGCTTGACGTGGTGGACCTCGGGCGCGCACAGGTGTCGCTGGTGCGTTGCCAGCTCGAGACCGGCCGTACACACCAGATTCGTGTGCACTTTGAATCGGAGGGGCATCCGTTGCTTGGCGATCCGGTCTACACGCGCAACTTCCGACGTGGCCAGCCGCAGACGATCAAGGCGCAGTTGCCGGTGCCTTTTACGCGGCAGGCGCTGCATGCAGTGCGCCTGGGGCTCGTGCACCCAGCATCGGGCAAATCGGTGCACTGGGAAGCCGGCGTGCCCGACGATTTTGCCGATCTGCTGGAAGCTCTCGACCTGGACCCCGATGCCGATGTCAACTGACTGGATCGTCCCCGACTGGCCTGCGCATCCTCGCGTCAAGGCGCTGGCCACGACGCGCCTGGGTGGCGTCAGTACAGGACCTTACGGTTTGGCCGGCGGTTTGCCGGGTGGCCTGAACCTCGGCCAGCACGTCGGTGACGCGCCCGAAGCCGTTGATCAGAATCGCCGCATCTTGCGTGCAGCGCTACCCGCCGATCCAACATGGATGGAACAGGTGCACGGCACCGATGTGGCTGATCTTGATCAACTCGTTGGTACGTCAGCGCCTGTGGTCGCCGATGCGGCGGTGGCGTCCTGGCGGGATCGCGTCTGCGTAGTCATGACGGCCGATTGCCTGCCTGTCTTGCTGAGCGACGCCCGCGGCGTCACTGTGGGCGCCGCGCATGCGGGCTGGCGTGGTCTCTGTGGCGGCGTGATCGAGCGCACGCTCGACGCCATGATGCAGCGGCTGCGTGCCAGCGGGCAGGAGGCCGATCCCACGTGGCTGGCATGGCTGGGGCCCGCCATCGGACCATCATGCTTTGAAGTGGGTGAGGAAGTGCGTCAAGCCTTTATCGACGCCGTCAGGCCCGGCGAACTGCCTGCCACGGAAGCGGCGTTCCGGGAGGGCGTATCGGCTGGCAAGGTCTTTGCCGACCTGTATGCGCTGGCCCGGCTGCGGCTGGCGCGGGTTGGTTGTACCGACGTGTACGGCGGCGGCCTGTGCACGATGATGGACGTCGAGCGCTTCTATTCATACCGACGGGAGCGCATCACAGGCCGTATGGCCACGCTGATCTGGCGCGCCGAGTAAGCGTTCAGGCGGCGCCGTCGCCTGTGTCGCTGCTCAATGTGGCGGTGGTGTCCGCCTCGTCCTGCGCAGCTTCCTGGGCTTTCCGGCGCCGCCTGCGCGCCGGCGTGCTGACAATCCACAGGAAGAGCGATAGCGGCGCCACGCCGTAGAAGACAAATGTGCCGATGCCAGCAATCCAAGATTGCTCAGTCAAGGACATCATCAGCACGACATAGAGCCACGCGATGGCGACGATATACATGGGAAGAAGCGGTGCCCGGCGTTGGCGCAATGGGGCAGTCTCGCACGAAACTGCGCAAATTGGATCATAGCCCTGGCGCCGCGCTTAGCCATTTGGTGGCCGCCGTTTTCGTTGAATGCCGCAAGACCCGCGCTGGGCCGGCGTTTCTGTTCGATCGTCAGGTAACTACGATTGACAGCCTTGAAACGGCAAGGCAACAATGCCTCGCAATACTACGAGTTGCGCCGCCGTTCCAACCGGAGCGGCGCATATCGTCGGATCGAGGGCACTATGGCATCGCGTCAATCGACATCATCCAAAGCATCTAGCGCCCACACTCAAGCTCCCTGGCCGGGCTTGTCGGACCCTACGCAGTGGGCAGAGCAGTTCAAGCAATGGCAAGCCTTTGCGGGCGCCTTCGCGCAACCCGGTGCGGCGGCGCCTGGTCTTGGCCAGTTCAACGGCGCAGCGATGGGTGAGGGTGCGGCTCCGTTCGCACTGATTCCGCACGAGCGGCTGGCCGAAATCCAGCAGAAGTATCTTGAAGAATGGCTTCAGATCTGGCGCCACATGAGCACCGGCGAAAGCGCCGAAGCCGTGGCGCCGTCGGATCGCCGTTTCTCGAACGATGCGTGGCGCAAGAGCCCGCTCTACGGCTACGCGGCTGCGTTCTACGTGCTCAACGCCCGCACGTTGATGGAAATGGCCGATGCAGTCCAGGCGGACGTCAAGACCCGCGAGCGCGTGCGCTTTGCCGTTTCGCAATGGACAGCGGCCATGTCGCCGTCCAACTTCCTTGCGACCAACCCGGAAGCGCAGAAACAACTGATTGAGTCGCGTGGCGAATCCCTGCGCACCGGCATCCTGAACATGCTGCAGGACATGGAGCGCGGCAAGATCTCGCAGACAGACGAAACTGCGTTCGAGATCGGCCGCAACGTCGCCAACAGCGAAGGCGCGGTCGTTTTCGAGAACGACTACTTCCAGCTCATCCAGTACAAGCCGCTGACAGCCAAGGTGCATGCGCGCCCGCTGCTGCTGGTGCCGCCCTGCATCAACAAGTACTATATCCTCGATCTGCAGCCGGCCAATTCGCTCGTCCGCTATGCGGTGGAGCAGGGCAATACCGTATTCCTGGTGTCGTGGCGCAATCCGGACGCGAGCATGGCCTCCCGCACGTGGGACGACTACATCGAAGGTGGTGCGATCGAGGCCATTCGCGTTGCACGCGAGATCTCCGCGCAGGACCAGATCAACGTGCTGGGCTTTTGTGTAGGCGGTACGATCCTCTCGACAGCCCTGGCCGTGCTCGCGGAGCGCGGCGAGCACCCGGCCGCGAGCCTGACGCTGCTGACCACGCTGCTCGACTTTACGGACACCGGCATTCTCGACGTGTTTGTCGACCAGGCCCAGGTGGAAATGCGTGAAAAGACCATCGGCAGCAATGCGCCGACCGGCCCGGGCCTGCTGCGTGGCGTGGAGCTGGCAAACACGTTCTCGTTCCTGCGCCCGAACGATCTCGTCTGGAACTACGTTGTCGAGAACTATCTGAAGGGCAAGACGCCCGCGCCGTTCGACCTGTTGTACTGGAATGGCGATTCCACCAATCTGCCGGGCCCGTGGTACTGCTGGTACCTGCGCCATACGTACCTGCAGAACGACCTCAAGACGCCGGGCAAGCTGAAGGTGAACGGCACGCCAGTGGATCTCGGCAAGATCGAGGCGCCGGTCTACATCTACGGCTCGCGTGAAGACCACATCGTTCCGTGGAAGTCGGCCTATGGCTCGGTGCCGCTGCTCAAGGGCAAGCGGCGTTTCGTCCTGGGCGCTTCGGGACATATCGCAGGCGTCATCAACCCGCCTGCGGCCAACAAGCGTTCGCACTGGATCAATGCCAAGCTGCCCGAGTCCGCCGATGCGTGGTTCGAGGGTGCCAAGGAGCATCCCGGCAGCTGGTGGCCGGATTGGTCAACTTGGCTCGCATCCCACGCCGGTGCGCAGAAAGCTGCGCCCAAGGGCTACGGCAATGCGGACTACCCGGCCATCGAGCCGGCGCCCGGCCGCTACGTCAAACAGAAAGCGTAAGATCGCGCGCATGAACCCCCGTTGCCGTCGCGGCTTCGGCCGCTGACGGTATCCAACGACCCTCTCTTTCGACAGTGGAAGGTAAGCAAATGACCGATGTTGTGATCGTATCGGCGGTACGCACCGCCGTGGGCAAGTTTGGTGGCTCGCTGGCGAAGATCGCTGCGCCTGAGCTTGGCGCGGCCGTTATCCGTGAAGCGCTGGCGCGCGCCAAGGTGGCGCCGGACCAGGTGAGCGAAGTCATCATGGGCCAGGTGCTGACGGCAGGCTCGGGTCAGAACCCGGCGCGCCAGGCCGTCATCAAGGCTGGGCTGCCGAACATGGTGCCTGGCCTGACCATCAACAAGGTGTGCGGCTCGGGCCTGAAGGCCGTGATGCTGGCCGCCAACGCCATCATCGCGGGCGATGCCGAGATCGTCGTGGCTGGCGGCCAGGAAAACATGTCCGCCGCGCCGCACGTCCTGCCAGGCTCGCGCGACGGTTTCCGCATGGGCGACGCCAAGCTGATCGATTCGATGATTGTGGATGGGCTATGGGACGTCTACAACCAGTACCACATGGGCATCACGGCCGAGAACGTCGCCAAGGAATACGGCATCACGCGTGAAGCGCAGGACGAGTTTGCCGTGGCTTCGCAGAACAAGGCGGAAGCTGCGCAGAAGTCGGGCCGCTTCAATGACGAAATCGTTCCGATCCTGATCCCGCAGCGCAAGGGCGATCCGATTGCCTTCTCGCAGGACGAGTTCGTTCGCCATGGTGCCACGCTCGAGTCGATGGCTGGCCTGAAGCCCGCCTTCGACAAGGCAGGTACGGTGACGGCGGCCAACGCCTCGGGCCTGAACGATGGCGCCGCCGCAGTCGTGGTGATGTCGGCCGCCAAGGCCAAGGAACTGGGCCTGACGCCACTGGCCACCATCCGTGCTTACGCGAGCGCCGGCCTGGACCCGAAGGTCATGGGCATGGGGCCGGTGCCGGCATCCAAACGCTGCCTGTCGCGCGCCGGCTGGTCGGTGGGCGACCTGGACCTGATGGAGATCAACGAGGCGTTCGCCGCTCAGGCGCTGGCCGTGCATCAGCAGATGGGCTGGGACACGTCCAAGATCAACGTCAACGGCGGTGCGATTGCGATCGGTCACCCGATCGGCGCGTCGGGCTGCCGCATCCTGGTCACGCTGCTGCACGAAATGCAGAAGCGCGATGCGAAGAAGGGCCTGGCTTCGCTGTGTATCGGCGGTGGCATGGGCGTGGCGCTGGCCGTTGAGCGCCCGTAAGTTTTTTGCAGTGGGATTGGCGTGAATCGGAACGAATGCCTGACGCGCCAATCCGAGACACCTGAGCATTTGCCGCCCGGCAAGAGGCCGGGCGATTCTAACAACAAGGACTAGGAGTGGACATGACCAAACGCATCGCATACGTCACCGGCGGCATGGGCGGTATCGGAACGGCGATTTGCCAGCGCTTGGCGCGCGACGGCTTCACTGTTGTCGCAGGCTGCGGCCCGAACTCGCCGCGTAAGGCGAAATGGCTCGAACAACAAAAGGCGCTCGGTTTCGATTTCGTGCCGTCCGAAGGGAACGTCGGTGACTGGGAGTCGACCAAGGCCGCGTTCGACAAGGTCAAGGCCGAAGTGGGCGAGGTGGATGTCCTGATCAACAACGCCGGCATTACGCGCGACGTGGTGTTCCGCAAGATGACCCGCGCCGACTGGGATGCGGTGATCGATACCAACCTGACGTCGCTGTTCAACGTGACGAAGCAGGTCATCGACGGCATGGCGGATCGCGGCTGGGGTCGAATCATCAACATCTCGTCGGTGAACGGCCAGAAGGGGCAGTTTGGCCAGACCAACTACTCGACCGCCAAGGCTGGCTTGCATGGTTTCACCATGGCGCTGGCGCAGGAAGTCGCTACCAAGGGCGTGACGGTCAACACCGTGTCGCCGGGCTATATCGCCACCGACATGGTGAAAGCGATTCGTCAGGATGTGCTCGACAAGATTATTGGCACGATCCCGGTCAAGCGGTTGGGCGAGCCGACCGAGATTGCCTCGATCTGCGCATGGCTTGCATCGGAAGAGTCCGGCTTCTCCACCGGTGCGGACTTCTCCCTCAACGGCGGCCTGCACATGGGCTGACGCTCCCACGCCTGTGCTGCGGCGATGCTGCAGCACAGGCGCAGCAATTTTTCCCCTGATTTGCCTGCATGCTGCGATGCTTGAGTGCATTGCAGCAGGCCTTTTGCGTCCTCTCTGTACAACTGTCCGAGTGCGTGAGCCGCATCAAAATGCTGCGGGTTTTTACCGGGGGAGGTCGCCTTTTCTTTGCAGAGCGATCCGCATAGAATCCAATCACGGAGGCGCTCCGCAGGGAGACACGGGGCGTCCGATCATAAACGGATGCATCTGCGCTGCTCTTGAATGCAGCATTCGCGCGCAGATCGGAACAGCCGGGCAACCGCGTATTTTGCTGCATCGCTCGGTGCAGTCATTTCGCAGTGCATCGGCTGCACCGCAGCAGCATCGCCAACACGGAAAGGCACGATGGCCACCAGCAAGAAGGGCACCGAACGGCTGATCAAGAAATATCCCAACCGCCGGCTCTACGATACCCAGACCAGCACCTACATCACGCTGGCAGACGTCAAGCAGCTCGTCATGGAAACCGAAGAGTTTCGCGTCGTCGATGCGAAATCCGGTGAAGACCTGACCCGCAGCATCCTGCTGCAGATCATTCTGGAAGAGGAAACCGGCGGCGTGCCGATGTTCTCCGGCGCGATGCTCGCGCAGATCATCCGTTTCTATGGAAACGCCATGCAGGGCATGATGGGCACGTACCTGGAAAAGAACATCCAGGCATTTGTCGACATCCAGAGCAAGCTGGCCGAGAACTCGAAGGACCTCTACAGCGGCAACACGTTCAACCCTGACATGTGGTCGCAGTTCATGAACATGCAGGGCCCGATGATGCAAGGCATGATGAGCAACTACATCGAGCAGAGCAAAAACCTGTTCGTGCAGATGCAGGAGCAGATGCAGAGCCAGGCCAAGAACATGTTCGGGACCTTCCCGTTCAACCAGCCGCCTGAGAAAAAGTAAGTTCGGCGGCCTGGAAAAACGAGGCGAATCGCATGGCGGTTCGCCTTTTTTGTTGGGCGCACGCCGGAGAGGGCAGCAAGGTAAAATACTGGTCCTTCAGGTGAGGTGTACGCCTCTCCGTCGATCACGATTCCCTCCCCGGTCTCCCATGTTTGATGTCCGCCCCCGGCGTGTGCGCCGGCTGTCTTCCGTTTTCGCATGAGCTGCCTTTTGCTTGCCCCGATGGAAGGGGTCGCGGATTACGTCATGCGTGACGTGCTGACGCAAGCCGGCGGCTACGACGGATGCGTCTCGGAGTTTGTCCGGGTGACGGGCTCGTTGCTCCCCGCGCGGACTTATGAGCGTGAGACGCCCGAGATCCGCAACGGCGGCTATACCGCCAGCGGCACGCCGATGACCATCCAACTCCTCGGTAGCGATCCGGAATGGCTGGCCCGCAATGCGGCATACGCGGCAACCCTCACGCCACATGGCATCGACCTCAACTTCGGCTGCCCCGCCAAGGTCGTGAACCGGCATGGCGGCGGCGCCATGCTGCTTGCCACGCCGGAAGTGCTGCACGACATCGTGCGCGCCGTGCGGGCCGCGGTGCCGGCCAACATTTCGGTGACGGCGAAGATGCGGCTTGGCGTTTCCGATACTTCCCGTGCGATTGACTGTGCGACGGCCCTGGCGGAAGGCGGTGCGGAATCGCTCGTCGTGCATGCCCGCACGCGCGATCACGGCTACCGTCCGCCCGCCCACTGGGACTGGATTGCACGCATCGCCGATGCCGTGAGCATCCCCGTGACCGCCAACGGCGAAGTCTGGACCGTGGCTGACTGGGAGCGCTGCCGCGCCGTCAGTGGCTGCAGTGACGTGATGATCGGACGTGGCGCCGTGTCCGACCCATTCCTGGCCCAGCGCATCCGCGCGCAGATGGACCAGGCGCCGTCCGCGGCGGAATGGCCGATCGTGCTGGGCTATCTCGCCGACTACTTGAAAAAGCTCCATGCGCGCATCTCTGCCAAGCACGAGCATGGCCGCGTCAAACTGTGGCTGAGCTATCTGAAGCGGACGTGGCCCCAGGCCGCCGAGCTGCACGATGCCATTCGCAGGTTGCAGGACGCGCTGGAAATCGAGCGCGTGATTGAGCAGATGCAGCTTCGGCTTGGCCGCCCAGGCGCGGCGAACGGTTAAAATACGCAACCGCGCGGCACACCCCACGTGCGCAGCGCAAATCCTCTCCCACATCAGGTTGTTCCCATGTCCGACGTCAGTACCCAGAGCCCCAAGGTGGGGTTCGTCAGTCTCGGTTGTCCCAAGGCCTTGGTCGATTCCGAGCAGATCATCACCCAACTGCGCGCGGAGGGGTATGAGATTTCCGGCACGTACGGCGGGGCGGACCTGGTGGTCGTCAACACCTGCGGCTTCATCGACGAGGCTGTGCAGGAAAGCCTGGATGCGATTGGCGAGGCGCTGGCCGAGAACGGCAAGGTGATCGTGACCGGCTGCCTGGGTGCCAAGAAGGACGCTTCGGGCCAGGACATCATCACCAGCGTGCACCCGAAGGTGCTGGCTGTGACGGGCCCCCATGCGCTGGGCGAGGTGATGGAAGCGGTGCACACGCACCTGCCCAAGCCGCACGACCCGTTCATTGACCTGGTGCCGCCGCAGGGCATCAAGCTCACGCCGAAGCACTACGCGTATCTGAAGATTTCCGAGGGCTGCAACCACCGGTGCAGCTTCTGCATCATCCCGTCGATGCGCGGCGATCTCGTTTCGCGCCCGGTGGCCGAAGTGATGCTGGAGGCGGAAAACCTGCTGAAGGCCGGCGTGAAGGAACTGCTCGTTATCTCGCAGGACACCAGCGCTTATGGCGTCGATGTCAAATTCCGCATGGGCTTCTGGAACGGCCGCCCGCTGAAGACGCGCATGACCGAGCTGGTGGGCGCGCTCGGCGAATTGGCGTCGCAGTACGGCGCCTGGGTGCGCCTGCACTACGTCTACCCCTATCCGAGCGTGGATGAGGTGATGCCCCTGATGGCTGAGGGCAAGGTCCTTCCCTATCTGGACGTGCCGCTGCAGCACGCCCACCCGGACGTGCTCAAGCGCATGAAGCGCCCCGCCAACGCCGAGAAGACGCTGGACCGCATCCGCGCCTGGCGCGAGGTGTGCCCGGAGCTGACCATCCGCAGCACGTTCATCGCGGGTTTCCCGGGTGAAACGGAGGAAGAGTTCCAAACGCTGCTCGACTTCATTGCCGAGGCCGAACTGGACCGCGTGGGCTGCTTCGCGTATTCGCCGGTCGAGGGCGCGACCGCCAACGACCTGCCGGGCGCATTGCCCGATGAGGTGCGCGAGGAGCGCCGCGCGCGCTTCATGGAAGTCGCCGAGCGCGTGTCTGCGCGCGGTCTGCAGCGCAAGGTTGGCAAGTCGCTGCGCGTGCTTGTGGACGAAGTGAATCAGGACGGCGGCATCGGCCGTTCATCGGCGGATGCCCCGGAGATTGACGGCCTCGTCTATATCGCGCCGCCGTCGAAGCCGTACAAGCGCTATAAGGCGGGCGATTTCGTGTCGGTCAAGATTACCGGCGCGGATGGCCACGACCTGTGGGGCGAGGTCTGATCCTCTTAGGTAGTCGTACCTAAATTTTGCGAACGGTCGTGCGTTTATACTGGCCGCCATCCAATTTCGATGGCACAGGAGACAGCAATGGCACGTGAAGTGGTGGTGGTCAGCGGCGTTCGTACCGCAATCGGGACGTTTGGCGGCAGCTTGAAGGATGTGGCGCCGTGCGAACTCGGCGCGCTCGTCGTGCGCGAGGCGCTGGCCCGCGCCGGGGTGAAGGGCGAGGACGTCGGCCACGTGGTGTTTGGCCACGTGATCAACACCGAGCCGCGCGACATGTATCTCTCGCGTGTGGCCGCAGTCAACGGCGGGGTGTCGGCCGAAACGCCCGCATTCAACGTCAACCGCCTGTGCGGCTCTGGCCTCCAGGCCGTGGTGAGCGCAGCGCAAACCGTGCTGCTGGGCGATGCCGATATCGCCATTGCCGGTGGCGCGGAAAGCATGAGCCGCGCGCCGTACCTGGCGCCTGCCGCCCGTTGGGGTTCGCGCATGGGCGACGCCAAGATGGTCGACATGATGCTCGGCGCGCTGCACGACCCGTTCCACACGATCCACATGGGTGTGACGGCGGAAAACGTCGCCCGCGAATTCGGCATCAGCCGCGAGCAGCAAGATCAGACCGCGCTGGAGTCCCACCAGCGTGCATCGCGTGCCATCCAGGCCGGCTACTTCAAGGACCAGATCGTTCCGGTGACGATCAAGTCGCGCAAGGGCGATATCCAGTTCGATACCGATGAGCACGTCCGCCACGACGCGACCATCGACGACATGACCAAGCTCAAGCCGGTCTTCACGAAAGAAAACGGTACGGTGACGGCGGGCAACGCTTCGGGCCTCAACGATGCAGGCGCGGCGCTGGTGCTGATGGAGCGTTCGGTGGCCGAAAAGCGCGGCCTCAAGCCACTGGCCCGGCTGGTGTCGTACGGCCATGCGGGCGTGGATCCGAAGATCATGGGTATCGGCCCGGTGCCGGCCACGCGCAAGGCGCTGGAGCGGGCAGGCCTGTCGGTCAAGGATCTGGATGTGATCGAAGCCAACGAGGCATTTGCCGCCCAGGCTTGTGCGGTGACGAAGGAACTCGGCCTGGACCCGGCCAAGGTCAACCCAAACGGTTCGGGCATTTCGCTCGGCCA
This sequence comes from Ralstonia pickettii, assembly GCF_001699815.1. Lineage (GTDB taxonomy): Bacteria > Pseudomonadota > Gammaproteobacteria > Burkholderiales > Burkholderiaceae > Ralstonia > Ralstonia thomasii. The sequence goes on along the minus strand of NZ_MCGB01000063.1, from coordinate 13,899 downwards.
CCCGATCGGCGCAACGGGTGCGCTTATCACGGTCAAGGCGTTGCACGAGCTGCAGCGCATCGGTGGTCGCTACGCGCTGGTGACCATGTGTATTGGTGGAGGACAGGGCATTGCGGCGGTGTTCGAGCGCATCTGAACGCATTTTCTCGATTGAACGCCTGATTCGGCCAACCGGCGCGTTGCTTGCGCTGGTGCTGGCCGCAGGCGTGGCGCCGGTGTCTGCCCAGACGCCGGCCGCCAACAACGGCTACGAGGTGTCGACCGGCAGCACCAACGTGCAGCCAGGTGACCTGGGCCTGAACCGCGCCGTTGCCGATGGCGACAAGCGTCGCGCTCAGGCCAGGAGGGGCGACAACGGCTTCTCCGCACAGACCGCGTCGCCGCGTGTGTTGCAACCGCAGCCCGACTACGCGAAATACCCTGTCTACACAGGCGCAATTGGCGACATGCCGATCCACATGCGCCTTGGCCGCAAGGCCGGTGAAATCGACAGCGTCCACGGCGAATACGTCGCGGGCAACGCGGCGGGCGTTCGCTTGGTGGCCGGCGAATACGAAAACGGCGGCTTCCTCATGGAGGAGTCCGATGACGGTACGCACGTCACAGGCACCTGGGAAGGCGCCATCGACGGCCACGGCATTGTGCGCGGCACGTGGACGGACGTCGCCCACGACGGTCATACGCTGCCGTTTGTGCTGCGGCCCGTCGCCGTGGTCGTGATTCCGCCGTACGATGCCGCAGCAAACAGCAATGCGGCCTCGCCAGCCACGCCAATGACGCCGCTGGTCCCAGCGGGGCCTGGTCAGATTGCACCACCGGCCGGCAGTCCAACACGATCAAGCGCGCACTGGTAAGCGGCCGCAAAACGCTCATACGCCATCAAACAGGAAACCACGTGAACGACGACACCAAGCTCCCGCCCATGTTTCCCGCGACCCAGGCTGTGCATCCGGAATTGCATATCCCACCGGGCTTCACGGCGTTCTCGCATGCCACGCATCGTGCGTCGACGGTGGTGTTCAAGAATCTCGCAGACATGCGTGCCTTCGGTAGCGGCAGTGTGGTGCACTGGCGCTACGGCCTGCATGCCACGCCGACATCCGACACGCTGTGCCAGGCGCTGGCGCAGATCGAGGGCGGCTCACACACGCTGCTGCTCCCATCAGGGCTGGCGGCGATTTCGCTGGTGTACTTCACGCTCGTCAAATCCGGCGACGACGTGTTGATTCCGGACAACGCCTACGGTCCGAACCGCGACCATGGCGAGTGGATGGCACGCCAGTTCGGCATCACCGTGCGCTATTACGATCCGATGATCGGCGCCGGCATTGCCGACCTGATCCGTCACAACACCAAACTCGTGTGGCTCGAAGCGCCGGGTTCGGTGACGATGGAGGTGCCCGATTGCACGGCCATCGCCGAGGTGGCGCGCAAGGCCGGCGCCATTACGGCAATCGACAACACCTGGAGCGGTGGCGTGTATTACCAGCCGTTCGAGCACGGCATCGACATCTCTGTGCAGGCGCTGACCAAGTACCAATCGGGTGGCAGCGACGTGCTCATGGGCGCCGCCATCACCAACGACGAAGCGCTGCACTATAAGCTGCTTGCCACACGCATGCGCATGGGTTGGGGCGTTTCGGCGGACGATTGCTATTTCGTGTTGCGTGGCATGCCGAGCCTGCCAACGCGCCTGGCTGCACACGATGCACACGCCCGCGAAGTGGCCGAATGGCTGGCGGATCGGCCCGAAATCGTGCGCGTTCTGCACCCGGCACTGCCTGATTGTCCGGGCCACGAAAACTGGAAGCGCGACTTTACCGGCGCGAGCGGCTTGTTCTCGATCGTGCTGCACGAGCGCTATTCGCAGGCGCAGATCGACGCCTTTATCGAAGGGTTGCGCTACTTCGCGATCGGTTTTTCGTGGGGCGGGGCCCACAGCCTGGCGTTGCCGTACAACATTCCGTCGATGCGCACGGCGACCGCCTGGCCGCCGGCCGATTGGGAAAACGCGGGCGGTTTCGTGCGTCTGTATATCGGGCTGGAAGATCCGCGTGATTTGATTGCGGATTTGAAGCAGGCGATGGAGGCGCACCTGCGGGCTTGACCTTTCAAGCTTCAGGCGGCGGTGATGGCGGGGCGTGCGAGTTGATCGTGGCGCCCCGTTTTCAATCGTCGTGGCTACAGCGTTTCAAGCAGGCGCGCAATGGTTTCAGGCGAAGGCAACTGGCCCTGTAACTCCTTGGGCAGACTCTTGGTGATGGCGTAAGTCGCTACGCCAATCGGCTTCGTTGCGTCGCGAAGTGCATATTCGACGATGGTGCGCTTCTTTTCTTTGCACAGGATGATGCCGATGGACGGGTTCTCGTCGTCCTGGCGAACCTGCTCGTCCAGAGCGGCCAGGTAGAACTGCATCTTCCCGACAAACTCGGGTTCGAATTTGCCGATTTTCAGTTCGATGGCCACCAGCGAGCGCAAGCGGCGGTGGAACAGCAGCAGATCGATGAAATACTCGTCGCCATCCACTTCAAGCCGGTATTGGCTACCCAGGAAGGCAAACATGCCGCCCATTGCGCGCAGAAAATCTTCGATGCGGGTGATCAGCGCGCGCTCCAGCTCCCGTTCGCTGTGCTGGTTGCCGAGTTCGAGAAAATCGAAGGCGTATTCGTCTCTGACCGCCAGCTTGGCTTGCGCGCGCAGGGCCGGCGTCAGCGCCTTGTCGAAATTGGTCTGGCCCAGGAGTGACTTTTCGTAGCTCTGGTTGTCGATCTGGTGTGCCAGAACGCTTTTCGACCAACCGAATTTGCGCGTCATGCGCAGGTAGAACTCGCGCTCTTGAGCGTCTTTGCAACGCTCAAGAATGAGCAGGTTATGGCTCCACCCGATTTCTCGCACCAGAGGTGCGAGTTTTGTTGCGTCGCGGTAGGTCTCAAAGAAACCCTTCATCCGCCAGAGGTTGGATGCCGAAAAACCGCCCGTGCCAGGAAAGCTCGCCTGCAGGTCTGTGGCGAGTTGCTGCACGACCGCTTTACCCCAACCCTCGGTTTGCTGCCGCGCCACGATCATTTGGCCGATGTCCCAATACAGTCCCACCAGCTCTTTGTTGACCGCCCGTAGGGCCGCATATTGCGCAGCCTGGATGCGCGCCCTGATCTCGGTGAGCAAGGCGGCGTAATCCTGCGCATCTACCGTTTCTCGCACCACCGGTGCGAGTTTTCTGCGGGCAGGCGGGCGGGTCGCCATCGCGGCTTATTGCTGCGGAAACAGATTCAACAAGCCATCCAGGCCGACAACGTTGAACGCCACGTCGGCCTGTGCCTGCACGATGGGCTTGGCGCGGAACGCGACCGACAGGCCCGCCACGCCCATCATCTTCAGATCGTTCGAGCCGTCGCCCATGGCAATGGCGTTGTGCGGCGACACGCCCAGATCCTGGCAGAACGCCTTGAGCGTCTGCGCCTTCACATCCGCATTGACGATCTCGCCGAGCACGCGGCCGGTCAGCTTGCCATCGACGATCTCCAGCGTGTTGGCGCGCGTACGGTCGAGGCCCAGGCGCTCCTGCAGGCGTGAGGTAAAAAATTCGAAGCCGCCCGACACCAGCAGCGTACGGATGCCCAGCGCCTGCACGGCCTTGAGCATCTTTTCGGCGCCCAGGGAGAGCTGCAGGCGCTCGGCGTAGACGCGCTCCAGCACGCTTGCATCCAGGCCCTTGAGCAGTTCGACGCGGCGCGTCAGGCTCTCGTTGAAATCCTTGATCTCGCCCCGCATCGACGCTTCGGTGATGGCCGCCACTTGCGGCTTGAGTCCGCAGAAATCCGCAATTTCGTCGATGCACTCGATGGTGATGAGCGTGGAATCCATGTCCATCGCCAGCACGCGGAAATCGCCGAACGTCCATTCGTCGGGAATCCACGCGTAGTCCATCTTCAGGTTGGCGCAGATGGCATCAAGCTGGACGCGTAATTCGCTGGGCAGTTCGTGCACCCATTCGATGGCCGCGACGTTGGGCGCGCGCATCTCATAGGTGGCGCTGCCGAACAGGCTTCGGACGGATTCAATGTCACCGGTGGACAGCGGCGACGGGCTTTGCAGAATGACGGGCATGGGGTGAAAGGAGCGGGGAGCGGGCGGTTCGGCGCCGGGGAAGCCCGCTATTGTAGCGAACGCCCCGGGCGGCATGCGCCCCACCAAAAGGTGAGGCATTGCTGTGTAAGCGTTAGGCGGACGCGGTCTCGACCATCAGGCTGCGCGCCACCTTGGCGAGGAAGCGGTCGCAGGCGTCGAGCTGGGCCAGTTCGACGTATTCGTTGGCCTTGTGCGCCTGTTCGATGTTGCCCGGACCGCACAGCACGGCTGGAATGCCGGCACGCTGGAAGAGGCCGGCTTCCGTGCCGTAGGCGACCTTGCGCTTGTCGTTGTCTTCGGTCAGCACACGCACAAGCTGCGTGATGGCGGCTTGCTCGGAGGCGTCCAGCGACGGCGCGGCGGCAATCTCGTCGAGTTCGATGTGGGCGTCAGGATGCTCCCGCTGCATGGCGGGCTCGATGGTCTCGCGCACGTAGCGCTCGACGCGTGCGCGGATGGCCGGCGCATCCACGCCCGGCAGGTTGCGGAATTCAAACACCAGCTCGCACAACGCCGGGATCGTGTTGAGTGCGATACCGCCGTTGATGAGACCGGTCGACGCCGTGGTGAAGGGCACATCAAACGCGTCGTCGAATGGGCCCTTGGCGCGGAATTCATCGGCCAGGTCACGCACGAAGCAGATGATGCGCGCGGCGTATTCGATGGCGTTCACACCCTGCGGCGTGAGCGACGAATGCGCGGCGCGGCCGTGCACACGGCAGCGGTACGCGTTGATGCCTTTGTGGGCGACGATCGGGCGCATGGAGGTGGGTTCGCCGACGATGCAGCCGGCAGGCTTGATGCCGCGGGCGATCAGGTCTTCAATCATGCGCGGCGCGCCCACGCAGCCGACTTCCTCGTCGTATGACAGCGCAAAGTGCACAGGCTCGCGCAGTCTGGCCTGGAGCAGCGACGGCACCAGCGCCAGCGAGGACGCGATGAAGCCCTTCATGTCGCACGTGCCGCGTCCGTAGAGCTTGCCGTCGCGCACTTCCGGCGCAAACGGGTTGCTGTCCCATTTCTGGCCATCCACCGGCACGACATCGGTATGGCCCGACAGTACGATGCCGCCTTGCACGCTGCCGTCCGCTGCCGGAATGGTGGCGAACAGGTTGGCCTTGTTGCCATCGTCGTTATGCGACAGATGCGACTCGAGGCCGACGCCGCGCAGGTAGTCGCGCACGGTCTCGATCAGCGCCAGGTTGGAGCCGCGGCTCGTGGTGTCGAAGCTGACGAGCTTGTTCGTCCAGTCAAGCGTGGAGAACGGGGTGAGGGCGGTGCTCATGATGGTTTCCTTGTTCTGACGGGCTGATCCTACTGGATCACGTCAATTGCCGCATGGCGTGGCGAATGGTCTGCGCCAGCGCGGCGAATTCGACCGGAATGTTCTCGATACGCAGCCGATCTTGCCCCGCCAGCTTGATCTGCCGGTTCTTCTGCACGAGATCGATGATCTTGATGGCGTCAACGGGCGGGTTCGGGATGAACTGCAGCGTGACGGCGTTCGCGCCGGTGTCGATCTTGCGGATGCCCAGCGGCGCGGCGGCAATGCGCAGTCGGTGCGTTTCGATGAGCGATTGCGCCTGCGGCGGCAGCTTGCCGAAACGGTCGATCAGCTCCTCCTGGATATTGTCGATCGTCTCGCTGCTTTCGCAGTTGGCCAGGCGTTTGTACAGCGACAGGCGCTCCTGCACATCGCCGCAATAGTCCTGCGGCAGCAAGGCCGGCGTGCCGAGGTTGATCTCGGTCGTGGCCGCAAGCGGCGCCATCAGATCGGGTTCCTTGCCGGCCTTCAGTGACTTCACTGCCTGGTTGAGCATGTCGGTGTAGAGCTGGAAGCCGATCTCGGAAATCTCGCCCGATTGCTTGTCGCCCAGTACCTCGCCGGCGCCGCGGATTTCGAGATCGTGCATTGCGAGATAGAAGCCCGCACCGAGTTCTTCCATTTGCTGAATGGCTTCAAGCCGGCGCTGTGCCTGCTTGGTCAGGCCGTCTACGTCATGCACCAGCAGATACGCATATGCCTGGTGGTGCGAGCGCCCGACGCGACCGCGCAATTGATGCAGTTGCGCCAGGCCGAACTTGTCGGCACGGTGGATGAGGATCGTGTTTGCGGTCGGCACGTCGATGCCGGTTTCGATGATCGTCGTACACAGCAGGATGTTGGCGCGCTGGGCCACGAAATCACGCATCACGCGTTCCAGTTCGCGTTCGTGCATCTGGCCATGGGCGACGACCACGCGCGCTTCCGGAATCAGCTCTTCGAGCTTGGCGCGCTTGTTCTCGATGGTCTCGACCTCGTTGTGCAGGAAATAGACCTGGCCGCCACGTTTCAGCTCGCGCAGGATGGCCTCGCGCAGCACGCCATCTTCCTCGCGGCGCAGGAACGTCTTGATGGCCAGCCGCTTTTGCGGCGCGGTGGCGATCACGGAGAAATCGCGCAGGCCTTCCAGCGCCATGCCCAGCGTGCGGGGGATCGGCGTGGCGGTGAGCGTAAGAACGTCCACCTCGGCGCGCAGCGTTTTGAGCGTTTCCTTCTGGCGCACGCCAAAGCGATGTTCCTCGTCGATGATGACGAGCCCCAGGCGGTCAAACTTCACGTCCGGCGAGAGCAGCTTGTGCGTGCCGATCACGATGTCGATGGTCCCGGCGTTGATGGCTTCGATCGCGGCGTCGATTTCTTTCTTGTTCTTGAAACGCGAGATCTCGGCAATGCGCACCGGCCAGTCGGCAAAGCGGTCGACCAGCGTCTGGTAATGCTGTTCGGCAAGCAGCGTGGTCGGGGCCAGGATGGCCACCTGCTTGCCACCCATGACCGCCACAAACGCGGCACGCAGCGCGACTTCCGTCTTGCCGAAGCCGACGTCGCCGCAGACGAGCCGGTCCATCGGCTTGCCCGACGTCATGTCGGCGATCACTGCCGCGATGGCGGCGGCCTGATCGGGAGTTTCCTCAAAGCCGAAGCTCTCGGCGAACGTCGCGTAGTCCTCGGGCGTGAGCGGGAATGCAAAGCCCTGGCGCAATGCGCGCCGCGCGTACAGGTTCAGCAGTTCAGCCGCCGTATCGCGAATCTGCTGCGCCGCCTTGCGCTTGGCCTTTTCCCATTGGCCGGAGCCGAGCGAATGCAGCGGCGCGGTTTCCGGATCGGCGCCCGAGTAGCGCGAGATCACGTGCAACTGATGCACCGGCACGTAGAGCTTGCTGCCCTTGTCGTAGTCGAGGTGCAGGAATTCTTCCTCGCCGTTACCCATGTCGATGGACACCAGCCCCTGGTAGCGCCCGATGCCGTGCTCGCTGTGCACCACCGGGTCGCCGATCTTCAACTCGGCCAGATCGCGCACCATTGAATCGACGGCGGTGGCCTGTTCCTGCTTGCGGCGACCTGCGCGGCGCACGGTCTGCGCGTACAGCTCGGTCTCGGTGATGAGCGCGATGCGTTCGTCGCCGAGGATGAAGCCCTGGTACAGCGGTGCCACGCCCAGCACGAACTTGGCATCGCCGCTCATCAGGTCCGCAAAGTCCGCGACGCCTTCGGGGTGCAGGCCGCTGGCGGCAAGCATTTGCGCAAGCGTTTCGCGGCGGCCTGCGGATTCGGCGCAGATCATCACGCGGCAGTTGCTGCGCATCAGGAACGATTCGAGATTGACCAGCGGGTCTTCCGCGCGGCGGTTGACGGCAACGTTCGGCAACGGCAGCGAAAGCGGTGCATCGCCGGGCTCGGCGCGCAACACCAGACGTGCGTGCGGCTTGGCGGCGACGAAGAACGCCTCTTCATCCAGATACAGCGCAGACGGCTGCAGCAGCGGGCGCTCGCGGTCGTGGCGCATGAAGTTGTAGCGCTGCGTGGTGTCGGCCCAGAAGCGGCGCACCGCGCCTTCGATGTCGCCCACGAAGGCAAGATGCGTGGTGCCCGGCAGGTAGTCGAACAGCGTCGCGGTCTCGTCGAAGAACAGTGGCAGGTAGTACTCGATGCCGGCGCTCGGCACGCCGTTGCCGATGTCCTTATAGATGGGCGAGCGCGTCGGGTCCCCCTCGAACACCTCGCGCCAGCGTCCGCGGAAGGCAGTGCGCGAGGCCTCGTCCATCGGAAATTCGCGGCCCGGCAGCAGGCGGACTTCGTTCACCGGGTAGAGGCTGCGCTGCGTGTCTGGGTCGAACGAGCGGATCGTCTCGATTTCGTCGCCAAACAGGTCCAGCCGATACGGCAGCGGAGAGCCCATCGGGAACAAGTCGATCAGGCCGCCCCGCACGGAGTATTCGCCTGGCCGCATCACGGCGCTGACGTGCTCGTAGCCGGCCAGCGTGAATTGCGCTTTCAGCGCCGCCTCGTCCAGCTTTTCGCCCTTTTTGAAGAAGAACGTGTAAGCGGCGAGGAATGATGGCGGCGCCACGCGCTGCAGCGCCGTGGAGGCAGGCACGAGCAGGATGTCGCACGCACCGTTCTGCAGGTCATGCAGCGTCGCCAGCCGCTCGGAGATCAAATCCTGGTGCGGCGAGAAATTGTCGTACGGCAGCGTTTCCCAGTCCGGCAGCAGCTTCACGCGCGCCTGCGGGGCAAACCAGCGTAGCTCCTCCGCCAGGCGCTGGGCATCGACGGCATTGGCGCAGACCACCGCCAGCATCGGCGCCGCGGCGCGATGCTGCTCCAGGTAGCGTGCCAGCAGCAGGGCATCTGCCGCGCCCTGCAGGCCACTGAAGACGAAGCGCGCGCCCGGTTTGACGGCGGGCAGGGCAGAGAGCGAAAAATCGGACATGAGGCGTGAGGTTGTGTGGGGCACGACTGCAAGACAAAGCACGACACCCCGCCGGCATGTGCAGGCGGGGTGTCGCGACGCAGAGCGCTATTATAAAATCCGCGCCAGCCGCGCGCTTGGGCGGGCCAAAACCCACGCAAATGCTGCGCCCACGTTCACTTTCCCGCCTCTCATGTCGATTTCACACCCTGGCCGACGCCGTTTTGCGCTGATTCCCTCGGCCGGCACCGGCTCCCGCGCCGGCGGCGATCTGCCCAAGCAATATCAGGTGATTGCCGGGCGGCCGATGTTGTGGCACACGGCGCAGGCATTCCTGGCCAGCCCCGAAATCGACACCGTGCTGGTCGTGACAACGCCCGGCGCACAGCCGCTCGTGCAGCGCTTTCCCGAGGGCGGTTTCAACGCGCCCAAGCTGGTGGAGGTCGATTGCGGCGGCGACTCGCGCCACGCATCCGTCACGCATGGGCTGGCGGCGTTGCGTGGTCTCGGTGCGCACGATGACGACTGGGTGCTCGTGCATGATGCGGCGCGTCCGGGCCTGACGCCCGCACTGGTCGCGCGTTTGGTCGCGGCCGTGGAGGCCGGAGGCACGCAAGCTGCGGGAGGCATCCTTGCGCTACCCGTGGCAGATACGCTCAAACGTGCCGATGCGGCTCAGCACATCAACGCCACCGTGCCGCGCGATGGCCTGTGGCAAGCGCAGACGCCGCAGATGTTTCCGCTTGGCCTGCTGGAGCGCGCCTTGCGGGAGGCGCTGTTGCAACAGCGCATCGTCACCGACGAAGCCAGCGCCATTGAAGCCGCCGGTCACCCGCCGCTGCTTGTGCCGGGGGCGCTGCGCAACTTCAAGGTGACGTATTCCGACGATTTCGCACTCGCCGAGGCCATCCTCGCGCAGCGCGCACAACCCAACGAGGCATCGCAAGCATGAACTGGATGGACATCCGCATTGGTCAAGGCTATGACGTGCACGCGCTGGTGGAGGGCCGCAAGCTGATCCTGGGCGGCGTGGAGATTCCGCACACACGCGGTCTGCTCGGCCACTCCGACGCCGATGCGCTGCTGCATGCGATTACCGATGCATTGTTCGGCGCCGCCGGCCTGGGCGACATCGGCCGGCACTTTCCCGACACCGACCCGGCCTTTGCCGGCGCCGACAGCCGCGTGCTGCTGCGCGAAGCCGTGCGCCGCGTGCACAAGGCCGGTTATGCGGTCGGCAATGTCGACGCCACCGTCATCGCGCAGAAGCCCAAACTCGCACCACATGTGCCTGGCATGGTTGCCAACTTAGCGGAAGACCTCGGCATTGCGCCCGAGCGGTGCAACGTCAAGGCCAAAACGAACGAGAAGCTCGGCTTCGAAGGCAAGGAGGAAGGCATCGTCGCGCAGGCGGTGGTGTTGATCTATCGCGCAGAAGCCGCCGAGCAGGACTAAGTCCGCGTCGCCATCACGCGGAGGCAAGCGGCAGCACCGGAGCGATCCGGGCTGCCGTTTTCGTTTGCTGAACTGGTGCGGCTATTCGGCCGCGATGACTTGCGCTGCCGCGTTGATGACAGCCGCAATGCGACCAACGTCGCGCAATTGCTGCGCGCTCATGCCCTGGTGATTCTTCAGCAAGTCGTAGTGCGATTTAATGCAGAAATGGCATTTGCCGATGATGGACGCGGCCAGGGCATACATCTCGAACCGGCGTTTGTCGACGCCGCCGTTGTTGGCGTAGGCGTTCATGCGCAACTCCGCTTTCTGCTGCGCGAGGTCAGAGTCGTCGGCCATCTCGACGTACGGATACCAGACGTTGTTCATGCCCATGAGGGCGGCGGCGGTCAGCGCGCCGTTCACCTCCTCGGGGGATAGCACCCCGGCATTGCGGATGGCGTCGGTCAGCACCTTGCTCTTCGTGGCAAAAGCGGCCGCCAGCGCGACGCCCACGGCATCATTGCCCTCCAGCGAGGAGCGCGCGATCGTGCCATCCAGATTCAGGCGGATGTCCTTGGCGTAGTCGGGAATCCGACCCTTGATCGTCTGCAGAAATTCCATCGATGTCTCCTGTCAGCGGCGGCTGAAAAAGAAAGCCCGCGCAGGGGCGGGCTTCGGCTTCGGAGGGCGCCGCGTGGCCGTTACAGCGTCGCACCGCCGACTGCGCGGTTGCACGGGCACAACTCGTCCGTCTGCAGGCCGTCGAGAATGCGCAGCACTTCGTCCGGGTTGCGACCCACGTTCAGGTTGTTGACCGACACGTGCTGGATGACGTTGTCCGGGTCGACGATGAAGGTGGCGCGCAACGCAACGCCGGCCTCATGCTCGCGTACGCCAAGCTGGTCGACCAGGGCACCCGTCGAGTCGGCAAACGACCATTGGTTGAGCTTGTTCAGGTCTTTGTGCTCGCGGCGCCATGCGAGCTTGACGAATTCATTGTCGGTCGAGCCGCCGAGCACGATGGTGTCGCGGTCGGCAAAGTCATCGTTCAGTTTGGCGAAGGCAACGATCTCGGTCGGGCAGACGAACGTGAAGTCCTTCGGATAGAAAAAGATGACCTTCCATTTGCCCGGGAACGAGGTCTCGGTGATGTCCTCGAACGCCGACTCGCCGTTCTCTTCGTGATTGTTGAACCCGGGCTTGACGCCGACGACCTTGAACGGTTCGAGCTTGTCACCAATGGTCTTCATGAGCTTCTCCTTGAGTTGTGTGGCAATGGGTACGAAACCCAAGCGGGGACTTGCAGACACACGCTCACCGGCCGTCCGGTCCGACTGGAGGATGTTCGGACGGAGACGAAGAACGCGCAGGCGCGCAGCCTGGCGGCTGGAGTATTGGCGATGAATTCAAAACCGGCCAATTGATATTCTCAACGCCAGCCATAGCGCTGCCCGCCGCCGCACCTTATCGGCGACGCATGACAGGCGTGGGAAGCAGGGGATATGCCCGGGAGAGGCCGCGCAGTGTGCCGGATCAGGCGCGCGCGTAGCAGGCGCTGACGAGCAGTCCCGTTTCGGGCGGTGTGCGGTTCTCAAGCACGAGGCGGCCGCCGCTGCGCTGCAGGATGCGATTGACGATCGACATGCCCAGCCCGGCGCCCTTGGCTTCGCTGCGTGCCGATTCAAGGCGGTAGAACGGCCGGGTGAGCAATGCAAGCTGGTTGGCCGGCACACCTGTACCGCGATCGGCCACGCACAATACAACCTCGTTGCCTTGCAGGAACGTGCTGACGGTGATCTCTGCGCGGTTCGTGCCGGGGGTCTTGCCGTAGCGGCGTGCGTTTTCGATCAGGTTGTCGAGAATGCGCTGTGTTTCCATGCGGTTGCAGCGGGCGATGGCCTCGGGCGCGAGCTTGAGTGTCAGGTCGATATCGTCATGCGCAGAGTAGACGGGCGCCGTGTCGCGCACGAGTTCGGTCAGGTCCACGTCCTCGAGCATCTCCCCGCTGGGGCGCGCGTAGTCCAGGAACTGGCCGATGATCGCGTCCATCTGTTCGATGTCGGCCACCATCAGTTCGCGCGTCTGCTCGTCGACGGGGCTCATCTCGGTTTCCAGGCGCAGGCGCGTAAGGGGCGTGCGCAGGTCGTGCGAGATGCCGGCCAGCATGACGGCGCGATCGGCCTCGAGCTGCTTGAGGTCGCGCACCATCTGGTTGAAGCTGTGATTCGCCTGCGCCACTTCGGTGCCGCCGCCTTCGGGCAATGCCTTCGGGTCGTCTCCGGCGCTGATGGCGCGCGCTGTATCGGCCAGGCGCTTGAGCGGCTGGTTCACGCGTGACGTAATGAACGCCGCGCCCAGCACCGACAGCACCAGCGCCGCCATCGACCACCACAGCCATTGCAACCCCGGCACGTGCTCGAAACGGTCCGGGCTGATGGCGACCCAGTAGTCGTCGCCCTCGATCTGGAAGCTCACCCACACGCCCGGGATGTCGTTGACGGCCGTGGCGATCACCGCGTCGGCCCCGAGCCGGTTGCGGATCTCCTGCTGGACAAGCTGCGTCAGGTAAGGGTTGGTGTGCGGCTCCCGGTATTCGTCTTCCTTCTCGCGTGGGTAGACCTTGATGCCCTCGTTCTGCACGAGATCGAGCAGCAGGAAGCGGCGTCTCGACGGATCCGAATACAGCAGCGCCGCCCGCGTGAGCTTGACCACGCTGACCACCTGCATGGCGATCTGCTGCGCGCGCGGTTCACGCTCGAAAATACGGAAGCTCTGGAACCACACGCCCAGAGAAATCGCGATGAGCAATGCGATCAGCATGAAGGTTCGCCAGAACAGCGAACCAAACACACTGATCAGCAGATGCCGCAACGCGGCCGGACGCGGGATGCGCAAGTCGGATGCGGAAGAGAAAGGTTGCTCGGGTGCTTACTTGGCGCCGTCGGGAATGAACACGTAGCCCAGGCCCCACACGGTCTGAATGAAGCGCGGGTTGCTGGCGTCAGGTTCAATCAGCTTGCGCAGACGCGAAATCTGCACATCAAGGCTGCGATCGAACACTTCGTATTCGCGGCCGCGCGCCATTTCCATCAGCTTCTCGCGCGATAGGGGTTGGCGCGGATGGCGTGCAAACACCTTGAGCACGGAGAATTCGCCCGTCGTGAGCGTGATCTCTTCGTCGTTTTTCTTGAGCGTGCGCGTGGCCAGGTTGAGAACGAAATCGCCAAAAGCGAACGTTTCCGGCGTCTCGGACGGCGCACCCGGGATTTCGGCGGGGCCGCGGCGGCGCAGCACGGCGTGGATGCGCGCAATCAGTTCGCGGGGGTTGAACGGTTTGGGGAGGTAATCGTCCGCGCCCATTTCAAGGCCGACAATGCGGTCGACGTCTTCGCCCTTGGCGGTGAGCATGATGATCGGCGTCTGATCGTTCGCGCCGCGCAGGCGACGGCAGATCGACAGGCCGTCTTCACCCGGCATCATCAGGTCAAGCACGAGCAGGTCGAAGCGCTCGCGCAGCCAGAGTTTGTTCATGGCCGTGGCGTTTTCCGCCACCAGCACGGTGAAGCCCTGTTCCCCCAGGTAGCGGCGCAGCAGGTCGCGC